>NZ_LT960514.1:0-812 GCF_900232875.1 Parabacteroides provencensis | reverse complement strand
ACCCTGCCGGATCGCTCTATACCGGTAACTGGAATCATCTACCGGAATATCCAGTATCTTAACGTTGTTTTTATCGTATATAATCATCGTTTAAATCGTTTTAAGTTTAATTCAATGCAGCAAAACTCCTGGCCTGGGTCGATAAACTTCTGTCGCCTGTTACTATAGCACCTGTATTCCAGATGTGAGCTAAATAGCTCCAAATAATTTTTTATCAGAGTTGAGTTATTTAATATCTTGGGCAGAGTTGAGCTATGCTACGTGTACTTTTAAAGGGCATCCTGTAGCCCTACCTCCGCCATCTTGCATTGATGTTATCGCCATATAAGAGCTATCCGAATTAGGATAAGAGGGGCTTATTTTTGATGTCCAATAGCGGTTATCTCCTAATCTTATTGATCCATCCGAATATATTTTAGTTCCAATTTTAGGAAACCATAAATCACCATATATACCTCCTAAATTATTATTTGATATTTTTTCTATTATTGCATTAAATTCATTATATCTACTGACCCTAAATCCTTCCGGTGAAGGGTCATAAATCGTTTTGACACTATCCCATAGTTGTTCAGACGATGCGTTATACCATGATCCACCCTGATAAGTCGTTATATACTTATCGGGATTTTTTATACCTATATCAATTGCTCCATTAGGGGACATGGTATTACCATTTGAATATAATATAGGGTCTTTACGCCCCCACTGGAACAATAAACCTCCCTCTAGTCCGCTATTATTTTGAGCATCACTTAACGCGCCAATATTGCGAGATAAAAAGCCATTGATTACAGTTGGATCCCAGTTGA
>NZ_LT960513.1:0-823 GCF_900232875.1 Parabacteroides provencensis | reverse complement strand
AGGCTACCACCAAATGCGCTCTCCTATAGATGGAAAGCTTGTAAGAGCTAGGTGCGACAATGACAAAAGAAGGCAATGCGTTCTTTAAACATCGATATTCATCCGAAACGATAGTTAGCAGGGCATTTGTTTTATGCAGAAAAGTCAATAATTTAAGGTCACTTTCCTTGATTGTATTTCCGGTTGGACAATAAACAATCCGGCAATACTCCGGTTGTTATTCGTAAAAGTAGTAATTAGCCATTTTCTTCACCGGATAATTAAAATGAAGCATCATTTCTTCCGGTATACCAAAAGCCGGCAAGGCTGCATCACTCATACTCAATACTCCATACAAATTCTTAAACGGGGCAATGTAGCTATCTAAACGGTTCGTTGTAGCAATAAACAATACAGGAGATTTACCCAACCGCTTAAGCTGTTTTCTATAGCGTATAAGGCTAAGCGAATTTTGAATGATAATTAGATCATAAGATTGTCCCTGTTCATAGCTTTGTTCAGAAAACAGGTCTCCCAACAGATGAAGTTGATAATGGGCAGATAACAACTTAACCAGATAGCCGGATATTTCTCTTGAATAAGTATCCAGTCCTTCCTGTGTTCCTATATATAATATTGAAGAGCAGTTTATAGGCATATATGAGACATCTAAGGTTAAATTATTTATTTTTCCAAAACTAATGGATTAAAATGTCTTAAACAAGCCTATTAAGAAAATGTCATTAAAATGTCATTAAATTAAAAACCAATTAGTAGCAGTCATTCAACAGATATAACTATAGTATTGTCGTCCTCTGATATATTACATAAGTTGCTTACATCG
>NZ_LT960512.1:0-854 GCF_900232875.1 Parabacteroides provencensis | reverse complement strand
CGAAGCCGCGCAAGCAGGCTTCAACTACGAACTGGTATCGAGTGATACAGACAGTTGTTCTGCGGATATGCCTTCCACCAAAGCGCCAACAACGCTGAAAAACGTCTACGCCCTCCTTTTTAAGAGCTGTACGGAGGCTGTGCCACCAAAAGTACCCGATGACAAGTTAACCGTTGCTGTTCCCGCGTAGGGTACGTCCGCGTCTGCGGCTATATTGTTCGTCATCACCAGTGTTTGAAAGTTTGCATAGTTTCCTGTGAAGTTCGCAAAGCTTCCTGTGCCTCCCGTGCTGGCGTAGCTGTTTGTTGCCGCATTGTCGTTTGCTACAATCACCAGTCGGCAACTTGTTGCTGCCGGATCAGCTACGTTTGTAAAGGTTACTATTTTGTTTGTGTTTGCCGTCATGGTTCCGATGTTGGCTCTGCCGTTGAACGTTCCGTCGCTCTTAAAAAGGAGGGCGTAGACGTTTTTCAGCGTTGTTGGCGCTTTGGTGGAAGGCATATCCGCAGAACAACTGTCTGTATCACTCGATACCAGTTCGTAGTTGAAGCCTGCTTGCGCGGCTTCGCTTCCCGGGGCTGCTTCGCGGATCAGCGCTCTCGTTTCCGGTATGGTTTCTACGCCGGTTTTGAGCGTAAGTGTCAGGGTGTGTCCTTTGGTGGGGTCTTTTTCTAGTCCGTCGTCGTCGTTGCAGGCGGTCAATGCAGGCAGCATTGCCAGCATTATTAGGAAACCGGCCGCGAGGTAGCGGGTTTTGATCGCTTTTGTTTGTTCCATAACTTTGAATTTAGAGAGTTAATATTAGGTTGAAAATTGAGAAATCCGTTCTGTAGAGCCTCTGTAGGCCTACGGAG
>NZ_LT960511.1:0-921 GCF_900232875.1 Parabacteroides provencensis | reverse complement strand
AAAAACAATACCTTTCAAAACAAAGGAAAACATCATAAATTCTACAGATATTCAAAAATCTGTAGAATATTTTGAAAAAGATTTGCTCAGAAAGTCTCTAGAACAAGACTTGACGAAAGCTGAAGGAGGATTTTTTGAAAAAGGGAGAAAAGCAGAGATTGGTGAAATTAGAAGATTTGGAGATTCTGATTGGAAGAAGACTGCTGAAGGATGGGAATATCTTAGAAAGAACAAATTATATCAAATAAATGAAAGGTTTAATGAAGATCTTGAGAAACAAATAAAAGGAGAACTTCCAAAAGGGTATAAGTACAATATTGGTTATCCAGAAGATAAATTATTAAGTGCTGGATTTCCGAAGAGAGAAATTCATATGATGGCTACATCTTTATCTTTAAAATCGAGCGATAAATATAAGAATAAACATCCTTTTAATTTGAAAGACATAAAAAATTTACCTCTTGCTCTAAATAATCCTATATTTGTATTAAATAGCAAAACACAATCAACATCAAAAGTTGTTATTACTGATTTAACAAGTAATGGTATAAATATTTTGGTTGCATTACAAATAGATTTTAAAGAGAAAGATGCTATTGTTATTTCAATTAGGAGTATTTATCCTAAAGAAAGTCTTAATGCAATTAAAGATTGGGTTATGAATGGATTGCTTATATGGAGAGATAAAGAAAAGTCATTGAAATTTTCATCCAAACTGCAGTCCAATTCCGCAGAAGTTGGAGAAAACAACAATGACTTTCAACAGAAATTGAAGAGATTTATTAATCCTTCCTTTTCTGAATATAAAGATATGCTAAAAAAGTCGTTTGAGCAACAGTTTGGTCCAGAATATTTTGAAAAGGCCAAGAAAGGAGCTGAAATTGGTACAATCAAAGAATTTGGAGGAAAGAAGTACATCAA
>NZ_LT960510.1:0-1006 GCF_900232875.1 Parabacteroides provencensis | reverse complement strand
AGACGGCCAGACAAGCAAAATTGCAGGAGATAAAAGCACAGGACGAGTTTAGCAACAAGTTTTTTATATCTGTCCTATCCGGTGGTGTGGAAGTAGCGAACCAAGAGTTGTGGATTGATAAGGATTTACGCAACTCTTTGTACTCTATCACTCTCCCGGCATTGCAGGCAGACGGTCAAACAACTACTAAGTTGTGGACAACCGGCACGCCTCCGCAGTCTATTGATGTACCTATTGTATGGGCATTGGATAAGTTGCCATTGCTTGAGATATACGCAAAGCGTACATACGACCTCAAGGCAAGTAACGAGGCTGCAGCTTATGCCGCTACAACCGTCGAAGAGATAGCTCAAATCGACCCAAAGGCGAACTATCCTTATTTTTTGACGTTTGAACTTAACTTGGATTTAAATACACAAGACAATGCAAACAACAGTTAATACAAGATCAAATGACTTGCTACTGTTATGTGCAGTAACCATGCTGACAGTAGTAAGCTATATGCAGTTATCAGTACCGCATTACATGCCTGCCTCTAAAATCAAGGACGGTATAGTAGTACAGCGTAATAATGATAGTTTAACAACGGTAATTATCCCGGATATAAGGTAAGGAGGTGGTTATGCCAAAGAGGATTATAATGACAGGAGAAAGTGGCAAGCCGGATGAAAATACTTTGTTGTTGTTACATGGTGATAGTTTTGTAGATACTACAGGTTATCATCAAATCATCAACAATACTAATGTAAGTATCGTTGACGGATATTTTGACAAAGCATTCAAATTTACTGGCACACCGTTGCAAATACCTTCATCTGCTTTATTTGACTTTAAAGCAGGCGATTTTACGGTTGATTGCTGGGTGAAATTTAATGGTATGTCCTATGGTTTTTTTAGACTTAATCAATCAAGTGGTACATATTGTGGAGTTGGGTTTGATACGGATGTATTACGACGTCGAGTAATTATTTCTATTAATGGCACGTCATGGCTTTATAATATTTAT
>NZ_LT960509.1:0-1105 GCF_900232875.1 Parabacteroides provencensis | reverse complement strand
AGTACCGGAAAATTTGATAATGCCCTTTCTTCAGGAATAGCAACGGTTAACGTTCCAAATGCAAATATGTATGGTAAGGATTTTACTATAGCTTGCTGGTATTCTAAGATTAATTTAGCATCGGAGAATTCAATAGGAGTGAGAGTCAATTGTACTTCTGACTGGTCTGAGTTTGCTCAAATAGGTTTTAATCTATATAAAAGCAGCCAATACTTTTTCTCATTATTATTGGCTAACAGCTCATTAAATAAATGGGTATCCATTGAAGCATTAAGAGATATCCCTTCTGGCGATGATGGAATATTTCACTTCATTGCAATTACATATAGATCAAATGTTAATCAGTTTAATGTATACCTTGATGGAATACTAAAACAGACAGCAACTTCTCCTCTTTATTATAATGGTAATCAAGGTAGGATAAGTATTCGTTCAATGGGGGCTGTATTGGACGAAGTAGCTATAGTAGAAGGAATCCTTTGGGAATCAGATTTCACTCCACCGACTAAGCCATTTAAAATAAAAAAATAATTTCGGTGGTGACTCCTTTATGCCCAAGATATTAAATAACTCAACTCTGGAGTAATTTAATGTTCTTTCCAGTAATTTTCTACTTGGTATAAGAACGCATAAATATTTTCACTTCGTTGTACGAACTCATAAGCTGGGACGCCTAATGATTGTAATAAATTGATCTCAAAAGGAGCTACAGCCTCTTTTTCTCTGATAGCAGAAATGATTTGATTAAAGTAAAAGTCATTCATACTTTTATAATTTATATTTTACAAAGATAGAATAATAATGATTCAAAATTGCATTTAAGTGAAACAAAAGTATTAATTAAAAATAAAAGACAGTGATATGTTAAACAGGATGTTAATAAACCCTAACGGGGGGGGGGGGGTAAATCCTCTATAAATAAAGTAGTTAGCTCGCTTGCGAAAGGAGATGGGCTATGGTAAGGGCGATGATGGGCGAAAAAAAGAAAGCTGAATATATACAGGATGGATTATTGCTTTGGCTTGACGGTAGAGATGCGCCAGTTAATAATGCGTGGGTTGACAGGGTAAATAAAACAGCATGTGGGATTACAGGCCCGATAGAA
>NZ_LT960508.1:0-1281 GCF_900232875.1 Parabacteroides provencensis | reverse complement strand
CAGAAGATTGCCGCCAACTTTTCCGCACCATGTACAAGAACCGCCCCGGTATCAACTGGGAAACTCAGCTAATAGACCTCTGTCTGTTGGAATACACGAAAGAAAGTAAGGAACCTGAATTATTTAACTACTAATCCTGAACGGTTATTTGTGTCGGGGTTCGATTCCCCGACCGGGAACAAATTTTATAAACTATTTATTATGAGCATAAAACAAAACTCAATCCTTGTTATACCTCCTGAATATCAGGAAGTGTGGGAAAAAATATCATTCACAGGCTATCGGTGTCCGGTCTGTAATGGGCAGAAAAGTTTTTCGGAACAAGTTGGGTATAACCAGTATGAAGAAAAAGCCTGTGATTATTGCAAAGGTACCGGCAAGGTCAAGGCAGAAATCACGATAAACTGGGTACCAGACGCAGACTGATAATATTTACTAACAATTAAAGATACGATTATGTGCAAATTAAGAGCAGAAGACGCACGGAAAATTGCGAATGACAATTCCGAAGCCATCCAAAGTATTTTGGATGATGTATTTAAAATGATTGAACGTACTGCAAAAGAGGGACGTTTCAAACTGAACTACACATCTGAAATTTCGGATGTCAACCTCATTACTCCGGTCATGGAACAATTAACAACAATGGGCTACAGTGTTGACAGTTGTAGCCTGAAAAATATCAATTTAACGATAGGTTGGTAACCTACAATAAAAATATGAAAACTATGGTAGACTTGATAGAATATCTCAACCAGTCTGGATTCACTGACTTGATTCGCTTGTTTTTGATAATAGGAGGACTTTTGTCTTTAGTCGTATTTTCCCTGACAATATGGTTCTTTATTAAAATATCACGTAGAATTTTTAAGACTAGGGAACAATCCATATTGGGTTATTATCAACATAGAGAAGAAAGAAAACGGACGTTTAGAGCAAAAAAATAACGAGCTATGGCAAAGAAAAGAATAGAATTGGAATTAGTAAATAATATCCCTGATTTAATCAGATTTCAGGAGCTTGTAGTTGAATCCATGCCTTCCAATATTCCGAAACAAATAGCAAATTTTCAGATAGACATTCTGAATGTATTAAAAACCGTCGGCCAAATGGATATTAGCCATGTCGGTGTCAATTAATAATTAACTAACAATTAAAAATAATTGAATCATGGAAGAAAATAAAATATCAATTGAAATAACAAGTAAAGGCTGGACAACGACTGTCTGTCTTAATGGTAAAACATTTATCCAGAAACATGTCGCTACACCTACTGGAGCA
>NZ_LT960507.1:0-1347 GCF_900232875.1 Parabacteroides provencensis | reverse complement strand
CAACTTTCCTATCTACATAAATTTCTTTTGACGGGAGATATAACGTATCCTGGGGAACCTTCATATCTGCTATTACGTTACCTAAGCTATCAATAGTAAACATCAACTGTACATTCTTACTATTAGCCAGATCAAGCCAACGGAGCACAACCTTTCCGTTTTCATCACACTCCATTAGAGCACGAATAGAAGCACTGTCCGCCGGCATAGGGTAAGGGATCAACTTATCAATATAGATTGAATCTGTTTTACTCCCAACAGGAACGTATGACATACGTGTCCGACAACCTACCAGACAAAGGGTAATACATATATATAATAGGACTCTCATAGTAACCCCCATCCCGCTATCACGTCCGACATAACTGCATCTCTCCCGTTTTCAACCTTTGACATCCCGGCAACGATCCTGATCATTTGTTCACGGTCGAAGCTGATCAGGTCGTCGGGGCCGATCCCAGAATAGCTACTTACCAACGACACGTACGCGCTCGTGTTGTTCTCGTTTTCCGGCGCCCAGCGGGTAATCATCTTTCTGATGGTATCCAGTTTGTACACACGATAATAGTTCGACAGGATTTTAAACATTGCCCGGTAACCGTATGCCATCGTCTTGAATTGTTTGAACTGTTGATCTCGGCTAGGATTAACCTCGCCCTGGAACACATCGCTATTACGTCTGATATTGCCGGGGTTGTTGTTGCGCAAGCCCCGGGGTAATTCATTCTTTCTCATCTTTATTCTCCTCCACTTCTATTATATCCGCTTTCTTGGCGAACAGTTTAAACACATTTACTTTTACTTTCTTTCCATGAGCCTCGAAATAGTTTCCATAACAGGAATTTATCTCAAAGCCGTACACGACCAACAGAACAACTGCCGGAAGCAATGGAAATTCGAAAGGAATACCAAAGGCTTTATCCAAAGCACCAGCAAGTAATATCCAGCAGAGATAATCAACCATTTTATTGATCGTTCGTCGGCCAGCTCGTGACTTCCGAATCTTCTCTCCTCTCGCCTTTGCTGCTTCAATTCCAAAACGTAAGTCTACCAATATCAAAACTACGGCAGCCAATAAAAAGAACCGTAACGGATAGAGGAAGTCCACAAACTCACTCAACACTACTGCCATCATTCCATTTATTACATTCCTCTCGTCCATAGTTTTTATTTATTTTATAAATACTGTCGCAAACAATGCTGTTAAAGCCGCTATCTCTGTCCAAAACATCGGACGCGAGCGAATAAAATCACTAATTATACTATCCGTCACATGCTTTGCCATATACCAAACAGTATAGACAATGTATAATATCCATACTGGGATAAGTACCCACCAAATAGGAG
>NZ_LT960506.1:0-1874 GCF_900232875.1 Parabacteroides provencensis | reverse complement strand
AGCTTGCACAATACCCTGCAGCAAATGATGCTGATAGACCATAATAAGATACAAGTGCATCGGTATTGGCTTTGCCGGCCATATCATCAACCTGAGCGTTTATGTCCCAACCTGCCCATGGTGCAACCGTTACGTTAGGAACCAAAACGCTCGTTGATGAATAGGGTATCTTTTCGCCTCTATTTAGTGACAATAAAAGCAATCTATCCAATAGTTTACCAACGACTATTGCGATTACATAAGATTTAAGCGATTGATCTATATTATCTTTAGGCATGATACCAATCTTGCCATCTTTATAATAGATAACATCTCCAATGTTTGCTTTTTCCCATTTTGAACTTTCGTTAGTCATCAATATCCTTTTCGGCATAGCTCAGTTATTTTCCATTTTGATACATTAAACCCTAAATACATACTTGCTATGGATATAGCGCACTGAGATAGCAGTTACCTTGCCCTGCTGGCAAGTAACAGATGTTTCGTTGCTCTGGCAATTATCTGCGTTTGGTAAAGGCTGATCAAAGTCAGCCGACCCGCTATTAAGGATGTCGATCATGTATTCCTCGCCCTCGGCAGGAGTGCTAGCAAACGAGATTGGACTGGCAGCCGAAAGAGTAGCCTTGATGGAGTAATTTGTAACTGGCAGATCGGTTAAGGTAGTGACGGTTGTTATTGGAGTAAACAATACCACTTTTTTATAGTAATTAATCATCTGAACTCAAATCCATGTAAGCTACCTGAGAGAGTTCTTCCATTTCATCGCAAAAATCCTCATTACAGCAGGTTTGAATTTTCTGTCTCACAATATTACATGCTGCTTGAAATCCAGCCATGTAATCTACTTGGGAAATGGTTCTCCCTGAGTATTTTTGTGCCATTTCAATTACTTCTTTCTTTTTCATACCTTCATTTATTTTTATTTTTGAATATATTACCTATCGTGTCGCATATATACCATATTACAATCAACAGGAACATTGCTAATCCTGCAGCTTCATCGTTATATGTATGTATTAGTTCAAAAAATTCTCTCATAACTTCAATGTCTTTATCTGTCAGAATAATCCGGTTTCCAACTGATTTGAACATCTGCTTTTACTTTACCTGTACCATCGCAATAATCGCAAGTTTTGCTCTGCCAATGATTGTGCGCAACTTGTTCCGGGATAAAACTACCCCGCCCGTTACAAACGGGGCAAGTGTAGTTTCCAAATGTCATGCTCTCGTGTACCTGCTGGTATTCGGGAGGGGTAACATTGATTATGTGGTGTTGCTTACTCATTTTCGCTCTCCTTATCTTCGTTTGGCATGTATGGAAACACATCGATCAAAGGCGTTTCTTCCACGCCGATAATGGTGTAATCAGCCAGTGTACCTTTCATACCTTCCTCAAAAGAGGTAAGAGCCTCTTTTAAAAATGATGCTTGTACTAATATCTTTGCCGGAGTACGTTTTTCAGCGCCACTTTTTTCGTCCAGTGTAATAAAGTTGATACGAACTTTGTAAAAACGATCGCCATTTTCATTGAAGAACAATTCGCTGTAGTGGGCGCGTTTTATATCAGCCACCGTAAACTCACCGGATATAAACGGATGGATTTCTTCAATAATACGGGCTTCTGCCTCCGCAAAGGACAAAGCGTCTACTAAGTAGGGTTCTATTACTCTTTTTTGCATCCCGTTTTCTAATATCTTCTCAAAAGAGACTTTGCATGTAAACCAATTGTGCATCATAATTTTATTGTTTAAATAATTCAGGTTCCTTACTTTCTTTCGTGTATTCCAACAGACAGAGGTCTATTAGCTGAGTTTCCCAGTTGATACCGGGGCGGTTCTTGTACATGGTGCGGAAAAGTTGGCGGCAATCTTCTG
>NZ_LT960505.1:0-1886 GCF_900232875.1 Parabacteroides provencensis | reverse complement strand
GATTACGAATTTCTGATTTCCGATAAATGTTTCGGTTAGAAATGTAATTTGCAATTTAGATATAAAAAACTAAATTTGTCAACTTGAAAAAATAATAAAAAGATACAAACATGGAAAACACTCGTCGTTCATTCTTAAAACAAATGTCGGTAGCAGGCTTAGGTGCTGCAGGTCTGGCAATGGCTGGTAAGGCATCAGCTACAACAGTAGTAACTCCGGAAGCGAAAAATAAAAAGAAACCGGTAGGTAAAGATGATGGTAAGCTTCGTTTCGGTTTTATCGGAACAGGTTCAAGATGTCATGAGCATATTAATAATGTCTTGGCAATTCCCGGTAATAAGATTGTTGCAATTTGTGATATTCAGCAAGGGCCGATTGATGCAACATTGAAACATATCGCAAAATTTAATGTTCCGGCTCCTAAAGTATATACAGGCAGTGAACGTGAATTTGAGAAAATGTTGAATAATGAAGAATTTGACTGCGTAATTATTGCCAGTCCGTGGGAATGGCATGTGCCGATGTCTGTTGCTGCAATGAAGGCAGGCGTTCCCTATGTAGGCGTAGAAGTTTCTGCTGCAAATACATTGGAAGAATGCTGGGATCTGGTTAATGTTTCGGAAGCTACAGGCAGCCATTTGAATATTATGGAAAATGTATGCTATCGTCGTGACTGCATGGCTGCATTAAGAATGGTTCGTGAAGGATTATTCGGAGAGTTATTGCATGGAACTTGTGGTTATGAGCATGATTTGCGCGACGTGAAGTTCAATGATGGTAAACATTATACATACCAACCAGGTAGTGGCGATCTTCGTATGGGGCCAACCGCATTTTCCGAAGCCCAATGGCGTACAAACCATTCTGTTCATCGTAATGGTGATGTATATCCTACTCATGGTATCGGTCCGGTTGCAAATTGCTTGGATATAAATCGTGGTAATCGTTTTCTTTCTTTGTCGGCGATGGCTACCCAATCTCGTGGATTACATAAGTTTATTGTGGATAATGGTGGAGAAAACCATCCGTTGGCAAAAGTACAATTTAACTTAGGCGATATTGTCACTTCTATGATTAAATGTGCAAACGGACAGACTGTAATTGTAACACATGATACGAACTCTCCACGTCCTTATTCATTAGGTTTCCGTATTCAGGGTACTGAAGGTTTGTGGATGAATGATGGAAATCATGTATATGTCCAGGGTAAATCCAAACCTCACCGTTGGGATGATTCGGAAGAATGGTTTAAACAATATGATCATAATTTATGGGCTAAACACGCTGCTGAAGCTGCCGAAGCAGGTCATGGCGGAATGGACTATATTATGATGTATGATTTGATTAATGCTATTCGGAATAAGAAGCCTGCTCCTATGGATTGTTACGATGCTGCAGCCTGGAGTGCTATTTCCGGTTTATCGGAAATGTCTATTGCCCGTGGTGGTGCATTGGTAGATTTCCCTGATTTTACCCGTGGACAATGGATTCATCGTCAACCTGCATTTGCTTTATAATTCATATATAGATATCTAAAGAGGGACTATCTAACAACAAAAAGTTGGATAGTCTCTTTTTTGTTGCTTACCCTTTTCTTACAGGTTGCTTACCTTATTCAATTTAGTTGCCTACCCAAATACTGTCTATATGGGTCTCAATAAAGGGTTGTTTAAGGGTTCACTTTGTCACCTTCTGTCACTTTCTTCGGGGGGTGTTTCAAAATCTGAAAAATTATCTACAGATATTCCATGTAATCATACAACTTGCTATTGTAGAAAATATTACATCACGCCGATGCGGTTTTTAAACTCCTAAAAACGGTCAATGCAGATTTCATTTTAACACTCCCGCGAACACTTTCCCTAAATGGCTTTAGCCTGGTTTCA
>NZ_LT960504.1:0-1940 GCF_900232875.1 Parabacteroides provencensis | reverse complement strand
CCCTCGACTCCAACGAGGAGTGGGACAACCCAAAGATGTGGATTAAATCTAACCCCAATCTTGGGGTATCGCTATCGGTCGATTACCTCGCAGGCGAAATCAAAGATGCCAAGAACCGCCCCGAAGCAGTCCGCAATGTGATGACCAAGAATGTCAATTTGTGGGTGGATGCCGAGAAGACCTGGATTTTGGACGAGGTTTGGCAAAAGTGTGACGGATTGTCACGGGTTGAGGATCTGCAAGGTTGTGACTGTTGGGGAGGACTTGACCTTTCGAATGTGTCCGACATCACCGCCTTTGTTCTGCTATTCAACGAAAACAACCGTTTTCAACTCTTGCCATTCTTCTGGATTCCGGAGGAGAAGATGCTCGAAAAGATCCGCAAGGAAAATATCAACTACGACCATTGGGTACGCCAAGGTTTTGTCAAGGTCACGCCTGGTAACATCACCGACTACGATTTTGTCAAAGCCGATATCTTGAAAATAGCAGCCGACTACAATTTGAAGTCAACTGCCTACGACCGCTGGAATTCTTCGCAAACCATCATCGACCTCTCCAACGAGGGATTGACCTTTAACCCATTCGGGCAGGGCTACGGTTCAATGTCCGCTCCAACAAAACAGTTCGAGGCACTGGTACTCTCCGAACAGATAGAGCATTTTGGGAATCCTGTGTTACGGTGGATGCTGTCCTCCACACTGGTTAAAACCGATCCGGCAGGCAATATCAAACCCGACAAAGAGAAGTCGACTCAGAAGATCGACGGCATCGTGGCTTCCATTATGGCTCTCGGCGAATGGATGACCGATCAGGCGAACGATGACTCCAACCCTTACAACGACCGAGGATTATTAACACTTTAAAATTCAGCGTATGACAAAGCATAAAAAGAAGTTCTCCGACCGCCAGTTGTCGGAAAGAGCCAAGATAGAATCGGAATTATCAACCATCCCACCGTTGCATCCGGCAATCCGCAAAATCACTTCTGCCGAGGGTTTTGCCGACTATTACCTCCGTATGCGAGACTTATACGATAGCCAATTAGAAGCCTACGAACGCCTCGAAGATTTCCATATCGCCATCACAGGCAAACGCAGGTACTCGGAGTTTGATAGTTTTAGGCGGGTATTAATTCGAAATATCTGACTCTATTCATCTCTTGCAAATTCCCGTTTTCGAACCCGTTTAATGTCATTTTCTTTATATCTGATTTGTTTGTCAATATATTCAATGTGTTCTAAGTAATTCAATTTCGGGCTTTTTGTCTGGATAATTTCTTTTATTTTGTGAAGTTTGTCTAATTCAGCTTGAAGTATAGGAATTTCACTTCCACTCCATGAGTGTGAATGCGGAAGCAGACTTAACTTACGGAATACTTCAATGTCTGAACTTAAAGACAATAAGCTATCTACAGATTCATATATGTGATCACCAAGACAATTTACAACAGCATCAAATATCATATCAGTAACTTTTTTATTATCACTATATGCTTTTAGCTTGTCAAGCAAATATGCTTTTTGGATATCTGGATTGCTTCCTCCAAAGAACTCCTCGAAGAAGTGCCATCTAAATTGATATTTGTTTTCATCTGTTGAAAAATAATCAAAAAGTATGTCGGCAATATCTTTATAATTATTCAATTGCCATATAAAATCAAAGTTCTGGTTATATCCTGAAGAATAGCTGTCCGAATGTAATTCTTTTAGATAAGGAATAATTAAACTTGAGTCTTTCTCTAACATCCAAGAGATGACCTTATGCTCAAGATCAAAATATCCATTGATGCTATTTTTAGCAGATTGGATGTAAATGTTGAATAGTAAATTATTGTCGTTTGTTAAATCAAGTTTCTTTTCTAACACATGACAATCTACAAACACCAAATCACCTTGTGAAATTCTGTGCCCGATGATATTAAGAATTGTGTTCCAATG
>NZ_LT960503.1:0-1986 GCF_900232875.1 Parabacteroides provencensis | reverse complement strand
GGCTATAGCGCCGGTTTCCCAGAAAGAAGAAGTAGTGGTAACCAAGACTTCACAAACCGTATCAAAAGTCGTTGAAGTTCCTGTGGTAGAAAAAACGGTAAAAGAAAAACCATTATTACCGCCTGTCATGCCGGAAGTAGAAGAAAGCTTACCGGAAACAACAACAAACGAAGAGGTAGCAATAGTGACTCCGGACACGACTATAACAACTACCCCGGTCGCTGCTAATACTACGGAAGAAGAACCAAAACGTGTTGTATTCCGTCATCCGGATGTAAATTCCGTACTCGATCAAATTTTCCCATTTGCCCCCTCACATCCTAAACAAGAAGCATCTAACCGTCCTGTACAGAATGAACAGGGTGCTCCTCAACAGAATAACAGCAACAATAATAAAAACAATAATCGTCAGAATAACAATTACAATAATAATCAGCGTAATAATAACAATAATAATCAGCCTCAGGAAAAACAATATGAGTTCGACGGAATTTTAACCGGAGTAGGTGTACTGGAAATGATGCCTGATGGCTATGGTTTCCTTCGTTCTTCCGATTATAATTACCTGACATCTCCGGATGATATTTATGTATCTCAGTCGCAGATTAAATTATTTGGATTGAAAACGGGGGATGTGGTAGAAGGTGCAATTCGCCCTCCGAAGGAAGGAGAAAAATATTTTCCGCTGGTTAAGGTCGATAAAATAAACGGACGTAGTCCGGAAGAAGTTCGCGATCGTGTTCCTTTTGACCACTTGACTCCATTGTTCCCCGACGAAAAGTTTATGCTTACGGCTCGCCGTGCTCCGAAAGTGTACGATAACATAGCTGTTCGTGTTGTAGACTTGTTCTCGCCGATAGGAAAAGGACAGCGCGGCTTGATTGTAGCTCAGCCGAAGACTGGTAAGACAATGTTGCTGAAAGATATTGCTAATGCCATTGCTGCTAATCATCCAGAGGTTTATATGATTATTCTTTTGATTGACGAACGTCCTGAAGAAGTTACGGATATGGCTCGCAGTGTGGATGCTGAAGTTATTGCTTCTACTTTTGACGAACCGGCAGAACGTCATGTGAAGATAGCCGAGATTGTTTTGAATAAAGCAAAACGTATGGTAGAGTGTGGGCATGATGTAGTAATCTTGTTAGATTCAATTACTCGTCTGGCACGTGCTTATAATACAGTTCAGCCGGCTTCCGGTAAGGTGCTTTCCGGAGGTGTGGATGCGAATGCTTTGCAGAAACCGAAACGCTTCTTTGGTGCAGCCCGTAATATAGAGCATGGCGGTAGCCTTACTATTTTGGCGACTGCTCTTACGGAAACAGGTTCTAAAATGGACGATGTGATCTTTGAAGAATTTAAAGGGACAGGAAATATGGAATTGCAGCTGGATCGTAAGTTGTCCAATAAACGTATTTATCCGGCTGTCGATATTACGGCTTCAAGTACGCGTCGTGATGATTTACTGCAAGATGAAAGCACATTAAACCGTATGTGGATTTTGCGTAAGTATTTGTCTGATATGAACTCAATTGAGGCTATGGAGTTTGTTAAGCAACGCATGGAGCAGACAACAGACAATATGGAATTTCTTGCATCTATGAATGCTTGATGAGTAAGATATAATTCCGTTTTTGTAACGGAAAATATACTTGAAGTGTCCAATAATTAGACATCTGTGTCTAATTATTGGACACTTTTTTATATTATTTGATTTGTTAATCGTTTGGTAAATAGTAATATATATACTTTGGCATGTTATTTGAATATTTGTAAACAGCTATGTTTAACGTAAGAATTAATAATATAAAACAAATACGATTATGATCAAGATTGAAGGTTTAAGTAAGTTTTTCCGCACGGAAGAAGTAGAAACAATAGCATTGAACAAGGTTTCTTTGGAAGTAAAGGACGGCGAATTTGTCGCTATCATGGGTCCTTCCGGTTGTGGGAAGTCTACCTTGTTGAATATTCTCGGCCTTCTGG
>NZ_LT960502.1:0-2288 GCF_900232875.1 Parabacteroides provencensis | reverse complement strand
AGGCTACCACCAAATGCGCTCTCCTATAGATGGAAAGCTTGTAAGAGCTAGGTGCGACAATGACAAAAGAAGGCAATGCGTTCTTTAAACATCGATATTCATCCGAAACGATAGTTAGCAGGGCATTCGTTTTATGCAGAAAAGTCAATAATTTAAGGTCACTTTCCTTGATTGTATTTCCGGTTGGACAATAAACAATCCGGCAATACTTCGGTTGTTGTTCGTAAAAGTAGTAATTAGCCATTTTCTTCACCGGATAATTAAAATGAAGCATCATTTCTTCCGGTATACCAAAATCCGGCAAGGCTGCATCACTCATACTCAGTACTCCATACAAATTCTTAAACGGGGCAATGTAACTATCTAAACGGTTTGTTGTAGCAATAAACAATGCAGGAGATTTACCCAACCGCTTAAGCTGTTTTTTATAGCGTATAAGGCTAAGTGAATTTTGAATGATAATCAGATCGTAAGATTGTCCCAGTTCATAGCTTTGCTCAGAAAACAGGTCTCCCAACAGATGAAGTTGATAATGGGCAGATAACAACTTAACCAGATAGCCGGATATTTCTCTCGAACAAGTATCCAGTCCTTCCTGTGTTCCTATATATAATATTGAAGAGTAGCTTATAGGCATATATGAGACATCTAAGGTTAAATTATTTATTTTTTCAAAACTAATGGATTAAAATACCATAAACAAGCCTATTAAGAAAATGTCATTAAAATGTCATTAAATTAAAAACCAATTAGTAGCAGTCATTCAACAGATATAACTATAGTATTGTCGTCCTCTGATATATTACATAAGTTGCTTACATCGCTATTTTTATTTGCTTTAGTTCTTTTTTGATGTTAAGGTTTCCATTCAATTTTATTTATACATTCAGAATATTATATTTTGATCGCCCCTATTTATGTTTATTTCTTATACTTAGCCAACATAATCACCGGATTGGATTCTTCATTCAATCCGGCTGCAATTTCTTTCAGTTTGCCTTTCAGTTGTCCTTTCCCGTAGGCTTCCACAAGATCGGGGGCTTCTAATATTTGCACAAATGCAATTTCCTTATTCCCAAATGTGATTTCAGAAGTCACGGTTATAGGCTGTTTATTGTCAATATCTGCATTATACATTACATATTCAAATATGGCATTCATCTGTTTGTCATACATTAGGTTAGTTCGTTTATGCCCGGTATCATTTACCCAATCCCATTCGGCCTTTACGGTTTGCATGAAACAGTATTGGTCTGTAAGAACTGCCGGATATAAAAATACACTTGGTTTCATAGATTGTATCGAGGGAGTCCGAATTATAAGAGGTACCATGCTATAGTCGGAAAAAAAATCGTATATCGTATCTGATGAATTTTCCATAAGCATCCAACAGTTGTTACCATGGGGAACTAGTGTACGATTACGAATTGGCATCAAAGAACTTCTGTCGGCAGGAAATAATATCGATGACACTTTCTCTTTATATGGAATTTCAATCTCTTTAATAATACTTCCGTCTTGTTTAGATATAATCAAAAATACATTTTGGTTTTCCTGCCAGTTTTTATCTAAAGCATTGTCACGACATATTAAATGATTTCGGTCGAAATTGTATATTTCCATATGATATTGGCGATTTTCCTTGTGGTTGAAGCTTCGTTTGAAATTCCCGAACAAATCATATACCAATATTTTTTCTGAGAAATGATCATTGACAAAAATTTCATTATTGTCTTCATCTAAAGTTACTCCTAAGAGAAATGTATATTCTTTGGAGCCTTCACCTCGATGATTGATTTTTCTTAAAGCTTTGCCATTTCTGTCAAAAATAAATATATCTCCGTCGGAGGATCTTCTCCTATTTCTGACTATTATGATTTCTTTGCTAATTGCATGAAGCCATCCTGTAGTAATAAAATCATCTTTCGTCTCCAACGGAATGTATTCCACATCCATAAAATCCTGAAGAATTAATTCCTTTTTTGGATAATTTGCTGTAACATCTACTGTAATAAAGTTATCAGTCGATTGGTTATTCCCTTTTCCGCATCCTGCCATTATGAGTAGGATCATTGCCGGAATTAAATTTAGTTTTTTCATCTCTGGTAATTTATATATTCAAGGTACTTCATTAAATCGTAAACATATATGATGGGCTTACTTGCTTTTTAGCATTTGCCTGGTACGGTCAACAAAATAATTATTTCTCCTTTCTGTTAATAAATAAAGTGGATATTGAGTTTTGGATGATTTTTTCAAAGATAATTAAAAAATCTTTGTGTATAAGC
>NZ_LT960501.1:0-2383 GCF_900232875.1 Parabacteroides provencensis | reverse complement strand
CATTAACGGGTATAAACTCCTTGCTGTTTTCTATGATTTGAAGTATCGGATAAAAGTCAACTCCTGTTAATGAGTTTTGAGACAAAATGAGATGTACCTCATCAACAAACGATAACGTAAATTTTGATTCTGGAATACTTGAATACACTTGTAGTAGCCAATTTGTCCTATGTGGTAATTCTAATTGCTCTGTTATTACATTTATCAATCTGCTGATATCAGCATTTTCTAATTGCACATACTGCCATACAGAATAAGGTCTTATCTTATTTATATCCGTTGATGAAATATATTTCAAGACATCAATATAAAGGTCTGGGCAATTAACTATAATCGCATTCATAACATCTTGTTCATAAGATACAATATGTTGCTCATTGAGTTGTTTTTTTACCTCAGTTATTTCATTAATATCTGATAGTAGTTTTATGTATTGTGGTAATTTATACCCCCGGCAGTAATTACATATCTTGCTTTGCTTTACCTTTAGAGAGTCGCTAAAACTCCGCCTGTCTTCACTTGGCGAAAAGACCTTAAGAACGTTTATTAGATGACATGAGAATGTGCTCAAAATCGATTTATCAAACTTAACCTTCATCCATTTGTAATGCTCGAAAAAATGATGAACAACATAGCAATCCAAGAAGCTACTTTCTGAAAACTTCATTTTGATGTTTTCCATTAGTATAGATAAGTCGAATTGATAAATGGATACTGTTTCTTTATCATACCACCTTGAATGGGATGATAAAAGTCGTCTAAATTCTAATGGATGTGTGTCAGTAAGAGTAAACAAAATAGTCCATGTCTTTTTTCGTAGATCTAAATATAGTTTATCCGAGGAAACGTGCCCACTGTACATTGTGAATTTATTTCCTCTACACTCAGTGTCTCTGAATTCAGTTTTTAATAAACTATTAGCAATTCGAATCAACATTTTTGAATAAAGATGTTTTTCGTCAGAATTTGATATTTTATAAGCTGCAAAATCAACTAATGCGTGTTGAAGATGATAATTATTATCTATTGAAAACCGGCCAATCATCCATTCATCTTCAAGTATTTTTATTAAAAATGGAGTATTAAGTGGTTGTCTTAATATGATTTGAAACATTAAATCCAATGCGGGTTCTGTGTAGTCGAAATTTTTTGTTCCTAAATTCGATAATACTTCCAATTCTTTAGGAGTACTATGAAATGCATAGTGGTTATTATCAAACTCAAAAATGAAATCTTCGTCCATCGAATCCAACTGTTCGATCCATCTCTTCAAATAAAATAACGACTTATTTGGTAAGAAGAACCAAAATGAGTCAATCAGTAACATTAGTTTAGAGTGGTCGGAGCTACTATCTATTTCATCAAATATTGGTTCTACACATTGCTTTATCTGAGATTCAATGGATTCATATCCAAAACTATTTACTAAGGGGATAATACTGTCATTAATGTGGTTGTGTTTATCCATAAAACAATTAATAATTGTTTTATAAGAAAGAATATTTTCGGAAAAAAAAGCTTTGTAATGTATATATGTAGCTAATATCTGATCGGATATTTTCACTACATCATTTTCGTAAAGATCGACTAATTCCAGATCATTTAATGTTTTACAGACTGACCAAAATCGTTCACTACTTATTTCAAATTCACGATATATTATATTATTTGGTTCTTCGTACTCTCGGTGAAGCACTCTGAAGAAAGATATAATTCCTAATACTTTCAAAGAGTCTTCTCCGCTTGCTTTTATTACATCATTATAAATAGGAGAAAAATACAACTCAAATAGTTCACTTACATTTCTTAAAGAATCTAACCTGTTTGTTTCACGAGCGACTTTTGCACACATCATTGCAAGACGGGCATTTCCTCGTGATATTAGGTTGATTCGATATTTGCAAGCATAGCTAAAGTTGAAACCATTGGAATCTAATATATTCGAGATGTCTTCATCTGAAAAACACAATATCTCCGTTGTTTCATAATGGTAATCATATGTCTTTGCGAGAATAGATTCCAATGCATAATCTCTGACAGACACTACAATTTTCAAATTACCTTTTTCAACCATTTTTAAATGATGAAGAATAGCAGAGTAATTTCCACCAACTCGATTAGCATCATCAATAAAAACTATAATCTTACCTTGCTTCTGAATTATACTATGAAATGCTGTATAAACATCTTCTGTGTTAAAATTGGTTAGACAATAGAATTTATATTCATCATATTTAGACGTAAATCTCTTACATAACTCTATTCCGAGTCTTGTTTTTCCAACGCCCGGAGCACCAGTCACAATAAGAATATCAGATTTATCTAATTTGACCAATCCATCATCTATTTCAGATTCTCTACCGTAGAACGTATTACTCAATGG
>NZ_LT960500.1:0-2751 GCF_900232875.1 Parabacteroides provencensis | reverse complement strand
TCAGAGCATTTCCTACAGCATCAGTTGCTACTGCTCTATCTAAATGTGTAAGACAAATAGGATTAGACAAATATATTTCTCTACCTTCTTTTTCCGTCATCACTATTCTTTTCGGCATAACTTTTAAATTAATATGGTTTAGTTGGTGGTGTAAAGTTGGATGTCCATCGGGCAACGTTTGATACTCTAAACTCAGATATGACACCTTGCATTGATTGAATTGATTTACCTAATGTAAATGGATTATTTTTATAATTGTCAACTGGCATTTTAGGTGCATCCATTCTAATCATGCCATGAGTATAATATTTTGTTGATACCCCATCACCGACAATGGCAAAGTGATTGAATTGTCCGACTGTAAGACTGTTATTTCCTGAAACAAACGGCTGATAACCATAAATAGCGAGATAATCTCCCCAATTTAACCATGTAGTATATCCGGTTTGGATGAGTCCGCTATTGGTGGCATTTTCCCATATAGCAAATATTATCCCTTCTCCCAAGAGAGTATCTGGTTTAACCCAACACTCTAATGTAAATACGCCTGATTCCAATAAACGGTGTAATTCAGCATCATTAGAAAATGTTAGATAACTATTAGCTCCAAACATAACCCCTCCCGTAAATCTACCGTCAGTTGTTAATACTGCATTGTTGGATGTTACAGCATTACCACATTCATCTTTAAAATTTCCGTCAAAATGTAACAGTAATACAGTATTTTCATCCGGCTTGCCACTTTCCCCTGTCATTATTATCCTCTTTGGCATACTACCTCCTATCTTATATCCGGTATCACAACTGTTGTTACACTGTCATTACGCTGCACAACTGTTCCCTCCTCTATTTTCGAGGTAGGCATGTAATGCGGCGCTGCAGCTTGCCGATAACCGACAAAAGCGATTGTTGTCACTGCTAACAGGATCATCAACTCCTGCTTAACTGTTTGTCTCTGTAGTATTGTTTGCATTGTTATAAGTTGAATCGTTTTTTATCAATCAAATAGTTTTGTTGTATCTCATTTGCTGAAAGACATCTATTATACACTCTTAAAGAGTATAGATTAGTTCGCATTGGCCACTGTGGATGCTCTGGCCCTCCACCTATATAGATGTTATTTTGAGATGTGTTTTTTCCAGTGTGCGAATACGTCGCCTTAACTTCGGCATCAATATATCCCGTTTGAATTTGCCCATTAAATGATACTCCGTAATATTGTTTTTTAGACTCATAAGGTTGATTAAAATCAAAATCAGAATCATACCAATAATTTCTGTACATAAAAGAGCCGTTGCTATAAAGATTAACACATGCTAATGCGTTTAGCCTTTTCATAACTCCCGACTCAAATATAGACATGTCATAAGGCATAGATTTCCAACAATATTCAATCGTATAATCATTTGCTCCATAAGGATATGATGACGGTATTTTATTCTGAGGCACCGTGAAATAAGAATTTGTTAATTCAAAATTGAAAGAATCCTCCGTCCATGCACCAGCAGGGAGTGCCCCTCCTAGTATAGCATCAGCATTGTTACCTGATAAATCCTTCCACACGGTTGCATTGTCATTATGCTTTCCAATTCCGTTATTCCACACGCCGTCAAACCACAAGACTAATCCATCTTGTATGTAGTCAAATTTATTATCTCCAAGCATCGCCCTGCGTTTCATGATCCGAGGTCTAAATTAAGTTCAAAAGTCAAGAAATAAGGGTAATTCGCTTTTGGGTCAATTTGAACTATCTCATCGACGGTTAAAGCGGCATAAGCTGCAGCCTCGTTACTAGCTTTTAAATCGTAAGTACGTTTAGCGTATATCTCAAGCAATGGTAACTTATCCAATGCCCATACAATAGGCACATCTATAGACTGAGGAGGCGTGCCGGTTGTCCATAACTTAGTAGTTGTTTGGCCATCAGCCTGCAATGCCGGCAGCGTGATAGAGTACAAAGAGTTGCGCAAATCTTTATCAATCCATAGCTCTACGTTAGCAATCTCAGTACCGCCCTGTGTCATTGATACAAAAAACTTATTGCCAAACTTATCCTGTGCCTCGATCTCCTGCAACTTTGCTTGTCTGGCCATTTCCAGTGGATCAGGATCAGGTGCTGGATCAGGTGCAGGGGTTAGCTCCATGTGCCAAACTTCAAGCGGCGTAGCGTCCGGGTGTGCAGCGTGAAAAGCTGCCTGTTCATCATTGAGGGGTAAAAAAGCTCCGTTCTCGTAATCTTCTATGCTTACCCCCGTTTTGTAAGAAAGAGGAAGGCTTTTTTCTGTTTCCCAGAATGGGATTGTTTTGTTAATGTATATCATATCGTTATTTATTTAAAGTTAAATGGATGCCATTGGATAAACTACCATGCCGAATAGACCATACCCTTCATTCGTATATGAATAATATTTTTTCATATCATGATCTCCGGGGTCGTAACCCTGTTCGCCCGGATGTCTTAATGAATGTGACCTTATAAATTCACTCTGTGTTGATGTCCATATACTAGTATATGATTCAGAACCAATCTTTTTAAAAAGGTTGCCATACCCCAAAGCTGATCGCACTGAATCAATGACTGAAAGATTGTTATATACGTACTTAAATTCGCCAATGCCACCTAAATACCAATCCAGATTAGCGACATTATAGCTTGCACAATACCCTGCAGCAAATGATGCTGATAGACCATAATAAGATACAAGTGCATCGGTATTGGCTTTGCCGGCCATATCATCAACCTGAGCGTTT
>NZ_LT960499.1:0-3308 GCF_900232875.1 Parabacteroides provencensis | reverse complement strand
AATGAATATTTACTTCACCGGCATTATTCTTCGCATACATAGCACCTTCAGACAAGTGTTCTTCCATTGCGGTACGGACTTTTCCGGGATATGAATGGAAAAGAAGCAAACCTTTAGGAAGCTGGCCATAATTCAATCCTTTAGGTTCCAACAAATTGGAAACAATCGCTTTATAACGTCCCTCCTTCATCAATGCCGGAATATCTTTTTCTTCATTGGCAAGGCAAACGTTGTTTAGTGCATCATAAAATGCGAACTTATTTATTTCGGAAAAAAACGTGCGTTCAAATGCATTGGCAGGCTCATCATAAGTGGAAGATAAAAACTCATACAAGTTCTTGAACATACGGCTTGCCGCACCGGAAGCAGGAACAAATTTCACAATCTTCTTATTCTTTGCCAGATAAGCGTCCCAAGCATCCATATAAGCGGCCTGCTGCTCCTGAGAAATTACCATTATTCCTTTTTCAACGGAAGCGGAAGCAGCTATTTCCAGGAAAGGGAACCCTTTCACAAAACATGCCAACTGTCCGTCAATCTGTTTTTCGCTGATTCCTTTGGCCGACAACTGTTCCAAGTCTTTTGCGTTTAACATAGTATATAAATTTAATTGATTAATTCATCATGAATCCACAGCCTTTAAAAGACTCCGGATATCGCAAATGTATAAAATAACCGCTAGATTAGTATTCATATTCCAATAAAAAAGATACTTTTACAACATGTTTTACGGCCTGTCCGCAAGTGGGCAGTAAAAATAACATAACAATGGATACACAATCATTCTTTACCGAGGAAGAGAAAAAAACGTTTTTCTCAAAGTACAGATTACTATTACGCAATCTTTATTCTTTCCTGCAAAGAGAAGATATTCGAAAGATGAAAAGTCTTATGCAGCGCGTTGTTGCATTAGATTGTTACGGCAGAGATAAAAACGGGATCAACGGTTTATTGAGAAACATAGATACCGCCTTGATCGTAACCCAGGAGATCGGATTAAAAAGAACTCCCGTCATCGCTTTACTGCTATACCGGCCCGTACTTAAAAAAATCATAACGTTAGAAGATGTTGAGCAAACTTTCGATCCGGACGTTACACTTATTATCAGCCGCCTGCTAAAGACTTCCGATTTATATGCACGCAACACGGCCGTCAATTCGGAGAACTTCCATCATTTACTTTTTTCTTTTGCAGAAGATGTAAGGGTTATCCTGATTATGATTGCCGATCGTTTGTGCTTAATGCGTTTGGGCAAGCAGTTAAAAGAAGATGACCGCATCCGGTTAGCCACCGAAGCATCCTATCTATATGCTCCTTTAGCCCACCGGCTAGGTTTATATTCAATAAAAAGCGAGCTTGAAGACCTTTCTTTAAAATATACAGATCGCAAACAGTATGATTTCATCAAGCAAAAATTAAATGAAACCAAACGCTCGCGAGATGCCTACATTGCCCAGTTTATCGCACCTATAAAGAAGAAGCTGGAAGAAGTTGGTTTAACGTTCGATATAAAAGGGCGTACCAAGTCTATCCATTCCATCAACAACAAGCTGAAAAAACAAAAGATCGAGTTCGAAAGCATATACGACCTTTTTGCTATCCGGATCGTACTGGAAACACCATTGGAGAAAGAGCGTTCGGAATGCTGGCAAGTTTACTCAATCGTCACCGACATGTACCAACCCAACCCCAACCGATTAAAAGACTGGATATCCATCCCTAAAACCAATGGATATGAAAGTCTGCATATCACGGTAATGGGACCACAAAACAAGTGGGTGGAAGTGCAGATACGTACCAAACGTATGGACGAAATAGCAGAACGGGGACTTGCCGCCCACTGGAAATATAAAGGTATAAAAGCGGAAAACGGATTAGACGAGTTTCTTACCACCGTACGTGCCGCTTTAGAGGCCAAGGAGAGCAATCCTTTAGACCTGATGCAAGATTTCAAAATGGATTTATACAAAGACGAAATATATGTATTTACACCGACCGGCGAACTTATCAAGTTAGCCAAAGGTGCCACAATATTGGATTTTGCCTTTGCCATCCATACCAAGTTAGGCAGCAAATGCGTTTCGGCTAAAGTTAACGGCAAAAACGTACCTATAAAATATGTTCTGAATAATGGAGATACGGTATCGGTTATTACCTCGCCTGCACAAAGCCCAAAGAGAGATTGGCTGAATTTTGTTGTAACCTCGAAAGCCCGCGTTAAAATAAAACAGGCTTTACGCGAAGAGGCTGTCAAGGCCGCAGAGTTTGCCAAGGAAATGCTTCAGCGACGCTTTAAGAACCGGAAAATAGAGGTAGAAGAAGCCATACTGATGCGTTACATTAAAAAGAAAGGATTCAAAACCGTTACCGATTTCTATATAGAAATTGCGGAAGAACGTCTCGACCCCAATAAAGTGATTGACGAATACCTTGAATTGGAACGCAAAGAGAAAGAGGTTAACGACCACATAGAAGTACGCAGTGCCGAAGATTTCATCACAACAACAGAGGTAGAAGAAATTTCGACGAATAAAGACGTTCTGGTCATCGACAAAAACTTAACAGGTATCGAATACAAGCTGGCAAAATGTTGCAACCCCATTTACGGCGACGAAGTATTCGGCTTCGTTTCTACGCAAGGAATCAAGATACACCGGCTGGATTGCCCTAACGCACAGGAAATGTTCAGCCGTTTCGGTTACCGTATTATACGCGCAAAATGGAGCGGCAAAGGTGACAATGGCTATATTGTTACCCTCCGTGTTATCGGACGGGATGATATAACAATTGTAAGCAACATAACTTCCGTAATCGGAAAAGAAAGCGGAATTACATTACGTTCCATCAACATAGATTCGGTAGACGGATTATTCCAGGGCAACTTTACCGTCATGGTTAAAGATACCACATCTTTAAACATGCTTACTAAAAAGATAAAAACAGTAAAGGGCGTAAAAACAGTAGACAGGCTTAATTCATAAAGATTATTCCCTATCTTTGCCCCCGCAACATCTCATAAACAAGATGAAATACATTCCTTGTATAAGACATATATCTGTGGAACATGTATGTTCCACAGTCCTTCTTCATGAAGAAGGAAATTTTACAAAAAAAACGTAACCTTTCCTCCTCCTTTTTCCCGGTAAAACTCAATCAAAACATAGCAGGCTGCAAGGGCAGCCTGCCGAAAACGTGTGTCCGTACCACACGGAAAACCTCCGTACACCTACAAAAGTATCACCGACGCACCGGCGGAGGCTCCGTACCCCTACAAAACCATTACCGGAGTAGCTGCAGCCATTTTGTA
>NZ_LT960498.1:0-4576 GCF_900232875.1 Parabacteroides provencensis | reverse complement strand
AACTTAAAACGATTTAAACGATGATTATATACGATAAAAACAACGTTAAGATACTGGATATTCCGGTAGATGATTCCAGTTACCGGTATAGAGCGATCCGGCAGGGTGATAAGGTGTATCTTTATTTTTCCCTTACGGAGCATGTCGAGATTCCTGTGTACAGTTACGTCGAGTTTCAAGGCCAGCGTTATACGCTCTGGAAACCGGAGAACCTAACTAAGCACGGAGAGCGTAATTTAAAATATACCGTTGAGTTTGGCGGATGGTGGGAATTGCTGAACCGTACAAAGTATAAGTTTCTTTCCGGTAAGCCTCATAAACTTAAATTCCCGTTAACAGCAACACCCCGTATGTTTATGCAGCTTTTGGTTGACAACCTTAACCTACATGATTCAGGTTGGGCACTTGGTACTTGTATAGAAGCTACTGAAAAGGTGTTAGCCTTTAGCCGCGAAAGTTGCATGGAAGTTCTAAACCGTCTAGCAGATGAATTTAATACAGAGTTTGAATTTCTTGGTAAAACAATCAACTTTGGTAAGGTCGAGCGATTTAAAGATGATCCATTGCCTTTGTCCTATGGTAAAGGCAATGGATTTAAGACTGGTGTTGCCCGGCAGAACCAGGGAGAAAAAGCCCCTGTTACTATCCTGTATGTACAGGGTGGAGATCGTAATATTGATTCAACAAAATACGGTAGTAGTTCTCTATTGCTACCTAAAGGTCAAGAGTTGGAGTACCAGGGACGTCGTTATAAAACGGATGCTGATGGAATGTTTATCACCCGTGCAGATCGCGAGCTTGTAACTTATAATGAGGATGGTTACGATGCAACCAATATCTACCCATCACGGGTTGGAACAATAAGCGAAGTGATTACGGTCGATGAGGATAAAAATTTCTATGACATAATAGACACATCGATTCCTGATGCTTTGGACTATTCCAAATACCGGATAGCAGGCGAAAGGGCAACGATCATTTTTCAATCCGGGGTTATGGCCGGAAAAAAGTTTGATTTGGAACAGACCGACAAGGAGCTGACTGGATATATCCATTCCGAACGGCGTTTTAAGATTGTTCCTCAAGAGATAGACGGGGCAATCATGCCAAACGAAACCTTTAAACCATCCGTTGGAGACAAGTATGCCATTTTCAACATATCCCTTCCTGAAGCCTATGTTTGTGATAATGCCACCAAAACAGGTGCAAGTTGGGATATGTTCCGGGAGGCTGCTCAATACATGTTTGAGAATGAAGAAGAAAGTTTTACTTTCACTGGTGAGTTGGATGGCATGTGGTCAAAAAAGAAATGGCTAGAAATAGGCGGCAAACTGCAACCGGGCGGTTATGTCTTATTTAGTGACAAGCAATTTCAGCCTAACGGCCTTTTGATCCGGATCACAGGTATAAAGGACTACATAAACAAACCTCACAGTCCAGAATTGGAGCTATCCAACACACCGGTAGCTGGCTTTGTGTCCTCCGAATTGGGCAAGATAGACGGTAATGAAGTAAAGGACGAAGGGAGGCATAATGACGCGCTTTCGTTCACCAAACGCCGCTGGCGGGATGCGGTCGAAAGCTTATCGATGCTGGAAGATGCTATTTCTGGATTCAGCGCTTCAATTAATCCAATAACGATCCAGACAATGGCGATGTTGATCGGAGATGAAAGCCTGCAATTCCGTTTTGTAAACAGCAAAACAAATCCGGCGGAGATTCTACCGAATTTCAAATATAACCAACAAACAAAGGTGTTTACAACCCCGGCAATGATCTTACAACACATGACGCTAGGTATTAGCAAGCTGTCATCTTCACATACAGCCAATGAGTATAAATATTGGGATATGTCAGCTTATACCTCTCCGCCATTGGACGAGGCTAGTGCTATGTACCTGTATGCTAAATGCAGCAAAACAAGTACAGCGGGAACCTTTATACTCAGCAAAACACCGTATAAGATGGATGCCGGAGATGGCTATTATTATTTTCTTACCGGAGCACTATCAAGTGAGTTTGAGAGTGAGCGCAGCTTTGTGACTGTTTATGGTTTCACAGAGATATTACCAGGACGAATTACGGTAGGGATGATCGTCAGTCCTGATGGGCAAACTTACTTTAATGTGGCACAAGGGGAGATAGCCGGAAAAATCGTATTTAAGGCAGGTAGTACAGGATATAATAACATATCTGACCGCCCGGACTTAAACGCATGGTCTTATTCCATTATTAACAGTGCCAACCAACAGACAGGTTTGGATGTTAGTGCAGCCAAGGAAGCTTTGGCAAAGAATCTAGGCTATTCCAGCTATGCAGCAATGGTAATGTCTGCAGCAGACGGGGAATCTATTATTGATGGGGGATATATACGAACAAATTTGATTGACGCGGAGGCAATAGTAACTAAAACATTAGTCGCTAAATGGATCGATGCTGCTTATATATCAGCATTAAATATTGTAACTAGTAATCTAACGGTAACAGATGGAGCTAAAATAGGTGATTTCACCATTGAAAATGGTTGGTTAAAAGCTAATGCTTCCCTTGGAAGTGATATTGGATATATAGACATGCTAAGCCCTTCCACCCGTATTGCATTTGGAACTGATTTACTCCCTTCCTATACAGGAGGTTCAGTATCCTGTACTGCAATGATAGAAAACAGAAAAGCAAATACCTCTCCACCTTACGAAACGATCAATTATGGATTAATCGTCAAAACTTTAGGGGCAACTAGAAATGTTGGTATAGAAACAAATGCCCAAATTATTTCCCGATCATCGGTACTTCAGGGCGGGGCAACAACTTTAAATCTGGACAATGGGGTAAATGTTCTTGATCCAAAAAAAGGAAATGTCTTTTTTTTGTATTCGAGCAATACATCTACAGTGTATTTGCCCGATAAAAGTTTAATCCGGTCTGCACTGGGTTTCAACAGTGGCGATTATTGTTGCATCCGTTTAACTGTCATAACGTCTAATTGGGGGATTGCAAAATACCGGATATATCCTGCTGTTGGGATGGCTTTAAGGGGTGGAGATGGGTCGTCTCAAAGTTATTATGAGATAGGGGGGAATATAGCAATGGATATAATGGTTAGGCTGGCGGATGATTTCTATGCCTATTTAGTTAATTAAAAAAGTAAAATCAATAAAGGGGGCAAGATTAAAAAAGCCCCCGGCTCGTTAGTAGTCATCTCACCTACGTGCTAACGAAAAAATGCGGTATATCGCACGACCGGGGGCAAAAGCCTTCAGCCGCGATGTACCGCATTTCCTTTGCGCGTAGGTGAGACTACAAAAGTAATAATTTAAAATGATTTTAATAATGGAAAACAGACAGGAATTGAGAATTTACAAAGCAGCGCCATTACCTTTCCAGGGGCAAAAACGGAATTTTATTGAACATTTCAAAAAAGCACTAACAGAGTTTAGAAGCGTGAGCCAGATTGATACAGTCGTTGACCTATTTGGTGGCAGTGGTCTTCTTTCGCATACGGCTAAAAGGATGTACCCGGAATTGAGAGTTATATATAATGACTTTGACGACTTCCATGTAAGACTGGAAAATGTCAATATAACGAACAATTTGATTAAGGCCATCCGGGAGTATTTAACTGGCTTTCCGAAGGAGAAGAAGATAGAACCCAGCATGAAGTGTTTAATATTGAGTCTTATTCGTGCAGAGGAAAAGAAAGGTCATACCATAGATTATATAACTCTGTCGTCAAGTCTTATGTTTTCAGGTAAGTATGCGACTTGCTACAAAGAATTGGAGCAACAAACGTTTTATAACAATGTGAAGAAAACCGACTATGCTGTAGAAGATTATTTGCAAGGCATAGAAGTGGTGAAGAGTGATTACTTACAATTATTTAATCTATTCAAGGATTATCAAAAAGTTCTGTTTGTACTTGATCCTCCGTATCTTTCTACGGACACGACTACATACGGATCGAACAAATATTGGAAACTTCGGGATTACCTTAATGTTTTGAATGTGCTTATTGCTAACAACTACATTTATTTTACGTCGAATAAAAGTTCTCTGATAGAATTGTGCGAATGGTTTTCAGAGAATTATTCTTTGAAAAATCCATTTAGTGGGGCTAAAGTTCAAACTTATAAGGCTTCGGTGAACTACAGTGCAAAATATACTGACATGATGCTATATAAATATCAATGTTGATTGAGAGCATTTAAGAACCGATTAAATGGTTCTTAAATGCTTTTTATTTTTTTACTTTTCGTTCTGAAAAACTGTACTGGTGGTTTTGCCAATTATATTTTTAGTAAAAAGTACAGCATAATTTATTCTTTTGGGCTGCTGAAAATTAATTTTGTCCTAGCCCGAATTTAATTTTGACCCAGGCAGAAATTGATTTTCACCTAGGTCAAAAGAATAAATCATACTATAGAAACTGATAAAGAAAAAGCCTGATAATTAATTGAGGGCACTGAAAAATATACAATTTTTCAGCATTCCTCTTCCGATGAGGCAAAACAAAAGGTTCGCCAAGTTCATTCAATTGGATTTGGCGAATTTTATTTTTTTAGAAGGATGGTTCGCTATT
>NZ_LT960497.1:0-4675 GCF_900232875.1 Parabacteroides provencensis | reverse complement strand
TAGCCTGGTTTTAGTTACCGTCCGCTTCAGCGGACGGCCTAAAGTATGTTCTCTTTGTTGGCTTTAGCCTAAGTTCAGTTGCCGTCTACTTTAGTGGACGGATTAAGGGATGTACATTCTCTGTTGGCTTTAGCCAAATTTCTTTCTGGTTGGGCTAAAGCCCTTGAAAGAGGGGAATCTACAGCCTCCGTCGGTTTTAACCGACGGCAATTGAAACCAGGCTAAAGCCATATTCTATCTACCAATCAGATATCCCGAACACAGCGAACAAAGTTGCTGCCGTTCGTGCCGCCGTAACTGAAATTGCCCTTGAAGAAGCTCAGTCCGCAGCGGAAGCTGGCACTGCCATTGTAGACCGAACTACTCCAGTAGATACTGCTGATGAACGCAGCGAAGCCGGATATGGACTCTAACTTAGACCTATTCTGATACATGGCGAACAACTCGATCTGAGTAGGAACACGCCAACCGCTACCCTTACCTTTACAATAATCAATAGCAGGCTGATAAGCAGAATAACTGCCACGCTCCGTTTTCTCAACCTCGAAAGAATAAGGCGTATTTACAGTAGCGGTAGAAGAAACGCCCATATAATCGGAACCCGTTGTACCGGAAGAAGCACCACCATCATAATTGAATGGAGGATAAGTAGTAAGGTTATTCCCAGTATTCTTATAAGCCGTGGCTACGGACTGGTTGATAGTGACCACAGGCAAGTTATCCCGGACACAGCGGACATAGTTGCTGCCGCCCGTCGTGTTGCTCCAAGTGAAATTGCCATTGCCGAAGCCCAGTCCGCAGCGTCTGCCGGCGTTGCCACTGCAGACCGAACTACTCCAGTAGTAATTGCTGATGAACGCAGCGAAGCCGGATACGGATTCTAATGCCGCCCTATTCTGATACATTGCGAACAACTCGATCTGAGTAGGAACACGCCAATCGCTACCCTTACCTTTACAATAATCAATAGCAGGCTGATAAATAGAATTACTACCACGCTCCGTTTTCTCAACCTCGAAAGAATAAGGCGTATTTACAGTAGCGGTAGAAGAAACGCCCATATAATCGGAACCCGTTGTACCGGAAGAAGCGCCATCATCGTAATTGAAAGGAGGAAAACCTGTAAGGTTAGACTGTTTCGCCTTGTAAGCCGTAGCTAACGCTTGATTAACCGGTATCCACACAGAAGCCACGCTGTGCCATATCCGGGGATCATCATTCTTATAATATAGATTGCCACTACTATTTGTTACATAGCTTCTAATAAATTCAAGTGAATTGTTGATGTTTACCGTCAGCGTGTAGTTGGTGTGTCGGCGTAGTGAGAAGTCTCCCACACTGCCGCTTTTGCCCATAAAGACGTCGAAGTGGCATGTGTAGGCATCGTCTGTCGCCAGGGTTTTGCTTCCTGTCAGCGTTACCCTCGCAGCATTGGGTGCTTTCAGCCTGTTTCTTTCGGTGGCGTTAGTGGCCGAGTAGCCGGATTGTACATTCTCTCCTACATACCAGGTTACGGTGTTTGCATTTACGGAGGTGGAGTTCTCTACTCCTGCGAGGTTTGTGTTGTTTCCTGTTCCGTCGTAGTTGTTTTTTGTTCCGAAGCACTTTTTTCCTGCGTTTACGAGTTGGATTCCTGTGCGCGGTATGTTTCCTCCGCCTTGTGAGCTATAGGGTATGGAGAAGGTTTGATTCACCACCGTTACTTTCGCCAGCGTGCGGTATAATGAGACAGAAACAACGCCATCAAAAGAACCGGATGATAGATTGGCCGTTGCTGTTCCCGCGTAGGGTACGTCCGCGTCTGCGGCTATATTGTTCGTCATCACCAGTGTTTGAAAGGTTGTATAGTTTCCTGTGAAGTTCGCAAAGTTTCCTGTTCCTCCTGTGCTGGCGTAGTTGTTTGTTGCTGCATTGTCGTTTGCTACAATCACCAGCCGGCAACTTGTTGCTGCCGGATCAGCTACGTTTGTAAAGGTTACTACTTGGTCTGTGTTTGCCGTCATGGTTCCGATGTTGGCTCTGCCGTTGAACGTTCCGTCGCTCTTAAAGAGGAGGGCGTAGACGTTTTTCAGCGTTGTTGGTGCTTTGGTGGAAGGCATATCCGCAGAACAACTGTCCGCATCACTCGATATCAGTTCGTAGCTGAAGCCTGCTTGCGCGGCTTCGCTTCCCGGGGCTGCTTCGCGGATCAGCGCTCTCGTCTCCGGTATGGCTTCTACGCCGGTTTTGAGTGTAAGCGTCAGGGTGTGTCCTGCGGTGGGGTCTTTTTCTAGTCCGTCGTTGTCGTCGTTGCAGGCGGTCAATGCAGGCAGCATTGCCAGCATTATCAGGAAACCGGCCGCGAGGGCCAGTTTCTGAAGGTTGTTGTTCTTTCTCATATAAAATGTGTGTAAAGGGGGTTATACAATCGGCGTGTCGGGCTTCTTGTTTTTGCCGGCTTTTGCCGCAATCAGGTCCGAGTACTTTTTGTAAATCTGGTTTACGGCGTCTATAAAGGCTGCGGTTTCGTCTGTCGGGTCCATTTCTTGCATGGCGTTTACGCGGCGTACTATCGCATCCAGCGCTTCGTCTGTTGCTTTGCGTGCTTCGGAGGTTTCTACTTTTACACGTGCCGTGTATTCGTCCGTGCGTGTTCGGTCCAAGTCTTTGTAGTCTTGGTTTTGTTGGCTCAGCAGGCTTACGAAGTTTTCCAGTTTCAGCAGTTCGATGTCCGCTTTCGCAGCATCTCCTCCCAGGTCGTTCAGCAGTCCGTCTATCCCGGCTGTTTCTTCGCTGAAGGCCTTTTCGTTGAGTGCGTGATAGGCTCCGAAGATGGCATCCAGCCGTTTGGCTGCCAGTTGCAGTTGTTCGGTGGGGCAGATGCAGTAGGCTTCCACTATGTTTACCATGAAACGGAAGGTGAGGTCTCTGTCTGCGTCCAGTTTTTCCAGTTGTTCTGTGCTTGCGCTTTTTGTGATGCGGTTCACACAGTCTTGTTCCCGTGCAATGGCGTCGGCGTAGGTTTTTTGCATTTCGCTGATCTTGGTGTCTGCCACGCTTAGAGGTGTAAGGCGTTGGTTTATTTCCTCGTTCATACCCAGGTGTGCCGCGTTGCTCAGTCGCGAGCGTGAAACGGTTCCGATTGCTTTTGTTTGTTCCATAACTTTGAATTTAAAGAGTTAATATTAGGTTGAAAATTGAGAAATCCGTTCTGTGGAGCCTCTGTAGGCCTACGGAGGTATCACCGGAGCTCCGGCAACGGTTTTGTAGGGGTACAGAATGGCTGCCGGCGCGTCTGTAATGGTTTTGTAGGCCTACAAAATGGCCGCAGCTACTCCGGTAATGGTTTTGTAGGGGTACGGAGCCTCCGCCGGTGCGTCGGTAATACTTTTGTAGGTGTACGGAGGTTTTCCGTGTGGTACGGACACACGTTTTCGGCAGGTTGCAAGGGCAGCCTGCTATGTTTTGATTGTTTTTTACGTGAAAAAGGGGGGTGGAGGAAAGGTTACGGTTTTTTTGCAAAATTTCCTTCTTCATGAAGAAGGACTGCGGAACATACATGTTCCGCAGATATATGTCTTATACAAGGAATGTATTTCATCTTGTTTATGAAATGTTGCGGGGGCAAAGATAGGGATTTATAAATTATTATCGTCTGCGGCGTACGCTCTTTACGGGAGCGGAACGTTCGGCTTTCGGGGCTTTTGTCTTTACTGTTTTTTCCTTGCTTGCAGCCGGGGCTTTTTCGGCTGAAGCACCTGAGTTGCCGCGAACGGATGCTTTGCGTGCCTTCTTGTCGGCCTTGGCATCTACTACTTGTGCGGTGTCGGGTTGCAACCAAAGGGATTTCTCGAATGCTACCAACTGGCCCTCGATACGGTCTTGTTCGCGTTTCAAAGAGTCGGGGGTAGGGCAGTAGGCTTGCAAAGGACGGTTCATCAGGTTTTGAGTCTTGATGATTTCGCCGTCAAACATGCGGCGGCGGAAATAGTCGTCCATCGTAAACGTCATGGCATTGTTTATGTTAGACGTCATGATGTAAGCCGTATTGATATACGGGCGGATGTTTTCGTAGGGTAGCCAGAACATCGGCATGGTAGTTTCTCCCATGTCTCCGTTGGAAGTAAGGATCGGGCAGACAGCCAGTGTCTTTACATCGAATACAGAGTTGTTCTGGTCGAAATACCAGGCTTCCTTTATGTAATAGGATCTGACATCTTCGGAGGGTACGTCGCTTTCGTTGATAACAAACATCGGTTCGCCTCCGTTTTTAGCCGGTACTTCTTCATACAGGATATAGAAACGGTCTAGCAATTCTTTGAAATTTACCTGATGGGCTTCGTCAAATTGTTCGTAGCCATCGAGATACTCGTATGCCTTAATCTTATTCTCGCTCAATAGCTGGAAGATAATGGAGAAAAGATTCATTTGTCCGTTCATAGGACGTACCGGATAGTAGAGCGGAGCATTTTGCTCTTTTGTCAGGTCTATCTGTCGGTAGATAACACGCATCCAGGGGGCATTGCCTATCTCCTGTGTCATGCGTTCATTCATATCCTGGGCACGGACGGTTAGTTCGGGCAGGTTGCTATCTTTTTTTACCTCGCGTTCGCCACGGGTGGCACGGGGGCTTCTTCTTTGTTGCGTATTAGCGCCGCCTTGTTCTTCCTGGGCTTGCAGGGTGCCGCTTATAAAC
>NZ_LT960496.1:0-9139 GCF_900232875.1 Parabacteroides provencensis | reverse complement strand
CATACTCTTGAACTACTGATAATTTAAAGGACATGCTGTAATCCTTTTGTGTACGTCTAATGTACTTGGTTTCTGACTTTTTCATTTCGTTACTTAATTTGGTGTAACGCTATTTTAGGACTAGACAGCATAGAAATAAAAAAGGCTGTCCTCAATGAAGAGAACAGCCTTTTTGATAATAATCTTTCTTTAGATTTTCTTCAACACTTCAGTAAGTTTTTCCGGAGTCACGTTAGCTGCTACTATAACTCCTTTGTCGTTAATCAGAAAGTTTCTAAGTCCCCTTTGGAGATTATACTTCCGATACATTTCCGACTCCTTACCCAGTCCGTCATGAAATTGCGTAGATAAATCCAGTTTATCAGCCTTTATTGTTTCCGTAAATATAGACGTCTTTTCGTCCAATGAAACAGAACGCATCGCAATTTTGTCCGAACCTAATTTGTTAACCTCATTCGCCAATAACACGTTACGTGCCCTCGATTCAGCATCGTAAGCCGCCCAGAAGTTGAGCAAAGTGTAACGTCCTGAATGATTCCGGAAATTGAAATCGCTTTCATTTCCTAAAGACTCTATTCTCGGAGCAAGATCACCCGGATTCACACCCTCAGTGAGCTTAGCTTCTTTTGAACCGGCAGACATTCCTAAGAAAGCAACCGATGCAATGAGAACATAAGTTCTAATCTTCATAATGTTATTTTTACGTTAAACTTAATCGGAGAAGAAAAAACGAACTCCGACTCCTGATTTTCAGGAAGGTATATAAAGACTGTTTCTTCGCTAAGAAACATATTCTTTATCCTTAACGGCAGCAAAGATATAGTTAATTATAGGTTCCCACCAAATTATATAATATATTTCTACTTATTTACAAGCTTTTTTATATGTTTTATCGCACATATCAGCATGAATTTAACTGTTTTGCAGCATATTTTTAGCAATTTCTAATTTACAAGTCCGGATATTATGTGTTTCTCTTCCTGCCTTTTTATGGGGGGCAATACTATTAGTATAAATAGCAATAGCAGACAGTAATCAAGTAATAACGGTAAAAATCAATTAATTAACATCCGTAAAAGAAGATAGACAGGCAAAACGACAAGTATAACTGAATTGAACTGCATTTGAATTTTCAGGACGAATTTTAATAAGTTTAATGGGTTTAGTTTAACTGAGGTTCAAATAAAGATTAAATACGAGGAAGATATTTCGCTTTCCGAATCAATATATCAATTTCGGTTAACTTCTCAACAAATCGGAAGATCATCTCCTCATTTCCCTTCGGTGATTCAGACAGTTTTTCCAAATGATCCGCAATATTCTTACGGATTCGCATGTATTGAGTAACAGGCATAGATTTAGCCCACTTACTTAACGATTGTTCTGAGACATCAATCATAGCTGCTATTTCTTTTTGGGTATATTTCCCGGTTAACATAAGTTTTTCAAACTCTTTACGCTTTTCTTGTTGTTGATTTGCTCCACTCATAATTAATTGTTTTGATACAAAAATAGCACTTAAACAGGCATGCTCCAATGTTTAAGTGCTATTTCTTTATGATGGCTGGGATAGAACCTTTATCTCACGTCGCATCTGCCGGAGTTCATCCATGAAGGTTCTTTCCAAATCATCGTATTTATCTTCCAATTCGCTTACCTTATTATAATAAGTTGCATGGATATTAGGCATTTTAGCGCTTATATACCATTCTGCATACCAAATTGTATTGATTTCATTTTCCATCAAATTAAAACTGGGATAGCCCATCGGATCGGGGTTGTCTGATCGGCATACAATAAAACCATGCTCATGAAATCTGTTTTTAAGGCGTTTTACAAAGGCTCTTCCATCCGTACTGGAAACTACATATACATGCCCATCATTTATATACTGCCATTCTCCGCGGTCTAAAAGACGTATAACTAAATACCCCCCATCTTGAAGTGTTGGAACCATACTTTCCCCTTTAATGCGTACACATAAGTATGTAGAACTACCCTTTATCATTGAACGAGGAAAACGTATGCTATCTATTTCGCTTAGTTGATCCGGGTTATAAAAACCACTACCAGCCGCAACAGATATATCCACGACAGGAACATTTACCATTTCTGAATCATCAGCTATAGGAACCGGCAATTCAACGATAGTTGTACTATTCGTTTTGCCGCTATTGGGCATAAAAAAAGGGGTTAGATTACCTTTTAGGTTACCCTTAAAATCATCATTATTTATACCATTTGTTTTGCCGGTTTGAGGAGGTAAAACAGAGTTTAGGTTACAACTAGGGTTACATTTTAAGTTACAATCTTTTTTATTAATCTCATTCTTATTTGCTAAAGTAGAAGACAATATTTCTTCAAATAAAGATAACGGAAGATCATCATTAAATAACATATCTAATGCAACTCCTGCTTTATTCAAATATTGAATATATACAGTAGGTATAAATTTCTTTTTTCCGTTTTCAAGTTGACTTATGTCTCTTTGACTAAGGCTTGTTTCCTTTTCTATTTCAGTTTGACTCAATGATAATAATCTTCTAGCCGACTTTAATTTACTGTATACTAGCATATATTCAATATTTGTATATTTTTAATATTCAATTTATGTATATTTATTGTGTGATATTCAAAAAATGAATATATCTTTGTGCCAACGAACAGAACAAAAGTAATCATTCAATATGAATACGCAAGAAATTATAAACGAATTAACAAAATACGACAGGTTAGCAATTTTGGAGGCTCTCCAGAAGACTTATAGTCGTAGGTACATCGATTATATGTTCCACAATGGCCGGAAACGTACAGCTTTATTTAAGGAGACAGTAAAGGCGTATTGGGAAGGCAAACAGAAGCTAACCCAAAAAGTCGATGGACTGATTTATAAACTTAATAATAAAAAGGAGGAGGAATTAGCATAACTCCTCCTCGTAATCTTTGATAATATGGAAACATGTAGTAAAGTCGGAAATTATTTTCACCAATTGAACATTCAACTCGTTAAGAGTTACTTTGGAAAAGATCGTGCCTTTTTAACTGCTCCAAATAAGAACGGAACTCAAATTTCTTGTGAAGTAAAAAGGCTGGATCATGGTCTAGTAAAACATCTTCAAGAGAGTCAAGAGAATCATTTATGTCATTCTCCATCTGAATGATATAATTTGTAAAAACGAGAGATGCTTTGTCTGGAAAACACTCTGAAATGACTTCAAATAACAATGATTCTGTTGCATGGCATTTGTATGTCAGGATCGTTTGCTGAACAAGAATTTCGTTGATAGTATCCTGCATATTACGGATTTTGTCTGAATTATTCATATTCTAAAATATTTTAGTGTTGATGACCTAAAGTTAGGCGTATAACCAATAACCTCCAACTATCCCCGCTAAGAAAGTTAAAGGCTTGCATTTGCCGGAGCGAGACCGGCGGCGGGACATAAACAATAAAAACGATCTGATATGAAAGCTTTGATTTTACTAATAATGTCTGTTTTGATGGTCTTGTTTGCAGTAGGAGGACTACGAACGGTAGAATGGTGCCTTGACAGTGGAATACCTGTCCCTTGGCAGGCGTATGCCATGTTAGCCAGTGTGGCTGTCTGGTGTATTATAATGGCCAACATGCCAGAAAAGGATTTTAAACGGATGGGCAAATTACTGGATAAGTTATCCGGTGAAAAGTAACCAATCCCGTAAAGGTAAACAAGCCTTATTTCCGGTGCGAGTTCCGGGACGGGAACAAATAAAAAACAAATGATATGCCAGGATATAGAAACATACCGATTAATGCACCTTGCTTTTCTAACATAGCAAAGCCAGGGGAAAATGTATTCTGCGTAACAGTGCCTGAAATGGTAAAGTGTGGAATGTCAGAAAATTATTTGAAACGTTCCTTGGCTGGACACCGTAATAGTGAATTGTCTTGTTGGCCTCACCATAAGGAAGGTAAAAACGTATATCTACATTACAAAGGCTTAAAAGCAAACTACCAGGCATCTATTCGGGTCACCCTGCTAGGGAATCTTACCCCGGAAGAATGGTATGCAAAAAATGGCCGGGCGGACGAAATAGAAAAACGTTTACGCCCTTACGCCTACCTTTCAGTGGCTGATGAACTGTATTTTGATAATGCCAAATATCCAAACGGTACTAAAGTCTCATTGTCTGCCTTGGAGAAAGGGCGTGAAGCCTGCCGTTGGATTTCTCTCTTTGTCCGCTTGAATAAGAAACCTGCCATTAAGAGTTTAGGGTATAATACGACTAAAGGGCTATACGATGATGTTGTATTCCTGATTGAAAAACGGGGCATCCAATTGCCTACAGCATATTGTAAACTCCGCATGAAAATACGGGAATACCAGGACAACGGGCCGTCTTGCCTGTTGGATTTAAGGGGACAGGGGAATAAAAATGCGGCTAAAGTTTATGACGAGGAACAAACCGCCCTTTTACGTAGTATCTGTAGCCGTGGCGCCAGCTATAACAGCCAACAGGTGGCAGACCTTTATAACATGGTTGCCGAAGCCCGCGGATGGGATAAGATCAGCCGCCGGAGTGCCCTTAATTATATGAATGAATATTACCTGATTGTTAAGGCCGGACGTGATGGTTCGGAGGCTTTTAGGAATAAGCTATCCATGCAGGTACGCCGTAAACGTCCATCGGAAGCCTTGTCTTTTTGGACTTTGGACGGTTGGACAGTCGAATTGTATTACCAGAAGGAAGTAAAAGACAGCAAGGGTAAAACAATACGCACATACCAAAACCGCCTTACGGCTGTGGTTGTGCTGGATGCCTGCTGTAATTATCCGGTAGGTTATGCGATTGGTGAGTCTGAAAGCGTATCGTTGATACAGGCAGCCGTTAAAAATGCAATAGACCATTGCCAGGATGTAATGGGGGCATGTTATCGCCCCTACCAGATACAGAGTGACCATTACGGCATCAAATCTATGGGTACGATTTACAATGATGTAGCGGAATATTTTACCCCCGCCCGTGTAAAGAATGCAAAGTCGAAACCCATTGAACGGTATTTCCTGACACTTAACCGTAATTATTGCCAGTTGTTTTTTGGCAATTATAATTGGAGCGGTTACGGTATCACATCAAAAAAAGAAAGCCAGCCTAACATTGACGTGCTGAACCACAATAAAACACAATTCCCTACCAAAGAAGGCGTAATAGACCAGATAAACTGGATAATGTCAGAAGAAAGACGGAAGAAACAAGGTACATGGTTGGAAGCATGGAACCGCATGCCGGCGGAAGACCGTCTGTTGATGGATCGTGAAACATACCTGTTACGTTTCGGCTATCGCAACGAGCGTACAATCCGTTTGGAATCCGGATGTCTTACTCCTACGATTCTGGGTGTGGAACGGTCTTACGACACCTTCGACCTGGATTTCCGTAAGAACCCGCTCCAAAGTTGGACAGTAGTGTATGATGACCGCGACTTGAATAGTATTTTGGTAATGGATGACACGGAAAAACAACGTTTTGTACTAAAATCCGTACATGAGCAGCCTATGGCTTTACGTGATCGTCGTCCGGGTGATTTTGCAGCCCTCCGTGCCGTAGATGACTTTAATAAAAACACATTGGAACCTTATGTTGTGCAGGTGGCCTCAAAAGACAACGACATTACGATGAACATGTTGCAGCAAACCCGCGAGTTGGAAGGAAAGCGTGTAAACACCATGTTATCCGATAGCCGGGGACAGCATAAAGCGTGGTTGCAACATACTCCACTGGTCAAATCCGAAGAAGATTTAGTTGCTGAAATAGAAGAAAAACTCTCTTTAAAAGCCTCACAAACATTGGTTAAACAGCAGAAAAAAGAGATACGGAAAGAAAAAAAACAAGCTGAAATAGCTTATGAAGAATATCTGAATAACAAATTAGACTTAAATAAATTAAGAGACTTATGACACAGAAAGAAAAACAATCCATTATGAGTGCTGCCCGTGCTTATATGAGTGAAAAAGACATATCACAGAACGAGCTTTGTGCCCGCTCAGGTGTGAATGCTTCTTATATGGTAAATATGATGAAAGGTGATTTTACATTCATCAACTCCCGCAACGGAAACAGTAGCGAAATAAAGGATATTTATTTCAGTAAACTGGCACAGACTATCGGATTCTCTTTTCAGCGTGAATACTGGCCGATGGTAGAAACCCCACAGTTACGAGATGTTTATGCGGCTTTGCTGGAAGCGAAAGAAGAAGGAAAAACGCGCATGATCATTGGAGAAACCGGATGCGGGAAGACATATACTTTGAACCGCTTTGCGGGGGCTTATCCTAAAGGGACTTATATTGTAACATGCAGCCGGGTTGACAGGCAAACCGACCTCTTGCGTAAAATACAGGATGCTATAGGCAAAAGTTTTACAGGCACCTGCTCTTTACAAATAGACCGTATCAGCGTAGAACTAAGCCGCCGTTATGATGCCGGATTGAAACCTATCATTGTATTCGATGAAGCGGAATACCTTACTGTTTCCGGGTTGCTCAGCGTAAAAACGATCTATGATTACCTTAAAGATATGTGCAGTATCGTTTTCATCGGGACGGATGATTTACTGAATAATCTTGAGAAAACGATGCGTGTAACCGGCATGAAACAGTTTTATAGCCGCTTCAAGGCAGGGAAACGTGTTGTCCGCGCAATAGACAGGGATTTTACTCTATTCTTGAAAGACCGGGACTTTGACAAGGAATTGGTTGCCGAACTAAAAAAGGAAGCATCAAATTACCGTGAACTATCCGATTATCTGATTCCGGCTTTAAAAGAGGCCGACCGGATGGGTACGCCTCTCACGGTAGATTTATTTAAGTCTATGAATTATTTACAAAACAGATAAGATTATGATTAAGTACAAAAAAATCACAACCAGCGCTATTGCTACGCAAGTCCGTAAGGTGTCAAACGGAAGTTGTACCACAAAGGAAATTGCTGTTCTGATGGAAAAACAAATAGGTATTCCTTCCATACGGACAATGAGTGTATTGAACGCCTTTTCCGAAATTGTGACAAGCCAGTTATTGGAGGGTAAAAGTATTCATGTGGACGGATTGGGCATTTTAAACCTTAGCATCAGTTTTAGTGATGGAAAGGTTGTTGCCAAACGCCTAACAATAACACCTTCCAGTGAATTAAGAAAGCAACTCCCTACTATCGAATTTAAAGAAATAACGGAGTAATCCCGAACGGTTATTGTGGCGGGGTTCGATTCCCTGCCCGGGAACAAATCATTTAAAATTTTACACTATGGCTACACAGACAAACAAAACACATGGCCTTTTCTGGTCTTTGTTGAAAAATGTAGAAGGTTATAACTCAGCTTACAAAGATGTCATAAAAGACGGACTTGTATACAAGTATTCAGACCAAAAAACGACATCACTGAATGAGTTGTACGAGAAATATCCCGATGCTTATTGCCGTATGATAGAAGACTTGAAAGGGACTTTTACCGAAAGACAGGAGCGTTATTATGATGGGCTGGACAAAGAACGTAAGCGTGTTATTGCCGCCATTTGCGGGTGGATAGACAAGGTTGGATATAAGTTTGATAATCCATCTGAAAAGATCGTTTACGCCAAGGCTGTAGCATGCCGTGCTGCCAATTGTGCCTTGTTTAACAAGATTCCAGCCAGCCGGCTCACAGCTATTAGTTTTTTGTATAGCAATAAAACGGATGTTTGCACCGACCAGGCCGAATTAAGCTCTATCATCTTTAAAAACTAACCAATAGTTATGGTCAAGGTAAAACAAGACAGGAAAGTTACCACTCCTGCAGAACGGGAGGAAATGAAGCGCCTGGAAGAAGAAAGCGACCGGATTTTGGATTTGCTTTTCGAGAATCCAACAGACCAAAAGCTACTGGATAAGCTGAACCAGATAGATGTTGCCTATGTCCGGTTGTCGGGTGAGAAATCAATGGAGTATTAATAACATAAAACAATTACAATCATGACAGATTTAAGTAAACTATCAAGCGAAGAAATTGCAGTCCTGCTCACACAAAAACGGGAAGAAGAACGCCAGGCTGCACTGAAAAAGCGGGAGGCTTACGAAGGTATCCGTGCTGAATTGGTACAGAGGGTGTCTACAAAAGTACGTTCCGTATGTGAAGAAGTAAAAGGCTTACATGCTTTCTGTGTTGCTGAGATGGGCGCTTTCCGACAAGTCCTAGCTGAATACGGGCAACTCCGCAACGCGGAACAAATGAACTATACAGTACAGGAAGGAGACTTTAAAATTGAAGTAAAAGCTTGTAAAGTAAAGAAGTTTGATGAGCGTGCCGATGCTGCAGCAACCCGCCTGATCGAATTCCTGCAAGCATGGATTCTGGGAAAGGAAGACGGGCAAGATAACCCGATGTACCAGTTGGCAATGACCTTGCTGGAGCGTAATAAGTATGGCGATCTGGACTACAAGTCCATAAGTAAATTATATGACCTGGAAGGACGTTTCAATGACCCGGAATATTCCGCTATCATGTCCCTGTTTAAGGAAAGCCATTTGGTAGAAGGCACTTCGGTAAACTTTTATTTTTCCGAGAAAAACACAATGGGCGTATGGACACGTCTGGAGCCATCATTCAACCGGCTGTAAAACGATGTAAATCCGTAAATCTCACCCCGGGATATTGGATATATGTATGTCCCTGTGGTTGTCAGTATTCGGTATCCAGGGTGGCACGGAAAACAGAAAAATACTTTGTCTATTGCTTTGCCTGCAAACAACAAAACGGAAAATATTACAGAGTTATGATTGAAAGAATAGAATTTACAACGAATTGGAACGGTAAGCTGAACTGCAATAGCTTTACTACGATGCGACTGCATAACCCGGTAAAGTATTGCGTAGGGGCCATCAAGCAGATATACCTGCAGGGCGTCTGGAAAGGCAATGCCAAGATAATAGAGGTGCGCCGTATCTATCTGAGGGAGATCAACCGGTTTATAGCAAAACTGGACACTGGTTTATCGCCAGAAGATTGCCGCCAACTTTTCCGCACCATGTACAAGAACCGCCCCGGTATCAACTGGGAAACTCAGCTAATAGACCTCTGTCTGTTGGAATACACGAAAGAAAGTAAGGAACCTGAATTATTTAA
>NZ_LT960495.1:0-12955 GCF_900232875.1 Parabacteroides provencensis | reverse complement strand
ACGGTGTTCCAGCCAATGCTGTTTTGGAATTTTCATATATCGGTTACAACTCACAAAATATTAACATAGGAAATAAAAACAGTGTAAACATCACATTGTCAGAAGACACCCAGAAACTGGATGAAGTCGTAGTAGTAGGTTACGGTTCATTCAAGAAAAGTGATTTAACGGGTGCTATTTCCCAGATTAAAGGAGATGAGATCGCAGCGTTACCTCTTCGAAGTGCTTCCGATGCATTGCAAGGTAAGGTAGCTGGTGTATCTATTACTGCAAACTCAGGAAGTCCGGGTTCATTAGGAGACGTTCGTGTTCGTGGTATCGGTACATTAAATGGTAATGATCCGCTATATGTAGTGGACGGTATGCCTCAAGATGGTATTGGCTGGTTGAACCCACGCGATATTGAAAACATTGAAGTATTGAAGGATGCATCAGCCCAGGCAATTTATGGTTCGCGTGCTGCAAATGGTGTGATTTTGGTTACTACCAAACGTGGTGCAAGTGGTGACTCTTATCGCAGTAATATCGAATTCGATATGAGTGTAGGATTCCAAGCAGCTTCTAAAACGTATGATATGTTGGATGCCGAAGGTTTCATGGAATATAAAAACCGTGCCTATGCCGCTGCAGGAAAAGAACTAACAGAAGACTTTGCCACACCGGAAAAGCGTGAAGCTATCTTATCTTTTCTGGAAAAGAATGGAGGACGTCAAGGTACCAACTGGTGGGATGCTATCACAAATAAACCGAAAGATGCTATGAATCAAACTTATAATTTAGCATTATCGGGTGGAACAAATAAACTGAGATACCGTGCCAGTTTTGGATATATGAATCATAAAGGTCTTGTAAAAAGTTCGGAATATGAACGTTTGAATGGCCGTTTGAATGTTGATTCAGAAGTAACAAAATGGTTTAACTTATCTGCTAATGTGAATGTGGCTTATGAAGCCAGAAGAAATATTACAGAAAATGATTCATATACGGCAACCGTATTTTCTACAGCTGCTGCAGACCCTATTACTCCTGTCTATAGAGATAATCTGGTAGATGTTCCTGACTTTTTGAAAGATCGTATTTATAATGGCTATGAACCGGCTAATCCATGGTCACGTTACACAGGTGTTCTCTATTCAAACAAGCCAAACACAGTAGCTCAGGTTGATCGTCATGCTTTAAATGTTTGGCATGAAGTATCAACAAAGAGTAATATCGCAGGAGAGTTCAAGCTATTTCCATTTTTGACATTCAAATCAAGTATTGCTCTTGATTTGATTCGTGCACAATCTGATGGTTTTAATCCTAAATATTATCTGGATGGTGATGAATACAATTCTTTTGCAACTGCAAGCCGGAATGTCTATAACACAGATTATTGGGTATTTGATAACTATTTAACCTATAATCAAAAGTTTGACAAACATAATGTGTCTGTAATGGCTGGTACTTCTGCAGAAAAGAAAAAATATGAAGTAATCAGCGCCTCTAAGCAAGGAATGATTAACAATGAGCCTAACCAACAGATTATAAATGCAGGTACAATGAATCCGGGAGCTGGAGGATACCATGTAATCAACACTCTAAACTCATACTTCGGCCGTGCTTTCTATTCTTTTGATAACCGTTATATGGTTACAGCCAATATCCGTTGGGATGGTTCTTCCCGATTTGCAGATGGCAACCGTTGGGGTGTATTCCCATCCGTATCAGGAGGTTGGAATTTCTCAGAAGAAAGTTTTGTAAAGAGTTTTGCTGAAAAGTGGCTGTCTCAAGGTAAATTAAGAGCCGGTTGGGGAGAAATTGGTAACCAAACCATTGGTGATGGTGCCTATCTGAATACATTTGCAAATGGTGGTTATTATCTGTTTGGAAGTGGTAATACTATCTTGAGTGGTGCAAGAAATCAAGTAGGAAACCCAGACTTGAAATGGGAAACAACACGCCAGCTTGACCTTGGTTTGGATTTAGCATTTCTTCAAGGTTCGTTGAGATTAACTTTAGATTATTATAATCGTGAAACGAAGGACATGTTGGTACAAGTTCCTAACCCTGCCAGTTTAGGTTTCCCAAATACTCCATGGGTAAATGCAGGTAGTATCAGTAATAAAGGTTTTGAAGTTTCTATCGGTTATGATGGAAAAGCAGGGAAAGACTTTACTTATCATGTAAACGCTAATGTTTCTACTTACAAGAATAAAGTAAAAAGTCTTGGTAGTGATGCCAATATTCCGGGTAAAGGAGTTCACTTAGGATACTACACATATACTATGACCGAAGTGGGAAAACCTATAGGTTATTACTATGGTTACAAAACTGATGGAGTATTCCAAACTCAGGAAGAAATTGACAACTATAAAAATGATGGAAAAATGGTTATGCCGGATGCAAAACCGGGTGACTTAAAATTCCAGGATTTGAATAAAGACGGACAGTTGGATGACAAAGACCGGACAATGATAGGTAACCCGCATCCCGACTTTACATTTGGTATCACATTAGGTGCCGAATATAAAGGCTTCGACTTCTCTGCATTCTTCCAGGGATCAGTAGGAAATGACCTGTTGAATATTTTGAAATATGACATCTATGGAGGTGTTGGTTGGTATAATGCTCCTAAAGACATATTAACAACATTCTGGAATGGTCCGGGTAGCACAAATGAGAACTTTGCAATCGATGCTGACAGCCGTTTGAATCGTGAAATGTCTGAATGGTTTATTGAAGACGGTTCTTATATTCGTCTGAAAAACCTGCAGATTGGTTATACGATTCCTTCTTCTATCACAAAGAAGATCACATTGAATAACCTTCGCGTATTCGTAGCTGCACAGAATTTATTTACCATCACAGGTTATTCCGGTCTGGACCCTGAAATTGGTGAGTTTAATAAAAATCCTATCTATAGAGGAGTTGATATGGGATATTATCCGCAGGCAAGAACCTTTATGTTTGGTATCAGTATGAAACTTTAAAAACGGATGTATTATGAAATCAATAATAAATTTAGGAAAAGTATGTGCGGTAGCTTTATTCGCAGGTACTTTGATGACAAGCTGTAATGCAGATTTTCTGGATCGTCCTACTGTAGGTTCGGTAGATGAGACAACTTATCTGAATTCTGAAAATGGAGGCTTTAAGCTATTAATAAATTGTTATCAGCCAATCGTTAATCATTGGGACTATCAACAAATGAAATTCGACATGGGCGACCAGTTAACAGATGACTGTACCAAGGGAGGATCTGATGCTGCAGACCGTGTTGTTATTACCGAAGTAACGCGAGGCAATCCGGCCGCATCCAGTAGTATGTTGCTAAGCTTATGGAATCATCGTTATCAATCAGCCATTTCTGCATGTAACGTATTCTTATCATTGGTTACTCCTGAAACGCAATTGATAAAAGATGGAGGTGCATTAGTTACGACTGCTGAAAAGCAACGTTGGATAGCGGAAGCTAAGTTTTTACGCGCATTTTATTACTTTGACTTGGCTATGATGTTTGCTAATGTGCCTATTATAGACAAGCCTTTGAATGCAGTAGACAAAAATACGATTACAAAGTCTGACAAAGAAGAGGTTCGAAAATTTATCCTTTCGGATTTAGATGCAGCTATTGCCGAGGCAAACTTGCCAAGTGCAAATGCTATTCCAGTTTCTGATATAGGTCGTGTATCCAAAGAGGCTGCTTTGTCTTTCCGCGCTCGCGTAAAAATGTTTTTTGGTGATTATGAAGGAGCAAAAGCAGACTTAAAACTTGTTGTTGACGGAGGTCAGTTTGATTTGATTAATGACTACCAGACTTTGTTTAACAGTGCGGCAGAAGGCTATATGTCTAAAGAAGCAGTATTTATCACTACCCGTGCTTATATTCCTAATTATACAGGAGGTAGTGTAGTTCCTCAGATGTGTATCGGTCGTAACACAACCGGTGGTTGGGGCGGAGAATGCCCTACAACTAATTTGGTAAATGAATATGAAGTGGGTGATCCACGTTTGACCCATACGATTATGTCATCCGGTGATATTTTCTACAAAGGTGATGGTGTTACAACTGAAACGCATGATTATTCGGGATATGATAATCTTCCGCAACAACATAATCGTAAGCTTTGGATTGATTATTCAAGAAGACCAACCGGTGGTTTATTAGATACAGACTGGTCATTCTATCATATCCGCTATGCTGATGTATTGTTAATGTACGCAGAATGTTTGATTGAGACAGGCGGTGATAAACAATTAGCTGTCGATTTAATTAATAAGGTTCGTTATCGTGCATTTGTAACCACTTCTCCTACTGATAAGTNATCATATCCGCTATGCTGATGTATTGTTAATGTACGCAGAATGTTTGATTGAGACAGGCGGTGATAAACAATTAGCTGTCGATTTAATTAATAAGGTTCGTTATCGTGCATTTGTAACCACTTCTCCTACTGATAAGTTTGCTCAATTCCGTAAGTTTAATGTACCGGATGATAAAAAGGTAACGGAAGAAGTATTTAATGCAAAATACAAAGTGAAAGTATCAGACGATTTACGCAAAGCTGTCCGTCACGAACGTCGTGTTGAATTAGCAGGAGAAGGTCTTCGTCTTTATGACTTGCTTCGTTGGGGAACTTTTGTTTCAACTATGCAGGCATTCAGCAAAACAAAAGAAGGAATATATTCTGGAGCAGGTTCTAATGTTACAGATAAAACATGGCCATATCCTATTCCTCAAGCTGAAATTGATTATATAGGCGGTTCTTTAACGCAAAATGATAATTACAATTAAATAATAAGTTGTTGATCTTAAAGCCATGCTCAAAAAGAGCATGGCTTTTTGTTTTAAAACAAAAATTATTAAGATACAAACCACCAACTAAGAGATAATCAATTACATTTGTTTTCTGGTTCTATCATTAATCTAAAATAAGTATTATGAAAACACTGAATTCATTTTTTTTCGTGGCACTATGCCTGTTATTTTCTATCACTTCGTATGCCGGAGATAAAGCCAGTTTTCTTAAAAAACAGTTTACTGCTGCAAATGGTTATAAATTGAATTATCGGGTATTGTATCCTGAAAATTATTGTCCGGATCAGCAATATCCTGTCATCCTATTTTTGCACGGTGCAGGGGAAAGAGGAGATGATAATGAGGCGCAATTGTTTCATGGAGGTGATATGTTTGCTTCATATACTAACCAGTCCAAATATCCGGCAATTGTTATTGCTCCGCAGTGTCCGAAAGATCTATGGTGGTCATCTTATCAACGACCTGAAAAAGAGGGCGAAAAACGTTATTATCCTACGGTAGCTCCGATTACAAAAACAATGGCTGCCGTTAAAGAACTTTTAGACAGTTATATAGCTAAAGGAATTGTAGATACAAAACGTATTTATATTACCGGTCTTTCTATGGGTGGAATGGGAACATTTGATTTGGTTTGCCGTTACCCTAATCTTTTTGCGGCTGCAACTCCTATATGTGGCGGGGCAAACTTGCAACGTTTAACAAATTTCAAAGGTAAAACAGCTTTTAGTATCTACCATGGAGCAGATGATAGTGTGGTAGATGTACAATTTTCGCGTGATGCTTATGAAACATTGAAAAAGGCAGGTGTAGATGTTCGTTATAAAGAATATCCCGGTGTCGATCATAATAGTTGGGATAATGCATTTGCGGAACCTGATTATCTGGACTGGATGTTCCGGCATAAATAATCTTTCACTACTTTTGCAGCCGCATAAATTCAAAAATAAAATGAATCCTACTTTATTAACGACTTCACGGCAAGTCATGTGGAGGGAAATGAGGGATTATCTGATGATAGCCCTCGGTATGGTACTTTACGGTATCGGCTGGACTGTATTTCTTTTGCCTAACGACATTACAACAGGCGGGGTACCGGGCATTGCCTCTATAATTTATTGGGCTACAGGGTTTCCGGTGCAGTATACCTATTTTGTTATAAATGGTATTCTGCTCCTGCTTGCATTGAAGATTTTAGGATTTCGTTTCAGCATTAAAACTATCTTTGCAGTATTTGTGCTGACCTTTTTCTTGTCTGTGATTCAAAAGCTGACTGCCGGGTTGCATCTTTTACATGATCAGCCTTTTATGGCTTGTGTATTAGGAGCTTCCTTTTGTGGTAGTGGTATAGGTATAGCCTTTTCATCCAATGGAAGTACGGGAGGAACAGATATTATTGCTGCAATTATCAATAAATACCGGGATATTACTTTAGGACGTGTGGTAATGATATGCGATATGATTATTATTACGTCCAGTTATTTTGTGTTGAAAGATTGGGAAAAAGTTGTTTATGGTTTTGTTACATTATACGTATGTAGTTTTGTACTTGACCAGATTGTGAATAGTGCCCGCCAATCAGTTCAGTTTTTTATTATCTCGAAAAAATATAAAGAGATCGGGACTGAGATTAATGCACTGCACCGTGGCGTTACTGTTATTGACGCAACAGGTCTTTACACAGGACAAGAGCAAAAAATAATGTTTGTTCTGGCTAAAAAACGGCAGTCCACAACTATTTTTCGCATTATTAATGATATTGATCCGAATGCTTTTGTTTCGCAAAGTGCAGTTATTGGTGTCTATGGAGAAGGTTTTGATCATATTAAAGTGAAAAAATAGAAAAAATCAGGCATGCAATAATTCTTTAGACGTTATTACATACCTGATTTTGAATCATTTTACAGACTTTATTCAGGAATTAATCTAACAAATGTTACTCCATGATAAGGGACTTCGGTATTAAAGGAAGTTTGAGACGATGCAATATCTTTCTGACGCCATAAATCTCGTACCGTATATTTTCCATTCAGCCCGATAGACTTGAAATCCAGGTCGAATTTATATTTACGACTTTGTACATCATCTGTTTGATCCCAATAGATAGCATACGGATTGGTATGAAAAAATCCTATTGCAACCGAGCCATCCTCCAAGTATTTATACCAGATTTGTCCGTTTTCAGTTATAATCTTACATGCAGGCATAACTAATGGATCCTGGTTTACAGCCAAAACTTCATCATTTGTAAGTAAGTTGGTGGTAAATTCGTCCATTTCATTCATATCACAGCCTATTAATAACGGAGCAGACAAGATGCACCATAAACTTATATGCGAATATTGTTCATCAGGAGTAAGATAAGAGTCGTGTGCTCTTGCTCCCCAACCCAATCCAAGTTTACCTACCACAAGCATATCCGGATCATTATATTTACCTGGCCGGGTTGCCTGTGCGCAAACATCCTGGAAGAAGCCGATACTACGTACAACATTCCATTCATCTGTAATATCACGAGTTGTACGCCATTGATTGCCTCCGGCATCACTACCCCAATTCCATACGTTAGGAGCTCCATAGCCAACACAATAAACAATATCGCGGTTTACTTTATCCAATGCTTTACGCATTACAGTATAAGGTTCTTTTATTATTTCTTCCGTAGGAACCGGAGCAACTTGTGTATACAAGCAATAATCATATTTAAGGTAATCGATACCCCAGGCAGCCCATGTCTCGGCATCAATTTGCTCATGTTGATAGCTGCCCAAATGACCTCCGCAAGTAAGAGGACCCGGGGATGAATAGATTCCGAACTTTAACCCACGGCTATGAATGTAATCACTTAAGTCTTTAAAATCAGGAAATTTCTCATTGCCCATCAACACACCTTCAGAAGTACGTTCTCCTGACTCCCATCCATCATCTATATTAACATAAGTCCATCCATGGTTAATTAAATTGCGGGCCATATAATCTGCAGCATCTTTTACCTTTTGGTCGTTTACCTGTAATCCCCAACAATTCCAGCTATTCCATCCCATCGGAGGAGTAAGACAAATCTCATTTCCAACCTCGATACGTAAGGGACGTATATCTTGTCCAACACTATTTTCAGCTTTCAGGATTACATTAAATGTGCCTTGCTTTATTAATTTGCCCCGTATAAAGCCTGTTTCAGGATCTAAAGTCAGTCCTTCCGGAAGATTAACTGCTGAAAACTTCATTGGACGATCTCCTGTGGCTGCTATAGTATATAAAAAGGGGCTTCCGGGTCTTATTCCAAACACTTTTGCGCTATTGATACGGGGAGTTGCGCCAGGACATGGTGTAAGGATATATTTTTCGCCTTTACGAGGTTTGGGCATAACCGGCTCTGGTATCACAGAACCAGAGGTTTCAATCTTTGCATTAAGCCAATCCGCATGGTCATACATAATCCCATCTCCGGATTCTTTAATCAACAATGCCAGTTTCTTTACTCCTTTTAGATTAATATTAAAGGGCACAGCTGGCATCCCTTTGTGAAGTATTCCACTGCTCCATACTAATTGTTGATCAGCAAGAACCTGAAATTCGAGGTTTCCTCCAAAATCATTATGATCGTCTGCACCGGCCAGACCGGAAAATGTTTTTGCTTTTCCTTCCAAATTTAATAAAAAACGACTGACAGAATGGGATCCTATACCGCGCTCATACTTTACTCCATTTACTTGCAGAGATGTTCCCATAACTGACTTATTAGCTAAAGGTATCCCCCAGTCTTGTAACATATACCCTAAATCTAATTGATCCAGATATACTGTTTTAGCAAATGACAGGAATGGCATTAGACATACCAAAATGATTAATTTGATTTTCTTCATATATAAATGGTTTAAATAGTAAAAAATAAGGCCATATCCTTATTTGGAATATGGCCTTAAAGATAAGGAAATAATCAATTACTAATAATTATCGTTCTGAGTTAAGGAACCACCTACATTGTCAATTTCAGCTTGAGGAATAGGATATGGCCATGTTTTATCCGTAACATTTGAGCCTGCTCCAGAATATATTCCTTCTTTTGTTTTGCTGAATGCCTGCATAGTTGAAACAAAAGTTCCCCAACGAAGCAAGTCATAAAGACGAAGACCTTCTCCTGCTAATTCAACACGACGTTCGTGACGGACAGCTTTGCGTAAATCGTCTGATACTTTCACTTTGTATTTTGCATTAAACACTTCTTCCGTTACCTTTTTATCATCCGGTACATTAAACTTACGGAATTGAGCAAACTTATCAGTAGGAGAAGTGGTTACAAATGCACGATAACGAACCTTATTAATTAAATCGACAGCTAATTGTTTATCACCGCCTGTCTCAATCAAACATTCTGCGTACATTAACAATACATCAGCATAACGGATATGATAGAATGACCAGTCTGTATCTAATAAACCACCGGTTGGTCTTCTTGAATAATCAATCCACATTTTACGGTTGTGTTGTTGTGGAAGGTTATCGTAGCCTGAATAATCGTGAGTTTCTGTTGTTACGCCATCTCCTTTATAGAAAATATCACCGGATGACATAATTGTATGTGTCAAACGAGGGTCACCTACTTCATACTCATTTACCAAATTAGTTGTAGGACATTCTCCGCCCCAACCTCCGGTTGTGTTACGACCAATACACATCTGAGGAACAACGCTACCTGATACATAGCCAGGAAGATATGCACGTGTTGTAAGGAAAATAGCTTCCTTTGACATATAGCCATCAGTTGCACTATTAAATAGAGTCTGATAATCACTAATCAAATCAAATTGGCCACCATCCACAACTGCCTTCAAATCAGATTTAGCCCCTTCATAGTCGCCAAAGAACATTTTAACACGGGCACGGAAAGACATGGCCGCTTCTTTGGAAATACGACCAAAATCTGATGCAGGAATTGCACTTGATCCAGGTAGATTAGTTTCTGCAATTGCAGCATCTAAATCTGCTAGAATGAATTTTCGAACCTCTTCCTTATCTGATTTGGTGATACTACTTTTGTCTGTTGCATTCAATGGTTTGTCAATAATAGGCACATTTGCAAATATTGTAGCCAGATCAAAATAGTAAAATGCACGTAAAAACTTAGCTTCCGCTATCCAACGTTGCTTTTCAGCAGTTGTAACTAAAGCTCCTCCATCTTTTATTAATTGAGTTTCCGGAGTAACCAGAGATAGAAACACGTTACATGCAGAAATAGCTGTTCCATAACGGTGATTCCATAGGTCAGTTAGCATACTACTCGTTGTAGTAGGATTACCACGTGAAACTTCCGTAATTACAACGCGGTCAGCTGCATCCGAACCTCCTTTTGTACAATCATCAGTCAACTGGTCTCCTATATCGAACTTCATTTGTTGATAAGTCCAGTGTTCTGTAATTGGATGATAACATTTCATTAATAGCTTAAAGCCTCCATTTTCAGAATTCAGATAAGTAGATTCGTCCACTGTAGCAACCGGTGGTCGATCTAAAAAATCGGAGCTACAACTTGTCATGAAAGTACCGGCGAATAAAGCTACCGCGCATACTCTTCCTAAATTTATTATTGATTTCATAAAACATCCGTTTTTATAGTTTCATACTAATACCAAACATAAAGGTCCTTGGTTGTGGATAATACCCCATGTCAACACCTCTATAGATAGGATTTTGATTGAATTCTCCAATTTCTGGATCCAGACCGGAATAACCTGTAATGGTAAACAAGTTCTGTGCAGCAACAAATACTCGCAAATTGTTGATTGTTATTTTCTTTGTGATAGAAGACGGAATTGTATAACCAACCTGCAAGTTTTTCAGACGAACATAAGATCCGTCTTCTACAAACCAATCAGACATTTCACGATTCAAACGGCTGTCGGCATCGATTGCAAAGTTCTCATTTGTGCTACCCGGACCATTCCAGAATGTAGTCAAAATATCTTTAGGGGCATTATACCAACCAACACCGCCATAAATATCATATTTCAAAATATTCAACAAATCGTTTCCTACTGATCCCTGGAAGAATGCAGAGAAGTCGAAGCCTTTATATTCGGCACCTAATGTGATACCAAATGTAAAGTCGGGATGAGGATTACCTATCATTCCACGATCTTCATCATCCAATTTACCATCTTTATTTTGGTCAACAAACTTCAAGTCTCCTGGTTTTGCATTCGGCATAACCACTTTTCCATTATTCTTATAGTTATCAATTTCTTCCTGGGTCTGGAATACTCCATCCATTTTGTAACCATAGTAATAACCAATTGGCTTGCCGGCTTCAGTCATTGTATAATTGTAGTATCCCAAATGAACATCTTTTCCTGGAATATTTCCACTGCTACCTAAATCTTTTACTTTATTCTTATAAGTGGACACATTAGCATTGATATGATATGTAAAATCTTTTGCTTTTCCATCATATCCAATAGCTACTTCAAAACCTTTATTACTGATACTACCCGCATTCACCCATGGAGTATTTGGGAATCCCAAACCTGACGGAACAGGAACTTTCACTAACATATCTTTTGTATCACGATTGAAATAATCAAATGTAAATCTCAATGAGCCTTGTAAGAATGCTAAATCCAAACCTAAGTCTAACTGGCGGGTTGTTTCCCATTTTAAATCAGGGTTACCTACTTGAGTACGGTAGCCTGTTAATTGTGTGTTGTTATTTCCAAATAAATAGTAATAACTATTTCCAAATGTATTCAAATAAGCACCATCAGCAATGGTTTGGTTACCAATTTCACCCCAACCAACTCTTAATTTACCTTGTGACAGCCAGTTTTCGGCAAAACTCTTCACGAAACTTTCTTCTGAGAAATTCCAACCTCCGGATACGGATGGGAAGAATCCCCAACGGTTGCCATCTGCAAATCGGGAAGAACCATCCCAACGGATATTGGCTGTAACCATATAGCGGTTATCAAAAGAATAGAAAGCACGACCAAAATAAGAGTTCAGTGTATTAATTCTGTAATAACCTCTGGCTGTCGGATTTTGAGTTCCTGCATCAAGAACCTGTTGCCCCCAGTCATTATTAACCATGCCTTCCTTAGTCGCATAGATATATTTCATAACGATTCTTTTCGGCAGAAGTACCAGCCATTACAGACACATTATGTTTGTCAAACTTTTGATTATAGGTTAAATAGTTGTCAAATACCCAGTAATCTGTATTTTCAAGCTCTCGGCCAGCGGTTGCAAATGAACTATATTCATCACCATCCAAATAATATTTAGGAGTAAATGTGTCCTTTTGACTACGAATCAAATCTATGGACATACTTGACTTAAATGTTAAAAATGGAAATAGCTTGAACTCTCCTGCGATATTACTCTTTGTTGCAATACTATGCCATTCGTTCAAAGCAGAACGATCTACCTGAGCTACTGTGTTTGGCTTGTTTGAATAGAGAACACCTGTGTAACGTGACCATGGATTAGCCGGCTCATAACTATTATAAATTCGATCTTTCAAAAAGTCAGGAACATCTACCAGATTATCACGGTAAATAGGTGTAATAGGGTCTGCCGAAGCTGTAGAAAATACGGTTGCCGTATATGAATCATTTTCTGCAATATTTCTTCTGGATTCATATGATACATTTACATTGGCCGATAAGTTAAACCATTTTGTTACTTCTGAATCAACATTTAAACGACCATTTAAACGTTTATACTCAGAACTCTTTACAAGACCTTGATGGTTCATATATCCAAAACTTGTACGGTATCTCAGTTTATTTGTTCCACCCGATAATGCTAAATTATAAGTTTGATTCATAGCATCTTTCGGTTTATTTGTGATAGCATCCCACCAGTTGGTACCTTGACGTCCTCCATTCTTTTCCAGGAAAGATAAGATAGCTTCACGCTTTTCTGGTGTGGCAAAATCTTCTGTTAGTTCTTTTCCTGCAGCGGCATAGGCACGGTTTTTATATTCCATGAAACCTTCGGCATCCAACATATCATACGTTTTAGAAGCTGCTTGAAATCCTACACTCATATCGAATTCGATATTACTGCGATAAGAGTCACCACTTGCACCACGTTTGGTAGTAACCAAAATCACACCATTTGCAGCACGCGAACCATAAATTGCCTGGGCTGATGCATCCT
>NZ_LT960494.1:0-19796 GCF_900232875.1 Parabacteroides provencensis | reverse complement strand
CGATTATCTGAAATAGAAATTCATACAAATAATGCTTTCAATTTTCAGTATATACCAGAAGTACAATTATCCGATGTTCCTGAATGTATTCTTGAATTACTAACCTATTTGAAATAATTCAAATCCTAGCCATATTGAAAGTCAGGAAGAGCAAATAGAAAAGCTGAAAGAAGAGCAGAAAGTATTAAGAGGATTAGCTAGTAGTGGCATAGTTTTAGCCTCATTTAGCCATGATTTAAGCAAACTGAATGATGTGTTAACATCTAGAACGGAAAAGCTTAAGCAATTACTTTTAGAAAAAATAGCAGAGACTGATTATGAAAATATGGAACCTAGGAAGAATCCATTCAATCAACTTGAAAGATTTAAAAAGCAAGATTTAAAGCTTCAAAATTGGTTAAATTTTTCGTTAGGAGCAGCAAGGAAAGATAAAAGGAAACGAAAACAGCTTTTTCTTAGAAGCTATTTTACTAATTTTAAAAATGACTGGTCCACAGTTCTTGACGGTAGAGGTGTCAACTTAGATATAGACAATATTGAAAATATTGATCTAAGGATTTTTGAAATTGATATTGATAGTATATTTAACAATCTCCTAGTAAATTCAGTAGAGGCTTTTAGTTTGTTGAGAGAAAATAGAGACAGGCTGATTACAATAAAAGTTAGTACTAATTCTAAAGAGATAATTATTGATTATACAGATAATGGACCTGGACTATCTCCCGATATAGTAAATCCTGATGAAATCTTTGATCCATTATTCACAACTAGGCGCAATCCTTATACGGGTGAAGAAGAGGGAACCGGGCTGGGGATGTGGTTAGTTAAGTCAATAATTAAAGAAAATGATGGTATTGTGAAACTATTATATCCGGAATTTGGTTTTGGAGTGAGAATAACTTTTCCTATAAAATACAAGAAACAAGAAAATTGATATGAAATACAAAATTTTATTCATAGATGAAGAACAAGAAACATTAGATGATTTTCTTGATTACATTGAAGCTTCCACTCAAAAAGGAAATATCACAGCTTTAACTCAGCTTCCTTTGGGTGATTTAAATGAAATGATAGACTGTATAATCAAAATAAATCCAGATGCGATTATTACAGACTTTAAGCTTAATGACTCTAGGGAATCCATAAAATACAATGTTCCTTACAATGGAACAGAGCTAGTGCAAGCCTTTCAAAATATGAGAGAAGCATTTCCGTGTTTTGTAATGACCGCTTTTGATGATTTAGCTATAAGTGAAAGCGAAGATGTGAATATTGTATATATAAAGAATATATTATACAAAGACGAAAAAGAATCCAAGGCAAGAGCTCAGTTTCTAGACAGAGTTCTTTATCAAATCAATCACTACAAATCCAAAATAAGAAATGCAGAGGATGAATTGCAAAAACTAATTAAATTGAGACAATCAGGTCATGCTGATATCAACGATGAAAAAAGATTAATTGAACTTGATCATTTTTTAGAAAATTCTATTGATAAGAGATGCTCAATACCAGATAAAAGATGAAATTCTCTGAATAGAACAGCAAAGTCGCTCGGCGGCAACCGGGCGACTTCTGTAAACTCTCACGCGGCGTTTAACCGCCGGATAAGCAGTGTTTAACCAATGTCCTACAAAGATAGGGCTTTACTTTGAAAAATATACAACTATGGAAGCACAAGTATTTAACCTATCAACAAACAGATTTCCGTCCTATTCCAATCATCTATCTGTTAACAGAAGTTCAAAAGGCATATTGTTCTGCGATTTTGCAGCCACCTATCTTGCCAAATGCCGGAAATCAGTTAAAGCAAAGCATTGTTACCAAAACGTACTGGATCACTTTGTCAAGTTTTGTAGGATCAACAATATTGCTCCAATGACCTACGAAATAGGCATGGAAATGATGGAAGATTTTGTTTATTACTTACAAGCTACGGCAAAACTTATGAGTACCACCGTTGCAGGCCACCTATGCCACATAAAGACATTGTTAAAAATGGCATCCTACAGTGGGTATGATATTGATTATACCTATTCTGACGTTAACGTTAAAACGGACGAGCACGATGTTGTCACGCTTGACCGGGACGAGATCACCCGGATATACGTATATAGTAACTTGACAAAATCAGAGGTTGTAGTACGTGACTTGTTTGTTATTGCCTGTCAGACAGCTTTGCGTTATTCCGACTTTTCACGCCTGAAAGAGGAAAATTTCATTGATAATGTTATCCAAGTTAAAACGCAAAAAACTGGCACATTGGTCATTATACCCCAATCCAAATACGTGCGCGAAATCTTACGTAAATACAACTACCAGTTACCCAAATGTCCCTGTATTCAATATTTTAATAAAGTCATAAAAAGCGTATGCCGAAAAGTCGGAATTACCCAGTCTGTACCTTACGAGCGCACCATTGGATTGGAGCGCGTCTCTTTGATGGTCGAAAAATGGAAACGTATCGGTTCTCATTCAGGCAGACGTAGCGCCGCGACCAATATGTTTTTAGCTGGAATACCGGCACTTCGGATCATGAAAATCACCGGACACAAAACAGAAGAAGCATTTATGCGCTATATTGGATTAAGTAAAGAAGAAAATGCGGCGGTACTGGCAGGGAATATGTTTTTCCATTAGAATTTATTGTTGGTTCCAAATCAATTCATATTTTTGATGCTGAAAAAGTATTTTTTCATAGTTTAAGTTTTAGGTAGGCAGTAGCTGTGAAGCTGCTGCCTTTTGTTTTTATTACTGTTTTATTTGGCTTGTGTTGTTTATGACCTTTATTTTGTAATCAAAGTATAGGAATATGCCGGAACAATACGAATTAGGATTTGATGTTGGGACAACAGTCCCGGAACGACTCAGAAGGAGACGGGTAAGAATGCCCGCAAGTTCTGAAACCGATCTTTCGAATCGTCGTATGCGTGTAAATGATCGTAATCGTACCTTGATTGCTCGTTATTATTATTGGACAGAGATACGCCGCAGGCGGTTTGATGATGTAATGTATATCCTTTCAAAACAAGAATTTTTTGTAGAAGAACGAACAATAAGCAACGCTTTACTTGATTTAAGTGATTATTTAAACGACCTTTACAAAGTAAAAAAAGAAGCTAGAGAACTAAAAAAGGAGTTCCCTAGCTGGAATTGGGATAATAATTAAACTGATTTGATATGAAAAAACTATTGATGTTATTATTGGTTTTGATACCTGTTCTTTCTTGGTCACAAGACAAAATAAATTATGATTCTGAATATAAGTACAGCTCAAGATATACAGTGATAGCCACTAATACTGTTAAACGGGAAATTTATCAAAAAAATGATAGTATTATCATTGAAAAATATTTTAAAGATTCAGGGGCAAACCTTTCTTTGAAGATTGACAAAAAAGATGATAATAAGGAATTGATGTTTCTTAAGCGAAAAGACAATGCCCCTTGGTATTACTGTCATGATAAACTTGGATATAAATATATCCTAATTGGATTACATAGTAAAACGGTTGATTTATACACCATCTGGTCAGAATTGGAAATCGAAAAAGAAACCTTTGAATAATAAGTAAGCGGGGCATTTCACCCCGCTTTATTTATTGTATTCCATAAACGTTGTCCCATAAACAATAGTATATACCTTAACCTTGTTTGCTTGTACAGTTGATCTCGCACTTTTCCGGCTAACGGGTGAAATAATTTCTTCTGCTGTCCAGCCTTGCATACAGTTTTGTACTTTCTCTATTACATCCAGCCTTTCCAGTGCTTTACGACGCACAGCTTCCGGCGCTTTACTGTTCGTTTCTCCGGCAGGTTGGAATCCTATACGTAAAGTAATGTTTGCGGTAACAAGTTGCTCCGTTTCGTTTTCATCCTGGCAGGAAGGGTATTGGATATCTACCAGACAACAAGGAAAATCTACAGCCGGGCGTATATCTGCTGCCGTATTCAGTTGTCCTTCGTCTTCATCTATCCAGCGTAGTTCCGGTACTTCTTTCTCCAAATGGTCGCATAGCGCAATAAATATTTCTGCATTCATGCTTTGTCTATTTTAATGAGTTTATATATCCTTCTATCCGTTTGTGTATTTCCGCTGCCAGTTCATCCGATTTACCCATAAACTGGCGTTGTGGTATGTTTGCCTGGCGGGTGTGCTCCTTAACATTCACATCCCCGTATTTTCGCGTTCGGCGCACATGTGCAGGTACTACCACCGATCCCGCATAGCCTTCGTTGTGTATTTTGGCATAGCCTACCTGATCGTTTCCGGCAGAGATAACAACCTTGTCACGCCCTACATAAGCCGGGCGTATGCTGTTCAAAAGTTTGCCGCTGTCAATCAGAAGGGAGCCTGTTTTCTTTGGGATTCTGGGCGGCGCCCAGGGGTTTCCGTCAAAAGCCTTTTCGGTAAAGCGTCTTTTATAATATTCCGTGGCCGTCTCCGCCACTATGGCGGATGCCCTGTCCAGCACTTTGTCCGGCAGGGTGGTTAAATAATTTTCTAATCCGTTGAAATCCATATCAAAAAGTTTTATATATTTGTAATCAGAAGCGCATAGTTCCGGGGGTGAATAGACGATGCTACCCTCGCGGGTGATGGGGGCATTATGAAGGCTTGGGCTTTATACAGCGGAGCGATGCGTTAACCCGAAGCGGCGATAGGAAACTGGCTATCCAATCCGGTAAAGCGGAAAACCTCGTGCAGGCATTCCAATAAGGCGGACGGACGCAAAGACTTGTCACCGCGTTATTTTTTTATCAACAGCCCCCGGCGGTACCTCCATCTGGGATCTATTTTCCGGCTTTTCTTCGATACCTCCCTGATCCGTGGGTTTTGTTCTATTTCAAACCACGTTGCCACCCGGTACACCGTCCCGTTCTTTACGTCACACACCACGTTTATAGCCTTGCCGGAGTAAAACTTGATAAAGTTCATGTTCCTAAACTCCCCGCCTTTTACATAATCGTTGATCCATATTTCATCCGGCCTGGAAAGCGTATCAACCATGCAATCAAGCAAAGGAATACGTGTTTCCGTGTACTTCCCAGCCGTGTGCTTTTTGAAAACATTCTCCGTCAGTTCGACATCCCGTCCTTTGTAATCCTTTATCAACCGGTGAGAGGCCAGCCATTCATCCGTATTGCCTTCAAACAGGGGGGCTTCTGTTGTTGCTGCCCCCAGTTTCTTCCCGAATGAATCCAACCCGTAATCATTGTAATAAAGGTTACCCACCAGCTTTGATGCCTTGTCAGGGAATTTCTGTATATACATCTGGTTGCGGGTGAATACCTCTGCCGTCTTACCCCTGTTCACATCCCAATGCTGGGCTTTGTTCTGTTGCCATTCGGCCGTATCAAAATAAGCGTCGCACCTTTCCTGCATAGCCTTAATATTGACGCCCGCTACTTCATGCGCCATCCGCGGAACCACATAACAGCGGCATTTCCACCCGTTTGGCGGGAATATCTTATTCCACCTCGGATCATTAGCCGGCAATATCAATCCATCCAGTTCGGCATGTTCCGGCCGTACCTTATCATCCCCTGCTGTTTTGTACTCCCAGTATGGGAACAGGTCGGTTTGTTTGACAAGCCGCTGGTAATTACTTGCCGATTCCGCCGTTAATACCGCAGTCTCATGCTCTGTTTTCTGCCATTGCTTGTTGAAAACTTCCGTTACCTGTGATGCTTTCTGATAAAAGTCTTCAAAACTGTTGCTCTCCCGGAACAGGCTGTTTAATTCCTGCAATTCTGCCAATGTTTTAGCGGCTGAGAAATGAAAGAGGTTTATTTCCATAGCCGTGGTAAACGCATCATCCCTTGCCCCGTATGTAAACCCGGTATCTGCAAGTCTCAATTTCTTGTTGTTACCTTCTGAAATAGCGGCTACCAGATCGCCGGAAATAAAATTGAATAGTTCGCTATCGAAATAAAGTCCGCCTCCACTTTCGGCTATCCGGTTAATGATTCTGTTTTCCAACGTGTCATCACTCAGCCGTATGCGGGCTTTTCCATTCAATGCCCCGGCTTGCGGGGCTCCTGCGAAAAAATCCCACAAACGGAGATACCAGCTACGGTCATGGTTCTTTATATCCGGTTTCTTGTCTTTCTGGCCGTCAGGATCGGCCGGATTATCAGGATCATCGTCTGGCGGTAAAATAAGTTGCGGCTGTTGTTCCTTCCGTGCTATCGGCTCGTCTCCTTCGGGTAATGGAATATTATACTTGTCATACAGATAAGATTGCGGTATAGGTAATATATCCGCCAACTGTACAGTCTCTGCTACCGTTATCTCCTGTGCCTTATCCAGGAATTTGAACTTACCACCCGATACCGGATAACCCCGTTTTTCAAGTAACGGAACAAAGAACTTATTCAACATGCGTTCCACAAAACGGCGATCTGCGCGGTGTTTCTTTTCCTGTACTTCCATGTGTACCTGGCTTTGGGAAAGTGAACTGCCGTCCTGTGTTGTCATGGTTTGCCCCAGGATAGTAATAAGTACCTCCTCGTTGCAGGCGTTCCGAAAGTCATTATAAAGAGCCCCGTTACCGCTGTTGCTGAGTGTGGTTTGTTCGGCTTCCGTTTCTTTGGGTATTACCAAATACGGGGCGGAACCAGCCTCTTCAAAGGCCTGTATCAATGCGCGGCGGCTTTGTTCGTCCATACTGCTATACTTTCCGATACGCTGGGGCATCCCGAACAGTTCGACAAATTGCGCCCAGTCGCCAAAGCCGCCCCGTTTGTAAATAACATAAGGCGCGGCACGGAGCAGTATGCCGTAGTCATCATCTTGTCCGAATTGGGTAATAAGATCGTTGCCGGCATAAGGTATGCCGTGTTCGTCTTCTTCGCGTATTGCTATCTCTTTTGTTTTCGGACGGATGTGTTTACGCGGTATTGATTTAAAGCTCAACCCGTCCTTAAAGTCAAATTCATCTACCGTTATGCCCCAGAAGCGGGATAACATTATATCGCGCAGGAGCAATTCAAATTCCGGTGTGTCCATCAGGTCGTCGATCACATCGGCACGCTTACCGTTAATTGTAAATGCCAGGTCGGCATCCGTTACCGCATCGATACGTTTGTCGATTGCATCCGAAAGGTAGCCGTCAATCAGGAGGTCTGTATAGAGGTCATATAGTTTTGTCCGGTTCCCCATATCCGCCAGGCGTAGCGCGCTTCGCCACGTACCAATATCATTTATCCCGCGGTGTATGGGGCGTACCAGTATTTCGGTATGTACCGGAGCTTTATTTTTACCGGGCTGATTTAAGCCCGTTTGAAGCGTTCTCTTTTTTTTGTTTGCCATGATTCATCTTTTTATTTTGGATTGATTGTGCAAAAGTTTAAACAGCGTTTAAACGCTCATTCTAGTAATGCTGTGTCCTCTTGGGATTGCTCCCGTAGGCAACCGGGCCGATCGGATTGTTTTTTTCGGCTTTTCCTCCTTCCGGTTCCTTACTCGGTAGATCGGGCGAAACATCGCCACGCTGTACGGCTTTGAGCCAGTCAACGGCACGTTCGTACCGGTCTTGCCTGAGAGGTAATTCACTCCCTGCATTGCACAGGTTGATAAGATGCCATACGGCAATGTCCTTTACGAAAATCAGCAGTAGCTGGTTCCGTTTACTACCGGAGGCGGAAAAGGTACGCGCCGTATCAAACCGGGTCAGGTAGCCGCGCGCCTCGGCAATGGCGGCATCGATAGCCGCTTCGGCAATCGTATTGTCTCCCCGTGTAATGGTTTCCACCTGTTCATCGTGCAGGTGGGTGCTTAGTTCTTGTAATGTCAGGTATGCCATGTGTTATAATGGATTGGGTTATTAATATCGTTTATTGTTCCGTGGCCGGGTGCCTACCGTGCAACTTCCGGCCTTTAGTGATACCATTTTCTGCTGGCAGACATAGAAGCCGCCTTCTACACCATCCGGGCCGTCGGCAGGTGCCGGCAGTCCGTCGTCAAACAACAGGAATTGTTCTTCCAGGCGAGCCATGTGAGGGTTGTCCTTTTCGGCAATATTCAGTATCATACGCCCGGCACGGTTCAGGGGTTCAAGATTCCCCTCTATACGAGCAAACTTGTCCGGCTTATTACGTAAATCCGGGGAGATTGGGATAATATATCCGGTTTCCTCCCATTTCTTTTGGAAAAGCGGAACAAAGACCTGCTCATAAAAAGGGTCTTGGAGTTTGTTGTTTTCAATAAAGTTATAGACTTGTGTTTTGTCTTTCACATAGTCACGTTGGTAGTAGTACCAGTTGACAAATTCTTCATTCTTTACATGATCCAGATACCCTGTTATCACATAGAGGTTGCCTTCCAATATGCCTACAAGAAAGTTTGCTTTGTATGATCCCAGTTTTTTTACCCCCTTTTTATTGGCGACTTTATTGGATGGTGCCGGGTCTCCATAACTGACCAGGAACGGGAATTTATGTAGAGGCGGGATAGCGCCCCATTTAATCTCTTTAAAATAACTGCCTTCTGTCACCGGGTTGTTGAAGCATTCTTTTTGGGCACTGGCGGCGCTTACCTGTGCCAGTACATCGTCTATCGTTTCCTCGTCGTTCTTTTCCGGCCAGACGGATGTTCCATAGGCAAAGTCATTTTTTGCGTCAGGGTGGTTCATGTCCACCATGCGCAGGTTGATAATATCCCAGTTGCCGATTGGATGCTCGCGCTCTGAAAGTTCCCTTGCTTTCTTTCCGGCACGGGCTACACAGCAGTCTTTAGCTATGATATTACCGCAAAAGATGGTAAGCAGCGGTTCGGAAAAAGAGCGGGTAAAATAAAGCGCCTGTTCAAACCAGTTCCATTTGTCATTAACGATCTCCGGGTTCCGGCATTCTTCGTCCGTATCGTAATCATCAACCAATATTGTGTCAGGGCGTACTTCTTCGATCTTTACACCGCGGGGAGATTGGCGGGCGCCAACGGCTATAAAAGATACCCCATTTTTCGTAATAAAGTTATCTTCCGTCCATTTAAACCCCTTTTGGTCGCCATAGTAGAATTGTATTCGCTGGTTGGCTTCGAGTTGCGCCCGGTAATGGCTCAGGAGCTTTATTGCATTGTCGTTACTGTTGGAACAAAGGATGATGTTGCGTTTCTTTCCGGTAAGTACCAGGAACAGTACAACGAACATGACAATGGTACTTTTTGCCAGTTCACGCGCCCAGGATAAGACTTCATACCAGTTCTTGGGGCTGTATACGAGCCGTTTTATAGCTTTTTTCTGAAATTCGGCAAACTCATATTTTGCATAGTTCGGAAACATTTCTTTCATCCATAGTAAGGGGTGGCTTTCCAGGTAAGAAAGCCGTTTTTGCCGTTCGGCATAATCCATGTCGAAATCGACAGCCGTATCTTTACGGAGTGCCTTAAGATATCCGTCCCAGTCTTCAATGGCCTGTTTGTCTATCGCTTTGAACGTTTTCATTTCAATCTCTCCTTTATGTATGCGTCAAAATAGTAGCTTAATTCTTTGGCCTTTTCCACATCGGTTTTGCGTAGCCAGTCTAGCAGCCCTTTAGACACACTGATAATATCCGATATGCCAGTTTCTTTTTCCATCTTCTCAATGGCAGATGCCAGTTTGTTGATCGTATCGGCTTCTTTAGACGTAGCAAAACGTTCGCCGTCTTTACGTCCGGCTATGGCCTTGTTAATCTCCGCTACCTGGCGGTAGAGGTTGGCCAGTTGTTCCTCGCGTGTAAGGCTGACAGAGGTCTTCAATTCCTCCCATTTTTCGATCTTTACCCACTTACATAAGGTTTGTTTACTCACTCCCACACGTTCGGCTACCTCGGCCTGCGTAAGATGTTCTTTCAAATAGAGCATTTTCGCCCAGTCCTTTTTTTGTTTTATGCTTAAATCCGCTCCCATCTATATACCTTTTTTATTGGTTTACACCATCAAAAGTACAGACCTGAAACCGACTGGAATAATCGTATTGTATTGGTTTACAGATATATGTAAATAAACTGCATAAATAGCGTAACCATTACAAACTGATTTTTTTACCTCATTTTAAGCCTCCAACTTTGGGGTAGAAAATCAAAAAAACGATGGCGAAAAAGACATTTATATTACACGATGATACAGTTAACACACAGGGATTCCGTATGCTCACCTCCGGGGCTGACCTTTCCGTGTTTATCAGTAATCCGGTAATGCTCCTTAACCATAATGATTGGGATTTGCCGATCGGCCGATGGGAGAATATCCGCAAAGAAGGCAACCGGATATTGGCTGATGCTGATTTTGACGAAAAAGACGAACGGGTCGCTGCTATCATGGGGAAAGTAGAACGGGGCTACCTGAAAGCGGCCAGTATCGGTGCATGGCCTCCCCTTGAAACATCTTCCGATCCTGCCCTGATGCTACCCGGACAGGAATTGCCTACGGTTACCAAATGGCTTGCGCGTGAAGGTTCCATTTGTCCCATCGGGAGTAACCACAATGCACTGGCCATGTATGATAAGGAAAACAAACGCATAGACCTGAGTGACAAAAAACAGCTTATAAAATTATTCGATACCGGAAACGGTAGTAACCCATATAAAAATGAAGTACAAATGACAATTTTAACAGGACTATTAAAACTGTCGGATAATGCCAACGAACAGGCCATTGCCGACGAAGTGCGTAAAATCATCCAGATGCGCGACAACCTCCAAACGGAGAACGGGACATTGAAAACAGAGAACGGGGCGCTGACTGCCAAGTTGCAAGCCTTTGAGAAAAAGGAGAAGGACGCCGCTAAAGCTGCTGCTATCGGGTTGGTAGATGCAGCCATTAAAGACGGCCGTCTGGATGCCAAAGGGAAAGATGCCTGGCTGGCCATGTTTGACAGCAATTATGAGCAGGCCAAAACGCAGTTGGAGGCTATACCAGCCCGCGGATCGGTAGCGGCACAAGTGCAAACCTATGCCGGTGATAAAGGTGCAATCAAGTTGGCGGATATGGCATTTGCCGACATCGTTAAGGCTGACCGCCTGAAAGAACTGAAGAAAGAGCCGGAGTTGTATAAACAGAAGTTTTTTGAGGCATACGGAAAATATCCGGCCTGAAACAAGTATAAACCATATAAAACAAAATGTAAGAATGAAAGCAAAATTTATTGTTGCGCTGGTAACTGCGCTATTGTTTAACGCCCTGACTAGCGGGATATTTGCCGATACATTAGGTATCAGCCACGGGGCTATGTTTGCCGTACAGATGGGATTGTCACTTATTCCCTTGAATATGACAGGCTGCCTGTGCGAAGGGCTGAACCGTGAAATCTGGATTCCTGAGATTATTGAAAAGTTCTATCCTGCGGATTCGTTTTTGACCTATTCCAAAAGCCTTGATGCCTGGGTGGATAATAACAAACTGAATCTACAGGAAGCAGGCGTTGATCCGGCTGTATATATCGATAATGAACAATACCCCATCCCGGTGGCTGTCCGTACGGATATACCTCATGAAATTGTCCTCAAACGCTTTGATACCGAAAACACAGTGCATATCAATGCAATTGAGATTGAGGAATCCGCCGAAAAACGCCAGAGTGTCATTGAAGGACACCGTAATTCCCTCCGCCAGAAGTTTGCCCGCCTTGCCGCCTTTAACTGGGCACCGGCACAAAACGGGGAGTTTACGCCTGTCAAAGCATCGGACGGAAAAACCAATGCCCGTGGGTATAAGTCCATGACATACGAGAAGGTAATGGACATGGAACTGGTATTTGACGAGTTGGAAATACCACTGGATAAACGTGTCCTTGTTTTGAACCCGTTGCATGCAATGGATTTGCGCCTGCAGGATATGGATATGTATAAGGCTTTCTACAGTGAAAACAAACTGTTCTCCTTTACAGTTGTTCGTTCCTCTCTTAATCCACGCTATAACGGTACAACCGGAAAGAAACTGGCCTGGAATGCTGCTGTCTCTGCTACAGATGCTCCTTGCTCACTCTTTTATTACCAGGAAGCAGTTGCCCGTGCCCGTGGTACGGTTGACATGTATTCAAGACTGAATGATCCGGGGTACCGTGGAGATGTGGTTGGCTTTAATATGCGTGGCGTGGCTACGCCTGTAACGGGTAAATACCTGGGTGCCGTTTACTCCCCGAAAGCCTGATGTTTAACTTTTTAATCTTTATATAAAATGAGCTATATCAATATGAAATCGCGTAGGAGTTTTGACTTCTACGCCCCTTACAACGAAGAAGGCGAACGCGTGGTAACTATCCCGTTCCCGGTTGCGGTAAAACGCGAAGTGTCTGAAACAGGTATCGTACATGATGCTAACCCAGCCCTGGTGACAGTTGCACCCGCAGCCGAAAAGACAATTGATGTGGAAACGAAGGTGCAAGCCGGGTCATTAATGATTGTCCGTAATGAAGGTACGGCAGTGGCGACCGTCGGCGGCGCCAATTGTGCAGCCTCCAAGGTAACCACCTTGATGTGGGATGGTAACGCGTATGTTGAACTGGCAAATTCTACGATTGCATGAGAACCGGACAAGCAGGCGTTAACCTGATAAAGCAGTTTGAAAACCTCCGTTTGAAGGCTTACAAATGCCCTGCCGGTATCTGGACTATCGGGTACGGGCATACGGCCGGAGTAAAACCCGGCGATGTGATAGACGAGCGGAAAGCGGAACAATTGCTGGCGGAAGATTTACGGCAATTCGAGGCAGTGGTAAATCGGGAATGCCCCGGTATCAACCAGAACCAGTTTGATGCCCTGGTGTCGTTTTGCTTTAATGTCGGTACAGGCAGCTTTATCAAATCAACTTTACTAAAATGCGTAAAGGCGAATCCCGGAAATGTAAATATCCGTCATGAGTTCAGCCGCTGGAACAAATCAGGCGGTGTGGTACTGGCCGGACTGATCCGCCGCCGCAAGGCAGAGGCCGATTTATATTTTTCTTAATACTAAAGTGACGCTATGAACTGGAATTTATTATTGTCCATGCTGGGGACAGGCGGGTTGGTTGCTTTTGTGAACTGGCTTATCAACCTGAAAGCAACGCGCCGTAAAAGCGTATTGGATAAGGACGAAATATCCCGGATCATGGCGGAGCGGGATAACGAAACGATACTCAATTTGTATAATGAAAACAGGAACATACTTGAAAAACTGGCATCGCTGGAAAGCATGTTGTATAAGCTGGTTGTTTGCAAGCATTTTGATACTTGCCCTGCCCGTTACGAGTTGCAGAACTACAAACAGAACAACAAATACCAGCGCGCTAGACAGTCTACAGTGGAACAAAAAGGTAAGCGTTACCCTCGCGACAATCCCGTCCAGCCTGGCAAAGTTGACAATCCCGACGGACAGCCTCCGTAATCTGCCCACTGGGGCGGTTTACGAAAAGAAATCCGGGCAGGCAACCCTTAAACTGGGATATAAGGACGGGAATATAATTGCAACGGCAACCTGCGACAGCCTGCAGCAACTGGTGTACACTTATGAAGAAGAATTAAGCCGGCTAAAAAAAGAAAACACCGAACTGCAGGAACAGATCAAGCCTCCTGAAAACCCGTTTAAATGGTATTTGTGTGGTGTTTTAACAGGCATCATCCTTACAATAGCAAGCGTTTTAATAATCAAACACAAACGAAAATGACAGAAATAAAAAAAACACGATCCATAGGCCTGAAAAAAATTTTGACAGGTGCCGTAAACCCGGCCGGAGGAATGCCGGAAGCATTGGCCGCACTAGGTAAGACCTTTAAAGGCACGGCATCTTTTAATACCGAAAATGACCAGACACAGGATTTTTATTCGGAGGAAGTCCCGACTGCCCCAGAAGAATCCGTACCTACAGAAGCCGGATTGAAGCAGTTGAAGTGGAACTTGATGGAATGGGATAACCAGGCCTTGATAACAGTATTTGGAGGGTCAACAAAACAGGTTGATGTTATTGTTGATGGTAAAACGTACAGCGTTGAAAAATACGTTGCCCCCCGTGATACGGTAACGATAGAACAGGCAGTAAGGGCTATTAGCCGTTACAATGTGGTTATTGACATTCCGCGTGCTCAAATAACAGCCCGCTTTATCTGGAACCTTACACAAACCGAAATTGCCCAGATTGAAATAACGGCAAAGGCAATGGCACCTAACGGCGAAGACGACGGCCCGTATGAGATTTACAAATTAGGCGAACCTAAACCGGCTGCATGATGAATATGGTAGAAATGGACGCCGCCGATGCCCTGATGGATCGGCGGCTTAAAATAATACTCCCTGCACCGTGGATCATGCGGGTGTTTGGCAAGAAGACCATACCGGTATGGGTAAAACGTCCGGTTGCACAGAACCTATTGCGTATATCGCGCCTGTTAGTCAAAATGGGTATCAATTTGAAAGAATTGAAAGCAGGTGAATTGGGTACGTTAATGGGGTGTATCGCTGAGAACCTGGTACCGGCATCACGTATTATTGCTTACGGAATGATACGGGGAGCCATTGCCTCCTGGATGTTAAACCGTCCGCTTGCCTTATACCTGCGTTGCTATATGGACATGCGTAGCCTGGCGGAGCTCGCAAACATTATCGTACTGATTAGCGGAGGGGAGGATTTTGTAAGTATTATCACGTCGGTGAGCAGTTTAAGGATAACGCAACCGACGGAGAGCCAGACAGGAAGCGGGAGTTAAAGGAGTATGAACCTCCCCATAGCCCGTTCGGGCGTATCTACGGATTGGTATCACAAGGGGTGTTTACGCTTGATGAAGTAATGAACCGAATCCCGTGGTGCGTATTGATGATGATGGTTAATGACCAGGGGAAGCTGAAAGGGACAGAAACGGCCGATGCAAAAGAGGAAATAATAGGAACAGAGGACGAAGAATTAAAATTTTTAGGACTAGCTTGATATGAATACGGAACCGATTTATGTAACGTTTGAATTTAACGGTAACCTGGGCGAAGAAGTCTCCAAGGTTAAGCTGGGTATTCAGGGACTGCGCAATGAATCCGCCAACACCTACAAACGGTTATTGGCAGACAGTAACGAAGCCTTTAATGCCATGAGTGTGAACAACCGTAAACTGGCCGTATCGATCCAGGAAGATATTAATTCGCTCCGCCAGCTAGCCGCTGCCCAGAAAGCAGCGGATGATGCGTTAGCAAAAGGTACTATCTCTGCTAAAGACTACGCGGAAACCAAAGCCCGTTTGTCTGTCCAGGAAGCGGATTTGAGGCAGGGCATACAGGATAATATGGCTGCTTTGGATGAATCCATTCAAAAAGACCGCGAGGCGATTGGCTCTATTGAAGCCAAACAGGAAGCCCTTGCCAGGTTGGAAGGAACCTACCGCAAGTTATCTTCTGCCAACCGCAACGGACAGGAAGGGCAACAGTTACTTGCACAGATAAGCTCGCTTAAATCCGAACTTAGCGGACTGGATAAGGCTTATCAGGATGCTACCGGAAGCGGGCAAAGCCTGTTACAGACGATCCAATCCACACCGGGCCCGGTTGGCCAAACAGCTTCGGCTATCGGTAAAATGACAAAAGCGGCGCTGGCTTTTATTGCGACTCCGTTAGGAATGTTCCTTGCTGCTATAGCCGCCGGGCTGGCGGCCGTAACGTCCTGGTTCCACCGGACAGAAGAAGGAGAGAATGCTTTGGCTGTGGCAACAGCTACTTTCGGGCAGGTACTTGACAGCCTGTTGGATGTGGTGGATAATGTAGGCGAATGGCTGTATAAAGCCTTTACCAAACCGAAGGAAGCATTGTCCGACCTGTCCGAATTTATCAAAGGGCAATTTATGAACCGTCTATCTTCCATATCCAAGATGGGAAGCGCCATTGTTAAGATATTTTCTGAGGATTGGAAACAAGGCTTTGCGGATTTTGGAAATGCTTTCCTGCAATTTCAGACAGGTATAGAAGATGCCGGAAAGAAGGCGTCTGAGTGGATGGATGATACTATTGAGAAAAGTAAGAGACAGGGAGAGATTCAAAGAGAATTAAATAAGATCAAGGATGAAACGCGTGTGCTAAATGAGCAGATTGCCCAAGATGAAATCAAAAAACTAAAACTTCAAGAAAAAGCCAGAGATGAACAAGTTCCAGAGAAGGAAAGACTGGCAGCTTTAAAAGAAATCAATAAAATCATTGATGATACTTCACGGAAAGAAGCTGATTTAGCTAAAAGGAAAATGGATTTAACAAAAGAATTACATACGTTATCCCATTCTGATAGAGCTGCCAATGATGAGGATTCTCGTTTGAAAGTGGAATACTTGAATAAACAAGCAAACGGAATACGTGAACAATTGTCTTTGATCCGTCTAAAAAATGGTATTACAAACCGGATAAACAAAGAAGAAGCCCAAACCGCCATTGATTTGTTAAAAAAGGAATTGGATAAGAAAAAAGAGGCTTACGCTTTGTATTACCAGCAGGTTGAGAATTTAGGTAAAGCTGCCGCTGATAAAGCCTATGCGTCTTTAATTAAGGATGGAGCCAGTTACCGGGAATACCTGCAAAAGCAAATAGCGGAATTGGAAAAGAAGGATAACCGTTCAAAGGATGATGACGACGCCCTTTCTTTCCTCTATTATGAAAAAAGCCAATTGGAAGGTAAAAAGTCTGCCGCCGACCTGATGAAAGAAGAAATCGAAAAGCTAAAGACTCTCTATGGAAACGATTTGTCAAAGCTTAAAGAGGAATTATTGAAATTGCAAGAAATGAATGCCGGTGACAAATCAGAAACCGGGGTACAAAAAGGAAATGTCATCAATCAGGCATTGAACGAAGCTGACAAAGAAGCGGATGCCAAATTCAAAGACTTACTAAAAACATACCAGACCGGATTTCAAAAGCTAGCAACCTTAGAAGAAAACTACCGGAAAGATGTTGCTTTCCTTCGTTCCCGCATAAATGAAAATTCAACGGAAGAAGAAAAGAAACAGATAGAAGATGCCATAAAGGCACGTACAGAGGCGTATGGTAATGCCCTGTTAAAAGAAAGCGATATGTTTACCCGGTTGTTCAGTGATTTGTCGAGGGAATCGACAAAAGAACTGGAGAAATTACTGGATCAGGCGAAAAGTACCGATCTGACAGGCTTTTCACCTAAAGATATAAAAGTCTTTCAGGATGCCGTCATTAAGCTAGAGAATGAACTTAGGGAACGTAATCCGTTCAAGTCTTTGTCTAATGACTTTAAGGAACTTATATCCGACATAAAGGGAGGTAAAGATTTAACCCAGGCACTGGATAAGTTTGGAAAGTCTTTTTCTGCTGCCAAAGATTACATAAACAGTTTGAGCAAACCTTTGGGACAGGTATTTGGCGATGATGTAACTTATGCGATTGACCAGGCTATGGCACTTACGCAGGCTGTTTTTGATGTCGGTACCGGCCTTGCCAAATTATCCCAGGGTGATATATTGGGGGGTGTCTCCGGTCTGTTCAAAGGTCTGGGTTCTATCTTTTCTATGGGCAAGAAAGTTAAGGAAATGAACCGCAAAGCCAGGGAAGAACAACAAAAGTACTACGATGAAGCCCTGCAGGGTGAAATGGAATATCAACGTTTACTTCGCGAACGTTTACGTACCCAACAGGAAATCGGAGAAAGCGCTCTGGCATATAATAAGCGAATCACAACGGAACTGGCCAAACAGCAGCAAGCCTCTGCCAACGAGTACAACCGTCTGATGGCGCAAATACAGGGTGAGGATTATATAAGTGGTGTAGGTTATAAACATGGTACCTGGTTTCGTAAAGCCAAGACATGGAATGAATACAGCAGCCTTGCCGGCAAAAGCTATGAGGATATTGAAAAGCTATACACAGAGGGCAAACTGGAAGATAAAGTTGCCAAACTGTTTGAACAGCTAAAAGAACTGAAAGAGGAAGGGGCGGACATTAACCAGATGTTGGCAGACCAGGCGGAAGCCATGCGCGAAGCGTGGACGGGAACAACGGTTGACAGTATTGCAGACAGTATAATTCAGGGATTTGCAGAAGGGAAACGTTCTGCCGCTGATTTTGCCAATAGCTTTCAGGAAATGCTAAACACTGCCGTATTGCAAGGCATTAAGATGAAGGTATTGGAAGAACCTCTCCGACAGTGGTATGAAAGTTTTGCTGCTGCCAGCAGTGGAGGGCTCACGGCTGATAAGATAGCAGATTTAAGGGCACAATATGACAAGATTATTGCCGATGCTGCAAAACAATTGGAAGATGCAGAGAAAATAACAGGCATCCCGGTTGGTGCGGATGCTAGCCGGACTTCAGCAGCAAAAGGTATCGCATCCATGAACCAGGACAGCGCAGATCAGTTAAACGGCAACTTTTATGCCCTGTTGATCTATCAAGACAAAACAAGTAAGGCGATAACAAATATCAACACGTTGCTTGTCCAGGGATTAAGCATATTAAATCGGATAGTAAACAATACAGACCGGCTGGAAAACATTGAAAAAGAGATAACGTCCATGCGAAGTAATTTCCAACAGATAATCAATAACGGTATATTGCTTAGAAAATCATGATAGATAATTGCTACATAGATGGCATAAGTGCCCGTAGCCGTTTCGGTGTATGGGTGACAAAAGGCGGTTATAAAGATTTGCTGACCTTCCCGGCTTTGGCTGTCCCTGATACGACATCATGGCCGGAAGAAGACGGCATAGAGGTTGATTTATCCGAACCAAGATTGCAAGAAAAAGATATTACAATATCTTTCCTGGCAAGCGACCCCAATATAGATGCGTCTGATTTCATAGCCTATGTAAGCAATCCGGGGTACCATACTTTATATGTGCCAATTTTAAAACGTACATGGCAACTTCGTTTATCGGATCAACCGGCAAATAAGGTCTACCCCTCCGTTCGCGAGTTCTCATTAAAGTTCGTGGAAGATGCACCAACTCGTCCGGTTGTCTCACTTCCTGATCCCGGTTTGTTTATCCGGGATTCAGGTTATGAACTAGATGGCGTTTCTTTTGCCGATTACGGTGTTGTAGTTGATGTTGCCCGCAATGAATTATTAAAAGCTCCGGCAGCAAAAAAGAATCTTTGCCGCAAAGTCAGCACAACGGATGGACAGATATATGACGTGGATCACCTCGTATTTGAAAGTAAGGATGTAACGTTTAAATGCCATTTTAAAGCCGTTTCAATGGATGCCTTTTGGCAATGTTATGATGCTTTTTTTGCTGCATTAATACAACCGGAGGAAAGGCAATTGTATGTAGATTACACCGGAGAGGAATACCCTTGCTATTACAAGCAAAGTTCCGGTTTTAAGATTTTAAGCATAAGTAATCCTGTACTTGTTGAGTTTAGTTTTACGCTGGTATTTACAGTATTCCGCGTTGGCGAAACAGAATATTTGTTGGCCACCGAAGGAGGCGAATTAATAGTATTGGAAGATGATGGCGAAACAGTAATAGATTTAGGATATGGCGAATAAAAAGAAAAAAATATCAGAATTACCCCTTGTGGGGTCTCTTGTCGGCCTTTACACGATTGGCGTAGATGCTGCAAACAAAAGCGTAAAGGTTTCTTTGGAATGGCTCAAAACGGCCACCGACAATATAACGACTGCAATCAGTAACGCTTCCAAGGCGGCAGATGCAGCCAACACCGCCGCTGGAAAGGCTGATAAGGCCGCTGTGGATGCTGGGGCAGAAATGACTCGTATTTCGCAAGAAGCGAGTCAAGTTATCACCGATACAAATACAGCAAAGACCAATGCAGAAACAGCTACTACAAACGCAAATACGGCGGCTACAGCAGCCAACGCAGCAGCTGGATTAGCTACAGATGCAG
>NZ_LT960493.1:0-52108 GCF_900232875.1 Parabacteroides provencensis | reverse complement strand
CAACAATTTGTATCCGGTTTCATAACGATGCATCTCCACACTTCCTGCACGGCACTGCGTTATATTTACAATAACAAGTCCCCTGTCTACCCCTTCTTTCAATAGATTTAAAAACCATTCGTCACAAAGTAATGCAAATGTAATAAAAATGGTTCATCCGACAAATGTGTAATTCTTATCATAAAAAACTGCGCAGCCTCCTTTCGGAAACTGCGCAATACCTAATAGAATAAGAAACTCTTTTTCCCTTCTTCAGATTGTTTATACGATGTTCTATATATTCTTTAATCGTAACATACTTGTTACTTTTAAAATTGCCCTCTAATTTTTCTTTTAATTGGGGACACGTATAAATATTTATATCAGGAATATTCCTTAATTATTCTTGATACTCAGAAAGAACAAATGCTAATCGTTGATTTAAAATCTTGGCATCATTTCTACAAACAACCTTTCCATTATCAAATTGAAATAAGCCATCAATTTCATACTCAGTTCTAATATACCTTACTACTCTTTCATGAGTGATAGCTAAATAAATCGCATAATTTTTCTAACAGTCTGTCTTATTTTCAAGACCGCAAAATGAAGTGTTGCCATAATCTTTAAATTTTTGCAACAAACAAAACGACAAACAATATTGCTTGTACATAAGTAATTTGTCAGTTTTTTAAAGATTAAAAAAAGAAGTGAAGAGTAAAAGTCTGCAAACCATTTATTTACGACCTATTATGATTAGTGATTCCGGAGCGATTCGAACGCTCGACCCACGCCTTAGAAGGGCGTTGCTCTATCCAGCTGAGCTACGGAACCATCCTTATTTGCGGTGCAAAGGTATTATTATTATTTTAATATGCAAAATCTTCACATAGTTTTTTATTAGAAAGGATAGCCGACTGCGAAATGCCAAGCGAAATTATTTTTAAAATTAGGATTCGTTATTGCCCAACGTTTCGATCCTCTCTCCTGAGGATTATATGCTTTCATCCCCGTATCTAAACGAAGCAAAAAGAAATCGAAGTCCAATCGAAGTCCTAACCCATAAGAGACCGCAATTTCTTTATAAAAACGAGAGAAATCAAAATTACCATCCTTCTGATCTTTATAAGGACGAATTGTCCATATATTTCCCGCATCTACATAAGCTGCCATCTCGAATTTCCAAAACAGCTTAGTTCTATATTCCAAATTCAAGTCCAAACGAATGTCTCCAGCTTGTAATGCAAATGAAGTAGTATCTGTTAGCGCCATACTCCCTGGTCCCAACTCACGAACAGACCATCCACGGACACTATTTGCCCCGCCCGAAAAATAACGCCGTTCAAAAGGTAGCATTTTTGCATTCCCATATGGAAAAGCAATTCCTATTCCCACATGGAAGGCCAATTTATTTCTACTATCCAATGCAATCCCTTTACTAAAGTCTATATCTCCTTTCACAAACTGGGCATAATTAATACCAAATAGTTTATAACGTCCTTCCGAATCTTTATGTTCTCCGGTTATATGAGAAAGTGCATTCAACAGATTGCCGGCTAACTCAACAGACACGCGCAACGAATGTGTATTACGTTGACGGTTCTGAGGAGTAAAATTACTAAAGGAATAAGTATAGCCAGATCCTACAATAAATTGATCCGAATAATTATACAATGCCGTAGAAGCAGGAAGACTACTCTTAAAGTCTGCATCAATTTTCGGCAAATAGACATAATCTACATCCAACAACTTGAATGTATGACGGGCCTGGGAATTTGATCTGTCTTGCCAGATATAACTCCATCCTCCGGAAAGAATAGCCCGTTCGTACTCAGGACGTGTCTGCCTGTTATAACTTACTTTCAATTCTGTTGAAGCATGCAGTTTACGTCTGAAATTTTCTGAAAGGAAAGGAAAGACAAAACGGGGAAACAAAATAGAAGCTTCACCTCCTAACTCCCAATAATTAGCAAGTCCACTGCCTTTCTTTCCCGACAATGATTCATAGGCTCCACGAATTTTAGCAGAAAATGTTTCTGACCCCTTAAACAAATTCCTGTGCAGATAATTCAAACTCGAAGCAAAACCAAAATCTCCGGCAGAATTAGTACCTTCCAAATCCACTCCGAACCCTTGTGATTTTGTAGGAGACGTCAAAATAATACAATTCAATTTCATTGTATCCTGTTCCTCCAATTCGGTAAAACGTATGCTAACATTCTTCAATGCGCGTAATGCTGCAAACGAAGAATAAGTCTGGTCGACATTACGTTCACTGAATAATTGCCCCGGTGCTAAATAAACACTTTTACGTAAAACCGATGGACGGATTGAATGACCATTCTTCCCGTACAAAACATTAATTTCTCCAACTTTAACAGAGTCTGTCCGGGTAAATATAGATTCATTTTCCGATATCCCTATTGGATTATAATCTGTTACAACTGTTACATCTTTAATATAATATTGTTTATGGGGACTTTCTATCACAGAACCATCCGCCAGAACACGACGATATGGTTTTAACAGCATCTCCAGATCAACAGCATTCCGATTAAAAGTACTGTCCGCCACATAGGCCAGGTTATCCCGGTTAAAAGCATAATAACCACGACGTCTCAATAATGAAGTGATGCGTTGACGTTCCTTATCCAATTCGTCACGATCAAACAAAGCACTATCTTTTATTAATGACGTGTAACCTTCAGGAGCCGGACGAAATGCAGAAGCCAACTTTGGCCTGCGTGGTGCTTTCATATGAGCAATACTGTCTATTTTGGGGTCATCTAAGCGAGATGTATAATTCCGTATACGATAAGGTTCATTTGATTTAATATGATAAGTAACCTCTGCTTTTTTTCTTCTTGACGTATCAATTGTTGCAGCTACTTCCACATTAATGTATCCTTTGTTGACAAAAAACCGTTCTAACTGGGCAACAGATTGGTATACTAACGTAGTATCCATAATAACAGGAGCCTCTCCGATACGACGCAATTGCTTATTTATCCATTTCTTTTCATTACGGCCAGACCAATCGTATACATAAAGCTGCCATTTCATAAGGCCAAACACCTTAAAATTGGGTTGTTGCCTTAGATAAGCTTTCAAATCAACAGGCTTATAATTCTTATTATCCGACTCTATTCTGACTTTATCCAACAGATACTCACCATCATTCACATATTTCGTGGAGCTGCAAGACACTAGCAACATCACAAAACCAAGGAGAAATAATATATGTTGGGGTTTATTCATCATTCGACCATTTACGCCGCAAATGTACTTGAATTTAAATAATTTCGCGTACTTTTGCTTTGTAAAAAGAGTAAAGATGCTGAGCAAGAATAAAGTAAAATACATACATTCGTTAGAATTAAAGAAATTCAGGAATGAATACAACACATTCGTAACCGAAGGCAATAAACTCGTTGCAGACATGATGCCTTTTTTTGAATGTGAGTTACTGTTAGCTAAACCTTCATGGATGGCAACACAAGGAGATTTGCCAGCCGGAGAAATAATAGTTGCTGATGACGAAGATATACGAAAAGCCAGTTTCTTAAAAAGCCCACAGGATGTAATCGCCATATTTAAACGTCCGGTTTGGAATATTGAAGAAACGAATCCTGAAAAACAACTAATTCTCGCTTTAGATAACATACAAGATCCCGGAAATTTAGGCACAATCATTCGATTGGCCGATTGGTTCGGAATTGAACATATCGTATGTAGTACCGATACTGTTGATGTTTTCAGTCCTAAGGCAGTACAGGCAACTATGGGAGCACTTGCTCATGTAAAAATTCATTATACAGATTTAAAAAACTATTTAGCCAAACAACGAACTAAGTCTACATTCATATATGGGACCTTCCTTAATGGGACAAATATGTATTCAAAACAATTGTCCGAAACAGGAATTATTATCATGGGAAATGAAGGAAATGGCATTCGTCCTTCCATAGAAGCATTCATTAATGAAAAGTTATACATACCTAATTATCCGGAAGGCAGAGAAACTACCGAATCATTAAATGTAGCAATCGCTACCGCTGTTGTTTGTGCTGAGTTCCGTCGCCGTCAGGGGAGAACCGTTCAATAGCACTAATCGTACCGGCCTTTCTTTTTCCACTTGTAAAGAAACTTTGATCAAGTCTAAATAAGAGAAAATAGATTCCTTTCGGGAGAAATTTGAATTTTTCCCGAAAGGAATTGAAATTAGATCCGAATATATCTGTTTTTCTTGACTAGAGACCGGAACTAAAATACCATCATAAAATTCTGTTCCGGCAATTTCTTCCGTCAATGGATAAAGCCCCATATAAAGACCTTCATCCGTTAGTTCCAGATAATGCATCTTATAAACCTGATGACAATAAATATAGTGCGAAGCGATTCTACGCATACTATCTATTGGATTTACTTAACCAAATTGTTTTTCATCTCCGGCGCAATCATGACATAATTATATTTCATCAATGAAATGCTGTCCAGATAAACTTTATAATAACAAGAGTCTGTATTATTCATTCGGATATAGCCATAAACACGCTTTATCTTACTGGTAGGCAATGTTTTCAACACAGTTTCCGAATAGCCGTCATGGATTATTTTATTATTAACTGTTAATATGGTATCTCCCTGAACGGCACTTAAACGCACTTCCGGATAATTCTTTATGTTTTTGCCTAATCCCCATACATTCATTCCTAAAACAAACGTACTTCCTGAAAAATATCTTTCTTTCGGCTCCAAATCAAAGATAACCCCATTAAAGACAGCCTTCGGTTGCAATGTTAAGAAAGGACGACGTGGCCAGATATTAACAGAATCCTGGTTTGTTACAGGTGCAACATCCGACTGAATATCTCCCAAATCTGCAATCCTTTTATCCAGATTTCTTATTACACGGTCATAAACATCCATGTAAATATCCAGATTTTTCCCGTACCACACCAAAGAACTATCATATGTTGCCTGCGAAATATTATGTTTACGAAAAACGGATTGATATAATGCTTCCTTCTTTGCATCATCCTGATAGGTTGTATAATCAATGCCTATCATTGCTTCTGCCAGTTGCATATCAATCATGACCTTCTCCATCTCCTTTTCAGAAAGAATGCCATCGGGTACTTTACTACAAGCAATTAATAAAGTTGTAGTCAGCAACACAACACTATATCTATACAATAGATTCCGCATTTATTTTTTTTCGTCTTTTGACAAACTGGCAGACAATGTATGTCGGTAAAAAATTAATAACAAAAAGACCCCTACACATATCGCAGAGTCGGCAAGATTGAAAATAGGACGGAAAAATATAAATTCTTCACCGCCCCAAACAGGTACCCATTCCGGAAGAATTGTATTAATCAATGGGAAATAAAACATGTCGACCACCTTGCCGTGCAGCCATGAAGCATAACCTCCTCCTTCTGGCATAAACGAAGCAATCTGGCCAAAACTATGGTCAAATATAACGCCATAAAAAACAGAATCGATAATATTACCTACTGCTCCGGCAAATATCAAAGAGATACAGGCTATGTAACCAAATTTATACTTTTCTTTCACCAGCTTATACAAGTAATAGCCGATAAAACCAACAGCAATAATACGGAAAACCGACAAGAATAATTTGCCTATCACTTCAATTCCAAATGCCATTCCGGGATTCTCGGTAAAGTACAGATAAAACCAAGGGGTAATCTCTATACTTTCATGCAACTGCATATGTGTCTTAATCCAGATTTTCAGGGCTTGGTCAAGCAGAAGGAGCAGTATTATAATTAACACTGCTCCCCAACCTTTAGAATATTTCATCTACTTAGCACCTCCTTGTTTAGCTTCGATACTTAAAGTTGCATGGGGTACAGCACGAAGTCTTTCTTTAGGAATCAGTTTTCCTGTTTCACGACATATGCCATATGTCTTATTCTCTATACGAATCAAAGCAGCCTGTAAATTCTGTATGAATTTCATTTGGCGTTGTGCCAAACGGCCAGCCTCTTCTTTCGATAACGTCGCGGCTCCCTCTTCCAGCACTTTAAATGTAGGAGATGTATCAGCGACATCATTTCCGTCAGAATTCGTGACACCTGCTCTCAACAATTCGTAATCCCTTTTAGCAACATCCAGTTTGTCTAATATAATAGAACGGAACTCTTCCAGTTCTGCGTCCGAATATCTAGTTTTTTCTGCCATGGTTCAAAATTTTTAGGTTCGACAATAACTCTTTATATATATCAGGGGTAATTCAACCGTTACAGTCCAAATATACATACTTTATTAAATATATATGGTATCCGACTTCTCTTTTTCATTAAAAAATCACACCTTTTCTACTTTCACCGACAATTTAAAATCTTCAAAATCCAGTTCTGTAGCATCGCTAATCACATCTACGATTTCAACCGATACAGCAAGAACTTGATTTGCAATATATGTATTGTATTCTTCAACCGCAGCATCTATTTCATCGGTAGAAAGTATAGTTACATTCACTTTATCCGTAATATCAAAACCGTTGCTTTTACGAAGATTTTGAATACGGTTTACCAGTTCGCGAGCCAAACCTTCCTTCCGCAGACTTTCAGTAATCGTAATATCCAAAGCAACAGTCAGACGACCTTCATTTGCAACCAACCAACCAGGAATATCTTCTGAAATAATTTCCACGTCATCACGTTCAATCAAAGCTTCCTGCCCGTCTACCTTCAAAGTATATGTACCGGTATTTTCAAAAGCACTGATCTCCTCCTGGCTCATTGCTTGAATTGCAGCAGCCAGGCTCTTCATTATTTTACCATAACGCGGACCTAATTTTTTGAAATCCGGTTTGATCTTCTTTACCAGAATACCTGCAGCATTACCAACAAACTTCAGTTCTTTTACATTCACTTCGTTTAATATCAAATCTTTTACAGCTTCGATACTTTCCTGTTGATGCGCATCAATAACCGGAATCATAATTGTCTGCAGCGGCTGGCGTACTTTGATATTCACCTTACGACGCAAAGCCAACACCATTGATGATACACTTTGTGCCATCTGCATACGTTCTTCCAGATTCTTGTCAATCATTGCTTCGTTTGCAACCGGGAAAATAGACAAATGAACAGATTCTACACTTTCGCGTCCTGTTACAGCTATCAAATCATGGAACAACTGATCCGCATAGAACGGAGCTATTGGCGCCATCAACTTAGCTACAGTTTCCAGACAAGTATATAGTGTCTGATAAGCGGATAACTTATCGGCAGTCATTCCCCCACCCCAGAAACGGCGGCGGTTCAAACGTACATACCAGTTACTCAAATTATCATTAACAAAATCGGATATAGCACGTCCGGCACGCGTAGGTTCGTATGCTTCCAGATAATTGTCTACATCCTTTATTAGTGTATTCAATAATGAAAGAATCCAACGATCAATTTCGGGACGTTGGTTTATTGCAATATCCGGTTCCGAATAATCAAACCCATCCACATTTGCATACAAAGCAAAGAATGAATATGTATTATATAGCGTACCGAAAAACTTACGGCGAACTTCTTCTATGCCATCTATATCAAACTTAATATTATCCCAAGGAGAAGCATTGGTAATCATATACCAACGTAACGGATCAGAACCATATTGCTCTATAGTGGAGAATGGGTCTACCGCATTGCCTAATCGCTTAGACATTTTATTTCCGTTCTTATCCAAAACAAGACCGTTGGAAACAACAGCTTTATAAGCAACACTATCAAAAATCATTGTTGCCAATGCATGCAGGGTAAAGAACCATCCACGTGTTTGATCTACTCCCTCAGCGATAAAATCGGCAGGATAAATTGTCCGGCTGTCAAATGCGTCTTTATTTTCAAACGGATAATGAATCTGGGCATAAGGCATTGCACCCGAGTCAAACCAAACATCAATAAGGTCTGTCTCGCGCTTCATCGGTTTTCCACTATCCGAAACCAATATTATATCGTCTACATACGGACGGTGTAAGTCAATTTTATCATAATTATCCTTTGTATATACTTTAGCTTTAAAGTCTTTATATGGATTACTTTCCATCAAGCCGGCCTTTACCGCTTTTTCTATTTCGTTATACAATTCTTCAACCGAACCGATACACTTCTCTTCGCTTCCGTCTTCCGTACGCCAGATTGGCAAGGGAGTACCCCAGTAACGGCTACGGCTCAAATTCCAATCCTGTAAATTTTCCAACCATTTACCAAAACGGCCGGCACCAGTACTTTGAGGTTTCCAGTTGATTGTATTATTCAATTCAATCATTCTTTCACGGCAAGCAGTTGTCTTGATAAACCAGCTATCCAATGGGTAATATAACACAGGTTTATCCGTACGCCAGCAGTGCGGATAATTATGTACTTGCTTTTCAATACGGAACACACGATTCTGCACTTTCAGCATCATACATATTTCTATATCCAGCGTTTCATCTTTATCTGTCTTTGCCGGATCATAAGCGTTTTTCACGAACTTGCCCTGGAAAGGATCATAATCGGAAGCATTCATCTGATTCTGAACAAATACTGAGTCCAAATCTTCAAGTTTGTAATACTTACCGGTCATATCCACCATCGGACGTTTGTTGCCATCCTTGTCTACCATCATTAACGGAGGAACGCCATTCGCTTTAGCTACACGATCATCATCCGCACCAAATGTCGGAGCAATATGTACGATGCCCGTACCATCTTCTACTGTTACATAATCGCCGGTAATTACGCGAAAAGCACCTTCACCCGGATTTACCCACGGGATTAGCTGTTCATAATGCATACCTTCCAGTTCTGGTCCTTTCCATTCACCAACTACACTGAAAGGAACAAGCTTATCTCCAATTTTATAATCTGTCAATGCTATATCTGCAGCTTTCGGATTAAAATAAGCTGACAACAAATCCTTAGCCAAAACGGCCGTCATTGGCATTCCTGTATACGGATTAAAGGTCTGGACAGCTACATAAGTAATATTAGGGCCAACACAAAGAGCCGTGTTTGATGGCAATGTCCATGGAGTAGTTGTCCAAGCCAAAAAGAATGGATCACCAAACTGAGACATTTCCGGCTTCGGGTCCAGAATGCGGAACTGAGCAGTACAGGTAGTATCTTTCACATCACGATAACAACCGGGTTGATTCAATTCGTGTGTACTCAAACCTGTCCCTGCAGCCGGAGAGTAAGGCTGAATCGTATATCCTTTATATAATAAACCTTTCTTATATAATTCTTTCAACAGATACCACAATGTCTCAATATAACGATTATCGTAAGTAATATATGGATCATCCATATCAACCCAATACCCCATTTTTTGCGTCAGATCTTCCCACTCTTTGGTGAATTTCATCACATCCTTACGACATGCTGCATTATAATCTGCAACAGAAATCTTTTTGCCGATATCCTCTTTCGTTATACCCAAAGCTTTTTCGACGCCCAGTTCAACAGGCAAACCATGTGTATCCCATCCGGCTTTACGTTTTACCTGAAAGCCTTTCATCGTTTTATACCGGCAGAATATATCCTTAATCGAACGAGCAATCACATGATGAATACCGGGCATACCGTTTGCAGAAGGAGGACCTTCATAAAATACAAACGAAGGATGTCCTTCACGTGTTTCAAGACTCTTATGGAAAACATCTCCGTCTTTCCATTTCTTCAGCACCTCTTTATTTACGTTTGACAAGTCAAACTTCGAATATTCGGTAAATTTCTTACTCATATCGCGATATATTTATCTTGCTTCTAAAAAATTGCCGCAAAGTTAGTTATTTAATTCGATATTGACAACACAGAATGGCAGACGGTCATTTATCTTTCTACGGCCATAAGCAAAGCTATAACTTCCGAATAATTCTGATAACCGGAAGGTATATTATTACCCTTCAGAAACCAGTCGTAAAGAACATCCTGTGCATCGCCAATCAAAGGATTATAACGGGACCGCCAATAATCAAGTTTTTGATTATACAGATTCCGGACTTCAGGAGAAATTGTATCTTTCCATTGATTAAATTCCTCTTCGTTAAGTAAAAGATATGCATTATTCAAGACATACGTAAGCAAGGCAAAATAAGCGGAAAAACGGATTTCCGGCACCAAAGAGCGAGAGCAAACCATAAATCCGTACAAATTTGCTTCTGCTTCATTGGCTATTCCCAATACGTGAGCCATCTCATGTGCATACGTAAAAGGATATTGTACAGGCAATAAATCGGGATTCAAATTATACTCATTGAAAAACGGGCCCATATATCCTAATACACCGACACCGCTCATCAATGGGGGAATTAACATAGGTTTCGGACGAAGGCAGCCTGATGGTTTTATCATACCAAATCTGTCAGACAAAGTGTCGTATCCTTTTTTCACTTCGGCAGATACAAGCGCCGTATCAATCTTATCGTAAAAAAGAAAAGATGTATTTAAAGAATCCGTATAATCAGAAAGAAACGATTTAAAATCTTCGGCAACATAAGGTACATACTGAACTTGTGCACGCGTATAAAAATCCACACGAAAATAATTCAATCCCCAAGCCAGATAGAACCAAACGTACACCCATAACAAATACTCTATCATTCGGCCGATAGTAGACTTCCACGAATATTTCTTCTTATATGCGTAAACAGGAAACAAGAGAAGCCCAACTATACTTCCATAGATAAAACAATCTCCTACAGAGAAAGGAAACAAAGAAGAAAAGTGAGATAAGCCCCATGCTATCACAGGATAAACCTGTCGTGCGTATACTTCAGCCACTCCTGGAAAAATCATTGCACACCACACACCAATCAATCCTGTTGCCAGCAAAGAGCAACGAATGTATTTCCTAACGTTTTGTATAATCACCGAATGTTTACTTTGTTCAATTTAGCTGCCTATCTGAATCTGTTTAGTTGCCTATCCAAATCAAACAAGATAGGCAACTAAATTAATTCTTACGAGATATTTTTATTTAATAACTTCCTTACTTCTTTTTCAGAAAGGTTACGACGCCTTGCGTAATCTTTCATTTGTTCTTCACCAATAGAACCGATCATAAAATATTGAGAATCGGGATGTGCAAAATACAATCCGCTTACCGAGGCTGTCGGATACATAGCCCCATTTTCTGTCAGATGTACACAAATACGAGACATGTCCAACATTCCATCCAATGTATAATTAAGCAACTGATCAGGTAAAGAAGGATAGCCTATTGCCGGACGAATACCCTGGTATTTCACTCTAAACAAATCCGGTATTGAAAGTGATTCATCTGGAGCATATCCCCAGTATTCCTTACGTACTTTCTCGTGCAGATACTCGGCTGTAGCTTCAGCCAAACGGTCTGTTAATATCTGCAGAAGCATAGCACTATACATATCTCCTTCATCTTCAAACTTATCCTTCAGATAGTCAGCCCCTGCGCCTGCCGTCACCACAAATGCACCCAGGTAATCTGTACGTCCCTCCGACTTCGGAAGTATATAATCGGCCAAAGACTTATATACATCATCCCCTTTTTTCGCTTGCTGGCGCAATACAGGAATGACTGTATCGCCCATAACTAAATTATCGCCATCGCTATTAGCCGGGAAAAATCCATATATAGCTTTACAATATTCTGCTTTCATTTCAACCAAACGGTCTAGCAAACGAACTGCATCTTGATACAGTTGCATCGCTTCGGCAGCCTTTTCCCTATCTTCTTCCGTAAAGGAAGCCAACCAAGAAGCACGGCAAGCATCACAACCGTGAATTTGCGTAATTTCGGCAAAGCGTCCGTTTAATTTCCAGGCGCTAAAGAAAAAAGTCCAATGAATATACGGTATAATCTCTTCAACCGGGATATAGGGGATTACGTGAACTCCCGGATTTTCAGGAACGACCGGAGAATAATCTTTCCAATTAATCTTCTGGCCATTTGCACGTGCCTCTGTTAAAGACACTAACGTCTCTTTTTTATTTCCCATCGATGCTCGCAGACGCTCATATTCTTCATTCAACTCTGCAATATAGGCATCGTGTGTATTCGGATTTAATAATTTGGCAGCAATCAGAGGATTTTGAGAAGCATCCAGCACATGAATAACCGGATAATCATAATGTGGGGCAATTTTAACTGCTGTATGCAATTTGGATGTAGTTGCACCACCAACCATAATAGGAATTCTTAATCCGGCTTTTTGCATTTCATCAGTCACATGCACCATTTCCTCCAAAGAAGGAGTTATAAGTCCGGACAAACACACCAAGTCCGGTTGTTCTTCTATGGCTTTTTTCACAATCACTTCTGCCGGTACCATAACTCCTAAATCAATAACCTCATAATTGTTACAAGCCAGAACTATAGAAACAATATTCTTGCCTATATCATGCACATCCCCTTTTACTGTAGCAAATACGACTTTGCCTGCTTTAGCCGAACCGGCAGCCGTTTTTTCCGCTTCAATAGAAGGCTGCAAAATAGCAACCGCTTTTTTCATCGTACGAGCTGTTTTAACCACCTGTGGCAAAAACATTTTACCGGCACCAAACAAATCTCCGACTTTATTCATCCCTCCCATTAACGGACCGTCGATTATATCTACAGCACGGGGATATTGTTTTAAAGCCTCTTGCAAATCTTCTTCCAAATGGTCGCCAATACCTTTTATCAAAGCATATTCCAAACGCTCATGTAATGGTTTATCACGCCAAGCTTCATATTTTTCAACTTCCACGCTATCTTTTTCCTCATGCAAATTTTGAGCAAAAGTAATCAGTTCTTCAGCAGCCTCCGGACGGCGAGCCAAAATCACATCTTCCAATAAATCACGAAAAGCAGGTTCAATATCTTCATACAAGACGCTTGAAGAAGGATTAACAATACCCATATCCATTCCCTTACGGATAGCATGATATAAGAAAACCGCATGCATTGCTTCGCGCACATAATTATTTCCGCGGAAAGAAAAAGATAAATTACTAACCCCTCCGCTGACTTTTGCTCCCGGCAGGTTTGTCTTTATCCATTCAACGGCGCGGATAAAATCAAGACCATATCCGTTATGTTCTTCCATTCCGGTAGCAATAGCCAATACGTTCGGATCAAAAATAATTCCATTCGGATCAAAATCAATTTTCTCCCGCAACAAATGGTAGGCACGTCCGCATACTTCTATTTTACGTTCAAACGTATCGGCCTGTCCTTTTTCATCAAAAGCCATCACAACAACAGCTGCTCCTAACTGCTTAATACGGGCAGCATGTTTAAGAAAAACGTCCTCACCTTCTTTCAATGAAATAGAATTTACAATACTTTTACCTTGTACACACATCAAACCTTTTTCTATGACCTCCCATTTAGAAGAGTCTATCATGACAGGTACACGGGCAATATCCGGTTCGGAGGCTATCAGATTCAGAAATGTAACCATCTCTTTAACAGTATCCAACATTCCATCATCCATATTGATGTCTATCACTTGCGCACCGTCCTCCACCTGTTTACGAGCAATCGTCAGGGCTTCCTCGTAGTTACTTTCCTTAATCAGGCGAAGAAACTTACGCGATCCTGCAACATTACAACGTTCACCAACATTCACAAAGTTGTTTTCCGGCTTCACTTCAAGCAACTCCAGTCCAGACAACCACAAACAATCCGGTTTTGCTACCGGAATATGAGGTTTGGCACCTTTAATCAAATCTGGATATTTCGCAATATGGGCTGGCGTTGTTCCGCAACATCCACCCAGTATATTCACTAAACCATCTTCTATAAAAGGCTTAACATGCATAGCCATTTTTTCAGGAGTCTCATCATACAAACCAAAGCTGTTCGGTAATCCGGCATTTGGATATGCACTGATATAATAGGGAGCATTTTTTGCCAACTCTGCCAGATAAGGTTTCATATCAGCCGCACCAAACGAACAGTTCAACCCTACGCTTACAATATTTGTATGTTGTACTGATGCAAGAAACGCCATTAATGTCTGACCGGAGAATGTACGTCCTCCCTGCGCCGACAAGGTAAGAGATAGCATGATCGGCAAATCTTTACCCTTTTCTTTTAATACGGTCCCAGCTGCCTCTAAACCAGCTTTTACATTCAACGTATCGAATGTGGTTTCAAAAAGAATTATATCCACACCTCCATCAACCAGAGCCTCTACCTGTTCTTTATATGCTGTATATAAGTCCATATAAGTAACAGCACGATAGGCAGGATCGCTTACATCGGGACTCATTGATGCCGTTTTATTTGTAGGACCAACAGAGCCTGCTACAAAAACTTTACGATCCGTATTTTCCGCCATAAAAGTATCAGCCACTTCTCTGGCCAGTATTCCGGCAGCAAGATTAATATCACGTACATACTCCTGCATGCCATAATCTTCCATAGAAATGGCATTGGCATTAAATGTATTAGTTGCAAAAATATCCGCACCTGCATCCAGATACTGGCGATGAATCGATTGTATCACATCCGGGCGGGTAATACAAAGTAAATCATTATTGCCCTTCAGCTGTTTGGGAAAATCAGCAAAACGCTCGCCTCTGTAATCTTCCTCCTTCAATTTAAAACCTTGAACCATAGTACCCATACCACCGTCCAATATCAATATACGCTCTCTAAGAAGCTTTAAAAATGTTTCTTTATTCATATACGCTCTATTCTTCTTGTATAAATATAACTATATCCTTTGCGAACCCAAACAACCGTAATTGCAAAAAACAAACGCGTTCCCAAAATCCACAAAGCCGGTATGCCTATTGCAGCAAATATAATTGTGTCTTCCAATAAAGAGTGACAAACTGCCAGATGATAATTTAACAAATTTCCCTCACTATAAGTTAACTGTTTATTATCCATTTGTTCAACCATAATAGCACCACCATACGCAAGCCCGACAACGTTACCAACCAGCCAAAGGAAAGCCGAATTTTCCGACAACCCAAAAACTTTCATCATTGGAGATAAAGCCGTTGAAAGTCCTTTCATCAATCTAAATTCATCTAAAACATAGTGCAGAATCATCAAAACCGTTACAATAAACAAAATAGAAACAACCACCTTCATCGAGCTAGTAAACCAAAGGACAAGTACTTCCAATAAACTGTCACACACAGCCGCGCTCTCTGTTGTTCCAACATGTCCCCAACCATCGTGCGGCATTACTTGATTGAGAAAAAAAGCGATGATAAAACTCATAACGAGCCGTAAACCTGTCATTCCCCAAAAAGAAGAACCTGTTTTGGCCTGTACCGATGATTCTACCATTAAATTATGTGATGTAAGGCACATCAAAGCCAGAATTGTTGCTTCTCTTACACCTAAAGACATTGAACTGATTAATGCAATCGGAGCATATAAAGGACTAAAAATACTGGTAATAAATACAATTGCTGTTTCACCCGGTAATCCAACAAAGGAGAATGCAGGAGCCAATAAAGCAGATATTTTGGCTAACAGCCCGGAATATTGTAACAAACGAACCAACAAAGAAATAGGCAATATTATTTTAAGTAGCCATATACAAGTTTTGGCTGCTTTAGGCAACGCCTTCTTAACACATTGCCAAATGCGGTTCATTGTGTTATTTCGCATTCTTCAGATATTATCTCTTAAAAGCACGATCCATTTCGCGTCGGTCATCACGCTCCTTTATCGAATCACGCTTATCATATTCTTTCTTACCTTTAGCAATAGCTATAATAATCTTTGCCAATCCTTTTTCATTTATAAACAGTTTGGTAGGCACAATAGTAAATCCACTGGTACGTACGGCGTTATCAACTTTACGCAATTCTTTTTTGGTAAGCAAAAGCTTACGATCCCGGCGTGAGACGTGGTTATTATATGTACCATAAAAGTATTCGGCAATATACATATTCTTTACCCACAACTCTCCTTTATCAACAATACAGAATGTATCAACCAAACTTGCTTTACCTAACCGGATCGATTTTATTTCTGTACCAGTCAGCACAATACCGGCCGTAAACGTATCAAGCAACTCATAATCGAATGTTGCCCGTTTATTCTTTATCTGTATGTTGTTACTAATCTTTTCTTTCATTCCTGTATTCTTTTATCAATAACTCAATCCTGGCATCAAAAGTACCAGGATAAACTCTATAAGAAGTGGCGTAATTAATATGATAGCTGTTGTTATTGAAACAAATTTCAAACGGATATTCTCTTCTATCTGCATATATGGACCAGCACCTTCCCATACAATATATAGGGTATAAAGAATAAATATACGAAGAAAAAAGAATTCCGGCAAAAGCATCAATATAATATTCAATGCGAACATCAGAGATGAAGAATATCCTACAAAACGCTGGCACAATTTCATATCCTTTTCACGTTTAAATAGACCCTGCCAAAGCTCATTCAAAAAATAAGATGCCAAATAAAAACCACCAAAAGATGAAACTAATGTCTTTATTGAAGATTTTAGAGCTAATTCAATATCAAATTCTTTTCTTGTAAACAACACTCCTAAAAAAGCGGCAACTGTAACAAGCCCGATCAAAGGATAAACAAAACGGGATAAAAACTCATCATCTTTTTCATCTTTCTTTGCCAATAAATCCCAGGCCTTTGCCGGTTGTGTTATAATAACTATTACCCACTGAAATATCTCTTTGTACATCTTCTTTTCTATTTTAAAAAGCAAAAATATAAAAAATATAAAGGATTCGTCTTCACTATTGCCTTTTTATTCATTGATTGGCAAGACAACCATATCCGACGAAGTCCATATACAAGCCGTCGTATCGGAATTAAAACTACGTGGATAATTAAACTTGAATTTTAAACTATCCAACCCCGCATTCTTTTCTATTTCACCCGATTCCTTCACAAATTTCTCTAAATCTAAAGCAATTGGCAATGTATAGCGGGAACCTGTCATACCTGTCATATCTTCAGCCGTTGCCGTACGAAGATACAAGTTATAGACACGATTATTATTACGGTCAACAGTCGCTTCCTGTTTCGGATTATAGGTCAATTCAAAAAGAGTAGTTTGTCCATCCACATAATTACCATGTTCCGTAAAAAGAAAAAAACGATTTTTCAAATACATACTTCTCTGCAATGAAAAACTTATAAAACATTCATTATCCAATATACGGGTTGTATCTGTCAGGTTCGGAGATAAACCAAATACCGAAACCGGTTCATACTTTAATATTTCTGCCCTGTATTTTGAATACCCTGGCAAAGATTCTTTTGAAGCATGATCTATTGTATAATTCAACAAACAGCAATCTCCGGCTTTCAAAGCCATTGTATCCAGAGCCGGCGAATAAATAACATCACCTTCCCATAAACAAACGCCTAATTCCGGCTCTTCCTGAATAACACCTAATTGGCCTCCAAACGTCTGTTTATCTTCATCCTGGCCCATGCATGAAACCAGTAAAACCAGCAACGTAATCACACTATACCACTTACACATCTTCATCTTACACTACTATTTTCTCTGCAAAGGTAGTAAATAATAAGGAGAAATAGATAGTATTCCCTATAATCAGGTATATACAAACCACTTAAAACAAAAAAGTCCTGACCCGGAATTTATTTTACCGGGTCAGGACTTACTTTATCTTTTATACGAATTATTTTCCAGTCGTATTATCTGCAGGAACAGAGAGTTTCATCCATGTAGGATCTGTCGATGTCCAGGTAAACTTAGTAGGATCTTTTGCATCAATTTCTTTGATATAATTGATTTTAATATAATACTCTTTATTACCCAAATCCTTTTCCTTTGTGTTGAAACCATCTATCATTGTTTTAGCATCAAATGCGTTAACCACAACTGAGTTCAAAGACGGAGTCTGACCTTCTGTCTTAATTGTAGCTCTCAAGAAAACAGAATAGATTCTCTTTCCGTTTTCTTCAACAGCTGTCTGATTTCCATCATACGATAAGTACCAGTTTGATTCTTGCTTTGTTAAATGTGTAAAATCAGAGAACAAAAATAGCATTCCTTCTAAATATGCAGCACCATAACGAGTATCAATAGGACTCGTAACAGCTTGTTCCTTATCCAGAAGTTTAGTTGTATCTCCCATAATAGGGTTAGCATACCATCTGTCAACATTATCCGGTACAGCATTCATTGTTGCATAATAATACCCGTTGGAAGCAGCATTTGCATTTTCTGCAGCATCAAAATCAATCGTGAAAGAAGCCAATACACACTGACCTGGCAAATAACCGGCAGTTTCCAAACTAGGAGAATAAATAGCAGCACCTGCTGCTGTTTTGATTATAGTCTTATAATCCTTTGAAGTAGAGATAACACCAGGTATAGACGACAATGTCTGTTGGTTATTTGAATCACCAAGACAAGAGGTCAACAAAAGTAAGGCAGACGCCACTACCATTCCTAAAAATCCACGTTTCTTCATTTTAATTTCTGTTTTTAAGTATTTGTATATTTATGAATTATTATTCTATTCCATTTTAGAAACCTAACCGGAAACCTAACTGAAAATTCACATTAAACGGCTTTTCTGAATGAATCGTTTCAATGCTACTTCCATTATCGAAATAATATCCGGCACCAACTTCGGCAAATGCACTTACAAAACGAATCAACGGATAACTTACACCAGCACGGGCATTAACAGACCAAAGCCATTCTTTCATCCGCACGCGTTCCGATACAACGGATATTTCTTTATCATCAAAAAAGAATTTTGACCGTTGCTTTCCTGCAACATTAACCTCTGCCATAGCTCCGGCTGCTGCATAAACCTGAAAACGATTCCATTCTGCTATTTTATAAGCAACCGAAAGAGGTATTCCGATAAAATGCAATTTCTGTTTTACCTCACCATGATAAGAACCATTCGTTGTCCATTCAGAAGATAAAAAAGAATAATTAAGCCCTGTCTGCAACGAAAAACGGTTATTCAAATAACGACTCACCGATAACCCGAAAGAGACCGGTGTTTTATGGTGTACATCTGTTTTCGGCAATTCTTCATTAAAAAAAGGAGCATTCATCGAAAGCAATTGATCACTTGTCAACAATGCACTTTTCATCATATACTGGGGGACAGTATTATCTGCTCCAATCGAAAGGCCTCCTCCCCCCATACCGAATCCCCATTTACGGGAAGCCGTTGATTTTTTCTTTTTTATCACAGGTGTTGCATCTGCAATCAATACTTTATTCTGCGATTCTTTCTCTGCTAAAACCTGAATATCTTCTGTTTTTGCATCTTCAGTCAACAGCTGTTGTGCAAAATCTGCAGTAACTATACTATCGGTCTGCATTTTTTTAGCAGATAACATATTTACTTCCGGAACAACATTTGCGTGAGAACTAATCATAGTCCTTTTACCTTGGCTTTTTGCAGGAGGCCGTACAACTGACACATTCATCTTCTTTGTCTTATTTTCATCCTGTTTTACAGAAGTTTCCGACACTTCGGCAATCACCTTTTTATCTTCAATTATATGGTTCTCTACCTCCTTTGTATGTTCTATTATTTCCTTTGCTATCGGAAGATCGGACTGTTCGTGGTTAAATAAATAAACACTACCCGTAATCATCAACAAAGAAACAACTGCAGCAGCAGCCCAATAATATAAAGTTTTACGAAAAGGAACAGATACTTCCTTTGGCAAACGATCGGCTATAGCCTCCCAATCGCCTGGCATTGTATCCATTTCGAAATCCTCCAATTTCGAACGGAACAAATCATCAAATTTATCTCTTTCCTTACCTTTCATTTCAATACAACTCATTAATCTTACGTTGCAACAACTGCTTAGCCCGTGTAAACTGCGATCGCGATGTACTTTCTGTGATATTCAACATTTCACTAATTTCTTTATGCGAATAGCCTTCTATTGCAAACATGTTAAACACAGCACGAAAACCGGCAGGTAATTCCTGCACTAATGCCATCAACTCTGCTGCAGACAAATCTGAAACAACAGAGCTGTCCGGATTAATCAACTCTGCCGTATTATCCAAATCCGTAGCCTCACGCAGTACATCCGATTTACGCAAATATTCCAACGCACAATTGACAAAGATCTTCCGCATCCACCCTTCAAAGGAACCTATTCCCGTATATGAATCCACACTGGTAAATACTTTCACGAAACCATCTTGCAACAAATCACGAGCAGTCTCCCTGTCGCTCACATAACGCAGACAAACTCCCATCATTTTACGGGAATAAATATCATACAGCTCCTTTTGAGCCAATCTATTTCCCTTCCGACAACTTTCTATCAGTTGTTGTTCCTTCATTCAGCAGTGCTTGGATACCTTCCGTTTACGGCGGTGATACAATATAATGATGTTATTAATTTAATAAACGCTGCATTGCATAGAAAAAAAATTCAAAAAAAGGCGGACAAAATAGCCCGCCTTTTATATTACTACGGAATGCCATGCAAATATACAATGTTCCGATGAAAATCTTTGTTAATGAGCATCTTCTTAATTACTTTTTTTTGAAGGAGGAACCGGACAACCCGCTCCTTTATCCACAGCGACAGCCTCCATACCAATCTTCTTAAAAGCTGAAATTAATTTCACTTCCGACGTTTTACCGGCTTTGTACGTAATAATGGCCGTACGGGTGGCAAGATCACATTTTAAATCAGTTACGCCCTTTTCGAAAGCGATATTCTTCTCTATTTTTTTAATGCAATGATCACAATCCATCGCTGCTATATAAAAAGTAGATGTTTCTTTTTTGTTTTTTGAATCTTGAGAAAACGCCGGAGAAAAAGCAAATAACACACACAACAGTGTCAAAAGTAATTGTTTCATATCACTATAATTTAAAGTAAATAATTTATCATTAATCACGACTAATATTAAAACGGACACCAGCATATAGCTTCCTTCCATGTACAGGCCCCCAGACCATAGAACCGTCAAAGTTTTCTCCCCGGGGATTTTCTGCATCTATAATAGGATTCTTTTGTTTGTAATTAAACAAATTTTCGGCACCTATATAAATTGACCACCGACGAAAATACTTCGTAACCTGTGCATTCACAACTGTATATGCATTAAAATCAGGTTTCCATAATGGATTTACTTTATCTGGCATTGGCATACGCCCGCCCCCATTAAACTGTCCGGTTACGTCAAACTGCCACTTTTTCAAAGGAGTCTGGTATGAAGCTGTAAGTAGTCCTTTAAAATCACTTACCAAAGGCTTCTTTAGACGAGTTATTTTACCTTCAACATCTTTATAATCGGTTTTAGCATCCGTATAGCGATATGCGGCAGTTAAAGTAAATCCCCTGAAAAAAGGATAAGTCGCCTCAACCTGAAAACTATTGGAATATGACCGGCCGTCCAGATTATAGAAACTCACAGCATGCGGATCACTATCCATATCAACAACAACCTGTTTCAGAAAATCGGTATAATACCATTCTCCGTTCAATATCAGTTCCTTGCCAAACAAAGGTATATAAAAAGAAAGATTTAAACCCGTATTCCAAGCTTCTTCCTGATCCAAATGATCTGCAATATCTATTTTACGACTACTAGCAAGCAGGAAATTATTTTCGGCCAACACATTTGCCGTACGAAAGCCTTTCCCTGCAGAAGCACGAATATGGAACCAGACAAAAGGATTATATTTAATATGTATTCGGGGAGTAACAAAAAAATCATACAATGTACTATAATCAGCCCGCAGCCCGGCTAAAAGAATCAGTTTATCATTTAGATTGTATGTGTATTGAGCGTATGCCCCGGTCACCGTTTCCGAACGATCATAAAAAGAATGCTCCATTACATTATTGACTGGCTGTCCAAGATTTTCATCAAATCCGTCATAATTAAGGCTCAACCCTGCACTTAAACTATGCTTAGGTGTAAATTCCTTTTCATACAATAAGGAAGCATACACATTTTTCTGATATACATTGTAAGGCGTACAGTCATATCTGGATTTTTGCTCATGATACGAACCGGAAAGTATCAGAGCAACGCTTTCCACCTTTTCTTTATCAATAATATAGGCCTGTTTAGTAAACAATTCCGCACGGTTCGTATTCAGTTTAACCTGATATGGATCAACGAAATCATGGTGTTTGGTAGCCTGTCCGCCTGTCCGGTCTTCATGCAGGTAACGAACACCATACTGAGCAACATAGTTATCCAATTTATGAAACCACCGGTTCATCACATTAACTTGTTCCTTTAACGGCGTATCTAAAAATCCGTCGTCGTTGCCGTCATGCTGCATTTTATCATTTGAATAATGTACGAATAATCCGGTAGACAACTTATCATTAACATGCCAGGAAGCATCTGCATTTCCTTCATAGCGTCCGGCATCACTGACAAAAAGGTTTCCGGAGAAAATATCTGCTGTAGGAGGCTTTTTAAATTCCACATTGATCTGCCCGGCCAATGCTTCATAGCCATTCTTTACAGACGAAGTACCTTTCGATACCTGAATACTCTCCATCCAGGGGCCCGGAACATAATCCAAACCATAGAGAGACGCAGCTCCACGAAAATTCGGATAATTTTCTGTCAGCATCTGCACATACGTACCGGACAGTCCCAACAATTTAATCTGTCGCGCACCGGTTGCAGCATCAGCATAAGAAACATCTACAGAAGGGTTTGTTTCAAAACTTTCCGCCAAATTACAGCAAGCTGCACGGCAAAGTTCATCATAAGTAATTTTCTGAGTCTGTAAAACACTCACCCGGGAAGCAATAGTTCCCATTTTACGTTCACTTACAACCACCTCATCCAAGGCAACCTCTCCTTTCAGTACAACATGAAGCTCATCTTTCGAACCTTTCACCGGAACAACAGCAGTAGTATATCCTATATAACTTACCACCAGATTTTCCACTTTTCCTGCTTTCGGTAATACAAAACGGCCGTCCATGTCAGAGGTGGTACCTTGCTGCGTACCTTCCCAATACACATTAGCCCCTATAATGGGTTGGTTATTTTCGTCCAACACACGTCCTTTCACATCATTTTCCGCGGCAATGGCGCAAAAAGAAACCAGGAAAAACAATATTATAAAATAGATATGTTTCAACATAAAATTCTTTCAATTTAATTCATATAAGTACAATTACTACAATCGTCAAACGATCGTAATATGATTATTCATCCAAATAAAGTTGAACTTACAGAAATTAAATCAAAAGAATTGTGAGGATAGACAAATACAACCGTGGGCAATTAACAGGAGGTCCAATAGAAGTAACAGATAATAAATCTTTTATTTGAGGTTCGGGAAGTAAAGAAATATTCAGTGCCTTAGCAAACCACAAATCAAAAACAGCCGGTTGCAAATTAGGGAATAAAGATTGTACGGAAGTCCAGTCAAAATGCAATCTTTCCACTCCGCATTCAGTTGTGCACCTATCAACATAAAGCATTTGATTCGCTTTTTGCACAGAGTGATCATGATCATGAAATTCACAGCATTGGTTCTCTATTATGGCCTCTATGCCAGCAACACGGCAATGGTTACAACAATACGATATAATATTCACGCCGGCTCCACCATAGAACACAAGTCCGGCAAGCATAAGTATCAATAAAATTGCAACCTTTTGTTTCATATCGTACAAATATACAAGAATCTCTTAACAAGCACTAACACTTAATATTATTTAGGAAAATCTGAAAGATAGTAATAAGTCTCTTTAGAAGGAGCTCCTTCTATGTGATAACGGGTAGAAGCTGAAACACTAAATGTATAACCTCTTTCTACTGAAGAATCCACAGGCATATAAATTTCATTCGCATGCACATTCGTCATTAATATACATTTAGAAGCATCGGAATCAATAGAATCCGACAAAGAATAATATACCGTATAAGTCAGGTCTTGCTTTTCGGAAGCAGGCTTTTGCCATGAAAGTTTAAGCTCATTACCAGCCCGTTGCACGTAAACTTCTTCGGGAGAAGACGGAACAGTATTATTCAACCAGGTAAGCGGAGGTAATTGTGCCGGGTATTTATAATATACATTGACTAATTCATCATATAGTCCCTTACTGTTATCCAGTACATTTTCACAGCGGAAGAAAGCACAACCGGCCCCGCCATAATATCGGCTATAATCAATCTGGTCGGTAATATCGTTCACCGTCCAATCCGCTTCTTTCTTATCCATGCGATAAGCACCAAGTCCCGGCACCACCAGACGTCCATTACAATTCTCTACCCAATTATCCACAAAAGGGAAAAAATTATCATGCAAATAATACATCATAGGAACAATCATATCCTGTTTACCCCGCAACATCCACATTTTAGGGTCTTGAAACACACTTTCATAAGCTGTCCATCCCGCATCAGGGACACGGGGGATACGGTTATATTTACCTAAAGGGGAACTGCTTACCTGTACCCAAGGCTTTGCTTGTTTCACCCAATCATAAATCTCAACCACCATCCGGTTGATATTATTACGTCGCCAACTATCTAATGGCTCCTTTTTCCCATACATCTTATATACGTTTTTATCCGGGAAACGATTCGCCTGCTCCGGATAACGGATGTAATCGAAATGAATGCCGTCAACATCATAATTATTCACAATTTCTTTTACCAACGACAAGATATAATTGGTCGTACCCGGAACACCCGGATCAAGATACCATTCACCATTATGCAATTTACATAATTTAGGCTGGCGTTTAACCACCGACAAACGTCCTTGCTCTTTCACATTCTTGGCCGTGCCCAAAGGAAATGTCACAAACCAGGCATGGCATTCCATCCCCCGTTTGTGACATTCTTTTATTGCAAATGCCAACGGATCATATCCGGGCATTACTCCTTCTTTTCCGGAAAAGACTTTACTTGCCGGTTCTATGGCAGAGCGGTAAATAACGTTACCACGTAAACGAACCTGCAAAAAAACAGTATTGAAATTAGCATTTTGCAAACGATCCAGGATATTGCAAAGTTCTTGTTGCTGGGCTTTTATGCCTGCCTGCGTTGTAGCCGGTCGATGCGGCCAGTCCAAGCCATAAACAGTTGTAAGCCACACCGCACGTACTTCATGCTTAGGTAAATTCATCGCAAATGCACTTTGTATCCACAAAGCCCACAGCAATAACCAACAATATCTTTTCATTTACACACGTTCTATTTAGCGCGCGAATTTAATAATTTCTGCAAAACAACCGGCTCATCTGTTGTAATAAAATCAACTCCATTTGCAATCATCTCTTTCATTACAGCTTCTTCATCCACAGTCCATACGTTAATTGTCAAACCAAGCTTCTTTGCTTCAGGAATCCAATCAGGATGTTGTCTTAATACATTAAACTGATAGTCCAATCCCGCAAAACCCAAATCTTTCAATTCACGGGGAGATAATTCTCCGTTCAAATAGGCAACTTTTGCCTTCGGTGCCAAACGGATCAGTTCTTTACCGGCATCCAGGCTAAAAGTAATATATTCGGTCTTCTTGGCCAGTCCTTTTTTATTAATCATGTCAACAACAATACGTGCAGCTTCACGATTACGTTCCGGTGTGTCATGTACTTTCAATTCAAAAATCAACTTTGTATTTTTCAATGCCTTAGCTTTGTCCAGGTACTGTTCCAATGTAGGTAAAGTTTCACCATTACCCAACTTCAAATCTTTCAGTTGAGCATAAGGAGTCTTTTGAATGTTCAAACCCTGAATATCCATATCATGGTGAACAACGGGGACATTATCAGAAGTCAAATGAACATCAAACTCGGAACCATACGCTTTAATCTGGTCTGCCAATTCTAAAGAACGGATAGAATTCTGAGCAGAACCTTCTGTTTTCCAATACCCCCGATGTGCAATCACTTTCGTCTTATCCTTCGCAACAGCAGGCAGTGCCATCAAAGCACAGAGAAGGACAACAATAGTAGTTTTTAATTTCATGGTAAAATATAATATATAAGATTAAACAAAAAGGCAGGCACTAAAGCCTGCCCTGATAACTATTTTCCTATTTCAGACAGATACCGTTCGGCTTCTATAGCAGCTTTGCATCCGCTTCCTGCAGCTGTAATAGCCTGGCGATAAATCGGGTCTGCCACATCTCCTGCGGCAAAAACGCCCGGCACAGTAGTACGGGGTGTTCCCGGTATTGTCTTTATATAACCAATTTCGTCTGTTTCCAACCATTCTTTAAAAATATCAGAGTTTGGTTTATGGCCGATAGCCAAAAAGAAACCATCAATAGCAATATCAACCTTTTCTTCGTCGGGTTGTCCCATTTTCTTTATCAGATGAGCTCCCTCCACACCACTTTCGCCAAACAGTCCAATTGTATTATGCTCAAACAATACGATAATATTGGGAGTGTTAAACACACGTTCCTGCATTACTTTTGATGCACGCAGATAAGGTTTACGCACTATCAGATAAACTTGTTTTGCCAAACCCGACAGGTAGATAGCTTCTTCGCATGCCGTATCTCCCCCCCCTACAACAGCAACAATCTTTTTACGATAGAAAAAGCCGTCGCAAGTAGCACAAGCCGATACTCCCATACCTGCATATTTCTGTTCATCGGGAATACCCAGATATTTGGCCGTCGCACCTGTCGATATAATAACCGCTTCGGATTCAATCACTTTCTCTCCATCAATTGTGATCTTATATGGAGCAGATGATAAATCTGATGCAGTTGCAATGCCCATACGAATATCCGCACCGAAACGAACAGCCTGTTTTTTCAGGTCTTCCATCAATTCCGGCCCTGTTATACCATTAGGATAACCCGGGAAATTTTCAACTTCGGTTGTTGTTGTAAGCTGTCCACCCGGTTGAATACCCTCATAAAGCACAGGATTCAGGTTTGCACGAGAGGCATAGATTGCGGCCGTATATCCGGCAGGGCCCGAACCGATAATCAGGCAGCGAACTTTTTCATTTGTTGAGTTGTCCATAGTCTTTCTTATTTTGATAATTTACTTTTATAATCTACATCAGCGGAGATCTATCACTTCTGCGTCAGGAAAATCTGCATCTTTAAAAACAAAGTAAGAATCCGGTTGGTTTACTTCCGTCCTCAATTTACTGATCCGGATTGTCATGGTAACGCCATTTTTAGAATCCACACTAATGCCCACAGGCAGATACGTATTCTTTTCTATCTGAAGAGATACGCGCTGTATATCCCCCTTTTTTCGGGGAGTCAATTCTATATCATAAGCCGATTTTCCATTAGCTGCCGTGCTCTCACCTTTATACAAGGGAGTAAAACCTTTTTTATAAGAACCCAACAGTAATACCGGATTCGTCATTTGAAGTTCTTCCCCCGAAGGTGTTGTTACATTCACTTCATCATTCCGCTCCATATATGCCCATTGTGTTTTACCGTCAAACCATATTCTCATATCCGGGGTTTTCAACATAAATTTCTCTCCTTTCATATTAATAACACCGGAAAAACTTTCCGGTACATTCTGCTGGTCAGAACGGGTATGAGTTGTAAAAGCAGCCTCTATCCCATTCGATTTATCATAAGCCATAGCCGCCTTACCCAAAATATCGTCTGCATTCTGGGCATTACAAGTAAACCCTATTAATGCGGCCAGCAACAATAGCTGTAATATCAGATAAGCGCGGATAAATATACGCACCATTCTTTGTTTCTTTTCTATTTCCATCCTGTTACTTTAACGAATTCAACAATTGTTCCAGGTTATATTCATCCTGAATCAACACCTGACGCGCCTTGCTACCTTCAAAAGGCCCTACTATACCGGCTGCTTCAAGCTGGTCCATCAAACGTCCGGCACGGTTATAACCAATGGCAAACTTACGCTGGATAAGTGATGTAGAACCTTGTTGCTGAATAACAATCAAACGGGCAGCTTCATCAAAAAGCGGATCACGATCCGACAAATCGACTGCTCCCGGGACCTTCTCACCATCATTTTCGCCCACATATTCAGGCAGCTGGAAGGCTGTAGGGTAGCCCGGCTGTCCTCCGATAAAAGAGGCTATTTGTTCTACCTCAGGTGTATCAACAAAGGCACATTGCACACGTGTCATATCATTACCTTGCGAGAATAACAAGTCGCCCCGGCCAATCAACTGATTTGCACCCGGAGAATCAAGTATGGTGCGCGAATCGATCATCGACGAAACACGGAAAGCCACACGAGCCGGGAAGTTTGCTTTGATCGTACCCGTAATAATATTGGTTGACGGACGCTGCGTTGCAATAATCATGTGAATACCAACCGCACGCGCCTTCTGGGCAATACGGGCGATAGGCAATTCTATTTCTTTTCCGGCCGTCATAATCAAATCGCCGAACTCGTCTATAATAACCACGATATAAGGCATGAATTTATGGCCTTTTTCCGGATTCAAATGACGGCTTATAAACTTAGCGTTGTACTCCTTGATATTACGTGTATGCGCCTTCATCAACAGATCGTAGCGGTCATCCATTTCCTTACAAAGCGAGTTCAACGTCTGGATCACCTTCGTAAAATCCGTAATAATAGCCTTATCGGCATCCGGCAACTTGGCCAGATAATGACGTTCTATCTCCGAATAGATACTAAACTCTACCATCTTCGGGTCTACCAGTACGAACTTTAATTCCGACGGGTGTTTCTTATACAACAATGAGGTAATGATAGCATTCAATCCGACAGACTTACCTTGTCCTGTCGCACCGGCAACAAGTAAATGAGGCATTTTACATAGGTCGAACATGAATATCTCATTCGTAATAGTCTTACCTAATGCAACCGGCAGGTCGTACCTTGATTCCTGAAACTTACGGGAAGCAATAACCGATTGCATGGCAACCATCTGGGGATCTTTATTTGGCACTTCAATACCAATCGTGCCTTTACCCGGCATCGGAGCAATAATACGAATACCTAAAGCAGAAAGGCTAAGTGCGATATCATCTTCCAGATTACGGATTTTGGATATACGTACACCTGTATCGGGTATTACTTCATACAATGTAATTGTCGGTCCAACCGTTGCTTTAATAGAGGCAATGCTGATACCAAAACTTTCCAGTGTTTGCTTGATGCGCTTTTGATTAGCCGTTTGCTCTTCCATATCCACCTGCTGGTCTCCCTGATCGTATTTTTTCAGCAGATCGATCGTAGGATAGCGGTAATGGGATAAATCCAGTTTCGGATCATATTCACCTAAAGCAGAGCCATCGTATACCTCATCATCTCCCGAAGGTACTTCTACGGTAAATGCCCCATCTCCGCTATCATCCGAATCCGTATCGTCTATTTCTGTGTTATTATTTTTTGAAACAGGAATATATTCTTCTTCATCACGCGGGACAGTCACTTCGAAGGCATCATTCACAGTCGTCGTAGTAGTCGGAGCATACGTACTTTTTACAGACATACGGGCTGCATCGGCTTCTGCCAATTCTTTCGCGGTATCAAATACCTCATCATCCATTTCCGGCTTTTCATCGGGTTGTTCGGAAAAAGAAAGGATATCCTTTCCTTCATCTTCTTCATCGCTTTCTGCCTGTTCCTCTTTATCAAAACGCTTCTTCAGCCAATGGAATGACAAGAACCTCTGTAAAAGAGGTATCGTACGTTTGCTGGTAAAAATGGCGATTATCAGAAAAAAACCGACCAGAAACAGGATAGTTCCCGGAATACCGATATTATTAATCATCATTTCGGAAAGATAATACCCATGTTGCCCTCCCAAATAGATGAAGGTATCTTCGTATCCTTTTATAAAGATAAAGGCAAAAAACAGCGATCCCCAAAGCAACCAGGCCGAACAGAACAGAAACCGTTTCAAAAGAGAGATACGGTTCAGATTCATCAGCTTCGCACCCACAGAACCCAAAAAGAATAATATCATAAAAGATGATATGCCGAACCAGCGGTTCATCAGCAAATCGGAAAGATAAGCACCTCTGGCTCCTGTCCAGTTCTCTACCGAACCATGATTGGTTACCAGGTCGGATAAAGGTATATTTTCTATTTTGCTTTGATCTGCCCCTCCCGTAAAGAAAAAAGAAATAAGAGCCAGTCCTATATATATAGTAACTATAGAAATAATCAACCCGGATATAAAACGCGTACGTTCATTCTTAAAAAAGGACCTTACAGAACCGAGTTTGCTCTCTTCGTTACTACTTTGTTTCGCCGAAGTCGTTTTTTTTGCCATATATATTGCTTCCCTTTTATAAATACGGACAATAGCGATATGCCCTTTCCCGTTTTAACAATTTGCAAATGTACATAGAATTATCGAGTATTTTTTCACTTATCACTCCGAAAAACTCACGCAAGCAGGTACAGAACCTTATTATGATGTCCTACTTTTTGCAGGAGCCCTTCTTCTACAAAAGATGTCAGATCCGCTTGTGCCCGATAACGCGAACAGTTCATCAAGCCGGCATATATACGGGGTGTAACACATTTATTTCGTTCCAGATAATCCTGCAATTTGCTTTTTGCATCGACAGAAACGTCATCTTTTACCTGGGGTTTGATATGTTCCAGTTTTATATCTTTCATTTTCTCTTTCAACTTTGTAGAACAACGGAAGTTTATACCGTCTACACATACGCTGACCTTTCCGTTCTCTTTCTGCTTACTCCGGAGAGAAGGCGAAAAATATCCCAGTTCTTCAAGCTCCACATGATAGCCTCCGCTCAAAGCATAATCCAATACCCAGGAAAGAGAATCGAGAACAGCCTTTACATCGGCCGACGTTACCGACGAACGTTCCGATATCAACCGGCAGATTTCATCCAGTTTATAGGTGCCATGACACAAGGCACGTGCATGCGTTAATGTTTCTCCTTTACGACCATTTGGTTTCGGAGTACGATGGGCGGTAAATTTTATTGCCATTATTTTTTATATTTATACGTTTACTTTTTGTTATTTATAATGCTGTTCTGCCCCATGAACGGCAGTAACAGGGCAAACGCATTAGGATTTTTTCTTTCTTTCCTGTGTTTTTTGTACTTTTTTCTACCTTTGCTTTGTATCTCTAACTTATATTCTTTATGACTCCTTCTTCTGATTACTCTTTATTATTATCTTTTGCTCGTGATGTTGAAGACTTCCGTACAGGTAATCGTCTATACTACCCTTCCTGTAGCATTATTTTCATGGCTTTTGTTGGTATCCTTTGTGGAGGTAAAGACTGGGATGATATCGTTGAAATCGCTGAATCTAGTGAAGATTTGCTCTCTGAGTACTTAGGTTCTTGTTTTGTTGGTGTGCCTTCCCATGATACTTTTAGTCGCTTTTTCTCTTTGGTTAATCCCTCGAGTTTGGAACAGTCTTTTCGCAAGACTATGTCAGCCCTTCAATCTCAATTACGCGGCGATTTGGATCATTCTCAGGCTAGTAAAGATAAAGAAATAGTAGCCTTTGATGGCAAATATGCTGCCTCTGTAACCGATGTTTCTGGTTTGAATGTAGTTACTGCTTATGCTACCGGAACCGGATTGTGTTTAGGACAGGAGGTGGCAGATAAAAAGATAAACGAGCCCGAGCAACTTCGCAAATTAGTTACAGACCTTTATTTGGCAAGTACTATTATTACTGCGGACGCTCTACATTGTCAAAAAGAGTCTATCAAAGCTATTACAGCAGCTAAAGCTGATTATCTGATTATTGTGAAAGCCAATCAAGAGAAATTATATGAAGGTATATTAGAAGGGATTCGAGTAGAAAACAACCGTGATAAAGCTAAATGGATAGATCATGCCGAAGAAATAACCCGAGGACATGGGAGAGAAGAAGTCCGTATTTGTCATTCCTGTTCTCATTAGGGATGGATACCTGAGTGTGGAAAAGAATGGGAAGGAATCAAAAGCTTTGGTACAATTACTTCCCAAAGAACGATACTGTCTACAGGAGAAACGACCACAGAAACAAGATGTTTCATATCTTCCTTGGAGAAAGATGCACCCATGCAATTGAATATCATACGAAATCACTGGAAAATAGAGAACAATTTGCATTGGCAACTAGATGTATCTTTTAATGAAGATGAGACCAAAATGAAAAAGAACCAAGTGTTAAACCTGGCTATATTAAGAAAAATGGCAATGCCGGTACTGAAAGCCTTTACATACAAAAAAGGAGCATCCTTGAAAAAGAAAATGTTAGCAGCAGCATTAAAGCCCAATATAAAGAAAGAGATAATGAAAAAGGCAATGGTACTATATCAAAAATCCTAATGCGTTTGCCCTGACGGCAGTAATGAAAATATAAGTTGATAATTGTCAACCATACTTTCATTCAAGTACAAATATACGAACGGTTTGCCTAAAAGTATCACAATATTTGCTATTTTTGCAAACTGTTATCGTAGGAAACTATAGAAACAAAAATGGAAAAAGAGAAAGAAAATAATCCTATATACGAACGGAATACGCTGGAATTTGTCACTGTAGCACTAGAATTTTGTTCCTTCGTTGAAACCGCCGGACAACGTGATTTGTATGAATTTGTAGACAAATCGGTAAAGATGTTGCCCTTATTATACCTGAAAGCATCCCTTTTACCGGATGTCGAAGCAGACGACGAGGCAGAACTGGAATTTTCTGTTACCGAAGATATGTACGAATCCGTACGCAACCAAATAGCCAACTTGCTTGGAGACAAAGATACTTATCTGGAAACTTTCCATCCGGATATGCAATATAGCGATGCTCCGATAGCAGCTTTCATTTCCGAAAATCTAGCCGATGTATACCAGGACACCGGAAATTTCATCTCGCTTTTCCGCCAGGGGAACGAAGAAGTCATGCAAAACGCAATTGCCTTATGCCGTACAAATTTTCGTGAATATTGGGGGCAACAGCTATTGAATGCCTTGAAAGCACTCCATGCTGTACGCTATGATGACGAAGAAAATCTGGAAAAGAACAACAACGAATGATACAACAATACACACATACAATAAAAAAAGAAGATATAGCCACCCTTCCTATAGAAGAATTTAAAGGCAGGATTTTTATAATAGATACGGAAAAGGACGCCGATAAAGCCGTTGAATATTTGTCAAAATGCCCGAAAGTCGGATTCGATACCGAGACACGTCCCAGCTTTAAGAAAGGGCAACATTATAAAATATCACTGATGCAGATATCAACCGAAGACACATGTTTTCTATTCCGGCTAAACCGGATTGATATACCTAAATCGCTGGTCGATTTTATACAGAACAACAATGTGATGAAAATAGGCCTTTCCCTCAGGGATGATTTTGCCGCCCTGCATAAACGTACAAATGCAGAGCCGGTAAACTTTCTGGATTTGCAGAAATACGTAGTAAAATTCGGCATAGAAGATGCCAGCCTGCAAAAAATATATGCCATTTTATTCAAGAAAAAGATATCTAAAGGGCAACGGCTGACTAATTGGGAAGCAGATGTTCTTACTGAATCGCAAAAAAAATATGCATCATTAGATGCATGGGCATGTCTCCAAATATATAACTTATTGAATCAAGCATAGATGAATTATTGTAAAGTTTTTCTGAAGCCAAAGAAAGAAGAATCGCTGTTGCGCTTCCACCCGTGGGTATTTTCAGGTGCAATCCAGTCTATAGAAGGAAAGCCCGAAGAAGGTGATCTGGTAGAAGTTTACGGACAAAACCAGCGCTTTTTGGCAGTCGGTCATTACCAGATAGGAAGTATAGCCGTGCGTATTTTATCATTTAAGCCTGCTACAGTCAATACAGATTTCTGGACAGAACGCATCCGCATTGCATATACTCTCCGTAAGTCGTTAAGATTAGCCGGTACGGAAAACAACAACACATACCGTTTGATTCATGGCGAAGGAGATAATCTGCCTGGATTGGTAATAGACATGTATGCACATACGGCTGTTATGCAAGCCCATTCGGTTGGTATGCACTATGCACGCCATCAAATTGCAGAAGCATTAAAAACTGTGCTTGGAGACACTCTACAAAATATCTATTATAAATCGGAAGCCACCCTGCCATTTAAAGCGAACCTGGATAGCGAAGACGGGTATTTATATGGTGGAGAAGTAGAAGATATTGCACTGGAGAACGGATTAAAGTTCTGTGTTGACTGGCAAAAAGGACAGAAAACAGGATTTTTTGTAGACCAGCGCGAAAACCGTTCTTTGCTGGAACATTATTCCAAAGACCGTTCCGTATTAAATATGTTCTGCTATACAGGAGGCTTTTCTTTCTATGCCATGCGCGGAGGAGCTAAAGTAGTTCACTCGGTAGATAGTTCGGCTAAAGCCATTAGTCTGACAAAGAAAAATGTAGAGCTGAATTTTCCCGGAGACACAAGACATGATGCATATGCGGAAGATGCTTTCAAATACCTTGAAAAGATGGGAAGCAACTATGACTTGATTATCCTTGACCCTCCCGCCTTTGCCAAACACAAAAATGTATTACGAAACGCTTTACAAGGCTATCGCAAGCTAAATGCCATCGCATTCGAGAAGATCAAGCCCGGAGGTATCCTGTTTACCTTCTCATGCTCACAGGTAGTAAGCAAAGAGAACTTCCGGCTAGCAGTATTCAGTGCTGCTGCTCAATCAGGACGAAGCGTACGCATTTTACATCAGCTTACCCAACCCGCCGACCATCCGGTTAATATATATCACCCGGAAGGCGAATATCTGAAAGGGTTGGTTTTGTATGTAGAATAAAACTTAATATCCCGGGTTCTGAGTCAGGTTCGTATTCATTGCCCGGACTTTATCCGGTATGGGGAAAACGGTTGTATAACCGTTTGCTTCATTCGGTAATTGAGGACGATCGCTATATGGACGGGTAAACAATCCAAAACGCACTAAATCCTGACGTCGCCAACCTTCCCATGCAAACTCTAACTGCCGTTCAGCCAAAATATTTTCCAAGGTAGCTTTGCGCTCAGGCATTCCCACTCGTGAACGGATCATATTCAATTCTTCATCCCCGGTTTCGCCATTGCGGACTTTCGCTTCACACTTCATCAGCAAGACATCGGCATAACGATACAAAACAATATCGTTATCCATTAATTTTCCGTCCTTTGTAGCGGTTTTATCTATCTCATATTTCTTCATGCGCGCTCCGGCTGTCTGTTCCGAGGGCTGGCCTGAAAGATCCAGTTTAACTTCCCAAGGCAGATACTCCAGAGTTTTGCCATTATCCAGATAAATTGTATTGCCATCCAAATCCGACATTATACCGGCATAGTAACAAATATCAAAACGGTTATCGACAGAATCCGTATCATATCCAAATGTACGCAAAGCTTCTATTGTCGCACTTGAACCGTTTTCACCGCTAAGGCCATACGCTTTAGCATGATTATAATGACGGGAGCGAAACAGATATTGCATCTGATTTGTGTACAAATTCTTATCCATTGGTATGGTAAAAATATTCTCCCCTGACGATTCATTAAACACAGAAAAATTGGCAGTGTAATCGGAAGATAACTCATAACCGCAAGATGTAATAGAATCGCAATAAGCTTCTACCGTTTGCCATGCATTCAAGCGCCTTCCTGTTACACTAAAAAAGATATTCCTACCATTCGGACGCACACCATCTGTCCAGTCATTATCTGTAAAGACTTCTGCATTTAAAGCCAACTTTGCTAAAAGGAAAAAAGCAACCGGTTTTGTAATCCTGCCATAATAATCGCCAAGCTGATTACTCCGCTCACTGCTTAGTAATGGCAAAGACAATTGCAATTCGCTAACTATAAAATCAAATATCTCTTTCCGGTCGCTTTGCAGAACATCTTTCATTGGGGTGGAAGAAGATAAAATTAAAGGTACACGGCCAAATAAGTCAACCAGATAATAATAATACATGGCACGAATAGAACGTACTTCCGCTTCATAGGTTCGCAAGTAGTTATAATCATGTAGTTTCTGCATCCTCTGAATCACTTCCAAAGATTTATTACTTAAAACGATCACTTTATATAAATACTCCCACGTAGCACGGATTGCATCACTATTTGTGCCCCACTTATGCAGAAAAAGCCCTTGCCAAAAGCCGCCGTCGTACCAATCTCCTCCCCGGGTTGGCAATATGGCCTCATCCGTGGTAAATGTGTTCAGGTCATAGACTCCACGGTATGTGCCTTGTAAGCCCTGGCTCTCGCTATAACCGCCAATATAATTATATAATGTAGCTACTGTATTCAAGTAAACACTGGATGCATCGCTGAAGGCTTCTTCTTCCGGAACTTGGTCACGCGGATTTTCTTTTAGAAAATCTTTACATGAAAGAAGCCACAAACAACTCGCTACACAGAATAAGAAAGCAATCTTTTTCATACCGGTAAACTTTTAGAAGTTAAAACTTAATCCCATTGTATAAGAACGGGATACGGGATAGGTACGCTTATCATCCAACCCTAACGTATTACTTACAATGGAGCTGTTTATCATTGGCGTCAAACCGGAATAACCGGTAATAGTTGCCAAATTATTTACAGAAACGGATACACGCAGGTTACGAATATATTTCTTTAAACTTCCCAGAGGTACATTCCAACCTACATTTATATAATCGAAGTTGATATAATCACCCTTTTCCAGCCAATAATCCGTAGCTGTCTGATCCCGGATATTCCGTGAAGGCGCATTCTTCAAAATATTATAATCGGGAAAAATATCCACATTCATATACGTAAGGTAGGTTCCGTTATAAATTTTATGACCGAATGCACCATTAATTTGTAGTGATAAATCGAACTGTTTATAACGAAAACTAATATTAGAACCTAAAAGAGTCTTTGGCATTGCCTGGCCGGCGACATAACGATCTCCGCCATCTTCCAGACTTACCCCATTACCATCCAAGTCGGCAACTTCATAATTATAGCCTCCATTTTCATTCCGAACCAATCCTGTACACTTAGGCAAATAGAAAACACCTAATGGCTGGCCAACAATCTGATATACTATATGATTATATCCGCCATGAAAACCTGCACCATTCAAATCCGAAATACTAGTATACTTGGACGCGGACATATATTCGCCCTTATAAACACCGCTCAATGAAAGTAATTTATTCCGTTGAAAAGTAACATTTACATTAATATTCAACTCCATATCTTTAGTTCTAAGCGGCGTAACGCCAATACCTAATTCCGTTCCGCTATTTCGCATTGAACCGAGGTTGGCCAACATTTTATTATAGGCAAACGGTGGTACACTGACATCATACAGGTACAACATATCATCCGTTTTGGAATTATAATAATCCACAGAAACAATAAACCGATTTTCGAATAAGCCTGCATCTAAACCGGCATTAAAAGTACGTTTCACCTCCCATTTCAAATCGGGATTGGCATTCCGGATTGTTCCCATAGTAACCGTAGGCGTTCCATCTACAGAAACTACTCCATTTGGTTTCATTAATTGCAATGAGTTATATGAATCGATAGCACCTTGATTCCCGGACAAACCATAACCGGCACGAACTTTCAAGTTATTTATAAATGACATATTTTTCAAAAAACCTTCTTCACTTACCACCCAGGCAACAGAGGCTGAAGGGAAAAAGCCCCATTTATTATTCTCACCCACCTTTGAAGAAGCATCAGCACGTGCATTGACTGTTGCAATATACCGGTTAGCATAAGCATAATTTGCACGTACCAGAAAAGAGACTAAATGAGGTTCTTCATAATAAGAGCCTGTTCCTTCCCATAAACGGGTAGCACCAGCCTGAAGATTATCATAACCAAAACGATCTGTACTGAAATTTGTAACGGTTGTATAGAAACCGGTCATAATATCTTTTTGAGCTTCCGCCAAACCTAATAAGTTCAGATGGTGTTCGCCTATATCTTTCTTATATGACAGCATCAGGCTACCCAATAAAGATTCGGTTTTCCTTTCTCCCCTATATGCCTGCCCATGCGCCCAAACCGAAGTTGGCAGATATTGTGAGTTGTCTATTACATTATATGTATAAGAACCAAAAGCCGTAAAAACAAATTCATTACTCAGATTAAAAGCAAGTTTCAAATGCGTATTAATGTGCGCATTTGCTTCATGGTCTTTAACCTCCATCCAGGCCAATGGATTTGTTATCTGACTGGCATTGGTTACTCCATCCCATTTACCGGTATTTTCATTCTTATGATTCGGATAAGTAGGGTTAAATGTAGCGGCAGAATAAAACATTTTTTGAACGTCATTCAAATAATGATTCTTTAATAAGGAGCCGAAAATCCCTAAATCGAATGTCAACCGGTTCTTAAATGCTTGTTGCGTAATATTTACCTTTGCCGTAAAGTTATGTGTGTTAATATCACGAATCACTTTTTCCCGTTCGACGAAACCCAACGACGCACGATATTGCGAACTTTCCGTTCCCCCGCCAAAAGCAATATGATGATTTTGTATTGATCCTAGTCGCGTGATTTCCTCCTGGAAATCTGTATTATACCCTAAATCCACCATGTTTATCTGATGTTCCTTTGCATATTGCCGGAAGCCGTCTGCCGAAAGCATATCTAATGTTTTATAGGCAACTTCAACACCAAAGCTGCCATCATAACTTACACTAAAAGCTCCTTGTTTGCCCTTTTTTGTTGTTACTTCTATAACACCTGATGCACCACGTGCACCATACTGGGCTGTTTCTGAAGCATCCTTCAAGATCGTGAAATCTTCTATATCAGCCGGATAGATAGAACTCAACAAATTCAGATCGGCAAACACTCCGTCTATAATAACTAAAGGATCATTACCACCGGTTAAAGATGTTGTACCACGGACCCGTACTGCCGCTAATGCTGCCGGGCTATTTCCCCCCATAGGTATACTTACACCGGAAACCCTTCCGCGAAGAGCATCCAATGGTGTAGAAAGCAATCCTTCATTCATATTCTTTTTGTTGACGTGATCCACCGAACCAGATATGGTACGATGATTTCCGGTTGCATATCCAATTGTAACCAATTCATCCATATGATTCGTATCTGCCAGAAAAGGTTTGATCGTATCTTGTCGAAAAGGTACATCCTGGGCAACACTGAAAGAAATTGTAATTATTATTCCTCCAAATAAGAATACAATTCTTTGAAAAAATTTAAGAGACACATGCTTCATAAACAGATAGATTTAAGATTCATTGCCTATATAAAATAAAACTTCAGGGAAGCTATTTTTGTTCGCTTCCAATACACAATATTTTCCGTCAAGCTTTAATTATCGGTATCTCTTTACTATGTCAAAAGGTATATATTGCACCTTACCATGTTTAGTTATATTTAATAATGTGCGGCAGAAAATATATACGGAAATATTTCTTTATTCCGCAATACGTTGTACCTTTGTCTGCGTTAAATGCAATGGAAGTATTATTATAAGTAAAACATATAAAACGTATTATTATGTCTAAAGTAACAGTTGTTGGCGCCGGTAATGTAGGTGCTACTTGTGCAAATGTTCTTGCCTTTAATGAAGTGGCAGACGAAGTTGTAATGCTTGATGTTAAGGAAGGCGTATCCGAAGGTAAAGCAATGGATATGATGCAGACAGCTCAACTGCTGGGTTTCGATTCTACAGTTGTAGGTTGCACAAACGATTACGAAAAAACAGCAAACTCCGACGTTGTTGTTATCACTTCAGGTATTCCTCGTAAACCGGGTATGACTCGCGAAGAACTGATCGGTGTTAACGCTGGTATCGTTAAGAGCGTTGCACAAAACATCCTGAAATATTCTCCAAATGCTATCTTGGTTGTTATCTCTAACCCGATGGATACAATGACTTATTTGTCATTGAAATCTTTAGGTGTTGCTAAAAACCGCATCATTGGTATGGGTGGTGCTCTGGATAGCTCACGTTTCAAATATTTCCTGTCTCAGGCTTTAGGCTGCAATGCCAACGAAGTAGAAGGTATGGTTATTGGTGGTCATGGCGATACAACTATGATTCCATTAGCTCGTCTGGCTACATACAAAGGTATTCCTGTTAGCAAATTATTGAGCGCTGAAAAATTACAGGAAGTAGTTTCTTCTACTATGGTAGGTGGTGCTACATTAACTAAATTATTAGGTACTTCTGCATGGTATGCACCAGGTGCAGCAGGAGCTTTTGTAGTAGAATCAATCCTTCACAACCAAAAGAAAATGATTCCTTCTTGCGTTGCTTTGGATGGCGAATATGGACAAAGCGATATTTGTATCGGTGTTCCGGCAATCATTGGTCGCAACGGTGTTGAAAAGATCGTTGAACTTGACCTGACTGCAGACGAAAAAGCATTGTTCGAAAAGAGCGCTGCTGCTGTTCGCGCAACAAACGCTGCTTTAAAAGAAGTTGGTGCATTATAATCGGTTAACAAACTCGTTGATTATATAGCCAAAGAGGGTCACTTCAAATTTGAAGTGACCCTCTTTTTTATGGTTATCTATGTAAGCTCATTCCTAAATAAACACCTATAAAATAAGGTATCAACCAAATACACCATACAACAATACTAAATCGATTGAAATGTTCTTTTGCTTTTCTTGAACCTTTAAAATAAGTCCAGATAGCCCATATAACATGAATAAACATCAGAAAGATAGCAATCAGCCCGGTTATAGTATGTAAATTATCATGGAGATGAGTAAGTTCTGCGATATGCTCCATTAAACTTGTACCTATCGTATCAGCAAAAAGACCAGCAATAAAGAAGCCAACATGCCATGCTTTCAATTTCTTTTGAAGACGTTCTCCCCATACACCTATTGTATAAAAAACCAAGGCCGACGTTATAACACATATAGCAGCTATTAAAAAATGAATATCTACCTGGTTGAATGCCATAATTCTTTTATTTTTTGAAATAAACAATATGACAAACGAATAAGTTCAGGTCTTTTATAATTAAAAGTCCCGTCTTAACACATACAAAAGAGCTAACTTTTGAAATGTTAAGACGGGACTTTCAGATGCAAAAGACAGCTCTTTTTCAAGCCCTATCCTCGCCAATAAAGTTCGGCAACTTAATTATTTTGCTTCATTACTTTATAATTCCCAGTTGGGAAGCATTTACAAAATCTATAATATGCTGTATCTCGCTACTCATAGGAACCTGATTTTTTATCATCAGCAAAGCATCATAAATACTGCTGTTGCCTTGATAAATAATCCGGTAAGCATGTCCTATATGTTTAATAACCTTTTCATCAAAACCTTCATGCGCCAGAATAAAGGAGTTTACACCATAGTAAGTAGTTGGTTCCTTTGCCGCTACGATATAGGGAGGAATATCTTTGCGGAAACGACAGCCGGTTTGAACCATCGACCAAGTACCAACGCGACATCCCTGACTTACTAACACACTACCTCCGAAGATTACATAATCTTCCATAATACAATTACCGGAAATCTTACTGCCATATCCAAATACACTATGATTACCAATTTGCACGTCATGTGAGATATGCACTCCTTCATGTAAAAAGTTGCCATTGCCAATCACTGTACGTCCTGCAGAAGTCGTAGCACGATTGATAACTACATTTTCACGAATGATATTATCATCTCCAATAACTACTACGGAATCGTCTCCTTTATAATCAAAATCCTGAGGTTCGGCAGCAATAACAGCTCCCTGAAATATACGATTTCTTTTACCTAAACGTGCACCACTCATGATACTGGCGTGAGGCATGATCTCACAATCATCCCCTATTTCAACATTTTTGTCGATATAGGCAAACGGATGAACCGTTACATTCGCACCTAATTTTGCACTCGGGTTTATATAAGCTAACGGACTTATCATAATACTTGCATTTAAAGTTATTATTCTCTTCCTCCACCTAACGCCTGATACAGGTTAACAACAGCCTGCATTCGTTGAAAGGTATCAGAAACTTCATTCAATTGAGCACTCAACAAAGATTGCTGAGCAGTAAGTGTCTCCAAATATGAAGCTTCTCCTGAGTGGAATAAGGCTTGAGTATACTCTACCGCTTTTGTTAATTCAACAACCTGCGCCTTATGTTCCGTAATTTTCTTCGATGAAGCATCATATAAATACAACGCATTGCTCACTTCACGACCTGCATTCAGAATACTCTGCTGGAAGTTCATTTTCGCTATTTCTTCTTCAGCTTTCGATACTTTCAAATTAGCAATCAGTTTACCACGGTTAAAAATCGGTTGCGCCAGCTGACCTACGGCCTGAAGAACAAAGAAACCCGGATTGATAATTGCAGAACCGGCAGCATTGGTCCATCCTGCTGTTCCTGTAAGTGTTACCGAAGGATAAAAAGCTGAGCGTGCCTGATTTGTTGAATAGTAAGCACCTGCTAACGCCATTTCTGCTGTTTTAACGTCTGGACGATTAGAAAGCAACTGCAAAGGAACACCTGCGGCTAGTTTATCCGGCATTATCTGACTTTCTAGCGTGCCTCGGTCAATTGTTTGCGGTGCTTCTGCCAAAATAACAGACAAAGCATTTTCCGTTTCTCTGATCTGACGGCGAAGATCTGCTAATGAAGCCTCGACCTGATGACTGTTTGCTTTAGCCTGTGAAACGGCAGCTTCAGTAGTCATACCGGCCACTTTCATAGCTTCCATTGCACGGACATTTTCTTTCCATATCTCAGAGGTTGACTCGCTAATTGCTAACTGGCGATCCAACATTAACAATGTATAGTAGCTATTGGCTATATTAGCAATCAAAGAAGAACGAACAGCCTGCTGATAAGCTTCACTCTGTAACAACGAAGCTTTAGCACTTCGGCTCGAATTTAGCAATTTGCCAAACAAATCGACTTCCCAGCTGGCAACAGCCGGCAACTGATATGTTTTTGATGTTGCACCGTCAGCATGGTTTATTGTCCCCTGTGGAGCCAAGTTTAGCGAAGGAAGATAAGACAAACGTGCTGATGTCAACAAAGCACGTGCTTCATCTACCCGAAGCTGGGCACTCTGAAAATCCACATTATTCTCAAGTCCCTTAATAATTAAACTCTGCAATTTCTCATCGCGGAAAATATCCTGCCAAGGCAGGTCACCAATATTTTTCTCGCTATCACCGTTTAATGTATCAGTAGCAGAGGCCGGATCCCGATATATTCCCGAAGTATCTATATCTTTAGGACGATCGTATGCTTTGTAGATATGGCAACTACTTAATAAAGCAGTTGCACACACCATATATATAATCTGTTTCTTCATTGTTTCTCTCTTATTTTGATTTAGCGTACTGTTCTATTTCCGTACTCATATCACTATTATCCAAATCCTCCCACTCAATCGGTTTAAATTTCTCTTGCAAATATTGGAATACTACGAATAAAGCAGGAACAATAAATATCTGGAAAATCATACCGACAAACATACCACCAATTGCAGCCGTACCCAAAGTACGGTTACCATGGGCACCTACACCAAAGGCAAACATCATAGGTAACAAACCTACAACCATAGCCAAAGAGGTCATCAGGATTGGACGCAAACGAGCTGCCGCACCCAATACGGCTGCCCAAGTAATGCTCATACCCATACGACGGCGGTCAAGCGCAAACTCTACAATCAAAATAGCATTCTTTGCCAACAGACCAATCAACATGATCAAAGCAATCTGCATATAAATATTGTTAGACATTGTTCCGATTATCATCTTCAGAGCCGGGATATTTCCTAATGCCGCCCACCCTTGTACAAACAGGAAGCTACCTAATAAACCGAAAGGCACAGAAAGCAACACAGCAAATGGCAAAATATAACTTTCATACTGAGCACTCAGCAACAAATAAACAAACACGAAACACAACAAGAATACCAAACCAGTCGTACTACCACTTGTACTGGCTTCCTCACGTGCCATACCTCCAAGCTCATAGCCATATCCTGCAGGAAGTACCGATTTGGAAACTTCTTCTATTGCCTTCAATGCCTGGCCACTTGTAAACCCATCGGCCGGAGCAACCATTACCTTTATTGAAGTATACAAGTTAAAACGGCTGATAATATCCGGTCCATATACTTTCTTGATGGAAATAAACTGGGAAACTGGAGCCATCTGACCACCGCTTTTCACTTTAACATTCTTCAAGGATTCCATATTTGTACGTAATGAAGGATCAGCTTGAACCATTACACGGTACATCTTACCGAAACGGTTGAAGTTAGATGCATACAGCCCTCCATAATATCCCTGTAAAACAGAGAGAATATCACTTGGACTTATTCCGGCTTTCTTACAAGCTGCAGCATCAATATCAACCTCGTACTGCGGAAAGTTCGGATTAAAAGTCGTTTGAGCAGACTTAATTTCCGGACGGGCAGTTAAAGCTGCTGTATATTGCTTAGTAAGATCAAAGAACTTATCTAGTTTACCGCCCGTTTTATCCTGCATATTCAACTCTATATCACTGGAAGCCGAATATCCCGGAATCATAGGCGGGGTAAAGAATAATACCTGAGCATCCTTTATAACCTTCTGAGCACGCATGAACAAACTTCCGTAAACAATTTCCGAGCTTTGTGTCATTGAGCGTTCATCCCAATCTTTCAATTTGATAATGAATGAACCATAAGAAGGTCCCTGACCGGCAATAAAGCTAAAGCCTGTAATTGCAGTACGTGATTTCACTGCCGGATCCGAAGCTACCAGACTGTCAACTTTATTCATTACTTCCAATGTACGCTCCTGAGATGTTCCCGGAGGTAAAGTGACAACACCCATAATCGTACCCATATCTTCATTCGGCACCATACCGGTAGGTGTCACATTCATTAAAACCACAAGCAAAACAATAGATGCACCAACTATTCCAAAAGAAAGCCACTTTTTCTGTATAAAGAAAATAACCCGTTTCTTATAACTATTCAGCATAGAATCATAAGCTGCATTAAATGACTTATGAAAACGGGAAACAAAAGTAGACTTCTTATCTTCATTCTCTTCATGAGGTTTCAGGAACATCGCACATAATGCAGGACTTAATGTTAAAGCATTCAAAGCAGAGAATGCAATTGCAATCGCCATAGTCAATCCGAACTGACGATAGAAAGTACCCGCCGTACCTCCCATAAAACTAACAGGAATAAATACAGACATCATAACTAATGTAATAGAAACGATGGCTCCTCCTAATTCGTTCATGGCATCAATCGACGCCAACTTAGATGATTTATATCCTTGATCCAGTTTTGCATGGACCCCTTCGACGACCACAATCGCGTCATCGACCACAATTGCAATAGCAAGTACCATAGCACAAAGGGTCAGCAAGTTCAAACTAAACCCAATCATCGACAACATAAAGAATGTACCAACCAAAGCAACTGGAATAGCAATTGCCGGAATCAAAGTAGAACGTAAATCCTGCAAGAAAATATACACCACAATAAACACCAGAATAAATGCTTCTAACAAAGTCTTGATTACCTCATGAATAGAAGCAAATAAGAAATCGTTGGCATTCATAGAAACATCAACTTTCATTCCGGGAGGCATTGTTTCTTCACTCTTTTTCAGCAACTCCTCAATATTGTTAATAGTTTCCGTTGCATTCGTACCCGGCATTTGATATACAATACAGGTTACGGCAGCATGGCCGTTTACCTTATTAACAAACTCATATGTCAAACGTCCCAGTTCAATATCTGCAATATCCTTCAACCGGAGTACTTCTCCATTAGGCAACGCTTTTACCACAATATCTTCAAATTGATCAGCCTCCTGCAAACGACCTTTATAACGGATCGTATATTGGTGGGATTGTTTACCTTGTTCGCCAAACGAACCAGGAGCTGCTTCAATATTTTGTTCAGACAAAGCAGTCGTAACATCATTTGGGATCAACTGATACTGAGCCATAACATCCGGTTTCAACCAGATACGCATAGAATAATCAGTACCTAAAACGTGAGCATCTCCTACACCAGGAACACGCTGAACTTCAGGGACCAAATTAATCTTCGCATAGTTCTCTAAAAATTTGGCATCATAACGGTCTTCTGAATCATACACTGAGAATACAATCAACATAGAATTCTGACGTTTTTGAGTCGTAACACCAATTCTTGTTACTTCAGCCGGCAGCAAACCCTGAGCCATAGAAACACGGTTCTGTACATTGACAGCCGCCATATCCGGATCTGTTCCCTGCTTAAAATAAACAGAAATATCAGCAGAACCATTATTAGCCGCATTAGATGTCATGTACATCATATTTTCAACACCATTGATTTGGTCTTCCAACGGTGCTATCACACTATTTAACACAGTCTGTGCATTAGCCCCCGTATAAGTCGCTCTCACAGATACAGTAGGAGGTGCAATATCCGGATATTGGGTAATTGGCAATGAAATCAAGCCTAATATACCCAAAATAACAATCAGGATGGAGATCACCGTAGAGAGTACCGGGCGATTTATAAATCTATCTAATTTCATATTTTTTGTTTTTACTCAGGTAAATACAATATTTACCTTATTCTATAAACGATTAATTAAAAGCAGTTTTCAAATTACCTTCATGCTGATCTTTCAAAGCCTGCTCATACTTAGCCTTTTGTTGTTCAGGAGTAATCGGTTCAATAGCCTGGCCATCTTTCAGTTTCTGTACTCCTTCTATCACTATTTTATCGCCCGATTTCAAACCGTTTGTCACCAAATAACTTTTTCCGTCATCTAAACTTGAGATTTGGACTTCTGTATTTTTCACCGTATTATCCGGTTGCAGCACAAATACAAATTTCTTATCCTGAATTTCAACGGTAGAAGATTGAGGTATCATAATAATTCCGTCCATAACATAAGGAAAAACAATATTTCCTGACCCCCCACTTCTTAAAATATTCTTACCATTAGGAAAAATTGCACGCATGCTAACAGAACCTGTAGATTGGTCGATAACCCCACTCACAGCATCAATTTTTCCCTCTTCCGTATACATTGAGCCATCAGACAATTGCAGTTTTACAGCAGGCATTTTTGCCAATTGCTCCTTTAATGTTCCACCAGCTTTTGTCAAACCCAACAATTCTTTTTCTGTCATCGAAAAATATACATAAATATCTCCTATTTCAGAAACAGTGGTCAATGGTTGGGAAATGGAAGCACTAACCAAACTACCTACACGATATGGAAATGTTCCTACAACCCCATTTGAAGGACTTGTTACCGTACAGAACGATAAATTCTGGTTAGCGCTGACAAGAGAAGCTTCAGCCTGAGCCAAATTCGCTTTTGCAGACAACAGTTGGTTAACTGCCGTTTGATATTCAAAATCACTGATAATTTTCTTATCAAATAGTGTTTTTTTATTTTCTTCCGTTAAAGCCAATGTGTTTACATTAGCCTTTGCCATTTCAACAGCAGCCTTAGCTTGTCTAACAGAAGCAGCATACTGCGTAGGATCAATCTGGAACAATGCTTGTCCTTTACGAACTGTAGCACCTTCATCAACACATAATTTCACTATAAAACCTGAAACCTGAGGGCGCACCTCTATATCCTGAGTACCTTTAATTGTTGCGGGATAAGACGTTGTTTGATCACTGGTCGTTGAAGTTACGGCTAGGACAGCAAACTCATTATCTCCCATTTTCGCACCACTCTGACTGTTTCCACAGGCAGTTAAAAAAGAAATCCCCACAGCAAACAGAGCTATTTGCTTTAACGGGTTAACTGTAATTCTCAGCATTCGTTTATCCATATTTCTATTTTGTATTTCAATTGATCAACTTGCCTTAATCATATTACTTCATAATTTATCGGTTCTGGTTATATACTATACATCTATTTTTCAGAAAAACGTACAAATGTAGAATCTTTTATTGTACTTTTATTGTTTATACATTCTTTTATTCTTAAAAATAGCTTTATTTTATATTTAGATATCAGCCATATATCACATTTTGACAAATCGAAAATCTATTCGTTCAAATTGATATACGAAATAAAATATAAAATTGCTTTATTCAATAANGCTTTATTCAATAATATATTTTAAATTTGCATTTAAACAGATAAAAACTAGATAATCTATGGAAGCAAAATTTATGATTTCCGAAGTATTCAGTACTTCATGGAAATACACCAAATCCCAGATTTGGGTATTAGTTGGATTACTTATTGGCATGTTTATATTATCATTTACGTTAGGCATATTTGCATTGCCAAGCAGCGGATCAATAACAGGACAAATTGTTGTAAATTTAATCAGCATTATTATTTCTCTGATTTTTTCAATGGGATATATTAAAAACTTATTCCAGACTTTGGATGGTATCGAACCGCAGTTTTCTGCATATGGACAACAGGCCCGTAAAATATTCACTTACTTCATAGCCAGCATTATTGTTGGTATTGCTGTATTTATCGGATGTCTCGTATTTCTTATTCCTGGTATTTATTTAGCTTTGCGTCTGCAATTTTTTGCAGCATTCATCGTTGAAGAAGATGCAAGTTTTATGGATTCGATAAAACGAAGTTGGGAAATAACCCAGGGACAAGTAGGACAATTATTTATGTTAATGTTGGCAATGCTCGGTATTATGATCGTCGGAATATTGTTGTTTGGTATCGGGATTCTTTTCGCAATGCCATTGATATATATGATGTATTGTTATACGTTCCGCAAATTAAATACACTAACAGGAACCACTACGGAGTCATAAAAACATAGAAACCACTAAAATTACAAACATATGAGATTATCACACTTTAAATTAAAAGGACATGGCAAATTTATTTTGTATTAAAGACAAAGTCATTATTATTACAGGAGGAGCCGGTATCCTGGGACGAGGTATAGCCGGACATTTAGCAGAAGAAGGTGCTAAAATTATTATTTTGGATCGTGCTGCAGAAGTAGGCGAACAAATTGTTGCAGAAATCAAAGCAAAAGGAGGAGAAGCATCTTTCCTCCTGACAGATGTACTGAAAAAAGAGGTATTGGAACAAAACAAAAAAGACATCCTTTCCAAATACGGACGCATCGATGTTTTGCTCAATGCAGCAGGAGGTAATATGGCAGGAGCTACTATTGCACCAGACAAAACCATTTTCGATCTGGATATAGAAGCTTTCAGAAAAGTTATTGATTTAAACCTGTTCGGTACCGTACTTCCGACAATGGTTTTTGCAGAAGTTATGGCAAAACAGAAAGAAGGAGCTATTGTAAATTTCTCTTCCGAATCTGCTTTACGCCCATTAACTCGTGTAGTTGGATACGGAGCTGCTAAAGCTGCAATCACGAACCTGACTAAATACATGGCAGGTGAATTAGCTTCAAAATTTGGTGAAGGAATACGTGTAAACGCCATAGCTCCAGGTTTTTTTCTAACAGAACAAAACAGAACGTTGATGACAAATCCGGATGGCTCTTACACTTCGCGTGCCGAGTCGGTAGTTGCTCATACGCCTTTCCGTCGCCTAGGTAAACCTGAAGAACTTTATGGAACAATTCAGTATCTTATCAGCGAAGCTTCTAAATTTGTAACCGGAACTGTTGCTATTGTCGACGGAGGTTTTGATGCCTTCTCCATATAAACCACAAATACGATCATAAACCACGAAAAGAATAAAAAAGAGTAAATTCAAACCACTAAAAAAAGAAATTCATGTATTTATGTAATCAAACTTGGCGCTGGTACGGACCTCAGGATCCGGTCAGCCTCCGGGACATTCGTCAGGCGGGTGCTTCCGGAATTGTCAACGCACTCCATCATATCCCAAACGGAGAAATATGGACAATTGAAGAAATAGAAAAACGGAAAGCTATCATTGAAGAAGCAGGGTTAAAATGGGATGTTGTGGAAAGTGTTCCTGTACACGAACATATCAAAACGCAAACAGGGAACTTTCAGCATTACATAGAAAATTACAAACAAAGCGTCAAAAATTTAGGTGCATGTGGTATTAAAGTAGTGACATACAACTTTATGCCCGTCCTTGACTGGACGCGTACGGACTTGGCTTATACAATGCCAGATGGATCAAAAGCTCTTCGTTTTGAACGGGCAGCATTCATGGCTTTCGACTTGTTTATTCTTAAACGTCCCGAAGCAGAACAAGAATATACCTCCGAAGAAATAGAAATAGCCAGGATACGATATGAGTCCATGAGTGAGGACGAACGTCATCTTCTTACCCGTAACATGATTGCCGGGTTACCCGGATCAGAAGAAAGTTTCACTATCGAGCAATTCCGCGAAGAATTATCCCGTTATAAAAATGTGACTGCAGAAAAACTCCGTTCCAATTTAATCTATTTCCTGAAAGAAATTGCACCGGTAGCCGATGAAGCAAACGTAAGTCTGGTAATCCATCCAGACGATCCTCCTTTTTCTATTTTAGGGTTACCTAGAATTTTAAGCACTGAAGATGATTTTCAAAAACTCATTGAAGCCGTCCCTAATCCAAGCAATGGACTATGTTTATGCACCGGGTCATTTGGCGTACGAAGTGACAATGATTTGGCAGGCATGATAGAACGATATGCCGAACGGATCAATTTCGTTCATTTCCGTAGTACTAAACGTGACCCGGAAGGTAATTTCTATGAAGCGAATCATCTGGAAGGAGATGTAGATATGTATAAGGTGATGAAAGCGTTACTTACCATCCAGCAACGCCGCCAATGCAGTATAGCAATGAGGCCGGATCATGGTCATCAAATGATTGATGACTTAAAAAAGAAAACAAATCCTGGCTACTCTTGCATTGGACGCTTACGCGGACTGGCCGAGTTACGTGGACTAGAAATGGGGATTGCATGTTCGCTTTTCTCTTCCAAGTAATACTATCCGGATTTCTTCCGAAAGAATTTAAAATTTCTCTCGGAAGAAATTCTGATTCTTTTTCTCTCCATACTTTTAAGGCCATAATTATTCCAAATAAGTTATAAAATAGTTAGCAGAGGCCTATTCTCTGCCGGCTTTTTATTACTTTTGTTTTATTAACAAAGTTGTAAATGGCAAAAATACTATATAAACTCGCATTAGCATTACTGATTGCAACAGCAACTTATGGTGCAACACCAAACAAAAAAAAAACAAAAAAAAGAAATACCCGTATCGGTTAACTTTCCCGAACAGAATATCCCTTTACCTATAAAAGATTTCAGTATTGTTCTGCCTCCGGCTCCTGAAATACTTAAAATACATCCACCTCAAAGAAAAGTTTCAGAAACATTTTCTCTCCGGGAGAAAAGCTATATAGCCATAAAAGATCCCCAATTATTCAAAAACAGCAATACTGAAATCATCGATCTTAGTATCATTCCTGAAGGTGCATACGCATTTCCTCTTCCAAATGGAAAAGTGATATCGCCATATGGAGGTCGGCGGAAAGGCCATTCAGGTACAGATATAAAAACCTGCCCTAATGACACTATTGTTGCAGCATTCGACGGAGTCGTACGTATGGCAAAATCATTTGCAGCTTATGGAAATGTAATTGTCATCCGGCACTTTAACGGGTTGGAAACAGTTTATAGTCACAACTCAAAAAATCTTGTTCAGTCCGGAGACTATGTAAAAGCAGGTGATCCCATCGGATTAACCGGTCGTACAGGCAGAGCCACAACAGAACATCTGCATTTTGAAACCCGTATCAACGGAGAGCATTTTAATCCGAACATTATTTTTGATATGGAGCAAAGAACCCTAAAACGAAAAAATATTATTTGCATGAAAAGAGGGAATACTGTCAATGTTAAAACCTCAGATGTTTTGCCACATCAACTGGCAAAAGCCTATAAAAAGACCACAAAATAAGAAAGGAACAGAAAGGAGTAACGCATTGATTATACAAAAAATACAGCAAGCAAGCATGAAAATAAATACTATAAAAAGAACAAGGAAGAACCGTTTTTAGTCCTTATTTTTATAACGTGGGGACCAATCTATCTCATACATTAAATATATAAGAACTAAATTCAGAATCATCTTATAAAAATCACCTAGACTATAATTGGCAAAACCACCAGTACAGTTTTTCAGAACGAAAAGTAAAAAAAATAGTTTGACGTTTAAGTAGTCATTAAATGATACTTAAACGTCAAACTTCTACTTGTTAACAATAACCTGACTACTTTTTCCCAAAATAGATCGGCCAGTTCGTCAACAACATTTCTTAGCCGACAAATCATTTTTGCTTATGGTTGTAAAA
>NZ_LT960492.1:0-302601 GCF_900232875.1 Parabacteroides provencensis | reverse complement strand
TTGTCGTTATGCCTGTCTATCTTCTTTTACGGATGTTAATTAATTGATTTTTACCGTTATTACTTGATTACTGTCTGCTATTGCTATTTATACTAATAGTATTGCCCCCCATATTATATTTTAAAGAATGCCTGTTGCAGAATAGGCGCAAAGGAGCTATCTTTGACAAAAAACTAAAAGTAAAATACTATGTCGGTTAAAACTTATATTGAGTCTAATAAAGACCGTTTTCTGGATGAATTGTTCTCGTTGATACGTATTCCGTCGATCAGTGCAAAACATGAAAATAAACCGGATATGCAAGCCTGTGCACAAAGATGGACAGAACTCCTGCTGGCTTCGGGTGCAGATAAGGCGGTTGTGATGCCAACAGACGGCAATCCAGTGGTTTATGGCGAAAAGATGATTTCACCGGAAGCTAAAACTGTTTTGGTATATGGCCATTATGACGTAATGCCTACCGAGCCATTGGAATTGTGGAAAAGCAACCCTTTTGAACCCGAATTACGCGACGGCCGTATCTGGGCCCGTGGTGTGGACGATGATAAAGGGCAGGGAATGATCCAGGTGAAAGGCTTTGAAACAGCTTTGAAAAATGATCTTCTGCATTGCAACGTAAAGTTCATCTTTGAAGGGGAAGAAGAAATAGGTTCGCCCAGTTTGGAATCTTTCTGCCGAAAGAACAAGGGTTTGTTGAAGGCGGATGTGATACTGGTGTCCGATACAAGCATGATAAGTGCCGAAACACCTTCGCTGACGACCGGTTTGCGTGGCCTGGCCTATTGGGAAGTGGAGGTAACGGGGCCAAACCGAGATTTGCATTCGGGGCATTTCGGAGGTGCGGTAGCCAATCCGATAAATGTGTTGTGTAAGCTGATGGCTGATATTACGGATGCAGACGGACGTATAACTATCCCCGGCTTTTATGACGATGTAGAAGAAGTTTCTGTGGCAGAGCGCGAAATGATTGCCCGGATTCCTTTTGACGAAAAGAAATATATGGAAGCTATCGGCGTGAAGGCTTTGTCCGGTGAAAAGGGATATTCTACGCTTGAGCGTAACAGTTGCCGTCCGTCTTTCGATATTTGCGGTATCTGGGGTGGTTATACAGGTGAGGGTAGCAAGACGGTTTTGCCATCAAAAGCATTTGCCAAGGTTTCCTGCCGCCTGGTTCCGCATCAGGATCATGGGAAGATTTCGCGGATGTTTGAAGAATATATGGCTCGTGTAGCTCCGGATTATGTGACGGTTAAAGTTACGCCAAGCCACGGCGGACAAGGCTATGTCTGCCCGATTGATATGCCTGCTTACCAGGCAGCCGAAAAGGCCGTAGGCATTGCTTTCGGCATGAAACCGCTGGCCGTTCGCCGGGGAGGAAGCATACCTATTATATCTACTTTTGAACAAATATTGGGTATAAAGACTGTTTTGATGGGATTCGGTTTGGAGCAAAACGCTATCCATTCACCAAATGAAAGTTGCCGGTTGGATATATTCTATAAAGGTATAGAAGCTGTAGCCTGGTTTTATAAGGAGTTCAAATAAGTATTCAATTAATGAAGCAGATTATCGATATTGAAACCTGGGAAAGGAGGGATAATTACCAATTCTTCCGGGATTTTATCAATCCTTGCATCTCCGTGACTTCCGAGGTAGAGTGTGAAATGGCAAAAGAAAGAGCAAAGGCAAACGGCCGGTCTTTCTTTTTGCATTACCTGTATGCTATACTTCGTGCGGTAAACGAGATAAAGGAGTTAAGGTTCCGGTTTGACGACCGGGAGCAGGTTTTATTTTATGATAAAGTAGATGCGCTAGCACCGATCAAAATGAATGACAACGGAAAGTTCTTTACAGTCCGCATTCCCTGGATAGAAGACTTTGAAGCGTTTCATGCCGAAGCTTCCTCTATCATTCGGAATATTCCGGAAGACGGTGATCAGTATGCTGCTGAAAACGGGGCATCAGAGGATGACCGGTATAATGTTATCCTGGTAAGTGCAACGCCGGATCTATACTTTACGTCTATGACGCATACACAACATCATAAGTTTGGCAACAATTATCCGTTGCTGAATGTTGGAAAAGCTGTTGTGAGAGGAGGCAATCTGGTAATTCCGATTGCCTTGTATGTAAACCACAATTTTGTGGACGGCGTTCATATAGCCGATTTTTATAAACGGGTAGAACAATATCTGAAGTAATATATGGAAATAAAGAAAGATGAAAGAGTCGTACGTGCGCTGACGAATACCGGCATTGAGGCATTGAATGAGATGCAGCAGGCTGTATTGGATGCAGGTACAAGTAAAGATATGGTTTTGCTCAGTCCCACAGGGTCGGGTAAGACGTTGGCATTCTTACTGCCATTGCTTACTACACTGACAGACGAAGAAAAGAAAATACAAGCATTAATCATTGTCCCGTCACGTGAATTGGCTTTGCAGATAGAGACGGTATTTCGCTCGATGGGTTCGGGTTATAAGGTAAACTGTTGTTACGGTGGACATCCGTTGAGGACGGAAAAGAAAAGCCTGGAACATCCGCCTACGGTTCTTATTGGTACGCCGGGACGCATTCTCGATCATATTGAGCGTGGAAATATTGATTTAGATACGGTGAGAACGCTTATTCTGGATGAGTTCGATAAATCGTTGGAATTGGGATTCCTTTCGGAGATGAAGGAAATATTGGCGCATCTGTCTGGTGTACGGAGACGAGTATTGACATCTGCTACGGCTTCGGTGGAAATTCCGTCGTTTACTGGAATAACGGCTCCGGTTCGTTTATCTTTTCTTACGGAAGAGAAGCAGGTCAAAGGTCTTACCGTCCGGATAGTGAAGTCGCCTGTAAAAGATAAACTGGAAACGTTGTATAAATTACTGGGCGAGCTGAATGGCGAATCTGCATTGGTATTCTGCAACCTTCGTGAAGCGGTGGAGCGCGTAAGCAATTACCTGACGGAGATGGGAGTGGAGAATGATTATTTTCACGGTGGAATGGAGCAACCCGAGCGGGAGAGAGCACTCTCGCACTTCCGCAATGGAAGCGCTACTGTGTTTGTCTCGACCGATCTGGCTGCCAGAGGTTTGGATATTCCGGAAGTAAAGCATGTGATCCATTATCACTTGCCGGTGAATGAGGAGGCTTATATTCATAGAAACGGACGTACGGCCCGAATGAATGCGGAAGGGAATGCTTTCATCATACTGAATGAAATAGAGTCTGTACCCGAATACATCGTGCGTGAACCGGACGAATTCTTCCTTCCTGAGAGAACAAAGAAACCGGTGCGTCCCGAATGGGTAACACTTACGATCAATCGCGGCAAGCGTGATAAACTGAGCAAAAAGGATGTGGTTGGTTTCCTGTTTCAGAAAGGCGGATTGGAGAAAGACGATCTGGGCGTGGTAGAGGTGAAGGAGAGTTGTGCCTTTGCTGCGGTAAGGCGAGACAAGCTATCGGCTTTGTTAGCGCGAATCCGCGATGAAAAGATTAAAAATATGAAAGCTAAATTTAATTGATGACCTATGAATTTGTTGATTAAGAACGTTTACCTGGATGGCGTTGAAACGGATATTTATGTTGAGGGCAAATATATAAAGCAGATTGGAAAAGACTTGGTTGTTACGGCCGATAGGGTGATAGATGGTACGAAGAAGGCTGTAGTGCCCGGTTTTGTGAATGCACATACACATGCGGCGATGACTCTTTTCCGGGGGTATGGCGATGATATGCCACTGATGCCTTGGCTTGAACAGAAGATTTGGCCGAATGAAGCAAAGATGAACCGCGAGGACGTTTACTGGGGAGCTAAACTGGCTTGCCTGGAGATGATAAAGAGTGGCACAACCAGCTTCTTTGATATGTATCATAAGTTTCGTGCAACGGCTGATGCTGTTGAAGAGATGGGAATACGGGCCGTTGTTTCGGGTGTTTGCTTCGATCATTTCGAGCCGGAACAGGCAGAGAAATGCAAGGCGCATAATCTAAAGCTGTATTCGGATATGGATGTATATGGCGATCGAATCAAATATGCAATCGGGCCACACGCTATTTATACTGTTTCGGGCGAACTTCTGCGGTGGATAGATCAATTTTCGGCCGAACGAAATGTGCTGATCCATTTGCATCTGGCAGAAACAGAAGAGGAGGTGACCAATTCGGTCAAACAATTCGGTCTCACGCCTGTACGTTATTTATATAAATTGGGAATACTTTCTCCCCGCTTGGTGATTGCTCACGGCATATATGTGGATAAAGATGAAATCAGGATGCTGGCAGATCATGGGGTAAAGGTGGTTCACAACCCGGCATCGAATATGAAACTGGCTTCCGGTATTCATTTCCAGTTTAAGGAGATGAAAGAAGCAGGCATTGCAGTTGGTTTGGGCACCGACGGTTGTTCATCTTCCAATAATCTGGATATGATAGAAGCTATGAAATTAGCTTCATTGCTTGGAAAAGCCTGGCGAAAAGACCCGGAGGCTCTTACTGCGGCGGAGATGCTGGATGCTGCAACCGAACAGGGAGCTTCTATATTAGGTATAAAAGCCGGACGTGTGAAAGAGGGGTATTGGGCAGATTTGAATCTGATAGACCTGCGTATTCCTGCATTTACGCCGAACTTTAACTTTGTGTCTAATCTGGTTTATGCAGCTAATGGCAGTTGCGTAGATACGGTTATTTGTAATGGTAAAGTTTTGATGGAAAATAAAAAAGTTCCGGGTGAGGACGAGATAATGGAACAGACGGCGCGGATTGCTTATAACTTGATGTCACGATGAAAAGCATTGAAAATAAAATAGATATATGATAGGAGGCAACTATGGATAAAATGAATGATTTATACGATGAAACGGCAGCTTATCTGGCATCCCGCATCGTAGGGAATCCGAAAACAGCTATTATTTTAGGCAGTGGGTTAGGTTCGCTAGCTGATCAGATAGAGGAGGCTACGGTTATTCCTTATAAGGAGATTCCTAACTTTATGAGCTCTACGGCTACCGGACATAAAGGAAATCTTATATGTGGAAAACTGGGTGGAAAGCTGATGTTGGCCATGCAGGGACGTTTTCATTATTATGAAGGTTACACAATGCAGCAGGTAACCTTTCCTGTCCGCGTAATGAAACTGTTGGGGATAGAGAACCTGTTAGTGTCAAATGCAGCCGGAGGTATCAATAATACATTTAAAGTGGGCGATCTGATGATTATCCGGGATCATATTAATATGATGCCGAATCCGCTGATAGGACCTAATAATGAACAGTTCGGCACGCGCTTCCCTGATATGACCCGTGCATATGACCGCGAATTTATCGGTTATATGGAGGAGATTGCCACATTGCATAACATTCCGTTGAAGAAAGGCGTTTATGTAGGCCTGACAGGTCCTTCGTATGAAACTCCCTCGGAATACGCTTGTTATGGTAAAGTGGGAGGTGACGCTATCGGTATGAGTACGGTTCCCGAAGTAATAGTTGCTCGTCACGCAGGCATACGTGTATTCGGTATGTCTGTTATCACAAACGAAGGCTATCATTTTGCCGATGACTTCGTGAATGATGGCGCCGATGTTATTAAGGCAGCAGATAGAGCAGCTTCTGTAATGACTGTTTTATTTAAAGAATTGGTTGCTAGAATATAGTCATTTCAACGGGTATGGATGGGATAAAAGGTATGAAAAAATTGTATTGTTCTTTTGGATAATTGAAAATTACCCCTATCTTTGCACCCGTTATCGCGGAAGTAGCTCAGTTGGTAGAGCATAACCTTGCCAAGGTTAGGGTCGCGGGTTCGAGTCCCGTCTTCCGCTCCCAGGATAGCAGGAGTGAATGAGATCATCCTTTCAATTGTAATGAATGCCCAGGTGGCGGAATTGGTAGACGCGCTCGTTTCAGGTGCGAGTGGTTTTGCGATCGTGCAGGTTCGAGTCCTGTTCTGGGCACCGCATTTAATTGATGCGCAGGTGGTGAAATTGGTAGACACGCTACTTTGAGGGGGTAGTGCCGGTTCCGGCGTGTGAGTTCGAGTCTCATCCTGCGCACTAGTTATTCGAATATTTTCTTTATAGCATCTTTAATATTTTCCTGCTGATAAAGAATAGAATAAATTCCGAGCTCGATAGCTGCATCTATATTACGTTTTTTATCATCTATAAAAATCATATTTTCGAATGGTGTATTGAGTTTATTTTGCATCATTTTGTAAATATCATTGTCCGGTTTTAGTCTCTGAAAAATAAATGAATAAAATCTATGTTCTGAATCAATTAGTTCAGGGTAATTGCCATCGTCTGCTAAAATAGGTAAAGCATTAGAAAGTACACAATTAACTATTCCTTTTTTCTTTAAATACTTAATAGCTTCCTCTGTTTCAGAGTATACTTCGCCAACGCCCATTTCCAGGCATTGTTTGATCTGTGAATTATATTCTGGCAAATATGGAATACTATAGTATTGACAAATGTTTACACATAACTCATCAAAGGTAATAATGCCTAACATATAATCATTGAAACTGAATGTTCCTTTAAGACTTTCCCACTTTGGGTAGTCAATAGTTTTTTGAGAACACCATTGACTTAGCTTTTCAAGTGAATAATGATAGAAGACTCCACCAACATCCCAAATACAGAATTTGATTTTTTTTGCCCATTGCTTCTTATATTCATGATATGATGTACACTTTTTTATGATATCTGAAATCTCAACTCCATTATCAACGTCTATATCTTCTGCATTTATAATGTAATCAATCTGATTATAACATACCGGATTAGGTTCCTCGTCTTTAATAAAAGTAGAGCCGAGTAAATATAGTTTCTTTAATATTTCATCAAATTGAGTTTGTTCTTTTGGGGGAATCGAATCACGGAAATGCTTATCACGCCAATAGCTCCTGCGAACTTCCTGGCTACATAAATGAAAATCGATATTTGCAATTCTTGATAATTCCAAAAGATATTGTTTGTTTAATGCATTCCGCTGCAACAACCTCTTTTCACGAATAGTTCTGTCTTTTTCCAATAAGACGGCAATGATTGTATATCCTTTTTCTTTAATTTTATCAAGTTTGCCTATTCTCAGTGTTTCATCAAGTATAACATTTTTGCCATTTAGATTATTGATATGTTCTTCTCGTACCTCTTCCCATGATTTGAAAATATGTTCGCGGCATAACATATCACTTTCATAGATGCACTTATCCTTTGAAACAATGAAGAAGTCTCCTGTTTTTTCTAGTTTGTCGGCAAAAGTACTTTTTCCACTGCAAATTCCTCCAACTAATACAAAAGCAAACTTATTCATATATATTTGAGTATTGTTTTATATATTGTTTTATGTCCTGATATATATTCCCTGAATTTTCTTCCCATAAGTATTCGAAATTAGATTGATAAAAAGCTATTTTTTCATCTTTAAATGTTGAATTGATCACAGAATACAATCGACGGGGAGCTTGTTTATTCGCATTGTTCAGATTAAAACCATTGACTCCGATCATTAATGTAAAGTAGTCTTCCCTGGAATTTTTGGTTAATATTAGCGAACAGCTAGGAATCCAAGACATCTTACTGACTATTATTTTTGAGTTGTTGGAAACTGAATCGTTAATTTCATCAATATATCTCAATGTTCGCCTATGTGGTCCGCCTACAATATGAGTAGGACCTACCCGCTCTTTCATTAGTTGCCCTGCGGTGCTATCAGGATCTATCAACAGAACTTTAACTTCTATTTTCCTATTGAGTATTTCGATAAAATCATTTCTGTGTTGTTGGAATACATGGGCCATACTGTAACCTGTTAAATAGATGGAATCGGTTTTTTCTAAATTAACGAATTTGAAGAATTTCGATAACGATTCTGCTTCATTAATAGTATAGCTCAAAGGCATAATCTTTGATGACATCATTTCATCTATTCTATGAATAAGCTTTTTATCCGATATCAGTTTTTCTTTTTGAATGTCATCAATTCTTTTAATTACAACATCATCAGAATTAACAAGAAAAAACTTTAGGATTGTATAGAGAAATACTGTAGCAGTGAAGCTAGATGATATTCCCCAAAAAAATGAAGTAAAATCAGGGATTTTTTTCTCATAAGCCAAATAACCTGTTCCAATAGCTATAAGTACTAAAATTGTATAGACAGCGAATATTAGTCTTTTGTTTCTTTTATCATTATCTTCCATAATAGTATATTTATTAGAATTTGTTGTTTGATTTCGTCCTTGTTTGCCTTAGGCTTATTCTTTGAAAACTAGATTGCTATTTGTTTTTCCGGCAAATACAACCCGTCAGGTGGTCGTTGATAAATCCAGAAGCCTGTAAGTGGGCGTAGCAAATTGTTGTTCCGAAGAATTTGAATCCACGCTTTTTCATATCCTTACTCATTGCATCGGATTCGGGAGACGATACCGGAATCTCGCTCAATGATTGAGCGGCGTTGATAATCGGTTTTCTGTCGGGAAAGAATGAGAGTGTGTAGTTGTAAAAACTACCGAACTCCTTTTGCAAAGCAAGAAATAGTCTTGCATTGGTGATGGTTGATTTAATTTTCAAGCGGTTTCTCACAATACCGTCAAACTGCATCAAGCGCTCAACATCTTCATCGGTCATTTGTGCTACACGTTCGGCATCGAAATCGTAAAAGGCTTTGCGATAACCTTCCCGCTTTCTAAGGATGGTTATCCAACTCAATCCGGCTTGAGCACTTTCCAGTACAAGAAACTCAAACAGAGTTTTGTCGTCGGTTACCAATATTCCCCATTCTTCGTCGTGGTATTTCACATATAGATCGTCGGTTCCACACCAACCGCAGCGCCCATTTACCATATCTTGCATAATACTATTTATTTGTGTACATATTTATGTACCGTTTAATGTAAAAGTAATATTCATATTGGTAACCACCAAATAAAGTCAAATTATTTTAAAATTATAGATAGTAAAATGATAAGCTTGGCTATCCGAATATCCATTTTGAACCCTTGGGTGATAACTTATAACTCAGTGCAACGAATGCCCAACAAATCGCAAAGACAATAATTGCCGTTACAGGAATTTTTAGTGATATCGGAATGGACAATACATCTGCTATCCAGTAACCCAGACCTACTACAAAATAGTGAATCAAATAGATTCCAAGTCCACATTTTGTGATATTCGAGAATATGGCAACCAACCGTGGGGAGCTGAATTTCACTTGACGAATTATCAAGAATACCGCAATGGTCATCAATACGACATTAGGAGAGCAGTATAAAAAGAACAACTCCATTTCTTGCTCCGTGCAACTTGGATTGGCGGTCATAGCTTTAAATCCGATATAGGTTGCTATATATCCGATAATGAACAGAGGCAAACTTATCGTAAGTGTTTTGTTCCAGCTCCACTCTTTTACGTCCTTTGCCAAATAGTGACCCAGTAGCAGATAACCATTGAATCCTGCAAAGTAATAGAATGTTCCAAATGTATTCCACGTACAAAGTCCAAAAAGTTCGTTGGAGAAGAATGTATAAGCATAAGGCAAAAATAGTGTCAGAGACCAAATGCCGAGAAATATTTTCTTCTGAGAAATGGTTGCTTTTTCAACCCAAGCCGAAAAGAATGGCATATACAAATATAATCCGATGAGCATATACAGATACCACATCGGCACCGTATAGGTGTTAAACTGAAACGGTATTAATGCTATGTTTTTCAGTGCATCGTCAAATGATTGAGAAGCATCGGGTGATGCATATGCAAATACATCCGGGATTATAGTTGGCGATAATCCTAAAACGCCTGTTACCCATGGAAAAAGATTATACAAAACAGACCATACAAGAAATGGGACTGCAATCCGAAGAAGTCGTTTTTTGTAGAAACTCCCGATTGGCATATTCACAGGGAGCAAGAGTAATCCTGTAATCATTACAAATAATGGTACGCAAGGGCGGAGAAATGAGCCATAGACAGAACCCCAAAAGTTAAATTCAGGATTCGAGCGGGCTTCGGGTGAAACATTAAACGGGTCGGAGCAGTGAATACAAATCACCATAAAAATGGCGATAAATCGAAGCACGTCAACCCATACGATTCTGTTTGATTGGTTGGATAGTGGATTTTGTAGCATATATGTAACTTTTAGATATTTATCTGCAAAAGTACGTAATATTCTACGAGGGCTTTTTTGACTACTTAAAGAAATGGTCTTTATTTCCTTAATGCGCATAATGTTACGTGGGACATTCCGAGGTATGACGCAATATAGCCCAAATTAACACGCTGAAACAAGTCGGGATTCTTTTCTGAGAAATCTTTGTAACGCTCTTCTGCCGACATATATAATCGATATATAAGTCGCCGTTCCATTTCAACAAATGCATTTTGGTGCAGTATGCGTAACCAGTTTGCAATATCAGCGTACTCCATACACAATTTTTCAAGTTCAACGATAGGAATGTAATACAAAAGTGAATCTTCAAGAATCTGTATCATCTCGTTCTCGTATCCTTCGGTCTTGCCATAAAAACTGTTGGTGGAATATGTTAGTTCTCCTTCCTTGCTAAACCATGAGGTAATTTCTTTTCCATTAATAAGGTTATAAGAACGTGCAATGCCTTTTTCTATAAAATAAAGATTGTCATTTTTCCGGTTAGGCTCTATCAGTATTGTCTTTTTAGGTATTTCGATAGGCCGCAAACAAGAGGTTAGTTTTTCGAGAGCAACATCGTTGATTCTAAATATTCTATTTATTGATTTTATGATTCTATCCATTTATGTAATTGCTTAATATATAGTGCAAAGTTACAAAAATAGTTGAACTTGATAATGGTTATATAAATTGTTGTTTCGTAGGGGAATACAAAATGATAATCCATATAACTAATTCGGAAGTTTTGATTCTGAATTAATTATATGGATTTTTTGTTTTTATGAATTAGCAAATAAAGCTATCCTCGGGTCCTGTTTTATTCTCTTTGAATTCTTCTTTTAATTGTTTTACCCATCCCTTTATACGTTCGTCGGTCTGTTTGGGTTGATTTTCAATGTCGAGTACCAAACCAAGGAATTTACCGTTTCTTAGTGCTTGGGATTGATTGAATGTATAGCCTTCGGGAGAAGTCTCACCTGCTAATATTGCACCTCTGGATAGAAATTCGTTTGCTAATATTCCGATTCCATCGGCAAAATTGTCGGGGTAACCTTTCTGATCTCCTAATCCGAAAATTGCCACTTTCTTCTTGCTTAAATCCAAAGTAGATAATTCAGGCAATATCTCATCCCAATAAGAAGGCAACTCGCCATCAAACCAGGTAGAAGAGCCGGCTATGATATGGCTATAAGCTTCGAAGTCTTTTTGGGAAGCATTTTCGATGGGTATGATATCTACTATGTTTTCTCCGAATTCCTGTTGTATTTTCCGGGCAACGGATGCCGTTTTATGGGTCCCGGTAGCATAGAATAATCCTATTTTATTCATTTTATTTCTGATTTACAAGTTGATATTCTAGTATTCAAGCAAATCTTTTGCTGCTTTGTATATTTGTTCTTCACCCGGGAGGATTGCCTTTTCCAGTACGGGATGAAAACCTACCGGAGTGAATAATGCACCTACGCGCCGGATAGGAGCATCCAGGTACCGGAACATTTCTGTTCCTAAGATACTGGCAACCTCGGCACCGAAACCGCCAAATACTTTATCTTCGTGTACAATCAAAACTTTGCTTGTTTTCTTGACAGAGGCAAAGATTGTCTCTTTATCCAATGGTATTAATGAACGCAGGTCTATTACTTCGGCATTCCACCCATGTTCTTTTGACAGTTGTTCGGCAACATTCAGACAAAGATGAGTTGTATTTCCGTAAGTAATGATACTGAGATCATCTCCCGGTCTGCGTATTTTGGCTTTACCGAACGCGACTTCGTAGTCGTCGGGCACAAAAGAAGCTGCTTCTATTGAATTATACTGGGCTTTTGGTTCCAGAAACAGAGTAAACCCTTTAGATCGGATACTTGTTCGCAACAGACCTGCAGCGTCATCGGCAAACGATGGGTAGACGATTCTTGCACCGGGTAAAGAAGCTAATGCTCCTTCTATGGTCTGGGAATGATATAATCCGCCCCCAATGTAACCTCCGGATGCCAGCCGCAAAGTGATATTGGGTGTAAATTGTCCGTTACTTCTCCAATATTCGTGTGTGCACTCTACATATTGCTCGACAGCAGGCCAGAAGTAATCGGCAAACTCAGCACCTTCTATTACTACATGTATTTTAGGATCGAAGCGACACATGCCGTTGGCTGTTCCTACAATATAATCTTCGGCAATAGGAGCGTTGAAAACCCGTTTTTCTCCGAATTCCTGTTGCATACCTTTACTGATATTGAATACACCGCCTTTTTCTTTATTGGCGATGTCTTGTCCCCATAAGAATGTGTTGGGATTATGGCGGAATTCGGCTTTTAATGTTTTATTTAAAGCCGTAACCATCGTCTCTTTTTCTCCATCCTGCTTGGGGTTTCCATCCGGATATTTTGTAGGTTGGTACGGATCGGGGAGAACATACTTCGATACGGTTGAAGGATCGGGGTCAGGGGCAGCTAATGCTTTACGGTTGGCTGCACTGAGGTCTTTTTTAGCTTTAGCTTCGATCTCTTTTAACTCATCTTCTGTAAAACGTTTGTACCGCAGCAACATCCGGCGGAATTTGTACAACGGGTCGGCGGCTTTTACGTAAGCCAGTTCGTTTTCATCGCGGTATAAAGTATGTTTATCCGAGTTGGAATGGGAACCGATACGGACACAGTTTGCCTGGACAATGACCGGGGTACGGTGTTCTATTGCATATTCGCGTGCTTCTGTCATTGCATTCATAGAATCGAAAACGTCCTTTCCGTTACAATGAATGATTTTTAGGTTTTTGAACCCCGAGAAATTATCGGCCACTTTCCGGTTGGCTGTTTGATCTTTTTTAGGAACAGAAATACCATATCCGTTATCTTGTATGACGAAGATAACCGGTAGTCTTTCATTACTTGCACCATTGATGGCTTCATATACATAACCTTCCGAAGTAGCGGATTCACCGTGTGAAGTCATCGCTATTCCTTTATGATTGTAATAAACCATGGCACGCGCAACTCCAGCAGCATGCAGATCGTGTGTGCCGGTTGCGGAAGAAACATTCTCGATATGCCATTCCATTTTACTAAAATGGTTTGACATGTGCCGGCCTCCGCTTGTAAGATCTGTTGCTTTTGAAATACCATTCAGAATAATTTCTTCAGGCGTCATTCCGGCTGAAAGAACAGCCAGCATATCGCGGTAATAAGGGAAGAAAAAATCTTCACCTTTATGGAATATTTGTCCCATTGCCAATTGTATGCCATCATGCCCGGCATATGGAGCGTGATAAGACCAGCCAAGTGATTGCAGGAGGTAAGATGGAGCTTTTTCATCAAGGGCTCGTCCAAGAGTCATCAGGTAATACCATTTACCTAAAGTTTCTTTGTCTGTGTTATTTATATCGTACTTTTTCATATTTATGTCATTAACGGATAATTAATTGTTCCAGTTTTCCAGATAATCGGCAATGTAGCGTAAGAAAGCACCGGCTAAAGCGCCGTCTACGATACGGTGGTCATAAGAAAGGGATAAGTACATCTTATGACGGATCGCAATTGTGTCTCCTTCCGGTGTCTCGACAACTGCCGGCTTTTTCTCAATATATCCTACTGCCAGGATTGCTACCTGAGGTTGGTTGATAATCGGAGTTCCGAATAAGCTTTTAAACGTACCGAAATTTGTAATAGTGAATGTTCCGCCTTGAATATTGTCAGGAGATAATTTGTTATCTCTTGCCTGAGTGGCCAGAGTGTCTATTTTAACGGCCAATCCGTTTAAATTTAGCTTGTCTGCATCCTGTATGACAGGAACGATCAGGTTGCCATCGTTTAGAGACACAGCTACTCCAATGTTTATGTGTTTCTTTAATATGATTTTGTAACTATCTACAGATGAATTTAGTAATGGATATTCAGCTAATGCTTTAGCAGTCGCTTCTGTAATAGCCGGCATATAAGTTAGCTTAACATTTTCGCGTTTGAAGAAATTATCTTTAGTACGATCACGCCATTTTACCAACTTTGTTACATCTACTTCGATAACACTTGTAACATGCGGTGATACTTTCTTGGAAAGAACCATATGATCCGCTATGATACGGCGTACCCGATTCATTTCTATTACCTTATCTTCGCTAGAGACAGGTATATTAGGACTAGGAGCGGCAGTTGCAGTACTCTGTGGAGCAGGTGTTGCTTTCGATGTTACCGGTTCTACCGATTTTGCCGGTGCATTTTCTTTTCCGTTCTTTTTCCGTTCAACATACTCTTTGATATCTTTTTTGCTTAATCGTCCCAAATATCCACTACCGGGAACTTGGTCGAGTTCCTCTTTGGACAGATGAGCTTCTTTTGCAATTTGCAGAACAACGGGAGAGTACCAACGGTCATCTTCGTTCGTTATTTTTCCTGATGAAATGGTCACGTTTGTTGCTGTTGCCGGTTTATTTTGTCCGGATTCCGTTGAGTTAGTTTCTGTATTGTTTGCTTTCGGAGCTTCTTTTTCCTGAATAGGAGAACCCGAGTTGCTTTCTTCTCCTTCACCTTCCAGTTGAATTTTAGCAACAACAATGCCTACAGCAACAGTGTCGCCCTCATTAAAAAGGATTTCAGCCACTTTTCCTGCTACAGGCGAAGGAATTTCAGCACTTACTTTTGCTGTACTTACTTCAAAAAGGACATCGTCTTCCTGGACATTGTCGCCTACTTTAACAGACCAAGCTATGATGGTGCCTTCTGTTATGCTTTCACCCAGTTTGGGCATTTTTATTTCAAATAGAGCCATACGTTTACATGATTTATATAGTTGTTGGGTAGGATTCCGTATATTTTGCCTGAATCATCTTCCCGTATTTTAAAACAAACGAAAGAGGCAGAATGTTATGTTTTACATAGCTTAAGGGTTTATATTCCAGCTTGTTTTAGCATATTTTTCATCTCTTAAACGTTCAATATTTATCAGATCGTTTTTATTAAACGAATAGATAGTGCCAGTTTTACTATTTCCACCGAAATAGTTAATTGCCTTTTGTTTAAATTCTTTGATTGACCAATAAGAAGGAAGGAGGGTGGATAGGTTAGTGACTTCGCTTTTTACGGATGAAACGGAATATTTGTGTTGTTTACCGGTGTTGATCTGTTTTTCCGGAACATCCAATATCTTGTTCAATACATCCAGGTCGGATGAAAAGAGCAAAGTTGCGTGATGTATAATCCGTCCTTTTCTTATATATTGTGCACTACCTGATATTTTCAGGTTATTTACAGTTAAACCTTGTCTTACATCCGGAACTGCATTGATTCCGAATGTAGACAAAAAATCTATGATTTGACCGGTAAAAACCGTAAAATCAGGGCATGTGTTATTTTGAATGAAAGTAAGATTCAGGTTCCCCAGATCGTGGTAGACTGCACCTCCGCCGGAGAACCGTCTTGCTATTTTAATTCGTTGTTCATTTGCCAGAGCCATATTGATCTCCGACCATACATCCTGATGCTTTCCGATTATGACTGACGGTTCGTTCTGCCAAAGCATGAAGATATCATCAGCAGACGTAGAGAAAAGATATTCCTCTGCAGCCAGATTGAAATAAGGGTCTGTAGATGTATTGTAAATGCACAACATTATATATATAAACTTTCGTGAATGACTTCTCCTACGGTTGGATGAGGAAAAATACTTTTTTCAAACTCTTCGGTCGTATAACCTTTTTCGACCGCAATACCGGCAGTTACGATGATCTCGGATGCAGGATTTCCTACCAGATGGCATCCTATAATCCGGTCGATATCGTCAGTCAATAATTTGCATAAGCCCGCACCTCCTTCATTTTCTGCCATATACCGTCCGGAATAGGTCATTGGAATTTTGCGAACCCGGTAATTTTGCCCGGAAGCAATTAATTCTTCTTCAGTTTTTCCTACGCTGGCAACTTCCGGATTGGTATAAACAACAGCCGGAATAGCATTATAGCTCATCCGGTCTTCGATACCAAGTATATGATGAATGGCTACTTCCGCTTCCCTGTAGGCTGTATGTGCCAGCATCGAAAATCCGGTAATGTCTCCTGATGCATATACGTTGGGATGGGAGGTCTGCATGTATTCGTTTACTTTGACCCCTTTGGGGTAAAGTTCTACATTCAGGGTTTCTAAACCTAAACCGTCCGTAACGGCTTTACGTCCGACGCTTACCAATATCTTTTCGGCATCAATATCCGAAATTTGCCCGTCTTTTTCCACTGTTATTTTATCGGGAGATACTTCTGTTACTTTTGTGTTTAGAAAGAATTCGATTCCCTTTTTATTATATTCGGACCGGAGCATGGCGGAAGCTTCTTTATCCATATTACCTAAAATTTCCGGTAGCATTTCGATAACTTTTACTTTTACTCCCATACTATTAAAAAACGAAGCAAACTCCATGCCTATAACTCCACCACCGATGATGGCAAGAGATTGGGGCAATTCTTTTATATCGAGTGCTTCGCGGGAAGTCCAGTAATCAATATCCGAAAGACCTTTGATCGGAGGGATAACGGTTTCCGAACCTGTACAAAGCAATAGATTCTTTACTTTGTAATTGTTTTCTCCGCAATGAATCAGGATATTGTTTGATTCTTCTCCTGAAATATGAGCTTCTCCTTGCACGATAGTTACTCCGTTTCCGGTAAGTCGTGATTTGACACCTAATACCAGTTTCTTTACGGTTTTGTTTTTACGTCCGATGATTTTACCTAAATCAAAACCCGGATTGTTGTCTGCCAGGATTCCGTATTTAGCCGAACCTTTTATATGATCTAAAAGCTTAGCCGAATAGAGTAATGTTTTTGTCGGTATACATCCTTCATTCAGACAGACACCGCCTACTTCTTTTTTTTCAAAAAGGATTGTCTTTAATCCATTTTCGGAAGCTCTTTCCGCGGCTGTATAGCCGGCCGGTCCGCCTCCGATAATTGCTATATCAAATTCCATGATTTATTCTTATTTATTTATCGTCTGCCAGGGCAACCGAAATTACATATAGTCATAACTATGATTTTTTTGATTCATAGTTATGGTTTTGGAAAATTATCGTTATGATTTCGAAAAGTCATAGTAGCGACTATATATAGACTATTTGTATACTATAACTCTTTTATCTAAAGGACTGAATTGTTTTTCCGCAGGAGTTTCCGCCGGAATGCCGAAAGGCATTTCCGCCATCAGTTTCCAATCGGGATTAATATTCCATTCTTTTGCTACCGCCTCGTCAATAAGCGGGTTGTAATGCTGTAAAGATGCGCCTAAACCATTGTCTTCAAGTAAAGTCCAGATTGCAAATTGGTGCATTCCTGAAGTTTGATAAGACCAGATAGGAAAATTATCCTTGTAGGTAGGAAATGATTTTTGTAAATGCTCTACTACGGACATATCTTCATAAAACAAGATTGTTCCGTATCCTGATTCAAATGAATTGTTAATTTTGGATTCTGTTGCTTTAAAAGCTTCTTCGGGTAATAGCTTTTTCAAAATATCTTTCGTTATTTGCCATAGCTTTTTATGGTTTTCACCAAGTAAGAGTACCGTTCTTGTAGATTGGGAATTGAAAGCAGATGGTGTATGAGTAACTACAAATTCGATAATTTCTTTGATTTCACCGTCTGTTATTGAGGAACTGTTTTTTAGTCCGTAGTAGCTTCTACGGTTCTTAATTGCTTCTTTAAAATTTCGTACCATGGTTATATGTATTATGTTGTTTTTATGTTATCTGTAATAAAAACAAAGACCTTGCTTTATTTGTTTCGAAAATAAATATTAGTTTTTTTAGCTGTTTTCTATTAGCAAATAGAATAAATTTATATCTTTGCACCCCGTAACGTATAAGCGGTTACATAATTAATCTCGCAGTCTGTTCGTGATGCTAGTTCGGAAATGGAGGTTTGTCGTGCATTTAAGGAGTGAAAATTTGCATAGATTGATATTTATGCTTTACTTTGCGCCCTGATTGCGAAAGGAGTATTTTTGAATCATTACATGTAATATAAAAAGAGATGTCTAAAATTTGTCAAATTACCGGAAAGAAAGCAATGGTTGGCAACAACGTTTCACACTCTAAAAGAAGAACGAAACGTAAATTTGATGTGAACCTGTTTACTAAGAAGTTCTATTGGGTAGAACAAGATTGTTGGGTTAGCCTGAATATTTCAGCTGCAGGCTTGCGTACTATTAACAAGGTTGGTTTGGATGCAGCAATTAAAATGGCGGCAGAAAAAGGTTATTTAAACGCTTAATTTGGAGGAGTTGAAAAATGGCAAAGAAAGCAAAAGGTAACAGAGTTCAAGTTATTATGGAATGTACCGAACATAAGGAAAGTGGTATGCCGGGTACTTCAAGATATATTACCACAAAGAACAGAAAAAATACAACTCAGAGATTGGAATTGATGAAATACAACCCGATCCTGAAGAAAATGACATTACACAAAGAAATTAAGTAATAGGAGATTTTAAACGATGGCAAAAAAAGCAGTTGCAACATTTAAAAAAGGTGACGGCCGTACCTTTTCAAAGGTGATTAAAATGGTTAAGTCTCCAAAAACAGGTGCTTACATTTTTCAGGAAGAAATGATTCCGAATGAAGCAGTAAAAGATTATTTCGCTAAGTAATATAGGCGTAAAGCAGATGAAAAGAGCTTCTTCTCCGTTTAAAGGGAAGAGGCTCTTTTTTTATACCGAAACTTTTAAAAGTATAGAGTAGCTATGAATGAAATATTTTTTTAATTTTGTTCGGCTATACATGGATGTTATTTTTCTGTATAGTGATCATTTGTATATTTTGTTTAGACAATAATAATAACAGATAAATTTAAAAGCTATGAGATTTGATGTATCCAGCACTGCGCTATTATCCCGTTTACAGTCTATAAGTAAGGTTATCGCATCTAAGAATTCTCTACCTATCCTGGATAGTTTTCTATTCAATTTGGAAGGGAGTAAACTTACAATGACGGCTTCTGATGCAGAGACTCGTCTGGTAACTTCTGTTGAAGTGATGAATGCACAGGGTAATGGTCTTTTTGCCGTATCTGCCAAGATTTTGCTAGATCCATTAAAAGAACTGCCGGAGCAACCGCTTACATTTGATATAAATGATGAAAACCTGGAAATTTTTATTCATTTCCAGAATGGTAAGTATAATTTTATTGGTCAGAAAGGCGATACTTATCCATTGCAGAAACCTTTGAATGAAAATGCAATTTCTGTTTCTATGGATGCTCAAACGCTTTTGAATGGTATTGGACGTTCTTTATTTGCAACAGCAGACGATGAACTTCGTCCGGTGATGAACGGTGTTTATTTCGATATCCATACAGATGGTTTGACATTTGTTGCTTCGGACGGTCATAAATTGGTTCGTCTTCGTAACTTGTCGGTGAAATCACCGGAAAGGGCATCTTTTATATTGCCTAAAAAACCTGCAAATTTATTGAAAGGTTTGCTGTCTAAGGAAACGGAGGCTGTGACTATTAAGTTTGACGATAATAATGCTTATGTGAACTGTTCTAATTTTGAAATGGTTTGCCGTTTGATAGAAGGTCGTTATCCAAACTATAACAGCGTTATCCCGCAGGAAAATCCATTTAAAGTTACGATAGACCGCGTATCATTCCTGAATGCATTAAAACGTGTTTCTGTATTTTCAAATCCGGCAAGTAGTTTAGTAAAGCTACAATTAAAAGGAGGAGAAATGATTGTATCTGCACAAGATATTGATTTTTCGACTTCTGCAGAGGAAAAGATTGCTTGCCAGTTTGATGGGACAGACTTGAACATCGGTTTCAAAGCTACCTACTTGATAGAAATATTAAGTAATATCAATTCGGCAGAAGTCATATTGGAATTGGCTGATCCTTCACGTGCAGGCTTGATTGTTCCTTCAGAAAATGAAGAAGATGAAGACCTGCTGATGTTGCTTATGCCAATGATGTTGAATGATTAATAAAGATAGAATGCAATTAAATTTAAGAAACCCGTTAGTCTTCTTTGATTTGGAGACAACGGGTGTAAATATAGTAAAAGATCGTATAGTTGAAATTTCTTTTGTAAAAGTCTTTCCGAATGGGAAAGAGGAATCAAAAACACGCCGGGTAAATCCGGGAATGCCGATACCTGCCGAATCTACCGCTATTCATGGAATTACAGATGAGGATGTAAAAGATTGTCCTACATTTAAAGAAATAGCCAAATCGCTGGCTGCACAGATTGAGGGGTGCGATTTAGCCGGATATAATTCTAATCGTTTTGATATTCCTTTGCTGGCAGAAGAATTTTTGCGTGCAGGAGTTGATATTGATTTGAATAAGCGTAAGTTTATAGATGTGCAGACAATTTTCCATAAGATGGAACAGCGTACTTTGTCTGCTGCATATAAGTTTTATTGTAATAAAGATTTGGAGAATGCCCATACGGCAGAAGCAGATACTATAGCTACTTACGAAGTGCTGAAAGCCCAGTTGGACAGATATTCCGAATTGAAAAATGATATTAACTTTTTATCGGAATTTTCGTCCTTCAATAATAATGTAGACTTTGCTGGTCGTATGATTTATAATGATAAGGGGGAAGAAATAATTAATTTCGGTAAATATAAAGGCCGTCTGGTAGAAGATGTTCTGAAGACGGATCCCGGTTATTATACCTGGATCATGAATGGCGATTTTCCGTTAAACACAAAGAAAATGTTTACAGAAATTAAGTTGAGAGGCTTTAATTCAAAATAGAAAATGAATAATTTTGAGTTTTGTAATCCGGTGAAAGTCGTATTTGGTAAAGGTTCGATTTCACGTTTATCTACTTTAGTACCAGTAGGTAGTAAGGTGTTGATGATATATGGCGGAGGAAGTATTAAGAAAAATGGTATTTACAATCAGGTTGTTGAGGCATTGAAAAGCTTCAATGTAATCGAGTTTTCAGGTGTTGAGGCTAATCCTCATTATGAAACTTGTATGAAAGCCGTTGAACTGGTACGGAAGGAACAGATAACCTATCTCCTGGCTGTTGGCGGTGGTTCTGTTATTGATGCCACTAAATTTATTGCAGCGGCTACCTGCTATGAAGGAGAGCCGTGGGATATATTGTCAAAAGGCGGATTTATTAAGCAGGCCTTACCGTTGGGGGTGGTGCTTACCTTGTCTGCTACAGGATCGGAAATGAATGAAAGAGCTGTTATTTCACGTGTTTCCACACATGAAAAACTGAATTTTGCCAGCCCTGCCGTATTCCCTAAATTTGCAATATTAGATCCGGAGGTTACTTATTCGTTGCCGGAACGTCAGGTTGCAAATGGGGTTGTCGACTCTTTTATCCATGTGATAGAACAATATCTGACTTATCCGGTAAATGCGAAAGTACAAGATTATTTTGCCGAAGGTTTGATGAAAACAATCGTTGAAGAAGGCCGTAAAGTTTTACAGAACCCTCATGATTATGATATACGCGCCAATCTGATGTGGGCGGCAACGAATGCTCTGAACTGCTGGATCGGGCAAGGTGTTCCTCAGGATTGGTCTTCTCACCGTATGGGATATGCGTTGACTGCTCAGTTTGGGCTGGATCATGCGCAGACATTGGCTGTTATCCTTCCGGGAGTGATGGCTTATATGCACAAGGAGAAACAGGCAAAAATTATTCGCATGGGTGAAGTCGTGTTTGGTATTACGGGAGAGACTACCGATGAATTGGTACAAAAGTCGATTCAAGCTACCGAAGACTTTTTCCGGTATATGGGATTGAAAACTCGTTTGAGTGAATATGGTATTAAAGAATTTGATTTGGACGCATTGGTTGAACCTATGAAACAAAGAGGCTGGAAATTGGGCGAACATGGTAATATAGACTATAAAGTTGCCCGTGAAATTCTCATGATGCGTTTGTAATAAAAATAATTCCATTCGGAAGAAATTTGAATTTCTCTCGGATGGAATTACTTTTTCTTCCGAATGGAACTAAAAAAGGTTATATGGAAAATATACTGAAAGGTAAACATATTATACTGGGAATAACCGGAAGCATAGCTGCCTATAAAGCTGCCTGCATTATTAGAGGATTAGTGAAAAAAGGGGCAGAGGTGCAGGTAGTCATTACACCGGCGGGGAAAGAATTTATAACGCCAATCACCTTGTCTGCTTTAAGCAGGAAACCTGTGATTTGTGATTTCTTTTTCAATCGGGGTGGTTCGTGGCATAGCCATGTGGATTTGGGCTTGTGGGCCGATGTCATGTTGGTGGCTCCGGCAACGGCTTCTACAATTGGCAAAATGGCAAATGGCATTGCCGATAATATGTTAATTACTACTTACCTTTCCTGTAAAGCCCCTGTATTTGTTGCCCCGGCAATGGACTTGGATATGTTTGCTCACCCTACAACACAACAAAACCTGGATAGGTTACGTTCTTTTGGTAATTATATTATAGAGCCGGCCGAAGGTGAGTTGGCTAGTCATTTGGTGGGAAAAGGACGTATGGAAGAACCTGACCGAATAATAGAGGTTTTGGAAAGCTTTTTTGCCTCAAAAAACGAATTAGAAAAAAAAAAGATATTAATAACGGCAGGACCGACATATGAAAAGATAGATCCTGTACGTTTTATAGGTAACTATTCTTCCGGTAAAATGGGATTTGCCTTAGCGGAGGCATGTGCCCGGAAAGGAGCGGAAGTTGTTTTGATTGCGGGTCCGGTCTCTTTAAAGGTTAATCATCCTAATATAAAACGGATTGATGTGGAATCTGCCGGAGAAATGTATCAGGCGGCTATGTCCGAATTTCCTACATCTGATGCAGCTGTTTTGTGTGCTGCAGTGGCCGACTATCGTCCGGAGAATCAAGAACCGGAGAAAATAAAGCGTGAAACAAAAGGAGATATGATGCTTCATTTAGTGCCTAATAAAGATATTGCAGCTTCTTTGGGTGCTATAAAAAAAGGGAATCAGATATTAGTTGGGTTTGCTCTGGAAACGAAGGATGAAATTTTTCATGCAGAAAGTAAATTGCAGCGTAAAAACTTTGATTTTATCGTTCTGAATTCGCTCAGAGATCAAGGTGCCGGCTTCCGTTGCGATACAAATAAAATTGCCATTATAGATAGGCAGGGAGAGAAGATTGAGTATCCTTTAAAAAGCAAACAGGAGGTGGCAGCCGATATCATAAACAAGCTGGCAACATTATTAAAATGAAAATGATTAAGAAACTGTTATTTTTCTTCTTTTTATCGATGTTTTCTTGGGCAATGCAGGCACAGGAACTGAATGCCCGTGTAACTATCAATAGCGATAAAATTCAGGGATCTAATAAAGATGTGTTTACTACTTTACAAAAAGCACTGACCGAATTTATTAATAATAAGAAATGGACAGATGCTACGTTTGCCGTAAATGAACGGATTGATTGTAGTTTTACCATTGTGATGTCGGAGGCTTCCGATAACAGTTTTAAAGGTGAAATTCAAGTTCAGGCACGTCGTCCTGTATATAACTCGACATATACGACTACGTTGCTTAATTTCCGTGATAAACAGCTCGATTTTGAGTATACTCAGTTTGAACCGTTGGAATATACGGAGAATGTTGTAAACAGTAATTTGATTGCAACTATCGTATTTTATATTTATACGATTTTAGGACTGGACTTTGACAGTTTTTCTCCACAGGGAGGAACTGTTTTTTATCAGCAGGCACAGCAAATTGTAACTTTGGCTCAGGCGCAAGGTACATGGACAGGCTGGAAAGCATTTGACAGCAATCAGAACAGACATGCTATTTCTACTGCATTAACAGATAATACTTCTGGTATATTCCGGGATATGTGGTATACATATCATAGAAAAGGCCTTGATGAAATGGCTGCAAATCCGGATCGCGGACGTACCACAATAATTTCTGCTTTACCAGCATTGGAGCAAGTTCGGAGCGCACGCCCTACTTCTGTTTTATTGCAAATCTTTTCCGATGCAAAGCTCGATGAAGTCGTAAGTATTTATTCAAAGGCTACCACACAGGAAAAGCAAGAAGGATTGAAAATCCTTTCCAATATTTATCCTACCGAGACAACACGTTTGGAACCTCTCAAAAAATAAAAAACTATGTTGAAATCGTTATTTATCCAGAATTTTGTTTTAATAGATAGTCTTGATATTCAGTTTGACGGAGGTTTTTCAGTAATTACGGGTGAAACGGGTGCCGGAAAATCAATTATTCTGGGAGCCTTATCATTGGTGTTAGGGCAACGTGCGGATGGGAAAAGTATAAAAAATGGTGCCGATAAGTGCATAATTGAGGCTGTATTCGATATTTCGAAATATCAGCTGGAATCTTTTTTTCAGGAAAATGATCTTGAATATGATCATGAAAGTTGTATTTTGCGTCGGGAACTTTTTGCCTCAGGCAAATCCCGAGCATTTATAAATGATTCTCCTGTGGCTTTACCTGTAATGAAAGAATTGGGAGGCCGTTTAATCGACATACATTCGCAACACCAGAATCTGTTATTGGGTGATAATCGCTTTCAATTAAAAGTTGTCGATGTAATGGCTGAAAATGAGATTCTTTTGATTCTTTACCGGAAAGAATATAATCGTTTTCAATCCTTGAAAAAAGAATTAAAAGAATTGAAAGATAAAGCTGCTCAAACAAAACAGGAAGAAGATTATATTCGTTTTCAGTTGGAGCAATTATCCGAAGCCCGTTTGATTGTCGGCGAACAGGAAGATTTGGAACAAGAACAAGAAACACTTTCACATGCTGAGGAAATAAAAAGCTCTCTTTATAAGATTTCAGAACTATTAAATGGTGATGAAATGGGAGGACTTCAATATATAAAAGAAGCTCTTTCAACTGCGGATTCTTTAGAACAGTATTTTTCGAAAGCTAAAGATATATCCGAACGTTTGCGTTCTGCATATATTGATTTGAATGATTTAGCATCTGAAACTGATACGATGAGAGAAGATGTTGAATTTAACCCCGAACGTTTGGAATGGGTGAATGAGCGTTTAAATACAATTTATTCTCTGCAACAGAAACACCACGTTTCCACCGTGGAAGAACTATTGGATATTCAATCGAAATATGAAGCCCAATTAAAAGAAATAGACTCCTTTGAAGAACAAATAGAATCATTAAGTAAACAATCGGAGGTTTCGTATAAGGAATTACTTCAACAGGCCTCAGTACTTAGTAATCAAAGAAAAATTGCAGCAAAAGGTATGGCTGGCCAATTGGTTGATATGATTATACCGTTGGGGATGCCAAATACGCGTTTTCGTGTTGATGTGATGGCAAAGGAGGAGCCGGATAATGATGGAATGGATGATATCCGGTTTATGTTTTCAGCAAATAAGAGTGGAGATTTGCAGCCTGTAGCTCAAACTGCATCTGGTGGCGAGATTTCCCGTTTGATGTTATGCTTAAAGGCCATGATTGCCGGTTTTACAGCTTTGCCTACCATTATTTTTGACGAAGTAGATACAGGAGTGTCTGGTGATATTGCCGATAAGATGGGAGATATTATGCAAGACTTGGGAACGAAAATGCAAGTATTTGCCATAACCCATTTACCTCAGATCGCAGCAAAAGGCAAAGAGCATTACTTTGTATATAAAGAAGATACTTCCGATAGAACAATAACCCGTATTAAGCAGCTTACTAACGAAGAACGCATACTAGAAGTGGCTCGTATGCTGAGCGGTGCTTCTTTGACCGAGGCATCAATGGCTAATGCCAGGGAACTGTTACATTTAAAGACAAACTAATTTGCGAGAAAGATGATGTAATGAGTGGTAAATCTGAATCTCTATAAAACAATTAAAGCTTGTCTCCCGACAAGCCCTAACCAACTTTGTTAACCTTAAATCTAATACTATTATGAAAAAACCACATTGCAAATGTATGGCTTTCTATGTATTTGTCAAGATTATAACTGCTAAATAATATTTTTTGAATTATAAGAAATGCTAATTCTGCTTTTTACGTCTGTTATTTCTGTCTTTTTGTTAGCAAACTCACTGTAACAATAGTGATACATGATAATGGAAGACCAAACAAAATAGGATCGATAGCATACCAAGGATAGACATTAACCAATACATCTTGTCCGAATAAAGCCTTGCATAGGCCAATTGGAGCAGCTTCCGCTTTATGCAGGAATAGCATGGCAAATAAACTTGCTAATGCGCCAACCCATAAGCTGGCTAATGCTCCCTGGCGGGTTACACCTTTCCAGTATAAAGCACAAAAGTAGGAAGGCAGGAAAGTTGCTGCGCAGATTCCCATGAATAATGCAGTACCTCGGGCTATGATTCCGTCGCTTAATACATAGCATATTATATAACTTAATAAGATAGAGCATAATACACCGATTCGTACACCCATTGTTGAATTCGGGTTCTTGCTGCGTCCTAATTTCGGAAAAGCATCTGCTCCGAAAGCGGCTCCCATCGTATGGAATTGTGCACTTAATGTAGACATGCTGGCAGATAGGATACAGAGCATAAATACAGCGCCGAACCAATCCGGCATGGCCTTGTTAATAAACAACGGGATAATTTTATCCATATCTTTGATTGCTTCCGAAGCAACAACGCCTTCGGTTTTTAGAAAGAATAAATTTGATAAAGCACCGACATGATATATTGCTCCAACAGTGACAATTAAAAATATACAACCTATTATTACACCCCGGTTGAGCTGTTTTGTACTTTCCACCATCATAAAACGAACAACTAATTGAGGTTGGGCTAAACAGCCAATACCTACACCCAGTATCAAAGAGGTAACTAATGTATACCATTGCGGAGAACCGGTAACAGGCATAGCTGTCCACCCTTGATGACCCAGATCTTTGAACCGTTCAGGTACCATTGGGGCAATTTCCGTCAGCTTCTGGTTGGCCTCGATAAAGCCCATATCCATGATTCTATAGAACCAGAATAGGAGGAAAAGCATACAAGAAAACATGATAACTGCTTGTAACGCATCTGTATATAAAACACCTTTAATACCACCTGTAATAACGTATGCTGCAACAATCAACGTAAAGATAAGTAAAGCCAGGTGTAAGTCTATATTAAACATTTGTTCAATAAACACAGCACCTCCTTTCATAACAACAGCTGCGTATAAAGGCATTCCTATGAATATGACTGTGGCTATAAATATCCGGATAGCTTTGGAATTGTAATGCAATCCTAATAACTGAGGAAATGTGCGTGCGTTATGTTCTTCTCCTAGCTTGCGTGTTTTTCTGCCGAATAAAATAAATGCGATAACAACTCCCATAAACATATTAAGCAAGCAGAGCCATTGGATTCCCATACCAAATGTTGCAGCAACTCCTCCGAAGCCTACAATGGCCGATGCCGATATAAAAGTGGCTCCATAAGACAATGCCATGATAAACGGATTTATTTTTCGTCCTCCTAATAAATAATCACTGGCGTTTTTCGTGCTTTTATAACCAAGATATCCCAACCATGCAAGGACAAACATGTAAATAATAACGACAATACCCAGAGTAAGTGTGCTCATTCCTTTTCTTTTTTAGAGTTAGTACTTTCTTTATCATCTTTATTCCACGTGGTTATTCCGAACCAGATAGAATATAAAAGGCAGGCAAATGCCAGCAGGTATGCCAACCAGATACCAGGGTCGTCTATTCCAAACATTTGTTATTTGTTTTAATGGTGAGTAGATAAAATTTACCCCGGAGAAAATACTTCTTCCCGGGGTAAGAGATGATTATAATTTTATTAAGTCGTTTTCGCAGATATATTCCAGATTCTGCCGGCGAATAACCTCCCGTGCAGCATCCCGGTTGTTTGTGCGAATAATCATGATCGATTTATCTCTAATAGAAAAACAGTACATGTATTCAATGCTTAAACCGGCTTTTGTGAAATGAGTCAATACTTTGGCAAAGCTACCTGCACACGAATCGGTGACAATCGCCAATACTTCAGTCAGGTTGGCACTTACATTATTGCTTTTAAGTATCTTGAATGCTTTTTGCGGATCACTGACAATAATACGTAAGATGCCATACTCGGAAGTGTCGGCAACAGTGGCAGCTATAATACGTATATTCTCTTCTGCAAGTAAAGCCAGTATTTCACTTAGCTTTCCATACTTGTTTTCCAGAAAAATAGAAATTTGATTTACTGTCATGGCTGTATATTTTTAATCTTGTTATACAATTACACAAATTTACGTAAGTCTTTTACGCGAATAGCTTTGCCTCCTTCCTGAGAAGGTAAAGACCCTTTTGCTACGAGTTTGAGGTGCGGTGTAAGCAATAACTCGTCTTTCAGTTGACGCGTAATATCTTTAGCCAGGCTTTGCAGTACGCTGTAATCATCAGTAAACAGGTCGCTTAATTCTACTTCAATAAGCATTTCGTCATTATTACCGAATGTCTCTATCGTTATAAGATAGTTGCTGCCTAATTCTTTGAATTGCATTAATATTTTTTCGATCTGGATAGGGAAAATATTAACACCTTTCAGAATAATCATATCATCACTACGGCCTTTGAAGCGGGCTAAACGTTTATGTGTACGTCCACATGGGCATTTGCCCGGAAGTATACAGGTTAAGTCGCGTGTGCGATAGCGTATTAACGGCATTGCTTCACGGTTTATGGTAGTAAGAACCAACTCTCCAACTTCTCCTTCCGGAACAGGTTTGAGAGTAACAGGGTCTACAATTTCTACAATTACATAGTCTTCCCAGATATGAAGTCCGTTTTGTTCGGTACATTCGAATGCAACTCCCGGGCCATTCATTTCCGACATACCGAAACAGTTATATGCTTTTACGCCTAATAATTGTTCAATTCGCCGACGTTGTTCTTCCGAATGAGGCTCGGCTCCAATACATACGGTGTGCAGTTTTGTATCTTTACGCGGATCGATACCTATTTCATACATTACTTCAGCTAAACGGGTTGCATAACTAGGGATAATGTGTAGACAAGTAGTTCCGAAATCCTGAATAAATTTAATCTGGCGTTTTGTGTTTCCTGCAGCTGCGGGAACTGTTAATGTACCTAACTTCTCGGCTCCATACTGAAATCCTAATCCCCCGGTGAACATACCGTAGCCAGATGTGTTTTGGAATACATCCGTATCGCGTATTCCTACCATATACATGCAACGTGCCACTTGATTTGCCCATTGTTCCAGGTCTTTTGATGAATGTAGTACAACTGTAGGATTTCCGGTTGTTCCGCTGGACGAATGAATACGCACACAGTCTTTGATCGGTATTGCAGCCATACCGAAAGGATAATTGTTGCGTAAATCGTCTTTTGTCGTGAATGGAATTTTTTGCAAGTCTTCTAAAGAAAGGATGCTATTTGGTGTAATTCCGTTTTCTTCAAATACTTTTTGATAAAAAGAAGAATGTCCGGCTAATTCAATTGTTTTTTTTAATCGTTCCAACTGTATTTTTTCCAGGTCTTCACGATTTAAGGTTTCTATGTCTTTCTGCCAATACATCATGATTTTTTGTATTATTAGTGTGTTTAATTCATATAAATAGACTGCAAATGTATTGTTTATTTTGAATTTGTGTAGCATTTGTAGTTGTTTTTTGTTCGATATAGTGGTAAGAAAGGGCTATAAATGAATACAGGCATGAATCCTTTAGAACTCATGCCTGTACAAATATTCTTTTTAAATTTATTTCTTAAAAGTATTTTCCATTCTGGCAATGTCTTTTAAGTAGTCTTGCAGGTCTTGTTCATGCTCTTCTTCTTCTGCAAGGATGTGTTTTGCGATGTCGCAAGTTGTGTAATCCAATCCGTTGGTAAACTGGGCAATTTGTTGGTACCTGAGTATGGCACATCTTTCCGAAGCTACGTTCTGCTTTAATAGACTGACTGTGTCGAATTCTTTCGGTGCGTCATATTTGCATCTTGCCAATTCAAACCATTTTTGAGGATCAAGTACTGGAATACCATCCAGTTCAATAATGCGATCTGCTAATAATTGAGCATGCTTGCGTTCTTCTTCAGCATGTTCTTCAAATTCATCCTGGACGTCTTTGCGCATTGCACCTTCTGCTACTAATGCACCTACCCAATATTGATAGTATGCCAGCCATTCTTCGGCTAAAGCTGCGTTTAATTGAGATAAAAGATTTTCTACGTCCAGTTTTCCTCGTAAAATTGCGACTGTTTCTTTTGCCATAATTATAAAATTTTAGAATGAAACGTTATTGTTTTATATACTTCTAACAAATTGACAAATTCATTGTTTATAAATTATCTAATCTTTATTGTACTTACCATTAATTAAGATTGGCATTATTAGTCTTTGTATTGTAATAACCAAATCGGAATAATATTTGTTTTGGTGAAAATATAGTATATTTGCCGCTCAATTTAATAGAGTGATTTTGCATGATAAAGCCAAATGATACCAATTGGTACGTACTATATACTGCTGCCCGAGCTGAAAAACAAGTAAAAGAACGAATAGATGCTTTAGGTGTAGAATGTTGGCTTCCGCTTCATCGTACGCCGCGTGTGTGGTCTGATCGTGTGAAAATGGTCGATATCCCTTTATTCAGTTCCTATATTTTTGTTAGATGTACAGATCCTGTGTTACGTGATTTGATCCGTGTTTATGGTGTTTCACGTATTGTATATTATAATGGCAAGCCGGCTGTTGTACGGCAGGCAGAGATTGATGCTATCAAAGAATTTTTGGAAATGGCTTCCGAACATCCTCTTATTGCCGGTGATGAAGTGGAGATTTTATGTGGGGCTATGAAATCTGTTTCCGGTAAAGTAAAAAAGATAAAAAAGAGCCATGCTCTGTTGTTTCTGGAACAGTTGGGTGCTACCGTATGCGTGCGTCTTGAAGACGTGGCAAGAGTCAATCGTCTGAAATGATAATTAACTCTGCATAGTTGGAATTTCTTAAGTCTTCCCGATCATTTTAGGAAAACATCCCGATGATTTTACAAAATCATCGGGATGTTTTATAATGTGGAATATATATACTCCAGATTTACATGGTTTCGTACCAGATTGGCTAGCTTATCATACTGTTCTTCTTTGAATGCCGCATAATCAAAAGGCTTGTTTGCTTCTTCCTTATCAAATCCTTCAGCCATATTATCGAGAACTACCGGGTTATCAAGAATACCATGCATATAACTTCCCCAACAATGGTTGTTCAGGTAATAACCATCTTGCCGACCATCTTCCAATAAGACGACCGGGCTGTCAGGGGCATTGTTTAACAAGGTAGTACGTCCCATGTGGATCTCATAACCCCGGCATTGTGTAACTTTGCCGGATTTTTGGGGTAAGAAACTGAATGTGCTTTGTTTGGTTATTTTTTCTTTTTCAATGATTGTACATTGTGGCAAGAGTCCAAGACCTGGCACTGCAGGTATTTCTCCCTCTATACCTTCCGGATCTTCCAGACGGATGCCCATCATTTGATAGCCTCCGCAAATACCAATAACTTTTTTTCCTGCTTTATGCGCCCGGATGATTGCTTCTGCTATTCCGTTGGCACGTAAGTGCTGTAAATCTGCCAATGTGTTTTTTGAGCCCGGCAATAAAATTATATCCGCTTTCTCTATTTCTTCTACATTATTTGTATAGTAGGGATTGAAACGGGGGTCCATATCCAAGACGTCGAAATCGGTAAAGTTGGACATGCGTTTAAGCAGGATAATGGCTACGTTGATTTTTCCGTCACGGAATGTGTTTGTTTTCATATCTAACGCAACGGAATCTTCTTCTTCTATTTTTATATCACGAAACCAGGGAATAACGCCAACAACAGGTACACCGGTCAATTTTTCTATTATCTTTTTCCCTTCTTCAAAAAGAGATGCATCTCCACGGAATTTATTGATAATAATACCTTTTATCAATGCCTTTTCTTCTGTTTTTAACAAAGCTATAGTTCCATATACAGAACCAAAAATACCGCCTTTGTCAATGTCTGCTATCAGGTATGTGGAGGCACCTGCCTTTAATGCCATACGCATATTGGTAATATCCCTGTCGCGAAGATTGAGTTCGGATATGCTGCCAGCACCTTCTAAAACGATTGGATTATATTTGCTTTCCAGTCTTTTGAATGCTTCGAAGGCTTCTTTAAAGAGTTCTTCTTTCTGGTTCTGTATTCCGAAATAATCTTTGGCAGACATATTGCCGACAGGTTTTCCGTTCAATACGACTTGGGAACTTTTATCGTTTGTCGGTTTTAGTAACACCGGGTTCATATCTGTGTGTGGGGCAATACCACATGCCTCGGCTTGTACTACCTGGGCACGTCCCATTTCTCCACCTTCAGAAGTAGAATAGGAGTTAAGAGACATATTTTGTGCCTTAAAAGGGGCCGGATTGTAACCGTCTTGTTTGAATATACGGCAGAAAGCTGCATTAATTACACTCTTGCCAGCGTCGGAGCAAGTCCCTACAAACATGATGGGTTTCAGATGTTGTTTCATTTGTTTTCAGTAAGTTGTGCAAAGGTAGTTTTTATGTGATAAATTAACAATAGATCAACCTTTGATTGTCTTATTTATAAATTAAGTTTTCATGCAGATGAATTTTAAATTTTCTGTTTATATTTGCGTCTGACTTTAAAATATAGATAGAAATGACAGTGCAGAAAAAACCACAACGTTTACAGTCATTAGATGCCCTCAGAGGTTTTGACATGTTTTTCATTATGGGCGGAGGCCCTCTTTTTATTGCTTTGGCAACATTGTTCCCAACCCCATTTTTTCAGGCTATAGCCCATCAGATGCAGCATGTTGAATGGCATGGGTTGTCTTTTGAAGATATGATATTCCCGCTATTCCTTTTTATTGCGGGCATTTCTTTTCCTTTCTCTCTGGAAAAGCAAAGAGCTTCGGGTATGACAGATTCGGCTATTTATAAAAAAATTATACGCCGCGGTATTACATTGGTGATATTGGGACTTGTATATGGCGGTATATTGTCTTTGGATTTTGAAAACCAACGTTATGCAAGCGTGTTGGGACGAATAGGTCTGGCTTGGATGTTTGCTGCAATCTTGTTTGTGAATACTCGTACTATTACGAGAGTCTGGATCACGGCGGGAATTTTGATTGGTTACTGGTTACTATTAGCATTTGTTCCGGCTCCGGACGGGAATGGTGCGGATGTGTTTAGTATGGAAGGATGTCTGGTTGGATATGTAGACAGAATCATGTTGCCTGGGCATCTTTACTTGAAAATACACGATCCGGAAGGAATCTTATCTACAGTTCCGGCTATAGCTACTGCTTTACTGGGGATGTTTACTGGCGAATTTATTAAATTACAAAAGAAAGAGTTTACAGAGACAAAGAAGGTGCTTTATTTACTGGTAGTTGGCCTTATTTTGGTGGTTTCCGGTGTAATATGGAATCTGTTTTTCCCGATTAATAAGAATCTTTGGACAAGTTCTTTTGTTTGTACGGTAGGAGGTATATCTATGATATTGTTTGCTTTGTTTTATTATATTATAGATGTAAAAGGATTTCGGGGCTGGACTTTATTCTTTACTGTTATCGGTATGAATTCCATAACGATTTATCTGGCACAACGTTTTATAAACTTTTCGTTTACTGCAAATTCTATATTCGGGGGAATAACGAAGTTGTTGCCGGAAACAGCTCAACCTTTAATGGGGGCTGTTACTTATATTGCTATTTGTTGGGGATTCCTTTATTTCTTATATCGTCAACGCATATTCTTAAAAGTGTAAGTTTTTTATCATTATTATATGGAAAAGGCGGTCTACAAACGGTTGGAGTCACTGGATGTTCTACGTGGCTTCGACCTTTTTTGTCTTGTTGTCCTGGAGGTGGTGTTATATCCTCTGGAAAGTGCGATTGACGCACCTTGGTTCAATTCATTGATGTGGGGCTTTTCGCATGTGGAGTGGGAGGGTTTTTCTTCCTGGGATTTGGTAATGCCTCTCTTTATGTTTATGGCCGGTGTATCTATACCGTTTGCTTTATCGCGTTATAAGGCAATGCCGGATAAAACGGCTGTGTATCGTCGTATAGGGAAACGCGTTTTGCTATTATGGGTATTTGGCATGATGTGCCAGGGGAATTTACTGGCATTGGATCTTGATAAAATTTATTTGTATTCGAATACTTTGCAATCTATAGCAATGGGATATTTGATTGCTGCCATGTTGTTTCTGCATATTCGTTTTGCTGCACAAATAGGTGTGGCGGCCGGTTTGTTACTGTTGTATTGGGGATTAATGCAATTTGTTACGGTAGACGGTTATGGAGGTGGTGTTTATACCCCTGACGGCAACCTGGCCGAATGGGTAGACCGTGTTGTATTAGGACGTTTCCGGGATGCTGCTACGATAGTTGATGGGCAGACTGTGTTTGCCAGTTGGTATAATTATACATGGATATTAAGTAGCCTGAACTTTGGTGTGACAGTGTTGACCGGATTGTTTGCCGGGCAGATATTGAAAAATGAATATACCCGGAAATATAAACTGCAGCTATTGTTTGGTATTGGTGTCGCTATGGTTGCTGCAGGTTGGTTGTGGGGATTGCAAATGCCGGTTATTAAGAAGTTGTGGACTAGCTCTATGGTGTTGGTGAGCAGTGGGTATTGTTTTCTGCTGATGGGCATTTTTTATTATTGGATAGATTGCAAAGGACATAACAAACATTTGAATTGGCTAAAGATATATGGAATGAATTCTATTGTAGCATACATGCTGACTATGGTAATTAATTTCAGGTGTATTGGCGAGTCTTTATTTTTTGGTTTGCAGCAATATATGGGAAATTATTATCAGGTACTTATTGCCGTATGCAACGTATTGGTTATTTATGTAATTTTGTGGTTGCTTTATAAGCGCAATATATTTCTAAAAGTATAAACACATTTAATTGGGAAACTTACACATGGAATCAATCAGACAAATATATCGTATAGGTCATGGCCCTTCTAGCAGCCATACAATGGGGCCGATGCGTGCTGCTCAAATGTTTTTAGATCGTAACAGAGGTGCAGTACGTTTTAATGTTACCTTGTATGGAAGTTTGGCGGCTACAGGGAAAGGACACATGACGGATGCTGCTATTCTGGAAGTATTATCGCCGGTAGCTAAAACAAACATAACATGGGAACCTAAAAACTTTCTTCCGTTTCATCCGAACGGAATGCTGTTTGAATCATTTGATGAAAGTGGCGAAGTGTTAGATAGTTGGACGGTTTATAGTATCGGAGGTGGTACGTTGGCAAACGAAAGTTTCAATGAACTGAAAACGGCACAGGTTTATGAAATGCAGACGATAAAGGATATTCAGGCATGGTGTGAGAAAAGCGGTCATTCCTATTGGGAATATGTAGAACAATGCGAAGGGCCTTCGATCTGGGATTATTTAGCCGAGGTATGGGAGGTTATGCAACAAGCTGTACGTAACGGTCTGGAAGCGGAGGGAGTTCTTCCCGGAGGATTAGGACTGCGTCGCAAAGCTTCCGATTATATGATCCGTGCAAAAGGATATGGCAGTAGCATTAGAAGCCGTGGAATGGTATATGCATATGCTTTGGCTGTTTCTGAAGAAAATGCAGGTGGAGGAAAGATTGTCACGGCACCGACTTGTGGCTCGTGCGGCGTTATGCCGGCTGTACTTTATCATTTAAAGGACTCTAGAGAGTTTCGCGATTCACGTATTTTGCGCGCTTTGGCTACGGCCGGTTTATTTGGCAATGTGGTCAGAACGAATGCTTCTGTGTCGGGTGCCGAAGTTGGTTGCCAGGGGGAAGTAGGTGTTGCCTGTGCTATGGCTGCTGCTGCTGCAAGCCAGTTGTTTGGTGGGACGCCAGCCCAGATAGAATATGCGGCCGAAATGGGATTGGAGCATCATTTAGGATTAACCTGTGATCCCGTGTGCGGATTGGTTCAGATTCCTTGTATTGAACGTAATGCATTTGCCGCTGCCCGTGCACTGGATGCAAATACATTTTCCAACTTCTCCGATGGGAAACACCGGGTAAGTTTTGATCAGGTGGTGGAAGTCATGCGCCAGACTGGAAACGATTTGCCAAGCCTTTACAAAGAAACCTCAGAAGGCGGATTAGCTAAAATGGAGCGGTAATATTTACTAATGTGTTTAATATACTCAAGATGAAAAAAGACCTTATTTATTCTTTGTTGACTGTAAGTTTATTTTTTGCGTGTGGTCAGTCAAAGCAACAGCAAACGGAAGAAGTTGCAAAAAGCGGTAATCCTGTATTTGAGGGTTGGTATGCCGACCCGGAAGGTATTATTTATGATGATACCTATTGGATTTATCCAACCACAAGTGATCTATACGAGAAACAGACATTTTTTGATTGCTATTCATCAAAAGATTTGGTGACGTGGACAAAGCATCCGTCTATCCTTGATACGACGGAAGTAAAGTGGGCAAACAGAGCAATGTGGGCTCCCTCTATTATCAGTAAGGATGGAAAGTATTATTTCTTCTTTAGTGCCAATGATGTACATGAAGGTGAAGTGGGCGGTATCGGTGTTGCCGTAAGTGACAAACCGGAAGGACCGTATAAAGATTTGTTGGGTAAACCTCTTATCAATGAAATTGTAAATGGTGCACAACCTATCGATCAGTTTGTTTTCCATGACGAAGACGGACGCTACTACATGTATTATGGAGGTTGGGGACATTGTAACATCGTTCTGTTGAATGATGATTTTACAGCTCTTGTTCCCTTTGAAGATGGTGAAACCTATAAAGAAATTACTCCTGAAAGTTATGTAGAGGGTCCGTTTATGTTTAAGAAGAATGGTAAGTATTATTTTATGTGGAGCGAAGGCGGCTGGGGAAATCCTGATTATTGCGTAGCTTATGCTATTGCTGATTCTCCTTTTGGTCCGTTTAAGCGCATAGGAAAAATTCTTCAGCAGGATCCGCAGGTTGCAACAAGTGCAGGACATCATTCCATAATGCATGTACCTGATTCTGAAGATTATTATATTGTTTATCATCGTCGCCCGCTGGGAGATACAGGACGTGACCATCGCGTAACCTGTGTAGATAAGATGACTTTTGATAAAGATGGTTTTATTAATCCGGTAAAGATTACATTCGAAGGGGTAGAAGCAAGGCCAATTAAGTAATTTCTATATTGCCGATTGTATATAGATATTCTTTTAGTAAAGATAAAAAACATTAAAAGAAGAACATAATTATAATGTTCTTCTTTTTTTGTTCTACTTTTGACACATGTGTCAGACATGTGAGACGAAATAGATAATAACAATATAACGTATGAATACAGAAGAAGTGCAGGATATGGAATTCCGTATCATAGAAGCAGCAAAACAAGTCTTTGTCAGAAAAGGGTATGAGGCTACCAAAATGGGAGATATTGCTGAGGAAGTGGGTATCAGCCGGACAGCCATGCATTATTATTTCCGAACCAAGGAAATGCTTTTTGAAGCTATATTCGGACAATTAATGGGCGTTTTGCTTCCAAATATTGATTCTATAATGAATGAGTCTACGACTTGCCTTGAGAAGATACCCAAGATTGTTAACGAGTATGTTGCTATAATGCAGTCAAATCCTTCATTTCCAATTTTTGTTATAAATGAATTTAACAGAGATCCGGAACATTTGTACAAAGTGGTGATGAGAGATCCATCCCGGGTGCAGCCTTTAATAAAGTTACAGAAACAGATGCTGGAAGAAATGGAAAAAGGTTTGATAAAAAAGATGCCGTTGGCTTATACGGCTTCAACTTTAATCGGGTTAGTTATTTTTCCTATGTTGGCACGCTCTCCGTTGACTACTGTTTTTTTTAATGGAGAGGAAGAACGTTTTGACGCATTTATAGAAGAACGAAAAACTTTTATTTCGGATATTATGATCCGTTTACTGACACCAGATAATAAGTAATCATTTATTTGTACAGAATAATTTATGAAATCAATTTGTATAATTCTATTATCGTTTGGAGTGAGTGCCTTTATTGTTCCTTTAAGGGCGCAAGAAGGTAAAGTTAGTATTATGCAGTGTTATGATTGGGCACATGATAATTATCCTCAAATCCGGCAATACGGGTTAATTAACCGTACCAGAGATTATAACTTGGCTAATGCAGGGAAGGGATGGTTGCCTCAAGTGGCATTGAATGCGAAGGTTACTTATCAGAGCGATGTCACTAAATTGCCGTTTGATGCAGATAAGCTTTCTGCTATTATACCAGGTATACAGATTCCTACACTGGGCAAAGATCAATATCAAGTTGTGGCGGAAGTAAATCAAACGATTTGGGACGGAGGTGTTATTCATGCAACCAAACAGATAACCAAAGCAGAGGCCGAAGCTAACCGTGAACAGTTGGAGAGTGATCTTTATGCTTTGAACCAACGCGTAAATCAACTTTATTTCGGTTGTTTGCTGCAAGACGAATTACTTCTTCAAAATGCTTTGCTTCAGAAAGAATTACAGATAAATATAGACCGTGTCGAGGCAATGATAGCTAATGGAGTAGCCAACCAATCTGATCTGGAAAGTATGCAGGTTGAACTTTTGAATGCCCGTCAGAAGGAGATAGAATTGAAGGCTTCGCGTATGGCTTATCGCCAGATGCTGGGAACATTGGTTGGAAAGCCTATTACAGAAGATGCCATTCTTGAAACTCCTTCAATGCCGGGAAGTTCGTTGCCGCAAATGATCAACCGTCCTGAACTTCGCGCATTGGATGCCCGGAACCAGTTGCTGGAGATGCAGGACAAGCAGATTACAGCCGGAATTATGCCTCGTGTAGGTGCTTTTTTACAAGGAGGATATGGCCGTCCGGGATTGAATATGCTGGAAGATAAATTCAGTAGTTTTTATATGGCAGGTGTTCGCCTTACTTGGAATTTAGGCAAGCTATACACTTTGAAAAATGACAGGCGGAAATTGGATGTTAACAGGCAAATGATAGAAGTACAGAAAGACGTTTTTCTTTTTAATACCAATTTGCAATTGATACAACAAAATACGGAGATTCGTAAAATAACAGACCTGATGCGTGCGGATAATGATATAATACGTCTGCGTACCAGTATAAAGAAAGCTGCTGAAGCCAAATTGGAAAACGGGGTTATCTCAGTAACGGATCTGATTCGTGAAATCAATGCCGAAGATATGGCACGCCAGACAGCTGCCATGCATAAGGTTCAGCAACTGCAGTCAATATATGATTATATATACACAACTAATTAGAAAAATAATACTTTATACAGATATGAAACACTTGATTTTATTCAGTCTGGTAGCATTACTTGCAGCATGCAATGGTAATAAGAAAGATTTTGATGCAACCGGTGCATTTGAATCTACCGAAGTGATGGTTTCTTCCGAAGCAACCGGTAAGATTATGGAGTTAAATATTGAAGAAGGAGATCGCCTGAATGCAGGTGATGTTGTAGGATATGTGGATAGCACACAATTATATTTTCGTAAAATGCAATTAATGGCCGGACTTAGGTCTGTGGATATCCGTAAACCGGACATACATAAACAGATTGCTACGTTGGAACAACAGATTGCTGTTGCACGTGGTGAACAACAACGCATGGAAAATCTGGTGAAGGCAAAAGCCGGCAATCAAAAACAAGTGGACGACCTAGTCAATAATATAAAGGTTCTTCAAAAGCAATTGGATGCTCAATATTCTACATTGGACAAAACCAAAGGCGGAGCCGATGCGGATGCCGAAAGCATACAATATCAGATTATGCAACTGGATGATCAGTTACAAAAGAGCCGTATAACGAATCCGGTTACCGGAACCGTTTTGGTGAAATATGCCGAAACAGGAGAAGTGACGACAGCTGGCAAACCTTTGTATAAAATTGCCGATATTGATTTGTTGTATCTCCGTGCTTATGTAACCGGCGATCAGCTTTCCCAATTGAAGTTGAATCAACCTGTACATGTTTTTGCAGACTTTGGAGATAAAGAACGTCGCGAATATCCTGGTGTCATCACATGGATTTCGGACAAATCGGAATTTACACCGAAAGGCATTCAGACAAAAGATGAGCGTGCCAATCTGGTTTATGCCATTAAAATAGCGGTGAAAAATGACGGTTATCTAAAGATAGGACAGTACGGAGAGACAGTATTTAATTGATGATAATGACTGACAGTTATGAATAATGTAAGTGTTCAACATATAAGTAAAAGCTACGACGATGTTTCGGCTTTACGGGATATATCGTTGGAGATAAAACCAGGTGAACTGTTTGGGTTGATTGGGCCGGATGGAGCGGGAAAGACTTCGCTATTTCGTATTCTTACAACTTTGTTGTTGGCAGATAGCGGATATGCTACGGTTTGCGGCCTGGATGTTGTACGGGATTATAAGGAAATTCGTCACTGTGTGGGATATATGCCGGGACGTTTTTCTCTCTATCAGGACCTGACAGTGGAAGAGAATCTTAATTTCTTTGCTACTGTATTTAATACGACTATAAAAGAAAACTATGATTTAATACGTGATATTTATGTGCAGATCGAACCTTTTAAAAATCGTCGTGCCGGCAAATTATCCGGAGGAATGAAGCAAAAACTGGCATTGAGTTGTGCTCTGATCCATCGCCCGGAAGTTCTTTTTCTGGATGAACCGACAACAGGTGTCGATCCTGTTTCGCGCGTGGAGTTTTGGAATATGCTGGATCGGCTGAAGAATGAAGGAATTACTATTCTTGTTTCCACACCGTATATGGATGAGGCTTCACGTTGTGATCGTATAGCACTTATGCGTTCCGGAGAGTGTTTGTCGGTTGATACTCCGGAAAGTATCCGTTCTACATATACTCGTCCGTTATATGCAGTACATGGTTCTTCTATGTATAAATTGCTGATAGATTTGCGCTCTTATCCTGATACATATTCATGCTACGCGTTTGGCGATTCTCACCATTTGACATTGAAAGATGGTAAGAATGATATAGTTGGTTTGGGAAAATATATCAGGGAAGAAGGATATACGGATGTAACGTTGGAGCTTATAAGGCCTTCGATAGAAGATTATTTTATGGCTTTGTAAAATGAGACAGAAATGAATGTAATAGATGTAACAAACCTGACAAAAAGCTTCGGATCTTTTACGGCTGTAGACCATATCAGTTTTAACGTGGGGGAAGGTGAATTATTTGGATTCCTGGGAGCTAACGGAGCAGGAAAGACTACAGCTATGCGTATGCTTTGCGGCTTATCCGCACCGACTTCGGGCGAGGCTCGTGTGGCAGGTTTTGATGTTTATAAAGAGACCGAGAAGATTAAACAACACATTGGGTATATGAGCCAGAAATTCTCATTATACGGCGATCTGAAAGTATGGGAAAATATCCGTTTATATGGCGGAATTTATGGATTGTCCGGAAAGAAACTGAAGGAAAAGACAGACGAACTTCTTCATGTGCTCGATCTGGAAGGAGAACGTAATACATTGGTGGATTCTCTGCCCTTGGGATGGAAGCAGAAACTTGCCTTTTCAGTCGCTATTATCCATGATCCTCGTATCGTTTTTCTGGATGAACCTACGGGAGGTGTCGATCCTGTAACGCGACGTCAGTTCTGGGAGTTGATTTATCAGGCGGCCGAACGTGGAATTACCGTGTTTGTTACCACTCATTATATGGACGAAGCTGAATATTGTAATCGTGTTTCTATCATGGTGGATGGTAAGATAGAAGCTTTGGATAGTCCTGCTGCCCTTAAAGCTTCTTTCAATACTGATAATATGAATAATGTATTCCATGCTTTGGCACGTAAAGCAAAAAGAGGAGAGTAAATCTATGAAGCAGTTTGTATCATTTGTCCGGAAAGAGTTTTATCATATTTTCCGCGATATGCGTACTATGATGATTTTGTTGGGCATTCCGGTTATACTTATTATTATATTTGGTTATGCCATTACTACAGAAATCAGAAGTGTACCCGTTGCTGTGTTAGATCAAAGCCGTACGGATATTAGCCGGAAACTGGTAGACCGTATTAGTGCCAGCGAGTATTTTAATTTATACAAAATGGTAGATAATATGGAAGAAGCCCAACAGCTTTTTCGCCGGAACAAGGTGCGTTTAGTTATTGTTTTTCCTGTAGATTTTGCAACTTCCAATGATGCTTCCATACAATTACTGGCCGATGCCACCGATCCGAATGAGGCGACGCAAATAACGGCATATATGAGTCAATTGATAATGGATAACGGAAACTTTAGCATTACAGATGGAACTTCCGGTTCTAGATTAATGCCTGTTGTTCATCTCCTTTATAATCCCCTGATGAAAGGTGCCTATAATTTTGTACCGGGTGTAATGGGATTGATTTTAATTCTGATTTGCTCAATGATGACTTCGGTTGGAATTGTAAAAGAGAAAGAAATGGGAACGATGGAAGTTCTACTAGTTTCGCCTATGAAGCCTGCATATATAGTTATCGCAAAAGCAATTCCTTATTTGTTGTTGAGTATGGTTAACATTGCTACCATACTTGTTATTGCGTATTTTTTGCTGGACGTGCCAATTGCGGGAAGTCTTACCTTGCTGGTCTTTATTTCTATATTGTATGCATTTGTGGCATTATGCCTCGGCTTGTTGGTTTCGACGATGGCAGACACGCAGAAGTCGGCGATGCTGGTTTGTGTTATGGTATTGATGCTTCCGGTAATATTATTGAGTGGAATGGTTTTTCCTATAGAAAATATGCCGGTTGTGTTACAATGGCTTTCCAACATTGTCCCGGCCAAATGGTATATTATAGCAGTGAAAGACGTGATGATAAAAGGATTGGGTATCGGATCTGTTCTGCCTGAAATTGCAATCCTTACAGTAATGGTAGTCTTTTTGATGTTGTTGAGTGTAAAACGTTTCAAAATCCGTTTATAGAAATAGGCTTATGAAGACATTACGATATTTATTGGAGAAAGAATTCAAGCAGATTCGGCGCGACCGTTTTTTGCCTCGAATTATATTTCTTGTGCCATTGATGCAATTAATTATTCTTCCTTTTGCTGCAAACTTTGAGATGAGGAATATTTACCTCAGTATTGTTGATAATGACCATTCTGTTATGTCCCAACAATTAACGGACAAGGTTCTTTCTTCGGATTATTTCCAGCTAACGGATGTTTCTCCTGAGTACAATCAGGCATTGACTTCTATCGAAAGTAACCGGGCGGATATTATTCTTGAAATACCGGCGGGTACGGAAAAGCAGTTGGGAAAGGAAGGGTATGCAGAAGTTCTGATTGCCGCCAATGCCGTAAATGGCACGAAGGGAGGAATGGGTAGTTCTTATCTTTCTTCCATCATTCAAGATTTTAACAGAGAAAAAGGGTTTGATTCCGGTATGTCTTTGTCGGGTATCTGCTCTACTAATCTTTTTAATCCGCATTTGGATTATAAGAATTTTATGGTTCCCGGTATCCTTGCCTTTTTAATGACGATTATAGGTGGATTCCTTTCCTCTCTCAATGTAGTAGGCGAGAAGGAGAAAGGAACCATAGAACAGATCAATGTGACACCTGTTCCTAAATCGGTGTTCCTGCTTTCCAAATTAATTCCATTTTGGATAATAGGCCTGATATTGCTTACTGTGGGGACTTTTATAGCCTGGCTTGTATATGGCCTGGTTCCAATAGGTAATCTTGGAATTATATATCTTTTTGCTGCTGCTTATCTGATAGCGTTTACCGGATTCGGGCTTGCTATTTCGTCGGTGTCGTCTACTCAGCAACAAGCTATGTTTACGGCATTCTTTTTCTTTATTATTTTTATATTATTGAGCGGATTGTTTACGCCTATCAGCAGTATGCCGGAATGGGCGCAGAATCTGACATTGTTTAATCCTTTGCGTTATTTTGTAGAAGTAATGCGTATGGTTTATATGAAAGGCAGTACATTGGCCGACCTATCCGTACATTTTGGAGTAATTTGTTTCTTTGCCATAGCATTTAATATACTGGCAGTTGTTGGCTATCGAAAAAGCAACTGATTTAATTTCTTCCGGGAGGAATCTCCGGTACTCAGGATATAGCCACTCTTTTAGAAAACAAAAATAGGAAAGATTTGAAACTTTTCAGGTAGGCAACTAAATTGAATAGGGTAAGCTATCAAACATTAAGAGTAGACAACAAAAAAAGACTGGCTAACTTTTTGTTGTTAACCAGTCTCTTTGGTGTTGAAGTGGGCAGTGATGGATTCGAACCACCGAAGGCGAAAGCCAGCTGAGTTACAGTCAGCCCCATTTGGCCACTCTGGTAACTGCCCTTATTTCAGTAAACCGGATTGACTTTTGTCTATCCTTTGAGCCTCTTGTCGGATTCGAACCAACGACCCCGAGATTACAAATCACGTGCTCTGGCCAACTGAGCTAAAGAGGCGAATAGTTTGTTATTCGTTTGCGGGTGCAAAGGTAGTAATTGTTTTTATACATGCAATAGGTTTTGAAAATTAAATTATATTTTTCTCAAAAATAATAGAGAAATGTGAGATTTGATAAACCTCATAACATTTCTCTACCACTATTTTAGTATAATTATGTTTGCTTACTTCAAAAGTACCTCGTTTATGGCCTTTTTAAAATCGGTTTTGCCCATAGCTCCTTTTGCCATTTGAGGCTGTTCGTTCATAGGGCAGAAAAGTAAGGTAGGAATACTTCTGATGCCAAAAGCGGCAGCCAGTTCTTCTTCTTTTTCCGTATCTACTTTATAAATGTCTATTTTACCTTTGTATTCTTCAGCCAGCTCTTCCAAAATCGGTGCAATCATTTTACACGGACCACACCATGTTGCATAAAAATCCACGATGCAAGGTTTGTCTCCTTTATACTTCCATTCATTAGGGCTTGCTTCATAATCTGCAACTTTGTTTAGAAATTCAGCTTTTGTTAATTCTGTTACTTTCATAAATCAATCTCCTTTTTTAGTTTATATTGTTTTGTTTTTTATATAACAAAGATATGGCTATAAGTTTATTTTGTAAATGTCTATTTTTCCTTTATAATTGGCAAATTTCCTTCGGACATCATAAAATAAACAATTTCGCTGAAAGTAAATTAAAAACAGAGGTATAGTCAATATTATTTTTTACCCAAAAACAGGTTGCCTGATTAAGAATTATTCCTTTTTCTAAATGGTTGTATTTTAAGATAGGTAGCCGAACGCCAAAACCATTCTAAAGGGCCATATAGATAGTAGTTCAGCCAGTATCTACTGAATATGGCTTGTATAACATATACAACCAAACCTAAGCCAAATACTTCAGTGATTCCCCAATTGCCGAATATTGCACCCAAACCCCACATAGAAAATATAATTCCCCCTACAATACTTTGTGCTACATAGTTAGTCAATCCCATGCGTCCGTAAGGAATGATGGCGTTCAGGTATTTTCCAACACTATCTGTCTGGAACAGGAGTATAAAACCAAGTGCTAAAGCTCCGGAAAACAGTACCGTATGTATATCATTAAGCGCCATGGATAGCAGCATTTCGGGAGATAGTTTTACCCCTGACATGAGCATTCTGAAAGTAACTTCCTGCGATGGAATCAGGCTGATGAGAGAGCAAGCAAGAGTAAATCCTACAAAAAGCAGTATGTTCCTTTTTTTATGTGTTTCTATTCCTTCAAAAAAACGCAAACGCCCTACTACCAAGCCCAGAATAAAAAGAGCCATTGTTACATATCCGCGTCCGTTCAAACCAAATTGATAATTTAATTTCCCTACAAATCCGGTGGTTAAGTTTCTTTTTGCCGATTTGAAGAATGATGGTTTTTCCATTGTTTCCCCAGAAGAAGTCAGTCTGTTTTTGTTTGGTTCGTTAGATACTGGTCTTTGTGGCATATTTTCTACTTGTTCTGTTTTTACTAAACGATCATAGCTCGTTGAAATAATGCGGGGCGTACCTATCAACAGAAGCAGGGCAATAACAATCAGTATTCTGTTTTTTAGGGGAAACAGTAATACCATGATTACTCCGAAAGCGGCATATATAGGTAAAATATCGGCAGTGAAAAAGCTATTGCCAACGATGCCTATCACAAAAAGAATAACCATGCGCCAGATAAAACGTTTTCGGAAATCAATTCCTTTTTTAGCACCCCGATCCATTTGTATAAAGAAACTTAATCCGAAAAGAAATGCAAAAATATTAATAAACTTACCCATTATTACATATTGGGAGAGCCATTGAATAGCTGTATCCAGCATAGGAAATTGTGGTTCTGACGCGGGCATACCTGAAAAAACACCAAAATGTTGCAGCATGTGCATAAGTATGACACCGAGCAGTGCAAATCCTCTTAATGCATCCAAAACGTGAATCCGACTTTGGGGAGCTGAAATAGTTTTACTTTGTTCCATTTTTTTACTATTTGATAATTATTTGTAAAGCTGTAGTCATGTTGTTTTAACGATCCACCTGTAAATCGTTTCTGCAAAGATAGAGTGTGCACAAAGGCCCGTCCATAGATAAATTACAGTTTCAAAAACCAATATTCCTGATTTTGGGAATGCCTGAATTGGGGTTGGATGTGTTTTCCTATATTTGCAGAAAGTTATACCAAATAATAAAAGGAATATATGAGTGATATTATAAAATTAGATTCGGTTCAAGACTACAACGAGTTGTTAGGAGTGGAGACATATCATCCTTTGGTAAGTGTCGTTGATATGTCTCAGTTAGAGGTGATCCGTCATAGCCGTAAGAATTTCGGATTCTACTGTATTATCCTCAAGCAACTTGATTGCGGTCCACTTCTTTATGGTCGCAATCAGTATGATTACCGGGAGGGAACACTTGTTTTTGTCTCCCCCGGACAGGTTGCAGGCATAAATGATAACGGCGAAACTCGTAATCCGCGCGGATGGATTCTTATGTTTCATCCCGATCTATTGCGCGGTACATTACTGGATAGGCAGATGAAAAATTATTCATTCTTTTCATACGAGTCGAACGAAGCCTTACACATGTCTGAACGTGAGCGCCATATTATTATTAACTGTTTCAATGAAATACGTGAAGAGTTGGAACATGCTATTGATAAACATAGCAAACAAATTATTGCGGCCAACATAGAGGTGTTGCTAAATCACTGTGTACGTTTTTATGATCGCCAGTTTGTTACTCGTGAGATTGTAAATCGTGATCTGTTAAGTCGTTTCGAGAACCTCCTTGACGACTATTTCAATTCAAATAAGCCCCAGAAATTGGGTCTGCCTTCTGTTGCCTGGTGTTCAGGGGAGTTACACCTGTCTGCAAACTATTTCGGTGATCTGATTAAAAAAGAAACCGGAAAATCGGCACAAGAATATATCCAGTTGGTCACTATTGAGTGGGCAAAAAAGCTACTTTCGGAGGGTAATCGCTCGGTTAGCGAAATTGCCTATACCTTGGGATTTAAGTATCCTCATCATCTAAGTCGTCTTTTTAAAAAAGTAGCCGGTGTAACTCCGAATGAATATAAAAGTGTAAGTTAGAGTCTCGCGAATGAAATCTAAAATAAACACATAGTGGAAAAGTAAATTTGAGTAAAGCGTACCGACATATCAATATATAAGCCTATCACTTAAAAAAATGAGGCGAGGCATTTAATTTTTGAGCTATACAACAAAATTATTTCTTTTGAAAAGAGTTACCTTTGCAAAAGAAATAATAGTTATAATCAAATAAAGAAATGACAGACAGAATCAATACACTACGTTATTCGGACATCTTTTTTGCGATGTATTTTGACGGAGGTATGAGCTGCACACACCGAAACCATTCCCACGTGTTGGTTTATATTTATTCCGGTGAAATGGTAATTGAAGAAAAAGGAAAAACAACAAAGCTGCATAGAGGCGACTGCGCCTTTATCTGTAAGGATTTCAGTGTTCGCATGACAAAGCAAGCGTGGAATGGAGAGCAATTTAAGGCTATTTTTTTAATGTTTACGCCTAAATTCTTACGTAGCTTCTACAACAAGTTAAAACCAAACTCAATCCCAAAGGATGCCAAAAGGGGGAAAGTTAGTCTCTATAAGTTGCCGTCTAATCGTCCTGACATCATAAGCCTGTTTGAATCCATGACGCCTTATTTCGATTCGGATATCCAGCCGACAGAAGAGTTATTGCACTTGAAAATAGTCGAGGGTATGTATGTGCTGCTCAATACGAACAAGAATCTGTATGCATCGGTTTTCGATTTTACCGACCCATGGAAAATTGATATTTTGGATTTCTTGGAGAACAATTACATGAATGACATTTCGATGGAAGAAATAGCCAATTATACGGGGCGCAGCCTTTCCACATTCAAACGGGATTTCAAAAAATGCAGCACTCTTTCCCCACGCGAATGGCTGATATGCCGTCGCCTCGAAGCCGCCCACGAACTGATACAGAAAGGCGAACGCAAGGTGTCGGAGATTTGTTTTGAGGTCGGTTTTAAGAATCTCTCGCATTTTTCGAAGGTTTATAAAGAAAAATACGGTATTCCTCCTACAAGGAATCTGCAACATGAAATGAGTCTCGCATAGATTGCGGGACTTTTTTATTTATGGACTTCCCGGCAAAGCACTTTGAACCGCACAACAAAGCCGTAATGCCATAGACCTCTTACCTTTGCATCAGAAAATAATTAGAGCTTATAACAGATAACATCATATAATTATGACAGAAACAAAAACAATGAAAGAAAAAGTGGCTTTGGTGACAGGTGCAGGAATGGGAATCGGTCTTGCTTGTGCAGAAGCATTTGCCCGTGCAGGCTATATTACCGTTTTGTTAGATATTAACGAGCCGAAAGTACAGGCTGAAAGATTGGTTGCTGAAGGATACAAAGCGACTGCTTATCGCCTTGATGTGTCCGATACTCAAGCTGTAAAAGAAATGATTGATTGGATTATAGCTACTTACGGACGTTTGGATGCAGCTCTTAATAATGCCGGAATACAAACTCCGCAACGTCCTATGGCTGAGATTACCGATGACGAGTTTGACCGCACTGTGGCTGTAGACTTGAAAGGCGTATGGAATTGTATGCGCTATGAAATTCTCCAAATGCTGGAGCAAGGAAGCGGAGCCATCGTCAATACCGCATCGGCAGGAGGTGTGGTCGGCTTTCCGGGACAGGCTGCCTATATAGCTTGTAAACATGCCGTTCTCGGATTGACAAAAACTGCCGCAATTGATTATGCGGCAAAAGGGATTCGCATTAATGCCATATGTCCGGGAGTTATCCAAACCGCAATGGTAGATGAGTTGATAAGCCGCAATCCCCAGTTAGAAAGTGCCTTTACAAAGGATATTCCGAGCGGACGTTTGGGCAAGCCCGAAGAAATCGCCGATGCCGTATTGTGGCTATGCAGTCCGCAAGCAACTTATATGAACGGGCATGGCTTAATTGTAGACGGAGGTATCACTATTAAATAAGGAACAACATGAAAGATATTTTTGAAAAAGATTTGTCAGGCGAGATGGTTTCCCAAAACGAACCGGGTTACGAGGCGTTGATTACCGATATTTTCGAAACTATTAAGACTGCAACAGTAATGAATACAGGTTATCGTACTCCTGAAGAAGTCCATGACTATATGGGACGGATTCTTGGTAAACCACTCGAAGAGAGTACAACGGTGCTACCGCCGCTTTATATTGATTATGGCAAGCCGATTACCATCGGAAAGGGGTGTTTCATCCAGCAGTGCTGCACTTTCTTTGGTCGTGGAGGTATTACCATCGGCAATGATGTATTCATCGGTCCGAAAGTCAATCTGATAACCATCAACCATGACCCGAATCCGGAAAACCGCAGTGCAACCTATGGTCGTCCGATAGTCATAGAAGATAGGGCATGGATTGGCATCAATTCAACCATTCTTCCGGGAGTGCGCATCGGTTACGGTGCGATTGTCGGAGCTGGCAGTGTCGTTACCAAAGATGTGCCGCCTATGACGGTGGTAGCAGGAAACCCCGCTCGTTTTATTAAGAAAATTGAAGTCTAATAAATTAGAAAAACATTTGAAATATGAGAGAACAAAAACAATAGTAGTATGAAATTACAAATTATTGCCATAATGATATCTCTGTCACTTACGGATGTCATGGCATCGGAAACAATTAAGTATAAAAACTCATCAGACATGGATACTTTAGAATTAACTCAAGAATGGGACAAAACATTTCCCGAAAGCGAAAAAGTGACCCACTCTAAAATTACATTTCATAACCGCTACGGGATAACACTTGTAGCAGACCTTTACAAGCCGTTGGATGCAAGCGGACAGTTGGCGGCAGTAGCCGTATGCGGACCGTATGGCGCAGTAAAAGAGCAGGTATCGGGACGATATGCACAATCCCTTGCCGAGCGAGGTTTTCTGACTATTGCTTTCGACCCTTCGTTTTATGGCGAAAGCAGCGGTACTCCTCGCAATCTTACTTCGCCTGAAATAAGTACAGACGATTTCAGTGCGGCGGTCGATTATCTGCTGACCCGTGAGGATGTGGATTCCGGATCAATCGGTATCCTCGGTGTTTGCGGTTGGGGCGGATTTGCCTTGAACGCAGCGGCTAACGATCCCCGCATCAAAGCTACCGTTGCTTCTACGATGTATGATATGAGCCGTGTAAATGCCAATGGGTACTTTGATACAATGTCTGCCGATGACCGTTATCAGCTTCGCGTACAACTTAACAAGCAACGCACAAAAGATTACCAAAACGGAACTTACGATCGTGATGGAGGTGTCGTAAATCCTGTACCGGAAGAAGCACCGCTTTTTGTGCGCCAATATCATGATTATTATAAAACAGAACGTGGCTACCATCACCGCTCACCCAATTCCAATGATGGAATTAATAAAACCGCATCTCTGTCTTTCATCAATCTTCCAATTCTTGCATACATAGACGAAATCCGCAGTGCAGTATTATTGATACACGGTGAAAAGGCACATTCACGCTATTTCAGCGAAGATGCCTATAAGAGGTTGACTGGAGCGAATAAGGAACTACTTATTATCCCTGGAGCGAACCACACAGACTTATACGATAATTTGGCAGTGATTCCTTTTGATAAGATAGAGATATTTTTTAAAAAATCTTTTCAGGTAGAATAACTTTAAAACACACTTTAGTAGCCCATTTGTCTCTTCGACTTTTGGGCTGTTTTTTGCATAAAACGCCGAAAATCCACGGTTGCTAAATCGTTACCTCTATTTCTTGAATAATTCGCTAAAAGTTTATTTCTCTATCGGTTAAGTCTAACCGATAGAAATCTAAAATAAAAAAACCGCCGGTAACATTGAGGGCACTGAAAAATATACAATTTTTCAGCATTCCTCTTCCGATGAGGCAAAACAAAAGGTTCGCCAAGTTCATTCAATTGGATTTGGCGAATTTTATTTTTTTAGAAGGATGGTTCGCTATTGGCTTAGATTGTTTCCCCAAAAGACTTCAAATGGGCTAACTTAAAAAACATATTTTCCATTAATCATTAACTTAATTTGAGGATTCTCTTGATGTTGGCTACGAAAATAACCATAGCGCCTTGCATTCGCATGCAATCTATGCCATACGCCCAGGCCCGGTCATAACCTAATACGTTTTTTAATTCTGAGTTCTTGGCTTCTATCTTATACCGGATTTTAGCCTTCTCTCTGAATTCATCGGACTTCTCGAAGTCGGCTTGTCGCTTGTGTTGCTCGCATTGGATTTGTACGGCATATGTTTTTGTCCTGGCTCCGTCCTTGTAGCAGCCGTTTCTTCGTGAACATGGCTTACACTTCTCTACATCGAAGTAATATACCATAACCTGGTTTTTAGCCTGATTCTTTTTCCCTTGCCGGGCACGCCTTATCGCCATGTGTCCGGCCGGACATACAAACATTCCGGCATCCTTGTTAAATTCGAATTTATCTTCATCTTTACGTGCACCATTGCTTATCATCGGGTTTAGTCTTGCCACCAGCTTAAATCCATTCGCTTCATCATTGGATAAAATAATGTTGTCCTTACCCGAATATGCGGTATCTCCTACAACTGTCTCCACTTCCATACCGTTTGCACGGCTCTGCTCCACAAGTTCCTGAAGTTGTGGACCGTCTCCCTTTTCTCCAGAAGTGACAGTCGCAGCAGTGATGATGCGTTCGTCACTCATGGCAATATGAGTCTTGTAACCAAAGAAGGAATCATCCGTGCTTTTATGGCCCATCCGCGCATCCCCATCCTTGGAAGTCACATAATGATCCTCGATATCCGACAATACCTCCTTGAGCATGTTCAGCCGTTCTTTAATCTTAGGGACCTCGGCCAATGCGGGATTTGAACCCACCACGTCAATCAACGCCTTTGTATAGCCAAGCTCGTGTTCAATATCATCAACCGTGTTCTTTTCTGGAAGAGAACCCTTTATCCGATCGTCAGTGTTATAGATGCTTTTACGTAAATGCTTGGAGCGTAACCGCAATATCTCCAGGGAAGACCAAGGATTGCTCCGTGAGCCGGTGTGGGTGGCATCAACTATTATCGTGCGTGACTTGATAATATCTTTCTCTATGGCTATACTCACTGTTTTACCGATAAGCATATCGAGCAGATCCTTATCTTTAAGCCGCAACTTGCGAAATTTACACAGTGAACTCGGATTGATCAAATCTGTTTCCTCCGGATTCATATCAAGGAAGTATTTGAAAGACATGTCATATCTGGAACGTTCTACCACATCAACGTCTGAAATGTCATAGATCGTCTTCAACAAAAGATACTTGAACATCCGTACTGAGCTTTCTGCCATTCTGCCATTGTCCTGACAATACTTATCTACCAGCTCCTGGTGGATAAAAGAGAAGTCTATTAAATCATTGATTTGCCGCAACAGGTTATCCTTAGGGAGGATCAAATCATATAAATCAGCATAATCGCTGAACTGAATGGTTCGTTGTAGTGGTAACATATCTCTCTGATTATGTACCATAAAGTTACTAAAAAATCGGCACATACACAAGTTTATCACTTGAATATATGCCGATGAATTTTAGATTCCATCAATGGAGAGATACTTTTTCAGTGCCCTCGTAACATTCCGGCGGTTTCTTATTACATTTTAAACTTGAGCTAATTTCGGTTAGTACCGTTTACCAACCACGTCCCAGTCAATAATTTTCCATAAAGCATTCAAATGATCGGCACGACGATTCTGATAATCTAAATAATAAGAATGTTCCCAAACGTCGAAGCCTAAAAGAGGTTTTAATCCTTTAACAACAGGATTGCTGCCGTTTGCTTCTTTGGTTATTGAAAGTTTACCGTTGTTGTCTTCGGCTAACCAAACCCAACCGGAGCCAAATAAGCCTGTGCCTGCAGCAACAAATTCTTTTTGGAAATTCTCAAAAGAACCCCATTCCTTATTTATTGCTTCGGCAAGTTTGCCAGTTGGTACTCCTCCGCCTTTAGGTGAAAATTGAGTGAAATATAAATTATGATTTAAAACTTGCCCTGCGTTGTTGAATATAGCACCATCCGATTCTTTTACAATTGTTTCAAGAGGTGCGTTTTCAAACTTGGTACCTGGTACAAGATTGTTCAGATTATTTACATAAGTCTGTAAATGTTTCCCATGATGTAACTCAATGGTCTGTTTTGATATTACCGGTTCCAGAGCGTTTGCTGCATAGGGTAATTGAATTAATTCAAATTTCATGACTTCTTCTTTTTTATCTGTTATTTGACTATTTGTAATCAACAATAATAAACTAAGACATAATGTAAGCATGGCCTTATATGTTTTAATGTTGTTTGTATTATCATAACATGCCAGGCATTGAATTTGTTTAAAGGAACGAAAAAAGAATTTGAAAAATCATCCCGATCATTTTTATAAATCATCCCGATAATTTGCAAAAATGATCGGGATGATTTATTTCTACCCGGAAAAGGAGAAAAATCCCGAATAAGTTTTTATTTTTGCACGCTCAATACATTATTAATAAGTAAAACATATTTTGTAGATGGTAAAGAAAGTTGGGAATTTAATTCCAAACACCTTTTTTATTACAAAGGGTAGTGGTGAATCTGATTTGGAAAAACATGCGGGTTCTTATCACATGGCTCTTTATGATGCCGGTATATCAGACTTTAATATTATGACATATTCGTCTGTTATTCCAGCAACGGCACATCTGGCAACCATGGATGAAATAGATCTTCCTCCATTTGGTTCTGAAATGAAAACTATCATGGCGGTGTCTCATGGATACCAGGATGAGTTTGTATCTGCTGGTGTGGTTTACGCTTGGATGTACAAGGATGAAAACTTTGATGAGAAAGTGGGAGGACTTGTATGTGAGGTTAGTGGTCGTTATCGTATTGAAGAACTTGAGTCCCGTTTGATTCGTGTAATCAATGATCTTCACCAGAAGACGTACGATAAATATTATTTAGGTGAACTTAACTTTATAACGGAAGGGATTACCATCGAAAAAAGATATGGGACAGCTTTGGCTGCTTTATGCTTTTTGGATTTCTTGCAACCGGATATTGAAGAATAAGCATTCAGGGGAATTTTATATTACATTTTATAAGGCCGTCTTCCTTTCGGGGAAGGCGGTTTTTTGTTATATTTGCTGACCGGAATAGATAAACGTTGCCATTCCGGACGAATAACAATAAACATAAATTATTGTTGATATGAAAAAAATAATAAACCCGTGGGATGGTTTGGAAGGCTATATGTGCTTCGGTTGTGCTCCTGCAAATCCGCAGGGATTGCATATGGAATTTTATGAAGAGGATAATGATATTGTTGCTTTTTGGAAGCCTTGCGATTACTATCAAGGATGGTTGAATACTTTGCATGGTGGTATTCAGACTACATTAATGGATGAATTGGCAGGTTGGGTTATTATGCGCAAGTTACAAACGTCTGGCGTTACTTCACGTTTAGATGCTAAATTTATAAAAAGTATATCTACTCTTGATCCCCGGTTGACCATACGCGGACGCATTAAGGATCATAAAAGAAATGCCATTTTTATAGAAACAGAAATATATAATTCGGAAGATGAGCTTTGTTCGCGGGCTGATTTAGTATATTTTATAAGTTCTCCCGAGCGTGCAAAGGAAGAATTTCATTTTTGCGGGTGTAAGATTGAAGGTGAATAATATAAAATAAACAGAATATGAAATACATAGGAGCTCATGTGTCTGCATCGGGAGGTGTCGAAAATGCACCTTTGAATGCTCAGGCGATAGGAGCAAAGGCTTTTGCTCTTTTCACTCGTAATCAACGTCAATGGAAATCTGCTCCATTAGCAGAAAAAAGTATTTCTCTTTTTAAAGAACGTTGTGAGGAATTTGGCTATTTACCTAAGCATATTCTGCCTCATGACAGTTATCTTATTAATCTAGGGCATCCGGAAGAAGAAGGATTGCTGAAATCCCGTGCTGCTTTTTTAGATGAGATGCAGCGATGTGAACAACTGGGGCTTGACTTGTTGAATTTTCATCCCGGAAGTTCTTTAAATGAAATGACAGATGAAGAATGCTTAACTCGTATCGCAGAGTCTGTCAATTGGGCGTTAAGCAAAACGAACGGTGTTTGTGCCGTAATAGAAAATACGGCCGGACAAGGCACGAATCTTGGTTATACGTTTGAGCAGATTGCATATATTATAGATAAAGTAGAAGATAAATCCAGGGTGGGCGTATGTATTGATACTGCTCATACGCTAGCTGCAGGATATGATATAAAAACAGAGGATGGTTTTAAGGAAACTTTCCGGCATTTTGATGAAGTTATAGGTTTTTCTTATTTGAAAGGAATGCACCTGAATGATTCTAAAAAAGATATGGGGTCAAGAGTTGACCGCCATGACAGCATAGGAAAAGGAGTAATGGGAATTATTCCTTTTCAAATGATTATGCACGATTCCCGTTTTGATGATATACCGCTTATATTAGAGACGCCAGATGAGTCTATCTGGGCTGATGAAATAAAATATTTATATAGCTTATGATCGTTTTTATTCGGAAAACTAACTAAAATATTACATTTATGTTCATTTTGATGCCTGTAATTTTTGTCTTGGGAATATTGGCGATAGCCCTGGAAGACAAGATAAAGATTAACAAAGCGGCCATAGCTTTATTTATGGCCATTTCGCTGTGGATGATTTTGATGTTTGATGCATATAACATCTTTATTGAACGATCGAATCCTATATTCCTGGACTTTCTGACACAAAATCCGGATATGCTGAATCAGCCTGCCCATGTCCAATTTGTTAATTTCATAACAAACCGGTCTATTGTATTTCATTTGGGAAATGTATCGGAAACATTATTTTTTGTAATGTGTTCTATGCTGATTGTCGATATTGTGGATAAACATGGTGGTTTTCGTGCCGTAACGGGTTATATACGTACGGAGAATAAGCGAAAGTTGCTATGGTATATAAGTTTTGCAANATCGGAAACATTATTTTTTGTAATGTGTTCTATGCTGATTGTCGATATTGTGGATAAACATGGTGGTTTTCGTGCCGTAACGGGTTATATACGTACGGAGAATAAGCGAAAGTTGCTATGGTATATAAGTTTTGCAACATTCTTTTTTTCGGCGTTGCTGGATAATCTGGCTGCGGCGATAGTTATCATGGCTGTGCTTCGTAAATTGGTACCAGATCGGACAGACCGTTTGAAATATGCTTGTATGGTTATTATAGCAGCTAATGCCGGCGGTTCATGGTCTCCTATAGGTGATGTGACGACAATCTTATTATGGGTTGGAAAGAACATAACAGCTATGCATCAGATTTCTCATGTTTTTATTCCTGCATTAATAAATATGCTCGTTCCTCTTTCTATTGCCCATTTTTGGTTGTTTAAAAAAGGAACTACATTGCGGGTTATGAGTGAAGAAGAACAGGCGGATGAATATGTTCCGGAGATTCCAACACGTTCCCGAAAAATAATATTCATAATAGGTATCTTGTCTTTGGCATTGGTGCCTGTGTTTCAGATGTTGACAGATCTGCCTCCATTTTTAGGCGTATTGTTGGGATTAGTGATTTTGTGGGTGTACACGGATATTATGTATAGTAAGTTACATATGCATGAATCTCAAAAATTACGTATAGCACAATTATTACCTAATATAGATTTGTCTACGATTTTCTTTTTCTTAGGCATTTTGATGGCTGTAGGAGCATTGGAAACATCCGGCCAGTTAGGTATTATGTCTGCATTTTTAGATAAGCATGTGCACGAGCCTTATCTTATTAGTTTTGTCATAGGTGCTCTTTCTTCATGTGTGGACAATGTTGCACTGGTTGCTGCAACAATGGGTATGTATCCTGTTGTAGAACAGACTGTCGGTTTGTCTCATTATGCACAATTTTTTATGTCGGACGGCGGTTTCTGGACATTCCTGGCATATTGTGCTGTTACGGGTGGTAGTATTTTAATTATTGGTTCTGCTACAGGTGTTACAGTAATGGGAATAGAGAAGATTGATTTTATGTATTATACGAAACGATTTTCTATTCTGGCTTTGATAGGTTATTGTTGCGGGGCTGCCACTTATATGTTATTATTCGCTTAAACTTTATTTATATATGATGAAAAAATGGATACTGATAGCCGTTTGTGCGGTTATATTTGCCGGTCAGGAAGCAGAAGCTTGTACAGGTTTGTTAGTCGGTAAAAAAGCGTCGGTTGATGGTTCGGTAATGATAAGCTATGCTGCCGATTCACATACGTTGTATGGTGAATTATACCGTTGGCCTGCTGCAACATGGCCTAAAGGAACAATGCTTCAGGTGAATGAATGGGATACGGGTAAACCTCTCGGGGAAATATCCCAGGTAGAACAAACCTATTCTGTTGTAGGAAATATGAATGAATACCAGGTTGCTATAACAGAAAGTACCTTTGGTGGTCGTTCCGAATTGGAAGATTCAACGGGCATTATGGATTATGGAAGTCTTATTTATATAGCCTTGCAACGATCAAAGTCAGCACGTGAAGCTATTAAGGTAATGACCGATCTGGTTAAAGAATATGGTTATTACAGTAGCGGAGAGTCTTTTTCCATTGCCGATAAAAATGAAGCATGGATTATGGAAATGATAGGAAAAGGTGTAGGCAATAAAGGTGCGGTATGGGTTGCTATACGTATTCCTGACGATTGTATTGCCGCACATGCTAACCAGTCTCGTATTCAGCAAATACCATTTGACGACAAGGAAAATTGTATGTATTCTCCGGATGTGGTTTCTTTTGCTCGTGAAAAAGGGTATTTTAAGGGAAAAGATAAGGATTTTAGTTTTGCAAAGGCTTATTGTCCATATGAGTTCAGTGCTTTGCGTGGATGTGAAGCCCGTGTATGGTCTTTCTTCCGAAAATATGATAAGTCGATGGATAAATATGCCGATTTTATAAAAGGCGATACTTCAAAGGAGCCTATGCCTTTGTACATTAAACCGGATCGTTTGTTGTCTGTTCAAGATGTTCAGAATGCGATGCGTGACCATTTTGAAGGAACCGACTTGGATATGACGCAGGATGCTGGGGCCGGCTCTTATAAAGTTCCTTATCGGTGGCGTCCTATGACCTTTAATGTTGATGGGCAGGAATACACAAACGAACGTGCAATTGCTACACAACAAACAGGTTTTGTAATTGTTCCGCAAATGCGAAACTGGTTGCCGGATGCTGTTGGTGGCGTACTTTGGTTTGGGGTTGACGACGCGGACATGGCTGTATTTACTCCGGTTTATTGTTCGGTAACGGATGTACCGGAATGTTATCGTGTAGGAAATGGAGACATGATGAATTTTTCGTGGACATCGGCTTTCTGGATTCACAATTGGGTAGCCAATATGGCTTATGGAAAATATAGCTATATGATACAGGATATACGTCCTGTTCAACAAGAATTGGAAAATAGCTACAAAGAAGTATTGCCGGCTATAGATGCCGCCGCCGTTAAACTATATGAAAAAAATCCGGCTGAAGCCGTTCGTTTTTTGACTTGGTTTAGTACAACCAATGCTGATGCTGCAACTACCCGTTGGAAAAAACTGGGTGAATATCTTTTGGTTAAATATATGGATGGTAATGTGAAGAAGGAAGAAAACGGACATTTTAAACACAATGGTTATGGATTGTCTGCTTCACCTGATTTTCCGGGATATGACGAAGAATATTACCGTTGTATTGTAAAGAGTGCCGGAGAACGGTTGAAAGTAAAATAAATAGTTTATATTTGTGATGTAAATGTTGAACTAAAATAAAAGTGTATGAAAAAATTTGTCATTATGATTATGCTGGCCGTTATTAGTTTAGGCGCTTATTCACAAACGGAACAGGGAAGATCATCAGTTGGGTTTAATATCGGATACGGATTTGATGATATAGGCAATGCTACGTTAGGCTTGGATTACCGGTATTGTATTTTGGATGATTTCCGTATCGCTCCGTCTCTGACCTATCATGTCAAGAATAACACGTTAAGCGCATGGGCTATAGATGTCAATGCTCATTATGTAGTAAAGTTGAGTGAAATGTTTGGTTTTTATCCGTTGGCCGGTTTAGATATGTCTTTTTGGAAATCAAGTTTAGGCCAGGGACTCTCAGTTAATGCTACACGTTTTGGTGCGAATATTGGTTTGGGTGGTGAAGTATATGCTACAAACAACCTGAGTGTAGGGCTGGAAGTGAAATACTTGATTATTAAAGATCTGAGCAGACCTATGGTTGGTGTTCGTGTCGGATATAATTTCTAAAAAATAGTAATACAGCAAATTAAAAGTCCTGTCTTTTGTGTTTAAAAGACAGGACTTTTAAAATAGATATTTAACCGGTTTATATTCAACGATTACCAGCTCTGGTAATCAGCAAACGTAAAACCTTCGAAATTAGGTATAACTTTGTATACTTTATCTTTTATTGTTTCAGCCGGATTGCTGGTACTTAACCCTATAACACGCATGCCGGCAGAAGTACCGGATTGTATGCCGGCAAATGAATCTTCAAAAACCAGGCAGTTGCCCGGGGATTCCTGCAAATCCGATGCAGCTAATAAATAACACGCGGGATCCGGTTTTCCTCTGGTTATGCGGTCGGCTGTAACTATTGTGTCAAATATATTGTCCAGGTGAAGGAGATGGAAAGCCCGTTTTACTTTTATGTCGTCCGAACTGGTAACCAGTCCCATCTTTACCCCATGCTCTTTGAGGATATGCAAAAATTCGATGGAGCCGGGCATAGGAGGAAACGGCATTTCCTTTTCGAATGCATTCGATTCATCTATTACTCTTTGACGGAATTCTTCGGAATGGCTGGAGAAGTACTTTTCCAGTATATAGGGCAAAGTTGTTCCTTTTATAAGGGAAGCAAAGTCGTTTATACCCAACCCGTAGCGGTGAGCTGCTTCATTCCAGTAAATATCGTATATAGGTTCGGTGTCAACTATTACGCCGTCGAAATCAAAAAGGGCAGTCTTTATCTTTTTCATGTTCTATTGCTTGTTTCTTGTAAAGCTACATAATACCATATTCTGGCGCAATTCACTGATTGCATATTCTGTCGTTGTAAGTATTTTGAATATGTATTTTTCCTCGTAATTCTGTATGATCTTATTCAAACTGATGTCTGTAGCTAAAAGATAGCCGCTTTCCGGCTGTTCTGTTTCAAAATTATGGAACTTATTTCCCAGATAGAAATTTAAACCATACATGTTTGTATATTCTTTCAGGTTATTCATTACAAACATATTATTATCGTTTAATGGATATTCTTTACGAATCTTTTCGGCGAAAGGACGGGAAGAGTTACCATTTCGAATACTACGCATTATTACACCATCAATAAGTAAATTTACTGTGAAAGTAAGAGCTATTGTGGCGTATAGTATTTTAATATTTATCTTTTTGAACATCTGGTAATATACTGTTCCCAGAGATAATAATACAACCGTAACTATTGTTGTAGTTAATAAACTTTTGAATGTTAGTACATTTGTTACAAGTTGAACATTATATAATACGGATTGATTTGACGAATATTGAGAAACAATTGTGACCGGATTGATAATTCCGGACATGGTTAATAATATGGCGATTATAACCACAGCTACGGTAGATGCCAGAAATGCAGCAAATATACGTGTTACTTTCGTCCTGTATTCAGTGATATAAAGTGCATATTGTGCCAGAAATAGTGCGATGAAAGGATAAGCAGGCATTAAATATACACTACGTTTGCTTGAAGGAATGGAATAAAAAAAGATGATACAGACTAAAGCTACCAGGCTGAACAAACGAACTTTTTCCATGGAACGGATGCGTTGCCAAATATCTTTCAGTATCTCTTTGAATGAGATATTTGTTTTTTTGATTTTTAGTCCGAATAAAGAAAAGAAAAAGAAAATTGTCCAGGGAATAAAACCTGCTGCTAATGTTCCAAAGTTGTATAAAATGCCATTTTCGTGTCCTAAATTATAGTTGATGGCTGGTGTTGACAAATGAAAGAAACGTCCGAAGTTTTCTGCTAATACAACATTAAGAAAATCTTCGCCACCTTGTTTCCATGCTGATACATACCATAGCAAAGGCAAAAAGAGGGAAGAAACGCCGATATATAATAATGCTTTGAATATAGTAAGGGCGTTGTATTTATTCAACATCAATAAATAAACGAAGAAAACGAATAATGGCAATATGACCCCAACAGGGCCTTTTGTCAAAACAGCGCAACCAAGTAATATAGGAATGATTACGGGTAATCCTTTTAATTCCAGTTTATCCTCCCACCTGTAGAGCTGGAAAAGACCAATAACAATGAAGGTGGTCAATAACATGTCTACACGCGTTGTCATAGCGGCCCGGTGTAACTCCACGCAGGTTACCAGCAAGAGAGTAGCGATAAATGCTTCCTGGAATTTTACAATCCGCTTACCAAAAAACAAAAGTACAAAACCTATTAAAGTGATAAAAGCTAATGCAGACGGTAGACGGGAAGTAAATTCGGACACATGCCCTTGCGGGTATGAAAATATAGCCATTAACCAATGCGCCATCGGTGGCTTATAAGCAAATTCATTTGCATATGTTTGTGGAAGAATCCAGTTTCCACTTTCAAGCATAGAAGTAGCAACAGCCGCTTCGCGTGGTTCTCCTTTAGTTGAAAAATCTCCTAACCCAATCCATGGTAATACTGAAATAATACAAATAATTACCACCATTGTGATTGGCTTTTGCAGATAAAGGTATTGTAGAGTAGGTGTGCGCATATTTTTATTGTTTATAAAAAGACTTTCCTTCTGTATTAAAAATAAGATGCAAAAGAACAATTTTTTGCGGACTTATCCTTCCTTTTAGGATAACTTTTTATATTCCTAAAGATTCTTTAATGGCTGTACGGATGGCTTTTGCATCTTCTTTATTCTCTTTAAGAATTGAAAGGATGAGATTCAAATAACTTTCTTTATTGTTTATGCCACAAATGTTGCATAATTTACTTTGCGGCAACATCCCTTTTTGATTATAAACCCTGAGTATATTTTTATAATCTCTATTGATAATGTATTGAACAAATTCTTTTTTGATATTGTCGTATATTTCTTGTACATGGATGTTTAGCCGTATGTCTTCTACGTGTTCAGACAGTTGTTCGACTGTTGTTATTTTGCGGTCTACAGTTGTTTCTAATTTTTTTCTTACCCTATGTTTGGCATGAAGGATAACTTGCGATTCTAAATCTTTTTCAAATAGTTTAATGACATTTTCTTTTACTTGCATGAATACATCGTCCTGATCTTTCATTAAACGGTGTGCTACTGTTTTAATAACTTCTTCAATCATCAACAGGTTTTCTACTTCTGCTACATCCGGAACATATATATGTTGTTCGTGCAGATAGTTTATTTCTCCTTGTGTCCGACGATCACGGTCTACGATCCCTTTACTTTCCAGGGTATGGAAATCTTTCAATTGCCCGAAAGCTTTGGTCGTCTCTATGACTTTTTGGCATCCTCCCATTGGCTTAACCGTATAATCAGGAAAGATAAGAGGATATAATCTGCTATCAATACTGTTTGTGTCTGTCCCTTCTATAAAAAGGATAGGTTTGCGACTTCCTAATATTTCCATGTAAACTTCTTCAGGGAAACTCTCATTACTTTCAATTAGCTCGTAGTCCCATATTTGTGCATCGGCATTATAAGATCGTATCCATATTCGCTTACTGTCCCGGCGTGAGGTGGCAAAATCTATATCATGCGTAAGATATACATAGGTACAGTCTGGCCGCATTGCTTCAATCTCATCCCATAGAAGGTTTTTAATAGAGTTGTGCAATAAAGTTTCCGGTTCTTCAATAATTAATAATGAATTAGGGCGGGAGCATAGGATTGCACCAATCAGATAGAATACTAGTTTTTCGCCATCGCTCATCCTTCCTGCTGTATATGAATTGCTGTCTTTGCTGGTGGATGCTAATTCAATGAAGCCGGATTTGCGAACTAGTCGGTTATGTGGGAACATTTTCTCCCATATTTTCTGTATCTGATCTATTTTTGTGACAGGAAGAATGAGTTCCCGGTTTGTTTTACATTCTTCTTTATAATTAACTGCAGCTTCAAATTCTTCACTTTGCAGGCGCAAAATAAGTTTTTCATATTCCGAAAGACGAGGCATAAAAAGTCTTTCTGTAATCATTGATTGCAGATGAGAGAATTCGTTGCCCTCTTCTAAAATGGTATCACTTGTTCCGCTGATAAATAAAGCATGTAAACCGGAGATTTCTTTTGCTTGGTCTCCATATATGTTAAGTAGTTTTTTTCCGAAAGAACTTTTGCCGGCTCCATTGGTGCCTATTACAACTAGTACTTTTGTGTCAAATGAAATAGGTTCTTGTGTATTTAGTTTTTGAGGGAGTGTTAGTTCCATGATATCCCGGTATTATAAGATTATTTATTTCTCAAAAGTATATAATTTTTTTTGATATTCAATTGTGAAAACATTTTATAAACGTTATATTCGGGCTATGTATTAGTATCTGAGATAATATAAAAAAGACGTTTTATGAAGGTAGCTAGGCGTAATTTGAGTAACACATGAGTATATAAACCTCTACCTTTGATAATCGAAAGTATGTCAACCTTGAATTAATCATTGTATGCCTAAAAGAATAATAATATTTGCTCTTGTTAGTATATTGTATGCTACGTGTTCTGCGTTATATGCACAAAGCCTTGCTGAACAAGAACGTCGTGAGCAGTACTTAAAAGAGATACTTGCTATAAATGTTCCGGAAGATCATCGGGCAAACATAAGCCGGCGCATAACTATACAGGATAGTACATGGCTTGATTGGTTGCATCGTACCGGAGAATTGCCTCCTGATTTTCAAAATATGGTATCTGTTCCGTTTTTACCTGAACCTTTGGTGATGGATAAGAATGGTAAGCAGGTAAATATTACCTCAATAGATCAATGGCAGGTGAAAAGGAACGATATAAAAGATAAATACCAATATTGGGTATCAGGCCATCGTCCACCGGCTCCGTCGTCTTTTCAATCTGCAATTTTGTCTGAACATAAAGAGGGAGGCGTACTTATCCAGGTGATAGAGATGCGTTTTGGTCCTTCCAATAAGGCTAAAATGACAATAGAATTAATGATTCCGGATGGAGATCGTCCGCTTCCTGTTTATATGACACAATGGTCGCACCGTAATTGGGCGCAATTGGCGGTTGAACGCGGATACATAGCCTGTGTTTATGCTGCTGCCGATAAAAAAGATGATACGCAAGATTATCAGGAAATATATCCCGATTATGACTTTACCTGTCTGATGCGTAGAGCGTGGGGAGCTTCACGTGCGGTAGATTATTTGTATACCCGTCCGGAAGTAGACAAGGGAAAAATTGCTATTACCGGACATTCCCGTAATGGCAAACAATCATTATGGGCGGCAGCGTTTGATGATCGTATAACAGCCGTTATTACAAGTAGCTGTGGTACGGGAGGGATAACTCCATGGCGCTTTAGCGACCCACAGTATTGTAATCAAACGCTGGATGATATAACGGCCAATGCTGCGCATTGGTTCCATCCCCGGTTACGTTTTTTCTTTGGACGGGAAGATAAGTTGCCGGTAGACCAGAATCTAATGATTTCTTTGATAGCACCCCGTCCTTTATTATTTCAATATTCGATAGTAGAGGAACAATTGAACCCGTGGGCGAATGAACAATGCTACCAGTCAGTAAAGAAAGTGTATGATTTCTTGAAGGCTGATAATAAGATAGCCGTATATGCCCGGTTAGGAGAACATGCTGCTATGGCTCGCGATTTGGAAAGAGGTTTGGACTTTCTGGACATACAATTCGGCAGGAAGCAGTATCCTTGGGTAAACAATCTTTATTTCGATTTTACTTTTGATAAATGGGCAAAGACTCATCAGGCTGAAAAGCAAACGAAAAACCAGATACATCCGGTAATATTACAATCAGAATATAGGGACACTATCGCATTTTTATCAGACAAAAAGCTTATTCAGCATCATATTGATTGGTTATTAGGTACTAAACCTCCTCAGGTCAAACCTGTAGAGATTGTTCCCGTTCCAAGTTTTGAAACAGATTGGATAGGATGGATTACCAAACGTCCGGTTGTTCCTAATGCTGATATAATGCATATAGCACCTTATACGGCTATGGGAAACCATATGTGTGGAAACCTGTATGTCCCTAAAAACAGGAAAAAGGATGCTAAGCTGCCTGTTATAATATACCTGCATTCGTATTCGTATGCGCATGGATATGCGTATGGATATAACAAAGACCTGACTGGTAGGGGAAACAGCCATTTATTCCAGCATCTTATAGATAAAGGATTTGCTGTTTTGGCAATCGACATGTTTGGATTTGGTACTCGTATGCTGGAAGCACAATATTTTTATGACCGGTTCTCTCAATGGAGTAAAATGGGAAAGATGGTTGAAGATGTTAAATACTGTGTTGATGCTGTAGACGCATTTTCGTTTCTTGATAATAAAAACATATTTGTTTTAGGAAATACTATTGGTGGTACTGTTGGTATGATAGCCGCAGCACAGGATGTCCGTATTGCCGGGGTTGCTGCAGTAGCTTCAGTTACTCCATGGAGAACTAGCAATAAACAGTATGCAAGTATTCGTAGTTATGCCGATGCCCACGGATTTATTCCTCGTTTGGGATGGTTTGCAGATGAACCGGGAAAAGTTCCGGTAGATTATGCCGAAATTATGGCTTGCATAGCGCCACGTCCATTGATGATTGTTGCACCGGCGTTGGATAGATATGAAGATAAAAAGGCTGTACAATCCTGTATCGATGCCGTATCTAATTTATATGATATATATGGAAAAAAGGAATCACTTAATGTGCAAAAGCCTTTGGATATAAATAGAATATCCTGGGAAATGACAGATCAAATAGCAGACTTTTTTCAACAACAGATGAGATAGAAATAATAAACTAATATTTAATACCAAGAAAACATGACAACAAGGCGTAATTTTATTAAGAAGGCAGCTGTTGGAACAGCAATGCTATCATTTGGAGGCGTACTGGAAGGTTTTAGTGCCAAGAGTTATAATAATATTGTTGGAGCAAATGACAAGATAAGAGTCGGGGCTATCGGAGTTAATTCAAGAGGGCTTGCTCTGGCTTCTAACTTTGCTAAACAGGAAGGTTGTGAAGTTAACCATGTATGTGATGTTGACAGCCGGGCTATCCAGAAGTGTGCTTCAGCTATCCAGAAGATAGCAGGAAATAAAGTGAAGACAGACAAAGACCTTCGTAAGATGTTAGAATCTAAAGATATGGATGCAGTCATTATTGCAACTCCTGATCATTGGCATGCACCGGCTGCTTTGCTGGCTATGCAAGCCGGTAAAAATGTATACCTGGAAAAACCCTGTAGCCATTCTCCGGAAGAAGGGGAAATATTAGTTAGTGGAGCCCAGAAGTACAACAAATTATTACAAATGGGTAATCAACGTCGTTCGTGGCCGAATGTACAAGAAGGTATTCGGGAGTTGAAGAACGGGATTATCGGTAAAGTTTATTACGGAAAGAGCTGGTATACGAACAATCGTCCGTCTATTGGTATTGGTAAAGAGGTTGCAGTTCCTGACTGGTTGGATTGGGAATTATGGCAAGGCCCGGCTCCCCGTGTAGCCTATAAAGATAATGTTGTTCACTATAACTGGCACTGGTTCTGGCGTTGGGGTACAGGCGAAGCATTGAATAACGGAACTCACATGGTGGATATTCTTCGTTGGGGTATGGAATTGGATTACCCGACAAAAGTCACATCTGTTGGTGGACGCTATTGTTATAATGACGATTGGGAAACACCGGATACTCAGATAGTCAATATAGAATTTGGCAATAATAAATGCATGACCTGGGAAGGACGTAGCTGTAATGGTCGTGGAGTAGAAGGCAGTACGGTAGGAGCAATGTTCTACGGAGAAAAAGGTAGCTTACTGATTACTGGTGCCAATGCGTATACTGTATATGATTTGGATGATAAAGTTGTAAAACACGTAAAGAGTCAGATTGCTATTGATCCTCGTAATCTGATGAATCCGGCAGAACAGCTGGATGCTCTTCATATCCAGAATTTCTTCGACGGTATCCGTAAGGGTACTCCATTGAATGCAGATATTCTGTCTGGTCATAAAAGCACATTGTTAGTACAGCTGGGTAATATCGCTCAACGTTCTGGACATATGTTAAACACAGACCATCAGAATGGACGTATTCTGAACGACTGCGAAGCCAATAAATATTGGGGACGTACGTATGAAAAAGGATGGGAAATGAAGTTATAATCATAAATCGAATTAACCTTGAATAAAATTATGTCTGTAGAAAATACTGCACCGATCCACTCAAAGCGAACCATGTACATGGCGATTACTATTGTTGGAATGATGTTTTTTATCTTTGGATTTGTATCCTGGGTGAATGCAATTCTTATTCCGTACTTTAGGATTGCTTGTGAGTTAACTCATTTCCAGTCTTATCTGGTAACATTCTCTTTTTATATAGCCTATCTGGTAATGTCCGTACCGGCTTCATATGTTCTGAAACGAGCCGGCTTTAAGAAAGGAATTATGTATGGCTTCTTTTGTATGGCGGCAGGAGCGTTGTTGTTTGTGCCGGCAGCATTGATGCGTACGTATTTGATTTTTCTGATCGGACTTTTTTCCATAGGAACCGGATTGACTATATTACAAGCTGCGGCAAATCCCTATATTACCATTGTTGGGCCGATAGAAAGTGCGGCGAAGCGAATCAGTATAATGGGTATCTGCAACAAGTTTGCCGGTATTATCGCTCCGCTGATCTTTGCTGCCGTAATCCTGAAAGTCAGTGATGCTGCTGTTTTCGATCAACTGGATGCTGGCTTTTATACGGAAGAAGAGAAAAACCTGGTTCTTGACGATTTGATTTGCCGGGTAATATGGCCATATACTATTTTGAGTGTATTTTTGTTTGCCGTAGGTATATTTATCCGCTATTCGGTATTGCCGGAGATTAATCAGGAGGAAGAAAATAAGGAAGAGGCAAGCTCTGGAGGAACGCACACTTCCATATTCCAGTTTCCGTACCTGATTTTGGGAGCATTTGCTATGTTTCTGCATGTAGGGACACAGGTAATTGCTATCGATACTATTATCGGTTATGCCGGTTCGATGGGAATAAATCTGCTTGAGGCAAAAGTATTTCCTTCATACACACTGACTGCAACAATTTTCGGATATATGCTGGGAATCGTATTGATTCCCAAATATGTATCACAGACACGTGCCTTTCAGTTTTGCTGTATACTTGGATTGATATTCTCTCTTGGTGTGGCTCTATCCACTCATATAGATCTAACTTTGTTCGGCCATGAAGCCAATCTTTCTATCTGGTTCCTTGTCGGATTGGGATTCCCCAACTCACTGATATATGCCGGAATATGGCCTCTTTCTATCAAAGGATTAGGACGTTTCACCAAGATTGGTTCGTCTTTGTTGGTAATGGGATTATGCGGTAATGCTGTACTTCCGTTGGCATACGGTCATTTGGCAGATATGTTTTCCATACGGCATGCTTATTGGATATTGGCACCATGCTATCTTTATCTGATCTTTTTTGCCGTATATGGACATAAGATTAAATCATGGTCATTCAAAACTAGATGAGATGAATAAAATAACAATTATAAAGAATGGAAAAATACTTCTTCCTGACGGCACAATCAGTAGGGAGGACCTTGCTTATTCTGATTCTGATGGTAAAATTATAGAACTGAAGGATACCGTAAATAGCGTTTGTACTATAGACTATATAGATGCAAATGGTAATTATGTAGTACCGGGTTTTATTGATATGCATACGCATGGAGCCGGAGGATATGATTTTATGGATGCAACTCCCGAGGCTTATCTTGGTGCTGCCGAGATGCATGCTAAACATGGCACTACGGCTTTGTTACCAACAACGCTTACCAGTACAAATGAAGAATTGTTCCATACTTTTGAAATATACAATCACGTAAAACCACTAAATAAGAAGGGGGCAACCTTCCTGGGACTGCATCTGGAAGGCCCCTACTTCTCTTATAACCAACGAGGAGCACAGGACCCTAAATATTTACGGAATCCGTCTCCTGAAGAGTATATGAAGATTCTGGATGCAACGGACGACATTATTCGTTGGAGTCTGGCTCCTGAATTGGATGGAGCTATGGAATTTGGACGAATATTACGGTCCAGGAATATTTTGCCTTCTATAGCACATACAGATGCTATTTATGAAGAAACTTTACAGGCATTTGACGCGGGCTTTACTCATGTTACACATTTTTATTCATGTATGTCTTCTGTAACGCGTAGAAATGCATATAGATATGCAGGAGTTGTTGAGGCTGCTTATATGGTAGATGACATGACTGTTGAAATTATTGCAGACGGTGTGCATCTTCCTAAAAGCCTTCTTCAATTTGTTTGCAAGTTCAAAGGGCCGGACAAGATAGCATTGGTGACAGATTCAATGAGGGGAGCAGGCATGCCTGACGGACCATCTGTTTTAGGAAGTTTGCAAGGAGGACAACCTGTCATTATTGAAGATGGAGTTGCAAAACTACCAGACCGGACAGCATTCGCAGGAAGTGTTGCAACGGCAGACCGCTTGGTAAGAACAATGATACAAGTTGCAGAAATCCCGTTTGCCCAAGCAATTCAAATGATAACCTCTACGCCTGCGCGTATCTTGCGAATAGATGAACGGAAAGGTTCTTTAGCTATAGGTAAAGATGCCGATATTGTTATCTGTGATGAAAATATTAATATCAAGTCAACTATAATAGAAGGAAATGTCGTATATAATATTTTAAAACCATAAAAACTACAATGAATTTTACAAAAGATGAGTTGACGGTTGAGATTTATTCCACCCGCCGGGAAATGGGAGAATGTGCTGCTAAGGAAGTTTCATCCTGCATACATAAGTTATTACAGGAAAAGGATGAAATTAATATGATATTTGCTGCTGCCCCTTCCCAAAATGAATTTTTAGAGGCATTGACTGCCGATACCACTATTGAATGGACCAAAATTAACGCTTTCCATATGGATGAGTACATCGGGTTAAAACAAGATGCACCACAAGGCTTTGGCAATTTTTTAAAAGAGCGGTTGTTCGACCGTATACCTTTTAAGAGTGTGAGCTACATTGACGGGCAGACAGCTTTACCTCACGTTGAGTGTGCCCGTTATTCCAAGTTGTTGAAAGATTACCCTGTAGATATTGTCTGCCTCGGAATAGGAGAGAACGGGCATATCGCATTTAACGATCCACATGTGGCAGATTTTAATGACCCCCGTTTGGTGAAAGTCGTTTCACTTGATGAAAAATGTCGTATGCAGCAAGTTCACGACGGTTGTTTCAGCAACTTGTCCGAAGTGCCTACCCATGCTTTCACACTGACGATACCGGCACTCGTATCTGCCCGGTTTATGTATTGTATTGTACCGGCCAAGACAAAATCGCAGGCCGTTTATAATACAATCAACGGAGAAATTTCCGAAATTTGCCCAGCTTCCATCTTACGACGCAAGCAAGGAGCAACGTTGTATCTGGATGCTGATAGCGCATCTCTTTTAAAACAAGAAAAAGTTAAATTAAAAATAAATGCATTATGAAACGTAGAATTCTATCCATTATCATTATAGCATGTCTTGCTATAGGTGTGACTTATGCACAGAAGGTGATTAAAGTTGGTATTATAGGATTAGATACCTCACATTCACCAGCCTTTATAGGTATGCTGAATAGCAAGAATCCCAAACCGGAGTTTTCAGGTTTTAAAGTTGTGGCTGCTTATCCGTATGGTTCTCGTACCATAGAAAATAGTATGAAGCGTATTCCGGGATATATAGATAAAGCGAAAGAAAATGGTGTTGAGATAGTCAACTCCATTGCAGACCTGCTGAAGAAAGTGGATTGCGTTATGCTTGAAACAAACGATGGAAACTTGCATCTTGAACAAGCTCTTGAAGTCTTGAAAGCTGGCAAAATCTTGTATATAGACAAACCGGTTGCCGCAGACCTTACAGAAACTATTGCCATCTTTATGCTGGCTGATAAATACAAAGTTCCTGTATTCTCTTCTTCTGCTTTGCGCTATGTTCCGCAAAATCAGGATTTGCGTAATGGCAAGTTCGGGAAGATCATGGGAGCAGACTGTTGTTCTCCAGCTCCTGGCGAACCATCTCATACCGACTTTGCTTGGTACGGTATACATGGTGTGGAAACTCTTTACACTGTAATGGGTACAGGTTGCAAACAAGTTTCACGTACGTCGGCAAAAGGTACAGATGTTGTAGTTGGTCTTTGGGAAGACGGACGTATCGGTACTTTCCGTGGTATTCGTCAAGGTAAGGATGCTTATGGTGGAACGGCATACTGCGAAGGCGGAAAGGTTCAGGTTGGCGAATATAGCGGATATGAATGCCTGCTGGTTCAGATAGTGAATTTTTTCAAGACAAAAGTTGTTCCTGTTACACCGGAAGAAACGATAGAGATTTTTACATTCATGGAAGCTTCCAACGAAAGCAAGCGCCAGGGTGGTTGCCCGGTATCTATGCAGGCTGTTTATGACAAAGCCAGATACGAGGCTGCTAAAATCGTTGCTAAATATTAAGCTGGATAAATAAGTAAAAAGACTTCGGTATTTATGAAATATGCACTATATCTTTTATCAATCCTCTTGTGTGCCTGCAATCCGGCATCGAAGAAGACAGTAGATAATTCCTCTGATCAGAACGGAGAGGTAAGACTGATAACATTAGCTCCCGGCCATTTCCATGCTGCATTAGTACAAAAGGAAGCCTTGGATGGTGTTGATTCTACTGTTTATGTCTATGCACCCGACGGGCCGGAATTGGATAGCCATCTTAAACTTATTCAATCTTACAATAGCCGCGAAGAGAAACCTACGCATTGGAACGAAGTTGTTTATCGTGGCAACGACTTCCTGCAAAAAATGCTGCAGGAAAGACAGACTGAGAAAAGTCATAACGTTGTTATGCTTGCCGGTAATAACCGCGATAAGACCGATTATATCCTGCAAGCTGTATCTTCCGGATTCAATGTCCTTTCGGATAAGCCGATGGCTATAGACAAAGCCAGTTTTGAAAAATTGGAGAAGGCATTTGGGGTAGCAGCTCAAAACAACGTAGTGCTCTATGATATAATGACAGAACGCTACGACGTATGGAGTGAGATACAACGTCTTTTGATGCAGAATCCGGAACTTTTCGGTGAACTCGTAGATGGTACGGAGAAGGAACCGGCAGTATCTGTTTCCAGCATACATCATTTTTATAAAGTGGTATCCGGTAAACCGTTGATACGTCCGGTATGGTATTATGATGTAGAGCAGCAAGGCGAAGGTATAGTAGATGTTACAACACACTTGGTAGACCTGATCCATTGGAAGTGTTTCCCTGAACAGATTGTAGATTACAAGAAAGATATACAGCTTCTTTCGGCTAAACACTGGGCAACTCCGTTGTCAAAACAACAATTTACTATGTCTACCGGATTAACTGAGTATCCGGATTTTCTCGGTAAATATGTTTCTGATTCCGTATTGAATGTTTATTCTAACGGCTCTTTTCAATATATGGCAAAAGGTAAGCTGATAGATTTAAGTGTGATATGGAACTTTGAAGCGCCTAAAGGAGCTGGAGATATTCATAAATCTATTATTCGCGGGACGAAAGGAACCATCTCTATTCTCCAGGGAGAAGAGCAAGGATTTGTACCGAAGTTATATATAGAAAGAGATAAAAAGATTAATAAAACCACTTACCGTCAGATGCTGGATCAGGCAATTGCCGACTTGCAGACGGAATACCCGGGAGTAGCCCTTAAAGAGGAGGGGAATCGTTGGGAAATCGTTGTTCCTGTTGACCTTCAGTCGGGACATGAAAAACATTTCTCGTCCGTTATAAGGAAATATCTCGGTTATTTGAATCAAGGGAATATGCCGGTATGGGAAATTCCTAATATGCTTACTAAATATTATTTAACCACAACAGCATTGAGTATGGCAGGGGACTCGAAATAAGTCCATACAACTACCTACGTATTTTATAAATAAGAAAGGATGTGTCCGTGAGGGATACATCCTTTCTTATTTAATAAACAGACAGATTTATGTATCAGGCTTTCGGTGCACTCTGGGTACTCTGTGTGTTTTGCGCATTGTTCTCTTCCCAATGGAACGGTTCAAATTGAGAATTAGGATCAACCCATGTCGGTTTCTTGACTGCGTAGATAATAAACGGAGCTGCTACTACAACAATTACTCCGATAAACAATACGGCAAACCATACGGTGTTGTTTCCTGTTGAAATCTGACTCGGTGGGATGAAACTTAATATGAATGCTAATAGTGAACCACAGAATCCAAGTCCGCCGACAATCCACATCAAACCGTTTCCTCCTTTACCAATACGGAAAGGACGGTTTAGTTTCTTCATTTTATAACGCAATGCGATAGCTCCCGAGAACATCAACATATACATTATCAGATAAAGGATCACTGTGAGCTGTGACAGGATTTGATAAAAACTTTGTACCGACGGCATAACAACGAACAATAAACTCAATAAAGTAACTGCTGCGCCTTGTATATACAGGATGTTTTTCTGTACACCTAATTTATTGGTTTTTTGGAAAAATGGAGGAAGATAACCTGCTTTACCAACAGCAAAGATACCTTTGGAAGGACCGGCAACCCATGTCAATACACCTGCCAATACACCAAATGCTAATGCTATGGCAATGACCGGAGACAGCCATGAAGCGTGTATATATTTGAAATAATTATCGAAGCCAACCAGCAAACTTTGTGTTAAGTTGATGTCCTTTTCAGGGATAATAATACCTAATGCGAATGTACCCAGCACGAAAATGATAACTGTGATTAAAGCGCCGATAAATACAGCTTTCGGATAGTTTTTAGAAGGATTATCTACATCTTTCACGTGGATACCACCCATCTCCATACCGGCATAGAACAAGAAGATACTAGCTGCCAGAACCAGGTTGTCGAATTTGGAGAAGTCCGGGAAGAAGCTGCCGCTGAAGTCCATATTGGAATGTCCCCCGGTTGCCAGATATACAATACCCAGGATAATAAGCAGGGCAGCCGGAATGATTGTTCCTACCATACCGCCGACTTTGGCAACTTTACCAACCCAACTTAAACCTTTCAGGGAAATAAAAGTAGCCAACCAGTAAATGATCAATACAATTGCCAGCGTATAATATTTATTATTGGCAAGCAACATATCTTCCGGATGATCCATTCCGATGAAGGCAATAGACACAGCACCGAATGTAAGTACGGTAGGATACCATATCGTACTTTCGATCCATTGCACCCATATTGCAAGAAATCCTAATTTTTTACCGTATGCTTCGCCTACCCATCGGAATACACCACCTTGCTTATCCTGGAACATGGCGGCCAGTTCGGCGGCTACTAAAGAAGTAGGGATCAGGAATACGATTGCGGCGAAAAGATAATAAAATGCCGAACTCAGTCCGTAAACTGCTTCGGCCGGCAGTCCGCGTAAAGATACAACTGCCGTTACGTTCATGATTGCGAGAGTAAACACTCCCAGTTTCACTGCTTTGTTAATATTTGCCATAGATTTATGTTTTTAAAAAGTGAATACAATGTCACTTTGCGTTTAAGTCTGTGGTAATAACAATACAACTCTGGAGATGTTTCATGACGGATTTGTCAAACTTGGTTAATTAACATATTTCGCCGTGGAACAATTTTTCTGATGCTTTTGTTATCGTCATTAATCAGGAAGTCGGGAAGACGAGTAGTTAGCTACAGTCTTCCCGACTTCTTAACTACTAAAAAATAATATAATGAAGATGGCTCTTTATGAAATCGTACTTCGTAAAAAGGGTATTTACGGAGTGTTGCACGTATTGATTTTGCTTATGTCCCTCTTTTTGGTGATAAGCATTTCGCTCGATACATTTAATAATATAGAATTCTACACGCAACCTTCATACAAGAAGATACAATTGTGGATATGTTTGTTTTTTCTTTTCGATTTCTTTCTTGAATTTTTCTTATCGAAAAATAAAGTGCGTTATATTCGTTCGCATTTTATCTTCTTTCTTGTAGCTATTCCCTACCAGTACATTATTCATTACTTCAAACTTGAATTTTCGCAGGAGGTAAATTACTTCATCCAATTTATTCCTTTGGTAAGAGGTGGATATGCCTTGGCTATTGTAGTTGGCTGGTTATCCTATAATAGGGCATCGGGGTTATTTGTTTCTTATATAACGATGTTGTTTGCCACTGTTTATTTTTCCAGCCTTATTTTCTATGTGCTCGAATTGGGAGTGAACACCGGGGTTCACAATTACGGTGATGCGCTGTGGTGGGCCTTCATGGATGTTACGACTGTAGGATCGAATATTGAGGCCGTAACTACAACCGGACGTATTCTGTCTGTAGTGCTTGCTGCACTGGGTATGATGATGTTCCCAATCTTTACTGTCTACGTTACAAGCATTGTGCAGAAGGCAAATGCTCAAAAAATGGAATATTATCAGAATAAAAATGCAGACGAAACCACAAATGCGGGCAAAGACGCTAAACCAAGCCAGCCGGAGAAATAAGAAATACCTTCAGCTATAACGAGCCGTATACGTCTGACCTTATTTTAATGATCTGCCGACCGTAGAACGACCGTTTTGTAATCGTCAGAGTAGTTTGCCGACTGTAGAACGCGCGTATTATGATCGTCAGAGTGGTTTGCTGACTGTAGAACGAGCGTATTATGATCGTCAGAGTGGTTTGCCGACTGTAGAACGCGCGTATTATAATCGTCAGAGTAGTCTGACGGTTTTAAAAGGACGATGTTATTAACTTCGTAGGTATTCCGAGAGAACGCAGGTAACACAGACGGCGCAGAGTAACGCAGACTTCTATTAATAATTAATATAGTCTGCGTTTATCTGTGCTCAGCCTGTGTTACCTGCGTTCCTTAATTCCGGGCTTTTTATCCAAATACAGCGTGATCTCCGCCAAAGACATTTAATCCCAGCTTGTTCATGATGTACTTAATGGCAAGCTGCGCTTTAACAGAGTTGCCTGATCCGTCCAATGGAGGTGCGAAAGCCGAGATACCGAACTGTCCGGGCAATACGCCCATTACGCCGCCACCTACGCCGGTCTTTGCCGGAATACCGGAGGTATAGAGCCAGTCTCCTGTATGCTCGTAGAAGCCAACGGTAGAAATCAGGGATGTGATTTTGGGTGACAAATCTGCTTCAAACACTTCTTTTTTGGTAACCGGATTTACTCCCTTGTTGGCAACCGTAGCAGCTGCTACAGAAAGTTGCTTGGCGGTAATTCCCAAAGAACATTGGCGTGTATAAAGATCAAGCGACATGTCGGGATCGTCGTAAATACGATTGTAATTCTTCAGCAACCAGGCGATAGAGCGATTGTTGAAGTTCGTAGCCGATTCCGATTTATACAACTCGTCAATCAACTGCGGAGCGCTTCCGCAAAGATCGGTTATGTTGGATACAATGGCATCCCATTTCTTTTTTGCATCACCTACCGGCTGAACCATACTACATGCTGTAATGGCACCTGCATTTACCAATGGGGTAGAAGGGTGGTCGTTTTCCAGCAATATGGCTATGATGGAGTTGAAAGGAAGTCCGGTTGCATCGGCTCCGATCATGTCCAGTAGCTTTTGCGCGCCGTACTGACGCAAAACAAGGATGGCGGTATGTACTTTTGATACCGATTCGATACCAAAGCGATACTCCGTATCACCGATTTCGACTGTTTGCCCGTTAAGCAGACAGATGCTGATACCGAAGAGGTTCTTGTCTATATTGGCAAGATAAGGAATATAGTCGGCATTCTTACCGTCCGTGTTGGACTTGAACTGGTTGTATGCCTCCTGTGCAACCTCTTTCAATTGTGTTAATGTTATATGCTTCTCCATAGATTACTTTTTTGTTGAATGCCCTGAACCGGTATGTGTATAGACTTTTCCTTTAATAGGAATATTTTTATCCTGGGCAATACGGGTAGGAGTAGGATATTCCAGTTTTTCAAGTTCTACAATGGCATTCTTAATGTCTCCAAGCAACATGTCGGCCATGTCTCTACTGAATCCCTGGCGTACGACAACACGCATAACTACGTAATTTTCCAGTTTTTCCGGTAATGTGTAAGCAGGAACCATCCAGCCGCTCTGCTGCAATTTATCCTGCAAGTCGTAAAGTGTCCATTTTGCTTTCTGTGCATATTCCGGTTTCAGATACCAAATGAATAGCGGGTTTACAACTTCCTTGCTGTAATTAACGAACGGAGCCATTTTGCCTATTTCGTTGTGGATGTATTTGGCAATTTCCAAAGAGTTGTACTGTATCTGTTTGTAACCTTCAAATCCCAAACGGATAAATTGGTAATATTGTCCCAGTATCTGTGCAGCCGGGCGAGAGAAGTTCAAACCTACCTGTGTAATATTGGCTCCCAGATAATTTACACTGAATGACATTTCATCAGGCAAGTATTGTTTACCTTTCCAGACAACCCAGCCTAACCCCGGATAAACCAATCCGAATTTATGTCCTGACGTACTGATGGAAAGAACCCATTTCAAGCGGAAATCCCATTTTACTTCGGGATTCAGGAATGGTAAAATAAAACCACCGCTGGCGGCATCTACGTGGATCGAAATGTCATAACCGGTTTTTGCATTGTAAGCATCAAGGGCTTTGTCAAGGGCTTCCACATCATCGTTCAGGCCTGTCCATGTAACACCTTGGATAGGGACGATACAAATGGTGTTTTCGTCACACATCTTTAATGCTTCTTCCGGATCAAGCGTTGTCTTGTCCAACGTCAAAGGTACCTGGCGCATTTCAATCTGCCACAACTGTGCGAATTTCTCCCATACAACCTGGAATCCGGCCGAGATAACAAAATTAGGCTTGTCTGTTGGTTTTCCTTGTGCCTGTCTTTTTTTACGCCAGCGCAACCATGCGGCAACACCCCCTAGCATACAAGCTTCGGATGAACCGATGGCCAGTGCGCCTGTTTTCCATTTTTCAGGGTCAGGAGAATTCCAAAGGTTAGCCATTATGTTGATACATTTTGCATTCATAACAGCAATTCTCGGATATTCCGTTTCGTCGATGTAGTTGATATTGATTGCCTCGTTCATCAATTTGGTTGCATAGTCATCCATGTATGTGGTAACGAAGGTTGCCAAGTTCAAACGTGGCTGTGTTTGTGCGAAGGTTTCGTCTTTTACCATCTGGTACGCAATCTCCGGGGTCGTAGGACCATCGGGTATTTTATCTACCGGAGAGGGATTCAACATCATTTCGGAACCGAAAATTGCCGTTTTGGCATCACCTTTTCTGAAATCTGAGTCTTTCATTTTGATTTAGTTTTTGATGTTAATAATATGTTTGAATCAATGGGAATTTATGTCCCATCGAGCGTTTATAGCCAAACAGATGTCTTTTCCGAATGTTTTGGCGTTTTACATTATTTGGCGTTTTTTAGTGCCGTAGCACACTCGACCGATATATGCAAAACTTTCATCGTATATGATTTGTTTTTCGTAGAATAAATACCGTATCTTATGAAAATACAAACAGGACAGGGAACCATCCCTTTAATCACACTGGTGGGCATATGGTCTATATCAGCCTTAAACGCGTTGCCAGGTCTGGCTGTGTCTCCTATATTGGGGAAATTGGCCGTCATTTTTCCCGAATCGACGGAGCTGGATATCCAGATGTTGTCGTCGTTGCCTTCCTTATTGATTATTCCTTTCATTATTTTGGCTGGTAAACTGAATGAGAAAGTAAATACGATATGGTTGCTACAATCGGGACTGGTCATTTTTGCGCTTAGCGGTGTGTTATATTTGTTGTCTGATAAAATGTGGCAGTTAATTGCCGTCAGTGCATTGATGGGAATCGGCTCGGGGTTGATAGTACCTTTATCGACGGGATTGATCTCTAAGTTTTTTATCGGGGCGTATCGTACCAAACAGTTTGGGTTAAGCTCTGCTATTACGAATGTTACATTGGTAATAGCAACGGTTGTTACCGGATATCTTGCCGAAATTAACTGGCATCTGCCATTTGCCGTATATTTGTTGCCTATAGTTTCCATTGTCCTGTCGTTTTATTTAAAGAATAATATGGATAAGGTGGAGCCGGCTACGGTTTCCGAAAAAACGATGTCTGTACCATCCGGCCAGGTGATTATAGAAGGTAAATTCGGAGTGGATATAAAGAAACTGATCCAGATTATGCTTTTCTATGGGCTAGCTACCTATTTGGTTATAATCATTAGTTTTAACCTGCCTTTCCTGATGAAGGAGTATAAGTTTACGAGTGGCAATTCGGGACTGATGATTTCGTTGTTCTTTTTGGCTATTATGGCACCGGGCCTTATGCTGAACCAGATAGTAGGCTTGCTCAGGAATAAGACGAAGTTTTACAGTTTACTGAGTATTGCTGTAGGAATGGCATTGATAGTAGTTTCAAGAACCGAGTGGTTGATTGGTTTGGGATGTATTTTAATAGGATTGGGGTATGGTGTTATCCAGCCGATTGCTTATGATAAAACTACGCGGACGGCTATTCCGAAAAAAGTGACTTTGGCGCTTGCGTTTGTCATGTCAATGAATTATCTGGCTATTTTATCATGCCCGTTCATTATCGATTTTTTCCAGTCGATGTTTGATATAAAATCTCAACAGTTTGCTTTTATTTTTAATGGATGTATTGCACTTATTGCGGCTGTCTTTGCTTATGTAAAACGAGATTCATTCTTATTTGATGATAAATTATAAAACAAGTATAAACAGTGAAGAATAAAAAGTTAGAAGCGAATATCAGTATGGTTGTCGGCAAGACATTCAGTGGTTTAAACATGAATGCCTTGAAGTATTTATTGCCGCTTTGGTTGAGTCCGTTGGTGGGAGCTACTTTTAGGTGCGTATTTGCAGCGGTGGCATTTTGGATCATAGGGTTGTTTATGAAAAAAGAGCCGGCTTCATCGAAAGATAAAGTAATGTTGTTTCTTTTAGGGGCGATCGGAATATATGGTTTTATGTTCCTTTACCTGATTGGATTAAGCAAAACTACACCCGTGTCGAGTTCTATATTCACCAGTCTGCAACCGATATGGGTGTTTGTAATCATGGTTCTTTTTTATAGAGAGAAGGTTACATTTATGAAGATTTTAGGCATTGCCGTTGGATTGGGAGGTGCCTTGCTTTGTATCCTGACGCAAAAAAGTGATGATTTGGCGGCGGATGCATTTAATGGGAATATGCTATGTCTGGCAAGTTCTGTTTTTTATGCCGTATATCTGGTGTTAAGTAAACGGGTTTTAATGTCGGTGGATATGATAACGATGCTACGTTATACATTTACGGGAGCTGCATTCTCCAGTTTAATCATTTTACCTTTTTATGGATTCGAGGCACGTTTGTTTTCGGATGCATTTCAATGGTGGCCATTTGCCGTGTTGATGTTTGTACTTATATTTCCAACTGTACTGACCTATTTCCTTGTTCCTATCGGGTTAGAATATTTGAGTACGACATTGGTTGCCATTTATGGTTATTTGATACTGATTGTGGCAACTATAACTTCTTTGCTTTTAGGCCAGGATCGTTTTAGCTGGATGCAAACGACAGCTATTTTGCTAATATGTTTTGGCGTTTATTTAGTAGAGATTGCTGAAGGAAAAGAGAAAAAAGCTGCAAATCTTTCTTAAAGGCAGGAACTAATTGTATATACAAAAATGTTACTGTGTTAGTATTAACTATAAAACGGATCTGCTATGAACAGAGAAAAAGCAAGAAGGAAGATGTTGAAGTACCGGTTAGCTTTGGGAGAACCTACAAACGATAAATTGGCAGTTATATATTCCGTAAAGGTAACGACTATACGGATTGTAGATTATCCTAAAAAGACAACAGATGCCAAGAAATAAAAAACATCCCGATGATTTTATAAAATGTTCCCGATGATTTGTACAAATCATCGGGAACATTTTTTCTTATGGAGCCAACCTTTCAATCTTCCATGTTTTATTGTCTCCATTCTGAGTGTATAAAATGCGGTCATGCCTGTTTTGTATTACTTGGCTTTGTGGAGAAATCCGGGCACCTATTCTACTTTTATAGGGTCTGTTGGCAAAGTAAGTATCAGATTCTTCGGGGGAACATTTTTCTACTTTCCCTTCGATGTGTATCTGCCTTTCCAGTTTATGCCATACAAATGATATTGATATATAAGGATTGTCTGCCAGTTGTTTCCCTTTCCGGCTTTCGTAGTTTGTGAAAAATATAAACTTTTTGTTTTCCAATCCTTTCAGTAAAACTGTACGGGTATGAATCTATTCAGTTTCCTATTTTCATTATCATAATGAAGTCGTTCATGTAATAGCCGTTTCCGATATGGTGGTCGCGGATTGCGACTTCTTCAAATCCCATGTGTTTGTAAAAGTTGACAGCCGGATTATGCCGGTTTACATATAATTCTATGGTAAAAGGGGTAGAACAGATGCTTTTCAGATAGGCAATGCCTTGTTCTATGATATATCTCCCTATGCCACTTCCGTGGGTTTCGGGTAGCGAGTATATTTTTTGAAAATTAAATAAATCATTTTCTTTTTTCTCGATAGATAAATAGCCTGCCGGTTCATCGTCTTTGAATATGATGAAAAACTGGTGATGTAATTCGTTCATTTGTTTGAGGATATTTTCCGGTGCATACATCATGTCAAACATGTAATCCAACTGTTCTTTGGATAGAATGCTTCCATATGTGTTTCCCCATGTACGGGAAGCCAGGGAACGAATTGTTAAACAATCGTCTGTTGTCGCTTTTTTGATTGAGAACATATTATATTTATTTTAAACGAACAAATGTACAAATTAAAATAAATGGGACTGCATTTTAGCTTGATTTCACATTTAAAATGAGGTTTATTCAAGGAAAAGAATATCTTTGTGGGCGTTTACTATAAATGAAAATATAATTTATAATATAAGTAGGAAATGGATACAAAAATTCAGGAACTGACCGACAAAATCTACCAAGAAGGAGTAGAGAAAGGGAATGAAGAAGCTGGACGGATTATTGCAGATGCTAATTCACAGAAGCAAACTATTATAAGTGAAGCAGAAGCAGAAGCAAAACGCATAGTTGCCGCCGCTGAAAAACAGGCTTCCGAATTGAAGAAAAACACGGAAGCAGAGTTAAAATTATTTGCTACCCAATCTGTTGAGGCGCTAAAGAGTGAAGTGGCAAACCTCATTACAGGAGAAATCGTTTCCTCAAATGTGAAAGCGGCTGTTTCTGATAAGGCATTTATGCAAAAAGTAATCCTTGATATGACAAAAGAATGGGTGCAAAATGAAGCTCTTACTATTCAGACAAATGATGCGGATGCACTTGCCAAATATTTTGAAACTAATGCTAAAGACCTGCTAAATAAAGGTGTCAAGATAGAGAAAGTAAACGGTAAAGAAACCTCATTCGCAATTATTCCGGCTGACGGCTCCTATAAAGTAACCTTTGGTGAAGAGGAGTTTGTGACATTCTTCAAGGAATTTCTTCGTCCGCAGTTGGTAGAAATGTTATTCTAAATTATGAGTAAGTATTATTACTTAATAGCCGGACTCCCCAATATTGCATTAGATGATAGCAAACTGACTTATTCTGTTGCCGAATTCAGGCAAGAGATAGATAATCAATTATCTGATGCTGACAGGATATTGATTGATCTGTTTTTTCTCAAGTATGAGAATCTGAACGTGATTAATCATGCCAAATATCCGGACAGAGACCCTGATCCGCGGGGAAGGATTACGTATGACGAATTCAACGAACTTTATAAGGCGTTGAAAGAAGAAGAAAAACCTCCTAAAAATAATAACATACCTTCTTATTTCGTTGAATTTTTCAAGCTTTATTTGGCAGAAGAAGCTAAGGAAAATAAAGGAGAAAAGGAGTATATTTCGTGGGAAGACCGTTTGGCTGCTCTATATTATGCATACGCGATGGATTGCGGGAATGCTTTTGTAAGAGAGTGGTTTGAACTTAACCTGAATATAAACAATATGCTTACGGCCATTACTTGCCGTAAATATGGTTTTGATAAGGCGGATTATATCGTGGGGCATAATGACGTTGCAGAAAGTATTCGTACTTCTAATGCGCGCGATTTCGGATTAGGCGATACTATAGATTATTTACCCGAATTACAACGGATAGCAGAAGAATCGGATCTTATAGTACGTGAAAAAAAAGTAGATCTTCTGAAATGGAAATGGCTTGACGATAACACGTTTTTTAAAACGTTTGATATAGAAAGTGTGTTTGCTTATCTGTTGAAGCTGGAAATGATAGAACGTTGGGTAACTTTGGATAAAAATACAGGCGAGAAAACGTTCCGTGAAATAATAGGCGCAATGAAGAAGGGAAGTGAAAACGCGTTGGAAGAATTTAAAAGAAACAATAATAAATAATTATGGCTACGAAAGGAATTGTAAAAGGAATCGTATCCAACCTGGTAACCGTTGAGGTGGATGGGCCGGTTTCTCAAAATGAAATCTGTTACATTTCCGTCGGAGGTGTGAAACTGATGTCGGAAGTAATTAAAGTAATAGGTAAGAATGCCTTTGTACAGGTGTTTGAAAGTACACGCGGTATGCGTGTAGGTGATGAGGCCGAATTCCAGGGACACATGTTAGAGGTAACATTGGGACCGGGCATGTTGTCGCGTAACTATGACGGTTTGCAGAATGACCTGGATAAGATGGATGGTGTTTTCCTGAAGCGTGGAGAATATACTTTTGCGCTTGATAATGATAAAAAGTGGGATTTCAAGCCATTGGCGAAAGCCGGGGATAAGGTTGTTGCCGGTGACTGGTTGGGTGAAGTGGATGAAAACTTCCAACCTCATAAAATTATGGTGCCTTTTACATTTCAAGGTACATTTACTGTAAAGTCCGTAATTGCGGCCGGGCAATATACCATCAACGAAACGATAGCTGTCCTTACAGACGAGAATGGTAACGATATTAATGTTACTATGATCCAGAAATGGCCGGTAAAGAAAGCTATTACCTGCTATAAAGAAAAACCCCGTCCCTATAAATTGCTGGAAACAGGCGTTCGTACGATAGACACTGTTAACCCGATCGTGGAAGGTGGTACCGGTTTTATTCCCGGACCTTTTGGTACTGGCAAAACTGTACTTCAACATGCTATTTCCAAACAGGCTGAAGCTGATATTGTAATTATTGCTGCCTGCGGTGAACGTGCAAATGAGGTTGTGGAAATCTTTACTGAATTTCCTGAATTGGTAGACCCTCATACGGGACGTAAGCTGATGGAACGTACCATCATTATTGCAAATACATCCAACATGCCGGTTGCTGCACGTGAAGCTTCTGTATATACGGCAATGACAATTGCAGAATATTACCGTAGTATGGGATTGAAAGTTTTGCTAATGGCGGACTCTACTTCCCGTTGGGCACAGGCGTTGCGTGAAATGTCCAATCGTTTGGAAGAACTTCCCGGACCGGATGCGTTTCCTATGGACTTGTCGGCTATTGTGGCAAATTTCTATGCCCGCGCAGGTTTCGTACACTTAAATAATAATGCAACAGGATCTGTAACGTTTATTGGTACGGTATCTCCGGCTGGTGGTAACTTAAAGGAACCCGTAACAGAGAATACGAAAAAAGTAGCTCGCTGTTTCTATGCGTTGGAGCAGGAACGTGCAGACCGTAAACGTTATCCGGCTGTAAATCCGATTGACAGTTATTCCAAATATCTCGAATATCCCGAATTTCAGGAATATATAGCTAAACATATTTCTCCTGTCTGGATCGAGAAAGTAAATGAAATCAAAACCCGTATGTTGCGTGGTAAGGAAATTGCCGAGCAAATCAATATTTTGGGTGACGATGGAGTTCCTGTTGAATATCACGTTACATTCTGGAAGTCTGAACTTATAGACTTTGTTATTTTACAGCAGGACGCTTTTGATACAATTGACGCCGTAACTCCACTGGCCCGTCAGGAATTTATGCTGGATAAGGTAGTAAATATCTGTCGTGCTGATTTTAAGTTTGATACTTTCCTGGAAGTTATGGATTATTTTAAGAAGATGATTAATATCTTCAAACAGATGAACTATTCCGAATATGAAAGTGACCAGTTTAAAAAGTTCAATGCAGAACTGGATGCTTTGGTTAAGGAGCGAGTTGAACAATGATAACCGTCAGCTAAAAATAATGTTATGGCAACAAAAGCATTTCAAAAAATATATACGAAAATTACCCAGATAACAAAAGCTACCTGTTCGTTGAAAGCAACAGGTGTCGGGTATGATGAGTTGGCTTCCGTTGATGGAAAACTGGCTCAGGTAGTAAAGATTATCGGCGACGAAGTTACGCTGCAGGTGTTTTCCGGAACAGAAGGTATTCGTACAAACGCAGAAGTAGTGTTTATGGGTAAAGCTCCTTCTTTGAAAGTTGGAGATCAGTTGGCAGGCCGTTTCTTTAATGCTTATGGTGATCCGATCGATGGCGGTCCGGTTCCCGAAGGAAAAGAAGTGGAAATTGGCGGTCCGTCTGTAAACCCGGTTCGTCGTCAACAACCTTCAGAGTTGATCGCTACAGGTATTGCCGGTATCGACTTGAATAATACATTGGTGACAGGACAGAAGATCCCGTTTTTTGCTGACCCGGACCAACCTTTTAACCAAGTGATGGCTATGGTAGCATTACGTGCTCAGTCAGATAAGATTATCTTAGGTGGTATGGGTATGACAAATGATGACTACCTGTTTTTCAAGAATACATTTAGCAATGCCGGTGCGTTGGACCGTATCGTTAGTTTTATCAATACAACGGAAGACCCTTCCGTAGAACGTATCTTGATTCCGGATATGGCTCTTTCTGCTGCCGAATATTTTGCAGTTCAGAAGAATGAAAAAGTACTGGTGTTGTTGACGGATATGACTAACTATGCCGATGCTTTGGCTATTGTGTCTAACCGTATGGATCAGATTCCTTCAAAAGACTCAATGCCGGGTTCTTTATATTCTGACCTGGCTAAGATTTATGAAAAGGCAGTTCAGTTCCCGGCAGGTGGTTCTATTACGATTATTGCTGTAACCACATTGTCTGGCGGCGATATTACGCATGCAGTGCCTGATAATACCGGTTATATTACGGAAGGCCAGTTGTATCTTCGTCGTGACAGTGATGTAGGTAAGGTTATTGTAGACCCATTCCGAAGCTTATCACGTTTGAAACAGTTGGTAACAGGAAAGAAAACGCGTGAAGATCATCCTCAGGTAATGAATGCGGCAGTCCGTTTGTACGCCGATGCCGCCAATGCGAAGACTAAGCTTGAAAATGGTTTTGACCTGACTGACTACGACAACCGTACATTGGCATTTGCAAAAGATTATTCATCAAAATTGCTTGCTATTGATGTTAATTTGGATACAACAGAAATGCTTGATGTTGCATGGAATTTGTTTGCACATTATTTCACTCCGGAAGAAGTAAATATTAAGCAGGCGCTGGTAGATAAATATTGGCCGAAATAATTCCTTCCGAACGAAATTGGAATTTCTCCCGAGAGAAGTTTGATTTTTTTCCGAATGGAATCTAAAATATATAAATATGGCAATAAAGTTTCAATATAATAAAACATCACTTCAGCAACTGGAAAAGCAACTGAAGATGCGTGAACGTTCCCTGCCTACTATTAAGAGCAAGGAAAGTGCGTTGCGTATCGAAGTGAAGCGAACCAAAGATGAAGCGAATAGATTGGAACTTCAGCTGGAACAAGAGATTCAGAGTTATGAAGACATGGTTGCTTTGTGGAATGAGTTTAATCCCGAATTGATTAAAGTGCAGGATGTGACTCTTTCGACAAAGAAAATTGCCGGTGTGGTTGTCCCTATACTCGACGAAATAAAGTTTGAAATAGGACACTACAGTCTTTTTAATGCCCCTGCCTGGTATACCGACGGTATCGAGTTGCTGAAAAAGTTGGCTCGTACGGGTATTGAAGCAGAGTTTTCGAATATGAAGCTGGAGTTGCTGGAGCATGCCAGGAAAAAAACTACTCAAAAAGTAAACCTTTTTGAAAAAGTGCAGATTCCGGGCTATAAAGATGCGATTCGTAAAGTGAAACGGTTTATGGAAGATGAAGAGAGTCTTTCTAAATCTTCACAAAAGATCATGCGGTCTAATCAGGAAAAACGTAAGGCAAAAGAAGAAAAAGAGGAGGCTGAAGTATGATAGTAAAGATGAGCAAATATGCCTATATGGTATACCATAAGGAATATGATACCTTTCTGAGCTCNTTCACAAAAGATCATGCGGTCTAATCAGGAAAAACGTAAGGCAAAAGAAGAAAAAGAGGAGGCTGAAGTATGATAGTAAAGATGAGCAAATATGCCTATATGGTATACCATAAGGAATATGATACCTTTCTGAGCTTATTGCGTGAACTGGGAGTTGTCCATATCCGGGAAACAAAGTCCATTACTGATGATGACAACCTTCAAAAACTTCTGTCTGAGCGCAAAAGGGTTAATGTCTTGATGCGTTTCTTTAAGAATCTGCATGCTTCAGAAAAGGATATCAAGTTAGCTCCGGCCCGTGAACTTGACAAAAAGGATGGTTTGAAGTTGCTTGATAAAATAGAAGAATTGCAAGAAAAGAAAACTCAACTTGTAGCTTATAAGCAATCTCTGGAAAAGGATATTGACTATATGTCGATATGGGGCGAGTTTAGTTATCAAAATATTAATCGTCTGAAAAGAGCCGGATATGATATTACTTTTTTTTCTTGTCCGACAGCTAAATATGAACCGGTTTGGGGTGAATTATATAATGCATTTCTCATAAATAATTTTCAGTCGATTACCTATTTTGTAACAATAACTAAAGAAGGTACATTGATTGATATCGATGCTGACCGTCCTAAAATGCCGGCAATGGGAATAGCCAAATTGAATATCCGCTACAAGAAATGTCTTCAAGAAATTAAAGATGTTGAAAATGAGCTGAAACGGATGGCCGTCGACGATTATAATACGTTGGATGCTTTTGACCGGAGTTTGCAAAACGAGTTTAATTTAGCAAATGCTTTAGTTCAAACGGATAAACAAGCTGGTGACAAGTTGATGTTATTGGAAGGATGGGTTCCTACAGAAAATGCACCGGCGATGGAAGCAGGTTTGGAAAAACACGGATATTTCTTCCACGCCCTGGAAATAGAGGAAGGTGATTCTGTTCCTATCAAATTACGTAATAATAAGTTCAGCAAACTATACGAACCGATTACACGTATGTTTTCGTTGCCTAATTATACGGAATTTGATCCCACGCCTTTCTTTGCCCCATTTTTCATGTTGTTTTTCGGGCTTTGCTTTGGTGACGGAGGATATGGTCTGTTAGTGCTTATAGTTTGTACGATTCTGAAAAGAAAGGTAAATCCTGACTTTAAACCCTATTTGACCTTATTCCAATATTTGGGATTAGCGGCGGTTATTGTTGGTACTTGTACAGGTTCATTCTTTGGTATAGAATTGGCAAAGGTTCCTGCATTTTCAGCCGTTAAGGAGTACTTTGTGAATAGTGATAATCTGATGACATTCTCAATTATTATCGGATTGGTTCAGATTATATTTGGTAAAGCTGTTGCAGCTTTAAAAACAATGTCTCAGAAAGGTACGAAATATGGTGTTGCTCCATTTGCATGGGTGTTTATTATCACGGCCTTGTGTTGTGTGTTTGGTCTTCCTATGTTGAATGTTCATTTACCGGAAATAGTATCTGATATCTTCCTTGGAATTGCCGGATTAGGGTTGCTGGTTGCTTTCCTTTACAATACGCCGGGCAAGAATGTATTCCTGAATTTCGGAACCGGATTATGGAACACTTATAATATGGCCTCCGGGTTACTGGGTGATACACTATCTTATATCCGTTTGTTTGCAATTGGACTGACCGGTTCCATTTTAGGAGGCGTGTTTAATTCACTGGCTGTGGATATGACGGAAGGTATGAATATTGTAGCACGTATTATCTGTATGCTACTGATCCTTCTGGTAGGACATTCAATTAATATAGGTTTGTGTACCATCAGTTCATTGGTGCATCCGCTCCGTCTTATTTTCGTTGAGTATTATAAAAATGCTGAATTTGAAGGTGGCGGTAAGGAATACAAACCTTTTAAACAATTATAAATAGTAATTTAAGTAACAACAAAAGAATAAATTAAAAAAACAGTTTTATTATGGGACCAATTTTATTAGCTTATCTGGGTATTGCATTGATGACAGGTTTAACTTTTATCGGCAGTAGTTATGGTGTTACAATTTGTGGTAACGCTGTTGTAGGTGCAATGAAGAAGAATCCGGATGCACTGGGTACTTATATTGCATTAAGTGCATTGCCATCTTCACAGGGATTGTATGGATTCGTTGGTTATTTTATGATGCAGAAGTTTTTGGTTGAAGGCATTTCATGGCTGACAGCCTGTGGTGTATTGGGTGCAGGTCTGGTACTAGGATTTGCCGGCCTTTATTCTTCTATCCGTCAAGCTCAGGTTTGTGCTAACGGTATTGCAGGTGTTGGTGCCGGTCATAATGTTTTTGGTGCAACTATGGTGATGGCCGTATTCCCTGAATTATATGCAATTCTGGCTTTACTGGTTGTTATTTTGATTGGAGGAACACTTCCGGTAGCATAATTAAATTAAAGAATAAGTTTTGAAGAAAGGCTTCCTTTTTGGGGAAGCCTTTTTTGTTGTTTAAAAGGGGAAAGATGTCCTTATAATTGTTTCAAAAAGTGGAATATTAAGTAATTCACAAAGGAAAATATACATTTCAGATATTAATTTTCCGGGTTCATTCTTTTAGATTCATCTTTGTAACGTAAGCTTACAAACAAAAGGATAAAAGTTTAATTTTTTAAGATTAGTGTTATGAATGTAGATTTTTCAAAGCCGTTATATATTCAATCGGCAGCTTTTAAAGAAGTTTTTCTTCGTATGGATGGTAGTAAAGTAACATCTAAAACAGGATCTGGAGGTGGTGTTGTAAACTGTCAGAAAGGTATGGAAGATACAGGAAAGTTTAATATTAAAGCACAGAGTGACGGTACTGTAACTATTGAGTCTGTAAAATATCCGGGCGTATATTTACGTATGGATGGCAGTGGCATTCGTTCGTTTGCCGGTGCAGGAGCAGGAAAGGTTAATTGCCAGTTTACTGCAGATGCTTGGGAACGCTTTAGATTGCATAAGCAGGATGATGGTTCATATACAATTGAGTCGGCTGTGTTTAATAATGTATTCCTTCGTATGGATGGCAATAATGCTTCTACACGTCCGGAAGGTTTTGGCGTGGTAAATTGCCAGTTTGGAGCACAAACATGTGAACGTTTCTATTTTGTTTCCGTGCCTGGTGACATTTTAGGGAAAGGAAAGGATATGTTAGGACAGATTCCCTTAAAATAAGGAAAGAGCAGGAAATTTTTTGTTTTGTAATAGTAGTTTGATGTAAAAGCGATGTCAGAGAATAGCTCTGGCATCGCTTACTAAATTCTAGATATTCCAAATAGCTTTCACCGAGCATTGTTAGTAGAATATTAAGAATTTGATTCAACTTTGTTGAAAATCAGATCAAATTAATGGTAATTATACTATATAATTGAATTAAAGATTATACTCGTTGTGCAGTTGTGTCAAAATGTTATGTTGATTTGTATGTCATTATTTTGTCATAATTATAATATTCATGTAATTCATGATTTTCTACAGATATAATTTTTTCGAACGTTTATTTTTATAAAATAAATTGCATGATAAACAGAAAGTCTATCATGCAACCAATTGTTTTTTCTGTGAAATGAAGAATAAAAGATAAGGCTACTTATTTTTGCTTTGTCAGTTCTTCGTATGCACTTTTTAATTTCAGGTGGTATTGGTGCTTTTCATAGCTGGGACCATTATATCCTTTTGCAAAATTTGCCCAGTCTTTGGCGATTAAGAATTGAGTTAATTTTGACTTATGTAGGAATATAATGAAGTGGCGGAGTTGATTTTGTTCGCTCTTTTTTTCTTTTTCCATAAAAACGATTACACTTTTTTCTCCGCATAATTTATGATTGCTACCCATAATTTGACCAATGCCGGAACTGATGCTCATCAAGGCTGCTACTTCATGAATCTTCATAGCTTCGTTTAAACGGTCATACTCTTTTATCCCTCCTTTATAAAGCTCTTGATTCCATGTTGGAGATAATATATTAGGATGTTCTTTTTGTAAAGGGACAGGATCAATGCCGACATTTTTTAGTTCTCTCCAGAAATGATGAGCTTCAAAAAGTATTGCAGGCTTACCCGGAGCCAAAAAACCACCACGTCCGCCGGTTTCAACTTTTAAAACGGCTTTGAGGCATGCCGGTTCTACATCTAACATATTTGCTGCTAAAATAATATCTTCTTCAGTTATTTTTTCTTGTGCAGGTCTGTTGGAAAATGTCAGAGCATCCCAGCATACAATACCCACAATGCCGTCGGTATCCAGGTTATGTTTACTTTGAAACAGAATGACATTTTCGCGTGTAGCTTCATCGAATGTACCGTTTATTTCTTGTTTATATCCGTTTTGAAGTAATAGCTCCTGAAGATAACGGACATCTTTACCTGTATTGCTTAATTTTATCGTCTTCATAATATGTCTATGTTGTTATAAATCTAATTTCAGAAAAAATTGGTTTCAAATCGGGAATTTTTACTTTTAGTATAGCTACTGTATTTTTGTGTATATTTCCGACTTTATCAGATAACTCAATATAGCCTTTCCCGTTTGGGAAAGTTACACTGTAATATAAGTAATCGGCCGCTTTGCGTGTTTCTAAAAGCCGTTGATCACACATGTGGAGGAAAAAAAGATAAGCATCTGTAAAGCTGTTTACTTTAATAATCCTTATTTCCGGATGTCGTTTGCTTTTAGCCTTACCAATCGGAGATTGATCTTTTAAAAGGAAATAGATTGTTTTTTGGTAACATCCATTTCCTTTTTGGTGATCGTTTTTTCCTTTACGGCTGACTAATTGCCATATATGCATCTTTAACTTACGAAAGAAATCAAATCCCATTTTTATTATCTGTTAAAATGACTTTTCTTTTCAAGATTATCTTGAGCTTGTTTTACTTTTCGTAAAGCATCTATTGCGGGTTTGGACTTTGTCCGGTCTATCGTCAGTTGTAGATGACACGAGGGACATTGTAATCCTCGGGATGTAATTAATTCATAGATTGATGTATGAATAAATTCTCCACATTGCGGGCATTTGAGCCCGACTTTTTGCTCACGGGCATTGTCTTCTATATTTGCCATTATTTACCTCCTTCTTCTTCGGTTACCTCTTCAACTTCAATATCCTCTACTTGCACATTGTTTGCTGTTAAATGGAGTAAGTTTGATAATCCGGAAGGCATATCGGCCTGACGCATTTTAACCTTGATTTTCATGTTGGCTGATAGGCTTTGCTGGATATTACCGGAACTTGTTCCGTCACTTTGTTTAGGTGCTAATGATGCACGAAGTTTGAATCCTCCATTATTATCCTCACTGACACTTTTTCCTTCTTCTGTAGAGAAATGTTCTTCAGTAGTCTCTGTTAACGCATCTAGAATTTTGATGTCAAAGTCGAAATCGGCTTCTTGAATTTGTAGTAGAGGCAGAGGTACGAGTGTTAACAATGGAATGCTTACACTTTGCTGTTTACTTCCATTCACATCTTGATTGGTATAATTGAAAGTCAGCATCCGTATTTTTCCTGTTTTACCCGTTGCCGGATCGTATGAATCAAAAGCTATTTTCATCAGATAATCCAGATAACTACGGGACGATAACGCGTCGGCTTCAATAGTTGCAATTAACGGACCTGCTATTAATTGCTGTAGTTCCATTACCTGGCTGCTATTGGTTCTTTTCTTTTTATCTTCCATAACTTTTGTTTATTTCATAACGAAGTCTTCATAGTTTTCTTCTTCTTCTAATTGCGAAAGGGAAAAACTGCGTGGACTAAATTTTAATTTAAACGAATGGATTGCTTCTTCCGGCATATTTATAAGTTCTTCGGCCGTAATAGCAACATCCAGTTGAGGAAAAGATTTGAACTTTTTGAAGTTAGCATCTTTAGAAAGTTTCTCAATTAATCCGGAAATAGCTTTTTGCATATTTGCATCTGCTGTCTCACGTAGTTTATCGCCTTCTGTACCAGAGAATAATTCATCAAGATCAGTATCATATAGAAATTTCTTTCGGACTACGTCAGTGATTCTACTTAATATAACTTCTTGTTTGATAGAACCATTGTTTCTGTCTACCGCTTCGTATATGTTTGACCGGAAAGCTTTTCTCATATTACGACTCAGAAAAGCCCAGAATTCTCTATGGAAAGCCGTTTCACTTTTAAGTCTTTCAAAAAAGTGTTTTTCACCTTCTTTACCCTCTATGTCCGAGGTCATTATAGTGGACATAACGCTACTGATTACAACTTTTGCTGTTTCTTCGCAAAGTTCATTCAGGAATTGCCTGAATTTATTGTACTTGATATTGAACTGTTGTTGACTTTCCGATGCATTTTTTACACCATACTTCAATTCTAATTCCATATCGCTTACCATAACGTTCGGTAGTTGGAAATCTTTTACTTTCCCGTCTTTTCCGTACGATTCGCTAAGAGCCAGCGAGTAAAGATTAGCTTCATGCTGTGCTGAAATGATGTCTCTTAAAATAGAGCCTATTACTGAACTTAACTGAGCCATAATATGATTTTTTTTAATTAACTTTTTACTTTTAATCTTCTATGCCGTCTTCTCCAGCATTATTGTTGGCTGATGCAGTTTCGACTTTGATTTCGACTTCCTTGCCGCCTTCTACAAATACTTTGTATGTACCTGCGCTCAATTCGATAACTTTACTGTCGCCATCTATCTTGAAGTCTTCTCCATTTGAGTTTCCGCCGCTAATTTTCAATGCTTTTGGAGACAACAGGCCGTTTTTGTCTTTGTACGTTGCTATTAAGCGTGCTTTTTCCTGTCCGTTAATTGTAAAACGGGTGCTGTTAACTTCCAATGTACCTTCAGGATCGGATACATCCAAAGCGTTACCTAATAATTCCAAAACTTTGGCAAGACCTGCAGGCATACTATCTTGACCGGCTTTTACAGCCACGTCCATAGTGTATTCTACACTGTACTTTGATTCTTCTGTAGCCTTAGAGTCTTTCTTTGATGAATAGTTGGCATTCATCTTTGCATCCATGTGGAACGGGCCTACTTTCAAACCGGCAGTCACTTCTGCACTACCGCCCATACTTGTGTTCTCTGATACTTCTGACGTGCTGGATGATGAAGCAGAAATACTGGCTTTAAAATTAATATCGATGCTATGGATAGCGATATAAGGAATAGGAACGATTGTCAACAAAGGCACATTCAACTGTACCATGCGTCCTCCTTGTAAGAATGAAAAAGATACGGTAACAGCTGTTTTTTCGTGTGTTTCCGGATCTTCGTTCAAACCGACTTCCTGAATAAATTTCCAGGTTGTTTGTGCTGCCATAGCCTGAGCTTCAATACATGCTTGTAATGGGCCGCCAATAATTGATCCAAAAGGAATTGCCTGCAATGCATTGGTTGCAACTTGCGACGGAGTTTTGTCAATAGCCATAATAATAATCTCCTTTTTTAATTGTTGTTTTTAATACTGTTGTTTTCGTAAGCTTACGATGCAAAACTATGGATAAACGTTAGTCGTGGAAATTATCTTCTTTAGTTGAAGGAATATCCTTTTTACTTTTTCGTTTTCTGTATTTGAATGGCGATTTTGTTTCTTCCAGTATATCGAAACATGCAGATACTTGTTGACTGTAAGGACTGCTTACAGGTAATTGTTTTTTTCCAACATATAATATATTTCCTATAAAAGCATCCACTTTATGCATATTTACAATATAAGAGCGATGAATGCGTACAAAGATGGTTGACGGTAATTTTTGTTCCATCTCCGTCAATGAATGAATAATAATAATTTTAGTACCTTGCATTAGATGAATTTCACAGTAACTTCCATCTACCTCTATCCATTGGATATCGGTATACAGATATTTACGGAAGAAATCTTTTTGGCGAATAAATAATCCGTCTTTTACATGACAGATAGATTCTGATTTTGTGTTCATGCTAAAAATAGAATTAAAGAGCTCGGTGAAAGCTATAATGAAATATCAGTGAATTACACTGATCATTTTTTATTTATATTCCTCTCTGATGTAAGTTCCACCAGGGGATAAAAACAGAGTACTGTCTTTCTTGCTATATGATATAAAAATACGTCCTTCTGCTTGAATATAGGTTCCATATTGAGTTTTTAAGATGGGATAAATAATGGGATATTTTTCTCTGTTTACAGTAATATGATGCACTATAGCAATGTAACCACTGTCTGTAGAAAGTATAGAGATACACGGTCGCCCTTGTATGCTTATCCAGTTTCCGCAGATGTAATCAATGGATGTATCAGTCTGTTTTTTACAATCATATAAAAATAAAAAACAATAGGAAAGTAGTATTGATGTAATGATAATTTTGTTCATAATATTGTAAATAGAATGATGTTTGAAGCAAAAATACAAGTCTGATTATTTTAGCAGCAAGAAACTTTTTGGATTATTATTTTTATTCTTTGGTTTAGGTATAATTCCGGATATATAGAAATTATCCGGTAATATTGTAAAAAGGAATATCACCAAACCAAAAAATAAAATTATTCCGTCAAGGGCATTCATCTAGTTTTGCAACCGAATCAATTTATAAATAATAAAAGGAGGTTGTATTATGAAATCTGTCACTTTAGCATTATTGGCCATATTATGTTTGTCTTGTTCAAAAGAAGAAGCAGATTATACAAATTGTAAAACAAGTAAAGAAGTTGTACAAAAGTTTCATTCTTATTTTTGTTATCCGGTAGATAAGCTGACATGCCAATTGGATGGATATATGGATGGTGAATACGTTGTTCAGGTTACGTCGAGTGATGTGCCATGTCAATTATTTTCAGATATTACAGGGATCAAAACTGCTCCTAAAGATTCGTATGAATATTCTTTTGTATCGGATGACGGTATTTCTATTCGGATTAATGGTAAAAGAACATCTGAAAATGCTATATATGCAACCTGGCGTATAAATATTCCTGAGATACCTGGAGTTTCAATAATCCATTTTGCTAGTCCGGATATAGCTAATGGAACAAACGGAGAGCCTGTAGGAGGAGTTCCTGTTATTTTTGTAGCAGGTACACGATATGAGGTCCGCGTATTATTTACTCCGGGTGGACTCGGTGACTTATCGTATAATGATGATATTTTCAGGGGAATATTGCAAGAACAAAAGCAAACAGGATTCTACTTACGATATAACAATCCTTTGAATATAGAAAAAGCGAAGGAAACTTTGGAACAATGGATGGCCGGAAATAATTCGGGTAATATTTATACGATTGTTGCAGGTAGTGAATATGAACAATATTTGAAGAATAGAATGCCTTCCTTTTTCTCTCAAAACTATTTGTTTTTTGAGACAGATGCTACGGATTTTACTTATCCGGTCTTTTGTTTTAGTGGTTACGGAGTATCATTTTTGACCGGAATAATGGCTTATTCATTTATTCAAGCAGACACGGCAGCATATTTGGGAGGGCAGCAAAAAGAACTCTATGTTGAAGAATGTTATGCAGGTTTTCGCGATGGATATTTACATGCCGGAGGCAAAGAAGTAGTTGCTAATTATCTTTCCTCGAATCCGGATGGTTTTGTTATGTCGGAGCAGGCATATAAAATGGCGGATAGTTTATATACACATTATCCGTTTTTGTTAGCCGTAGCAGGAGGTGCTAACAATGGAGTTTATCAATATCTACGGGAACATCCCCAAGTCAAAGGGTATACCGCAGGCGTAGATTGTGATCAATCTGCTTATTCTTCGCATATTATCGGTTCAATGGTAAAAAAAACAGGCGATTGTGTCGGTGCATACATACGTCAATGGATAGAGGGTAAAAATATTCCGATGCGTCAATTATACGGATTAGAGTCAGGATACACCTATTTCCAATTGGCTGATTCATACAAGCCGATGCTTGAACATATATTAAAAGGCAATTATTGCTTGGCTATAGAGAAAGAATACTCTTATCATTTATACGATAAATTATGAAAACAAATATATTGTTTTGTATCCTTTTTTGCAATTTGCTGCTTAGCGGTTGTATAGATGAAAGTGTTTGTAAAGTTTCAGACCGGAAACCATTAAAGGAATATCACATCGCTTTAGTCTTACCACTGGATGCGAAAGGACAGAGTAGATGGACATCCGTTATAAATTGGGCTTTGAATTCCATAAATCAGGCTTTGGTAGACCAAGAGCAAATAATAATTAAGCCTGAATGGTATAATGAAAATGATAGTAATATTGAACAATTATTTAAAAACCTGGCTAACCGGGATGATGTTTATGCAATTATAGGTCCTCTTTATTCCCGGAATGCTATTATTGCAGCACATCAATGTGCAGTCACCAGAAAATCTTTGTTACCAGTCCTGGCTTCTTCTGAGTTAATGATGAGAGAGTTTTCCCGTCAGGGATTTTTATGGTGTTTGACAGAAAATGATATTTCGCAATGCGAGATACTTTTGACACGAGCTTCACAAAAAGGAGCTAAAAGTGTTTCACTATTTGCTTGTAACGATAATTATGGAGACACTTTTATGGATTGGTTCGCTTTCCAGGCTACCGAATTGGGCTTAGACATAGATAATCTGGTGAGGTATGATAAAGCCAGTTTATCAGAACAAATGGAGAGTTTGCTACGTACTCAAACAGATTGTATCATATGTATTCCATCGGATACACTTGATACTCGCCAGATGATAAATTGCCGGAATCGTGTGTCTAATGCAAATCCTTTTCTTTTATTTTCAGATGTCGCTTTTCTTACTGAGCCTGATGAGACATTGGAGGGTATGGAAGGAATAGCACAGACACATGATCCGGAATCTGGATTTAGTATTGCTTATGAAGTGCATTATGGAAAAGAACTTGAATTTGGTTGTGCTCATTTTTATGATGCTGTGTTATTAACCGGATTAGCAGTGTTGGATGCGCATCTCACAGAAACGACAGATATAAATGCTTCTCTCAGACGAATTGTTGATGGTAACGGTGAAGATATGAATGGCTGTTCTGAGGAAGCCATTTACCAGATTGTAAAACAGATGAAAAGGGGTGTTTATCCCCGGTTAAGCGGAGCTAGCGGGCAGTTGCGGTTTGATCGTACTGTTTATACAAATGTGATCCATTCTGTATATTGTCATTGGATTATATATAATGGAAAATATTTAATATTGGAATATAATACATCAGACGGTTCCCGGCGAACGAATGCTTTTGCTGCTAATTGGAATTGGAAAGCTACCCGTATGCAAAACTTCAGTCAAGAATCCGAATTAAAATACCCTGAACAGAAAGGGCTTTATGCTTTAATTGTTGCCTCTTCGTCAGGATGGGAGAACTATAGACATCAGGCTGATGCGTATGCTTTTTATCAATTGCTACAGGAAAATGGATTAGATGACGACCATATCCTGTTAATTGCCGAAGACGATATTGCTTTTAATTCTCGGAATCCCCAGCAAGGAGTTGTGATGGTTACACAACAGGGAGAGAACGTGTATGATAATATTTGCATAGATTATAATCCTTCAAAACTCACTTTTGAAAGATTAAAGGCTTTACTATATGGAGAAGAAGTGGGTGCTTTTTGTTCTGGTAATACAGATAATCTGATTGTCTATTGGGTTGGACACGGAGAACCTCAGGGGCTTAAATGGCTTGAGAAGTTAGTGCCTGTGAATGTTGTAGCTGAAATGTTTTCTGAAATGGCAAAAGAGAATCGTTTTCGTAAACTCCTGTTTATTTTAGAGACTTGTTATGCTGGGAGGGTAGGAGAATGTTGCAAAGAGATTCCCGATTTATTATGTTTGACAGCAGCCAATGGTGATGAAACATCTAAAGTGAGTAACCATAGTGAATATTTGCATACGTGGTTATCGAATAGTTTTACAGATGCTTTATTTGAACAGTTGTTACAAAATGATAGTCAGAGTTTGTATAAATTGTATAATAAAGTATATAACCGGACGATAGGCTCGCATGTTTCAGTTTATAATGCGGAATATTTTGATAATTTGTATAACTCGTCCATAAATGAATTTATTTATACTCCTCATTGATCATATTAATTGTTTTATGGAGTACTTTCTGCGTATTTATACTTGTATTGGTTATAGATTTTGCCATTAACGGAAGTGTAGTCAGCATGTATTGACAAAAGGTGCTATCTTGTGCTATTTGCTTCCATTGCTCTTTTGCGGTCGGGACGTGTGCATTATTTGGTAGATGGGCATAGAAATTGGAGAGTTGTTCAATCCGAACTTCTCTATAGTGAGTATCCATATCTTTTATGATATTAATATATTCATAGCATTCAAACAATTGCAGTAATAATTGTTTGTTTTTCATTCGTTGCATGGTGCCTGATACTTTTGTCATATCTAAGGCATTATTTTTCAGGAACCAATAGTAATAAAGACGGTGATGATTATAATATCGGTTTACAATATTTTCGTCAATATTTTCTTTTTGGATGATATTACGGTAAAGTAATTCAGAAAATGCGATTTCATCTTTGCAGTGATTTTGTATGTTGGAAAGCTCAACTAAATCATACTCGAGCTCATTTACCATCATTTGCATAACCTGGCGATCTTCATTTGACTCTATATAATTTTCTATCAGGTTTTCGCCATAAAATGTGGCAGTAATGCTAATTATTACGACAGATAGTTCCGTTGTATAATCAGCCCACCAATCGGCATGTTGTTTAAACTTTTGATATAAAGCCTTTAGTAAACCAATCATGAATTATCTCTTTTTATAGGATAAATATCGGTATTCATCCCCAGAGAGATTAATCTATTTATTAGTTATGGTATTTTCTTTTCTGAACTATGTTTCTTATAAGATAAAAGCCCCGCGAATTATTATAATTTACGGGGCTTTTATTTGATCAATCTGGTGTAGAACCTGTTTCTCTATTTTTCTGAAAATAATAGTAATCTATTGTTTGGGTCCGTCCATTCATTAAGAAGAACACGCAAATCGCTATATTCAGCCGGAGTAAATTGTTGCTTATTCAATTCGATGGTGCGAATTACTTCAATGGTACTGTCTTTGGAAGTGATTGTTTGTGTAACTTTTCCGTAAGGCTTACTTACCACGGTCTGTCCAACTGGAGTTTTTAATGTTAATCCTTCAGCATTATTTATTGTGTAGGTAATTTCTTCCTGTAAAAGAGAGGGTATTTCAAACAATCCGGCGCGTCTGCTTGGCAATGATGAAATATTCCACGTATCTATACCTTTTGATAGAACAGGTAATGTGTAAATTATAAAACCACCTTTTGCCATAGAGGCATCAATATTTATTTCTTTGTTTTCTTTTATAATAAGAGGTTGGGTATTCACCTGGATTTGTTTTCCATCAAGTGTGAAAATGTTATCTAATATGCCCCGGGCTTTTACATTAATTGGTTCCATGTTAAAAGCTGACAAATACAGGTCTTTACCGTTGGAAGTCGCTTTTACCATAAATTTTTTTATACTGCGAATACCTGCAATGTTTGCATCCATATTTGCAGGATAGAAAGCAACTATTTCCGATTCTATACCAGCTGCATTAAGCATAGAACAGAGTAATTGTGTTTTTTCTGTTGCTGTCCCATAAGCGCTACGTAATACATCATCTGCGTTGCGAATGGTGAATCCTGTATAATCCAGAGGAATTGGGCATAGATCTATATTCTCAACAACATGGCGTTGAGTAATTTCTATCTTTTCTTTATCACTGGTTGCGTTTTCTGTAATATATTGTGCAAACGCTTTACTTTCATAATTCATAGAATTATTGAAACATTGTTTCATATATCCAAGAGCTTCGGATTGTGATGTGTAAGTTGTAGCAATAAGACGAGGCGTACCATCGTTATTCTCCGGTAGAAATGCTTCACGGGAAGAGGCTGGGACATTATGCAAAGTCCAATTTACTGTTTTTTGCCCGTTGCTGCTCGTCTCAATGGCTTTCGCGCTTGAATCATAGAGATGATACGTAAGAGTTGTGTTGTGAGGAACAATAATTGTCAATGAATACTCTTTTACCGGCGAAGTTGCAGATAGAAGCTCATCTATATCGAGTGCCGGATAGAATCCAGGCTTGGATATAATAGAATAATCCAGATAAATAGTAGCTCCTAACTCTAATCCGGTATGTACTACCACCATTTCTTTTAAGTTATTATAAGCCGGGGCGTCTGCTGCAAAACGGGGCAAGACTTCTACAAAAGCGTTTGGAGGAGTTTCAACAATAGAACCATCCTTTTGTACGGTATAAGAAGAATGTATTTGTAATTCCTGATATTGTGGGTTGTACAAAATGAAACTTTCTCCATACGTGCCATTCATAGCCGTATGAGTATAGAATGTCAACTCCATAGTGTAGCGATATTCCTGACTGCCATCAGAATTCAATTTGTATGTTTTTCCCACTTTCTTGTATTCTGCTTCTGATGCTGCAAATGCAGATATTGAGGTAAACAGCAAGCAAAAGAGAAGAACGGATATTTTATTTATTTTATTCATGGTTTTTATTTTTCAATTATTATATAGTCTCCGAAACTTTTATGGGCGTTTACTGCTGCACGGAATCCTTCCCAGTCGGCAGCTTCATAAACACGTTTTTTTAAGGAAAGTTTTTGATGAAACTCAATAGTATTTCCTTTTTGTTTGAGTGAGCCATCAAAATCGGCGGCTGTACTTTGTTTATGGTCTTCTTTGTCTGTTTGCATCATTGTATATCCTTTCGGCAATTGAATTGTTTCGTCCAATTCTACCAAACGGGAACAGGCATCTTTAAATCCGTAATTGCGGTTTTTTAAATCGGTGTTAATACGCAAATAGCTTTTTACCTGATTATACAAATTATTCATCACCATAGGTTTAAATATTATGTGTTTTCCGGCAACGGAAGCATATTGAGGAATCTCATATGTGAAAGTCATCCGTATAGGCGCTGCCTGATAATTTTTCGGATCTTTACCACAATCCACTTTTAGCAATTTTGCTTTAGGTGATATATTTAGCAATTGCTTTTCCAGAGTATTTTGCCAGTCAGACTGCCAACCTCGGGTAAAAATACTACGGATGTTACTGTCTGATTGTCCTTCTGCAGTAATAGTAAATTGTCCGCGTAAAGTACCATTAATATCTAATTTATTGTTTGCTTTGATACGTATATAGTGGTTTTCAGGTGCGGAAACAGGAGTAAGGCATAAATCGGAACCTTCAGGTACACCAGGCAAATAGTTCTGTTGCTGTTCGGCACTACTCCATAATTCACGGCAGAAAGGAACCCAGGTCGGATCGAGCGGCATATAAGTTCCATTAGATAATTTAACTACGGCAACACAATGATTAAAATGGTCTGCCGGAATACTTTCGACACGGCTGCCTGCCATTGTCATAGCCGGATAAGCTTCAAATCCTGCCATACGAAGGAATGAAATTAATGTCCCTGCAATATCTTTGCAAACACCACAGCGATCGGTATAATTCATTTTGGTATTATGAAGCGTAAATCCTTCTCCTTTCCCCATTGAGATGCCAGCATAACGGATATTGTCTGCAACCCAATGTGTTAAAACGGCAATCTTTTCCATTTCCGTGCTTTTGCCTTTTATCAGTTCATCTACTTTTTTCTGGGCTTCGGGTAGTGGCGCAAAGCTATTGTAGTCTTCGTTTACCTTATTAAACCAAAGAGATTTGTCTTGCCATTTGGGGGTTGACGACATCATCAGTTTGGGTGCACAGTCAAATAAGTCAACCATATTAGGCTCCTTTTTGAATGGCAGCATATCCTTCATTGCAAAAGTATAGACTTTCAGCCCGTCTTCATACCGCATTGACGAAGTACATTCTCCCTGATAGAATTGAAATTGCATATCTTTTTCCATAGGGATGGAAACTGTATATACTTTGCGTACGGTAGGTTCTGTAGCCCAGAAAGGAACAATGTCATAAAATTGTCCATACATAGGAGGGACGAAACGTGATTCATCATCATCTCCTGCTAGGAGGGCGTAGGTAAATCCTTTCTTTGCAATTTTATATTCTATAATATCACCGGGATAGAGACGGCCTACTTCCATCATGATTTGGCGTGCTCCCCAGTAAATAGCCCGTGCCGGTGCGGCATAGTCACAAGCTTGAGTAATATCCAGATTAATCACATCTCCGTTTGTACGATAGATTGTGACATAACGAAACTCTGCAAATGCAGTCAACGGGTCATAATCATATTTAATAATCCGATTTTGAACCGCTCCTTTAGGTGTTTGTACTTTTATTTTCTTGTATATTACAAAAGAGCCGGATCCCGAAGGTTGTACTGTAACGGCAGTGCTATCCAGTAAAGTGATACAATCGGCAGTTGCATACATTTTTTGTTTTTCGGTTGTTGGATCTTGCGGTAGCTGACAACAAGAGTTACTCTGTCCGTATGCTGACGAGTATATCAACAATGAAAACATTACAATAAATAAGTGTTTCATAATTATATAGTGTTATTTGTTACCTGTAATTTAATAGCGAGCTTTCTGCATTCCGGACGGTTTATCTTTCCATTACCTGTATATGGAATGGATTCTACCTTATAAATACGCTTTGGTTGCTGGTATTTGGGTAAAATCTCTTTTATGTGTTGTGCAATATCTTCTTCTTTTTCAATTAACAAAATAAGCACTTCTCCAAATTTAGGATCGGGAATAGAAGTTATAGCAAAGTTGCAGGAAATAATAGAATTAAGAGCTTTCTCAACTTGTTCTATCTGAATTTTGACTCCCCCGCTATTTACTACATTGTCTTTTCGTCCGATGATAGAGAAACTTCCATCAGGAAAAATCTGTGCTATGTCATTTGTCTCTAATATGTTGTCGCACACACAAGGTGCATGTATTGTTAATGTCTGTTCCTGGGAGAGTGAAATATTGACTGATGGGAATGGTATGTATCGTACAGATCTGTCTTTTCCGTTTATTTTTCGAAGAGCAATATGCGAGAGTGTTTCTGTCATGCCATAAGTCGAGTAGATTGAATTAGGAAGTTCTCTTATCTGTTTTTCCAAAGCATTGTCAATAGCACTTCCTCCAATGATTAAGATGTCAATTTGTTTGAGTCTTTCTGTTTCTTCCGTAACTTGTAATGTATTATAAACTTGCAAAGGAATCATGGCTGCAAAACGAAAAGGTATGTTTACGCCTGCCATCGGATGTCCGGATGGTGTACGAATAACCAGATTTAATCCGGCAACCAATGAGCGTACAACCATCATTTTCCCGCCCACATATTGTAACGGCATGCAGAGTAAGGCTCTGTCTCCTTTTTGCAGATTCAGAAATGAACAGGTCATTATTGCGCTTTGCATCATTTGTTCTTTCCGTACGGTTCGTTTTTTGGGGTTTCCGGTAGAGCCTGATGTTTGCAAAGTGATAGTTGGGGATTCATTGAACCAGTCTGCTAAGAAAGCATATAGATCATTTCTGAATTCGGTATCCTGATTCGTATCTGTTTTTAATAAATCCTCAATGTTATCTTGCGTATATACAACACCTTCTAATGTCAAATGTTGTTTTTTAATATCAAGTATATATTCTTTTAAAGTAGTTGTGTGCATAACTAACTGTTTGACAAATCACGATTCATTTCATTTATTGTTTAATAGAATAAATGTCGGGTTTCTTTCCATCTGGATTATACCATAGACAGTCTTTCTTGATGTCGAGCGGCATTTCTATATTATCGGTAAAAAGCAAACCTGTACCTAGTCCTTGCGGAAGTCGGTTGTCGTATGTTGCGCACCATTGAGCGATAGCATTCAATCCTATATTTGATTCGAGGGCAGAAGTAATCCACCAGCCGATTTTAAATTTAGCGGCTGTTTTTATCCATTCTTTGCATCCGGAAAAACCTCCATGTAACGATGGCTTTAGAATGATATACTGAGGTGAGATTGTTGTTAATAATTCTTCTTTTTCTTTTGAAGTGTTGCATCCTATCAGTTCCTCATCCAAAGCAATGGGCAAAGGAGACAATGTTGTTAGCTGAGCCATTTCTTTCCATTGTTTTGCACGGATAGGCTGCTCTATGGAATGAAGGTCTAACTCTGCTAATCGTTTTAGCTTCTCTAATGCATCTTTCGGCGAAAAAGCTCCATTGGCATCTACACGCAATTCAATTTCTTTGGAGGAAAAATGTTTACGTATATATTTTAACAAATCTATTTCTTCTTCAAAATTGATAGCTCCGATTTTTAATTTGATACACCGAAAGCCGGCTTCCATTTTTTTCTGGATTTGTTCAAGCATTTTGCCATGGCTTCCCATCCAGATTAGCCCATTTATAGGAATTCCGGTTTCACCCCGGGAGAAAGGAGTATTCCATAAAGCATAACTCTCGGTTTCGTAATGACGGACAGCCATTTCTATTCCGAATAGGATTGACGGATAGGGGCGAAGAACTTCCTTATCTATGATTTGTTTCGATTGAAAAGATTCACATACAATTTTCAGAATATTTTCATAGTCTGGCAAATCGTCACAACTCAAATTGGGCAGCGGGGCACATTCACCAATACCAAACCGTCCCGGTTCTTCCTTTGATGTGAGTATTAAATACCAACTTTTGCGTGTGGTATAAATGCCTCTGGATGTCCCGGCCGGTTGTTTGAAGTGTAAAAGACGGGGGAAGATTTGTATATTCATAAAACCTTTGTATTATGGGAATTTGGGATAATCTTCAAATTGTGGCCGACGTTTTTCCAGGAATGCTTTACCACCTTCCTGGGCTTCTTCTGTCATATAATACAACATCGTCGCATCTCCTGCAAGTTCCTGTATTCCTGCCTGGCCATCTAATTCCGCATTAAGCCCGGCTTTAATCATACGAAGGGCTAACGGACTGAGCAACATCATTTCTTCTGCCCATTGTACATATTCGTCTTCCAGTTTATCAAGAGGAACTACTTTATTCACAAGCCCCATATCTAAAGCTTCCTGTGCATTGTATTTTCTACAAAGGAACCATATTTCGCGTGCTTTTTTCTGTCCCACGATACGGGCAAGATAAGATGATCCGAATCCGGCATCAAAACTACCGACACGTGGTCCTGTTTGTCCGAATATTGCATTTTCGGAGGCTATGCTTAAATCGCATACGACATGTAATACATGTCCTCCGCCAATGGCGAAACCATTAACAGCTGCAATAACAGGTTTGGGCAGTGAACGGATTTGTTTCTGTACATCCAATACGTTTAAACGGGCTACGCCGTCTTTACCGATATAGCCTCCATGACCTTTGACGTGCATGTCGCCTCCGGCACAAAAAGCAACGTCTCCGGCTCCTGTCAGTACAACCACATTAATATCCTGCCGCTCTCTGCAAATGTATAGAGCATCGCTCATCTCTGTTGTTGTTGTTGGGGTGAAAGCATTGCGGTAGCGTTCGCGGTTGATTGTGATACGGGCAATGCCTTTATAGAAGTCAAATAGAATCTCATCGTATTCTTTAATAGTCGTCCAATCTCTTTTTGCTGACATATCTGTTTTTATTTAAGTTGGTGATAATAATCTTTTAATATTTTCACATCGTTTGCTTTATCTGTGAATACTTCCATCAATAATGGTTGTTCTGTAAATTCTGCTTGTACAAAGGTTTTCATAGCTTCTGCCAATTCTTCATCATTATGGACTTCCATATATTGAAATCCTCGCTCTGTTGCCCAACCTTGTGCCGTAGCGGAATGAGTTGCAGTAACAAACCGGTGTGTTTGTTCAGTCATCTTGAAACCTGGTAAAGACTGAAATATTTCTCCTCCGCCATTATTAAGTAGCATGATACGTACATTATTACGGATATAATTGTTCCATAAAGCGTTCATATCATAGAAAAAACTCAGGTCACCGATTACAATAAAGTTTAGTTTCTCCGAAACGGAAGCATAACCGATAGCAGTAGACATCGAACCTTCTATTCCGCTGGTTCCTCTGTTGCAGCATACTTCAACAGATTCGGGAATAGAAAAAAGTTGGGCATAACGAATCGTAGAGCTGTTAGCCAAATGCAAGGCCGATTCTGCAGGTATAGTTCTGATAAGAGTGCCTATGGCTGACAATTCCGAGTAGGGAACTTGTGGTTCTGGGATGTTTTTTGAAAGAGCTTCCCACATCTTTGGATATTCACAAATTTTGCTGCTCTCGAGCATGTAAGCTATTTTCTCCAAAAATTCGAACGGATCCATTTCTATTACAGTAGTTATGGAACCATACAGATCTGCCACTTCGCCGTCTAACGACACATGCCAATGTTCTTTGGGTGGATGTTTACGAAGGAGTTGTTTCAATCGTTTTGATACGATGTGGCCTCCATAAGTAATAACCAAATCTGGTATAAGTTTTTCTTGTTTATCACAGGGAGACGAATAAATTACTGCATCGAAATTTTTAATGGGAATTCCGGGAACAGTACGATTGCCCGTATGTTCGGTTAGCCAGGTAAAATGCTTGTATAATAGTTTGCAGATTTTCTTTTCAAACAAATAAATCAGATTCATTTGTCCGACAATCATCATGCGTTTATTGTACTTATTTAAACGTTCGATCAGATTATTGTATTCTTTATCATAGACATTTAGTCCCTGATAACGCGTGATAACGCGTACTTCTGGTAATTCTTCGGTAGTGAACTGGAATAAAGGTTCTGAAACCGGGATATTAATGTGTACCGGTCCTTTACCATGATGGTTGAGTTCCAACAGAGCTTCGTTGACCAGACGATTGCAGTACCATTCGTCTTCATCCGTGTGTATTTCAGGCAGGTTTACCGATTTTTTTACCAGGGAATTGAACACGCCGGGTTGTGGCAAAGTTTGCCCGTCCATTTGTCCGATCCAGGCGGAAGGCCGGTCTGCAGATATAACAACAAGTGGCACTTGCTGGTAAAAGGCCTCTGCTACAGCCGGGTGTATATTTAATAATGCCGTTCCTGATGTACAGCATACAGCAGCAGGTTTTCCACTTTGTAATGCTAATCCGGTAGCAAAAAAGCCGGCACTTCTTTCGTCTGTCACAGAGTAACACTGAAAGAAAGGATGGTTTGCTAATGTATGTACAATCGGAGCATTACGGCTTCCGGGACATAAAACAATATTACGGATGTCATATTCTTTTAACAAAGCTACTAATTGAAGAATGTTTTTTTTGTCTGAGTACATGTGTATCGTTTTTTATTTAAGCAATCGTTGCATTGTTTGCATCTTGTCCTGCGTTTCCTGCCATTCATCTTCCAAGGCGGAAGACGCTAATAAACCACCGCCGGCATATAAAGTTAATGCCTTTTCTTCAATATGCATGCAACGCAAATTGACATATAAGTCTGTTCTGCCTTGTGGCTCCAGCCATCCTATAAATCCGGAATAATAACTGCGGTCATATCCTTCATTTTTTAAGATGAATTGATAAGCCTCTTTTTTGGGTAATCCGCATACTGCCGGCGTAGGATGAAGCAAAGCTAATACATTTCCTAACTTATTGCTATCCGGTAAAGAGAAATTGAAATCACTTTTCAGGTGGGATACTTCTCCGGCACGTATGGCATAAGGACCATTTTCATGAGGCCTGATATTTAGGGATGCCAGTTGATGACGGATATAGAATGCTACCAACTGTTGTTCGCGCCAATTTTTGTCATCCCATTTTTGGGGAATTTCTTCATTTTGTATTGGTTGGGTTCCGGCAAGAGCTACAGTCTGCCATTGCCCGTTATTGCCGGCAAGCAGTATTTCCGGGGTACTTCCGATCCAGGTTCCGGTTGCAGGCGTATGGCACAGGTATATGTACGAACGGATGTAACGTTTAACCGCTGCATAATACATTGCACCGGGTGAAAATTCATCCTTTTTGTCAATTGTTCGGTTTCGGGATAAAACGAGTTTATCCAAATCACCTTTATGCAGAGTTTGACTGAAAATAGAGAAGCATTGTGCATATCTTTCTTTTTCATTCCGTTCGGATGAATTTTGGATTTCTTCCGGGAGAAATTCTTTTTTCTTCCGGATGTATGCTTTTTCTTCTGTAAACTCCGGCAGACTGAAACAGTCTGGTTGGATTAGCACAATGGGGTGTTCTTTACAAACCCGGAACGGAGCGATTACAAAACCACTCCGTTTATTCAAGTCTTCTATGTTATAAATTAAACAAGGAGAACCGGATGATTGCATCCGGAAATGGACTACATCTTCTCCGGGAATGCGCCATATGGCAAAACTTTTTCCTTGTTCTATTAACGAATCTATTATTCTTTGATTATCTTCTGTTGTCATTTCTTTTTCAGTATGCTGTTTACTACCCGGATGGAAGAAACCAGCTTATCGGTGGAAGTAAATACATCGACATTCCAGACATGTGATGAACGCCCTTTGTGAATAATGGTTCCTACGGCGCGTACAGTATCTCCTTCATGGGCCGACGACATGTGATTGCCGCTTACTTGCATACCGACAACAATTTCATCCGGTTGTGCCAGAATCATAGAACCCAGGCCGGCAACAGTCTCAGCTAGTGCTAAAGTAGCTCCTCCGTGTAAAATTCCAAAAGGCTGCCGTGTCCGTTCGTCAACAGGCATTGTTGCTTCAACCCGGTTTTCCGAAGCGTAAGTATATTGAATCCCCAGATTTCCCATTAGTGCATGACGTGCACGCATATTCAACTGTTCTAACGGAATTTCTGTTGGTCGGATAGCTGATAAAACAGCTTTTTCGACAGCAACAGCAACGCCGTCTTCATTGTTTGTTAAAGTTGTAATATCTACACATGCTTTTACCGAATCTTCGGCATTTCCCATCGCTATGCCTAGTCCGGCTCCCTGTAGCATGGAAACATCACACACACCGTCACCGATAGCAATTACTTCTTCCGGTAAAACGGATAGTTTACTTAATAATACACCTAATGTGTTTCCTTTATCAATAAACTGCGGAACCACTTCCAGAAAATAAGGCTCAGACCGAAATACGTCCAATACACCGCCTAACCGTTTCTTCCAATGATTTTCCAGACCGATTAACGCTTCTTCGTCATCACTTACCAGCATACATTTGCAAGGGGCGAAATCCACAGCTTCAACAAAATCGTTTACGCCTCTTATTTCCATATTACTGAGTATTGCTTCTTGCTTAATATGTTCGTTATCAGGTTTGTCTGTAATGATATAATCTTTGTGATAGGTGAAAATTGCAAAGTCGTTTTTCTTAGCTTTCTTGTCTATGTAAGGAAGCATTTCTGGATTTATCCGCTTTTCAAAAAGTAATTCTCCGGTTTGGACATTGATAATTTGCCCGCCGTTGTACGAAAGTATAAAACCTCCGTAATGATTTAATTCTAATTTCTTGGCTATCGGCATTACGCCATTGGTAGGCCTGCCTGATGCCAATACGATATGTATTCCCATCTGTTGTACTTTCAGAAGGGCGGCTTGTGTACGGGGTGTTATCTCTTTATTGTCATTGAGTAACGTTCCATCTATATCGAGGACTAATAATTTATACTTCATGGCGCCTTGATTTTAACTGATTAAAGTACAAATATAACGATATTCTTAATTTTTGTGGCCGGATTCCTGTTGTAAATTCTTAATGTACCGGTATAATTCTCTGTAAAAAGCATGCTGGGTTAATGTAGAAGAATCACCTAATATAATCAGTTTCATTCTTGCCCGGGTAATAGCTACATTCATCCGGCGGAGATCATTTAAAAAACCAATCTGACCGTTTTCATTGGCACGAACCAGGCTAATCATTATTACATCACGTTCCTGGCCTTGGAATCCGTCCACTGTATGTGTTGTAATAAGTTTACGATATGGTTTGAAGAATGTGTCTCTTTTGATAAGCCCCCGCAAATAATGTACCTGCGCTTTATAAGGTGATATAATGCCGAAATCAATGTTTTCTTCCAGTATGCGTTCTTTTCCTATTTTTTCTATATAAATATGAAGCTGGTCAATCAATAGTTCTGCTTCAGGTTTATTTATCCGGCTCATGCTTTCTGTGAGTTGAGTTTCTGCAAAGTCACATTCTTTCGTATCGATCCATACAATGGGCATATCGAAATCTAATATGCTCCGGTACTTTACTTCATTTGCCGATTCTAATTGATTGTGATAGAACCAACGGGATGAAAAACGCATAATGTCGTCATTCATCCGGTATTGTGTTTTTAACAGAGAAACAGTTTCCGGTTTCTTTATTGCAATCTTTTGCATTAAAGTCCGGTCTAATCCTTCACGCGCAGCTTCTATACATTTGATAGTAGGAGGTAGCTGATGATGGTCGCCGGCAAAAATAACACGGTCTGCCTTGGATATAGCTATCCAGCAAGCCGCTTCCAAAGCCTGGGCTGCTTCGTCTATAAATAAAGTAGTAAATTTCTTGTTCATTAATAACCGGTTGGCAGAGCCAACCAAAGTACAAGCTATCACCCGGGCTTCGTCAAACAGTTCGACATCAATTTTAACTTCCAATTCTGTTGCCCTGAATTTAAGGCGCGACAGGCGGTTGCGAACCGTATCTCTTTCATCCCGGTTTTTTTTGCGTATGGATGATTGTATGTCACGGATAGTTTTTCGTATGCTCCATAATTCTGCATAATCGGGATGGGCTTCAAAACGTCGTTCATAAGTAAATGATAACATTTTATCATTTACACGGGTCGGATTACCGATTCGCAACACATTGATGCCGCGGTCTACCAGTTTTTCCGAAATCCAGTCTACAGCTGTATTGCTTTGTGCACATACCAAAATTTGATTTTCACGGTGAAGTGTCTCATAGATAGCTTCTACCATTGTGGTTGTCTTGCCGGTTCCCGGAGGACCATGAACGATAGCTACTTCTTTAGCAGAAAGAACTTTGTTTACGGCTTCTTCCTGTGAGGAATTTAACCAAGGGAAACGGGAGAGGAAGAGTTGCCGGGTTTCAACAGGAACTTGTCCTAATAAAACATCACGTAAGTGTGAAAGACGATTGCCTTTAGCCTTCATTGCTTCCGATAATGCGCCGAACATAGTTTTGTAGCTGGTTTCGTCAAAATATAATTGGATACCGATTTCGGATGTGTTTTGTATATCTGTTAAAACAGAAGGAGTAGGTAAGGAAACGACCATGCAGTCATTTTCTACATAACTGATAATAGCTGAAAAATTCAGATAGCAGATATGCCCACCACTGTTTAACGTGAAAAAGCAGACAGGACGGCCGTATTCGAAGTTATGTTCAATGTCTTTATCTTGCAGTCTGTTAACCTCTACAACTAATTGGTTTAGCGAGTTGTAATAGTTAGATCCTACGTGTATCGGATACCAGCAAAAACCTTGTTGGATTCTTTTCCATAATCCGGTTTTCTCTGTTTGTTGTTTGTATGTTTCTTTTTCAAATTCATATTCTTTTTGCAGAAGATCATATTGGTGTTGCAGATCTGCAATCGGAGATATTATATTATTGGTCATCCTATAAGCTGATTTTGACCGGTAAAAGTACAAATATATTGAGCTTATAAGAAATCATCCCGATGTTTTTACTAAAACATCGGGATGATTTTATAAAATGATCGGGAAGATTTATTTGAGTTCTAATTCTACAACATAATCTATGTCGGTTGGAACTTCTGCCAGTTTCAAAAGCACTCCCTGCTTATCTTGTGTGAATCTGACAGGAGTTTTGTCTTTGAATAAAACGGCTTTTTGAACTTTTTTATCTGTAATAGGCAAGAATAATCCTTTATCTTGCAGCTCAAGAATGTGGACATATAATTTATTGTCCTTTTGAGTTGTTACTCCCCAGTCACGAGGAGCAACCAATCCACCGCGGGTACCATAAATTGTTTCACTGTAAACCTTCATCCAATCACCCATTTCTTTCAGACGTTCCACTGATACGGCAGGTAATGCACCATCCGGTTGCGGGCCTATATTCATTAATAAATTGGCATTCATTCCGGCTGCCCTTACCAGATAATGTATTAATGTTTTAGGAGATTTATAATCCTGGTCTGTGATCTTGTATCCCCACATGCCATTCATCGTATTACAAGTTTCGAGAGGAAGGTGGCTGATGTCCTGACCGGAAAGACCTGCTGTGTTTTCTCCTGGAAGGTCGCGTTCAAATATTTGGATATCCTCACCTGCAAAAGGAGTAATGTGGTGGTTGTTACCAATCAGACAAGCCGGCTGTAGCTTATGAATGTTTTCATACATTCCGGGGAATTGCCAGTCGAAATCCGGATCCTGGTCATGATCCCACCAGCCGTCAAACCATATTGCGCCGATTTTTCCGTAATTGGTCAGTAATTCTGTAAGTTGGTTATTCATGAACTGGTAGTATGTTTTCCATTCTCCGTGCGTGGTTCTTCCTGTTCCACGGCCGGTACGTCCCAACGGATAATAATCATCCCGGTACCAATCCAGTAACGAATAATAAAAATGAAGGTTTATACCTTGTTTATGACATTCTTCTGCCAGTTCCTTGATAATATCACGCTTAAACGGAGTTGCCTTTACAATATTATAATCTGTATATTTACTATTGAAAAGTGAAAAACCATCGTGATGGCGGGTTGTGATACAAATATACTTTGCCCCCGAAGCTTTTATTGCCGATACCCATTCTGCAGCATTAAAATTAGATGGATAGAAACCACCAGCCAGTTTGGCATATTCTTTATAGTTCAGGTCCTTATTCGTCATGATCCATTCGCCATCGGCAAGCATGCTGTAGAGGCCGAAATGAAGGAATATTCCAAATTTGTTATCCTGAAACTCTTTCCGCGCTTCCAAATTTTCTTTGGTTGGAGTGTAACCTGGCTGGGCGGTAGCCGGGAATGCTAGGCTGGCTGCCATTAGCAGACTCATAATTGATTTTTTCATTATTATGTGAATTTGTTGTTATGTGAACAAAGGTATAACTTTTATCTGTATTAATCAATACGAATTTTATACCTTTGCAATACTAAAAAGGATAGTTTGTGGAAGAATATTTGAATCAATTAAATGAAAATCAAAGAGAAGCGGTAATGTTTTGCGAAGGGGCATCTCTTGTTGTTGCCGGTGCAGGTTCCGGTAAAACAAGGGTACTTACTTATAAAATTGCCTGGCTGTTACAGCAAGGGTTACCGCCTCAGAGTATTTTAGCTCTGACTTTTACCAATAAAGCCGCACGGGAAATGAAAGAACGTATTGCGGCTATCACCGGCGAACAAGTGGCCAGACGCTTGTGGATGGGTACTTTCCATTCTATATTTTCACGTATTCTTCGTTATGAAGCAGAATATATCGGCTATCCGTCTAATTTTACAATATATGATGCATCCGATTCAAAGAGTCTTCTGAAGGCAATTATAAAAGAGATGCAATTGGATGATAAGGTGTATCGTCCCGGAATGGTTCAGAACCGTATTTCCAATGCAAAAAACGCATTGATAACGTGGAAAGCTTACGAACAGAATAAAGAGTTGGTAGAAAGTGATATAAATGCAAAGATCCCTTTGCTGCGCGAAATATATAAGCGTTATCAGAGCCGTTGCCAACAATCCGGAGCGATGGATTTCGACGATTTATTATTACAGACGAATATTTTATTTCGGGATCATCCGGCCATATTGGAAAAATACCGCAGGCATTTTCAATATGTATTGGTTGATGAATACCAAGATACGAATTTTGCACAACATTTAATTGTACAACGTCTTTGCGAAGAACATGGACGTATTTGTGTAGTGGGAGATGATGCACAGAGTATTTATTCATTTCGCGGGGCGAATATTGATAATATATTACAATTCAAGAATATATATCAAGGATGCCGTATCTTTAAACTGGAACGTAATTATCGTTCGACACAGAACATTGTCAATGCAGCCAATAGTTTGATAGATAAAAATAAAGAGCAGATACGAAAAACTGTTTATTCGGAAAATGAAGAGGGGAACAAGGTTGCAGTAATCGCTTCCTATTCCGATTATGAAGAAGCATACGCTGTTGCTGCCAGAATAAGCGAAATGAGGATGAACGGCCCAAAGTATGATTATGCAGATTTTGCTATATTATACAGGACGAATGCGCAATCACGTATTTTGGAAGAGGCTCTTCGTAAACGGAATATACCATATAAGATATATGGAGGTTTGTCATTCTATCAACGGAAAGAGATTAAGGATGTTATTTCTTATTTTCGTTTGATTATAAATCCGCATGATGAAGAGGCATTAAAGAGAGTGATTAATTATCCGACTCGTGGAATTGGCGATACAACAGTCAATAAACTTGTGGCTGCCGCCAGCCAGCATAATGTAAGTATGTGGACTGTATTACAGGCGCCTTTGGAATATGCTGTCTCTATAAATAGCGGAACTTCCAATAAATTAACCGCTTTCCGTGAATTAATTGAAGGATTTATTGAACAGGATAAAACCCTCTCAGCAGAAGATATGGCTGCACTTGTGGTAAAACAAAGCGGCATTATCAATAATTTATTGCAAGACCGTTCGGTGGAAGGAGTTAGTAAAACAGAGAACGTTCAGGAACTACTGAAAGGTGTTGCCGAGTATTGTGAAATAAGAAAGGAAGAAGGTGTTGAGCAAGTAACTTTAGCCGGTTTTCTTGCAGAAGTAGCTTTGCTGACCGATCAGGATAATGATAAAGAGGAACAGGCTAATAAAGTTACAATGATGACAGTGCATGCAGCCAAAGGTTTGGAATTCAGGAATGTTTTTGTTGTCGGGTTGGAAGAAGATTTATTCCCATCTCAATTGTCAAAAGATAATCCGCGCGCAGTGGAAGAGGAGAGACGTTTGTTTTATGTGGCTATAACCCGCGCAGAACAAAATTGTATTTTGACTTATGCTAAAAGCAGATATCGTAACGGACAAAGTTCAATATGTTCACCAAGCCGTTTTTTGAAAGATATTGATGGCCAGTATCTGGACATACCGTCATCGTCTGTAAACTCGTTTGATATTTTCGCATCTATGAGAGATAAATATCAGCAACGTCCGGCATTTACCTCTCCATTCCAACAACCCCAACCTTCTCATTTGACTAAAATCGAATCTGCAACTATAAGTACGTCGTCTGTAGCAAATGTAGACTTGTCCGGTTTGGTTGTAGGTGCCAAAGTTCGCCATGACCGTTTTGGCGAAGGAGAGGTTATGGCGATAGAAGGTACTGGAGGTAATGCTAAGGCATCGGTTGACTTTGTTCATTTCGGTCAGAAACAATTATTACTTAAATTTGCTAAACTAACTGTATTATAAATATTTGGGACATCCCGGATTTTGATGCCGACCAAATTGCAGCCGGTTGCCTACCATGTTCTATTTTAATGCTAACCCTGATAAAAGAAGACTGGCATGCAGATTTGTTATTTTGATTGTTTTAATGGTTGCAACAATGGAATTGTTATAAGATTTTCATACATTTGCCAGCTAATTATGGATAAAAGAGAACTAAATGATTGATATAAACAAAATCCCGTCACCTTGTTATGTGATGGAAGAACGTTTACTTCGGAATAACCTGTCCCTGATTAAAAGTGTAAAAGAGCGTGCCGATGTGAATATAATCCTTGCATTTAAGGCGTTTGCCATGTGGAAATCATTTCCTATTATTAGAGAATATATCCCTTATTCCACGGCAAGTTCTAAATATGAAGCGCAGTTGGCTTACGAAGAGATGGGAAGCAAGGCGCATACGTATTCTCCTGCTTATACAGAAGCGGATTTTCCTGTTATTCTGAAATATAGCAGTCATATTACATTTAATTCCCTTTCGCAGTTTGAGCGTTTTTATCCAATGATACAAGCTGATGGTAATAAAGTCTCATGTGGATTACGTATTAATCCGGAATATTCGGATGTGGAAACGGAACTCTATAATCCTTGTGCTCCCGGTTCACGCATGGGAGTTATAAGTGAATTGTTAGGCAATAAATTGCCAGAAGGAATAGAAGGATTACATTTTCATACATTATGCGAATCTTCATCTTATGACCTGGAGAAGACATTGATGGAGGTGGAGAAGCGCTTCGGCCGTTTTCTACCTTATATAAAATGGCTTAATATGGGTGGAGGCCATTTAATGACGCGAAATGGGTATGATACGGAGCATTTAATTGGTCTGTTGAAATCATTTAAAGCAAAATATCCGAATCTGGAGGTTATAATGGAGCCGGGAAGTGCGTTTGCCTGGCAAACAGGATTTTTGCTGACAACTGTTGTGGATGTTGTAAAAAATCATGGCATCAAAACGGCTATTATTGATGCATCATTTACTTGTCACATGCCTGATTGTTTGGAAATGCCTTATAAACCGGTTATTCGTCAGGCGGTGGATCCGGGAGAAGGCAAATTTAGCTATCGCATAGGTGGTAACAGTTGCTTGAGTGGCGATTATATGGGCGACTGGTCATTTGACAAACCTTTGGTTGTAGGCGACAAACTTATATTTGAAGATATGATTCATTATACAATTGTTAAGACAACTATGTTTAACGGTATTCCGCATCCCTCTCTAGCTTTATGGAGCAAAGAGGATAAATTGGAAGTTTATCGTACTTTCGGTTATGAAGATTATAAAAACCGGATGAGTTAATAAAAAAAGTAGTACTTTAGCGGTGTTGTTCAATCAGATATAAATTAAGTATTTAAATATGGGTATATTTAGCTTTTTCAGTAAAGAAAAGAAGGAAACTTTAGACAAAGGATTATCTAAAACGAAAGAAAGCGTATTTTCCAAAATTACCAGGGCTGTAGCAGGTAAGAATAAGGTGGATGACGAAGTATTGGATAATTTGGAAGAAGTATTGATAACATCGGACGTAGGTGTAGATACAACATTGAAAATTATTTCCCGCATTGAAAAAAGAGTAGCTCAGGATAAATACGTTAATACACACGAGTTGACTGCTATATTGCGAGATGAGATAGCTAGTTTACTTACAGAAAATAATACAGAAGATGCTGATGGTTTTACTATACCCGAAGAGCGTAAACCATATGTTATTATGGTTGTTGGGGTGAATGGTGTGGGAAAAACCACAACTATAGGAAAATTGGCTTATCAGTTTAAAAAAGCCGGTAAAAATGTATATTTGGGTGCAGCCGATACCTTTCGTGCAGCCGCTGTTGAACAGTTGGTTATTTGGAGCGAACGTGTAGGTGTACCTATTGTGAAGCAAAAAATGGGATCTGATCCTGCTTCTGTGGCATTTGATACATTAAGTTCTGCCAAATCAAATAACGCGGATGTTGTTATAATAGACACGGCCGGACGTTTGCACAATAAGATAAATCTGATGAACGAGCTTACCAAAATTAAAAATGTAATGAAAAAAGTTATTCCAGACGCTCCTCATGAAGTTTTATTGGTTTTGGATGGTTCTACAGGACAAAATGCCTTTGAACAGGCAAAACAATTTACAGCGGCAACAGAAGTAAATGCGCTTGCCGTAACTAAGCTGGATGGAACAGCCAAAGGTGGTGTAGTGATTGGTATTTCCGATCATTTCCGTATTCCGGTAAAATATATTGGCTTAGGAGAAGGTATCGAAGATTTACAGGTGTTCCGGAAGAAGGAATTTGTAAATTCATTATTTGGAGAATGAGAAAAAATAAGGTAGACGTTATAACATTAGGTTGCTCGAAGAACCTGGTGGATTCAGAGCAGATTATGCGTCAGTTTGTAGCCAATGGCTACACAGTAGAGCATGACCCTCATAAAATTAATGGTGAAATAGTCGTTGTAAATACATGTGGATTTATTGGCGATGCTCAGGAAGAATCTATTAATATGATTCTTGAATTGGGAGAAGCGAAGAAAAAAGGAAAGATAGGTAAGCTGTTTGTTATGGGATGTCTGTCTGAACGTTTTATGAAAGATCTGCAGAAAGAACTGCCCGAAGTAGACCATTTTTACGGAAAATTTAACTGGAAACAACTTATATCTGATTTAGGTAAATCTTATAACAAGGATTTATCTGCCGACCGTGTGCTTACGACCCCCAGCCATTACGCATATCTTAAAATTGCAGAGGGTTGCGATCGCACATGTTCTTATTGCGCCATACCTATCAGTACCGGACATTACCAATCTTTACCTATGGAAACTATTGAGGAAGAAGTGCGTTTGCTCGTCCGGCAAGGGGTAAAAGAATTCCAGGTAATTGCTCAGGACTTAACTTATTATGGGCTTGATTTATATAAGCGATATGCTTTACCGGAATTGGTAGAACGTATATCCGATATACCGGGAGTGGAATGGATACGTTTACATTACGGTTATCCGGCTCATTTTCCTTACGACTTATTGCGCGTAATGCGTGAGCGTGGGAATGTGTGCAAATATATGGATATTGCTCTTCAACATATTAGTGATAATATGTTAAAGCGGATGCGTCGTAATATTACTAAACAGGAGACGTACGACCTTATACAACGAATGAGAGAAGAAGTTCCCGGCATTCATTTAAGAACAACATTGATGGTTGGCCATCCGGGCGAAACGGAAAAAGATTTTGAAGAATTGGTTGAATTTATCCAGAAAATACGGTTTGAACGTATGGGAGCTTTCCCATATAGCCATGAAGAAGGTACATATGCATATAAACGTTACCAAGACGAGATTCTGCAGGAAGTGAAAGAGGAACGGCTGGACTATATAATGCGTATTCAGGAACGTATTTCTTCTGAAATAAATACCTCAAAAATTGGTAAAACGTTTAAAGCTATTATAGACAGGGAAGAAGACGATTTCTACATTGGACGTACAGAGTTTGATTCCCCGGAGGTTGATCCAGAGCTTTTGATTAACAAAGTCAATCGGCTAACCTTAGGCGAATTTTATAATGTAGAAGTCGAAGATGCACAGGCTTTCGACCTGTATGGCAAAGTGTTAGGTTGATATAAAAACTGTCAATAAGTTTGTCGGTTTACAAAAAAATAACTAATATAGCAGCTGAATCTAGATTTATGGAAAGTATGAAAAACAAAGAATTGATAGAGGAGGTTGCTAATAAATTAAACTGGACTGCACAAGATACTGCGGAAATGTTGTCTGCTTTCAATTCTATTTTGGGATCTAAATTAATCGATAACGATTCTATATATCTTTCGGGCTTTGGACAGTTTGAAATAAAAAAGAAAACGGAGCGGATTTCTGTTAATCCTGCAAATGGAAAACGTTATTTAGTACCTCCTAAATTAGTTCCGGTATTCAAACCGGGAACCACAATTAAAACAAAACTTAAAGAATTGAGTGATAATGAATAGCCGGCTCACAATACAAGATATGGCCGGTTTGCTTGCAGAGTATACTGGTAAAGATAAAAAGGAAACAGAACGTTTTCTCAGGGTGTTGGTTTCGGTTGTGATGGATGGTGTTTTTACCGATAAATCCGTTAAGATAAAAGGGTTGGGAACATTTAAAATCATAGCTGTAGAAAAACGTGAAAGTATCCACGTAAATACAGGGAAACGTTTTTTAATTCCGGAACATTATAAGTTTTCATTTCTTCCTGATAAGGAACTAAAAGAGTTGGTAAATAAACCTTTTTCATTCTTTGAAACAACAGAAGTTAATGAAAATGTGGATTTTTCTGATACAGACCAGTCTAATGACGATGATTCGGATAGAGAAGCAGAAGATGAATCTGTAGAGGAAATAATACCGGAAGAAAGAATTATTGACGAAAAATTTCCAACAACTCCCTCAGAGTCTGTAGTAGATATTCTTCAAAAAGAAGAACAGATAATAGAAACTTCTCAGGAGTCTTTAGAGGAGGTGGTAGTTGAAAAAAAAGAAGAACAACAAGAGGAGCAACAAAAAACTCCAGAAGCTGAAGTGCCGCCTATTGAACCTATTGAAGATGTATCCGGATCTGAAAAAAGAGTAAATGAATATGCCGATTATCCGGATTATTCTTTTCAGGAAGTTATGCGTGAAGATTACGACCGTAACGAGCACTCTTTTTTGAAACGGATGATTATCGTACTTTTTACATTCGTCTTGGTTGGTATTGTTGGCGTATATCTGTTTTTTGATTTCAAGCCATTTTTTACCTATAATTATAGTAATGGCAATAGCTCCTCTGAAATAGAACAGAAAGAAGAGCCTGGTAATGCAATACTTTCGGATTCATTGGATATGGCAGTAGTCGATTACAATGATACCTTGGATGTAACGTCAGCAGATACAATGACCGAAAAAATAGAAATACCCGAAAAAGAGTCGGTTAAGATAAAAGAGACCGTACAAGCTACAGCAAAACCTGCGAAAAATGATTTGGTAAAAGTCAAGATCAAAGCAGGTGACCGTTTGACATTGATAGCTCTTGAACATTATGGTCATAAGATTTTCTGGGTATATTTATATGAGCATAACAAAAATGTCATTGCAGATCCGAATAATGTTCCTGTCGGCACTGAAATAGTTATTCCCTTAGCAGAACTTTATGGTATAGATGCACATAGCAGTACTTCGATTGCTAAAGCTGCTGCTCTTCAAACTCAAATATTATCCGGAGGAAAATAAAAAGCACCTTTTTTAAGTAAAATAAAACAAAACGACAATATGCAAGTTAGTATTATTTAACTGCAAAAGTGAAGCTTACGAATTTAACATTTCTAATTTTGTGCATCTAAAAAAAGTAAAGCAAAAAACAGTAACAACAAAATAAAGAAATTCTATGAGTCAGACAGTAGACATTCGTGAGTTGAATGAGCGAATTGAAAGCAAAAGTTCGTTTGTGAACATGATTACGATGGGTATGGACCAGGTTATTGTTGGTCAGAAACATTTAGTTGAATCATTATTGATAGGTCTGCTTTCAGACGGACACATCCTGTTGGAAGGTGTTCCTGGTTTGGCAAAGACCTTGGCTATTAAAACGATGGCATCGTTGATTGATGCGAAATACAGTCGTATCCAGTTTACTCCGGATTTGCTTCCGGCTGACGTAATCGGTACAATGATTTATAGTCAGAAAAGCGAAGAATTCCAGGTAAAACAAGGCCCGATCTTCGCTAATTTTGTGTTAGCTGATGAAATTAACCGTGCTCCGGCAAAAGTTCAGAGTGCGCTTTTGGAAGCCATGCAAGAACGCCAGGTCACCATCAGTGAGCATACTTACAAACTACCGCAGCCGTTTTTAGTAATGGCTACACAAAACCCGATCGAGCAGGAGGGAACTTATCCATTGCCAGAAGCACAGGTAGACCGTTTCATGTTGAAGGTTATTATTAATTATCCGAAAAAAGAAGAGGAAAAATTAATTATCCGTCAGAATATAAGTGGTGCAAGACCTGAAATTAAACCGACACTTTCCAAGCAAGAAATAATTGAAGCACGCAATATTGTTCGTGAAGTCTATCTGGATGAAAAAATCGAACGTTATATTGTAGACATTGTATTTGCTACCCGCTTCCCTCAGGAACACGGATTGGCAAATTTATCCAACATGATTTCATTCGGAGCTTCTCCACGTGCTTCTATTAATTTAGCTTTGGCTGCCCGGGCTTATGCGTTTATTAAACGCAGAGGTTATGTTATACCGGAAGACGTTCGTGCCGTATGCCACGACGTAATGCGCCACCGTATCGGCTTGAGTTATGAAGCTGAAGCAAACAACTTGACCTCCGAAGAAGTTATCAGCGAAATTTTGAACAAGATTGAGGTTCCCTAATTATTGATACGTTCGGAAGAAATTCCGATTCCTTTCGGGAGAAATTCAAATTTCATCCGAAAGGAATAAAAAATCAGTTTAATAATTAAAGGAAACGAAACAATGGAAACTAGTGAACTATTAAAGAAGGTTCGTCGGATTGAAATAAAGACCCGTGGTCTGTCACGTAATATTTTTGCCGGCCAATATCATTCGGCATTTAAAGGTCGTGGTATGGCATTCAGCGAAGTACGTGAATATCAATACGGCGATGATATTCGGGACATCGACTGGAACGTAACCGCGAGATATGTTCGTCCTTATATCAAAGTATTTGAGGAAGAGCGCGAACTAACGGTGATGCTGCTGATAGATGTATCCGGAAGCCGGGAGTTTGGTTCCGTAAACGTAATGAAGAAGGAAATCATTACGGAGATAGCTGCAACATTGGCGTTTTCTGCCATACAGAATAACGATAAGATAGGTGTTGTTTTTTTCTCCGATAAGATAGAAAAGTTTATTCCACCCCAGAAGGGTAAAAAGCATATCCTTTATATCATTCGTGAACTGATTGACTTCCAGCCGGAAGATACAAAAACAGATATTAGCCAAGTACTGAAATATCTGACAAATGCAATCAAGAAACGTTGTACTGCATTCGTTATTTCCGACTTTATTAATAAGGGAAGTTTCAAGGATGCACTGACAATAGCTAATCGTAAGCATGATGTAGTTGCTATCCAGGTGTATGATCGTCGTGAGGCAGAACTTCCTAATGTTGGACTAATGAAAATTAAGGATGCAGAAACCGGTTTGGAACAATGGATTGACAGTTCTTCTGCTCGTGTTCGCGATGCTTACCAGGAATGGTGGCAACAGCGGCAGAGTGAAATGAGTGATTCATTTAAGAAATGTCGAGTGGATTCTGTTTCTATCCGCACGGAAGATGATTATGTGAAAGCATTGATTGCTCTATTTGACAAACGTAATTAAAGCGAACTAATGAAACTGATAAAGAAAGGCATACTGTTTATTTTACTGACTACTTCCCTGGTGGGCGGGAAGGTTTATGCGCAGAAAACCTTGATAGATGTTGCAATCGATTCGGCTGCCATATTAATCGGTGAACAGACAGTATTACATCTGACAGTGACGACGGATAAAGACCGTCCTGTACAAATAGTTATTCCTAACGATACGTTGACGACTGGCGTAGAAGTGTTAAACCTTTCTAAGCCGGATTCTGTGGATATTGAGAATAACCGCTTGTTAATTAAACAAGATGTATTGATAACCTCGTTTGATTCTTCCTTATATTTATTGCCGCCGCTGAAGGTGATAGACGGTTTAGATACCATTTATTCGAATCAGGTCGCACTAAAGGTTTCTACTATACCTGTTAATGCAGATAAACCGGAAGAGTTTAATGATATAAAGGATATATGGAAGCCTCCTTTTGTCTTGGCGGACTATTATCCGATCATTTATGGGGTGTTGCTAACTTTATTCCTGATCTGCGTAATTGCTTACGTTATCAAACGTCTGCGTAGCAAAAAATCGCTGATACCGTTTAAGAAGCCGGAACCAAAACTTCCGCCTCACGAACAGGCTATAAAGGAACTGGACGAAATTAAGCAACAGAAATTATGGCAGCAGGGACGTAACAAGGAATATTATACTTTGATAACGGAAACGTTGCGTAAGTATGTTGTTGAACGTTTTGGCGTCAATGCAATGGAAATGACTTCTGCAGAAATTCTGGATGTGCTCCGTGATGAAGCAGATGCAAAACCTGTATTAAATAACTTAAAGCAGATTTTGCAGTTGTCTGATTATGTAAAATTTGCAAAGATGCATCCGCTACCTGATGAAAATGATCTAAGCATGACTAATGCATACACATTCATTAATCAGACAATACGTGTGGAAGAAGTTGCTACTCCTGAAGCTGAAAAAGCAGAGGAAGTACCAGGAGAAAAGAATGATTCAAATATAATGAAAGAAGAAAAATGATATTTGCAAATCCCCTATATCTGTATTTATTGTTGTTACTCATCCCGATGATCGGATGGTACATTTACAAACTACGCAAAAGTCAGGCAAGTTTGCAGGTTTCCTCTTCTGAGGCGTTTAATGTACCGGGAGTAACATCATGGAAAGTATATCTGCGTCATATCCCTTTCGTTTTAAGAATGGCTGCTGTTGCAATACTTATTGTGGTTTTAGCTCGTCCGCAGTCAACAAATAGCTGGCAAAATTCATCAACAGAAGGTATAGATATAATACTGGCAATGGATATTTCCGGAAGTATGTTGGCTCAGGATTTGAAACCTAACCGTTTAGAAGCTGCCAAAGATGTAGCGGCATCTTTTATAAACGGCAGGCCGAATGATAATATTGGTTTGGTTGTTTTTTCGGGAGAAAGTTTTACTCAGTGTCCGTTAACTACGGATCATACAGTTTTGCTGAATCTTTTTAAGGATATACAAAGCGGTATGATACAAGACGGAACTGCTATTGGTTTAGGACTGGCTAATGCCGTTAGCCGCATTAAAGATAGTCAGGCTAAATCAAAAGTAATTATACTTCTGACTGATGGCTCAAATAATGCAGGAGAAATAGCGCCGGTAACTGCTGCCGAAATTGCCAAGACTTTTGGCATACGTGTATATACAATCGGCGTAGGAACAAAAGGCATGGCTCCATATCCGTTCCAAACGGCATTTGGTATTCAATACCAGAATATTCCGGTAGAGATAGATGAACCGACATTAAAGCAGATATCGGCAACAACAGGCGGTCAGTATTTCCGTGCTACGGATAATGCGAGCCTGAAAGAGATTTATTCTGAGATTGATAAGATGGAAAAAACAAAAATCAGTGTACAGGAATACAGTAAGAAACAGGAAGAATATAAGAACTGGGCCTTATTGGTATTTGCTTTGTTACTGGTGGAAGTTTTGTTGAGAAATACATTATTGAGAAATATACCATAAAATAAAAAAGGCTTATGTTTCGTTTTGCACATCCGGACTTTTTATACTTGCTGTTCATTTTGCCGGCATTAGTGGCATTTTATGTATATGCTTTAATACTGAAGAAAAAAGCAATTAAAAAATATGGTAACCCAGCTTTATTAGCTGAATTGATGCCAGAAGTGTCACCTAAGCGCCAGCACTTGAAATTTTGGCTGTTGTTCGGAGCCATTACATTGGTTATTTTTGTTATTGCAGGACCTCAGTTTGGTTCTAAACTGGAAACTGTAAAACGTCAGGGAATAGAAATAATGGTTTGTCTGGATGTTTCAAATTCCATGCTTGCCGAAGATGTCACCCCGAATCGTTTGGACAAGGCTAAACAAATGCTGGCTAAATTAACGGATGGTTTTACAAATGATAAAGTAGGACTGATCGTTTTTGCAGGAGATGCTTTTACACAGTTACCGATTACATCCGATTATATTTCGGCGAAGATGTTTTTGTCTTCTATTAACCCATCTATGGTTTCCAGCCAGGGTACTGCTATCGGTGCAGCAATAAACTTGGCTGCTCGATCATTCACGCCAAGTGAGACGTCGGATAAAGCAATTATTTTGATTACGGACGGCGAAAATCATGAAGATGATGCTGTAGGTGCAGCTAAAGCTGCTGCTGAAAAAGGTATTCATGTGAATATTGTAGGTATGGGTGAACCAAAAGGTGCTCCGATACCTGTTCCGGGAAGTAATAACTATATGAAAGATAAAGAAGGGAATGTTGTTATTACAAAGCTTAATGAGCAAATGTGCCAGGAAATTGCAGCAGCGGGAAATGGTATGTATGTGCGTGCTGATAACACAAATTCCGCTTTAAAAGCATTGGAAAAAGAGGTTGATAAAATGAATAAATCGGAATTGGATAGCAAAGTATATTCCGAATATGATGAACGGTTCCAGATATTTGCATGGATTGCTTTGTTCTTGCTGATTGCAGATTTTATGACACTGGATCGTAAGAATCGTATATTCAGGAAAGTGAAATTATTCTCTTAATTATGAATTGGACGATGAAATATATGCAGAAAACTATAATATATATATCGGCACTTGTGTTCTGTAGCGGAACTATATTTGCCCAGAAGGCTGAACGTAAAAATGTACGTGAAGGGAATAAGCTTTATCAAAACGAAAAGTATACGGAGGCGGAAATTGCCTATCGGAAAAGTCTGGATGTAAATCCCCGCTCGGTCGAAGGTACTTATGATTTAGGAAATTCTCTTTATAAACAGAAAAAATATGACGAAGCAGCCGAACAATATCAATTGATTGCCGGACAAGGAGAAAAAATGGTGGAAACACCGGAAGGTAAAGACCGTTTGGCTCAGCTTTACCATAATGTTGGGAATATTTTTATGCAGAAAAAGGATTATGGCAAGAGCGTAGAATCGTATAAACAATCTCTTCGTTTAAATCCTAAAGATGATGAAACGCGTTATAATCTGGCATTAGCTCAAAAGTTGTTGCAAGATCAACAGAATGAAGATCAAAGTCAGGATCAGCAGAATCAGGATAAACAAGAAAATAAAGATCAGAAAGATGATCAGCAACAACAACAGCAACAGAAACAAGACGATAATAAACAGAATAAAACGCAAGAACAGCCACAGCAAAACGAGCAAATGAGTAAAGATAATGCTCAGCAAATGTTGGATGCTTTCTTGCAGGATGAAAAAGATACGCAAGAGAAAGTGAAGAAGGCGCAAATGCAACAGCAACAACGGCGTAAAACAGATAAAGAGTGGTAATTAAAAGAAATATATAATCATAATGAGGAAATTAATTTTCTTATTCGTTCTTATATTAACAGCAGGTATTGCTGTAAAAGCAGCAGATGTAGTTTTCAAGGCTACTGCACCTGATGCTGTGGTAATGGGAGAACAATTCCGTTTAACTTATACTGTTAATGCCGAAGGTAAAGATCTTCGGGTACAGGAATTGTCTGATTTTGATGTTTTGATGGGACCATCCCAATCTACGTCATATAGCAGTAGCTGGGTAAATGGTCAAAGTAAAAGTGAAACATCTATTAGTTATACGTATATACTGATGCCTAAAAAAGAAGGTACATTTAATATTCCTCCGGCATCAATAAAAGTAAAAGGTGCAAATTATACGTCTAATGGATTAGTTATAAAAGTACTTCCACCTGATAAAGCAAATAACAGTAGCAATGGAAATGAAGGAAGTAGCAACAGTTCCGCTACTGCTATCGGTAAAGACGATTACTTTGTAAGGATGGAAGTGTCTAATCGGAATGTATTTGAACAAGAAGGTTTTTTAGTTACATATAAGTTGTATGCTACTCGTCCTTGTACATTGAATAATATGAAATATCCCGAGTTTGAAGGATTTTTGGTACAAGAGATAGATTTGCCCAATAAACAGTGGACACAAGAACATTATAATGGCCGTAACTATTTCACTGTCATATTTAGACAGACGGTGTTGTTTCCACAGCGTTCGGGAAACATTACAATCGATGGAGGAAAATTTGATGCCGTTATCCGTATAGCTACACAACAGAAAGTCCGTAGTATCTTTGATGATTTCTTTGATTCTTATCAAGATGTAAATAAGATACTCACAACAGCTCCTGTTACTATAAACGTTAAACCGTTGCCATCGGGAAAGCCTGCGTCATTTTCGGGTGCAGTAGGAAACTTTACCATGGCTTCTAGCATAAGTTCTGATAATGTAAAAACAAATGATGCTGTTACTATAAAATTAAAGATTTCGGGAAGTGGAAATATCAAGTTGATAAAAAATCCGGAAGTCGTTTTTCCGAATGATTTTGATGTTTATGATCCGAAAGTTGAAACAGACTTTAAAATTTCGACTGCAGGGGTAAATGGATCGAAAACGATCGAATATATGGCCATTCCCCGTTATGCAGGAGACTTTGAGATACCGGCCATTGCGTTTTCTTATTTTGATGTGAAAAGTGGCTCATATAAAACACTCACTAGTGAACCTTATAAGCTTCATGTTGAAAAGGGCAAAGAGGGAGAAGGTAATGCACCTGTTATGTCTAACTTTAGTAACAAAGAAAGTGTAAAGTATCTTGGCAAAGACATTCGTTATTTGAAGACCAAAGGTGTGACCTTTACATCAACAAATGATATATTCTTTGGTTCGGCTATGTATTTTATGTGCTATTTAGTGCCGACTATATTATTTGTTGTATTTTTCTTTATTTACCGTAAACAGGTCAAAGAGAATTCTAATATTGCGTTGGTACGTACCAAGAAAGCTAATAAAATGGCAGTAAGGCGTTTGAAAATTGCGGGTAAATTAATGAAGGAAAATAAAAAGGAAGAATTCTATGATGAAGTTCTTCGCGCTTTATGGGGTTATTTAAGCGATAAACTTAATATACCGCAAGCAAATCTTAGTAAAGACAATGTAGAAGCAGAGTTGACAAAATATGGAGTAGAAGAGACTCTTATTAATGAGTTTATGGATATCTTGAACACTTGTGAATTTGCTCGCTATGCTCCGTCCCAGGCTTCTGATGCAATGGATAAATTATATGATTTAACGGTAGATGCCATTGGTAAAATGGAGAATACAATTAAAAAGTAAGGAAATGAAGATACATAGATATATGAAGAAGATATTATTTTTCTTATTCTTGGTTCCATGTTTTGCATGGAATATAGTATATGCTCAAGATACGGCTATAAAAGAAGCGGAAGAAGCTTATACAAAAGAAAACTATAACAAAGCTATAGAACTTTACGAAAACATTCTGAAAAGTAATGGCGAATCGGCAGAGATTTTTTATAATTTGGGAAATGCATACTATAAAGCAGGAAAAATTGCACCGGCAATATTGAATTATGAACGTGCATTAGTTCTGGATCCAAGTGATGCCGATGCTCGTTTTAACTTGCAAATGGCAAGACAAAAGTCTATTGATAAAATTGAACCTATAGAGAATTTTTTCCTGACGGATTGGTTTAATGCAATTCAGAATAATGCAGCTGCAGATTCATGGGCTCGTATGGGAATTGTATGTTTTATCCTATTTATAGGCTGCCTTATTCTATTTTTCTTTTCAAGATGGATTCGTTTGAAAAAGGCTGGTTTTTACTTGGGGCTTGTGTTTTTGGTGTTGGTGATTTTTTCCAACATCTTTGCAAAACATCAGAAAGATGAACTAGTTAATCGTACGCATGCTATTGTTTTTGCACCTACAGTTACAGTGAAGAGTTCTCCGGATGCTAGTGGTACGGATTTATTCATACTTCATGAAGGTACTAAAGTATCTGTTAAAAGTACACTTGGCGAATGGAGCGAGATCGTATTGGAAGATGGAAATGTTGGTTGGATGCCAAGTAAAGACATAGAAAAAATCTAGCTAATGATAGAAAAATTGTTGGTTTATGAACGCGATGCGTTCTTTATGCTTAATGGTAGCAATTCTACTTTCCTTGATCAGTTTATGTGGCTTTATTCGGGCAAAGTGGTCTGGTTGCCATTGGCTGTATTTATTCTTTTAGTGATAGTATACAAAAAAAATTGGAAAGAATGGATTCTTATTTTATTGGCTATTGTATTGGTTATAACTTTATGTGACCAATTTGCTTCCCATGTATGTAAGCCTATTTTTACACGTTTCCGTCCGACTCATCATCCGGATTTTATGGATCAGGTGAAAACTGTATTTGGATATCGTGGAGGTAAATATGGGTTTATATCAAGCCATGCGGCGAATGCTTTTGGTTTTGCGACTTTGATGACTTTACTGCTGCGATACAGATTATTTACTTGGACCATATTTATATGGGCTACTTTGACTGCTTATTCACGTATATATTTAGGTGTTCATTTTATTACAGATATTATTCCCGGTGCAATAGCTGGTATAATTTTCGGTTATTTGACATATTATATATATGTACACGTACGTTGTAAGCTTGTTGATGGAGCAGGGGAGAAGCTACCTTCATTCATTTATACCACAAAGCAGAAGAATCTGATTGTTTATGCTATATGGGCTACTATTCTTATGATTTTGATATTCAATCAATTATTGATTAATTGTCTTAGGTGACATTTTGTTATAATATGTCGTAAAGCATAAGGGTTATAATGTTATTTCAATGAAATTAATTTGCTTCTGTAATTTTAAATTGCTAAGTTAGTGGCATCAAAATTAACATAAAGTATTAACCTTCAAAATAAGGAAGCCATGACAAAAACGATCACATTTAACGAATTGCGTAGAATTAAAGACAATTTGCCTGACGGCAGTACTCATCGTATCGCAGATGAATTGGGTATATCAGTCGAAACTGTTCGTAATTATTTTGGCGGACATAATTTTAAAGACGGAAAAAGCTGTGGTATACATATTGAACCAGGTCCGGATGGAGGATTGGTTGTTTTAGATGATACAACAATATTTGAGCGTGCTATACAGATACTTGCTGAAAAAGACGAAGTGTCGATAGCACAGGAAGCGTAAAGAAATTTTCAACTTTTATAAAAAATCCCATAGCTGAAATAAAGAGATGCTTTGGGATTTTTTTTTAGACCAACTTTTAGATTATTCCGATTGTTTAATAAATAAAATTAATTGGTATGGAAGACAAATTGGTTACATTAGCTATTCACACGTATGAAAAGGCTCAGATTTTGAAAACTATACTGGAAACAGAAGGTATTGAAGTTTACATTATGAATGTAAATCAGATTCAACCTGTAATTTCAGCGGGTGTACGTGTGAGAATTAAGGAAAGTGACTTACCACATGCTTTACGCATAATTGAAGACCATAAATGGTTAAGTGAAGAAGACGAAGCAGAAACTGAAACTTCTAAAACGAAAAAGGTTTTGATTCCAATAGACTTCTCTGATTATTCGATAAAAGCATGTGAACTTGGTATTAATTATGCACATAAAGTAGGTGCAGAAGTAATGTTGATGCATGCATATTTTAGTCCATATTTCCCGTCTGCAATACCAATGGGTGATACGCTTGCATACCAGGTAAATGAAGAGGAATCTGTTCAGAATGTATTGAAACGCGTACAAGTGGATATGCAAAATATCTGTACGCATATTAATCGGAAGATGAATTCTGGAGAATTGCCAAAAGTAAAATATGATTACGTCTTACGGGAAGGACTACCAGAAGAAGAAATCATTGCATATAGCAAAGATTATCATCCTACTTTGATTGTTATGGGTACTCGAGGCAAGAGCCAGAAAGACATGGATCTGATAGGAAGTGTTACGGGTGAAGTAATAGAAGTAAACAGAGTTCCTGTATTAGCTATTCCTGAAAATGTTCCATTTAATGATTTGGGCGAAGCTAAAAATATAGCATTTGCAACGTCTTTTAATCAACGTGACCTTGTTGCATTTGATGAATTTATGGAAATCATTAAAGGATATGATGTACATATTCATCTTTTTAATATTTCGACGAGTAAAAATGAATGGAATGAAATACGTTTGTCAGGAGTCCGCGAATATTTCAAAAAACATTATCCGGATGCTAATATAAGCCATACTGTTTTAGATGATGGAGATTTGCTGATTGCAGTAGAAAAATTTGTACGTGATAAACATATCGATGTTATTGCGCTAAGCACTTATCGTAGAAATTTATTAGCTCGTATGTTCAATCCAAGTATTGCAAGGAAAATGTTATTTCATACTGATACGCCGTTGTTGGTAATGCATGCGTAGAAAAAACACGAAAAAAATTATATGTATTTTGAACTATTGATATTGTTCCTTGTTATATAAATGAAAGCGACAAATAACCGTTGTCAATTTCATAATAATTTGTTAGTAGTATTTGTTTTTTCATATAAGTAGAGTTTGTTATTTGTTTGGTCCGTATGTAACTGGGAAGTTGTATACGGGCTTTTTTTGTTTTTGCATGAAATCAGGAGTTAATATGATATTCAAAGGCTTTGAATTATAATTATGATTATGTTTAATAGATATCTTGAAAGATAAAATTGGGAACTAAACAAAACTAATACAAAAAATAGCGTTACACCTAATTAAGTAACGAAATTATAAATATAATAATCTCAGACCACATTACTCGTGCGGATACAAAACAACGGAGTATATGCACCATTAGAGGCAGATTAAAATTAAAAGTTATAAAAACAAACAGTTCAGCAAGGCTAGCCTTGCTGAACTGTGATAAATGTTTTAGTTTTGTCCAATAACTGTAACGGTTATTTAGGACTAGTCATCATTATAATTATTGATTCATTTCAGCTTCTATGGCATCAAATTCTTTACCCATGTTTAGGTTATAATAGATGCCTCTTAATGCTGTCATATATTCTTTATCTTCTGGTTTCAATTGATGAGCTTTTTCATAATATGGAAGTGCTTTCTTGAATAAATCTTTAGCTTTAGCTAATTCTTCCTGATATTGTTTGCTATCATTGATCATGTTGGCTTCACCCTGTTTGTTTACACCTTGATTATAAAATATACGACCTAAGTTGCTAAGAGCATCTGTATAGTCCGGATTAAATTCTAATGCTTTACGGAAGAATTTTTCTGCATTGTCATAATCTTTCAAACCTGTTTCGTAAACTCTACCCATTACATTATAAAGTTCGGGATTATTGGGATCTTTAGCGATTGCAGTATTTAAGTATTCAATAGCCTTTTCATTTCTATCAGAGTAGATATAATTATTGATTAAGCTCATCAAATAATACTTTTCATCCGGGAACTTGATTCTACCTTCTTCTAATATTTTTTCCAGATTAACAGTATCTTTGGCTTGTTCATACTCATAACACAAATACTGATATACGTCATTCGCTCTATAGTCTGTGTTTTTTGCACGTTCCAATGCTGCAATAGCTTTCTGAGAATCGCCAAGTTGTGTAGCTGCAACAGCTGCATAAAATTGAACGGTCATGTAGTTTGAATCTTTTTCGGCAACTTGTTCGCCTTTGAACATTGGCAGATCTGAGATTTCAAGATATTGCTGGAAGAAATCATAAGCTTTGGGATAATCTTTCTGATCGAAATAATAAGCTCCACCATTTATATAATACAAGTGGTTAGCTCCCAAAATGCCTTTAATATCTTTTGTGAATTTAGGTTTTACTTTACCTTTTTCGTTGGGTAACTGATCCAATTCGTAAGCTTTCTTGAAATATGGTAATACATTACCTAATGCTTCATACATAACAGGTTCGTTTGGTTGTTGACCTAACACTTGTTTTGTTCTTTCGTTGCTGAACTGTTGGTCTTCAATAAAACCGGCAACATACCAAGTCTTAGGATCATCCTTAGACTCCGGATTTTCCAGAGCTCCTTTTATGAGAGTTCTTGCTTCAGTAAAATCCGGTTTATCTCCCTTTGCAATACTTTGAGCCTCGTTTACGGCTTTTTTCTGCGCGAATGAGGCAGATGCTGCAACACATAGTGCAACTGTTAATAATACTCGTTTCATTGCGATGTTAATTTGAGATTAATATTTCTATTTGTTTAAATTATTCTTCTGTTGTATTTTCAGGATCATTATCTTCGTTATTGATTTCATTATCAACATCTTCAAGACTTGTGTCCGAATATACAACATTTTCATTTACGGTTCTCTCACTCAAAGCTTCCAGTTCTGCTTTTTCTTCTGCTATTTTTTCTTCAGATTCAGACATCACTTTACAAACAGAAGCTATTTCATCATTTCGTTTATCAAGGTTAATCAAACGAACACCTTGAGTTGCACGACCTATTACATTCAAATCTGATACTTTTACACGAATAGCGACACCTGATTTATTTATAATCATTAAGTCGTTTTCTTCAGTTACATTCTTTATAGCAACCAGTTTACCAGTCTTGTCAGTAATATTGATTGTTTTCACACCTTTACCACCACGATTTGTTATACGGTAATCTTCAATGTTAGAACGTTTTCCGTAACCTTGTTCAGATACAACCAGTATCGTATCGGTTTCTTTATTCTTTACGCAAACCATTCCTACAACTTCGTCAATACCGTCTTCGTCGAGAGTCATACCTTTTACTCCGGTAGCTGTACGTCCCATTACACGAACTGCATTTTCATGGAAACGGATGGCACGGCCATTACGATTTGCTATTAATACCTCATTATTTCCATTTGTCATACAAACCTGGATTAATCCATCATCTTCACGTAATGTAATGGCATTTACTCCATTTTGGCGAGGACGGGAATATGCTTCCAATAAGGTCTTTTTAATTATACCTCTTTTGGTACAGAACAACAAATAGTGGGAATTGATGAACTCTGTATCAGTTGTTAACTTTTTAACACGGATAAAGGCATTTACCTTATCGCCCGATTCTATATTTAAGATGTTTTGAATAGCACGGCCTTTAGAGTTCTTAGCTCCTTCCGGTATTTCATAAACTTTCAACCAATAACATCGGCCTTTTGCTGTAAAGATTAGCAACGTTGCATGCATTGATGCAGGATATATATACTCAACAAAATCTTCATCACGTGTTTCGGAACCTTTAGCCCCTACTCCTCCACGACCTTGTGCCCGGAATTCGCTAAGCGGTGTACGCTTAATATAGCCCATGTGTGAAATTGTAATAATCATTTCATCATCAGCATAAAAATCTTCCGGATTCAGTTCTTCAGAAGCATATATAATATCGGTTTTGCGCTCGTCTCCAAATTTGTCTTTGATTTCCTGTAATTCATCTTTGATAACCTTCATACAAAGATCATCATTTTCCAGAATTTCTTTCAAATATGCGATTAACTTTTCAATTTCTTCATATTCTGCACGCAGCTTATCTTGCTCAAGTCCTGTTAATTGGCGAAGACGCATTTCAACAATCGCACGAGATTGAACATCCGATAATGAGAATCTTTCCATTAATCGCTCAATGGCTTCCACCGGACTTTTAGAAGACTTGATGATAGCGATAACTTCGTCGATGTTATCGGAAGCAATGATTAAGCCTTCTAAAATATGAGCTCTTTCTTCTGCTTTTTGTAATTCAAACTTAGTACGGCGAATTACTACTTCATGACGATGTTCAACAAAAGCTTTGATAAGGTCTTTTAAGTTCAGCAGTCTTGGACGGCCATTAACCAGAGCAATATTGTTTACACTGAAAGAGGATTGTAAAGCAGTTAGCTTGTATAATTTGTTCAATACAACATTTGCATTGGCATCACGTTTTACGTCCACAACGATGCGCATACCGCTACGGTCAGATTCATCATTAACGTTAGAGATGCCTTCTATACGCTTTTCGTTTACCAGATCAGCAATATAGCGAATCAGCTCTGCTTTATTAACCAGATAAGGAATTTCGGAAATAATAATCTTTTCATGATTGCCGTCTTGTTCTATTTCAGCTTTACCGCGTAATACAATACGTCCCCTACCCGTTTCAAAAGCTTCTTTCACGCCGGCATATCCATAAATGGTTGCTCCGGTTGGAAAATCAGGGGCTTTGATATATTGCATCAGGTCTTCTACTTCGATTTCTCCACGGGCATCAATATATGCCATACAACCATTCAATACTTCATTTAGGTTATGAGTAGGCATATTGGTTGCCATACCAACAGCAATACCGGAAGCACCATTCACCAATAAATTAGGTATACGTGTAGGAAGAACAGTAGGTTCTTTTAAAGTATCATCAAAGTTTAATTGAAAGTCTACAGTATCCTTATCTATATCGCGAAGCATTTCTTCGGCAAGTTTACTCAAACGAGCTTCTGTATAACGCATTGCAGCAGGGCTATCGCCGTCAACGGAACCAAAGTTTCCCTGCCCGTCTACTAACGGATAACGCATAGACCAGGTTTGTGCCATACGAACCATCGCAAGGTACACGGACGAATCTCCATGTGGATGGTACTTACCTAAAACTTCACCAACAATTCTTGCAGATTTTTTATAAGGTTTGTCGGATGTATTTCCCAGTTCATTCATTCCAAACAAGATGCGGCGGTGAACCGGCTTAAAACCATCCCTAACATCAGGAAGAGCACGAGAAACGATAACAGACATTGAATAATCAATGTATGCAGATTTCATTTCTTCCTCAATGTTAATCTTAATAATTCTGTCTTGATCAACCATTTAGTTTTATATTAATTACACTCAATATTTCACCTCTGAAAAAGTGCACTAAAGTAATGCTTTTCCGCTTATCACGAAAGCTTTTATCACGAAATTTTAGTTATAAAGCCTTTTCTCTTCCCATTTGTGAATAATGGCACGAAATTTGATGAATAGTTAGAAGAGATTATTAACTTTGCACATAGACTAGTACATTAATATATAGTATGAAAAATAATTATTCAAAAAGATTAATTGATGTGATTGAGTATAGCCGTGAAGAAGCTGCGAGGCTTCAAAACAGCTATATCGGACCGGAACACTTGATGCTTGGCATCATTCGCGATGGCGACGGGAAAGCCATGCAAGTATTGCGTGAGTTGAACGCCGATACTTTAGATATAAAGAAAAAGATAGAACAGGAAATAAAGAATACATTTGATTCGGAGGATTCAGTACATGAAATAGCAATCAGCAAAACGACAGAGCGTGTTTTACGTATGAGCATGTTGGAATCCCGTATGTTCAAAAGTGAAGAGACAGGTACAGAGCATCTTCTTCTGGCTATACTGAAAGAAGAATTTAATGTTGCAGCTAAAGTCCTGAATGAAGCAGGTGTCGATTATCGTGCCGTTTACAATAATTTGGTAAGCGGAACAGGATTAACCCGTATAAATGAGGATGATTTTGATGAAATAAGCGATGGATTTACAGATGACGAAGAGGATGATGAAGAGGAACGTTTTTCTGCACGTAAAGAATCACCTCGTGCACAACAAGGAGGAGCATCGCCAAAGTCATCTAATGATACGCCTGTCTTAGATAACTTTGGTACGGATATGACACGTGCTGCTGCCGAGAATCGTTTAGATCCGATAGTTGGACGCGAAAAGGAAATAGAGCGTCTTGCACAGATTTTAAGCCGTAGGAAGAAAAACAATCCTGTTCTTATTGGAGAACCGGGGGTTGGTAAATCTGCAATTGTAGAAGGACTTGCATTACGTATTATTCAACGCAAAGTCTCCCGTGTTTTGTTTGATAAGCGCGTAATCAGTCTTGATATGGCATCTATTGTGGCAGGAACAAAATATCGCGGACAGTTTGAGGAGCGTATCAAAGCTATTCTGAATGAGCTTTCAAAGAATCCGAATATAATTCTGTTTATTGATGAAATCCATACTATCGTTGGAGCAGGTTCTGCGTCCGGATCCATGGATGCAGCCAATATGTTGAAACCTGCTTTGGCACGTGGTGAAATACAATGTATTGGTGCCACAACTTTGGATGAATACCGGAAAAATATAGAGAAAGACGGTGCTTTGGAGCGTCGTTTCCAGAAAGTTATTGTTGATCCGACCACAGCCGAGGAAACTCTTCAGATATTAAATAATATCAAACCCCGTTATGAAGAACATCATAATGTTATCTATACACCGGAAGCATTGGAAGCCTGTGTGAAGCTGACAGAAAGATATATCAGCGACCGAAATTTTCCGGATAAAGCTATAGATGCATTGGATGAAGCAGGCTCACGTGTGCATATATCCAATATTGTAGTTCCAAAGAACATTGAAGAACTCGAAGCTAAGATTGAAGATACTAAGAACGAAAAACTGGCAGCCGTAAAATCTCAGAATTTTGAACTGGCAGCTAGTTTCCGGGATAAAGAGCGTCAGTTTCTGTTGCAACTGGAAGCAGAAAAGGCTAAATGGGAAAAAGAACTGCAGGAACATCGTGAAATAGTTGATGAAGACAAAGTTGCAGAAGTTATTGCCATGATGTCCGGTGTTCCGGTTCAACGCATTGCAAAAGCGGAAAACCTGAAATTGCTTGAAATGTCAGGAGTTTTAAAGAATAAAGTAATCGGACAGGATGATGCGGTACAGAAAATTGTGAAAGCAATTCAGCGCAACCGTGTTGGTTTGAAAGACCCGAATAAGCCCATTGGCACCTTCATGTTCTTAGGGCCTACCGGTGTAGGTAAAACATATTTAGCTAAGAAATTGGCCGAATATCTGTTTGACTCATCAGATGCTTTAATACGTATAGACATGAGCGAATATCTCGAGAAGTTTGCTGTGTCTCGTCTTGTAGGAGCGCCTCCGGGATACGTGGGCTATGAAGAAGGTGGCCAGCTAACAGAAAAGGTGCGTCGTAAACCTTACTCTGTTGTTCTTTTGGATGAAATAGAAAAGGCTCACCCGGATGTGTTCAACCTATTGTTGCAAGTGTTGGACGAAGGACGTTTGACAGATAGTTTGGGACGTAGAATTGACTTTAAGAATACAATTCTTATTATGACTTCAAACATCGGTACTCGTCAGTTGAAAGATTTTGGCCGAGGTGTAGGTTTTAATACGTCGCTTGCAGGAGAGACAGATAAGGATTTCTCTCGCGGTGTTATCCAGAAAGCATTGAATAAGGCCTTTGCTCCCGAATTTCTGAACCGTGTAGATGATATTATCATGTTTGACCAGCTTGACAAAGAAGCGATCCATAAGATAATAGATCTTGAACTGGAAGGTCTGTATAAGCGGGTGGTTAATCTGGGATATAAGTTATCTATTACAGATGCGGCTAAAGATTTTATCGCAACCAAGGGATATGATGTACAGTTTGGTGCCCGTCCGTTAAAACGTGCTATCCAGAAATACCTGGAAGATGAAATGGCCGAAATAATTATACGTGCATCAGTCGAAGATGGCGATACGATTTCAGTGGACTTTAATTCCGAAGAGCAGAAAATAACAACTGATATTAAAAAGAAAGAGGTTGCGGAATAGCCCCTTTTCCTCCCTACTCTATTTTGATTCCTTCCGAGAGAAATTCTTATTTCTTTCGGAAGGAATTTCTTTTTTTAGGGGATGATGTTTCGGAAATTACCGGAGGAAGACATACCGCCTGCAATAATGTCACCCTCATTTTACGTTATGTCAGTCATCCGGTTTTTGGCATTTATTTTGTATAAATAAGAGTAAATGATAAAAGTAATCAATAAATAAAAGACATAAGATTATGAGCAAACAAGGAAACATTGGTGTTACCAGCGAAAACATCTTCCCTATTATCAAGAAATTTTTGTATAGTGATCACGAAATCTTTTTACGTGAATTAGTGTCAAATGCTGTAGATGCTACCCAGAAACTAAAAACGCTCTCATCTGTAGGCGAATTTAAAGGTGATCTGGGTGATCTTACTGTTCACGTAAAATATGACGACAATACGATCACGATCTCCGACCGTGGTATCGGTATGACAGCCGAAGAAATAGATAAGTATATCAACCAAATCGCATTCTCCGGAGCCGAAGAATTTGTAGAAAAATACAAAAATGATGCGGCTTCCATTATTGGTCATTTCGGACTCGGTTTCTACTCTTCTTTCATGGTTTCAAAGAAAGTGGAAATTGTTACCAAATCATATAAAGAAGGTGCTGTTGCAATGAAGTGGAGTTGCGACGGTACGCCCGAATATACGATGGAAGAAACCGAAAAAGCAGACCGAGGTACTGATATTATACTATATATTGATGACGACAATAAAGACTTCCTTAATAAGGATAAGATTAACGGGCTGTTAACTAAATATTGCCGCTTCTTGCCTGTACCCATTGCTTTTGGGAAAAAACAGGAATGGAAAGACGGTAAATACGTAGATACGGATGAAGACAATATTGTAAACGATACCAAACCGGCATGGGTACGCAAACCCGCTGATATGACAGACGAGGATTATAAGAAGTTTTATCGTGACCTCTATCCAATGAGCGAAGAACCCCTGTTCTGGATTCATTTGAATGTAGATTATCCCTTCAACCTGACTGGTATTCTGTATTTCCCGCGTATCAAGAGCAATATAGACTTGCATCGCAATAAGATACAGCTATATTGTAATCAGGTATTTGTAACGGACTCTGTAGAAGGTATTGTTCCGGAATTCCTGACTCTGCTTCACGGCGTATTGGATTCTCCGGATATTCCGCTAAATGTTTCCCGCTCTTATCTGCAAAGTGATCAGAATGTGAAAAAGATATCTAATCATATCACTAAAAAAGTTGCAGACCGCCTGGAAGAAATATTTAAGTCGGAACGTCCTCAATTTGAAGAAAAATGGGATAGCCTGAAGTTGTTCATCCAATATGGTATGCTGACAGACGAGAAATTTTATGACCGCGCAGCCAAGTTTGCCTTATTGAAAGACGTAGATGATGTCTATTATACATTTGAAGAATACAAGGCATTGGTTAAAGACAGCCAGACCGACAAAGACGGTAATTTGATTTATCTTTATACGACTAAAAAAGATGAACAATATAGTTACATCCAAGCTGCAAAAGATAAAGGTTATAGTGTCTTGCTTATGGATGGCCAATTGGATGTACACGTTATTGGCCAACTGGAACAGAAGTTTGAGAAGACACGCTTTGTCCGCGTAGACAGTGATACTATTGATAATTTGATTCGCAAGGAAGATTCCGGAAAAGTTACATTGGATGAAGATCAAAAAAATGCTTTACAAGAAGTCTTCAAAAGCCAGATGCCTAAAATTGAAAAGACAGAATTCTATGTTACATTTGAAGCATTGGGCGAAAATGCTAATCCGGTTATGCTGACACAGGGTGAATATATGCGCCGTATGCGCGAAATGTCGTCTATGCAACCGGGTATGTCATTTTATGGTGAAATGCCGGATAGCTACAATTTGGTATTAAACACAGATCATTCACTGATCAAACAAGTTTTGACGGATGAAGAAAATGCATGCGGTGAAACATTAAAACCGATCCTTGCCGATTTGAAAGGTTGGCAGACTCGTCAGGCAGACCTTCGTGAAGCTCAGAGTAAGAAAAAAGAAGAAGAAATATCTTCCCAGGAAAAAGAAGATATGACAAATACAGACCATAAAATTGCAGAACTTCACGAAAAAGCCAATACTATTTTAAGTGAATATGCTAATTCCAATAATATGGTTAGCCAGTTAATTGATCTTGCTTTACTGGGTAATGGCATGTTGAAGGGTGAAGCTTTGAGCCGTTTTATCAAAAGAAGTGTTCAAATGATTGGTCAATAGTTATATATTAAAGAATCTTCTATTGCAGGCGCTTCATTATAAAAATGAAGCGCCTGTTTCGTTTTAATATCATCCCGATCATTTTACGAAATCATCGGGATGATTTATAAAAAACATCCTGATGATTTGAAAAGGTAGGTTTATTCAATAAGAAGTCCCGCTTTGAAAACAAAAATATGCAAACCTCTGTTTGTATTACATAAAATAACCTGTACATTTGAATCCATAAAACAGAGTTGAAGCATAAATATGAAGCAAATTACAATCCTCATAGCCTTTTTTTTTACACTTATACACCCATTGTCGGCTCAGAAAGTAGGTTTGGTACTTAGTGGCGGTGGAGCCCAGGGAGCCGCACATTTGGGAGTAATAAAAGCATTAGAAGAAAAAGGGGGACCTATAGATTATATAAACGGAACATCGGCCGGCGCAATTGTGGGGAGTCTTTATGCTATGGGATATACGCCCGAAGAAATGTTAGAGTTGATGTTATCTAAGGAATTTAGCTATTGGCAAAGCGGGACCGTGGAAGAAAAATATATCTATTACTTTAAAGAACCCTATCCTACTCCTGAGTTTGCTCATTTTTCAATAGATATGTCCGATTCTCTACAGATTAAAGCCAGCTTTTTGCCGCAAAGCCTGATCAATCCAATCCAGATGAATCAGGCCTTTATGGCATTGTTTTCGCAAGCAACGGCAAAAGCCGGATGGAATTTCGATAATTTGTTTGTTCCTTTCCGGTGTGTGGCATCCGATATTTATACTAAAAAAGCTATTGTATTTAAAAATGGAGATTTAGGGGATGCTGTTCGTGCTTCAATGACATTTCCCTTCTTCTTTCAGCCTATCTGGAAAGATAGTGTACCGCTTTTTGACGGAGGTATTTATGATAATTTCCCTGTTAATCCTATGAAAGATGCTTTTCATCCTGATTTTATATTTGGCTCTGTTGTGGCGGGGGGGAATAATAAGCCGTCCAGCAATGCTTATAGTCAATTGGAAACGATGATTATGCAAAAAACAGATTATGATGTGCCGGAAGATGAAGGTATGATGATTAAGTTTAATTTTCCCAATGTCTCATTACTAGATTTCCAAAAGTCAAAAGAATTGATGGATATTGGATATAAACGGACTATGTCTATAATTGATTCCATCAAACAACGTGTACCGAGAAGAGTCTCTCTGGATAGTCTGAATATGCGCAGAAAGGTATATAAAGAGAATCTTCCTCCCCTGATCTTCCAGAACATCTATGTTACAGGTGTTTCGGAATCTCAGCGTAAATATATAGAATCGCAGTTGCATAGAGACATTAATCGTGAATTTTCGATGGAAGAATTCAAGCGCGCATACTTTAAGATGCTCACTTATTCAAAGATAAAAGAGATTATGCCTCATGCGGTATACAACAGGAAAGAAAAGAAATTTGACTTGTATCTGGATGTGAAGATGAAAGAAGAAGTCTCTGTCGGTTTTGGCGGAAATGTATCGTCTCATCAGGCCAATCAGTTATATTTAGGACTTGGGTATCAATATTTGGGGCGTTTTGCCGCAGATGTGAATACAAATTTCCAGGTAGGTAATTCTTTTAGCGGAGTAATGTTGAACGGACGTGTCTATCTTCAGTCACGTATTCCATCCTATGTAAACTGGCAAGGTGTATATTCGGAAAGAAGGTTTTCGGAAAGCCAGTCTTTGTTTTATGAAGATGTTGTTCCTTCGTTCATAAAACAAAAAGAGTTATATATGAAACTTAAACTGGGCTTTGCCTTTTTAACGAAAGCTAAAGCTGAAATAGGTTTTGCTTACGGACAATTGAACGATTATTATCTGCAAACGTCGAAAGTGGCTTTTCCTGACGCATCATTTGATCGTAGCAGGTATGATTTATTCAGTGGTTCTTTAAGCATTGAGCAAAATTCATTGGATTCGAAACAGTTCCCCATTAGCGGACGTCAGCAGTTTGTCATTGCCCAATATGTTACAGGGATAGAGAAATATCAACCGTCTACGAATAAGTCATTAAAAGAGCCTTTCGAGCAGACAACTCATAGTTGGTTGCAAATGAAAGGCCGTTGGTTATGGTATCAACATTTAAATAATCTCTTTAATATGGGATATTTGGCAGAGATGGTAATTTCCAGTAAAAACCTGATGAATAATTACACATCTTCTGTTTTGCAAGCTCCGGCATTCACTCCTACTCCTCACAGTAAAATTGTGTTTAATGAAGCATTCCGGGCAAATCAGTATGTTGCTGTGGGAGTTTCTCCTATTCTTAAGTTCAGCAAGTTGCTTCATTTAAGATTAGACATGTATGGATTTGCTCCTTTGTATGAAATCAAGAAAAGAGTGATTCCCATAAATGATACATATATAGGTGTACCTTATTATGGTAAATTTCTTCATTCGTTTGATTATATGGGCGAAGCTGCTCTGGTATTACAATTACCATTCCTTTCTATCAGCTTGTATGCTAATGGATATAGTTATCCAAGTAAGAATTTCAATGTTGGGTTAAACATCGGTTACTTAATATTTAACCCTAAAATGTTAGACTAGGAAGACAAAAAACAGGATGAAATATTTGTATATATAAAAGAAAAGTCTACCTTTGCACTCGCAATCAAGAAATAATGGCCGCGTAGCTCAACTGAATAGAGTAGCTGACTACGGATCAGCCGGTTACAGGTTTGAATCCTGTCGCGGTCACCATTTCAAGATCAAGTTTAAACATAAATAGAAGATTGGCCGCGTAGCTCAACTGAATAGAGTAGCTGACTACGGATCAGCCGGTTACAGGTTTGAATCCTGTCGCGGTCACCATCTCGGATCAAGTTTAAACATAAATATAAAGATTGGCCGCGTAGCTCAACTGAATAGAGTAGCTGACTACGGATCAGCCGGTTACAGGTTTGAATCCTGTCGCGGTCACAGAAAAGTTCCAGAGATTGATATTCTCTTGGAACTTTTTCTTTTTCTACTATTTATTACCTTTGCCGTAAACTTTTCGTTTATGAAGTATCTCTGTCTGTTTATAGTTTTACTATACATTGTCGGGTGTAAAAAAACAGAAAAAGGAAAGGAACAGGATGTTATACGTGTTTCTGTTTTGAAAGGGCCTTCTGCAATTGCTTTTGCCCAATGTTTAGAATTTCCACCCGTAGTTAATGGAAAGGCAGTGTCTATTACTATTGCTGATTCTCCTGATATTATACAGGCATCTTTGATTAAGGGAGAAGCAGATATTGCGGTACTTCCTATGATAAGTGCTGCTAATTTATATAATAAAGGAATTCGTTATCCTTTACTAGGCTGTCCTTTATGGGGCACACTTTATTTAATAGGTAAAAATTCTCCTTCTTCTAAGAATGAATTGTACTTGTTTGGTACAGGTACAACTCCTGACATTTTGACTCGTTATTATTTAGATCGTAAAAGGTTGGCATATCCCATGAATTATTCATTCAGTACGGCACCGGAAGTATTGCAGGCTCTACTGGCCGGCAAAGCTGAAATGGTTGTTTTGAGTGAGCCTTTTGTCAGTATGGCTTTGCGAAAAGATACAACATTACGTATCATCGGAGATTTGAATAATCCTGAAGACTTATCTCCGGAATTCCCTCAAACTGCAATAGTCTGCAATATTTTACTTTCAGAAGATGCTTCACAGTTAGACAGTATATTACGAGCTTCATGTCAATTTGCAGTGGAACACCCTGTAGAGGCAATCAGAATATTGGAAGAAAGACATGTGTTTGCTCCCGGAATGCTTACTCCGGAAGGCATAGAACGTTGTAAAATTCATTATCAAACAGCAAAAGAAGCACAACAGAGTATCGATTCTTTTCTTCGCTTAATAGAGCAATATGAACCCAAAGCTTTAGGTGGTAGATTGCCAGATAGCAGTTTTATATCAAAAAGAGAATGAAAAAAAAGATAACTATATTATTTTCTATATTTCTATTGTTGATCGGATGGGAAGTCTTTGCCTATATATTGGACCAACCGGAGCTTATCCCTACCCTTCCGCGGTTAATACATACATTGACTGAGTTATTATCTGCAGAAACATTTTATTTTTCTATAGGAGCTACAATTGCCCGGGGAATAATCGGTATGGTATTATCGTTGGCTGTAGCTTCGGTATGCGCTAGCTTGTTTGCCCGATATGAGTTATTATATGAACTATTCCGCCCATTACTGATCATTATGCAATCGGTACCTGTTATCTCTTTTATTTTACTTGCACTTATCTTTTTAAATCCGGAGAGTATTCCGCTAATGATCGCTTTTCTAACTATGTTTCCTTTACTCACAGAAAATCTGACGAAAGGAATACGTAATTTGCAATCGGGATTTTCTGTGATGGCTTCATTATTTCATATAGGGAGATATAATACTTTGGTACAAGTGATCTATCCGCAGCTGAAACCATTTCTTTATAGTGGGCTGGCTTCTGCTGTTGGTTTCGGGTGGCGGGCTATTATTATGGGGGAAGTACTTTCTCAATGCACATTCGGTATTGGTAGTGAAATGAAACGTGCACAAAGTTTTATTGCTGTTCCCGAGTTAATGGCGTGGACAATTGTTGCTATTCTTGTCAGTTTTCTTTTTGACAAAGGAATCAATTGGCTTTCTGTCAGAAAAATAAATATTCGCTTCTCTTCATCTGTAAAAAGTGAAGAATATAATCTTTTCCCTATCTTGGTGTCTGAAGTAGGATATAAATATGGTTTTCACTCTTTTTCTTATACATTTGAACCGGGAAAGATTTATGGTATATCCGCGCCGTCAGGAGCAGGAAAAACAACATTGCTGAATTTGGTAAACGGAACATTAATACCGGTTCGTGGTAAAATAACAGCGAATCTTAATTATGGTATAGCATCTGTCTTTCAGGAACCGGAACTTTTACCGTGGCTTACTGTTTCAGAAAATATTGCTTTGCCTCTTGCCCGTTTGATACCTCAAAGTCAAGTACTGCAACAAATAAAAGAAATTCTGAAAGAAATGCAATTAAATGATGTAATAGCTTCAGTCTATCCAAGATCACTTAGTTACGGTCAGCAACAACGGGTTGCCATAGCCAGGGCATTACTGTATCGATCTCCTTTAATTCTTATGGATGAACCTTTTAAAGGGTTAGATGAAGCCGTACGTAACAGTATTATTGAATATATAAAGTCCAGGCAGAGAAAGAGTGGGCAAATCATTATATTTACATCACATAATGTTGATGAATTAAGACGTCTGGCTGATCAAATCATCTGCTTGAACTAATTGCTCTTAATCGGAAGGCAAGGAATTGTAAACCAAAATGTTGAACCTTTTCCTTCTTCAGATTCAACCCCTATTTTTCCATTTAATATGTGAATTATGGTTTTACAGATAGAAAGTCCTAATCCTGTACCTTGTTTGAAATTATTTAATTTCACAAAACGTTCAAATATGGTATTCCGTTTTTCTTCAGGTATTCCTATGCCTGTATCTGTTACGTACACATAAATACCTTTTTCAATTACTTTATAACCAAAACGGATAGATCCTTCCGTTGTAAACTTGATTGCATTGGAGAGGAAATTACTTAATACCTGCGTTAATCGTGTCTTTTCTGAAATAATGCTGTAATTGGAACCCGTATTTTCGAATATGACTTTTACATTAGGATCGATACGCATCTTGAAAGTGTATTCTTGTGTAGCAAATAATTCATTTAAAGAGAAAGATGAATAAATAAATTCCAATTTTCCTGATTCAATCTTAGAAATATCCAATATATCCCCTATCAACTGTAACAGAAACTCATTGCTAGACTCTATAATTTTCAGATATTCCTGCTTTTCTTGAGGATTCTCTGTCTGAGCCATTAATGTGGAAAAACCAACAATGGCATTCAGGGGTGTACGTATTTCATGACTCATATTGGCAATGAAGGCAGATTTCATACGATCGCTCTCTTCTGCCAACTGTTTAGCTCTCATGTCTTCTTCATGACGTTTGTCTGCTGTGATGTCCCGAAGTATGCCAATTGATTTATAAGGGCGTTTATCTTGGTCGTATTCATAAACTTCTCCTACTTTTTCATACCATACATATTCATCTTCCGTAAAGAAATTGCATCGGAAACTAAAACGAAGCGTATCTTGTTTTCCTGAAATAAAATCGATTGTTTGATCATGATACATCTGTTGGTCGTCAGGGTGAATTTTATCAGTAAAACTTTCATGGGTAATAGAAATCTGCTTGATTTGCCCGTTGTCCACTATTGAAATCTCTGCCGTGTTATTAATCATATCCCATACCCACGGATATATTCGCCCTGCCTGACAAGACATAGCCAGCCGTTTATTATATCGATGCAATTCGTCCTCGGTTTGACTTTGTTTTGTAATATCCCACGATATACCCAATAGATAAGGAGGTTTTCCTTCTCGTGGAACAAGTGTTTTGATAGTATCTATGGAGCGTAAGAGTCCTTGGGGATCGATTATCTGTTCTACGAAATGCTGCATTCTCCCTGTACTTACAATTTCCATATCTTTATCACGAAATGCTTGTGCGGTTACAGGATCAATAAATAAATCAAAATCTGTTTTACCTTCGACTTCATCATGATAGCGTCCGTACAGCATATTCATCATAGGACTGGAATATACGTAACGGAAATTATCTCCTGTGTCTTTCACAAACAAGTACATGGGAACAGTATTGACTATGTTAGACAATAAGCTGGAGAGGTCTTTGTAAGACTGTTTTAAAGAGTTGTTTATTTTATTCACGCTTTTGATGATATTCGTTGTTTATCAATGTATATCGGTTGGCAAATCTAATAAATGAACGTGAAAGGAACAAATATTCAGGTTAAGAACTAATCCGGCAAAACAGAATTAAAATGCAATTGTTATCTTTGTAACGTGAATCATAAATAAAATTACAATTATGCTATTTCATGCGCTTATTTCGCGTTTATTAAATATCCCAGCAGGACAAGTTGAAAGAACAATAAAGTTGATAGAAGAAGGAGCTACAATTCCTTTCATCAGCCGATATCGAAAAGAGGTGACAGGTGGTTTAGATGAAGTGCAAATCAGTAATATCAAAGATCAGCTGGATAAACTGACAGAGATAAAAAAGCGAAAAGAGACAATTTTAAATTCAATTGAAGAACAAGGAAAACTTTCACCAGATTTAAAAAAACGTATTGAAGACTCCTGGGACAGTACGGAAATAGAAGATATCTACCTCCCTTATAAACCCAAACGTATTACTAAGGCTGAAATAGCCCGTAAAAAAGGCCTGGAGCCTTTGGCTAAAGTAATAATGATGCAAAACGAAAGCCGGCTTTTTGATCGCGTTAAAGACTTTGTGAAAAATGAAATTAAGAGTGTAGAGGATGCTTTACAAGGTGCGCGCGATATTATAGCCGAATGGGTAAATGAAAACGAGGATGCTCGTAATACAGTGCGAAATTCATTTAGTCATACAGCTGTTATTTCTTCAAAGGTAGTAAAAGGTAAGGAAGAAGAAGGCACTAAATATCAAGACTATTTTGAATTTAGCGAACCTTTGAGCCGTTGTTCCTCCCATCGGTTGTTGGCCTTACGCCGCGGAGAAGCAGAAGGAATACTCCGCATAAGCATATCACCGGATACAGATTCTTGTCTGGATAGATTAAAAAGACGTTTTGTGAAAGGGCGTAATGATACTTCTGACCAGGTGGCTGAAGCCATAGATGATTCTTTTAAACGATTGCTTAAACCTTCCATAGAAACTGAGTTTGCCAATTTAAGTAAAGCTAAAGCGGATGAAGAGGCTATTCGTGTATTTGCAGAAAACTTGCGCCAATTACTTTTGGCTCCTCCTTTAGGCCAGAAGCGCGTATTAGGTATTGACCCTGGATATCGTACCGGTTGTAAGTTGGTTTGTCTGGATGCACAAGGCAATTTGTTACATAATGAAGCTATTTATCCGCATCCGCCACAGAATGAAAAGAACAAAGCTGCATCCAAAGTGGCTCAATTAGTAACAACATATGCTATTGATGCAATAGCGATTGGTAATGGAACTGCCAGCCGTGAGACAGAGCAGTTTATTACGAATATTCGTTATGAACGAAAGGTTCAGGTATTTGTAGTAAGCGAAAACGGTGCATCTATCTATTCCGCATCAAAAACTGCACGTGAAGAATTTCCAGAATACGATGTTACGGTGCGTGGTGCTGTCAGTATAGGACGCCGATTGATGGACCCTTTAGCCGAGTTGGTAAAGATTGATCCGAAAAGCATTGGTGTAGGGCAATATCAGCACGATGTGGAACAAAGCGCATTAAAGAAAAGTCTTGATCAGACTGTAGAGAGTTGTGTAAACCTGGTTGGCGTAAATGTAAATACAGCCAGCAAACATTTACTGACATACGTATCTGGATTAGGACCAACATTAGCACAAAATATTGTAAACTATAGAGCTGAACACGGCCCTTTTACTTCTCGCAAAGAGCTTTTAAAAGTTCCCCGTATGGGAGATAAAGCATTTGAACAAAGTGCCGGATTCCTTCGTATACAAGGTGGCCGAAACCCATTGGACAATTCGGCCGTACATCCGGAAAGTTACCCCATTGTAGAGCAAATGGCAAAAGATTTACAATGTTCTGTAGCGGAACTTATTTCGAACAAGGAGATAAAGAATAAATTGAAATTAGATAAATACGTTTCTGATAAAGTTGGTATGCCTACATTACTGGATATTATGGAAGAACTGGATAAACCGGGGCGGGACCCTCGTCAGACCATCCAGGTTTTTGCTTTTGATCCGGATGTTAAAACAATAGAAGATTTGAAAGAAGGGCAAATATTACCGGGTATTGTTACTAATATTACAAATTTCGGATGTTTCGTAGATATTGGTATTAAGGAAAACGGCTTAGTCCATATCTCGGAGTTAGCTGATAGATATGTTAGTGATCCTACACAAATCGTATCCATTCATCAACATGTAAAAGTAAAAGTACTTAGTGTGGATTTAATTCGTAAACGTGTCCAATTGTCTATGAAAAGCTTGTGATTATGAAAGAGAAGATAAATAAAACCAACGTAGCGCGGCTGCTTGACAAGGCAAAAATTGCTTATCAGTTAGTACCGTATGAGGTAGACGAGAATGATTTGAGTGCTATTCATGTAGCAGAACAACTGGGTGAAGACATTGAACAAGTATTCAAAACGTTAGTTTTGCATGGTGATAAAAGTGGCTATTTTGTATGTGTTATTCCCGGAGATCATGAAGTTGATTTGAAAAAAGCAGCAAAAGTATCCGGCAATAAAAAGTGTGAGATGATTCCTATGAAAGAATTACTACCCTTAACCGGTTATATTCGCGGCGGCTGTTCTCCTGTTGGTATGAAAAAACATTTTCCAACCTACATCCATTGTACGGCTCCACAATTTGATAAAATATATGTAAGTGCCGGGCAACGCGGACTGCAAATACAAATCTCCCCTACCGATCTGATCAAGGAAACCCAGGCTACAGTTGCTGATCTGATTGCTGTGTCGGAAGAAGAATAGCTTTTACCGGCCTCGTTTATAAAGAAACGAGTGCCAACGTTCTTCTGTCCCACCCTGACAGAATATGTCATACCGTGCCATAGCGAAAAACAAATCGGATAAGCGATTTACGAACTGCATGATAAGAGGTGGAACCGGATCTTTACGATTCAATGTACATAAACGGCGTTCGGCTCTACGTACAATTGTACGGGCCAAATGCAAATGTGCGGATACAGAAGTACCTCCCGGCAATACGAAATAGCTGTTCTCTCCCATTTTTTCTGACAACATATCTATCTGTTTTTCACAAAAAAGGACTAGGTCTTCTGATATTTTATTGGGATTCTTTACCCGGATTGCGGAAGGAGTTGCCACATTAGACATAACTGTCATCATTTCTCTTTGAATTCTTCCCAACAATTCCTGCCATTCATGTTCGCCTGGAAGTAATGTCCGGACAATCCCTATCTGGGCGTTCAATTCATCCAATGTTCCATTGGCTTCTATCCGTATGTCATCTTTATCCACCCGCTCTCCACCATGAATGCCGGTATGACCTTTGTCTCCTCCTCTTGTATAAATTCTCATTTTATTTTTCTTTCAGATAATTAATAAACCAAGTATTTAGGGATGAATCTCCCCAATATAAGTGAGTATAACCGGCCAATACATTTTTATAACGATATAACGGAGTATCTGCCTCCTTCCCTTTTGCCGTATAAGCTTTTGCTACCGAATGTAAAGTATCTGCCAGTGGGAATGTGTGAGAATAATGAAACTCGTGTCCTTTTAATTCATATCCATTATACAGTAAAGTGCGATAACCCAGAGTTAGTTTCATATTTTCCATTGTTGCTTTTTGTGGCAATAGGTCGGCCATCGGATAGCTTTTTCCATCCATTCCTACTATATGTTTGCAGAGATACATCATCCCCCCACACTCGGCAAGCAGCTTCCCTCCGTTTTCAGCATAAGATTTTATTGACGCCAGCATAGAATAATTCTTACTGAGCTTTTCAAGATATAATTCCGGATATCCTCCCGGCAAATAAACGAAGTCGGCTTCCGGCAGACATGTATCTTTTAGTGGACTGAAATAGGAAATACTCCCTATGCGGTTCAAGAACCGGAGGTTTTCTTCGTATGCAAAATTAAATGCTGCATCCTGAGCAACAGCAATACGGAAATTTTCATTTATTGGTGCAATATTTTCTTTAATTTCAGAGAGTACATTGCATGGCGTTAACTCAAGTAGACGATCTATGTTTACATATTGTTCTACCATGTCGGCTATTCGATCGGCAAACGATTCAAAGCAGAAATCATTATCAAGCGAGAGCCCTAAATGCCTGCTGGGAATATTTATATCCGGTTGTTTAGGCAAATATCCCAAGGCTTCTACTCCTACATCCTTGCAAGCCCGCTTCAAATATTCGTAATGTGTATCTGACGACACAAAATTAAAGACGGCACCAACCACTCTGACTCCTTTGTAAAAGTGTTTGAAGCCGTATAAAAGGGCTGCGGAAGAATAAGCTGTACTTTTAGCATTTACAATTAAAACAGCCGGAATATCCAATAAATGTGCAACTTCGGCACTGCTTCCTTTCATACCGTCAAAACCGTCAAACAGTCCCATAACTCCTTCGGTTATTGCAATATCGGCATCAGATGTATACCGGCTATATAGTTCTTGCATGTGTTTTTCGGACATCATAAAATAGTCCAGATTTATAGATGGGCGTCCTGATGCCATTGTATGGTGCTGGGTGTCGATATAGTCCGGTCCGCATTTGAAAGGTTGTACTTGCATACGGCGTTTCTTCAATGCCCGTAATAATCCTAATGTAAAAGTAGTCTTTCCACTCCCTGAAGAAACTCCTCCGATTAGTAAATGATATTTCATATCGTACATTTTAAGCAAATATAGACAAAATTCATTTTATAGTAACATCCTTATATTACCTTTGTATTGTTATTTATAATATATGAATTATAACGGTCTTATAACAGCAAGTTTAGTGGGATTGCTATTAACTGTAAGTTCTAGAAGTGTAGCACAACATGTAATAGACGAAAGAACCTATGTGGATGACTCAACGCGTGTTCGTTTATCATTATATTCTCCTCCTAACCGTTTTCAGCAAATAACAGATAAAATCATTTCCAATAAAGCTTTTCAGATGACTTATATAGGAGTTCCTCTGATTGTTTCCGGTTTGATTGTGAAAGGAGAAGATGATCATTTTCATGACTTACGTAATTCTTACATTCCTTCGTTCAGTAATCATTATGACGATTATTTGCAATATGTTCCAGCTGTGGCTATGATTGGACTTAAAATAGGTGGTGTTAAAGGAAGAAGTTCTTGGGGAAGAATGTTAGTATCTGATGCTTTTACTGCTGCTTTAATGGGCATATCGGTAAATGCTTTGAAATACAGTGTCCATGTAAAACGGCCAGACGGCTCTAAGAATAATTCTTTCCCTTCCGGCCATACGGCTATGGCTTTTATGACAGCTACCATGTTGCACAAGGAATACGGACTTACCCGAAGCCCATGGTATAGTGTCGGCGCATATTCTATAGCTTCCGCTACAGCTGTTTCCCGAATGATGAATAACAGGCATTGGCTTTCAGATGTGATGGTTGGTGCCGGAATTGGCATTTTATCTACAGAACTTGGTTATTATCTGGCCGATTTGATCTTCAAAGAGAAAGGAATTATCAGAAATAACCTTAGCTTTGAAAATTTCGATTATAAACGCAATCCTTCTTTTTTTGGTCTGTATATGGGATTTTCGTTAATGCCCACCCGGTTTGCGCTTTCTCCGACAGTGAATTTAAAAGCATCTCCGGGAAGTACAGCCGGATTTGAGGGCGCGTGGTTCATGAACCGGTATTGGGGAATTGGTGGACGTCTTTTAGCGACTAGCATGCCATTGTCTCTAACAGCGCCTTTGTCAAAGTCTATTCCTGTTGAAATAGCAAAGCGTGTAAAAAGATTACAATCCGACCCTCTTGATATTGCAAGTATTCATGTAGGCCCTTATGTCTCTTATCCTCTGACAGATCGCTTCCTGGCGGGAGCTAAAATATTAGTGGGATGCAACCTTGTACCGTCCAATACAATCTCAGTTTTATATATAAGTGAAAGCGGAGAAGAAAAAGAACGTGCAATAGCTAATGTGAAAACTAATTTTAGTGTCAGTTATGGCACAGGTGCCTCTTTGACATATATCGTAAAGCAAAATCTTAGTGTGAGAGTATTTATAGATTATAACTGTTCTCCTTCCCGGTTTGTTTCTTATTCGACTAACCTGAAAGGAGAAGCAGTACAATATGAAACTCATAAAACATTAAACGCTCTGGCTTTAGGAGCTTCGGTTAATGTTATGTTGTGGTAAAAGTCTAATATTGTTCTTTTTCGTTTGGAAAATCCTGTGTCTTCACATCCTCTATGTATGCTTGTACGGCACGGGTTATTTCTTCGGCAAGGTTTGCATAACGACGTAAAAAACGAGGCGAGAAACCTTGATTTATACCTAACATGTCATGCATTACCAAGACTTGCCCGTCTACTCCATTTCCTGCACCAATGCCAATAACCGGAATTGTTAGTTCGGAAGCTACACGAGCGGCTAATGCAGCCGGTATTTTTTCTAATACCAAAGCAAAACAACCTACTTCTTCTAATAAATGAGCGTCATCAATTAGTTTCTGGGCTTCTGCCTCTTCACGGGCACGAACAGTATAAGTACCAAATTTATTAATGGACTGAGGAGTTAATCCCAAATGCCCCATAATAGGAATGCCGGCACATAAAATACGTTCAATAGACTCTTTCACTTCGGACCCACCTTCCAGCTTGATGCAATCGGCATGTGTTTCTTTCATTACGCGGATGGCAGAAGCCAATGCTTCTTTTGAGTTCCCCTGATAGGTCCCGAACGGAAGGTCTACAACTACAAGAGCACGTTTAACCGCTTTCATCACAGACTTACCATGATAGATCATCTGATCCAGCGTAATTGGTAAGGTCGTTGTGTTACCTGCCATTACATTAGATGCAGAATCTCCCACCAAAATTACATCCATACCTGCCTGATCTATCAGTGTAGCCATTGAAAAATCGTAAGCTGTCAGCATTGAGATTTTTTCTCCGCGCTGCTTCATTTCCATCAGGCGATGGGTTGTTACCTTTCTATTATCCTCTAAGTCCCTTTTTGCAACTGACATAATTTTTTCTTTTAGTGTTACAGTCGGCAAAGGTACGGATAATACTTTTACAAAATATAAATAAAGAAAAATCATCAGTATCACTTTTATAAATCATCCCGATGATTTTATAAAATGATCGGGATAATTTTTACCGGACAAAATAACCTTATATCTTTGCTTTTATAATATGAGAATAAGATATGAAAGCAAAAATCAATGAAGACTATTCAATCCGCGAAGCAACTTTGGAAGATGCAAAAACAATCTGGCAGGCAATAGACCTGCATAGAGATTATCTGAAAACATGGTTACCATTTGTTCCTAAATTGCATACGGTTGAAGATGAAGCAGCTTTTCTGCATGCAACTCTATCAGTTCCATATCAAGACAGAAATATCGTATTTATGATAGAGAAGGGAAACGAATTTTGCGGTCTTATTGGTTTTGTAAATACGGATAATGTTAATCACCGGACAGAGATTGGCTATTGGTTGTTGCCTGAGTATCAGGGACAGGGAATAATGACACAAAGTGTAAAATACCTTAGCCGGTGGGCTATCCGCGAACGAAATATGCACCGTGTCCAGATATGCTGTGCTGTAGGTAATCATCCTAGTAACGCAATCCCCCAACGCCTTGGTTTTAAAATGGAAGGTACCATCCGTCATGGAGAACTATTATCTTCCGGCGAATATGCAGATATAAACATATATGGTATTTTGGAGAGAGAAATATAATTTTGAAAACAATTATGGAACAAGAGATCCAACTTAACGAACACAACAAGCAAGAATATCCCCCTATGCACACCGCTGATTTTAACCCATCCTTAAACGATATTATCATTTTTCAAACGGAAGATGGAGAAATTAAGCTGGATGTCAAAATGGAAAAAGATACCGTTTGGTTGACTCAAGCGCAAATGAGCGAGTTATTCCAAACAGACCGTACATCTATTGTGCGTCATATAAACAACATTTACAAAAGCCATGAACTAGAGATAGAATCAACCTGTGCAAAAATTGCACAAGTTCGTACAGAGGGGAAAAGGAATGTAACCCGATATATTCCTTTTTACAATTTAGATATGATAATATCGGTCGGTTATCGAGTTAATTCGATACGTGGCACCCAATTCCGTATCTGGGCCAACAAAATATTGAAAGACTATCTTATTAAAGGTTATGCCATCAACCATAAGATAAAATTAGAACATTATCAAGAGCTGAAAAACATCGTTCGCATCCTCGGTAATACGCTCAAAAACCAAGAACAACTAACATCCGACCAGTCCAAAGGTTTATTAGCTGTCGTAACCGATTATGTCTATGCTCTCGATACTTTAGATAAATACGATTATCAGCAACTCATCATCGAGGATACGACAAAAGGAGATAGATTTCATGCTACATATGAAAACGCAATGGAAGCCATTCGAAGCCTAAAAGGGAAATTCGGGGAAAGCGAACTGTTTGCACATGAAAAAGACCAATCATTCAAAAGTTCGATTTCAACCATTTACCAGACATTCGATGGCATAGAACTTTATCCCAGTATTGAAGAAAAGGCAGCCATGCTACTTTATCTGGTAACAAAGAATCATTCTTTCAGTGACGGTAATAAACGAATTGCAGCTATGCTATTCCTTTGGTTCATGGAAAAAAACGGAATACTCTATCATCCAGGCGGAAAAAAACGTATCGTTGATAATACATTAGTCGCCCTCACCTTAATGATTGCAGAAAGCCGTACAGAAGAAAAAGACATTATGGTAAAAGTAGTAGTAAATTTAATCAATCAAAATAATTAATATGGAACAAGAGATCCAACTTAACGAACACAACAAGCAAGAATATCCCCCTATGCACACCGCTGAACATATTTTAAATCAGACAATGGTGCGTATGTTTGGGTGTCCGCGCTCAAAGAATGCACATATCGAGCGGAAAAAGAGTAAATGCGATTATCAACTTACGGAAGAACCGTCTGCAGGGATGATGGCGGAAGTAGAACAACAGGTCAATATAGTAATTGATCAACATCTGCCCGTAACAATCGACTATATGTCTCGAGAAGAAGCCGGAAAAATTGTAGATTTAAGTAAATTACCCGAGGAAGCAAGCGAAACACTACGTATTGTAAGGGTTGGAGATTATGATGCTTGCGCCTGTATCGGGACTCATGTAAACAACACATCCGAAATCGGCCATTTTAAATTGCTTAATTACGATTATGCCGAAGGACGGCTTAGATTGAGATTCAAACTGACCGAATAATTATATAAATGTAACACCTAAATAAAATATTTTTGTGTAAGTTTGCACGCGGTTAAACGATACATTTTAATACAGAATTTAAATACAATAGTTATGCAAACAATTGACAATTTCAATTTTGCCGGAAAAAAGGCATTTGTAAGAGTTGACTTCAACGTTCCTTTGGATGAAAACTTCAACATCACAGACGATACTCGTATGCGTGCTGCTCTTCCTACTTTAAAGAAGATCTTGGCTGATGGTGGTAGTGTAATTATCGGTTCTCACCTGGGTCGTCCAAAAGGCGTTACTGACAAGTACTCTTTGAAACATATTCTGAAACACCTTTCTGATTTATTAGGTGTAGAAGTTCAGTTTGCTAATGACTGTATTGGCGAAGAAGCCGGCGCTAAAGCTGCTGCTTTAAGACCGGGCGAAGCATTGTTGCTTGAAAACCTTCGTTTCTACGCAGAAGAAGAAGGCAAACCGAGAGGTTTGGCTGAGGATGCTTCCGATGAAGAAAAGAAAGCTGCCAAGAAAGCCGTTAAAGAAAGCCAGAAAGAATTCACAAAGAGATTAGCGTCTTATGCTGATTGCTATGTAAACGATGCATTCGGTACAGCCCACCGTGCGCATGCTTCTACGGCATTGATTGCAGACTATTTCGATACAGACAATAAGATGTTCGGTTACTTGATGGAAAAAGAAGTGAAAGCCGTTGAAAAAGTAATGAACGATATTGCTCGTCCGTTTACAGCTATCATGGGTGGTTCTAAGGTTTCTTCAAAAATCGAAATCATCGAAAACCTGTTGAATAAGGTAGATAACCTGATCATCACTGGTGGTATGACTTATACTTTCACTAAAGCGCAAGGTGGCAAGATTGGTAATTCTATCGTTGAAGACGATAAGTTGGATCTTGCTCTTGATCTGATAAAGAAAGCAAAAGAAAAGGGTGTAAATCTTGTATTAGCCGTTGATGCTAAAATAGCCGATTCATTTAGCAACGACGCTAAAACTGCTTATGCGAACGTAAATGAAATTCCTGATGGTTGGGAAGGCCTTGATATAGGTCCTAAGACGATAGAAATCTATGCCGATATTATCAAAAAGTCTAAAACAATCCTTTGGAACGGTCCTACAGGCGTGTTCGAATTTGAAAACTTCACAGACGGTTCACGTGCAGTAGGTAACGCTATCGTAGAAGCTACTAAGAATGGTGCTTTCTCATTAGTAGGCGGAGGCGATTCTGTGGCATGTGTTAATAAGTTCGGTTTGGTAGATGGTGTGTCTTATGTATCTACAGGTGGTGGTGCTTTGCTGGAAGCAATCGAAGGTAAAGTTCTTCCGGGTATTGCTGCTGTTAAGGGCGAATCTTATAAATAAGAAAAGTTCATATAAATAAAATAAGGGTAGACATCACGTCTACCCTTATTTTTTCTCCCCCTAATAAATCTATTGTTAGAGCTTTATGTCTGTAACAAGCGGCAAGTGGTCTGACGCCATTGGTTCATTAATAGACACGCTCTGAGTAACGTTATATTTGTAACCTTTCTGCTTCAATCCCCAAACATAATCCAAGCATACTCTCGGAGTGTCGGATGGATAAGTAATGAAGCTTTCGCTACTCAATAGATCAAATTTACTTTTCATAATCTCTACCGGCTTACTACCCGGTTTCGCATTGAAGTCTCCCCCTATCAATACTGGTTTCTTTATTCCTTCTAACTCTTTAATTAAAATACCGGCCGATGTTACACGGTCTTTTTCTACCAACGAAAAATGCGTACTGCATACAACATAATCTTTAAAATCTGAAATGATTAATAAACGGGGTTCTTCGTCGCCCGGCAAAGGTACTTTCCGGATACTCTCCGGTTTGGTTCTGGTAAGCATACCTATGCCATATTTGCCTTTGGAACGGTCTACTGCATGACCGAAGATTGGGTACATACCTGTTAATTCCGATAATTGCATAATTTGATTTGCCCAATTAACCCTTTCTGTTACACTATCCACTTCCTGAAGAGCAACAACGTCAGGATTAACACGTTTGATTACTTCTGCAACCCGTGCGATATCCACTTCGTTATCCATCCCTATGCCAATGCGGATATTGTAACTCATAAAACGTAATGAAGATGGAGCTTTAGGCTTAATATCACCGTAAGATACTTTATCACGTACATCCTGTGCATACATTCCATTCAATGAAGAAAAGCCTACTAAAGCAACAGCCAATGTTTTGAATAGTGATTTAATCATAATAGTATTCTCCTTTTTGAAACATTCAGTTATCTATTCTTAAACCTAACCAACCTATTAGATTTAAATATAACACCTTTTATATTGTAAAACATTTTACAATAACAGACGGACAAATATAATAAATTTATTTATTAAAGCAAATATGTTAGGTGTATATTTTAAATAGATTGCTAAGCCTGGACACCCATTAAATAAGTGGCCTGAATGGCGCGGTCATCTCCTAATATCTGTAAACCGAAGAGTTTATTTTCTATGTTCCATTTTCCAATACGTACCAGATGCTCTTTGCGTAATTGCTGGGATGAGGTAGAAGCATAATCCACTACAATGAAATCGGCATTACAACCGGGTTTAAAATTTCCTATCTCATTTTCCAGATGTAAAGCTTTTGCACAGCCTAATGTACATTTGTATAATAATTCCAACGAAGATATAGGATAGCCGTTTAATTGCTGTACTTTGTAGGCTTCGCCCATAGTACGCAGCATTGAAAAGGAAGTTCCACCTGCTACGTCGGTGGCTAATGTAGTTTGCAAATTATAATAATTGGCTTGGGGCATATTGAATAGTCCGCTTCCTAGGAATAAATTGGAAGTCGGACAATGAGCTATAATAGCTTTGGCAGAAGCCAAACGTTCACATTCTTTTGTTGATAAATGAATACAATGCCCGAAAACCGTATGATCTGTCAGCAATCCTGTTCGTTCGTAAACTTCCAGGTAATCCGAGTGTTCCGGGCATAATGAAAGCACGGAAGCTATCTCGTCTTTATTCTCTGATAAATGGGTTTGTATATAGGTGTCCGGATATTCGGCATGCAAACGTCCGGCACTTTCTAATTGGTCCTGCGTACTGGTGATAGCAAAACGAGGAGTAATGACATACCGGTTACGTCCTTTCCTATGCCATGATTCTATTAATGAACGCGTTTCTGTTTCTCCTTTTCCGGTTGTGTCTAATATGTTTTCGGGGGCATTTCGGTTCATCAGTACTTTACCTGTCAGCATACACATATTGTATTCGGATGCTATGGCAAAAAGGGATTCTACCGATATAGGATGTACAGTTGCATAGGCCATACATGTAGTCGTACCATTCTTTAATAGCTCCCGGATGAAAAAACGAGCTATTTGTTCGGCATGTTCAGGCGAAGAAAATGCTTCTTCGGCCGGAAAAGTATAATCATTCAGCCAATCCAGCAACTGGCAACCATACATACCTATAATTTCTGATTGGGAGTAATGAATATGCGAGTCGATAAAACCCGGCATAATCAATTTACCCGAATAATCTGTTACGGGGATTCCCTGATAACGGGTATGTATTACATCATAATTACCTGACTCTACAATCTTCCCTTCGGAAACTACTAGTATTCCGTCCGGGTAGTAATAATAAGCATCTTTCCTTTCTAATGGAGAATCTGTAAAATAAAAAACTTCTCCACGAAATAACCGTATGTCTTTATTCATTTTCTACCTCGTCTAAATCTTTATTTTATTGGTTCTACGTGTAAACCGATATGAGTAGCAGAACCAAATCGTTGGCGAAGCTTTCTTTCTATTTCACACATAATTGTATGAGAACGTGCAACTGTCATCTGGCCATCCATACGAATATGTACTTCAATTGCAATATCATTCCCTATACGGCGCGTGCGCAAATTGTGAGGATCTTTTACCTCCGGAGATTCAGTAACTATAGAAAGAATTTCGTCTTCGACCTCTTTTGGCAACGACTTTTCTAATAAATCATTAATAGCCGGCATTACCAATTCAAATGAAACCTTAACAATGAAGATACTCACTATAACAGCAGCCAATGGATCCAAAACGCGCCATTTCTCACCTAAAAGAATTGCTCCACCAATACCTACCATGGTCCCTATAGATGAAAAAGCATCCGAACGGTGATGCCATGCATTAGCAATAACTGCCTGACTGTTCTGGCGTTTACCTACTAAGATTGTATACTGATAAAGTACTTCTTTTATGATAATTGAAACAATGGCTGCTATCAACGCAATGTTACCGGGACTTTCCAATGTTTCGCCTCTGAAATAAAAGTCGTATATCTTATTGGCTCCTTCCCAAAAGAGCCCTACTCCTACACATAACAAAACAATACCGATAATTGATGTGGCTAATGTTTCATATTTGCCATGTCCATAATCATGGCTTTCATCTTTCGGCTTGGAAGATATATTAACGAAAAGCAATACAATCATATCCGTAACAAAATCGGATAACGAGTGTACGGCATCGGCAATCATAGCACTACTATGCCCTGCAAATCCGGCAATAAATTTGAAGATAACTAATAGAAAGTTCCCTACGGAGCCAACCAGCGTTACCTTCATTATCTCTTTTTTACGAGTTTGAATTTCCATAATAAAGACATTAAATAGAGCTCCAAAGATAGGGAATAGTTAGGTGGAAATAAATAACAGTTGACGTGTAAATGGCAAAAAGAGCTTCTCAACTCAACCATTTCCCATGTCAACTGTATAATTTTTAAAGCAAATCTGATGCCAATTCGGATAATTGGCTGCGTTCTCCTTTTATAAGGTTGACGTGAGCAAATAATTCTTGTCCTTTCATTTTATCAACCATATAAGCTAAACCGTTACTCTGGGCATCCAGATAGGGTGAATCTATTTGTTGGATATCTCCGGTGAATACCATTTTTGTGCCTTCTCCTGCACGGGTAATAATTGTTTTTATTTCATGAGGAGTTAAGTTTTGAGCTTCGTCTATAATACAGAATGTCTCAGATAAACTGCGTCCGCGGATAAATGCTAATGCCTCGATGACCAGTTGATTATTCTTTTGTAAATCATCAATCTTGCGCGTATCCGGGCTTCCGGGTGCAAATTGGGCTTTAATTACATTCAAATTGTCGAACAAAGGTTGCATATAGGGGGCTACTTTCTGTTTTTCATCCCCCGGAAGGAATCCTATATCTTTATTTGCTAAAGCCACTATAGGACGAGCCAGTAATATCTGCTTATATATATTTGCCTGTTTTAAGGCAGAAGCTAAAGCTAGCAAAGTCTTTCCGGTACCTGCCTTTCCTGTTAATCCTACCAGTTTAATATTCGGATCATTCAATATTTCAAAAGCGAAACTTTGTTCCGCATTACGAGGTTGAATACCGTAGTTTGTACCTTTGTCTACCTTCTTTATTTTATCCGTAAATGGATTATAACGAGCTAGTACAGAGTTTCGTACACTCTTTAATATAAAGCATTCATTCGGATCCAGTTTTGATTTGATTTCCAGTAAATCGGAATCAACACCGTCTGCTGAAGAATATATTTTATCAATTAAATCGGGATCAATATTCTCATAAGTATCCTGGGCACGTTCAAAAATATCTACATTAATTACTTTATCCGTAATATAGTCTTCAACCTGAATACCCAGTGAACGGGCTTTCATCCGCAGGTTTACATCTTTGGTAACAAGTATTGTTTTGATCTTCGGATTCTTTTCCGCAATAGATAATGTGCAGGAAAGAATGCGGTGGTCTGCCGTCTTTTCCGGAAATGAAAGAGCTATTTTCTCCTGGTATTTATCCCCGGTTACAACATGAAGTGTTCCTTTTCCCGGCCCTAATGAAGCTCCTTTCAAAAAGAGATCGTTGCTGGTTAATGCATCCAGTTCGCGTACAAATTCACGCGCATTATAATTTATCTGGTCGCTTCCCTTTTTAAACTTATCCAGTTCTTCAAGCACCACAATAGGTAAATAAATATCATTCTCCTGAAAGTTCTCAATACATTTGTAATCGTGCAGGATAACATTGGTATCAAGCACAAAATTCTTCTTTGCTCCCATAACCTTTCGATTTAATGATTATTCAACATTGAACGACAAAATATGAATGTTCCTAAAAGAACATATATTATCTGCGTTCCCTACAAATATACTTATTTTAAAATATGAATGTTCGTTAGAATGAAAAGTTTTATAGGAGAAAACTATCTTATAAAGCTTATTTATCTTATTATGCCGGCATTTTAATGACATTAACAGTCTGTTTTATTCTTTTCTTCGTGAATTATTAACCGGCTCACAGATATGAAGAGATTAAATCACAGGTGCGAGCCGGTTAAAGGTTCTGGTATCTGGTTTTAGTTTATGATGAATATTTTATTTGCCAAAACGGGATGTGTCGATATTCTCATACTTCTTGGCTTTAAACCCTCCGAATTTCCAAACGAAAGAGAGAGTAACGCTTCGGTTATCATTCAATTTATTCAAATGGCTCCACTGGTTACCCTGATTAATAGTGGCTGTAGGTATTGAAGAACGAAAGATATCGTAGGCATTTAATGTCAGAGAACCTTTATTGCTGGCAAATGTCCATTTCAATCCCCCCGATACATTATATAATCGTCCCAAATCGTAGATTCCTTGAATAGCACCCGGAGCAACATAAGTTCCGTCAATATTCAGTTTCAAATTTGGTTTATCGGACAAATTGAATGTATTAGTCATATTGGCAATGCCTACATAGGTTTTCCGATTGAATGACATGCTATGAAAATGTTCACTTTTTTCCTGCATACGATAACCTTGCAAAGTTACACGTGCATTCCAGAAATGGCTTACCTTAAAGGGAACAATCAGGTTAAAACCCGTTTCCAGACTGTAATCCATATTCTCAAAACGGAATACATTCTTTAATTCCGTATCACTTTGATATGGAAGTTGCGTGAAATAATTCGGTTCATAATCGCAGAAAAACATCAATATATATTTCTGGCGGAAAATATAAATCAACTGACCTACGTATGAACGATATGGTTTGAGAAATGGATTCCCTACCACTTCCGAGTATGAATTCAATGGTGTAGATTGCGGACTTAGGGTCATATATGATGGAAAAGTTTTATCACTATTTACATTGAGTTGCAGGATATGTTTCTGAGAAAATACATAATTTAAAGAGGCTGTAGGAAATAAAGTCCAGTCATTCCATAAATTTGTTTTTTCATTATCGGAAATGTAATCGGAACGGTAATATTCTCCTTTTAAGGCAACAGTAGCAGAAAACCGTTTTCCGAAAGATTTGGAAACTTCGGCAAAAACGTTGCCCGTATAATCCTTTTGTACATTGTTCTCAAAAGATTCCATATCCAATTCATAACCGTTTCCTTTATCATATAGATATTCCAGATAATTCCTTGAATAAGTATAACCTCCGTTGATTCCGTAATTTACAGACCAACCACTCTCTGTCGATATCGTATGATTGGTAAATGCAGACCAGCGTGAAATATTTTGTTTTGTATAATTCAACATATCCGTCTTTGTCCCATCGTCTTTAGTATCTAAAAAATGTTGGTCTGAAGGAGATTTGTAATGTGTAAAATCCATTCCGGCAGTTAAACCTGTGTGTCCGTCATATTGCAAGCGAACATTTTGTAATGCGGAATGATCTTTGGATGTTGTGATACTATTGCTTTCGGATGATCTGTTTTCATTCATTGGGGTAAATACAGAGTTTGAAGCCTGGTCTGTATTTACCTTATAGGCATCCAGGTAATAGGCTGCGGAGAGTTTGTCTTTGTTGGCAAATGTATAATCTATTCCCAAACGGGCAACTCCGCTATTTTTATGTTTTGTCCTACGCCCGGACTGTTCTATTTCCGTTACTTTATCATCCAGAGTATGGCGGGCCAACATATTTTCTCCATCAAAACGACGCCCTTTTTCTCCGTTTATAAGGAAATCTATATTTAACTTGGAGTCAGAATAAATAATATTGGCATGCGCTTTGCCCCGGGCATAATGTTGCTGAATGTAATCTGTACCTACTTCTCCCTGGAATGAAGGCGTAGCAGACATATTCTTATCTAATATCACATTAATAACTGCACCTTTTACATTATATTTAGCTGGTGCGGCATACATAATTTCTGCTTTCTGCACGCGGGAAGCAGGCATGCTTTTTAGTAGTTGAATCAATTGCTGGAGGGACATTGTGGTAAGTTGCCCGTTCAATATAATGTTCAGATTATTTGTCCCGACCAATTGGATATCGTCACTTGTACCGGTAATGCCGGGAAGTTGCTTAATCACTTCAAAGGCATTAGTGGAAGTTTTATCTTTCATAAGTTGCGGAATATCGTAAGTCAGCTTCCCTCCTTCAATCTTTACTTGCGGACGTTCTGCTTTTACAGTTACTTCACCCAGTGTATAATCTTTATCGTCCAGTATAATAGTGCCGGCGTCTGCCGAAGTTATTTCTTTTTGGGCAGGTTCATACAGAAGATGTTGAAGCAATAAACGATATGTATGTTCTGCCGGTTGATTGAAGCAAAATAGCCCGAGACTATCCGATATCACGGCATCTACATAGGTTGAATCTAATGTTTGTAAAACAATAGTTGCCCCATCTATGGGTTGTTTTTGATTATCAACAATTTTACCATGGATGTTTTGGGCTGTCAGTATTCCGTTACAAGTAATAGACAAGATAAGTAGAGATGAGTAAAATATGCGCTTCATATTAATTTCTTTTATTGTTTTTGATATGACAAAGAACGGTGTTTAAAAAAAGAAACTATGTTATCATTCACTTACGAAGTGTTATCTACTCTTACCGGTAGTGTTATTTAGTCTTATCGCAAATCATACGGCGATCTTACGTGATAGCAGTATCATCCTTCCCGGTACGGCAGGATTGCTCTATATCATGTTTCTGGCCGGGCTGGAAATAGACTTGGGCGATTTCAAAAAAACAGTACGCGGAGCCTGACCTTCGGGTAAAATACTTTATCTATCTTTACCCCGGAAAAACAAAAGTTAGTTTTATATGAACACTCGTCTACGCTTCAAACTAATTGCTTTGCTCATAACTTTATCATTGGCAGGGTTGGTTGCCTTTCAGGGATATTGGTTGTACGGATTATATAATACGCTGTACGGCCAAATGGAAGTAAATATCCATGAAGCAATGAAAATTGCAGATTACAAAGAGATGTTCCTGCGTATGAAAGGAGAAAATGAAAAGCAAAACACTAAAAAAATAAAGACTATCTATTTCAGTTCCGACGAAAATACCGTTTCTTACAATGAAACAAACAAGATTCACCATACAGACAAGCAACCTAATGTAAATCTGAAAATAGATTACACGCAAGACGAAGACAGCCTTTCGGTAGACTCTACTTTAACCGATTATCTTACAACTATAAAACAACTGGAAAATATAGTACAACAGGCTTTCCATGCCAATATAGACCAATCGGAACCCATTGTATTCCGGGAATATAATAAATTCCTGCAGGAAGAATTAAAAGCAAAGAATATTGACTCCGAACATTTACTTATCGTGGCTTACCAACCAAATGATAAAGAGAAAATCAAAAGTTGGATGAACTTGAATAATGATTCACTGAAAAAAACCCATTATCAATATCCCATTGATACAACTGTTGTCGTTTCGGAGTCTGCAGACTTTAACCAATGGAAAAATGCAGCTTACTTCGATTATCCGATTCAATCCGATAATACAATCTATTATCGCTTATACCTGAAATCGCCAGCCCGGGTTATTTTAAATCAAATGAGCGGAATATTAGCATCTTCAATTCTTCTGTTTGCATTGATAGTAATTTCTTTTGTTTACCTGCTCCGCACTATTTTAAAGCAAAAAACGATAGAAGAGCTAAAGACTGATTTTACCAATAATATGACCCATGAACTGAAGACTCCTATATCTGTCAGTTATGCAGCTGTAGATGCCATGCTTAACTTCAGCGATGCCGTTAATGATAAGCAACGGAAGTATCTCACTATTATGAGAGACCAGCTTACCCGTTTAACCGGATTAGTAGAGCAAATCCTTACGCTCGCTGTAGAAAACAGGAGTACGTTTCGCTTGCATCCCGAACAGATAAATATCTCCGGTATCGTTGCATCCCTTACGGAACAATATAAACTGAAAGCAGATAAAAAAGTACGGTTTGTTACCGAAATACCCGACAAACTGGAGGTGTACGCAGATCATACCCATATTTACAATATGTTGAGCAACCTGATTGAAAATGCTATTAAATATTGTGATAAGGAACCATGCCTTATTACCTTAAAAGCAAACCAGTCACCTGATGGGGTTCGCCTTTCCGTTACAGACAATGGCATTGGCATTAGCGAAACAAATCAGAAGCGTGTATTCGATAAGTTTTTCCGTGTTCCCAGCGGTAACCTTCATAATGTAAAAGGATACGGACTGGGATTATATTATGTAAAAGACATGATGATAAAACATAAAGGGTTTGTTTCTGTAGAAAGTCATCCGGATAAAGGCTCTACTTTCACTCTTCATTTCATTAATCAAAAATAAAACAGGAATATGAACAAGATAAAAGTACTGCTGGTAGAAGACGAGGCTACACTTGCCATGATTATAAAAGACACGCTGGATGGTAAAGAATTTGAAATCATATTAGCTGCCGACGGAGAAGAAGGTATTGCCCGTTACAAGGAAACTAAACCGGATGTTATCGTATCAGACATCATGATGCCTAAAATGGATGGGTTTACGATGGTTCGGGAAATACGAAAGCACGATTGTACAATTCCTGTATTATTCTTGTCTGCCCGTTCTTCGGCAAATGATGTAGTAGAAGGTTTTGAATTAGGGGGAAATGATTATCTAAAGAAGCCTTTCGGCATGGCAGAACTGATCGTACGTATAAAAGCCCTTTTGCATAAAATAACCGTAAAGCAGCCGCAAGAGACATATTTCCGTATCGGACAATATGAATTTGACTCTATTACCCAAACCCTTTCTTTCTGTGATGATAAAGAGTTGCTTAGTAACCGGGAGTCGGAAATATTAAAACGGTTGTGTGAAAATATCAATCAAATATTACCTATGAAAGAGGTTCTACTGGACTTATGGGGAGATGATTCGTTTTTCAATTCGCGCAGCCTGCATGTATTTATTACCAAATTAAGGCATAAATTATCTCGCGACCCGTCAATTAAAATATTAAATGTACGCGGAATAGGATATAAAATGATTATAAACTAACGATGTAATGGTTCAAATACACTTTTTTAAAGCCTGTGCCAGTTGGTCCGGACAGGATGTACCGCGTCCATGACAGTCTATCCCTTCCATTCGATTGATTGCTTCATTTACATTCATTCCCACAAGCAGGGCAGATATCCCCTGGGCATTACCGTGGCAACCACCTATAATTTGCACATTGGTTATTACATCGCCCTGGACATCAATTAGCATCATCTTTGAGCAAACATCCCCCTGAGGCGTGTACACAACACGTTGTTGTTCCATTTCCTTTTATTCTTCATTTTTATTAACAGCAGGCAAAGGTAAAATAAAATTGACTACTTTTGCACAATACAAATCACAAAAACATGACATACGAAGATACATTACACTATTTGTATACCAGTATTCCGGTATTCCAGCACAGCGGTGCTTCAGCTTATAAACCGGGTCTTGGAACAAGTATAGCTCTTGATAATTACTTAGGAAATCCACACAAATCATACCGGACGATTCATGTGGCAGGAACAAATGGCAAAGGCTCGGTCAGTCATGTGCTGGCTGCTATTTTACAGCAATCAGGATATAAAGTAGGTTTGTATACCTCCCCTCATTTGGTAGATTTCAGGGAACGTATCAGAGTCGACGGAAAAAAAATATCTAAAGAATATGTAACCGGTTTTGTTGAACGCCACCGCCCCTTTTTCGAATCTCTCCATCCTTCATTTTTTGAACTAACATCCTCTATCGCATTTGATTATTTCCGCAATGAAAAGGTCGATTATGCCATCATCGAAGTTGGTATGGGAGGACGACTGGATAGTACTAATATAATCTCTCCTGTCTTAAGTATCATAACGAATATCAGCCTTGATCATACCCAGTTTCTGGGTGATACAGTAGAGAAGATCGCTGCGGAAAAAGCAGGGATCATTAAGACCGGGATTCCGGTTTTAATCGGAGAAGGATTAGATTCTTCCGTGGCAGAAGTATTCAGAGAAACAGCCCGCAAACAAAATTCACCCATTTACTTTTCTCAAAGTGTGGAATTAATTAATAATGCGATACGGACAGAAGATGGTTGGGAGATTGATTCATTGGAATTCGGGAAACTGCACGGAGAATTGGGCGGTTTCTCGCAATGCAAAAATAACCGTACAATATTGGCGGCACTCAGTCTTTTAACCCGTTCCGGTATAAACATTCCGATAGAAGCAATCCGGGAGGGTTTTAGCCACGTAACGACATTAACCGGGCTAATGGGGCGTTGGCAAAAGTTGCAAGACGAACCGAAAGTCATCTGTGATACAGGACATAATATAGGAGGTTGGAACTATTTGAGTTCTCAATTGGAAGGCATAGCCAAACACTATAAAAATCTTTACATGATAGTAGGCATGGTAAACGATAAAGACGTAGACGGTGTATTGTCCATGATGCCTAAAGAGGCTAACTACTTTTTTACGCAAGCATCTGTAGAACGTGCAATGCCGGCACAGGAATTTGCTTTGAAAGCATCCGCACACGGCTTATCTGGTATTACTTGCAAGACTGTTCGGGAAGCTGTGGAAAAAGCTTTAAAAAAGGCTGGCAAAGATGACATGATCTTTATTGGAGGCAGCACCTTTATCGTTGCCGATGCTATTCCCCTATTTCAAACAAACGAATAACTTAATTCATATCAAATATTATGACACAACAGATTCAAAGAAAACTAAGCGAGTCTAAAACAGCCCGCTGGAGCGTCTTGGCGCTTGTGGCATTCACCATGCTTTGCGGATATTTTATTACGGACATGATGGCTCCACTCCAAGATTTACTTCAAACGCCTGTAGGTGGAGGCGGTTTAGGATGGTCAGGAGATGATTATGGTAAATTTACCAGTGCATACGGATGGTTTAATGTATTTTTCCTTATGTTGATATTCGGGGGAATGATCCTTGACAAGATGGGTGTACGTTTTACCGGCCTTATGGCAACCTGTATTATGATTGTTGGCGTATTCATTAAATGGTTTGGTATCTCAAATAATTTCGACGGTGCGACAGTAACTATTTTTGGAACAGAATGGGGATATACATTACTGGTAGCTTCACTGGGATATGCAATATTTGGTGTTGGAGTGGAAATTGCCGGTATCACCGTTTCCAAGATTATTGTAAAATGGTTTAAAGGTAAAGAAATGGCTCTTGCCATGGGATTGGAGATGGCTTGTGCACGTATTGGAACAGGATTGGCCATAGGTATTACCCCATTGTTATGTAAAGCATTCAACAACTCTATTAGCATGCCGATTTTAATCGGATTAATATTATTATGTATAGGTCTGTTGTCGTTCATCGTATTTGTGGTGATGGATAAACGCCGCGACGAAGAACTGGAAAATACGGAAGAAGAAGCCGAAGAGCCGTTCCGTTTCTCAGACATCTTTTCCATTATTTCAATGAAAGGATTCTGGTACGTAGCTCTTTTATGCGTACTATTTTATTCTGCCGTATTCCCATTTTTGAAATATGCTCCGAGTTTAATGATCAATAAGTTTGGTATCGATCCTGAATGGTCTGGTGTGATTCCCGCTTTATTACCATTCGGAAATATTCTGCTTACTCCGTTTTTCGGTAATCTGTACGACCGTAAAGGAAAAGGCGCTACAATTATGATTATTGGTGCAATCATGTTGGTATTCATACACTTCATGTTCTCTATTCCTGCATTAAACAACTGGGTTATCGCACTCGGACTGATTCTTTTGTTGGGAATTGCTTTCTCCCTGGTACCATCGGCTATGTGGCCTTCTGTTCCGAAAATCATCCCCGAAAATAAACTGGGTACGGCTTATGCTCTGATATTCTGGGTACAAAACTGGGGATTGATGGGAGTTCCGTATCTTATCGGTAAAGTCCTTGATAAATATTGTATTACCGGATATGTAAATGAAAAACCGACATACGATTACACTATTCCGATGATGATATTTACCTGTTTCGGTATCTTAGCCCTTATGATTGCATTATTATTGAAGCGTGAAGACAGGATCAAAGGTTACGGATTGGAATTACCCAATATTAAAAAACCGGAAGAAGAAGCTAAAATCATTGCAGAAGAAATGATTGCAGAACCATAATATAAAAATATCAATAAATATGATTTGTTTTCCGAATGCCAAAATAAACCTGGGACTGGATATTGTAGGTAAACGTCCGGACGGTTATCATAATATTGAAACCGTATTTTATCCGGTTCCTGTAAAGGATGCCTTGGAAATAGTAATAGCCAAAACCTTTTCTTTTCATCAAACCGGTATTCCTGTTGATGCTCCAGTTGAAAAAAATCTGGTTGTTAAGGCTTTGAATATATTAAAGGCAAAGTATGAAATTCCACCACTGGAAGTTCATTTGCTGAAAGCCATTCCTTTTGGTGCAGGATTGGGCGGAGGTTCTGCCGATGCCGCTTTTATGCTGAAGCTGATTAATGATTTTTGCAAATTAGATATACAGGATGATGAATTAGAAAGAATAGCTTCACATATTGGTGCCGATTGTCCGTTTTTTATTCGTAATACCCCTGTGTTTGCGAGTGGAACAGGTAATCAGTTCGAACCTGTATCTCTTTCATTAAAAGGCTACTATTTATGCCTGGTAAAGCCGGAGGTGGCAGTATCAACCCCCGAAGCCTATTCGTTGGTTACTCCTGCGGAACCTGATATTTCATTAAAAGAGATTATCAAACAACCTGTGTCCGAATGGAGAAATAGCATGAAAAATGATTTTGAAGGCAGTGTGTTTCCAAAACATCCGGCAATAGAGAAAATCAAACAAACTTTGTATGCCCGGGGGGCTGTTTATGCTTCTATGTCCGGCTCCGGTTCATCTGTATTCGGATTATTCGAATCTCCAACCGATTTAAAGGAATACTTTAAGGACTGCTATATTTGGGAAGGAGCAATGGAATGAATGAAATAGCAAGCTTTTTTGATTCCTTAGCCGATCGTTGGGATGAACTTTGTACGCATGATGCGGATAAGATTAACACGATACTGGAACAAACCACTCTGCACAAAGGCTTACGTATTCTGGATATAGGATGCGGGACGGGTGTACTCGAAAAGTATCTCCTTCCCTATTCTCCCGCTAGTATTGTAGCTATAGATATTTCCGGACAAATGATTGAAATGGCGAAAAGCAAATATGCAACTTCAATTGTAGACTTCCGCCAAGCAAATGTATTGGATATGAAGGAAGAGTTGTTTGATTATATCATTGCTTATAGCGTTTTTCCTCATTTTGAACACCAGCAAGAAACAATTTCTCATTTGGCAGACCTTCTTGTTCCGGATGGAGAGCTTGTTATTTGCCATAGTGAAGGACGTAATAAGATAAACAGTCATCATAACAAGCATGCCGGCAAATTGTCTTTCGGTTTACCAGCAGCAAAAGAATTGGCGGATTGGATGCAACCTTATTTCACTATACACTCTATATACGATTCCGATGACTATTATTTGGTAAGCGGTTTACGCAAATTGTAAATATAATATATATGAAAAAAAGAACTTATTTAATTCCGGTATTATTGTTTGCTGCACTAGCACTTCAGGCAGCCACCGATGTAAAGGTAATGCAATACAAATATGCCGGTCCTATTGTGGTAAACAAACCGTTTATGGTTGACACCGTAAATGTAAACGGGAAGCCGTTTGAAGCAAAAAATCTACTTAAATCCACACTGCCGTTCGATCGGGCATTGTCTTCTCCCGAAATACTTCAGGCAGACACTGCCGGGTCTGTTTCTTTCCCGGCCTCGCAAAAAGGATATGCCCTTCATCTGTTTTCTTTCTTTTTAAATAGTGACAGATATGTGAAAGGTACACTGGAAGTAACAGGCAACGGCGCCTTTGACGTATATGTCAATAACAAATCTGTAGGGTCTACTTCTGAACTGGTCATGGAGCCGCGTCGTTATGAAATTGTTATTAAATACCTGACTGCAGAAACCGATACATGCAAACCTTCTTTTAAAACAATATTCAAAAGTAAGGAAGATGCAGTAGTTACAGCTTCGTTAAACCCTGAAAAGCGTTATACATTGAACAATATAATGGATGGCCAGGATTTCAGGGGAATAGGTGTTTCACCTAACGGTAAATACGCTTTGGTAAAGTACGTAAATCGTTTCCCGGAAGGTAAAAGCGAATCATATACGCAGTTAATGGATGCTTCAACCGGCCGCATATTGTTGCAGGATAACGGTTTTCTTACCAATGCCCGTTGGATGCCTGAGAGCAATTTATTCTATTATACGCGCAAAGGTCTGCAAGGTAAAGAGCTTGTAACCGTGGATCCGGCAACAATGAAAGAAAATATTCTGGTAAATGATCTACCGGACGGACATTTTATAGTTGCTCCGAATGAAGCATCTCTCTTTTTTACTATAGAAGAACAGGGACCTAAAGAAGGTAACGAATTGATCCGCGTGTTGGAACCCAGAGATCGTTTGCCTGGTTTCCGCGACCGTTCGTTTATCTGGCGGTATGATCTTCACACGGGGCTTTATGAACAACTGACTTTTGGTTACCAAAGTACGTATATTAATGACATAAGTGCCGACAGCCGTTATCTGCTGTTCAGTGTCAACGATAATGTATATACATCTTTGCCTCACGGACGTAATTCATTATATAGAATGGATTTGCAAACAATGGCAATTGATACCATCTGGGAAAAAAAACCTTATGTTAATCAGGCGGCTTTTTCTCCTGACGGAAAACAGCTTTTGGTGGCCGGTTCCGGTGATGCATTCGAAGGTATAGGCTTAAATATCAAAGAAGGGCAATTGTCGAATGATTATGACGGGCAACTTTTCCTTTATAACCTGGCCAATCATAAAGCAACTCCCTTAACAAAAGATTTCAATCCTAATGTAATAGATGCAGTATGGAATCGTTATGACGGACAAATCTATATCCAGGCAGAAGACCAGGATTACCAGCGCCTTTTTTCTTGTAATCCGGCTAATGGGAAAATCAAGCAGATTGCTTTAACCGAAGATATTATTACAGGCTATTCATTGGCTGATAACGCCCCTGTCTTGTTCTTCTACGGACAAAGCGTTTCTAATGCAAACCGCCTCTATGCTTATGATCTGAAAGGTGGAAAGAGCCGTTTGGTTTACGATCTTTCTTCCGATAAACTGAAAGACATTACATTGGGTGAAGTGCATGACTGGAATTTTACATCAACTGACGGAACTACCATTCAAGGACGTTATTACCTACCTCCCCATTTTGATCCAGGCAAGAAATATCCAATGATTGTTTACTATTATGGAGGTACATCGCCCACAAACCGTATGTTGGAAATGCGCTATTCAATGCACATGTATGCAGCTTTGGGTTATGTTGTCTATACGCTAAATCCTAGTGGTACTACCGGTTTCGGACAAGAATTTGCCGCCCGCCACGTTAATGCCTGGGGTATAAAGACGGCCGATGAAATTATTCAGGGAACAAAAGAGTTTTGTAAACAGCATGCTTTTGTGAATGAAAAAAAGATTGGCTGTATAGGTGCCAGCTATGGGGGCTTTATGACACAATACTTACAAACCAAGACAACTATTTTTGCTGCCGCTATCAGTCATGCAGGTATTAGTGCATTAAGCAGTTATTGGGGTGAAGGTTACTGGGGATTTGGCTATTGTTCCGTAGCTAACAAAGGTACTTATCCATGGAATAACCCGGAATTTTTCACAAAACAAAGTCCGTTATTTAATGCAGACAAGATAAATACCCCCCTTTTACTTTTGCATGGTAATGCTGATACAAACGTTCCTGTCGGAGAAAGCATTCAGATGTTTGCTGCCCTTAAACTACTGGGCAAAACAGTAGAGTTTGTTCAGGTAGACGGAGAGAACCACGGCATTGTAGGCTACAGCAAACGTATAGGATGGCAAAATACTATCTTTGCCTGGTTTGCCAAATGGCTGAAAGATGAACCGGAATGGTGGACAGCTATGTATCCGGAAAGGAAATTATAACTTTCCGCATGAAATAAAAAACAATCCTGTCAGTCAGATGAGACCGGCAGGATTGTAATGCAATATGAAGTATATTATAAGAAAAATGTATTACTTAATATTCGGGTTTAATGCATGCCATTCAGACACTGGTGGCAAAACTCCCATAGCAATTACTTCATCACGCAGAGCACAAAGATGTTCGTAGCTTTTTGCCAGAGCCGCATCTTCTTCCGGAGTTCCCTTGACATCTTTCAGTGTAACGCCGTCTTTTGTTATAGATGTTTCCCAAGCCATCATAATGTGATCGAACTTGCCGTTTGACACGTATGCTCCGGCAGGCCAACGGAATGGTTTGCCACCCATAGCTGCAGCAATCATTTCAATTGAAACATAAGACGGGCTCTGAAAAGAAGAACGACCGCGCAAAGCAATAATATTTGCACCGCCTTTAGTCACTTTTGCCTGGATTTCTGTCCACTGGTCTTTTGTCAAATCGGCAGTACCGATAATATCGGTTAGTTTCTTACCGTTTACTTCTGCTGTAGACGCATAAACAGCCATTTGTTCGCCATGACCTCCATAGGTACGACAATTGTTAACCAAATCCATAGAAATACCAAAATGTTTGGCCAGTTCGCTACGCAGACGGGTACTGTCCAAAGCAGCTAAAGTGGTAACCTGTGACGGCTTTAAACCGGAATATAATAACGTAATTAACCCTGTAATATCAGCAGGATTGAAAATTACAACAATATGTTTAACATCCGGACAATATTTCTTTACATTCTTACCGAATTCTTCTGCGATGGCAGCGTTACCTTTCAGCAAATCTTCACGTGTCATACCTGCTTTACGGGCGGCACCACCTGAGTTTACAATATATTTGGCTCCGGTTAAAGCTTCTTTTATATCGGAGGTAAATGTGATATTTACACCTTCAAAACCACAGTGAAACAATTCTTCGGCAACGCCTTCCAATCCAGGAGCGTAGGGATCATATAAGCAAAGGTTTGAAGTTAATCCCATCATAATGGCTGTCTGTGCCATGTTTGAACCAATCATACCTGCAGCACCTACAATGGTGAGTTTTTCGTCTGTTAGCGTCTTCATAAGATCTGTTTTTTAATTATATATTAATAACTGTTTGTTGCCAATCATTTTCTTTCCAGCAACAAATATAAAGATTCTAAATCAAGTACACCAATCATAAAAATGAATACTCCATAAGCAGAAGTTATAACTATGATCAGATATAACTACAATTTAGTACCTTTGCATTATGAAAACATTTAAACCGGACGTATGGTTGCCAACAACCAAAAAAGAAGTTGAATTACGAGGATGGGATTATGTGGATGTAATCTTATTCAGTGGAGATGCCTATGTGGACCATCCTTCTTTTGGTGCTGCCGTTATAGGGCGGATATTAGAAGCCGAAGGACTTCGTGTAGCTATTGTTCCGCAACCGGATTGGCGTGGCGACTACAGAGATTTCAAGAAACTGGGTACTCCCCGCCTCTTTTTCGGCGTATCAGCCGGAGCGATGGATTCAATGATTAACCATTATACGGCGAATAAGCGTTTACGCAGCGATGATGCTTATACGCCAGACCGCCGGGCTGGAATGAGACCGGACTATCCGAGTATTGTCTATACAAAAATATTAAAAGAGTTATATCCCGATATTCCTGTCGTATTAGGTAGTATAGAGGCTTCTTTGCGTCGGCTTACGCATTATGACTATTGGCAAGACAAACTGAGGCCGGGCATTTTGGCCGACAGTCCTGCTGATTTATTGATATATGGAATGGGTGAAAAACCAATAAGGGAATTAGTTCGTCGCCTGCAAGCCGGGGAATCATTCCATTCTATAAAAGATATCCGTCAAACCGTTTATTTGTCGGATAAGGCAGAACTACAGCCTGGCGATATAGAACTTTATTCGCACGAAGAGTGTCTGCGTGATAAATTAAAACAGGCAAAAAATTTTAAACATATTGAAGAAGAATCAAATAAATACAACGCATCCCGTATTTTACAGGCTGTCGGGAAAAAGACCATTGTTGTAAATCCTCCTTTCCCACCAATGACGGAAGAAGAGTTGGATGCTTCGTTCGATCTTCCTTATACGCGTCTTCCCCATCCTAAATACAAAGGAAAAATAATCCCGGCTTTCGAGATGATTAAATTCTCGGTGAATGTGCATCGGGGTTGTTTCGGGGGATGTGCTTTCTGTACTATATCTGCCCATCAGGGCAAATTTATTTCTTCACGAAGTAAAGAGTCCATACTGAAAGAAGTGAAAGCGATAACGGAAATGCCCGGCTTTAAAGGTTATTTGAGCGATCTGGGCGGTCCGTCGGCCAATATGTACCGTATGAAAGGCAAAGACGAGAAAATATGCAGCCAATGCAAAAAACCGTCCTGCATATTCCCTGTCGTATGTAAAAACCTGAATGCCGACCATACGCCTTTACTGGAAATATATAAAGCCGTGGACAGTTTGCCGGAAATCAAACGTTCTTTTATAGGAAGCGGGGTACGATATGATTTGCTTTTACATCGTTATACGGATGAAAACTTAAACCGGTCTGCACAGACTTATACGGAAGAATTAATTGCCCGTCATGTTTCCGGTCGTTTAAAAGTGGCGCCAGAGCACACACAAGACGAAGTACTTAAACAAATGCGCAAACCGTCTTTCCAATTGTTCAGACAGTTTAAAAAGATATTTGACAAGGTAAATCAAAGACAGGGCTTAAAACAACAGCTCATACCCTATTTTATATCCAGCCATCCGGGTTGTACGGAAACAGATATGGCCGAACTGGCAGCTTTAACAAAAGGATTACATTTTCAGTTGGAGCAGGTGCAGGACTTTACTCCTACTCCTATGACATTAGCTACCGAGATGTATTATACCGGCTATCATCCTTATACACTGGAGAAAATCTTTACGGCACGCAGTAAAGAACAAAAACTGGCACAACGACAATTCTTTTTCTGGTACAAACCGGAGTTTCGCCGGCAAATAACTCAGGCATTGCAAAAACTGGGAAGAAAGGATTTAATTAATAAACTGTTCGGCAGATAAGTTTTTCCTTGTCTGCTTTTCATTTAATTCAGATACCTACCCTATTCAATTCAGTTGCCTACCCAAATAGTGTCATATATGGGTCTCGATAAAAGGTCGTTTAAGGGTTCACTTTGTCACCTTCTGTCACTTTCTTCGGGGGGTGTTTCAAAATCTGAAAAATTATCCACAGATATTCTATACTAGCATACAACATGCTATTATAGATGATATTACAATACACTAACGAGGTTTTCAAACTCCTAAAAACGGTCAATGCAGATTTCATTTTAACACTCCCGCGAACACTTTCCCTGATGCTTAAATAAGCTGTTTATCGCTTCTTTAATATGGCTTTAGCCTAAGTTCAATTGCCGTCGGTTTCAACCGACGGATAGTAGAGCCTTCATCTTTCAAGGGCTTCAGCCCAATAAGAATGAGATAATCAAAAAGAGCTTTCCGAGAAGAAATTTGGCTGAAGCCAATACAGATATATCCCCTTTTAGTCCGTCAGCTGAAGCAGACGGCAATTGAAACCAGGCTAAAGCCATAAAAGAACAGGATGTATTGGCCATCCCAAAAGAAAGCTGTGCTTTCTTGTTAGCGGCATCAGCGGCTGGGCGTTAAACGCAGGTAAAAGACGCAGCGACGAAACCGGCGGCTGTCTGAGCGTAGCGAGTTCCGCTGGTTAAGCAAAGTCTTTTGCCGGAGTAGCCCGGACGGTGCAGCCTTGACCTTTTGGTTACTTTTCTGTCAAGAGAAAAGTAATAAAAAAGTGTTCGCCGGAAGCACTAAAGCGTTGCAGATATAATCCCGTGATAACAGAACAATAATGTATGTATCAGCAATTTACAACCGATATCAGATCATTTTGCAATTTTGGAATAAGCCCCGAAGATGGTGACAGAAGGTGACAAAGTGGAGGGTATATTATAATGTTTTTCCCGGTATGAATAACAGTCTTGCCGGTCGTGGGTTATCATGTACAAATTATATTCTCTTTCTAGTTTGTTAATTCAATACTTTTATTATATATTGTCACCTTGTTTGCTTTAAATCGGTCTGGTATATCTCTGGAATTTTATTTCAAATAATTTTAAACAGACTTTATGGTAATACTATATTTAAAAATCGCATTCCGCAATTTATGGAAATATAAAACACAATCGCTTACCGGCACTCTGAGTTTAGCTTTTGCACTAGCCTGTTTTGTCCCGGCTCTTTACTGGATGCGCTATGAGACTTCCTACGACAGTTTCTATCCTGGTTCGGATCATATTTACCGCATTTATTCAGTGGATAAACAGTCGGGTAAAGTAAACGAACTGGTTTCGGGTATTTTAGAGAGAAAACTGCAAGAGCAGTTTCCGGCAATGCAAGCTTCGAGCGTTTTCTTTGTCGAGCAAAATAATTGCAGTTCGAAAAAAATGCCGTACATCCGGCTGCATACGATCTTTGCGGACAATACTTTTTTCAGCGTTTTTCCTCAGGCTGTTATCTGTGGTAATGCACAACCGCTACAAGTTACAAATAATATAGTCCTTTCGGAAACGGTGGCCGTACGTATGTTTGGAGATGCGGAAAAAGCTATCGGGCAACAAATAAAGAGTACCTTATTTGATTGGCATCCGCCCTATACAGTTACTGCAGTTTTGAAAGATCCTCCGCCAAATACGAATCTTCCGTTTGATGCAATATTATATATCGAGGATTTACAAAAACAGAAATCTTTCATTGAAAGTTCCGTGAAACAGATATGGTCATTTGCTACTTTGCAAATGTATGTAAAGCTTCCTCCATATACGGGTATGGAAAGCTGCCAACAGTAATCCTGCGGATGTCGTAAAAAGCGAATGATAAAGGTTAATCCATAGCTAGACAGATCTGCTTTTTATCACATCATTCAATCTGTAATTATGGATTTCCAGTTGCCGCAGAGCTTCTTCTTCCGACATATGGAATAAGATATGTAATATTTTCTTTGCCCGCTTAATGAGCTTATTATTGATACATTCCACTTCCGTCATATAACTTCCATACACTTTGCCAAGTCGTATCATTGCGATGGTAGAGATGAAGTTAAGTACTTTTTTTGTGGCTGTACCGGCTTTCATCCGGGTAGAGCCTGCAATAACCTCATTACCGGTACGCAAGGCTATAACTTTATCGCTAAACGGAACAGACACAACCTCTTTTTCCTGTATAAAGACCGTATAAGCACCAATAGTCTTTGCATAAGCTAATGCGGATTGGACAAAGTATGCACTTCCGCTAACTGATATGCCAATAACAACATCCTTTTCCGAAACGTTTGCCAATATCATTTCGGGTACACAGCTGGCGTCTTCTTCAAAGTTTGTCTCAATATCGATTGCTGCATCTGCCACTCCTCCGGCAATTAATGTAAGAACACGTTCACGTGGGAAACCAAATGTACAAGCTATTTCCACCGTATCGACAGCAGCTAATCGTCCGCTCGTTCCTGCTCCTACATATATAAGACGTCCACCATTGCCCAGACGCTCTGCCATCTTGTCTGCAACTTCGGCAATGTCCTTTAAGGACTCAGACAATATAGTCCCGGCCTCCTGCTCGGTTTTCCATAAAAGAGATGCTAAACCTGCAGTATCCATTTTATGCAATTCAAGAGAAGGATCATACGGTTCTTCTGTAACAAGATTTTTATATTCGGGAATACATCGTAATGATTGGGCGTATTGTTCTCCCACTGCAATTAATAATGCACCTAATAAAGGCAATTCGTTTGCTTCCTGCACTAAACGGACTTCTATAACATCTCCGGTCAAAACCGGAGATACCTGTAATCTTGTTGTAATCTGTTCAGCCAAGGGATAACCTGCAGCTTGTACCGCATGGGCCAACCCGCCTCCTATCAGTATGAGATCTGTCCGGAACAGATAATAGGTCGTCCGTATTATTTGTACCAAACGTTCCAGATATTCATCTGTTTTTTCTTTATATGCAGCCTCTTTAAAAACTGCAACCAAATTATTATCAGGATGCACGGATGCAAGCAAAGATGCACTGGCCAGTTGATCATAACTGCCATCGGGTGTTTCTATACTACCCAATAACGGTTGGCTATAAGAAGGAGTCCATCTGCGTCCGTTTCTCCAAAGGGAGAATCCTAATCCTGTACCGATAGGCATTATGCCAACAGTACGATAGCCTTCCAGATATCCGGCTGCGGATGCTCCTACCGCAGCAGCATCCGCATCATTAGATAAAACAACAGGTACCTGATATTTATCTTTCAACCATTCAATCCATTTATTACTTTTCAACGGAGCCAGATGATCTGCAGAAAACAAGACCCGGGTTCCTGCATAATCTACTATTCCGGCAGTGGAAATCCCAATAGCACATACTTCACAATCAGGGCACACTAAAATATCCATCAATTCCTGAAGAGCTTCAATAAAGTCATCAACAGTCTTATCTGTTCCCAGACGACTTTTTACCCTTTTTATTCCTTTAGGATCGATCTTGTACTCTTTTATGCACTTCATATAAGGTACGGCAAGACCTTTTATCCAGGAGCCTCCAATATCCAAAGTTAAATATATGCGTTTCATATACTGTATTTTATTCCATCATCCACATTGCTTCTTTCATTTCCTTTGAGACATCCATGCCTTGTGTAAAGTCCCAATACGACCGGTCCTTTTCAACTAAAACCTGTGTGCCGACAATCCAGCTCTGGATCCATCCCGTAAGAGTAGACCATGCTCCCCATCCTGCATCGGCATTTGAAGCCCAATAGTCCCAACGGTTATAGTCGAAAGCACGCATCCATGCTCCGTCCAGATCTTTATGGTTCTCGCTTTTTACCTGAATACGGATTAAAAAGTCCGACAGCTTCTGAAGTGCTTCCTTGTATTGAGGATTTCCGGTTGCATGTGCAGCTTCGTTTAAAGCGAAGAAAGCAAAGTTGCATGTGTATAGCATATCTGCTACAGGATCGCCGTTCTTTGCAATCAGAGGAGCTTCATGCAATCCATAGTCACTATTAGATTTAGCACCGCCAAACATTCCGGTAGAACTACTGCCCAACTCTTCACGAATGGCACCACATTCCACCTGGTTCTTTAATACTTCCTGTACTATTGTATCTAGCCAAGCCCGGTGCTCCGGTGTATCTTCTACCTGAACCAGCCACGCTAATGGCAATACCATACGTGCACGTTCCTGCTGAATGCCGTTTGTCCATCCCCATTTATCAGGATAAGACTCCATTGTAATACGAATGCCTGATTTTGCTTTTTCCAACAAAGGCTTATATCCGGTTTTGTCGTATAACCACAGATAACAAGCCCACATCCACGATTCGAAATGGGGATGCGGATTGGTGTAGTCGCGTTCGCCATAATATTTCCAACCTTTTTCCAATATATCCGGCTCTTCTAACCGTCCCCCCTGGAAACCTTGTTTGCTGCATATCCTTAAGTTTGCAAGTATACATTCTACCACAAATTTATTCCAACGTTCGTTTTTCAAATAAGCCGAAGCCCCTATTACGCCTAACAAAGAGCGGGCATTATCATCATTATAGAATACATACGGATGCGTTTCAGACCAGCCTAAAAGGCCATAAGACGGACTGTTTTTATCTGCACGCGGACCTTTCCTGAAGTTCGCTTCATAAAACATATAATCCATCAGATGTTCTGAAGTTCTTTCATATTTCTTGTCATTCAGCAGATTGCCGGCAGAAGCCAGTAAAAAGGCGACTTCTCCTTGTACGTCATTTCGTAACCAATAACGATATTGTTCTGTACCATCATAATAAATAGTAGAAGCATGTCCTTCCAGAATACCGTCGGAACCATTTCCAACCAATTCGCAGGGAGGAACCGGAGGGCCAACAGGCATCAGCCCGTCACCTTGTATTTCCAATGCACGGGCTTTCCACGACGGATGTATAAAGAAGCGTCCGTTATACAGCCACTCTGTGCCTTTACGTATAGAAACAGCACGGGCATCAGCCGGCAATATAGCATCTTCGGAATAAGATGGTTGCGGGTCAGACTCCCACTTTGACAGAGTTATATTTTTTTTGTTAGCAACCCAGGATAGTATTTGCTCCCATACGGATTTCCATGAAGCGTTAGGAGCATATCGGGCAGTTTTAAAATTAGACAGGCACGACATTGCTATCATCGTATTTTTTTCCTTGAATAAAAGGGGAAAAACTTCCGTATCTGTCAAACCGTACTGTGCAATATCGAACCCTGCAACTTTTGCATACGAAATATAAGGATCTTTTACTGCCGCTTTATATATGTGGCAATCATTTAATGCCAACAAGCTCATTGGTTTTAACGTAGAAAAGAATTTGGAAGAAATGACACCCCGTTCCAATTTACCTGCATAAATATCTTTTGTTATCTGCACACCTGGATAATCATTGATAAACTCTACGTATAACCTTAATTGTTTCTGTTTAGCCAGCTTGTAAAGATCCTGGTTGATAACTGTTGGTTGATTGGGATATTCTGTTGCGGTTATAATAACACCGCTTCCTTTTGTTGCTTCTTCTATTGCCTGAGCAGGAGTGTCAAAACGTTTTACATTAAACGTTTCTTTAGTAAGTAACTGAAAAAGATCATTGTCCGCATGAGCACATATATTTATGGCGGTTTGCGACATTACGTGATGACTTAAAAAGGCTAGTAAAAAAACAAGTATGTATGGTAATAATTTGTGGTTATTTGATTTCATTCTAACTGTTATTTTGTGGTTTATTCTAAAATGAACAGAGGGAATACATCCAGATTGTCTTGAAGTACTCCCTCTAAATTATAATTAAGCCTTAACGGCAATTACTTCTATTTCTACCAGACCATTTTTAGGTAAGGTTTTAACGGCAACGGCTGAACGTGCAGGAAAAGAGCCGTCGAACTGCGAAGCATACACTTCGTTCATTGCTGCAAAATCTCCCATATCTGCTAAAAACACGGTAGTCTTAACCACATCATTAATGCTATAACCTGCCTCTGCCAGGATAGCGTGAACATTTTTAAATGCCTGAGAAGTTTGTTCTTTCACTCCGCCTTCCACAAAGTTTCCTGTAGACGGATCAATGCCTAACTGTCCTGAAGCAAACAGCATATTTCCTACCTGTATAGCCTGGCTATAAGGGCCTATAGCTGCCGGTGCTTTAGTTGTTGCAATAACTTTTTTCATTGTATATTATATATTTAGAATAAATAGTTCTCTCCTATTCTTTCATTCGTTGACGTACCACTTCGTATATTAGTATAGAGGATGCTACAGATACATTTAGGGATCCTATAGTTCCAAACTGAGGGATTTTTATCATGCTATCGCAAATACGGAGGTTCTCCATTGAAACACCTGTATCTTCGGCTCCCATTACAATTGCGACAGGGCCTTCATAATGTATATCTGTATAATTTTCTGTTGCTTTTTCACTGGCAGCATAAACTTTGACGCCGCTTTCCTGTAAAAAACGGATTGATTGGTTTATACTTTTTTCCTTACATACGGGTAAAACATGTAAGGCTCCAGCCGAAGTCTTCATCGCATCGGCATTCACAGTAACACTACCTTTCGCAGGAATAACAATCGCATCAACACCTGCACATTCGCATGTACGGGCTATAGCTCCGAAATTACGTACATCAGTCACACCATCCAATAATACTATGAAAGGATTTTTTCCTTGTTCGTATAAGAATGGAATTATATCTTCGAGCTTTTGATAAGTTATGGCAGACATAAACGCAATCACACCCTGGTGATTCTTACGGGTCAAACGATCCAAACGCTCAGCCGGAACACGTTGTACTGCAATATCACGTCCTTTTAATACTCCAAACAGTTCACGGGAAAGATCGCTTTGTAATTCTCGTTTTACTAATATTTTATCAATTTCTTTGTCTGCCTGTATAGCTTCGATTACGGCACGTATGCCAAAAACCATTTCGTTCTCTTTCATGTATTATATTCTTAATTGAATATCAAATGTTTATTGGTTCAAGTTGTATAATATTTCACAACGTTGTGCAAATATACAAAGAATACACTAACTTTTATTACTCTTTGAAAGTTATATATCCGAAACTATTTCTACCTTCGCGCCATGATAAGAAAGATACTTTACATATTACCATTGTTCTTCTTACTCCTTTTTAACGGGCAGAAAGAGACAACACAAGAGAGTATCATATCGTCTGCCCGAGAGGTTATTCTGACAGAAGCGGGCAAAGCTGACTTATTAAATGTACAGTTAAACGCTGATGAAGCATTTCAATTGCAAAGTGTAGGGCTCTGTTTTACTTCCAGGGTTCAGGTATCGCCGGAAAGAGGAGAACGTACTTCAGAGATTGCTTCACGCCAACTCGAATCGTTATTACAAAAAGAACAAAGTATCCTTAATAAAATATCAGAGACATTATTAATAACCCACTCTTTAAAATTCTCTTCTCTCCGCATCCGTTCAGGCCACTGGGTTTACGTCTTGCGGAAAATCATTATTTAAACAGATTTCCATAATTAATAATTGCTATTTGTCTTTATAAAAGATAAGTAAGCACTCTAATTATGTATCAGGACTGTCGTATTATGACTTTTGTAGCTTCATAGTTATGATTTTCTAAAATTATAATTATAAATTACAAAAAACATAACTATGAATTGGTTTGAACCTAATGCGGCACCCCTGAATTATATATTAACTAAATATAAGTAATTAATATGTTAAGTCTGTTTTTATCAACATTAGAAATGATGGGACTCACCTTTATTATCGGTTTTTTTGTTGCCGGAATAATAAAGCTGATTGCCATTTGGGCCGACTCATTAGAATATCATCATTCACAGGAAGAAGAGCTCAACCAGTTTACCAAACTATTTAAACTCCGTGCCAAATTAGGCGTATTGCTGGGATTAAAAGCAAACTCCGGTTATGAATCCTCTGAAGATGAACGGGAAGAGTTCCGGAAGGGTATCAACAGCGACTTGCTGAAAAACAAGCCTGCCGGTTACTATCATGGAGTAAGCCACGGAGCATCCAGTTTAAGTCTGATGGATTATTATTATCCCAAAGATACCCGCATTATGTTTCTCAAAAAACAAGAGAAACTGAAAAATAAGCAGAAATCGAATAATAAACCTCTTTCTCCGGAAGAATAAAACAATTACAATATATGGAAAATATTGATTTTCTAAGCTTGTTTCAAGGTTTTGGAACAATGGTTGCAGGCGGGTGGTTATTAGCCGCAGCACGTATATTTCTGATATTACTAGGCGGACTATTGGTATATTTAGGTTGGAAAGGTATATTAGAACCGATGGTAATGATTCCGATGGGATTAGGTATGATTGCCATTAATTGCGGAACATTAATTATGCCGGGCGGAGTACTTGGCAATTTGTTTCTCGATCCGATGTTGTCAAATACGGATGACTTGATGAATGTCATGCAAATCGACTTTCTGCAACCTGTATATACATTATCGTTTAGTAACGGATTAATTGCCTGTTTTGTATTTATGGGAATCGGAACATTACTGGATGTCGGTTTTTTGCTTCAGAAACCTTTTGCCAGCTTATTCCTGGCTTTATGTGCTGAACTGGGTACTTTTTTAACTATACCGGTTGCTCATGCAATAGGACTGACATTACCGGAAAGCGCTTCAATTGCCATGGTTGGAGGTGCAGACGGGCCAATGGTGTTATTCACCTCGCTAATATTGGCAAAACATTTGTTTGTTCCTATTACAGTGGTTGCCTACCTTTATTTAGGCCTTACCTACGGAGGGTATCCTTATTTGGTTAAACTATTAATCCCCCAGAAACTGAGAGCCATTAAGATGACAACGACAAAAGCTCCCAAAAACTACGACGCAAAAGTAAAACTGGCCTTTTCCGTTATTCTGTGTGCTGTATTATGTTTTCTGTTCCCGGTCGCTTCTCCCCTGTTTTTTTCTCTGTTTTTAGGAGTTGCTGTTCGTGAATCAGGAATGAAACATATTTATGATTTTGTAAGCGGGCCGCTGTTATATGGCTCTACGTTTATGTTAGGTTTGTTATTAGGGGTATTATGTGACGCCAAATTATTATTGGATCCTAAAATATTAAAACTTCTTCTTTTGGGTATTACTGCACTACTATTATCCGGTATCGGCGGTATTATCGGAGGCTACATCATGTACATTATCAAACGGGGTAACTACAATCCTGTTATAGGAATTGCAGCAGTAAGCTGTGTACCAACAACTGCAAAGGTGGCACAAAAACTGGTAAGTAAGGAAAATCCGGATTCATTTATTTTAGGAGATGCGCTAGGAGCTAATATATCCGGGGTTATAACCTCTGCTATAATTACAGGTATATATGTTACAATTATTCCATATCTGTAAATTATTATATACAGGTATGGGATAATAACGAAGTTCTGTATCCCCACTTTGTTATTAAATATTTAAACTAATAAAGATATCATTCCGATTTTGTATTTTTGCAGCTCAAAATAAAAAGACAGTAAATGTTTTACAAAGGATTTCTCATTTTTGCAGGAATAATCGGGATGATATCTTTGCAATCGTTATATGCGCAACAGGGGATAAATTCGTCTCAATCTTCCGTCAGCAATATTTCAGCAACCTCACAAGACACAATCATTGCCCCTCCGTCACCTGAACCTCTTATGATAGATGGTAAGCCAATGAATGAGAAGCAACGTAACCGTTACTATAAACAGTTGCGTAAAGATTCCATACGTGCAAAGAAAAATATCTGGTGGTCTATACTTGGCGGCCCGTCATATACACCTGAAGCGTCATTAGGTGTAGGTGGAGCTGTATTGGCAAGCTTCAGATTAAATAAGAATGATACAATTTCACAACGTTCTTTTATTCCGGCCGGATTCAATATTACATTAAACGGGACAATGGTGTTTGCCGGTGCAGGTACTCTATTTTTTAATGAGAATAAGTTCCGTATTTATATTAGTTACGGATATAGAAATGAGCCGTCCCATTACTTTGGCAAAGGTTATGAAAACATAGAACACACTGAAAAAAGCGATTCTACCACCAAGTTCCATAAAAGCTATTTCCAGCTTTATCCCCGCTTTGTATGGGAAATCAAACCCCATTTATATACAGGTGCTTTATTTGATATCAATTATACGAAATCTACAGACATTAATCCGGTTATGCAGGCGGATCCTTATTTTCAGAAATTCAAACTGAAATATGTTAACATAGGTCTTGGCGGTTTAATACAATATGATACCCGGAATGATGTTGCAACCCCTAGTTCCGGCATGTTACTTAGTGGTATAGCCAGGGTATACAGCAAATATTTCGGAGGTGCATACAATTACGGAATGTTTGATTTGGAATATCGTCAATTCCAGCAGGTTTTTCGTCCCCGAAGTACTTTAGCATGGGTTGCACGCTCATTGATAAGTGTGGGTGATGTTCCGTTTACCGAGTTGCCGTCATTCGGTTCTCCTTTTGATTTACGTGGTTATTACTGGGGGAAATACCGTGATAAGACAATGGCTTATGCCATACTTGAATATCGTCACATGTTCGGTAGTATAGAAAAATACAAAAGCGGAAACTTTTGGGCAAAATGCGGTTTCGTGGGATGGATAGGAACAGGTACTATAGGAAATGCTCCTGTTGTAGATTGGAGTAAATGGAAATTTAATTACGGAGTTGGTCTTCGTATACAGATGCAACCGGGGAAGAATTTCCGGCTGGATGTAGGTAAAGATCCGAACCAAAAAGGCATGGCCGTTTATATGAATATGACAGAAGCGTTCTAAAAAGGACACTTTCTTAAATTTAACACTTCTTTTTTGTAATATTCTTTAATCTTTATACCTTTGTATTACATAAAGGGGTGCCAAACTGTATGGGCTGAGATCATACCCTCGAACCTGATACGGGTAATGCCGTCGTAGGAAAGCACAGAGGCTTTTTCCCTCCTTTTTGATAAGAAAAATGGATAGAAACAATATTTTTCGTTATCCAACAGCACTAACTATCGCAGGATCCGATAGTGGTGGTGGAGCAGGAATACAAGCAGATTTGAAAACATTTTCTGCATTGGGTGTATTTGGAATATCGGTTATCACTGCAATAACAGCACAAAATACACAAACTGTTTACGGAATACAAGCCGTTACTCCCGATTTATTGAAAAAACAGATAGATGCCGTTTTTCTGGACTTCACAATAGATGCTGTCAAAATAGGTATGCTTCATAATAAAGAAGCCATCCATATTGTTGCAGAATCAATAAAAATCTTTGCTCCCGCTTATACAATATTAGATCCTGTTATGATTTCAACAAGCGGAAAGAAGCTTTTGGAAGATAATGCAATACATGTACTTATCGATGAATTATTTCCTAACGTAGCCTTGGTTACTCCCAATGTTGATGAAGCAGCATATTTATCCGGTATCAATATTAAAGATGAAAAGGATATGGAAAAAGCTGCCCGTTGTTTACAAGAGATGGGATGTCGCTCGGTTCTTATAAAAGGCGGACATCTGGCCGGTATAACGACAAAGGATATCCTTATCATGCCGGATTTGGCTCCAATACATCTTGAAGTTCAAACAGTTCATACGAATAATACACATGGTACCGGTTGTACCTTGTCATCGGCCATAGCTGCATATTTAGCTCTTGGCAATAATTTACAGGAATCTGTACGTATGGCAAAAATATACATTACGAACGCTTTATCAGAAGGAGCTGATGTCTGTGTCGGTAATGGGCATGGTGCAATGAATCACTTCTTTTCTCCGGTGCCTTTACAGAAAATAAAATTACACGGATGAAAAAATTGATTGTTATAACAACACCATATTTCTTCCGTGGCGAAGGAGAAATCCTTTCCAATCTGTTTAGGGAAGGAATGGGATGTTTGCATCTCCGGAAACCGGATTGTAGCCGATCTGCATTAGAGAAGTTGATCTTGGAAATACCTTCTCAATATTACTCACGTATTGTTTTACACGATCAATTTGGACTGGTTGCAAACGGTAATCCTTATCATTTTAAAGGAATCCATCTAAATAGAAGAAACAATACTATTCCCAACGGATTTTCGGGAAGCATAAGTTGTTCATGCCATAGTTTGCAGGAAATATCAGAGAATGCAAAATTTGATTACCGGTTTCTCAGCCCTATTTTTCAAAGTATATCCAAGCAAGGTTACGGAAAAGGCTTTCCTTTAGACATACTATGGCAAGCATCAAAAACAGGTCTGATTAATGAGAAAGTAATTGCACTGGGAGGCATTGACATTTCCACTATACCGCAGCTCAAAGATATAGTTTTCGGAGGCGTAGCAGTATTAGGAGCATTATGGGGCCAATCTCCTTCTGAAAAAGAAGTAAATAATATTATAAAACGATTCAAATCATTAGAATTATGTCTGGCTATTCATTGATAAAAAATACAAACCGTCTGATGCTCATTACAAATTGTTCCGGCAAATATACAGAATTGGATCAGGCTAAAATGTTTTATGAAGGCGGAGGAACTTGGTTGCAACTCCGTATGAAAGATAAATTTGACATAGAAATTGCCCGGGCAATTTCCCAACTTAAAATATCGGATCCCGAATATATCTTTTGTATGAATGATAATCTGGAGATGGCTATGGAAAGTCATGCCAGGGCTATTCATTTGGGTAAACAGGATATGCCTTTATCTGAAGCCCGGCAAATTTTAGATAGCCGTCATTGGAGCCTTATTTCTCATATAGGCGCTACCGCCAATACTTTGGAAGATATATTGTATGCAGATAAAGAAGGGGCTTCATATATAGGATTGGGGCCTTATCGTTATACAGAAACGAAAAAGAAATTAAGTCCTATTTTAGGTCTGGAAGGGTATCGTAAAATAATAAATGAGTGCAGAGAATCCGGATGTATGATTCCTATTGTCGCTGTAGGCGGTATCCGTTTGGAAGATGTTGCTCCTTTATTTGATGCAGGTGTTAATGGAATTGCCGTATCAGGATCTATTGTTAATGCTCCGGATCCTATAGAATCGACCCGGAAATTCTTATCTGAGATAAAAAAATATTGCGGAGATAAATATTAAACTTAAATATATGGCAACAAAGAAAAACATGCGTGTATCTTATCCTTCTTCTGAGAAAATATATATTCCGGGAGAGATTAATAAAATTAAGGTAGGTATGCGTAAAATCAAGCTGTTAGATACCGTGACGATAGACGATAACGGCGAAAAGATATGCAAGAAGAATAATCCGGTGATTGTTTATGACACGAGCGGTCCTTATTCGGATTCCAAAATATCAATTGATATTAATGCCGGTCTTCCCCGTATTCGTGAAGACTGGTATGAACGTCGCCGTGACTTAATCCAGTTAAGTGAGCTTACCTCAGAATATGGCCGTGAAAGATTGGCAAACCAAACACTCGACTCAATCCGTTTTCCCAAGCGCCATTTGCCCTATCGAGCCAAAGAAGGGAAAAATATCACTCAGATGTATTATGCCAAACGACGCATCATAACACCGGAAATGGAATATGTTGCCATTCGCGAAAACCAACAGATTGAAGCATTGGGACTGAAATCATATATAACACCGGATTTTGTTCGTAAAGAAATAGCAGCCGGACGTGCCATTATTCCGGCCAATATTAATCACCCGGAAGCAGAACCAATGATTATTGGTAAAAAATTTCTTGTCAAAATCAATACAAATATCGGCAATTCGGCTCTTTCATCCGGTATAGATGAAGAGATAGAGAAAGCTGTCTGGAGCTGCAAATGGGGTGGCGATACTTTGATGGATCTTTCCACCGGAGACAACATCCATGAAACACGTGAATGGATTATTCGAAACTGTCCGGTACCAATGGGAACCGTGCCTATTTACCAGGCATTAGAAAAAGTAAACGGATGTGTAGAAAATCTGACCTGGGAAATTTACCGCGACACTTTAATAGAACAGGCAGAACAAGGTGTAGACTATTTTACAATTCATGCAGGCTTATTAAAAAAACACATAGAATTGACGCAGACGCGTCTGACCGGAATTGTTTCACGAGGCGGTTCTATTATGGCTAAATGGATGCAAATTCATAATGAAGAGAATTTTCTTTACACTCATTTCTCTGAGATATGCGAAATATTAAAAGCTTATGACGTTGCCGTATCTATAGGAGACGGTTTACGGCCTGGCTCTATTTACGATGCCAACGACGCTGCTCAATTTGCCGAATTGCATACAATGGGAGAATTGACACAAGTAGCCTGGGATCAATTCGTGCAAGTTATTATTGAAGGACCGGGACATGTGCCGATGAATAAAATACACGAAAATATGAAAGAGCAACAATATGCCTGTCATGGTGCACCTTTTTACACACTAGGCCCTTTAACGACCGATATCGCTCCAGGTTACGATCATATAACTTCTGCCATCGGTGGTGCACAGATTGCTTGGCACGGCACAGCTATGATTTGTTATGTTACTCCTAAAGAGCATCTGGGATTGCCAAATAAAGAAGATGTGCGCAACGGTGTTATTGCATATAAAATTGCTGCACATGCAGCTGATCTGGCAAAGGGACATCCTGGCGCACAAGTGCGTGACAATGCTTTAAGTAAAGCCCGTTTCGATTTCCGTTGGAAAGACCAGTTCAATCTGGCCCTTGATCCGGAGCGTGCATTGCAGTACTATAAAGAAAGTGCTGTAACTGATGGAGAGTATTGTACGATGTGTGGTCCTAATTTCTGTGCTATGAGGATTAGCAAGGATGTACATAGCAAATGCAAGGATTAATCTTTAGATTTGTTGTCCTTTAGAAGAGGTGACTTTTGAAATATCAAGACAAAAATATTGATTTCAAAAGTCACCTCTTTTTATCATGCGCCCGCATTCGTATCCTTCATCATATAATTCAGACAGTTTCTTAACGTCCCGTTCCGTACGTCCAACAGTGATTGGGTTTTGAGGACGAATAACAATAGCCTTATCTTCCGCTTCTAATTGATCGATATAATCTAAAACATTATTATAACTACGATAACGTAACTTCAGCTGTTCCCTTATTGCCGGATATTTACGATAAATGAATCCGGGTAAATAAAAATCTTTATTAGCTTTCCTATAGCCTTTATTGCGAGTTAGAATAATGACATTTTTTTTGTAACCGTCCTCTATAGCCCGATGAACCGGAATAGCATCACAAACACCTCCGTCTACCATAGGAATCCCGTTTACGTGAGCTACAGGACACATAACCGGCAAGGAACAAGATGCTCTTAATACATCAAGCAGTTTTTTAGGATCTTTTTTTTCTTCATAATACTCAGCTTTTCCTGTTAAACAATTACTTGTAACCACAACAAAGCGTTCGGAAGAACGAAAATATGTATCATAATCAAAAGGGTAATACTTTTCGGGATATGTATAAAACAAAAAATCAAGATCTATATAACCTTTGCCTTGCAGTAAACGGCGTAAGCCTATATAATTATATATTTTAAGTAAATCTATATTACTGAAACGGGATCGTCCCCGTTGCCAGGATGCATACGAAATACCATTACTTGCTCCGGCAGAAACACCAATTGTGTAAGAGAAACGGATATTATTATCCATAAAATAGTCTAATACACCTACGGTGAATATACCACGCATCCCTCCTCCTTCCAAGACTAAACCGGTTTGTTTATCTATTTTCATAAATCGTATTTTCATTAAAAAGCCATTGCCTGGCTCACACCGGACAATGGCCACAAAAATATAATAAATCAGCGATAAATAATAATCTCCTTATAGAATATTACTTTGTAACTTCATTGATTAGAGGAAGCCCCTTGCGAAAATCATCGATATTTTTGAATGTCGTTTCAGCAATATTATGCAAAGCCTCTTTTGTAAAAAATGCCTGATGGGAAGTAACAATCACATTATTAAATGAGAGCAATCTTGCCAAAACATCATCATCAATAATTTTATCGGACTTATCTTCATAGAAATAGTCACTTTCTTCTTCATAAACATCCAAGCCTGCAGCCGACACTTTCTTCTCTTTCAAACCTTCAATCAATGCATTTGTATTGATCAGTTGTCCACGACCTGTATTAATAATCATTACTCCGTCCTTCATCTTAGAAATAGAGTCATCATTTATGATATAACGTGTTTGTTCTGTCAACGGACAATGGAGCGATATAATATCTGCACGTTTATATAATTCATCTAATGGAACATAAGTAAATCCTTCTTCAACAGCATATTTCTCGTCAGGATATAAATCGTTGGCTAAAATGTGCATGCCCAGTCCTTTTAAAATATGGATTAATATCTTTGCAATCTTTCCGGTTCCGATAATACCGGCCGTTTTACCATGCATATCGAATCCCATTAAGCCATTCAACGAGAAATTACCGTCTCTTGTACGCCAGTAAGCCCTATGTATCTTCCTATTTAGCGATAGCATTAATGCCAACGTATATTCTGCTACAGCATAAGGTGAATAAGCAGGAACGCGTACGACGGGCAATTTATCTTTTGCCGCAGACAGGTCTACATTATTAAAACCTGCACAGCGTAAAGCCAGCAACTTTACTCCATTGGCAGCCATAGCATTTATTACCTCGGCATCAGCAGTGTCATTAACAAAAATACATACCACATCCATGCCTTGAGTCAAGACCACGTTATTCCTGTTTAAATGTCCTTTAAAGTAGCGTATGTCAAAGTTATACTGTTCGTTTATTTTATCAAACGAAGCTATATCATACGGTTTAGCACCGAAAAGCGCAATTTTATATGCCATAATATCTGTTTTTTAATAATAACTGATTTACAGATATGAATGTTCTGTAATTCCGGCACGTTTAACAGATCGCAAACTTATTAGTCAGGAAGAAGCACAAGGCGTTACACCTGAATTGGCAAAAATAGCAGGACCGGCTAAAGAACTTTTAACCAGCTCCGATTCCATTATGGAAATTCAATCCGAACAGTAGTCCCTTTTTCTTCTTCCGAAATAATATCAACTTTTGCTCCATACGTGGTCAGTATCCGCATGGAAAGACTGAGACCAATATTATAGCCCGGTTATCCACTTCATTCCGCTCTTGTTGCAAAGAAAGAAGCAAAGCCTGCAATCGGGCTTTTTCCATTATAGAGACATTTCCTTTTTCACTTTGTTCTCTATAAATTTACTTCTTACATCACTACACAGAGTTCTTAAAACTTCTTCAAACTGATAAACGGCAATTTGTCGATTCAGTTTTTCCAGGCGTATTCTTTTATTCCGTTGGCCGGCAATATAAATAAGTTGTTCTATTTCTACAGTTGCTTCTCCTTCTTTTCCAATATCAAAGTATTTGCCATTTAAACGGTTATATACATTCTGTTCTAAAGAAATAACTGGATTCTCAAATAACTTGGTTTGTAATACTTGAGCTTCTGCTATGTCTATATTATAATGCTCTGCAATCAATTCCAGGTTATGATCCGTAAATTGTTTCTCCGCATCCTGTAAAGTCCAACTTGTTTTAGAATCTTGTGCAATAATACAATAAGGCCATAATAGAAATAAGAATGTGATCCGTTTATACATTTGCATCTTGTTTTTAGGGCAAAGGTATACGTCACAGTTTTAGTATCCTTACATATCAAGTTAGAATGCTCTTAGTTGAAATTAGAATTTGATTAGACGCTATTTTGTAAATTTTACTTTATAAGGAGGATTGATTCGTAAATGACTGGTTTCCAAATAAGGTATTTTCGGATAAATCAAATCAAGGTATCTCAAATCTAATGCAGCAGGAACTACCTCTAATCTTACTTTTGTGATGCCTTTTTTTATAAAATCCAATATTTCGGCAGCAGCCGGTGAAAGGTCTATAATACGTTTTTTTCGGAATGGACCGCGATCGGTCACACAAACTATAACACTTTTCATATTAGACAAATTTGTCACTCTCAAAAAAGTGCCTAGGGGATAAGTACGATGAGCAGCTACCAACTCACCACTATCATGCAAACGTCCGCTGGCAGATTTGCGGCCATGAAAACGTTCATGATAATAAGAAGCAAGCCCCTCCTCTTGTCCCCATATCTTTTCACTGCTCTGATAGGCAGCAAGTAAAAAGATGATATAGACTAAGCGAAAGGGCATACTTGTTATTTTTGTATTATATTATTGTAACATTGTTCCGTTATATTCGCCGGTCAATGTATTCAGATATGCTATAATCTTCTTAATTTCCGGATCAGTAATATTTTTGCCTATCTGGAATTGATGCATAACACGAATGGCATCTTCCACTGTTTTAATACTACCATCATGCATATACGGGTAAGTAATCATTACATTACGTAATGTGGGAGTTTTAAATTTATGACGATCGGATTCATTCTGTGTTACAGCAAAACGTCCGTTATCACCATCTGTTAAACCTGTACCGCGATAATCAAAATAGTTCTTTTTAATACCCATATATTCAAAGGACTGTCCTCCTATATTCATACCAACGTGGCAAGTAGCACATTTATTGTCTTTGAATAGTTGGTAACCTTCCAATTCATCTGCAGTAAGAGCATCTTTATCTCCCATCAAATATTTATCAAAACGGCTCGGTGTAAGCAATGTTTTTTCAAATTCTGCAATTGCATCCGTAATTGTAGACTGGTTAAACCCTTCCGGATATATGGCTAAGAATTTTTTACTAAAATCCTTATCTTCAGCCAGCTTATCACTGATTTCATCAAAAGAGATACTACCCATTTCAACCGGATTTAACGGAGGACCGGCAGCTTGCTCTTTTAAGTCAGCGGCACGACCATCCCAGAACTGCAGGCAGTTTAAAGCTGCATTATATACAGTCGGAGCATTTACGCCTCCAAGTTGTCCTTTAATCCCTTCCGAATATTGTTTACGATCTACACCTCCGGTGTTTAATCCGTGGCAGGTAGCACACGAAATTGTATTATCTCCCGATAAACGTGTATCATGATATAAAGCAAATCCCAAAGCTACTTTTGCAGAGTCTGCCGGAATAGAAGTCATTAACGGCTGCACCGGTTCATTTGCAAACTCTTCTGCAACTGTGGGTGATAGAAAACTATTTTTACGGACATTCTTTGCCCATGATATGATAACCGCTTTCTCTTCACTATCAAGATTCGTTCCCCAATGCATGGGCATTGTATAATACTTTGCAGGAGGCATAGTTCCACTAAGAGCTGTATTCTCTACCTTGGCCATATCTACTTCCGATACTGGCAGACCGTTTTCCAAGGCATTCACCATTCCAGTAAGATCCAGATAGCGTGTACCTTCCAGCATATCAGCTTTAACTACTGATCCTATAAAAGGCAATTTCCCATAAAATGGAACTGGAGCATTTTCTGCATGACACTGCAAACATCCATTTTCGCGAATAATAGATGCTACTTGCTTAGCTTCATCACCAGCATACTTTTTGTAATCGGTAGTACTACAACTGGAAATGCTAAATGCCAGTGAAAGTAATCCGATCGGTAATGCCGTAATTTTACAAAAAATAGTGTTACGCATAATTAATTGGTTGTTTTAGATTTATTTGACGCAAAGGTAGAATATTCTATTAACAGACCTTTTATAAATATTAAAAAATCTTGATAGAATAATTCTATCGAGTCATTGTTTTTATCTATTAACTATTCACCCAGCATATAGTACTCAGAAAGTACATCCCTGACCTTTTCCGGAGTCATACGTCCATAGACTTTTCCTGCAATAGTAACGACCGGAGCTAAACCGCAAGCTCCTACACAACGTAAACAGTCTAAAGAAAAAAGCCCGTCAGATGTTGTCTCTCCTACTTTTATTTCCAACTGCCGCTGAAATTCGTCCATCACTTTTTCAGCACCACGCACATAGCATGCTGTACCTAAACATACGGATATGGGATATTTTCCTTTCGGAGTCATAGTGAAAAATGAGTAAAAAGTAACAACTCCATATACGCGGGAAACGGGCAACCGTAAGTCCGCAGCTATTATCTCCTGTACCTCTCTTGGCAAATATCCAAACAGTCCCTGAGCTGCATGTAGTATATTAATCAGTTCTCCTGCGTCATTGTTATGTTCTGCACATATAGTATGTAATTCTTCAACTTTCGTTTGTGGCAAATGTATTGTATCCATAGCTTAATCTCTTTTATCAGTTTGCGTATACAGTCCTACGATCTCTCTCCTGTCAATGTAGTGTGTATGTAATAATTTATGGGCCAATGGACCGCATGGTTCTCCCAGAAATTCTTTGTACAGTTTTTGTATATATGGATTTTCATGACTTTTACGGAGAGGTTTGTTTACGTCTTCCTGATAAAGAGCTGTTGCACGTTTACGCAACACTTCCATACGTCCTCTATGGAATGGTTGCCCTCCTCCTCCTATACAGCCACCCGGACAAGCCATAACTTCTATCGCATGATAAGGTGAAGTGCCATTTTTTACCTCTTCTATTAACTTCCGGGCATTACCCAAACCATGTGCAATTCCTATTTTAACAGGTACGCCTTCAAAATCAATGGTAGCACTTCTGATGCCTTCCATACCCCGCAATTCCTCAAAATCAACCTTATGTAATACCTTTTTTGTAAATAATTCATACGCCGTACGACAGGCTGCTTCAATAACGCCTCCCGTTGTCCCGAAAATAACACCTGCTCCCGTAGACTCTCCTAAAGGATGATCAAAATCACTATCGGGTAACTCATTAAAATCAATATTGGCATAACGAATCAGCCGGGCTAATTCACGGGTGTAAATAGAAATATCGACATCCGGATTGCCATCAACCGAAAACTCAGGTCTACTGGCTTCATATTTTTTCGCCAGACACGGCATAATAGAGACAACCACCAGATTTTTACGATCTATTCCTAATATTTTAGCAAAGTAACTTTTTGCTATTGCTCCAAACATTTGTTGCGGACTTTTTGCTGTTGAAAGGTTTTCTCTTAATTCAGGGAAATGTTGTTCTACAAAACTTACCCATCCGGGACAGCAACTTGTCATCATTGGAATCTTTACATTTTCGTCCCCATTCAGATATTTGTCCAAACGTTGTAATAGCTCAGTACCTTCCTCCATAATAGTCAGATCGGCAGCAAAATCAGTATCAAACACATAATCAAAACCCAACTGGCGAAGAGCAGAAACCATCTTTCCCGTTACAAGAGTGCCCGGCTCAAAGCCGAAATCCCGGCCTAATGCAGTACGTACAGCCGGAGCCGTTTGGGCAATTACTATTTTTGCAGGATCAGCTAATGCGTCCAACACCGGCTGCTGCGTATTTCTACCACTTAATGCATTAACAGGGCAAACGGACACGCATTGGCCGCAATAGGAACAAGTACTTCCAGCAATATCGCGTTCAAACGCTGTAGACACAGCAGCATTAAACCCTCTGTTCACTGCAGTAAGTGCCCCCACTGTTTGTATTGAATTACACATCGTTTCACAACGGCGGCACATGATACATTTATTCATATTCCGGACAATAGAAGGCGAACGGTCTATCTGGAATTTAGATTGTTCGCCTGCATACCGTATTTCTCTTATACCTAAATCGTGTGCAATAACCTGCAATTCGCAATGTCCGTTACTACTACAAGTAAGACATTCTGCCGGATGATTGGATAAAATCAACTCCATTACAGTCTTACGGGCATTCATAACGCGTGGCGTATGGGTTTTTACGACCATTCCTTCGGCACATTCTGTTTTACAGGCCGGAGCCAGATTACGACGTCCTTCTATCTCAACTACACAAATACGGCAGGCTCCCGGATTATTTTCATAATGCAAATCTTCCAGTTTCATATAACAAAGTGTAGGTATTTGTATGCCTACGCTTTTAGCCGCATCCAATATTGTAGTACCTTTTGAAACTTCAACCTGTTTCTTATCTATAATTAATTTTACAGTTTCCATGATTGTCTGAATTTAATGTACATATACCGCATCGAACTTACATTTGTCCATACAAGTTCCGCACCTGATACATACTTGCAAGTCTATAACATGTGGTACCTTCCGATCTCCGGTAATTGCATGTACGGGGCAAACGCGGGCACATAATGTACAACCTTTACATTTCTCCGGATTGATATAATACTGGGTAAGCTCTCTACATTGATGAGAAGGGCAACGATGATCATGTACATGTGCCAGATATTCGTCATAAAAATTATCCATAGTGGATAAGACCGGATTAGGAGAAGTTTGTCCCAATCCGCATAAAGCCGTATCTTTTATAACCATTGCCAGATTACGCAATCTATCCAGATCATCTTCCGTTCCGTTACCTGAAGTTATTTTTTGTAGAATCTCATGCAAACGCTTGTTTCCTATACGGCACGGGGCACATTTACCACATGATTCTTCTACCGTAAAATCAAGATAAAATTTTGCCATGGCAACCATACAGTCATCTTCATCCATAACGATCATTCCTCCTGATCCCATCATAGAACCGGCAGCCAATAGATTATCATAGTCAATCGGCAGATCCAGATGTTTTTCTGTCAAACATCCTCCGGAAGGTCCTCCGGTTTGAACAGCTTTAAACTTTTTACCATCTTTAATGCCTCCGCCAATACCGAATATTACTTCCCTCAAAGTAGTTCCCATCGGAACTTCTATCAGACCGACATTATTTACTTTTCCAGCTAAAGCAAATACTTTTGTACCTTTACTCTTTTCCGTACCGATACTACTGAACCATTTTGCCCCTTTCAGTAAAATAACCGGAATATTTGCATACGTCTCTACATTATTGACATTCGTCGGATAACCTTTATATCCTTGCTCGCTTGGAAACGGAGGCTTTACGGTAGCTTCACCGCGTAGGCCTTCCATACTATGAATTAATGCTGTTTCTTCACCGCAAACAAATGCCCCTGCACCATATCGTATCTCAATATCAAATGAAAAACCGCTACCAAATATATTATCTCCTAGCAGACCGTATTCCTTTGCCTGCTTAATAGCAATCATCAACCTCTCCACGGCTAAAGGATATTCTGCACGAATATATACGAGCCCCTTGTTAGCTCCGGTACAATATCCGTTAATAGCCATAGCTTCCACAATCGAATGAGGATCACCTTCTAATATAGACCGATCCATAAATGCTCCCGGATCACCCTCGTCGGCATTACAAACAACATATTTTTGAGAAGCCTGTACTTTTCGTGTTATCTGCCATTTCAAGCCCGTAGGAAAACCGCCACCACCACGGCCACGGAGTCCACTATCCATAATTTCTTTTATTACCACTTCCGGAGTCATTTCCGTAATTGCTTTTCCTAATGCCACATAGCCGTCCCTGGCTATATATTCATCTATATTCTCAGGATTTATAAAACCGCAATTACGTAATGCAACACGAAGTTGTTTTTTATAAAAATCAATATGTTTGGAGTCTAAAATCTGCTCATTTGTTTCCGGGTTTACATAAAGTAACCGTTCTACTTTCCGCCCCTTTACAAGGTGTTCTTTAACAAGTTCGTCGGCATCACCCGGTTGCACTTGCACATAAAATGTATTATCCGGAATCATTTTTACGACGGGGCCTTTTTCACAGAAACCAAAGCATCCGGTGCGGATTACCTGTACATTTTTCTGTAATCCGTTTTTTTCTACAGCAGCTTTCAGATTTCTTATGATCTTTTCACTTTGGGATGCGCGGCAACCGGTACCACCACACACCAAAATATAATTAGTGTATTGTGCCATTCTTTCTAGTATTTGAAATGTATTTATTATTCAGGTTTAACAGCTGTATAAGAAACAGGGATGATTCCGTCTACTAATATTCCATATCGTATATATTGGGATATAATTTCATCCACCTTTGCCTTATTTACATACCCGAATACCAGAGGTTCTTTCCCCGGAACCAATATCTCGACAGTAGGTTCGGCATAACAATACCCCATACATCCGGTTTGAGTAACCAATGCGTCTATATGTTCCCTATCGAGTACTTCAATAAAATAATTCATTATATCTTTTGCTCCGGCAGCTATTCCACACGTTGCCATCGAAATTTTTATCTGAATCATTTTTTCAGGATGGTCACTTTTTTCCCGCAAATCTAAAGATGCGCGAAAAGAGTCACGCATTTTACGAAGATCATCTAATGTCTTTACTTTATTCATAGTACATACTATTTAAGGGAAACAATCACCTACAGAAGGTGTGTAGCAAACATACGGATTTCTCCTTAAATAGTATGCATGTTTTGGATAAAAAAGGATTATATCAACAAGATTTTCCTGTCATAATATCCAATACAAGTTTATCTGTAGCCTCCATTCCATGCGAACCTATAGCTGTTAAATTGGATATGGATTTATCTACATCGTCATCTATAATGCCTTCTACGGAAGTTACGACTTTATTCTCCATAGCCATCAATGCTGAAAGCATGGCAGTAGAAACACCGCTGGAAACTTTCATAGCACAACTGGGTTTGGCTCCGTCACATATCATTCCGGTAATATTACCAATCATATTTTTAATAGCGTACGATACCTGTATTTTGCTCCCACCCATCAACCATGTTATACCACAACTGGCACCAGTGGCAGCTACTACGCATCCGCAAAGAGCAGATAAGCGCCCCAAACTCTGTTTTATATAAATCACCATTAAATGGCTTAACATTAAAGAGCGGATCAACTGCTCTTCCGTACATTTTATATCTTCGGCAAATGATAAAACAGGTAATGTCGCAGCAATACCTTGATTTCCACTACCAGAGTTACTCATAACCGGTATCATTGCACCATCCATACGTGCGTCACAGGCTGCAGCCGTTACGGCTAACATGTGGGTATAAGTAGATTCTCCCAAATATTTTTTACCATATTTCCCCGAAACAGTCTTACTCACCGTATGCCCGTAATTCCCTTGAATAGATTCTTCGGCCGCTTTTTTATTTAATTCGGCAGTTTGTAAAATGAACCGTATCTCATCCAATGGCATTTCTGTTGCAAACTCATACACTGTAGAAAAAGATAAACGCAAATCATTATCATTGCACATATCTTCATTTGATGACCCTGAAACGCGGCAATCCTGCAGCACATCTCCATTTTTTTCTACATATATAATATGAGTATGTTCATGGCAAATAATCACTTTTGACGAATCATTTCCGGCAAAGCAATTTACTTCTATATAAAGCTTATCGACATTCTCTTTAAGTGAAATATGTATACATTTACGATCCACCATCATTTTACCGGCTTTCAGACCCTCTTCATCAAGATCACGTAAAACTTCCAGGCCATAAGATGATTTACCTATTAAAGCACCGAGGGCAATTGCAATAGGCAACCCAACCATACCTGTTCCAGGAATACCAACCCCCATGGCATTTTTTAAAATATTGGCGCTCAAAAGCACTTCTATTTTCTCCGGTTCTTTCCCTAATGTTTCTGCAGCTTTGGCAGCAGCGAGAGCAACTGCAATAGGTTCTGTACAGCCAATTGCAGGTATAACTTCACGATGAATTAAACCGATAATTTGTGATTTAGTATTTTGATCCATGGTAATGACATTAATTAAATAAATTGCAGCAAAGGTAGTCAAATATTCCGGAAGCGACCTTTACAATTTATCCTTTAATCCTATCTCTATCGTATAATGTGCATCAAATGTTGCTCCGGGCAACAGGTGTTGTATCCAATCTTTATCCTTATAATCACCGTTAAAATAAACCGGGTCGCAACGCCCATACCATGGCTCGATACAGACAAACGGTGCATTTTTAACCGGAGGAGACCATAATCCTACTACAGGAGCGGTAAAATGCAATGTTATGTATGGATTTCTGTCTTTATCCAACAATGCCACTTTTTTTAACTGGCTATCCTCAAATATCAAAGCATCATTATCAAATGTGTGGATATCCAACGGTAGCAGACCCTCTTGTAAAGCCAAAGAATACTTATCCGGTGAAACACAGCCTTTCTCTGATATAAGAATATATTTCAACCCTTCTTTTTTATCAAAAGAAAGGTACCCTCTCTTTTCTTTTTCCGAATTAAAATCAGGATAATAAAATGCAGGGTGTGCCCCTATCTGAAAATACATGTCCTTATGTCCGGTATTTTTCACCTTCCACAATACATCAATTTTATTTTCATGAAGCAAATAACCTATTTCCAATATAAACGGGAATGGATATAATTCCAAAGTTTCTTCATTACTTTCCAGTCCAAACCGAATTTCTGTGGCAGATTCAGAGAGTAACGTAAAATCTTTGTCTCTGGCAAATCCGTGCTGGGAAAGCTTATACGTAATACCCTGATAACGGTATTCATTATTCCATAAGCTTCCCACTATCGGAAAAAGTACAGGAGAATGACGTTTCCAAAAAACGGGATCGGCTTGCCACAGATATTCTTTTCTCGTTTTATTTGATACGATACTGGACAACTCCGCCCCATGTTCGGCAACCTGAATTGTAAGTAGTTCATTCGTTAATGTTTTCATATGTCTGTTTTTATCAATTTACAAAAAATAAATCGTCCCGATGATATTATAAAATGATCGGGATGATTTTAAAAAAACATCGGGATCATTTTATAATATCACTCTTCTATCAATCCTTCCAGGTATAATTCGGGAGCCAAACCTTTACTTTGAAGGAAACTTGCCAAAGCACTGAATGACAAAATATCTCCGTCTTTGTTTAACAAAGAAATCCTTTTTATACAATTTACAGGAACAGGAATTGATATAAAAGGCGTCAATTTTCCTTCCACAAAACCATATTCAGCTTCTGAAGGATGGCGGAATAAAGCAACATTCCATTCCTTTTCTTCCATTTTTTCCGGCCTTTTTACTTCCATGCAGGCATTACAAAGCATAGAAAAGAAACGGGAGTCTGCCGTAAATCCCGTATGTTCTTCGTCAAAAAAGAACTTATCGTATTCTCTCTCTAATTGCTTGACAAAGGTCTGTAAAGACAGTTCTTCATCATATTTACAACGTATCAGATATAAATTTTCCAATAAACAATATTCGGCTAATGATTCATAGTCTAATGAAATTTTCAGGATAGGACTATCAGCCATTTGCAAGTATAGAGGTACCAAATCATTCTCATACATGGAAATAATATACATTTCCATCTCAGGGCCAACCAGCATTCGTCTATTTTCCCGAAAAAAAGGAATTGCTTGTTTACTATTATCCGGATGGATATTCATTTTTTGTTCATATAAACCGATTGCTCTACGAAGAAGCCCCAGACCATAATCCTCAAAAGAAAATGTATGCATCAGATTAACAGCGGAAAGAACAAGTTTTATGTCAGTCTTATTTCTACTCCATCCATTTATAAACGATTTCAAAGATATATATGTGTTTAAAATCATAGATCATTATTTTTTTGCACTCAAAGATAATCTATTATCAGATAATTACTACCTTTGTTCAAGTAATTCTAAACTATTAAGAGATGAAACGTCGCGATTTCCTAAAGACCAGTGTTATAGCAGGTGCTGCATTTTCTTTAAACTTTGAAGGTTTACATGCTGCCCTTTCCACTAATACTATAACTGTAGAACAAGTCCCTGATATGGTTGCCGTAATGGGAGGTGAACCGGAAGTGATGCTTGAAAAAGCATTAGATGTTCTGGGAGGAATCGGAAAGTATATAAAAAAAGGACAAAAGGTAGTTATAAAACCTAATATCGGTTGGGACAGGACACCCGAAATGGCAGGAAATACAAATCCTAAATTAGTAAAAGCTTTGGTAAAAAAATGCTTTGCTGCCGGAGCAGAAAAAGTGACAGTGTTTGACCATACATGCGACAACTGGCAAAAATGTTATGAAACAAGCGGTATCGCTGCTGCTGTTAAAGAAGCAGGAGGAATAATAATGCCGGGAAACGATGAAAAGTATTACAAAGAAGTAGCTATACCTAACGGGGTAAATTTAAAAAATGCTCAAATACATGAAGCACTGATTGAAGCAGATGTATGGATTAATGTTCCTGTATTAAAAAATCATGGAGGTGCAAAAATGACGTGCGCCATGAAGAACTACATGGGTATTGTATGGGACCGGCGCTTTTTCCATCAAAATGATTTACAACAATGCATAGCAGACATCTGCACATGGCAAAAGAAACCGGTATTAAATATTGTAGATGCGTACCGCATTATGCATCAAAATGGCCCTCAAGGCAAAACTGCTGCCGATGTTGCCGTTTTGAAATCATTAATTGTATCTCCTAACATAGTAGCGGTTGATACTGCCGCTCTAAAATTGTTTAATCAGGTAAAACAACTCGATATGGCTGCCGTCAGTCATCTGGAAAAAGGTGAAAAACTAAAGTTAGGAACTACCAATCTGGATAAGGTAACCATTAAACGTATCAAAATATAAAGGATGAAACGAACTAATTACTTAAAAGGATTGCGGGTACTTCTCTCAATCCTCTTTTTCGTACCTATATTTCTGTTTTTTATTGATTTTGCAGGCATACTACCCGATAAAACAGGTAAATTATTACATATTCAGTTAATACCTGCCATATTAAGCGGTATGGGAGGAATTGTTATATTACAGTTAATACTGGCCCTGATTTTCGGACGTATTTATTGTTCGACAATTTGCCCTGCCGGAATTTTACAAGATATCATCAATCGGATATATTGTATAGGCAAAAAGAAAAAAAACGGGGTTCGCAGGTTCAAATATCATAGACCGGCAAACGTTTTACGTTATACGTTACTGGCATTTACAATCGTTATGGGTGCATTGGGCATTATGGAACTTTGTTTATTGTTAGACCCATACAGTAACTTCGGACGTATAGCCACAAACTTATTCCGACCTGTTATTATGTGGAGCAACAATCTTTTGGCTGATGTATTGATGAAGATGGATAACTATTCATTATACCATGTAACAATCAGCACTGTCACCACGACCAGTTTAGTATCTTCAATCATAGTACTACTCGTATTCATAATGATGGTTGCATTCCGGGGACGATTATTCTGTAACACATTATGTCCGATAGGAGCTTCTCTTAGTTTGGTATCCCGATTCTCGTTGTTCCGCATCTCTTTTGACAAAAATGCTTGTACTCATTGTGGAAATTGCGAACACACTTGTAAAGCAGAAGCTATCAGCAGTCAGGATTTAACGGTTGATGCATCCCGCTGCGTAGATTGTTTCAACTGCGTTTCATCATGTGCCAAAGGAGGATTACAATATCGCTTCAGGCCTTTATTCAAAAAAGAAATAAACCAGACAGAAACAACACAAACTCTTAATAGTACTGAAGTTCAGACTAATAGTCGACGTACTTTTATCGCTACTGCCACTACTGTTGCTGCAAGTCTTCCTATAATATCCGTTATAGCAAATGGAGTAAGAAAACGCAAGCGAAACAGAAATGGAGCATCTTGCGGAAAGGGACAAAAATGGCCGCCAGTTACTCCCCCCGGCTCACTTAGTTTGGAACGGTTTAAAGATAAATGTACAGCTTGCCATATTTGCGTCGTGAAATGTCCCAGTCAAGTACTCCGTCCGGCAGGAACAGAATACGGTTTCGATTATATGTTGAAACCTCATTTAGCTTACATAAGCAGCTACTGTAATTATGAATGCACTGTATGTGCTGACGTATGCCCCGCACATGCAATACAACCTCTTACTAAAGAAGAAAAAGCAACAACTCAAGTAGGTATTGCTACCTTTTTTATTAACCGTTGTATTGTAAAAACGGAAGGTACAGACTGTGGTGCTTGCTCGGAGCACTGTCCGACCCAAGCAGTACACATGATTCCGTATAAAGGTACGTTGACTATACCTGATGTAAACCCTGATTTATGTATCGGTTGTGGCGGTTGTGAGTCCATCTGCCCGGTACGCCCGATGAGAGCTATTATTGTAAAGTCAAATACAGTACATAAATTTGTAGAAAAACCTAAAGAGGAGGAGGTAAAAAAGGTAGAAGTAGAAGACTTCGGATTCTGATAGAAAAACACTACCTTTGCCGACAAATTTTTCAGCATGAATTTCAAATTACAATACAACGATACAAAATCAAATGCAAGGGCCGGATTAATTACTACCGATCATGGTGTAATTGAGACACCCATTTTTATGCCTGTCGGTACACAAGGAACAGTAAAAGGCGTACACATGACAGAATTAAAAGAAGACGTTAATGCACAAATCATTTTAGGAAACACATATCATCTTTATCTGCGTCCCGGCATCCATATTCTGGAGCAAGCCGGCGGATTACATAAATTCAATAGCTGGGATCGTCCTATACTGACTGATAGCGGAGGCTTTCAGGTTTTTTCATTATCAGATAACCGTAAATTGCATGAAGAAGGTGCAGAGTTTCGTTCACATATTGACGGATCCAGACACATGTTTACTCCGGAAAAGGTAATGGATATACAACGCTCGATCGGCGCAGATATTATCATGGCTTTTGATGAATGCTGTCCGGGAGATGCCAATTACGAATATGCCAGAAAGTCTCTTGAATTAACCGAGCGCTGGCTGAATCGTTGTTTTGAACGCTTCAATAGCACAGATCCTAAATATGGTTATAGTCAATGCCTTTTCCCTATTGTACAAGGTTGTGTTTATACAGATTTACGTCGGCGTGCTGCCGAGAACATCGCCCAAAAAGGAGCTGATGGAAATGCCATTGGAGGACTAGCGGTAGGTGAACCTACAGAAAAAATGTATGAAATGATCGAAGTTGTAAACGAGATTTTACCTAAAGACAAACCCCGTTACCTAATGGGAGTCGGAACTCCGGTCAACATACTGGAAGCCATTGAACGCGGAGTGGACATGTTTGACTGCATAATGCCTACCCGTAACGGGCGAAATGGACAAATCTTCACTCGCTTTGGTACACTGAATATGCGAAATAAGAAATGGGAGAACGATTTTTCTCCTATCGATCCGGATGCAAATTCATACGTCGATACGCTTTATTCAAGGGCATATTTACATCACCTGATAAAAGTAAACGAACTTTTAGGATTACAAATTGCTTCCATCCACAACCTTGCTTTTTATATTTGGCTGGTAAAAGAAGCCCGCAAACGTATAATTTTAGGCGATTTTACGACATGGAAAAGTGGTATGGTACGTCAATTATCTAACAGACTATAAGATATGAAATATAAACTCAAGCGAATAGACTGGTATATTATCAAGCAATTCCTGGGAACATACATTTTCGCTATAGCCTTGATTATTTCAATCTCGGTAGTATTCGACATAAATGAAAAAATCGATAAATTCCTTAATCCGGACGTACCATTAAAGGCTATTATATTCGATTACTACATGAATTTCGTACCCTATTTTGCCAACTTATTCAGTCCTTTATTTACTTTTATTGCTGTAATTTTTTTCACTTCAAGGCTGGCCGACAAGTCTGAAATCATAGCTATGTTGGCTAGCGGTATGAGTTTTAGGCGCCTTATGGTCCCTTACGCCATCTCTGCAACAATCATAGCATTGGTTACATTTATCCTAAATGCATTTATTATTCCACCGGCCAATATTACCCGTATCGATTTTCAGAATAAATATATCAGAAACAAAAAAGAAGAATATGTTAGCCACGTGCAATTGGAGGTAGAACCTGGTGTAATAGCCTATTTTGATCGTTATGACGGAAAATCAAATATGGGATATCGTTTCTCATTGGAAAATTTTGATGATAAAAAATTAATATCCCGCCTAACAGCAAATTCGATTAAGTATGATTCTCTATATCAGTGGACAGTTATCGACTATATGATACGCGATTTTGACGGTATGCGCGAACATATTACACAAGGCACTCGCAAGGACACGACATTAACAATTGTTCCTTCCGATTTCCTCATATCTGTAAACGATTGCGAAACAATGACCAGCCCGGAATTAAATACTTATATTGAACGTCAAAAAAAGCGCGGTATCGGAAATATACAAACTTTCCAGATAGAGTATCATAAACGTTTTGCTACCATTATGGCAGCATTCATCCTGACAACTATTGGAGCATCTCTTTCTTCGCGAAAAATAAAAGGAGGAATGGGTATGAACATCGGTATTGGCCTTGCATTAAGTTTTTCATACATTCTATTTATGACCATTACATCCACTTTTGCTATTAATGGATATGTTAGTCCGATGGTAGCAGCTTGGATTCCTAATATCCTTTATACATTCATTGCTATTTACCTCTATCTTAAAGCACCGAGATAACCAGAATAAAAGAGTTTGGTTTTAGTCCTTACGTAGGAACCTGATATTGAAAATGAAATTCTGAAGAAGGTTTAAAAAAGAATAAACTACTATTCGTAAAATTGCGAATAAAAAAGTATTTCGTATATTCACGAACATTATTCTGTTATTTATATGTCTAACAAAGAATTTACAAGCAAACAAGAAAAATTGGCTCGTTTTGCCAAAGCATTAGGAAATCCTATTCGCATAACCATATTACAACTGTTGGCAAATCAGAAATGTTGTTACCATGGTGATATGTCTGAAGTATTGCCGATTGCCAAAAGTACCCTTTCACAGCATCTGAAAGAACTTAAAGATGCCGGATTAATACAAGGAGAAATTACACTCCCTACTGTAAAATATTGTATTAATCAAGAAAACTGGGACGAAGCTAAAAGTTTGTTTGCTTCATTCTTTATCGACATCAATAATAAAGAGAGCTGTAACAATAAATAAAAAATTTATCCATCATGTTCGTATTTGCACGAACTATTTTTAATTATACGTATGAAAACGAACGAAGAGAAAAAAGCATTGGTTAAAGAACAATATAATCAACTTGCTTTAGACAGCAATTTATTAAAATCGGGATGTTGCTGTGGTACAAAACCGATGGCTCCTTCAAAAAAAGTTTTCACTATCATGAGTGAAGATTATAGTCGGCTGAAAGGTTATGAAGCTGATGCCGATTTAGGAGTGGGTTGCGGTCTTCCTACTCAGTATGCAAACATAAAAAAGGGGGATATAGTGTTGGATTTAGGATCGGGAGCCGGCAACGACTGTTTCATAGCGAGAGCTGAAACGGGTGAAAACGGAAAAGTAATCGGAATTGATTTTTCACCACGAATGATTGAGAAAGCCCGCAAAAATTCGATGAAGCGAGGTTATACCAATGTGGAATTTATCGAAGGCGATATAGAAGACATGCCATTACCCGACAATTCAGTAGACGTAGTAGTAAGTAATTGTGTGTTGAATCTTCTACCTGAAAAAAACAGGATTTTTAAAGAAATACACCGCGTCCTTAAACCGGGAGGTCATTTTTGCATATCAGATGTAGTCTTGAATGGTATATTTCCGAAAGAGTTCACTGAAAATGCCTCTATGTATGCCGGTTGTATAGCCAGTGCCATCCAAAAAGAAGACTATCTGGCAGAGATTGAAAAGGTAAATTTTGCAGATATCGAGATTAAGCGGACAAAAACAATTTTAATACCTGATGAAGTCTTAAAAGAACATTTAGATGAATCTACTATATCCAGATACAAAAACGGAAATGTCGGGATATATTCCATAACTGTTACTGGTGGAAAAAAGTAACTCTATCAGAAAATCTACGATACCACTAAAACTAGCCGTAAAGATAAATATTCCGGAAGTATCATCCTAATTCTTATAGTATTACTATACTGATAGTTGTTTCATGACATGCAAATACTATCTTTTGGTTTTATACAATAAAAAACGGGAAGTATAAAGGTTTTATGGACCTCCTACTCCCCGTTTGTTTTACAAATTCCAATTAATTATTTTCTCGCAGGACGTATAATATAGCTGTAGCTATATTTATTATCCTGTAAACGATATTTATCCATAGGTTTAGCCCCCCAGCTATCATCACCTCCTAAACCTCGTTGTTGCATATCAATATTTACAGCAACTATATCGCGACGATCTATATCGGATATATGTTGTTGTTTTTTAGTCAGACCCGGATCAAAATCTTCATCTAAATTATGACGGACCGTAAAATTAAGTGGCTGACCTACGGCTTCAAGTTCAATACCATTTCCTTTATTATCGGTAAAAGTTACTACACGCAAACCTGTACGGTTACCATTTTCTTGCGGACGGATATATTCAAAGCCCATATCCTCTACCTTGTTATTGTAGCGCCCCACAAACATGGAACGTTGACGATCCCAATAGTTTTCTAATGGACCGCGTCCGTAATATGACACATTTTCGAACGTAACCGGTAGTTGCATCTTCATCCCAAAACGAGGAAGCTCCGGCATATCTTTTGTTCCCATATCTATAGCTCCTGTTACTTTTACTGCTCCGTCGTTCATAATAAGATAAGATACTGTGTAATCTACATCTATGTATCTTAATTTATATTTAGCTACTATTTCCACACCATTGGCATTTTGTTCCTTCACGTCGATATTTACCAAATTACGGTTATCACCGGCTGTACGCCATATATTAGTAATCAACTGCAGATTCTCTCCAAAATCGTTATCTGTCGGAGCACGCCAGAAATTAGGTACTGGAGCGGAAGTAATAAGTTCGTCATCTCCATTCTTATAACTGGATAGCAAACCATTCTTTAAATTTATAGAACCTTTGATTCCTTCGCTTTCAAAAGTTAATATATTATCAACTTTGTGAATCTTTAAATTTCCCCTAGAACTTGTTTCCTTTCCAAAATAGTTACTATTAGGAAACATCAACTGTTCAGATGCAACAACGTGGCCAGAAGGAATTAATTCTGTACCTTCACGTTGCAGGGCTTTCAAGTTCAAAAAATATTCCTCGCCGGCTTTGGGTGTATAAGAAGGTAATGCGATCATTACGGGGACTGTACTACCTGGTTTTCCTGAGACTTTAAAAGTTCCTGTCGCAACAATTTTGTCATTTATTTGAAAAGACCATACATAATCATAATAACTTAAATCGGTGAACTGATAGTAATTAACCAACTTAATTTTACCTTTCTCCACTTCTATCGGTTCAAAGTAAATACCTTGATATGCTTTTTTTACTTCATATAATCCCGGATGCACAGTACGATCCGCACTAATAAGACCGTTTGCACAGAAATTTTCCTGATTTACCCAGCGATCTCCACCGAAATCACCTCCATAATAGTAATATTTACGGCCATTTGGATCTGTAGTTTCCAAACCCTGATCAACCCAGTCCCAAATAAAACCACCTTGTAGTTTAGGAGATTTCAAAATAATATCCCAATATTCCTGGAAATTTCCAGTACTATTTCCCATTGCATGGGCATATTCACAAAGAATCCACGGGCGGTTTGTATCAGTACGATCTGCATACTGTTGAAGCTTATCGGGGGAAGTATACATCCAGGCAATAATATCTGAATAAAGTTCACTTTCCGGAGCACGTTCGCATTGAACGGTACGCGTATGGTCACGCTCCTTCATCCAGTTATATGTTTCAATATAATTGGGACCAAAATCGCTCTCATTTCCGGTAGACCATCCTATTACACATGGATGATTTTTATCACGTTCAACCATACGTTGTGTCCTGTCCATATGCTGTCCTAACCAATCTTTACTGAAAGAAGGATGACGGGAAGTATCAAAACCGTCCAAACCATGTGCTTCAATATTAGCTTCATCTATAACATAAAGACCATACTTATCGCAAAGTTTAAACATATCAGGACTTTGTGGATAATGACTCATCCGGATTGCATTCAAGTTGAACTGTTTCATAAGACGAATATCTTGTATGCGCGTTTCGTTTGTAAGAGTATGCCCTGTCTCCGGATTATGTTCATGAATATCCGTACCACGAATAATAATAGGAGTGCCATTAATATATACCTGGCTATTTTTTATCTCTATTTTGCGGAATCCCGTTTTAATAGCTGTAAGCTCTACAGTTTTTCCTGAAACATCTTTTAATGTAATGGTTACATCATACAAATTAGGAAACTCAGCACTCCATTGTTTCGGATTATTAATTACCTGGGAAATAGTAACCTTATTCTCTCCTTTTGCTGCTATCTGAGGTATTGATACATTCTTAATAAAAACATTTTTACCGGCTTCATCTGAAAGGGCAACTTCTACACTATAATTATCAGCAGGTTGTTCTGTAAAATTACGAATATTTACATCCATGCTGAAAACGCCGTTTTTATATGCTTTATCCAAATCTCCGATAACAAAAAAATCTTCGATAGAAATTTTGGGACGGGCTATCAAATAGACATCTCGCTCAATGCCTGCCAAACGCCAAAAGTCCTGATCTTCCAAATAAGAGGCATCACTCCATTTAAATACTTCCACAGCCAATTGATTCTCTCCTATTTTCAAGTATTTTGTAATATCAAATTCAGCAGCCGTTTTTGAAGCTTTGGAATAGCCTACTTTTTTACCATTTATCCATATGGTTGCAGCACCGGCAATTGATTCAAAGTGAAGAATAATTTCACGGTTATCCCAACCTTCAGGTAGTTTAAATGACGTGCGATACGATCCTATAGGTAAATCATCATTATCCAAATAAGGAGGATTTGTCGGAAATATATATGGGATATTCGTATAGACCGGAATCCCAAATCCTTGCAATTCCCAGTTTGAAGGGACTTGAATATTACTCCAGTGGTTATCATTATAATCTGTCCTATAAAAATCCATAGGACGTTCAGAAGGTTTAGCACTAAATTTAAACCGCCATATTCCATTTAAAGATTGGACAAATGGAGTACAAAATTTATCACCGGTCATAGCTTCTTTTTTCCCTTCATAAGGAACAAACGTAGCCCGGGGCCTCTCCACGCCTTCATTTACTAATTTAGGATTTTCCCAAAAATTAGTTTGCGCTTGCATTGCTATAGCTAAAAGAAGCAGGCTGGAAATAATTGAAATTTTTTTCATGAAATGTTAGTATAGGTTATTAAATAGAAAGACAAATATTGTTTTTTATTCGTCTTTAATAGCTTTTGTTTGAAGAATTTTGGAGTTAGGTGGAACGTTATAGGTTAACCAAATATTACCTCCGATAATTGACCCCTGGCCTATTCTAATCCTTCCTAAAACAGAAGTATTTGAATATATTGTTACATGATCTTCTATAATCGGATGGCGGGGTACATCCATAGGCAAACCTTCGTCATCCAACGTGAAACTTTTTGCTCCCAATGTTACACCTTGATATAACCGGACATGGTTGCCAATAATAGCAGTCTGACCTACCACCACACCTGTACCATGGTCTATACTGAAATATTCACCTATCTGTGCGCCCGGATGAATATCAATCCCTGTATCGGAATGCGCCATTTCCGTAATGATTCGGGGTAAGACCGGTACTCCTAACCTTAGTAATTCATGCGCAACCCGCTGATAAAGTATTGCATGTATGGCGGGATAACAAAAAATGATCTCACTAACGCTCTTTGCAGCCGGATCCCCATCCAGAATAGCTTTAACATCAGTAGATAGAAGATACTTTATGTGAGGGATTTTATCAATAAATGCTACCGCAATTTGTGATGCACGATCCTTAGAATCACAGCAGCGTTCAACTTCAAAACAGAGTCCGTTATATATCTGTTCCTGTAATAAATCATACACTTTTTCAAGATTCACCCCCATATAGTACTGGATAGAATCAACTTGTGCTTCCTGCTCGGTACCAAAAAAGCCGGGGAAAATAATAGTCCGTAACAAAGTCATTATTTCCCTGACGGAAGCTATGGAAGGTGAAGGTTTCTGATGTAACGGAATATATTTATATTCCGGTAAATCAAAAGCCGATAGATATTTTACATTGCTTTGTATGTGCTCTAAAGCCTCTATTCTTTTCATATATTAATTGTCCCATGAGGGGTCATAACTTATGATTGACGAACCGGAAGTACCTTGTCCCAAATAAATAAGACCATCTAATGAATACATGCAATAAATATCTCTGTTACCTGACGGCAATTGAGATTTCAGGGTCCAGCTATTAGCGGTTATATCATATTTCCAAATATAGCCAGCGTCATCTACTACGTAAATATTATTATCAAAAGCTACACCACAACGAACGTTTGCATTTATTGAATTTAACTCCTTCCATGTATTAGCCCCATCCGTTGATACATATAATTTTCTACTGTATGACGGGGTAACCCAATCTTTATTTCCCAGGCCAGCATATATTTTATCTCCTATAACAACAGTTATTCCACGACATTGTTTTTCGGGAAAAGTGCTCTTCTTTACCCATTTTTCTGCATTAGCTGGCTTAATAGACCATACTTCGTCTGTTATAGAACCGGAACGTATTCCACCAACAATAAAGACACTGTCTTTATATGCAAAGCCTGCAGACAGATATCTGGCATCGGGAGCATTCGTTTCATCATATGTTATTTGCTCCCAATAATTTGTAAATAAGGAGTACAGATATAAATCTTTTGTACTTACATTATCAGAACCTACACCACCAAAAGCAATCACTGCAGAACCTATATTAATAGCAGTTTGCCATTTTCTCTTAACAGGGAATGAATTTCGTTGTAACCATTCATTTTTATATGCCCGGTACTCCCAGAATTCATTTGTTGCTTCAGATCCAATGTCACCACCCAGAATTAATCCGCTAGAACCCATTGTTGTAACGGCCACAGCTCCTCCTATTTGGTTATTACCTTCAAAAACTTTTCTGGCAGAAAATATATCAGGAGTTGTATATGATGTTTCTTCTCCATACGTTATTACTCCATCTTTATTAATAGCATATGCTCTGATATAATATGTAGATCCTCCTTTCAAACCAGAAATTTCACCCTCATAAGAATTTCTACCTGAAGAAAGCTCCACCTTCGTATTTCCTACTTTATCATCTTTTGTTAATGAATAAGATATACCCGATTCTATAACATTCATTGCTCCTTCATCCAACACTGCTGCGGAGACTTTTAATGTTCCCCCAATATCCGTACGTGCTATTTCGACCGCTGATAAACGTGGCAGATCACTTTTTGTCCAGAAAGATATTTCATTACTGTAAGCTGTACCATAAGCATTTTTTGCATATGCCCGCATGTAATACATCTTATCTGATTTAAGTTTTGTTGCTTTACCAGTAAATTTACCTTTTCCGGCACCATTTATAGTGGTATCCCCATTCTCCAACATTGTTCCCGACACAAATCCCCAGCATAGCCCACGAACTGTTACAGCCGAATCTCCTTCATTGGAAACCTCCGCTTCAAAACTACCATCAGTAAATCCTATTGCAACCTCTTTGAGAGAAGTTACAACAGGCAACCCGTTAGTTGTCTTAAATGTCTGCGGCTCTCCTGCAAATATACCGAATTCATTCTCTACATAAGCTTTAACAATATATATAGTAGATGTATCTAATTTAGTTATTTTACATACAAAAGAATCTGCATTCATTATTATCGGTATTACAGAGTCTTTAGTCGTTGGTGTAGTTAAATAAACCCCTCTATCTTTTATAATTCCTTCTCCATGATTTACGATCTTACCTCCACAAATAACGCTTTCTGCTTTTATACTATCACTTACTACAACTGTAGCAACAACACCTAAACCTTTTGTCGTATTAACAGTAATTTCTTTACCATAATTCGTCCCTTTTGCATTAATTGCATATGGACGTATATAATATAAAGTATTAGGTTTTAATTTATGGGCTATACCTTTAAACTTTCCCAATCCTTTACCACATATAGTAGTATCATTCTTCTCTATTGTAGGTTCCGATTCCAATCCCCAGCATACACCATATTTTTCGACAGGTAAACCGTTTCCACTAATAACTTCTGCATAAAAAGAAATAGTAGTTGCCAGCTTTTCAATAGTATGCTGGTCATCAATGAGTGTATTAACTGTCGGAATCTTTGCATTCTTGACACCCGTTTCCATATCCGGATCTTCAATACAGCCTGACAATATATTAGTAATCAAAAAAAATGATATAATAGAATATAGATATTTCATCGTATTTATTTTAGAAAAAGAATCCCAAACCTGCATTCAAGTCTATATATTTAAAGTTAATCGTGTTACAACCCGCACTGATAAAAACATGATTAAATTTGATCATAAAATCTAAATCTGCTGCTATCCCTTTATAGGAAGCATCTATATTTTTAGCCCAAGCTTTTTGCTCATCGGCACCGGTAAACTCATTCTTAACCTGATACTCATAAAGAACACTTCTATCACCATATCCCAAACCGACAGTAGTATATAACCAAGGCGTACACTTAACAACCATACCCGCCGTGCCTGCATAATTATTGACTTTTTTCTTGTTTGTAAAACTATAATAATCAATAATTGAACCAATTAATCCATTATTGTTGCATTCCGATGCATGATCTTTAAAAGACATATTTGTTTTAAACCGGACATACCATCCTAAACGACGGGCAACTCCGCCAACTGTCAGTCCGTATGGAGACTCTATAGAATAAGAATATCCAAAGAAAAATTTCATACGTTCACGAGAGATATTCTTTTTTTCCAGAGTTTGTTCATTAGTAGCTGAAATAACCGGTATACGCATTGTTTCTAAACGTTCATGCCAATAAGTTGCCAATTCTTCACTCTTCGGAGTACCTATTCCATTCTCATAAAAAACAATCAATTTTGATATGGCAGTCGTATCGTTCTCTGTAGCCATCACATTAAGACAATTCAAACATTTGTTCATAAGACTACGCATGGAAGGACGCATTCGTTCATTCTTCAGCCAGATTTTGGTCAATTGATTAATACTGTATGAGTCACATTGCGATACACCTTCTTCATACCATATTTTAGCATCACTATAATTCTGACGCTTCATTGCATCATCTCCTTTCCTATTATATTCTGTTTGTTGCTGCTGAGCCAACAAACCTAAGGGGAATATAATGCATATTATTAATAGTAAAAGTCTTTTCATAACATCATTCTAACTAATAATAAGTTAATCCTTCATTGACCAATACCCCGTCTGTATTATAAATATCATACAAATTATCTATACGCTCAAAAGCCCGGCCATTATCGGATTTTCCTACACTCAAATATTTACAGGGAATACGCTCTATTGCATTTGAATCAATGGCACCATATTTACCTGTTGATTTTTTACGTACTATTTTATATTTACCAAAAGTCATCATTTCCTGATACAGAGCCTTACGTTCTGCTAGTTCTTTTTCTTCTTGTTTTGTATCACAAGCAATCAGGAGTCGAACTACATCTTCTGTAAGTTTTACATCTTTAGCCTTCAAAAACTCTTTTTTAGCGCCAATATAATCAGTAGCATCCATTTTAGCCTTACCAGCCGCTATCATAGCTAAATATTTAGCATCTATTTCAGCAGCAGATGGCTGAACAACTGTCTTTGGTACATCTTCTACATTTTTTTGCACCACCAATTGTTGATTATGATCTTCTTTGACAGGCTCTGTTACAATCGGGTTAAGAGTTTCCTCTTGTTTCACAGGATTTTCTTGTATGGAAATATCATTATGTCCTTCTTGTTTATCTTCTGTTGTTATTTCTAAAGGTAAAACATTATTTGATACGACAGGCTGTCCTTCAGATTGTTGATCTGTTGATGCAGTCAAATCTTTTACCAAAGGTTTATTCCTATATACATACCATGCAACAGCACTACCTGCTAATGCAAAAATAATAAAAAATGCAGGAATTAAAAAAATCTTCTTCTTTTTCTTTCCCTGAAGCCGATTAGATGTTAATGCCTGATCATTTACAATAGTCGCATCTTCATCTTCTTCTGATATAGTATTTGTAGAAGAGTAAAGAACAGTTGTTTCATCTCCGTTTTGTGACATTACCGGCTGAGACGAATATAATTGAGCTTTTGTCTTTTCTATTACAGGTAAGTCTAAAGATTCAAGCATCTCAGAGATAGACTGAAAACGATCGGTCGGTACAATCTGCATAGCCTTTATTATAGCAGACTCTGTTTTAGGCGTTATAGCCGGATTTATTTCTGAAGGATTCTGTAAAGGACGAGTAGCACGAAGTATGGATTCCGTAGGTATTTTTCCCGTAAGCAAATTATACATCGTTGCCCCTAAAGAATAAATATCCGGACAAGGAGAAAATAATTGGGTCCCTTCATTATCGTATTGTTCAACCGAGGCAAAACCTTTGGATAAAGTCAGCATGGTCGTACTCGTTTCTTGCTCTTCTATATCATAACGCTTACTCACTCCAAAATCAATAAGCCGTGCATTATCATCTTTGTCAATAAGTATATTACTTGGTTTAATATCCAGATGCAATATATTTTTCTCATGAACAAATTGCAGAGCTTCCCCAATTTGACGAACATACTTAAGAACAATCGGTTCAGGCAATACACCCTCTTTATCCATCATATATTTCAGAGAATTACCCGAAATATATTCCATTACAATATAAGCCGTATTGTTTTCTTCAAAAACTTCAAGCACATTTACAATATACGGATGATGTACATCCGATAATATTTTTGCTTCTTTAATAAGTTTCTCCTTGAATTTATTAAAAAGAGTTTTTCCTGTTTCCGAGTGAACTTTTACTGCTTGGGAATCATTATCCCTGTAACAGTAATCTTTGAAGAAATATTCTTTCACACATATAGGCACTTCAGTTTTAATTGCTCCTAGTGCCCCTTTTAGTTCTGTAAACCATACACCTTTGTAAGTTATACCAAAACCTCCCTGACCCACAACATGAGAAAGTTTATATTTTCCGTTTTGAAGAAGATATCCGTTAGGCAGATTCATAACTACAAATGCAATTCTTTTTAATCTGCCAAAAGTACGTTATTTATATAAAAGAATAAAGGAAACTAAGAATATTTTGCTTTACACTTTGAGATTCTTGCACATTATTAACGGGTATAATATAAAAAGAAAAGTTATCCCGGGTACGTCCATAGCAAGTGTCCATAATAGCATCTTTGATTTCTTCGGGATCATGGTATTTTGCAAAAACTGCAGCTAATAACTCATCTGTATAATGTTCCAGCACACCATCCGTACACATAAAAAAGTAATCTCCTGCTTGTACATCATCCAATACAATAACATCTGCTTCAGTTGGATGATCCGCCCCCTGTATAGCACGTAAAATAACATTTCTTTGAGGATGAGTTTTTACTTCATCTTTTAAAATTTTACCTAATTTTAAAAGAGAATTCACTAAAGAATGATCTTCTGTTTGATATACTATTACCCCTTCTCTGAACTGATAAATACGACTATCGCCCACATGCGCAATAACAACGCCTTTTGTTCCTGTATAAAGCATAGTAAGAGTAGTTGCCATACCTTTTGCTGCAGGATGCAACGCTATATAATCGTCAAAACGTGCTTCTGTATATTGCAGGGCTTTTCTAACAAGATCTTCGGTAGTATCTCCATCTTGAAATGCGGAAAGATAGGTTTGGAAAGACTCACATGCCAGATAACTGGCAATTTCCCCTTTCTCGGCACCTCCGACTCCATCACATACTAAAAATAATTTTTGACCGGAAGTTATTGTTTCTGGCAATGGATAAATAGAATCTTCATTATTAAGCCTTCCACCTTTTTCACTAACAGCATATGGTTTACCGATCGTTATATTCATAGCAATAATGAGTTTTATTCATTAAACCGGAGAACTGTACGGCCTATAATAATCTCGTCATTATTATTAAGTACGACAACTTCTCCATCTCCTAGGTAATTGCTATTATATAACGTATGGTTTTTACTATTATTGTCTGAAAGATAATGTTTATAACCACCTTTCGAATCTTTTTTCACTTCTATCCTAATATGTTCGCGGCTCATTGAGCGATCGGTAGTTATTATGCCAATCGTAGCATTCGATGCATTCGATTTTCTCCCGACAATCGTTGTACCTTCATAAAGAAGAAATTCTTGTTCCGGCGTATCCGTATCGGCAACTATGGTAAGTTTACCTGTGCTATTCTTTATTGGTTGCACAAGTATCGTTTCAGAATCATTTAAATTATTCTGAACATTTTCCTTTGAAAGAAAAGAAATAGGAATGGGTTTCTTACATTTGGGACATTTAAAAGAAGTTATTCCGAGGGGAATTTTCCCCTCGTCTACTTTTAATCCTACCTGACAATGTGGACACTTGACTGAAATCATATCATAAATGAAATATCTGTGCTATCAATATCCGTTGTATTAATATCCAACATGTCAGCATCAGATAGCATTATAGTATCATCCGATAAAGTAATAAAATCAGAACTATCTATACTATCATCAATTACTACTGCATCCAGCATTCCACCATTGTCTCCGTCTACATCCACTACAATAGCATCTGCCAATAAGGCATCATTATTATCCAAAGTAACGAATGTATATTCTTCTTCCTGCATAATCTTATCCCTTTTTAATGTTTTTACCGGAAACAAAAGTAGGAAAAGTAACGGATTAATAAATATCCAATTCTTTCTTATAATCAAAGGATTGGATTTACTGTACAAAAAGCTGGATTTAGAATACAAACGGTTAATTGCTCACCCACTTAGCCTTGCAAGTTGAAACTGGACATTGTTTCCTGTTTTTTAAAGATTCCCATGGTATTTCACCTAAAAATGTTCCGCATTTAGGGCAAACATAATCTATTTTAAATTGATTGGCGATATCTTGCAATTGCTGAGGTATCTTAGATGATTGTTTTGCACCTAAATATATTCCTATCGTAGGAGCACAAATAGTCACAAACAAACTTATCATTAATAATTCCGGATTTCCTTTACCTAAAAAACCGATTATTACTCCCACAACCCCAGTTAGAGCAAATGGCAATGATTGAAAAAGTCTTGTTTTAAATTGATTGGATGATTGAATCTTAACTTTTGCTTGAATATAATCATCATATATTTTCTTTAATTTGGCGAACTCTTCACTATAATCATTATTAAATTTCAGAATATCGGAAAGAACCACCATATAGCTATCTCCCAGCCTTATCTTATCAGTAGGTGTAATTCGTTTTTTTAGAATCTGGCAATCATTAACAAAAGTTCCATTTGTCGAATTAGCATCCTCTAACAGCCAACAACCATCTTCTTCACGTATCAAGCGCGCATGGTGCCTGCTTACATGAGGATCATTAACAACAAAATCATTATCGTCCGATTTTCCTATCTTAATTACCATTCCTTATTCTTTAACCTCTTCAGACCTGCCCATCTCCTTTTCCAGTGAATCTTTCAAAACTTTCAAAGGATCTTTGGATATAACTAACTCCCGAGGCTTACCTTCTTCCGTAAGTAATAATAATTTCTGTTTAGGTAAGTTGATTTGCAATATATGATTTTTATTAATAATATGACTTTTGCCAACGCGCATCAATATTTCATTGCACCCGGCAACCTGTTTTCCTAATATTTCTTCTATCTTACCTATATTTATTGCAAAAGTAAATTGTATTCCATTCGATAATAATAATTTCGTATAATTCCTGTCGGCTTCAAAATACAGTATTTGTCCTATTTTTATACGTAACAGTTCATCTCTTGTCTTAATAATTAAATACCGCTCCATAACGTAAATATTGTTTTTCTTTTTTCATCAAGAAACAAATATACGTCATTTTCTTCTTTCGCACGCACATTTTGAAAGAAATAAATATTATTCAAATTACTTTAAAAACGAATTCATCATTTCAACGTAGGATAAAGAGGCTTCCCCGTTTCATCCACTTCTGTCCAGTTTTTAATAGAAACCTGAGAAAAATCTACCGAATTTTCGTCTATTATTGCATTAAACAAATAAGAATCTCCTGATTGTAACTCTCCGTTAGGAACCGGAACATTTACACTATAGATCCGAGAAGTACTTTCGTTATTTACCATTACTTCCAAAGTCAATGACATTGGAGATGTAGTCTTCAGCGGAAGCATAATATACTGGGCCAACAAGCCATTTATACCCATTTTATCCGCTTTATCATATATTGATGCAGGAGGAATAATTCCGGTATACAAATTCATACGAGCTCCTGTCTCCGGCGGAGTAATCATGGCCGAAACCAATTTGTTCAAATTTATTCCGCTGCCACCCGATACTTCAAAAACAACTTGTGTAGCTGCATGTAAATACAGAATCGGTATATTTACCTGGTTACTCATGATATCTTGTTCCGGACTATGCCACCACAAATAGTCAATGCCATTAAATAAAGGCTCAGACTGACCAGACGTAAACTTAGGAGGTATTGTAGAAAAGTTGTCTGACACAGCATAAAAATCATATATGCCGGATTCCAAATACATCTTATAACCATCATTACCTGTTAACACGCCGGGGGCAGATGTAATATATAACCCTTCAGCGTATGGTATTCCTTTAGCTTCACCTCCATTTGTTGAAGTAAAAGCATATAATTGGTTCTGAATCCCCTTTTTCATAGGAGCCATTGCCCTGGTCAATAAATTACGATCTTCTACTGCTGCATTAAATGTAACCAATGCTTTTCCATCGGGGTTATTACTATTTGGATTTTCCCAACCATCCTCAAAAATAATTGTATTTTTAGAACATCCTGTAAACAGCAAAACTATATAAACAAATACTACAGAGCTTACAATCTTGTACCTTTTCATAATAAACCATTTTTAGAATTCATATTATATAATACACTTCTGATCCCTGTTTGGTTCACGATGAAAATGTTAAGCATTCAACTCTATTTCACTTTAAATAAATTTCAAACACAAAAGGCTGTCTCACAATGAGACAGCCTTTCTTTTTTTTCTTTTTATGTCTAGTCCTAAAATAGCGTTACACCAAATTAAGTAACGAAATGAAAAAGTCAGAAACCAAGTACATTAGACGTACACAAAAGGATTACAGCATGTCCTTTAAATTATCAGTAGTTCAAGAGTATGAAACAAGCCGGCTAAGTATGGAGACTATTCAGCGTAAATATGGCATACAAGGAAGCCATACATTAAAACGTTGGATTGAAAAATATGGTAACTTTGACGTGTCAAACAAATCTCATTGTCCCGTGGAAAAGAGTAAGGAACAGCAACTGCTTGAATTGGAGCAGAAAATAAAGTTGTTGGAGCGCAAGAACGCCCGCCTGGAGAAGGAACTCGAATTAAAGGATATAAAAGCCGAATTCTTTGATATGATGATAGATATCGCAGAAAAGGAATATCACATCGATATCCGAAAAAACTCCTTTCCCGAACAGTCCTCCAATACAAAGAAGATAAATCCGTAAGTATCAGCGGGATCTGCCGACTGCTCGGGATAAGCAGGCAAAAATATTACCGTCAGCATTGGAGTATAGACAGGAGTCGCCAAAAAGCTACCGAAGTTGTAGAGATAGTACAGGGTCTCCGTTTGGAGATGCCCCATATAGGTACCCGTAAACTCTATCATATGCTTCAGCCGGTATTGAAAGAGAAGAAAGTTGGCCGTGACAGGCTGTTTGACATACTACGTGCCAACCACATGCTCATAAAGCCTGTCCGTTCCTATCATGTGACGACCAACTCCCACCATCGGTTCCGCAGGCACAAGAACCTTGTGGCAAATATGGAATCTATACGTCCGGAAGAAATCTGGGTTTCGGATATAACCTATATAAGAAATAGAAACAGTCACTTGTATCTCTCATTGGTTACAGACGCTTATTCAAAGAAGGTTATGGGATATGACCTTTCCTGTTCTTTGGACACTCAGGGTACCCTTAATGCCTTAAAGATGGCCAACGGCAACCGATTGTACAGGGAGGAACCCTTAATACATCACTCAGATCGTGGTATACAATACTGCTCCGATGCATATCAGAGATTATTGAAACGGTATCATATCATACCGAGCATGACTGAGTCCTATGATCCTTATGCAAATGCCATAGCAGAAAGGATAAACGGGATACTCAAACATGAGTTTCTGCTTGAAGACCTTAATCTTCCATTGGCACAGATGAAGCGTCTGGTAAAGGATGCTGTTTATAAATATAATAATCTCAGACCACATTACTCGTGCGGATACAAAACACCGGAGTATATGCACCATCAGAGGCAGATTAAAATTAAAAGTTATAAAAACAAACAGTTCAGCAAGGCTAGCCTTGCTGAACTGTGATAAATGTTTTAGTTTTGTCCAATAACTGTAACGGTTATTTAGGACTAGTCATATTTTCAATCCTCCAACGCTGCCTGCGCCGCTGCAATAACGTTTTATATATCAAAACATTACGATTATTTATACAACAATATTTCAACTCTACGTTTCATGTCATTATATATGTGTTATTCAACATATAAATATTATTTTCAGATCAATCTCTATACATTATTATATGTAAGGTACGTTTTTAAGAAACAAACAGACGACTTCGGATTATAGTCGAATTCGACTATTTGCTTTCATTGTCATCCGTCTGTATTCTCCATGAATTTTGCACTTGAATAGGCTCCCAGGGGCTTTGTGCATACAAATTAGTAGCTATAGGCTCATATCCTTTTGTATATAAAGATGTAACGCCCTTCATACTCTCCCTCATTCCTGCTAAAGGATCAATACTTGAGAGTTGCTTTAAACTTTCGCCTATTGACACATCGGGACACTTTATACTAAAACCATCATGCGGTTCAATAAAAATGCTAGATGATGGAAACCTAGAATTTGCATATATACTAAAGCCGTCATTATTCCCTTCATAAGTAATATACTGTTGTGAACTGATCTTCTCTACTTCATTTATAGTCTCTTCCTCTACTGAGTTTTCATGCTCGACTTGGACATATCTCAGAAAGCTCATTGCGTTGTATATAACAATTCTCATACCCGTTTTGTCGTGAAACTCTTTAATAAGTTCTTTCCTGGCAGAAATAGATATGCCTTTTTCCTTTGTCCACCAATCTTCTTTATTATCATCAGTCACAAAAATAAGAGCTTTCTTTTCATGTGTAGCTTTATCTATAAGCTGCATCCATAATACAAGATCGCCATAGCAATTTGAGGTATTTTCTTCCTTTTTCTTACTATCACAATAGCCAGGAGGAACTTTTTCATCATAACGCTTCTTTCCTTCTGCATATATTTTTTCTAACTGCTCTTTAGAATAAGGTTCTCCAATCTTTTTATCAAACAAATTAACAATCCGATCTAACACATCATCATTTTCTGTATAATCTGGATGTTTGTTCGCCAATTGATCTAAATGCTCTTTTATTTGGGATAAACAGTCATCCAGTATATCATTTAGTGGAGCGGATTCAATAAGTGGGTGATTCATTCCCCCTATATATGACTTCAAATCATCTATCTTATTTGAAACAAACTTTTGTGTTTCATTATAAGATGACTTCAATGATTTGAATAAATGTCTTCTATTCTTAAAAAACTCCTCCCCTGCTTGATGTGTCAACCAAAGTCGATCCTCACACTTAGCTAAAGCAGAGAAAAACTCTTCACGTGTCTTTTCTGTATATCTATAAAAGTTAAGCAAAATATTTGCATCAACCGATATAATCCCATTTTTCCAAACTTCTTCAATCTCTTCAGCCTTAGGATCAATATACTCGTAAAATTTTTCTTTCATACTTCCTTTATCTTTTGTTACTTCTATAAATATTCACTATACTCGTATCAAAATATTTAATTATGAATCTTGATAGCTTATTCACAAACGAAACCCATCCTTCGATTCGTCCTAGATCTCTTATTGCCAGTGCCCTTTCTGAAGCCAAGGCCAAAAATCTAAACCAAGAGGAAAGCATAGATCTTTTGGAAAAGAGACTATGTCAGTTCATGGACAAGTTTGAATGCTCTATACAGTCCGATCCGGAACAATACATTTTAGATTTTTCCTATCCATAATATAAGTTCAAGTTGTTTGTTTCTTGTTTATAATGATTAAAATAACTCATCTGCCCACTCACTAACATTATCTTTAATATCTTCATGATATTTGCACATTATCAATGCAAGTTTGATTGTTGCACGTTTAGGGTTATATTTATTTACAGTCAAATATCCATAGAAATTACCACCTCTATCTACAACAACTGGAGGATAATTAGCGTATGGATTCCATGGGCTATAATCGCTATACTCACTTCCATAATCTCCATATTCATTCCAGATAGATTCCGAGTTATAACTATTCCCATACGTTGAATATTCATTCCAAACAGAATTATCTGAATATCCGTTACAATTAATGCACCCAAGAAAAATATCATGATCCATTCCACCAAACAAGAGTAAGGTTTGAGATGAAGCGACTAATGACATTAAGATAAATAATATTGTATATATGTATTTCATATTAAGACTAATTTTCCCATTTTCTGTTAACAACAATTGAATTTGCAATCAAATCACAGATAGGAATATACTTATCAATATTAACATGTTGATCTTTTAGCGTTGATACTCCCACTTGAAAATAGCCAATTTTACCACCAAACTGAAACATGTAAATCACAGATGACGTTCTTATAATGTATTGAAGTCTTTTGCTGTCAGTATTAATTTTTAAACGACATCCCTTACAACCATCAATAGTTATATCATGTTTATCCAGTATAACACTGTTCGCGCCAAATGCTTTCTTTATATAGTTGTTATTAATTAATGAAGCGGATAACCCAGTCATACCTCTGATCTCTTGGACTATCAAAACTGCTACTAAACTATGTTCGTCAAACTCAGGAACAAACTTTTGCACAACATTAGGCCTATCACCATCTTTCTTTTTCCAGCTCACCGGAATATCAAGAGTAAAATCGAAATGTTTAGCTTTTTCATTTCCTTTAGTGTTGTACTTATATGTATAGCCATTACGAAATTCTCTCGTATAGTTACCATTAAATTGAAAATAAGACAAAGTAGACAAAATAGGCTCTTTTATTTGAAAGTTAGACCTATTACCTAGATCCTCTATTAGCTTTGAAACGTCAACATAACCAATATTAAAGTCCGCCATATTTTGAGACAACGAATTGATTATGTCCTTATATTTGGGTGCATTATTCACCACAAAATCGTATATGTTATTTTTACAGTTTCCAAATTTTAAATTAAATCCATTCTCGACGCTCTCGATCTTACCCTTTAATGACGGAGATTGTTTAATGGCTTTATCAATTATATATTGTTGCCCTAAAAGAAACGCATATGCGTTGAAGGCAAGTTCCGTCTGTTTATTTGTGACGATTTCACGAGATACGCCTTGAGGAAAACAATAATTACAAAAAAGTACTAGTAATATAACTATTGCATTAAGCCTAATCATTTCACATCCCTCCTATAAACGCTAATATAAAAATAGCCAATGTAGCGTATGCTATAGTTCTACTCTTAAAAAACTTCCCTGTAACAAGTCTAAAAATCAAAGAGGCAATAAATGGAATAATCAAACTTCCTAATAAATATCCCAAAGATTCGACCAAACATAACCCGTATGCTCCTATAGCTAATGGAAAATTGTCTCTATTTATAATAAATACAAACCGCAATACAAAAACAAATAAGACCAATAGCCAAACATTTCGAGTTTTAGCGTCAGCAGTTATGAAATTCATAATATCAAATTTAAGTTATGCTTTTATGGTATTTATATTACAGTTCCATAATTCACAAAAGAAAGTGAGCGTGTTTATAAATTATTCAATGAATCTTCCATGCTCTTTCTCGATTTCAACAGTTGATATTCTCCATACCTTCTCCATTCATTCATATTGGGTATCTCATTTGTTCTATTAGGAGGTGTTATTCCATTTTTATGGCATTCCATCTGTTCATCAAATATTTTTTTATATATTCGGTAATGATTTATGCTCATCCTTAAATCAGAAGCTTCCTTAACAGCTGGATCTGACAGACTTTTTATAAAATTATAGATAAAGAACAAAACTACTACCGCAATTACAAAATATAGTCCAATCATATTATATTAATGTTTATTTTTTATTATCAAATTCCCACCCTCTCTATGCCCTAAAACATAGATTAGAATTGAGTTTTTTGACACAAAATACTATTTATATCAAAAAAGACATCCACATAAAATAAGATCCAGCTATAACCCCTACTAGGCTTAAAATATCAATTATAATATTTGGCAACAATTTAATTATCCCATTTATAAAAGGCGCAATTGTACCTACTACAAGTAAGCCAACTAAGGGATGCCACCATGTCATTTTAAAAATTGCATAAATCGTAAAAACCAAAAGGCTAATAAAACCAACCCCGGCCCCAACTGTTAAAATAGACTTGATTAAACTGGATGATCCCTTAAAATCATTAGATGAACCATTTAAACCAAAAGAAGATACTGCAACAATCAGCATATAAACATACATCATGATATTAAATTTAGGTTTAAAGTCACTTTATTTTTTTCATTAACTCCGAAATTATAACATTAAGCCGAGCAATCTCTTTATCTTTTTCATCAAGATATCTTTTCTGATATTCAATCTTGATTAGAGCCTTCTCTAATTTAACGCAACAATCTTCTTCAGTAGCTGATTCCTTTATTCTACTGTTGTTACCGTATAAATTTCCATGCCCCATTTGCACAGGATTATTGTCAATTATTTTACTTCTTGCTCCTGTCTGAATATAAACCCTCATTCCGGGATTTTTTTCAGACAAAGCGTCCACAATCTTATTTATCGATTCGTCAGATTCATTGCAAAGAACCTCCTTGTTTAGCACAGGAAGCCCATATTTCACTTGAAGTTCCTCTGCACTCGATATTACACCGTCTTTTACCATCGATTCTACGCAATCGATAATTCTATCCACATACGCTTTTGTTGTCATATACTTGATTTATTAATATTGTTAATACAATACAACAAATCCACTTTATAACAGTTTTCCCTATAATTTCCAAAACTACAAACCACTTACTTTTTATCCAAAGCCTTATCTAGCATATTCATAGCCCTATCCTTGTCAGCAATAGCCTGCCGTAATTGCATCTGTAATTCTTCTACCCTTCTTTTATTCAACGACTCCATTTCTTTGATCTTTCTTTTTAATATATCAATCTCAGCTTTTGCCCTGACGAGCTCTCTTTCGCAATCAGCAGGTACGATACCTATATTGTGCCCATTACCTGTAATATTTCCACCAATAACACTTCCTACTGTACCACTTCCGTTTGAAACTAAGGGAGATTTCCGAATATTGTTATCTTTCTCCATTTCACCACGACCGGTTATTAGCCAATCTATATTCAAATTGGGATAAGCAAATAGAATTTTTTCAATTTTCTGAGTGGTAATACCACCTTTCTTTATATTGTTTACCGTTCCATTTGAAAGTCCACAATTTTTCTCAAATTTCCCTTGGCCAATGTTTAAATAGGCAAGAAATTTTATTAATCTGTCTTTTATCGTTTCTTCCACAGTATATTTTCTGTATATTTGTAATCTAAATTCATTTTAAAATTGTCTGCCATGTTTAAGTTTATCAAAGAAGCCTTAGAAAAACATCAACAGAGAAAAGATATTGAACTCCGTAAATGGTGTGCTGATCTAGCATGTTCTAGTCGCTTATCGTATGATAAATCCGTATTGGATGATGCCAAACAACTGTACAACTTTATTACTTCACAATCTCAGATGGCAAAAGAACCGGCACAGAGAATGAAACCTCTTGAACACTAGCCATTGATTCTCCAACACTAGAACCAATAGATGCAGATATAATTTTAATTATATTACAAGACCCTGCGCCTTTTGTTTCAGCCTTTTCTTCCAGTTGTACATGAGTTTTAAACTGCACAGGAATAAGAGGCATAGAAATGCTACTGTTGGGAATCTTACTTTCCTTTAATATATAAGGCATTCCTTCTATTTTGAAGCTTCCCCTTGGATTAACAAAGCCTCCTAGTTCCTTATAGCGCCGATTCGCATCAGTTACCCCTTCGGCTATTTGCAGCAGAACATCAGATATAAATTCTTTCAATTCCATATATTGTTAATTAAAGTTTAACACAGTATTTTTTCTGTGAATATATTTGTTTTACAGAAAATACACTGTATATTTGCCTCCGTAATCAATCACAAGCCCCATTCACGGGGCACATATTGAATAGATTTTCAAAAGTAGTTAAAAAAATGGAAACAACAACAACAAAGAAGAAAATTAGTTCGGTTGCACTAAAAACAAAAACAGATGTGCAAGGAACGCTCCTCTCTCTCAAGGTCGGATTTCCTACCTCTATAAAGAACACTCAAATCAAAGCATGCTCTATACGTAGTGCCATCCGTAAGCTGAACCAAAAAGGGTATTCCTTTAAGCAATCAGAAGAAGGGAGAATAGACGATGTAATAGTAACCAGATTGAAATAAATCCGCCATGAGTGTAACAGCCGAAATAACATTTCCAACCAACTCTATCTCTTACGACAAGTTTGTGACAGATATAGCTTCTAAGCTTGCTTCTTATTTGAAAGAAGATAAGGATGATGCTGAGTACATATCTCAGAGGAAAGCAGAAAAACTTTATGGAAAGGCAAATGTACTCCGTTGGAGAAAGGCTGGTGCAATCAATCCTATATGTCGGCCAGGTAAAATAGAATACCCGACTGCCAGACTTAAAGAATTGAGTCGTACAGATGAAGTCTTTATAAGATGGCAATTAAGCAAAAAGAAGAAATAATCAACAGCCTCTTGGTTCAAATGGATAGAACGTAGGTTTCTAAACTTAAAATACGAGTTCGATTCTCGTAGGGGCTTCTTAATTAAAAGTTCTGGCACATGTTTCCACCTTAGTACCCGCAGAAATGGGGTTGAAACGAAAGGATATAAATCTAACTTATTAATGAAGGTAATAAGGTTGGCGGTATTGGGTATTACGTCGTGTCCGTGATGTCCGGTTGACTTGTCCCGGATCGGTGTTAAACGGTCTATCGAATACTGCTTTAAATATGCCTTGTCCCATGAGGCATATTTGATTATAATGGGAGGCGAATACGGCCATAGTATGACAGATTGGACAGACAATCAAATATGACGACAAAGCGGAAAGACGCTTGACGGCTCGACAGTAGATGCATTCTTTGATTTCACTCCCCTGCCCGTTTATGATTCGGGATTAAAATCGTTAGAGGTTGCAGGGGAGCATTGTAATAACCTGATAGTTGCCGATCGGATTGGCTGCTGGTGCAAATAAATCACAATAATATGATACACTTTAAATCTTTAATTCAGTTCATATTCTGTATAATATGGACTCTACTAGCATGTATATGCTTTATCTGTGGATTTTATAATCCAATGCACTTTTTTACAGCTATAGGCTCTGCTATTTTATGTTTAACCACATATAAACTATGGTAATATGGGCAAACCTATACTAATTCACCTACCCGATGGTGATCTTGACTATGACGGCGAGGAAGAAGACACTTTAGAAGACATCGAATTTCAAAACATGATGGAAGAATGGGAATTTGAAATGAGTACGTACAACTATTAAATCATAAAATCATGGAAACAGAAGATTACAATGTTACACCGATAGAGCTTGGACAGATTCAAATAGCCCAAGCTGATACTATAGAAAGAGCGAGCGTTGATTCTCAAGTGGCCACAGCCAAACAATATCCAAGAGATGTGCGGAAGTGTATAAACAACTCCATCGTAATTGTCACTATGGATATTGAGACTGCCAAATCTTGCTCTTATGCATTGTCCAAGGGCGGGAAATTAATAACCGGCCCATCCGTACATCTTGCAAAAATCTTGGCCACAAACTGGGGAAATATCAGAACAGAAGCAAAAGTTATCCAAATAACAGACAAACAGATCATCAGCAGAGGAACCGCCTGGGATCTGGAAACAAACGTCGCATCTGCATTCGAAGTTAGCCGGAGCATAGTCGACAGCAAAGGTAAGCGGTACTCTAACGATATGATTGTCGTTACCGGTAATGCCGTCAATTCAATAGCCTATCGTAATGCTGTTTTTGCCGTGATACCTAAAGCTATCACCGACAGAGTGTATCAAGCTGCTCAAAAATATATAACAGGTGATCTTTCCGATGCCGATAAGCTCCTGAAATTCCGCACAACTCTCATTAATACATTCAAAAACGAGTACGGAATAAGCGAATCTGAGGTGATAAAGCTATGCGGCAAACAAACCACCAATCAAATAAAAACAGATGAAATCACCTTCCTTGTTGGCGTTAGTCAATCCTTAAAAGATGGAGATACCACTGTTGATGATTTAATGAAACCCATCAGGAAAACAAAAGAAGACATCACCACAAAGAAAACAAGAATGAAAACTAAAAAAGTTGACAAATTGCCATGAATAAATACTCATCATACAGCGACGCTGAACTTGAAGAGTTGTTCTCCTACTACCTGATCGACTCCTGGAGTTATAGCAAAGTTGCCTCATTTTCCAGAAATGAAAAAGAGTTTGAAAAGACGTATATCTATAGAGAAAAATCAAGAATATCAGCAAGTACAGTTGCCGGGAATGCTTATCACGTTGCCCTCGAACTCTTTTTCAATCAGTTAAAAGACGGTGTGGAAACCTCTCTGGCCGAAATGGAACAAATCGCATTTACTTATATAGACAACATTCCAGTGAACGTCTGGAAAACGCAGAAGACTACCCCTACTATTGAAGAATGCAACCTGAAAGCAACAAAGGTTTGCACTTCGCTACTTAAAAACTTCTACAGTGAGAAATCTATTTATATGTCCGGCATGAGTGAAATCTTAGGCGTAGAACTGAGATGCGATGAATGGCTAGTTATAAACGGAGTCGATATTCCCCTGCCCTGTCATGCCAACATAGATCTTGTGCTAAGACTTGATAACGGGAAGGTAGTTATCGTTGACCATAAATCGAAATCAAAATTCACGGACGACGATGAACTTGTTTTAGTTTGTGGGAAACAAGCTATAACTTATATCCTGAATTTCGAATCGAAGACCGGTATTAAGGTTGATGAAGTATGGTTCATCGAAAACAAAGATTCCAAGAATAAAGACAATTCACCCCAGCTCAAAAAATTCAAGATTATCCTTGATAACGATACACGTAAACTATACGAAGCTTTATTGTACGAACCGCTCAAAAGGATGATAGAGGCCGTTTCCGATCCCGACTACATCTATATGATCAATGATAATGATAATTTCATAGACCGGGCAGAACTCTACGATTTCTGGGCTAAAACGATGATTGCAGAAGTGGACGATTTCAATATTCCGGATAAGAAAAAAGAACTGATTTCCCGAAGGCAAAAAAAGATCCGAGACGCTTCGATCGGAAACATAAGCCCTAAGACTATCACTTCATTCAGAGACAACGCGGCATCATTTATTACTTACGACTTATCAAATACAAATATGACAAACGGAGAAAAAATAGAACACGCCCTAAGAACATTTGGGGTTATCGTAAAAGTGGCACACGAGATATCGGGGTATTCTTCCAACACTTTTTTATTGGAAGTATCAGCCGGTGTTAAAATCTCAAATGTGATGAAATACCGATTGGATATTGCAAATGCCTTAGATGTTTCCTCGGTAAGAATCGGGAATGACCTAATGGTCTATAATGATAAATCATATTTGTTCATCGAAACATCAAAAAAGAGAACAGATACATTATATTGGGATAAGAAATACCTGGTAGAAGAAAAAATCCCTATCGGAGTTGATAATTTCGGTAGGACAGTCGTTTGGGATATGAATAACCATTCCACCCCTCACGTGTTAATATGCGGTGCGACAGGAAGCGGCAAGTCTGTATCTATCATCTCTACTTTGAAATACGCTAAAGCAGCCAAGATCAAAAACATCTACATCTTTGATCCTAAATACGAGTTTTGTTCATACAGCGGTTATGCTAAGGTATTCAATGAAATAGAGGATATAGAAGAGCAAATGAGGCTTTTGGTTGTAGATATGCAAAAACGGGCTAAGACAGGCAGATGCACTAAAACTCTAATAATCTTTGATGAGTTTGCCGACGCGGTTGCATCTGCTAAAAGTGGTCCCGAGCTGGACATTAAAGAAGAAGTCGTTGTTGGAGTATCTGCCAGGGGTATTCCCAAAAAAGAATTAAAGACCGTTGGTCGACTGAAATCCCTGGAAGAGAACTTAAAGATTCTACTCCAAAAAGGCAGGTCTCTCGGCTTCCGAATAGTAGCAGCTACCCAGCGTGCATCTGTTAATGTCATAACCGGAGATGCCAAAGTCAATTTTCCCGTTCAAATATGCTTCCGGGTTCCTAAAGAAATCGACTCTAAAGTCGTAATTGATGAAGCCGGAGCAGAAACCCTAAGCGGTATGGGAGACGGATTAATGAAGTCCCCCGAATATCTTAATGTTGTTAGATTTCAAGGATTCTATTACAAACAATAGAGATGGATGTATGCAAATCGGATATAAAAAACATAATCCGCCTTCTTGAAAAAGGCGCAGAATATATCGAAAGATATTCTATAAAACCTTGCGATCAAGATAAAGCGAGACAAATAAAAATCATGATTAGAAAACTCGAAAGAAAAAATCAAAATGCATAATTGGTTTGAATGCAAAGTATCTTACGAAAAGATACTTGAAAACGGAATGCAGAAACGGGTTACAGAGCCCTATTTGGTAGATGCGTTAAGTTTCACAGAGGCAGAAGCCCGAATAATAGAAGAGATAAAACCGTTTATATCCGGTGAGTTTACTGTAACAGACATTAAACGGGCTCGCCTTTCCGAACTATTTTTCAATGAAAATGGAGATCGTTTTTACAAAATAAAAGTCTATTTCATCACATTGGATGAAAAAAGCGGAGCTGAAAAGAAAACAGCAGCGCAGATGCTTGCACAGGCTTGCAATTTGAAAGAAGCTATTGCCGTATTGGAAGAAGGAATGAAAGGAACTATGGCTGATTATACGATTGCTTCTGTTACTGAAACTGAAATCATAGATATTTTTCCCTACACAGCGGAAGATATAGATCGGGTAAAAATCAAATTCAAAGCGGATAAACTGGAAAAAAAAATATGCAAACAGCCTTTATCAGAAGAAGAGTTGTTATCCGCTGCTAATGATTGGGTACTAGGCAATGTAAAATCTGATAAAGACAAACTAAACATTCTGCAAACGCAGACAATCATTAAATCTAAAGCAAATCACAATCCTGATAAATTTAAGGAGACCATATTAGATATTGCCGAAAAACAAAAGGATATATCAATAAAATGGTGGTTCTTAGGTTGTGGAGCAATACTTCTCAAAAAGTATCAAAAAGAATAACTTAAAAAGAAAAGAGGCTTAAATGCGTGAGATTAAATTCAGAGGGAAAAGAATTAAAATTGAAGACCCAATGGAAAGATGGATAGAAGGCTCTTTAATTGATTATACGAATATTAGAGATGAACGTGTAGTCAGAATCATGAGTCGGTCAGGATATATGAATGATGTGAACCCTGAAACTATAGGTCAGTTCTCCGGTCTAAAAGACAAGAACGGAAAAGAGATATACGAAGGAGATATTGTACGCTTTACATATAGTTATGAGAAGCAAGGATATCATACAATTGTGACTAATATCTATATCGGTGTAATCGCATTGAATAAGTACTTTCAGGCATGTATAATGGTAGGAGATGAAGAATATCACATTGATAATTGTACTCGGAACGGTGAAGTAATTGGCAATGTATACGATAATCCCGAATTACTATCTAACAATTAAAAATAATTGAACCTTATGGTGTAAAGGTCAACCGTAGTTTTATATGAATACGAAAAAGTACATTGGAACAAAAATTATTGAGGCGGCTCCTATGTCGGCAAATGATGCAGAAGAATGCGGTTTTAAAACAGGCGGTAAAGTCGGCGATGGCTATTGGGTACGTTATGAAGATGGATATGAAAGCTGGTCACCGAAAGACGTGTTTGAAAAAGCATATAAGATAGCCGATACCCCACTCGACAGATTGTATATCGAATACAATGAGTTAATGGATAAATACAACAAACTGGTTTTATTCCTCGGTCGTGAAGATGCAGAGTCTATTGCTGGTGAAATGCAAGTTGGATTAATGGACCTACAGAAAATTCAAATGCATGACTACCTGTTGACCTTAAGAACTCGCATAGAGCAGATGAAAAAGTAGTTACAATTTGCTCCCGACATTTGTTTCGGGAGCAATCAACTTTAGATAAGAAGTAAAACTATTTGAGATATCATGAATGTAAATTTTCAAACAGCAAACAAAGGCGGAAAAGCTGCTACGACAGAGTGGTACACTCCTCAATATATCATTGAATCCTTAGGCGGTAAATTTGATTTAGATCCATGTGCTCCTTCTACAAGCTGGCATACGGCTGAAAGATGCTTTACAAAGGATATTGACGGATTATCTCAGAATTGGAATGGACGCGTGTTTCTCAATCCTCCCTACGAAAATCCTACGGTAAAACATTTTGTTCGTCGATTGGCAGATCACGGGAACGGTATAGCGTTATTGTATGCCAGATGCGATAATAAAATGTTTTTTGAGGACATCTTTAATCGGGCAACATCGATTAAATTTCTTTGTGATCGCATTTACTTTCTTCGTCCTGATGGGACAAAAGGCGACCGTCCCGGATGTGGTTCTGTTCTCATCGCATATGGTAGCGAATGCGATCAGTTACTCCGCAACTGTACGCTACCAGGGAAATATATTTCATTAACTATAAAAGTATGAGCAAATCAAAAAACACATCTCCGCCAACATTCTTTTGTGACTATTGCGTCCACTTCAAACCAACGGACGACCCGAAAGCCCCGAACGAGGAGCTTTGTGAGTTTAAAAGAGAGTTATCCTTTTGGTTTCCCCAGGACTATAACAATGACTCAGGTTTTTACAAAAAAGACTGTAAAGACTATGAGCGAGATAATTAATTCTAATTCACTTCACGCCATAAATTAATAAATCAAATATGGAAGCATTAAACAATTGGTCACAGGTATTTTTCCTAGTGGCCTTAATTTTTGGCATTATGGCTATGATTTATATCGTTTTATATCTAATCAATCAAAAGAAAGACAGGAAATGGTAAATAAATATCGTAATAAAAAGGTATTAGGATATGACAGTAAAAAAGAAAAAAGACGAGCTGAAGAATTAAAATTACTCCAAAGAGCTGGAATGATTTCTGAGCTAAAAGAACAGGTCAAATTTGAATTGATTCCGTCCCATTATGAGAATATAAACGGGAAGAAGAAATGTATAGAACGTGCCTGTCATTATATAGCAGACTTTGTCTATGTTGAAAATTCAAAACTAATAGTGGAGGATGTAAAATCCCCTATCACTAGAAAGAACAAAGAATATATTATCAAAAAGAAACTTATGCTCTATCAGCATGGCATAAAAATAAGAGAAAAATGAATGAAGCAAAATCAAAACGTCTAACCATTCCTATTCTCCAGCAGAGGTTAGACAGAGTTTTTTCCGAATACATCCGATTACAAAATGCAAGCGAAAACGGTTTCTGCAAATGTATTACTTGCGGATCAATGTGGCGCTGGAATCTAATGCACAATGGTCATTATATAGACCGTAGGCATATTAAAACTCGGTATGATACCCGTAATTGTCATGTTCAGTGTCCTAATTGTAATATTGGTCTTCGCGGTAACCTGGACAAATATAAACGATTTATCATTGATAAATACGGAGTGAAGGTTTTAGAAGAGCTAGAATCAGCCAGACGATCTATTGAAAAATGGACTGTGGTCGATTATCTTGAAAAAATCAAATACTACAAGGAGGAAGTAAAACGTATCAGGAAGGAGAAAGGGTTATGAAGAAAGATAAAAATCCACCTAAAATCCGATGTGCTGATTGTGGTAATGCAAAGCCTCATATTGGATTAGCTGTTTGGTGTATTTGTCATAATGCAGGCAGAGTAGCTAATTCAATTAGGGTTTGCAGTCAATTTAAAAAACGGTAGATATGGCAAAAGACGCTTATTATTTTCCTCACGATAGCAATGCCCGTAATGACGAGAAGATTATATCTGTCCGAATAAAGCATCAAGCAGAAGGATATGGCGTTTATTTCATGCTTCTGGAACGTCTTAGAGAGAGTGCTGACTATACGAGTATCAAAGATTATAACATGATAGCTTTTGATCTTCGCGTAGATGCATCACTCGTAAAATCTATAGTAGAAAATTTTGGGTTATTTCAATTTACCGATGACGGTAAGCGGTTCTACTCCGAAAGTTTTACGCGACGTATGAAGCTAAAAGATGATAAATCAGAAAAGGCCAGAGAATCAGCTAATAGGCGTTGGAATAAATGCGAAGGTAGTGCGAACGCATCAAATACGAATACAAACGCATCAAAAAACGATGCTATAAAAGAAAGTAAAGTAAAAAAAGAAAAAGAAATATCCCCCTCTATCCCCCAAGGGAAGACGGAGGAAAATTCTTTTTTGAATTTTATAGAAAGATATCCGCCACCTAACGATGGCGTGGATCGAAATTACGAAGGACTCATTAACGCACTGGAATCTTTTGGTGTTAGCGTAGAGCATGCGAAACTAATCTCTATGCTATCTAATTACGGCGAGAAAAACACTAGTGTCTGGCTTGCACTCCAAGAGTGGAGAGGTGACAAAATGCCCGGGGGTAAAAACATACTCAAGCTTCCAGGAGAATTTATTCTTTCTAAATTAAGAAAATCAAATCAAAAATGATGTATTACCACCAACTTACAAAAGAACAGGCAGAGGAAGCCTTAAAGCTCTCCAACCTGATATTCCAAAAGACATTCAAAAGGCCACAAGGCTGTAATTTCTTCGGGGCACTCGATAAACAATTCGGTTGCCCTTTTTTATTTCGATCTGAAAAGGATCGTGTTAGTATTTACCAGAAATGCAAGGAGTGTACTTGCAGGAGGCAGAGGCTATAACATAAACAAAAATCAAATATCCATGCAACAAACAAAATTAGGGCTTAGAAAACTCAAGGAGTCCAAGGAAAGCCAGCAAGAGCGGTATAAATGCCATAAGGTATTAAAACAAAACCCGCTTATCAGACTTGATGTAAGAAATAAATCGGTCACATTATTGGCTAAAGAATTGGGGGGGGCAAAAATATATGTGGATATCCTGATAGGCAAAGGGTATTCTGTTGGGTATGATTTATTCTATGACAAATAGTAATTTATTAACATTATGACTTGGAGAGAATTAAGAGACGCTATCGATAAGATGGACGCGTCACAGTTAGACAAAGAAGCTAAGTGTTGGCGAGAGGATCAGCCCCTAGTTGATGTCACGTTGGAACAGTCCTCTGAAGCGCAGTATTACAATCAGGATTGGGACTATTGTCATCTTGAATCAGAAATTGACGAGGATGACCTAAACGACAAGAATACCATCAAAGTAATTGACGAGGATGATTATTATCTATGGGGAGAATAAGCTATGAAACATCAAATTAAATGCTACGGCAACACATGTCCTGATCGACATGATTGTGCGCTATACACGATCGAGGCAGAATCCAAAAAGACGAAACCGGACGAAGCGCCGGGGAAGAAGTGTGAGTTCTTTAGGAAGAAAGGAGGCTTAAATGCGTGAGATTAAATTCAGAGGAAAAAGAATTAAAATTGAAGACCCAATGGAAAGATGGATAGAAGGCTCTTTAATTAATTATACGAATATTAGGAATGAACGTGTAATCAGAATCATGAGCCGGTCAGGATATATGAATGATGTGAACCCTGAAACTATAGGTCAGTTTACAGGACTGCTTGATAAAAATGGCAAAGAAATTTATGAGGGGGATATTATACAACTTGACTACATTACAACAATTGGCAAACATCGCATAGGACTTTCATTTGAGGTTAAATGGTGTACCCGAGAAGGATGCTGGGTTGGATGGGATGGCTTTACAGAAAATAATTTTCAACAAGCACACAAAATGTTTGTAGTTAAAGGTAATATCTACGATAATCCCGAATTACTATCTAACAATTAAAAATAAGTGAGCTATGAGGATTGAGATGCAAATTTGCTCTATCGAGCAAGCTGAAAAACTAAAGAAGTTAGGTGTTGTACAGTCAAGCTGTTTCTATTATGTGAACAACTGGAGAAATCCCAGATTTGAACCAGTTGACGATGGCGAACACGTGATACATGGAAGTGAGCGGCATTTTAAAAGGACATGAAAAATATAAGAATTGTAGGACGCACAGATGGACATCCTATTTATGAAGTTTTTGGAAAAACATTTCTCATTTACATAGATAAAACATTTCCTTTTATCCATATAAATTTTGATTTACCATTTTAATTAACAAATAAAAAGAATATGAAATATGATAGATAAGGATTTTGATAAAGCAATGGATGATTTGATGGATTATCGGCATGAAGAATCTACCAAAATTGTTTCTGCATTCAAGCATGTGCTGAAGAATATTGATTACCCATCTTATAAAATCAAAGAATATCTAAGAGATGGCGAAAATCGTCATGTTGGATATTGCAGGGTCTTAGAGGATAAAAATTATAAAAACAGCTCATATCCAGGACATAAGTTTTACCGTGTAATCGAAGAAGATAATAAAAAATATCACATTCCTAATTTATTAATGCGACAAGATGATAATAAGGATGATAACTTTCATTGTCTTGTTTGGCAAACTTGTCAGTTTGAAGATGATTATACTGGATACATATTATTTCCTTTAACAGATGGAACTTACTGGGCTGTACATTTTGAGCTATAAATTAAAAATAAATGATATATGAAAGCAACGAAAATTTATTATCAAAAGTGCTTTAATCTCGGCAATTATCAGAATGAGGTGATTGGTATAGAATTGGAGATTGGAGAGGGAGAGAAAGCGGCTGACGTACTTGAAAAAGCAAAGCAATTTGTAGAGAGCAAGGATTTAGTATCAGCCAACATACAGGAGTATGATAATTGTTTGAGAATAGTTAACGATCCAGACAACTATACAGGTAGACAAGTTCGAGAAGCGAATGAGTTCCTTGCTAAATATAAGGATAAAGACGATTTACCATTCTAATTCAAAAAAGAAGTGAACCTATGGATAATGTTAATCACCCAAAACATTATACATCTCATCCATCAGGGATTGAATGTATAGACGTGACAGAACATTATGATTTCTGTATTGGAAATGCCATAAAATATTTGTGGCGTGCGGGTTTAAAGAAAAGTGCCGATAAGTCTGAATGCGAAAAGGAGATTGAAGACTTAGAAAAGGCAAAATGGTATATTGATCGTAAAATCAACAATTTAAAAATCAATAAATGAGACTAATTAGAGCATCATATCAGATAATGTCAGACCTTGATTCTGATAACATAATTGCAAATATAGAATTAGCAGGAAGAACCTGTTATAAATCAGAAGATAAAATAACATCGGATAGTTCATCGAAATTTATCCGTATGCTTATAAGCAGAGGACATGAATCAGTCTTGGAACACGAGAAGATAACCGCTAGGTTTATTTGTGATCGTGGGATATCGCACGAACTTGTAAGGCATCGTATAGCCTCTTTCTCACAAGAAAGTACACGTTATTGCAATTACTGTAATGAAAGGAACCAATATGTTTGAGCCAAAAACAAAAGCAATTACCCGATGGGGACTTTCCATTAAAGGCACCGATGTGTATTTCCCCAAAAAAGAAACGGCTATAAATATCGGAAGATTAACACTAAAGATGAACCCGGAAACCACAATGTTTGAGGAATATCGGCTTTGGGATTTAACTTCCGATGTTCCTCAATTGATAGATGAACAGAGATTTGATAGAACAATTTTAATTCAAGAATAAAAAATAACGAATCGTGGAAATAATATTAAGGGATGGAACCAAGATAGGCAGAGAATCATTCCGATTACAATTAAAAGGACAGGAATTTATGCTTAGAGAAGATGCGGACGGTTTGTATATAAGCAAAGTAGATAGCAGCACCGGAAAAGACGTTATCACCGTTCAGCCCAAAGTTGCTAATGCAATAGTAATTGATTAACAATAAAATAATTGAATATGAAAACAATAAAAGATATAACAGTTAAAATGACTTTTAGAGTAGGTCTTGGTAATGTAAAAGTGCCAGATAAAGTATATGATGCATTAGCTCAATGCTATGATGAAGGTGGGGATGTTCCTATGCCTGATGAATGCGCAATATCAGGAAGAAAGGATTTAGCTGAAGCTGCTGAATGGTTGTCTGACAATATTCAACCGAGAGATGCTATGGATTGGGAATTTGAGATTGAAGACTTTGAAGAATAATTCAACACCTAAGATAATTCAATACCTGTAATATATGCGCCACGTTTTCGATCGGAACGATACGAAGAAGCAAAGAAAATAAATGAAGTAATCAACAATGAATTGAAAAATATTGAAAAATGAATTTGAATGAATTAAGAGACAAGGCGTATAAAACCGCCTGCGATCATGGTTTCCATGATAAGGAATTGAGTAATGAACACTTTCTTTGCCTTGTTATCAGTGAACTGATGGAAGCAGTAGAAGCTGATAGAAAAGGGAAGCGATTTGACAAGGGGAAATATGAATATAACGAGATAACTGAATGTCAAGGATGGCTTACAGCAGAAGAAAAGTTTATCAATGTTTTTAATCGATGTATCAAAGACACTGTAGAAGATGAGCTTGCCGATGCTGCCATTCGTCTGTTTGATTTGGCAGGGATGCGGAATATTTCACTTGAACTCGCAACTAAAGATATAGCTGATTGCATAGATGATATGGCTGAATCATGTAAAGACGAAACATTTACAGAGTCAATATATGCTATATCAACACTTGTATCGAGATATGATGGATTATATGATTTTACCACTGCTATTAACGATATGGTGATGTCCATTTTCGGACTTGCAAAGCATCTTGATATTGACCTGCTTTGGCATATTGAACAGAAAATTAAGTATAACCAGTTCCGTGAAAAGATGCACGTAAAGAAGTATTAACCATCCATAAATAACGAGTCGTGGAAATAAAATATAAAATCAAACAACATGTTTGGTGCACAAACGAAAAGCATAAGTCGGAAGTAGGAGTTATTGCTGAAGTAGTAGAAGAAAATGCCTTAGTTGAGACTAAAGATGGAACACGTGAAGAAAACCTATATTGTGTTATGCTTCATTATCCTAACGGTAAAATGTATTTCGAGGAGTTTTTTGAATCTGAATTAGAGTTGGTACAACATTAAAAAATATGAAAGTACAAATAAATACAGAGAAGGAATATTATCGTCGCGACGGCTTGATGAAAGGCTTAATCGTCGAAGTTGAATACATGGGCCCCAATTTCGGCGGTGGAAACTTTTACAAGGCGATTGGCATAGATCATCGTTACTATCTGACAAGAGAGGATTTTGTAGTATTGGATAACAACTAAAAATAATTGAAGCATGGAAGAAAATAAAATATCAATTGAAATAACAAGTAAAGGCTGGACAACGACTGTCTGTCTTAATGGTAAAACATTTATCCAGAAACATGTCGCTACACCTACTGGAGCAAAAGGTATAGAAGGTGATTTTGAACATGAAAATGATATACCGGAAGAAGTGTATGACGCCTTAAATTCTACTTTCTCTTTTGAATGTATGCAGGCGTTACAGATTGTTGAATCATAACTTAAAAAACAAGTGAGGTATGGCAAAGAAAAGAGGCATAACAGAATCCGCCTTGAAACACAGCAAAAAGGTTTGTGATCCACTTCCCGAATTTGTAGATAGAATGAGGGTCAGGAAATTGGTAATAAATGCCTATCGCAATGGCTATGTAAAATTTCAATCTGAAATTAAAGAACGGCAGGCAATGATTAAAGTACATTGCTTGACTCGTAATCTAGGAGATCAAACGTACTTTTTTACCAAAGATGATAGACACTGTATATGTGTCGAGTACAAATCAGGACTTGATTTTGGCAACGGTTCACCGTCCGGAGCTCGATTAGCGGAAATAGAAATTCATACAAATAATGCTTTCAATTTTCAGTATATACCAAAAGTACAATTATCCGATGTTCCTGAATGTATTCTTGAATTACTAACCTATTTGAAATAACTCAACTCCTAAAAATAATTGAAGTATGAAAACAATAGAAGAATTGGAAAGCGACTTAAAGATTGCGACGGAAAAATGGGAAAACATTCTTGCGGAGCAAAGCGATATGGTAGATAATGCAATATCTGATTACCAGCTTTGTGAAATTGATTTAAGCATATTAATTTCTAAACTACAAGATGTAGAGAATATGGACGATCTGGCATGGAAAGAAAAAAATGCAATCGAGATTGAAATTAATAACCTTAAAAACAATAGAGTATGAACAACGATACATACAAATCAAGAATAGCAGATGCGGAGAAACTAACAGAAGATGTCAGCTTTATACATTCTAAAATTAATCAGTTTGAAGAAGAATATAAAAAGAGAATAGCTCCTTTTAAAGAGGAAATAGAAAGATTGGAGCAATCCTTTCTTGATAAATATCTCATTGATTCTACGGGTAAGTCTATCAAGAAGGGTATGACTATTGAGAAAGAGGGAAAGAGATATAAGGTACTTGACAGATACCAGCAATGTATCTTTCAATATTTAGGCAATGCCAGGGTTTCTGCTTTACCGGAAGGTAAAAAGCGAACTGTTGATATTTTCGCCGATGACTTATGCGAATATACTATTGTAGAATAATTCAACATCTGTAAAATGTGAACCTTATGGATGTTAATGTAATATACAACAAAGAATGCTTATCTGGATTAAAAAAATTTACCCAATAATTGTGTTAATTGCTGTATGACCTCTCCTCCATATTACGGTTTGCGTGATTATGGAAATGATGAACAGATAGGTCTTGAAGCTACACCGGAAGAATATATTGGGAAGTTGGTTGAAGTGTTCCGGGAAGTTCGGCGGGTGTTAACGAATGATGGTACTTTGTGGGTGAATATAGGCGATAGCTATGCAGGTTCCATGAAAGGAGCAGCACAGTTTCCTGACAATGCAATGAATTATAAACAAGGTACTAACCGGGGGGGACACTTGGTAAGGCAACATTAGTAAAGCAATGCACAAACTGTAAGCCTAAAGATTTGGAAAAGCCTTGAAGAATGTGGTGCCGGACGTTACTGTTGAAAAGCATTGATTGTAGAGTTGCTACTGTTGGTTTTATAAATGACCATGTTTTTCATTTACTGTATTAATGAATCTTACATTATAGCATTTCTTGAATTCATATAACTTTTGGTTGGACATAGTATCTATTTGCATCATTATATTATCGTAGCTATCGTTACCATGATAGGTTATATATACCTCTTTCTGTGAAGTATTGTTGGATTTGTTTGTATAAAAAAAGAAATCTTTAAAATAAGTATGATCAGTTTCTCCTAAAGAATGTCCAAAAAATATTATACTGTCTGATATTTTTAAATAATTAGAAATATCTATGGGCGTAAAATTTATATTATAGGATTTTTTTAAGAAAATATGTTCTTTTTTTATGTCAGCCTTATCTTCTACTCCAAATATAATATTTTTATTTTCTATGGAACCATGAACTTTTATTATCTCTTTTTCTGGATATAAAATCTTTGTTGTAGGAGTATAGTTAAAATCTATAATTACAATATCCATTTTACATAGGTCATTAATAATTTGGTATGCGATTGATTCTTTATTGATTTTATCATATGGTAAACTTGAAAGATAATCAATTAAAGAAGCACTAAGGTTTTTAAAATCTTGTTTTACTTGTTTGGGATGAGAATCTGTTTCTGTAGAATATTTTTTTAATTCATTTTCGATATCAATCCAATTATATAGTTCTTGCTGATTAAGTAAATATTTACATAATTGATTGTTGTTATTAACTTCCTTTTTAAAGTAGTCACTTTTTATAAAATCACAGTATCCTGTTTTTAGGGCTAGATTTAAATCAAATCCATTGCCAATGATAAGTAAAATTTTATTCATTGAATTTATTGCTCTATGGTTATTTATTACAAATATAAGTAATATTGGCACAAAGATGAAAGATCAGTTAAAAAAGAGTTTATACTAATAATAAAAATAAGTAAACTAAAATGAAGATAATAGCAAAACAAGGCTCAGAGCTTGAGAAGCTACTGAAACAAATGAACGAGCAGCTTCTACGTGAGCAAAAAGAAGCCAAGGATATGATCCAAGAACATTGCGGATCAAGACCGGATAGTCTTGGATATGGCTGGATATTTGGGATAACTGCCGAGTGGCGTTATACTCTGATTGGATTTGATGATAAGGGCTTAATCCCGGAGAAGTTAATACCTAATAATGATAACAAGGAACATCCTTGTTGGAAAATAAATACCCGAAAAAAAGAGGGGAAAGAGTTTATCGAGAAATGGTGTAATCAGTTTAAAGGAATAGATGGTGAGCCTCTTAGCAAATTCGGAATACCTGTAATGCATGAAGGTACAGGCAGGTATTTTCATTGGTTGCCGTTAGAAAAAGATGGCATCTATTACGTTTCTGTATCTTCATCTTTTCTTGATCTCATGCCATCTGGAAAGAGCGATCAATTTGAGATAGAAGTTTAACTCAACTCAGATAAATACTGAAACAATATGAATAGAAAAGCAAGGCCGGATAGTTGGAGCTATCCGGCCTTTGTAATCTCTTACACTAAAAAGTATCAATCTTTAAAGCACTACAAATATAGTGCTTATTAGTTACAATTCAAAACGTTATTGTCATGACAGCACTAAAAATTGATTTTTCAGATTATTCCGGGATTTCATTACAAAGTGACTATTTTCGCAATCTCCCGGCTTGTAACTTTGTTCAGTTTGCAGCAATTTTTCTCCATAAGTTTAAAAGAGCTAAATGTTATAGTTCTATAGCATTATCTATCAAGCACTTTATAAACTTTCAAGAACAATGCAATGAAGTCTATAATACAGACGAAATCGGAAAGGAGGTGCTTGATGATTTTGCCGATTTCATGCATATAGGAGAAAAGTTGAAAATTGGTACCGTAAAAGGGTTGATACAGCGAATGAAATATCTTCTTAAAAAAGCTCAGGCAAACGGATGGAAAGTTGATAATTCTTATACGGATGCTAAAGTAAGAAAAGAAGATTTATTCTTTATCTATCTCTCAGAAAGAGATATCTCCCGTATCTATTACTATGATGGATTGACCAAAAGACAAAAAGAACTCCGAGACCTATTTATTCTAGGGTGTATGACCGGACTTCGATATTCTGACTATTCACGCCTTACAAAAGATAACATTAAAGGTGATAATATCCAGATGCTAACACAAAAGACTAAAACAAAGGTTTGCATTCCGATCACAAGGTATGTAAAAGAAATATTTGAAAAATACAATTACCAACTTCCTAAGTCATGTTGTATTCAATACTTTAACAAGGCCATAAAAGAAATCCTTCGAAAAGTTGGAATGACTGAGGATGTGACTTATGAAAGAGAGATAGCCGGACAAATAGTGACAATTACAATACCAAAAAATAAACTTGCAACATCTCATACAGCAAGAAGAACATTTATTACAAACAATATCAAAGATGGAGTTACAGAAAGTAGACTTAAAAATATGACAGGACATAAGTCCAGTGAATGCTTATCTTCTTACAATAAAATGACGCTTGAAGAAAATGCAAGGGCATTGGCAGGAAATGGATTTTTAGAATAAAATTAACTTGTTTATGGGAAGTGGTTAAACTACTTCCCATGATTTTTAATATATAACAAATAAAAATATGGGACATAAAAGTTATCATGAACATCTAATAGAAGAAAAAGAAAATGCTTTATATGCACTTAATAAAGTAAAAACATTAGAAAATAATAAAGTTTCGATCTATCTGAAAGATAATTGTCACACCATTATATTAGTTGAACGCTCTAAGCTAAAAGACAAAATACGTAAACTTGAAAAACAAGGGAAGATCATCAAGCGTATTTTATAATTTACAGCATTATATTTTGAATTACAGCTATTTCTTTTGTATATAAAATTATTGATATGGGTAATTCTGTAAATTTAAAAATGTACAATCATCTCTTTAAAAAAAAGGGGAAAATTGATTCTGTTTTAGAAGAAGATATTTTTTTTTCAAAAAACAATTCAATTTTATTAGAGGCTTACAATGCATGGGAAAGTTTAAGAAACTTTCGTAAAGAGGCTGAACGATGTTCTATGTACGTGTATGGNGCTGAACGATGTTCTATGAACGTGTATGGAGATCAGTGGGGTGATAAAATTGATACAAAAGAAGGAACAATAAAGGAGTCCACTTATATAAAAAAACAAGGAAAAGTTCCTCTTAAAAACAACCGTGTCAGACCTCTTGTGAGAACAGTCTTAGGTCAATTTTCATCATCTCAAACGGAGCCTGTATGTGTCGCTAGAGATAGAGATGAACAAAAAATCGGAGAAATGATGAGTGCCACAATTCAATATGGTTATCAAAAAAATAAATTATGGGAGCTAGATCGCCGTAACCTAGAAACTTTTTTAATTGCAGGAGCTGCATTTTTCCGTACATATTACGGATGGAACGATGAATATGGAATGATGGATGTTTGGACTGATTCTGTCAACTATAATAGAATCTTCCTAGATACACATATGGAAGATTATCGACATTGGGATTGCTCTCTTATAGGAGAAATACACGATATATCTTTAAATGAAATTCTTTCTAAATTTGCTGATGGGTCTAAAGACAAAGCTCTATACCTCAAAAATATTTACCGTTCTCATTCCAGAGAAGATATATCAAATATTGTTGAAAATTTACAAGCCAGACATTTTACAGAAATGGACTTTTTCATTCCCGACGATATTGCCCGTTGCCGTGTAATTGAGATATGGAGAAAAGAATCCAAAGAAAGAATTAGAGTACACGATAGACTTACAGGTGAATGGTATAAAGTGGAAATCGAAGAAGAAGAAAATCTCAAAAAAATTAACCAACAGAGAATACAAGAACAAATAGAAATGGGCATTTTAGAAGAAGATATGAAGCTTCTAGAATATCAATGGTTTGTTGACAGATATTGGTATTTTCGTTTTCTTTCTCCGTATGGTGATATTTTAAAAGAAGGCGAAACACCTTATTGGCACAAGTCACATCCCTATTCATTCAAATTATACCCTTTTTTTAATGGAGAAGTACACTCTTTTGTATCTGAATTTATCGACCAACAAAGATATATTAATCGTTTAATTACTGTGCAAGACTTTATAATGAGTGCAGCCGCAAAAGGTGTACTTATGTTCCCGGAAGATTGTATGCCAGATAATATGACTATTGAAGAAATTGCCGAAGAATGGGTGTCTTATAATGGAGTTATTCTCTATAAAGCCAAACAAGGAGTTCCTGCACCTAATCAAATTATTGCGAACACTTCACAAACCGGAATATATGATATGTTACGTATCCAATTGCAATTACTAGAAGATGTATCTGGAGTTTCAGGAGCACTGCAGGGACAAAAGCCAAATTCTGGGACTCCAGCATCTTTATATGCACAGCAATCGCAAAATTCCTCTATTAATCTCATAGATATCATGGAATCATATCGTCAATTAAGAGAGGATCGAGATACAAAAATGATGAAATTACAGCAACAATATTACACAGACATAAGGTATTTAAATATTGTTGGTGGTAACTACAGTGAAGAAGCAAAAATCTTTGATCCAGAGAAGGTTAGAAACATAGAATTTGACCTTTCTTTAACGGAAAGCACTTCTACCCCATCTTATCGCATGTTACAAAATGATATATTATTACAATTATATCAGACAGGAGCTGTTACAGTGGAAGAAATGCTTGAAAATGGAGCTTTCCCATTTGCAGACAAACTACTTCAAAGCATTAAATCAAGAAACCAGCAAATGCAAGAAAGACAAAATCAATTAGCACAGTTACAAGAAGCAACACAAACACAAGGAGAAATCATACCTGAAGATATCATGACACAGGTTCGATCTCAATCTAATCCAATGTTAAAATGAAAAAATTATCAATTCAAATATCTGGTATTAGCAGGAATACTGATGATTCAATATCCAAAGACGGTGAATGCATAGAACTAATTAATGCACGAGTGAAAAATGGCTCCATAAGTCCAACAGGTAAACCCATTCAAGAAATTGCTTTTCCATCTAACCACAAACCAGTTTACATTCATGTGAACTCTGGATATGAACATTATATTAGTTATGATAGTATAAACGAAAAATTATATTTTGACTATAAAAAAGAGAACGGAAAATATATTTCGATCATGTGTCCGATATGCTCTATAGCATCATTACAAAAAATAGAATCAATAGGAAACACTTTAATCGCAGTTACAGAAAATGATATTGTGTATCTATTATTTAAGAAAGACACATATATCGAATTAGGGACTAAGCCACCATTTCCTATTATTAATTTTTCATTATGGAACAGCAATTTTGAATCTGAAAAAATCTGGTGTGATATTGTTAATCCTTTTACTTGGAAAGATGGAACATATTATAAGTTTGATGATACAAATGCAGCCATGGCAACAAATGTTATCAATGGTTCAATTTCCAGAATCATCAGTAAATTAAAAGATAAAGGGTATATTTCTTTCCCTATAATTGTAAGATACGCTTTAAGGCTATATGATGGTTCATATATATGTCACAGTGCTCCTATTCTATTATTGCCATCTAGAAAAAAAAGTCCGTTTATAACAATTAATCCTAATGATGTTCACATCAAAGATGGGAAACTGGAAGACTTCTATTTTAATGCAATCGTAGATAAATACACTCTAAATTATAATGGATTTGACACAGATGAATTAAAAAAATGGAAAGATATTGTTTCTGGAATTGATATCTTCGTGTCCAATCCAGTCTACACAGTAGACCTTAATAAACCAATAGAAGGTTTTAGGGCATCTGCCGGTACTCAGATGGATTTGAATCTGAATTTTTATGGACAAGATAGAATTATAGAAGATATCGTAGCAACTTCTACATTTTATAAAATACACACTTTTGAAATCTCGGATTCTATAAGTGGTGGTTCTATTATCAAAGAAGGTATGTTGGATAATTTAGAACAAAAAGAATCACTTCCAGACGATGCTTTCTCACATAACACAATAATTGGAAAAAGTTATGTATATAACTCAAGACTACATATTGGAAACATAAAAAACATTCTCTTTAGTGGTTATCCAATCAACCTTTTTAAAAATCTTAATCGTTATATATGGGATGATGAAAAACAAATTTTATCAGGATTTGGAACAGCGGAAGTACACATAAATACTTCTTCAGGAGAAAAAGTTGTATCTGCAAATTTTTCACTTTCCTCACTTTCTAGTTATGGCATAATTCCATATTTATCATATCCAGATAGCCGAGCATATAAAATGATCATAAGGTTAGCAGGAGGCAAACAAAGTACCTTTCTTCTTAAACCACATCCTTTCCTCAATCTAGCATATAATCTTGATTCATTAACGATCATTGATGATTCATATTTTTCAACAATAATCACTCCAGGAGAAATAGATAATATAGAGATAAACAGCAATAAAGTAAAAGTTTCGGAAGTAAATAACCCATTCTTTTTCCCTGCAAAAAACACATATACCCCATCTTCAGGATCAATAGTTGCAATGTGTTCTAATACTGCTGCAATTTCACAAGGACAGTTTGGTCAATATCCACTTTATTGTTTTTGTTCTGACGGTATTTACGCATTAATGGTTGGCTCTAGCGAAGTTGTATACACATCGTCTGCTCCAGTATCTAGAGATGTATGTTTAAATACAAAAAGTGTTACCCCTATAGACAACGCTGTTATATTTGCGACAGAATCAGGTATAATGAGCATATCTGGTTCTGTCGTTTCAAAATTATCTGACAAATTAGACGGATTTCTTCCAACGTCTATAGAAAGTTCTCCGACTATTTCTAATATACTGAATATTCCAAAGCTAAAAGTTTCAACTACTGAGTTTAGAAATTATATTGAAAAAGCTTCAATAGGATATATATACGAAGAAAAAGAAATTATTGTATCTAATTCCCTGTATTCATACAGTTACGTATATAGTCAAAAAAGTAATGAATGGTATAAAATCTCTACTTCTGTATTAGAGTTTTTAGACTCGTACCCCCGTTGTTTCGCCGTATTTAATTCAACAAATGGGTATGCAATATATAATATGTACAATCCATATCGAACTATCAATGACGTTGCAATTATTTCACGTCCTATAAAACTAGGTTCTGTTACTCACAAAAGAATACTCCAATCGGCATTAAGAGGAATTGTCAAGCCTTCACTTTCTGATGTGTATTTTCGCGGAGAGCCTATATTATTTCGAGAAGAAAATGTTGAAATTTTCTCTGAAGCAGGATTTTATATTTTAGGTTCAAACGACGCAGAACATTTCACATTGCTTTCTGGAACAGAAAAAATTTCTGATATAAGAGACTTGATAACAAAAATGAATAAGACAAAAGCTTATAAATATTTCATGTTCTGTCTAGTCGGTGGTGTCAGAACAGATGTAGCTATTAATTACATTGAAATAATAGCAGATGAAACATATACAAATAGGCTAAGATGACTAAAATCCTGTTGATCTTACCGGACGTTTTACCAATTTTACCCGCATATTAAACAATGATTTCAAGCCATTTAATATGCGAATTAACTGTATTTGACAATACTCTACTTCATCCGGTTTTGTTATTTTGAACCATCGCTCACAAATAGCGTTTATCAAATATTTATTCAAATAGTCTTCTATTGTTTTTTTTACTTTCAATTCAAAAGTTTCAGGAATATCAAAAACAATAACGTCATCTTTAATAGTTGGTCTATACGCAGACAATGAAGTCAAGATTTCTAATATAGATTCATTATATAAGCTATTCATTATATTTGATTCATCTTCTGTTGATGCAATCTTATCAAAACCACCCTCTATCTGTTTCCCTGTATATCCTGTGATTTCATTTACCTTTTGTAAAACATTTTCTCTTACTAAGACACAATATAGTTCCATAATTTTTTTATTGTAAACATAGTTCTTTATTCTATTAGAAATTTGCTGTAAAATAATAAAATGATAAAAACTTCATAGTCATTTTTGATCTGTTTTACTTAGAAACTCAATGCAGCAAAACTCCCGGCGTAAGTAGCACCATTCTTAACTATAGCTAAATAGCTCCAAATAATTTTTTATCAATTTCATAATTATATAGAACTTCTTTGTCTGACAATTGTCGATTGTAAATACGAGCGCAATAAATTGCGGCTCTTAAATTCCAACCTGCTGAATCACGAAAAAGATAGTTACCGGCTCTACCACCAGATGAAGATGCGTTCACATTACTAAATAAACCGTTTGCAAAACTTCTACATGTAGCCCCTCCGTTTCTTGAACCGGATAATGACATAATTGTATTAAGCTGTACAGGGAATCTGGTAGCATGCACATTGCCATTATTATACGTATAATATTCAATGTAACCCACAATAGGCCAAATACCAAATTGGGTATCAGCATTTTGATTATTATGAATACCTATATAAGCGCCATTCCGATTATTAGTATAGTCCTTTCCAACGACTTGAACTGTAAAAACCTGAGTATTCAGTAACAATTCATTTGGTAAAGTTATGAACTGCTGAATCCCGTCCGAGTCGTTATTGTTAATTGTAGAATAACATTTTTGATCTTGCAGATATTCTATCGGGCCTGTAATCCCACATGCTGTTTTATTTACCCTGTCAACCCACGCATTATTAACCGGTGCATCTCTACCGTCAAGCCAAAGCAATAGGCCATCCTGTATATATTCAGCTTTCTTTTTTCCCATCATCGCCCTTACCATAGCCCACCTCCTTTCGTCGGCAAGCTAACTACTTTATTTATAGAGGATTTACCCCCCCCCCCCGTTAGGGTTTATTAACATTATGTTTAACATATCACTGTCTCCTATTTTTAATTAAACTACCCAAAAACATTATTTATTTTTTCTCGCCAACCATCTAACCACATATCCAATCCCAAGTAATAATAATCCAGAGAGCAGGCCTATTGCCCAGCCTCCGACCTCAATCTTAAACGCATCCCATCCGGATAACTTCTTCTCAACAGGGTAAGGTACTTCAACTTTCCTATCTACATAAATTTCTTTTGACGGGAGATATAACGTATCCTGGGGAACCTTCATATCTGCTATTACGTTACCTAAGCTATCAATAGTAAACATCAACTGTACATTCTTACTATTAGCTATATCAAGCCAACGGAGCACAACCTTTCCATTTTCATCGCACTCCATTAGAGCACGAATAGAAGCACTGTCCGCTGGCATAGGGTAAGGGATCAACTTATCAATGTAGATTGAATCTGTTTTACTCTCAATAGGAACATATGGCATACGCGTCCGGCAGCTAATGAAAAGCCATGCAAGTAAAAAACATGTTATATAAATAGTTAACTTTTTCATATCAATACCTCCCTTTCAGATATTGTTTCCGATTCTGGCCGGATAATTTTAGCGATAGATGAACGAATGTACTGTACTGAATACACTGATCGAAATCTAGCCCCGATTTACGCAGGCACTCGACTAAGTATGCCGGATGCTCACAAGCGACATCAGCCGCCTCCCCTTTTGTATGCTGACTGGTAAGGACACCACCGACAGCTTTGTTCAGTTCCAGACAACGATAGCCACTATTAATTACCATACGTTTACCGTAAATCCTTCGAAGTGGCTGCAGTAGATTTATTACCAGGTTCTCGATTGCTTTAACAGCTTCCGGTGTCGGATTATTAGCTATCCTTTTACGAGTTGCAGTATCGCTTTTAGTAAACTCACTTAATTCAAAATTCTCACTTAATTTCATTTTATTGCCTCCTAATTCTTAATATCCATTTTGCGGTTCACGATCACCACACTTCTTTTTTTCACATCTTTTCAAAGCAAGTTCCAGCTTTACATCCGAATAGCTCTCTTTCAAAGTAAAAAGCTCATCTTGCACCTGTCGAAGTCTTCCTGTCTGCTCAACGAACCGTTCTTCTTTATCTGATAATTGTTTTTGCAAAAACTCATTATATTCCCTTAAAGCCTTAAACTCTTCCACATCTGCACGAGCATCTTCTATACGTGCGTTAGTCTTACGATTGCGCCAAAAGGTTACGCCCCACTTAAAGGCTTCAAATCCTCCCAATGTTCCAATAATGGCAAGTATGTCAGCTAGTTCAACATTCACATCACACCTCCCTCTTTTATAAATACTGTCGTAAAAAACGATGTTGAAGCCGCTATCTCCGTCCAAAACATCGGACGCGAGCGAATAAAATCACTAATTATACTATCCGTCACATGCTTTGCCATATACCAAACAGTATAGACAATGTATAATATCCATACTGGGATAAGTACCCACCAAATAGGAGTAAGTGCAACCCAAAGCTGCGAACATATCAGAGTTATTGCCGCTGACGTGCAGTGCACTTTGTTTATCCAACTGTCTTTAAAGTCGGGAGCTAGACCAACGCCAATCAAACCGGCACATGAGGCAATAGCCAATAGTTGCATCGTAATAGATGTACTCAAATCCCATACAACCGGGAAAAGAAACATAGCGGTCAGTGTCATACATCCGCCAAAGATCAATTTATGATCCAGTGTGTAATAGGTAGCACTGATCGAATACGGAATACCTTTTGTTTTAATACACACGGCCGTGGTATAACCGGCGATAATAAGCAGAGAAATAATTACTAATGTTACCATGGTTTACGTTTTATGATTTATATTTGTGCATTCCAAGTATTGCTACAGCAATACCCAAATAATTTTTTTTTCATATTCCGCCTCTGGTCTGTGATAGTTCGGGGGCGGTTTTATTTCACTTATGGGCAGATGTGAACTATACTACGTGTACTTTTAAAGGGCATCCTGTAGCCCTACCTCCGCCATCTTGCATTGATGTTATCGCCATATAGGAACTATCCGAATTGGGATAAGAGGAACTTATTTTTGATGTCCAATAGCGGTTATCTCCTAATCTTATTGATCCATCCGTATATATTTTAGTTCCAATTTTAGGAAACCATAAATCACCATATATACCTCCTAAATTAGTGTTTGATATTTCTTCTATTATTGCATTAAATTCATTATATCTACTGACCCTAAATCCTTCTGGAGAAGGGTCATAAATCGTTTTGGCACTATCCCATAGTTGTTCAGACGATGCGTTATACCATGATCCTCCTTGATAAGAGGTTATAAATTTATCTGGATTTTTAACTCCATACTCCACAGCACCATTTGTAGAAATAGTGTTTCCATTTGAATATAATATAGGGTCTTTACGCCCCCACTGGAACAATAAACCTCCCTCTAGTCCGCTATTATTTTGAGCATCACTTAACGCGCCAATATTGCGAGATAAAAAGCCATTAATTACAGTTGGCTCCCAGTTGACAATCCATAGATGATAACTCCACTTAATTACGCCCGATCCATCAAATACGGCAACTATAGCATTCCCTTCTTGCCCTTTTATGGTGCAATCTATATAATCGTCATTTCCGGCAGGGTTGTTGATCTTAACCAGGATTCCATCTGTTACCCGGTCAAATATCCCATTGACATTATCAGTCGTTTGTAGTACGATCTTAACTGTCCTATTTATAACATTTGCCCTTGATATGGGGAATATTATACGATCACCCGGATGTACGATGTGGCAGTTGTTTTCCGGCATAATAGACTTTCGGCCAGTCATCACTATTCTTTTTGGCATAATTTATCTCCTATCTTTTATCCGGGATAATTACCGTTGTCACACTATCGTTACGCTGCACTACCGTGCCTTCCTCAATCTTAGAGGCAGGCATGTAATGCGGCGCTGCAGCTTGCCGATAACCGGCAAAAGCGATTGTTGTCACTGCTAACAGGATCATCAACTCCTGCTTAACTGTTTGTCTCTGTAGTGTTGTTTCCATTGTCTTGTGTATTTAAGTCTAGGTTTAATTCAAAAGTCAAAAAATGAGGATAGTTCGCTTTTACGTCAATTTGAGTCAATTGCTCTAATGACGTAGCGGCATAAGCGGCGGCCTCGTTACTTGCTTTGAGGTCGTAAGTACGTTTAGCGTATATCTCCAATAATGGCAACTTATCTAAAGCCCATACAATAGGCACATCTATAGACTGAGGAGGCGTGCCGGTTGTCCATAACTTAGTAGTTGTTTGACCGTCTGCCTGCAATGCCGGCAGGGTAATACTATATAAGGAGTTGCGCAAATCCTTATCAATCCACAACTCTTGGTTCGCTACTTCCACACCACCGGATAGGACAGATATAAAAAACTTGTTGCTAAACTCGTCCTGTGCTTTTATCTCCTGCAATTTTGCTTGTCTGGCCGTCTCTAACGGATCAGGATCAGGCATTGGCTCCGGCGCAGGGGTAAGCTCCATGTGCCAAACTTCAAGCGGTGTAGCATTAGGATGCGCGGCGTGAAAAGCTGCCTGTTCGTCACTAAGGGCTAGATAAGCCCCATTGTCGTAGTCTTCTAGCGTTGTGCCGACCTTATAGGAGGCTGGGAGTATATCTGTATGCTCCCAAAAGCCGTTGTTTTTGTTAATGTATATCATATCGTTATTTATTTAAAGTTCAATGGATGCCATCGGGTAAACTACCATACCGAATAGACCATACGTGCCTTCATTCGTGTATGAATAATATTTTTTCATATCATGATCTCCAGGGTCGTAACCCTGTCCAGTAGGGTATCTTAATGAATGTGACCTTGTAGCCTCGCATTGCGTTGATGTCCATATACAAGTGTATAGCTCAGAACCTATCTTTTTAAAAAGGTTGCCATAACCCAAAGCTGATCGTACAGAATCAATGACTGAAAGATTATTGTTGACATACTTAAATTCACCAATGCCACCTAGATACCAATCCAGATTAGCGACATTATAGCTTGCACAATACCCTGCAGCAAATGATGCTGATAGACCATAATAAGATACAAGTGCATCGGTATTGGCTTTGCCGGCCATATCATCAACCTGAGCGTTTATGTCCCAACCTGCCCATGGTGCAACAGCAACATTTGGGACTAATACGCTAGTTGCTGAATAGGGTATCTTTTCGCCTCTATTTAGTGATAATAAAAGCAATCTATCCAATAGTTTACCAACGACTATTGCGATTACATAAGATTTAAGCGATTGATCTATATTATCTTTAGGCATGATACCAATCTTGCCATCTTTATAATAGACAATATCACCTACTATCGCTTTTCCCCATTTTGCACTTTCGTTTGTCATTATTATCCTCTTTGGCATAGCTCAGTTATTTTCCGTTTTGAATTAGACTCTGAAAACATATTTACCATGTATGTAACGCACAGAGATAGCAGTTACCTTACCCGCAGGGCAAGTGACAGACGTCTCGTTACTCTGGCAATTAGCTGCGTTTGGTAAAGGCTGATCAAAGTCTGCTGACCCGCTGTTAAGGATGTCTATCATGTATTCCTCGCCTTCGGTAGGAGTACTGACAAATGAGATAGGACTGGCAGCCGAAAGAGTGGCCTTGATGGAGTAATTTGTAACTGGCAGATCGGTAAGTGTTGTTACTTCTGTAACATCCTTAAACCGTAAGGAGTCTGCAACTTTCTGTTTTTCTTCCTCACTATAATTGTTATCCGTGTGTACATAAGCTGCATCCTTAACTACATTATCATCGTTTTGTAATTGTGAGGTTTTAGTAGGGACTTCCGCCCACCCTTCATTCTTCCGTCCGTACGTCTTACCGTCTGCCGGAGCATCTTCTGAGATAACGCCGTCTTGACCCTTAAGGTTCGGAGTCGTCGTTGTCCCATCTTTATCTGTAATATCAAGCCGATATATATCATTCGTGTTATCGGCATTCTCTACTATTGTGGGAGAAAAGCCGGGTTCTCCAGTTTCTCCGGTAGGACCAATTATGCTTTCTCCTTGATCACCAGTATTGCCTTTCTGAGCGACAAGCGACCAATTTGCGCCTTCCGCGGGTGTATTACCTATATTATTGTTTATAAGGCTTACCCAGCTACTGCCAAGATAACCAACGACATCAAGCCTGTTGTATGTTACCCCGGCATCATATACCCCTTTGGGGACATAAGCCACTCTACCTAAATCTACTCCTGCCATATATTATTGTATTTGTGGGTTAAATATTAAATGTCCTGATTCGTTGACCTCGAAAGTTGCCGGATCAGTAATGTTGTTTACGATAAGATGAGCATCATCGTTAATCTCAAATGTCGGATAAATAATACCGTCACCTGTTGACTGGATTTCTGACCAAGCGCCGTCCTGCCGAGCGTATTGTTTGCCATCTTGTGGAGCTTCCGGAAAATTATTGGGTTCAATATACTTTACCCAGACACCCGTAGATTCGTCATTCACTGATGGTACAAACAAATACTTTTCATCCTTTACCAATCCTGTACCGACTGCCGTAACATTACCTGTGCCCGGCATACCCTGAGGGACAGTTACATTTACTTTATACTTCTGTACACCTTCCGGTGTTTCTCCGTCAGGGACAAACTCTAATGATGCGTCTGTACCTGGTAGCCCTGTTGTTGTTTCTCCCTTGCTTATAACCGGTACGGCTCCGGTATCACCTTTTTGCATGACAAGGTTCAGTTTCTTTTTGGGATTGCCGGCTTCGTCTGTTCCATCATCAGTCAATGTCGCGGATGGAGTTGTCCCAGATTCGACAGTGCCGATTCCAAATTGCGTAGTCTTCCCGTCTTGGACTGTCAACATTTTATTGTCAACCTCAGTTAACTTCTGTTGTACTGATTCCGCCAATGATATACGCGCCTGATCTGCGTTGCCGGCAGCTGTATTCGCATCAACAGTGGCATCAGAAACGTTAACAAGTGCCTGGCTCACCTCTTGCGAAATGCGAGTCATTTCCACTCGGACCTCGGCAGCGGCATCGGTGGCGGGTTTCTGGAGTAAAGCAATGTCTTCGGGGGTGAGCTCGGCAAGTTTAATCTTTAAAATATTAATCTGCTCAGGAGTCAGCTTGTCAAAGGTCAAAGCAAGCGCTGCGAGTTGATCCGGAGTAAACATATCGAAAGTAAATGGATCGCCCTTATCACCTTTAAACAAGGACACCATAATACGAACCAACTTAAATGTATTACCCGATTCTTTAAAGACAGGCAATGATGTAATAGTATCGTCCAAAACATCCACAATATCATATTGCCCCGGATCCTTCGCCGTTGACTGTATTTTTTCAACTAGAGTGGAGACAAATAACTCCACGTCTGCAGGGGTAAAGATGTAACCCTTACTGGTTATTAAGTCTCCTGCAGCCATATTACTCTATTGTTTCATTAAACACTACGTCAGCATCCGTCAGTACAGTGTTTACCACTTGTTTCTTAATATCCGCCGTTATATTGTTTGCATAATCAAAGGAAATATAAAGACGTCCGTCACGTTCAACGGTTATTGTTCCGAAGGTTTTCTTTGCCACAACAATATCCCCCCTTACCTTTGTTACGGGTTTGCCTGTCGCTTGGACAATAGCATAATCAATATGCACCTCTCCCACATCATTAAAGGCTATCCGGTTTCTGGAATCATCAAGTATCTGCATATTACTTTCCTCCCTCTATTAAATTTACAATCTGAGCGTAACCACCAGCGTTAAGACCAGAGACAGCTTGCTTTATAAGAGTTGCTTCCTCAGTTGTCAGCTCTACTGCTCCTTTTGCAGCTATTATACGCATACAAAGGCTATGAGCCTTCAACTTGTTGGCATTGTCCTTTTCCGCATCACCTATCCGCTCTATCGTTTCGCCTGAAAACAAGCACCGACAAACCATGTCTGAGATCATTTGCGGGCGTTGTTCAATAACTTTTTTGCCTTCTTTAATAACCTCTGTGTCAACCAGGACGTCCTCTCCTTTGTAATTCTTAAATGACTTGTTAAAATTTACTTTCATAACTATTTTATTTATTGATTAAGCGAGTACTACTAATTTCCGGCCATCTACATAGGCTATCCCCAAGCGACCAGAAAATTTATTGGATATATTATTATCTTGCGGAACATTCTTTAAATAAATGGAACTACCTGATGTCGTTAAATCAAACTCAACTGTAGCCCCGCTGGGATTGAAATAACAACCTCCAGTAGAATACAAAGCCCTCGTACCTGATATCCCATGAAGGGACAATGCACTCCCGTTACTTCCATAGGCACACGATATAGCTGCACCTATGGCTCGTTGGTTACAAGTAATGTTTAAAGCTGCAGTATAACCAGAGTTTGAGCCGGACAAACGAATTTCATCATTACTTGAGCCATTATTTATAGATAAAAAGGCTTTTCCATCTGTATTTGTCAAAGATTGCTGGGATACAGTAAAACCGCCAATTGTACCTCGTACAGCAGCCAAACTCGTTGCGTAGAGTTTATCTACATCGATAAGGCTTGTTTTAATATACCCACCTATTATATACGTTTCCTTCTGCATCGCCCCGTTAATTTCAGACTGCAGGGATGAGATCAGATCGCCTTTGGTTATACTGCCTTTTTGAGCATAATTATCTAAATCTCCCGGATCAACTTTATTTGCAATTGTCTGTGCCAGATAAAATGATAAATCATTATCAGAGACACTGCTTTTATAGGCCAGACTACCCAGCGAAGAACTATTAGCCTTGCCGTTAATGGTATTTTGTAACGAGCTGTTGAAGGCTGAAAAAGTAACAGCACCTACCAGATTTATCCGGTTACCTTCGATAAGAATACCATCCGTTCCGACATTAATCGCATTGACGATACTTTTACCATTCTCCATTTCTTTTTTGGCAAACAAGGTTGTACCCTCCGCCCTTGTAATCCATCCGGATGATTCGGTAATCAAACCTTCAACCTTTGTTGATATACCGGACATCTGTTCGGCTGTTATCTCCAGCTGGCTATCGTAATGGATATAGATAGCTCCAGTCTCACCGTCTACATAATCCTTCGTAGCCAACAATTTTATATACTCGGCCTGCTGATCTATTTGGGTTTGGAGTTTTATCTGAGCGTCTGCCAACCGGTCATTAAACAGTGACACGCCATATATCAATATCTCACCTGTAAATCCAATCTTAAAGTCACCAAGGCCGTCCCAATTGCCATACTTGGCAAACTTCTGGTAACTGTCCGTGGGTGTAAGTTGGGATGATGAATATAAGTCCTTACCCTCAAAACCGACAGACAATGTACCTGAGCGGAGAACTTTATAATAAAAAGCAATCGAATAAACACCTTCTGTTCTTTCGCCGGTAAGCAAGCTGTTCATTTGAGATATGGAGGCATTTCGGATACGGAGTACATTCTTCGATCCATCCCGGTAGATATCGGCAACATTGGATTTTTCTGCGTAAAAAGAGCCATCCATCCAAAGATAATCACCGCCAACATTTATAAAATGTACGGTATTTGAAGTTGACCAGTAATTTGTATCGCGACCGAAAGATGAGTTACGAAGAATATTGCCGGTTTCCAATGACATATCATTTCGGATTCCTTCGATAGCACTGGTAAAATTCCCATTCATTATGATGAACTGCTGTTCTACAGTTGTACCGTCTTGCAAGTAGATATCCGTATCTTCAAACACGGCGCCACATCCATAGATACCGTATTTATCCAACTGGATGCCTTTTTTCGTCCGGATTCCACGAAGGTTGCCCACTCGAACCTTTACCTTTTCAAACATGGAGGCATCGGTTATACCATCCAAAACATCAATATAAGGAGCGTGGTCATCGTTGGATGTGAGATATATTACGCCCTGACGCTTTGCATCCGTTTTGTTACCCATGCGGAAAACGACATCCCCCAGCTGGGGATAATCTTCACCATCTATTATTTTCAAATCAAAATAATCGGAAGTAACTTTCAGTATTTCCCCATAAAAATATCGAACATTAATGCCCTGGCTACGCTGCATGCGAACTATGTCATCCTTACGCAAGTTCATACGCATTGTACCGTCCATGCTATCCATGTGGCAACGGTAGAACCCTTGACAAGTCTCTACGTATAATATCTTATTGAGGTCTGAAATCAGGACGGAACCGCCCAAACCATATATCTGTGAGTAAACCAATTCATAAACCTTCATAGACTTACGGACAGTGAGAAAATCGAATGTGGCCGATGATGTTGGTATATCTATCTCCGTTCCCCAACCATCCCATCCAGATGCAAAGGATACAGAACCAAACTTGCCACCAAGAAATATATCACTTCTAACACGAGCTGAATCCAGCAAAGCAGCACCCGTCGCTTTAATCTCCCAACCCTTACCATCCATTCCATCCAAAAAGATGGAACTGCCAATTTTTTTGTCGAATGTAATTATGTCGTGGGCGATATCAGGAATGTCTTTACGAAGGAACATTTGATTAAAGTCAACAATAAGATCATCTGTGGCTTCATTTATTTCCTGCAAAGTTCTTAATGATGAAAAAACATTTTTATCGGTCGGCTGAATTAAATCTGTGGTTTTTATTATATCAATATTTAAAGAACTTCCACCTGTACCACTATCAGGAAAAACATCAGGTTTTACTTTTAAGATAAGCTTATTACCTTTTACCTCATAACGAATATCCCCTTCTATTTCGTCTAATAGGTACGACATAAGACTACTCTTTTGGTATTAATTCAATTGCTATTGATTTCATTTTGTCCCCTGTTTGAGACATCTCGAAAATATTGTACACTAAAAAAGCGCACATATAACACACTGAAAAAAATAATTTATCTTTAATTATATCAAGACCTTTATTGATAGAATTAGTTGCAGATTTGATATAATAAAAATACTCCATTGTGCCAAAAGGTATACATTCTATTATCTGTCCTATAGAATTAAAAGCAAACACACAAGTAGGTTTATTTATCCCAGAATGTGTTATCGAATTATGTTGGATTTTATATTCTTCGCTATTAAAAGGATATACAAAAGAAACTGCTCTTTTCCATTCCTTTAGTTTAACTGCAATAAGTTTCAAAAAATCTGTAGGTAAAGCAATTTCTCCAATACCTTCACCATTATCTATAATCTCAGAAGAAAAAGATGATGTATTTATACAATTTACTGGAGCATTCAACAAAACAAGATTAACGGCATCTGGTATCACCGATTCAATATATTCATCTAGTTTAACAGTGTCCTCACTAAGCAGGTGAAGGTTTTCATCTTCACCTGCTTCATTCATAATTTCTCTAACCTTATTTATTATTTCCGAAGGTGTCATTCTTTATTTTCTCCGATTTTGAGGTTTGGAAAAGATACACCAAATTCAGATGCTTTTTTCAAAATGTTCTCTGGTGTATTCAGAGATTGATGGGGAACTCCATAATCTTTACGGAGAAGGTCTTTTGCATCTTGCCAGTCTGTGATTTCAGGAAGCTCCTTCAACTCAACTATAGGATCTTTCTTGATTTCGGATTCACCAACACTTTCAGACAATTTAAACAGCTTGCCAAAACAGGGCAACCCTTCTAAGGCTTTTTGGTAAATTTCATCGCTTGTACGAAATGTATGATTCTCGTCTTTAAATTCTACGTAAACGACAATCTTTCCGTCCACGACGATCGGGACAGAAAGAATATTATGCGCTTTATATACTTTGACCATGACAAACTATTTTAAGCAGTTACAGGAACAACTTTAACATGAGCATCCGGATTCTGTAATACCAAACCGGATATTTCAGAGACAGTACGAGCATCGACATCTTTTGTTCCAGCCTTGCGAAGATCAAGATCCTTTGTTTTAAGCTCATACACCGAAATTTTTCTCAAATAATTGGCATCAAAAATTAAACCTTTATCAGAGAAGCCCATTTCATCAAGAGATTCATCATGTACACACCAAAGTGTTCCAAAATTGGTTGTAATTTCCTTAAACTTAATACCATATTTAGTCACGACTTTATCATCATTAACAACTCTATCACGCTTGATCTTACTAAGATTTGCCATTAAATCTGATCCCATAATAAAAACTTTTGTCTTATTTCCAGCATTACCTGTAAACGCTTTTTTCATCAAGTCAACCAGCATAGACTCTGTAAATTGCAAATCCGAAGAAGATGCTCCATAGGCGAATGTTTTACCAGCCTGCCACCAAATACCACCTGTTAGGTAAACCTCTTTGTTCGCTTTGTCATAAACAATTCGCCTCGCCCCTAACCAAAACGATTTGTTCATACCTCGCTTCATATCGAATATTGCCTCTTCCTCAAGATCACTAAATGTCCAATCAGCTTCTTTATCAGATATTTTCTGTAAAGTTGATTCTTCTATCTGTGCTCTAAATATCTGCAAATACTGCGTTTTCTTCGTTGGCACACAAGCATATGTTGTTGTCTGCATATCAATTTCATTGTGTGCACGGCCAGAACGAATAAGGATAGTGTCCACATCCAAAGTAGGTATACAATTTTCATTATCTCCGATCTTTTTGCCGTTAACAGGAGTAACGATCAATTTACCATCCTCTGCTTTATCTAAAATATATAAAACCAAAAACTCTTCACTTTTGACGCCAGCTTCGGTATATCCATTTACAGATGGGACAATTATAGTCTCATATTTTGAGTAAATACCATTATTGGTTGTATCTATTGTAGCCTGGCTAAATCCTGTTGACTCATCAAACTTCGTTTTAATTTTAGAAGAAACTGGAAGTGTATCAGTACTGTAATACTGATGTCTTTGGCTTTTTGAATTTCGTCTTGTAGCATATCTGGATAATTGCTCAAGTGGATTTCCCATAGGGCGAATTTTCACAACTCGCCTTTCAATATCATTCAAAAGTAAATCTTCCGAATTTTCATGAGTGAATTGCGTTGTTACTACCTGGTTGGTCTCTACAATTCCACCAGTCGGGCCTGCTACAGCTTCTGCGCCAATAGCCCCGGCATCTACTACTCCCAAGAAGGAGCAAAGAATCATGATTAACATCATGGCAAAACTTCCATTTTTAAATAAGTCTTTCATCTCTAAAATGTTTTTATTGTTAATATTATGAATAGAAATCTCTTTTAAAAGGAACAGCAGGTTTCTTGGTTCCCCCTTTTCCGCCAGAGTTTAAAGCAGGTATACCATCTCCAGTTGTCGTTTTTAGCTGCTCGTCTATCTTTTGATTTCGTCCTTCCACTACTCCGGCTGCTGCTGCATCCTGAATATCTTTTTCGTAGTTCAGGCCTTTATACATCGTTTCTAAGAAAGATTTATCAATACGTCCCATCAAAGCCCCTTCAACAACAGAATAACATTCGCCAATGAATTTTTCAAATTCTTCATCCGACATTTCTTTCTCTGCTTTGAAATCCGACATATCCTGCGCAGAGGCCTCCATGTTCTTGTCTTGGTCTTCCCGCAGTTTATTGCTTTCTGCCACCCGATTCAAATATTCCTGATTAGCCTCATTCAACTTTGCCATCTGTTCTTCGTCACCGGACATATCCAATACATCCTTTCCAAAATATTTCACAAATGAGCTTGATGGCGAATCTCCCCCTACGATATCAGACATAAATGATGCAAATCTGGGATCTTTTTTAAACAGATCCTTCAATTTGCTATCATTGTCCTTAAACTGGCTCAACTGACTATGAATATCATCGTCATATTTCTCAAAGGCGCCATATCTGACTTCCGGATCTTCACTATCAAAATCTACGTCGGGCATACGTTCTTTCATTCGAGATAGATAATTGTCTCTCCTGCTCTTCTTTTCTTCGTTTACATCTGCCATACAAATTTGTTTTTAATGTTCTATAGCGAAGAAAACAGGAGTGATGAAATTTTTTATGTTGTAAATTAACAAAGTTGTTGTTTTCAACTATTTTTTTTATTATCCTCGTAATAGGTTGTTTAGGTTATCTATAATGTGGCTAGAATTTAAAGAAGAACGCGACAAGGATTTCTTGGCTTCTTATGATTTCGTTATAAAGAAACATGGGGAAAAAGCCCCATATTTAAAAAGAGACGAATTGCTTTTGGAGGCTATAATGCGACCAGCCAAAAGATTCTACGTCTCAGAAGAACAGTCATTCCGGATCATCTCTAAAATGTTAAAAGGACAAAGCATTGGAATAAGAAACCCTCTTAAATTACAGATGTACGAAGAAATATTCTTACGGGTAAAACAAGAATTAGAAAAATCAAACCTGTCGACAATTGAAATCATCGAAAAAGTCATTAACCAAAGCGCACCAAGGTTCTACATAGATATTAAATCGGCCAGAATACTACATTACAAACTGCTAAATAGAAGAAGATGGAATATATAGTTATTATACTATTCGTAATCGTACACATTTGTGCGGGTAATGAATTAGGATACTCTTCTTCAAGTCCGATCTGGACTCATGCAACCTACCAATTCCAGCATTTGAACTGGATTCATCTCTTGTTAAATAGTTTCACTTTTTTATCTCTTTGCAAAATATTACGGAAAGCGTTACCCCTATCATTAATCTTGGTGTATGCTTATTTTACATCAGTAATTATTTCTTTCTTCTCAGAGCTTGATCTGCCAACAGTAGGGGCTTCTGGAATGATTTACGCGATGTCTGGAATGTTTATTTCCATCAGTCTGATAGGAGAAAAACTTAGAATCGTAGACTATAGTAAATTTTCGCTTTTTCTTTTTGGAATTACAATAGCTCTGGTTCTATCCGCGATTAAGCCCCATATTAATTTTTTTTGTCACTTGTTAGGGCTTTGTTTAGGAAGCAGCATAGGAATATTAGACAATTGGCTTAATCATGAGAAACATTCAAGACGCAATTAAAGAAAATAATTGTAGGCTTGAATACATAAACCAAGTCTACAATCCGGAAACCGGAGAAGGTTGCGATACATTTACACGAATCAAAGTCTGTATCAAAGATTGCCCCATACCCGTACAATACGTTCCTGAAAAAATGTACCAAAATGAACCAATTTGCGAAGAAGTCCATAAGGCAGGATCAATCAAAGAGTACTTAAAAAAGAAGAAAATACCTTATACCAAACTCCGTCACCAAGAGTTCTTAATCTGTTTTTTCAAACTTAGAATAAAATACGATTTCGAGTACTTTGCTTATACCTGTCTTACTATCGAAGACGGTCGTAATGGATTAGGTGATATTCCATTTAAGCTCAATAGAGGACAAAGAAGACTTTTAAAAAAACTTGAAGAGCAACGTCTTGCAGGAAAGCCTATCCGAATTATACTACTCAAATCCAGACAGTGGGGAGGTTCCACTTTGATACAGTTGTATATGCTATGGATTCAGTTAGTGCATAAAGAAAAATGGCATAGCATCATTTGTGCTCATCTTGATCAGGCGGCCAAACATATTAGAGGCATGTTCCAAAGAGCTCTCAAAATGTACCCTGACCTCTCTAACGAAAAATACGAATTAACACCTTATCAAAACACACAAAACATCAAAGAGGTAAAAGCTCGGGGATGTCGTATCACTGTAGGATCAGCAGAATCCCCCGATTCAGTTCGTTCTCAAACCGCATTCATGATACATTATTCCGAAGTCGGTTTATTCCCTGCCACCGAAGGAAAAAAGCCGGAAGATCTTATCGGAGCAACCAGTAGTGTAGTGAAAAGAATCCCATATTCTATGATTGTATATGAAAGCACAGCTAAAGGTATAGGAAATTTCTTCCACACGCAATGGCTCAAAGCTACGGATCCCGATAAAAAATCAGCATTCGAGCCGATATTTGTCGAATGGTTTCTCATTGATATGTATTCCGAAGCAATTAAAATACCATACGAAGATTTTATAAATAGCATGACTGACTATGAATGGATGCTATTTGACAAAGGTGCAACACTGGAAGCTATTAATTGGTATAGAGGAAAAAGTGGCGAGTCGGCATCGGAATCCAGTATGAAAGAAGAATTTCCATCTGACGACATAGAGGCATTCCAGAACTCCGGACAACCCGTATTTAACGTTACGCATGTTGAGAAATTGCGAAAAGATTGTATTTCTCCAATTGCAATCGGAGAAGTCTATGGGCGAGCTTCTGCTGCATCGGCCAAATTGAAACCCGATCTAAGAAAAAGAGTTTTGCAGGGTGTCTCCTTCTCAGAAAACAATAAAGGTTGCTTAAAAATCTGGGATATGCCGGATAGCTCCATAAAAGTTAGCAACCGGTATGTCATATTTGTGGACACCGGAGGCAGGAGCAACAAAGCGGATTATTCCGTCGCTACAGTCTTTGATCGCTATTGGATGATGTTTGGCGGCAAACCGTCAGTCGTAGCCCAATGGCGAGGGCACATAGACCACGATATCCTTGTCTGGAAATGTGCTCAATTAGGTGTATTCTACCAGAATGCCTTGCTTGTATTTGAAAGCAACACCCATGATACAGAAAAAGACAACGATACAGATGGCGATCACACTGAATTTATATTCGATACGATATCCAAATACTATACAAACCTATATTCCCGTACACCCGCAGATAAAATAGTTGAAGGATTGCCACCGAAATGGGGCTTTCACATGAACAAAGCTACAAAAGCAATGATCATAGACACCTATATCAGTATCCTACGTGAACAAGGTTATAAAGAAAGAGACAGCGACGCTCTTAATGAGGCTCGGTGGTATGAGAAAAAAGCGAATGGATCTTTTGGTAATATAGACGGTAAACATGATGACATACTTATTACGCGAATGGGAGGATTACATGTGTGCTATGATCTTCCTTTACCCAAAGTTATCACAGATAATAAATTAATAAAAAATCGAGAAATCATCAGCGAATCAACAATTTAAACATTACACTTATGAAAACAGAAATCTCAATTATTCAGTTCTTAAAACAATGGTTTTATTTAAAAAGAAAATCTATTCAGTTATCACTTGCTATCCAGCTGTGCGACTTAAAGCAACAAGCTTTTAATCGGAGGTATTTTGTTATACTTGATCATAACGACAAGCTAATATCCCTATCAAAAGAAGACATCAACCGCATGAAACGACTGCGTGTGATTCAAAAAAATGTAACACACCTGGACCTAATGGAAAAAAGTTTTTATTATACCCCATTATCAAGAAATGATTCCAGTTCGCTATCACCCGAAGATCGAAAAAAGCGCAGAGACACCTACATGAAATACATTCGGTCAAGAAAACATATCACCATCTAAAGAAGATCCCGGTTATTCCGGGACTCTTCCATTTTTAAGCGAATCAACCATTTCTTTTTTCTTGACAGCCACTTCTTCCTTCAAACGTTTTAAGTACTCTTCGTCTGTTGTTTCCCTTATTTCGTCATTCAGATCACTTATTTCATCATAAAACGACTTTATAAACTCAGCCTTTTTCCATTCGTCGCTATTCTCAAACTCTTCGAGCTTTTGAATATACTTTGCACTCTGGAGAGAAGGAGAATTATCAATAAGTCTCTTATATTTACGATAAGCGTGTTCAGCTTCTTTCATCTCATCCAAATACTTGTAAAACTTCTCGTTCACCTTCATCATTGTCCCGTCGACTTCTCCCGTGTCATAAAATCGGTTCAGAACCGGAACATTACGCCAAGAGAAATCATTTATTCCGGTAGGTATCCCAATAACTGTTTTAAAAGATTGATTCATAAAAGTAAACATTCCTCCTAAATAAGCCTCAAATAAATGTTCAACAGCTGCGGGGTTAGATAGATTAACCGCTGTTGGTGAAGATCCAAGCAGTTTATCATACCATCCTCTTTTTGCTTCATCGCCTCCAGTAAGTATATTCAAATATTCAGAAATCTTTATGGGAATAACACTCGTACTTTTATATATTCTTTGATACTCTGGATCATATTCATTAAATGGCGTGATCTTAGCGATAGGCTTGCCTGTAAAATCTTTGTTTGTAATATAAGATTCCACAACAGGCTGCAATGCACTTGGCACATACACACTTGATCCACCCACTGGGTTTAACGGAAGAAGATCTAATAATCCTAATACAACATCGCCAGTCGCTTCTGTTCCTTCGTCGTATCCGCACGCATATCGTAAGGCTGCATCTCCGATGCCATAGAAAGCTCTCAACTCTATAGGAAGTGGAATTTTAAGAAATCCATCCATTCCTATAAAACCAAGAGGAATACAAAGGTTGTTTTTCCTCACATAATCCGGAAGTCCCATATATTTCTCCCGATCATCATCATCACCCAAAAGAGATAAAATAGATGGAATAACCATTCCTGCGACAGCAAAACCACCAAGCAGCTTAGCTGTTCCTGCTTTATTCCTCATACACATGTTAAAAGCATTATTCAATGATTGAACAGCGGCATTAAAGAATAGAAAGAAACTCTTGAAAGTTGAATTTCCCATCGCCCCACTACCCTTTCGGTTGAAATTTATCGTTACTTCTTTCGCATTGGAAACAGACTGAAGTATGCTTCTTCCTTCCTGCCGGCTAGTCATATATGTAGCAAAACGTGACAAATCTTCTGCCCATTCATTTGGAAGTTGCATAAAATCAAGAACAGCATTATAGCCTCGCTTTGTTTTAGCCCATTTCCCTGTTGCAAGGCTATTTTCTATTTGTTCTTTATATTTGTCAATACTATAAAGGGCTGTATAACCTGTGCGTCCACCATTTTTAAGAAATTCATCCAACATGACAGAGATTGGATCATTCTGATCAACTTGCCAATTTTCTCCTGCCTTAATCCTGCCAAATAAAGCCTTACTAGCCTTCGATACATTGCGAAGGAAACGACGCTGATACTTTCCGCCTTCTTTCACACCTAATGTAGTTGTAGACCAAATCAAGTCCCTTGATAAATTAGAGAAAACAAACGCCGGGTTGCGTGTCGTAAAATTAGCCGCCATCTGCCGATTTGCCCACTCCATTCCCTTCACAAACTTACTCAGGTTTCTTTCTGGTGAATTTAACCCGTTTATTGCTTGTGCTACCTTGGGATTCCCATGAACATATACAATATGCTCTTCTCCATTAAGTTTTACTTTTACCAGATGCTCTTCTTGCTCTTTTTGTGAAGTCTTTAAGTCAATCTTTAATTTACCTTTACGAGGTTTTGCTTTGCCTTCGGATTGAAGACGGATCATATCAGCTTCATGATTCTCTATGTTTTTACGATATTGTTCAGGATCGTCATCAAAATCAGGATATGACGGCTCCCATATTTCAACACCATCCTTATCAATCCCCATATAGGCATACCATTGCTTACTCACGCTTAAACCCTCTATATCACCACTTTGAGCAAGGCGGTATAAATGAAGTTTCATTTGATTTTTATTTCCACCAACTATTACACTATTTCCCATTGACATCATGTAAGCCAGCGGATCATCTGCTCTAGAAGTTCTACCTTTTGCCGTTTTAATAGGATCATTGTAGGGTATCTCCGAATCCGAGTAATAATCATATACATCATGTGCCACCGCCTCATCAAATCCTCTAAGAGGAATATAATATTCATACATTCCCTTGATCTTATCATACGTTTCTCTATTAATCATTCCACTATCAAATGATTTTTTCAATGAGAAATCATTTACCGCATGAATTTTATTCCAAAGATTTTTAATCTCCGTCTTGTACTTTGATTCCGTATCAGTAATAAAATCACCTATACTAACCTCGCCTAATTCCTTCTGAATAGCAGTCAAACCGGAGAAATCTTTGCCTGAAAGAGACTGTTTCATATCCTCGAATTTTTCATCTGACAACACAGAAAGTTCTGAAAACTTTTTACTATCTATTTCCGATTTCAACCTATCTCTCAGTTCATCATCTTTAATAGCATCTATAGCATCTGCTAATTCATCATACCGCATCTTTTCATTACGTTCTAACCCATGTTTAGCCATAACGTAATTCTCAATATCCCGTTGCGTTATTCCTTTTTTAGTTAATCGCTCAACAGCTTCAACCATTGGATCCACCAACTTTGCTTTGAACTGTTCCTGTTCGTACGTGTTACGGGGAGACAATGTGTTTTCATACAGATACACATTCATATAGTCAGGAATCGGCTTCCCTGTTTTTTTCTCAAATATATCTTGTAGCTTTTTTACAGCTATCATCCGGTCAACATAAGCCTCATGGAGCAGTTCGATTCGAGATTGGATATTTCCCTTTAGCTCGGCTTTTTTTTCTGGAGACATACGCAACTCATCAAAAGGCTTCTTGCTCCTGAATAACGTATCATATTCTTTAATGTTTTCACGCACAGCATTGTCTGCTTTTGTCTTCTTCATCACATCAAATGCCGTATCGCTTTCTTTCAGGCGATTCTTGCTTTTCCAAAGCATATACATTATATCGCCATCGGACATTTTAAGATCTACGCCCATACTACGGAATACATCTTTGATTATGGAACTGATTTTTTGTATAATACCTGGATCAGACATCGTTTCGGCCATGTGTGCACAATATTCTTCGCCAGAAACTGTTTTATCACCAAATTCATTCATCAAAGAATCTTGTACCTCTTTAGGGAGAGATTCATATACGGAATCCATTGTAGATGTAAAGTTATCACCCAGCATGCTACGAAGTCCTTTATGAGCTACAACTTCATGTAAAGTCGTAGATTGTGCATCTGCTACACTTTCAGCATTCGGTAACACTAAATAGACTTCATTAGTCACTGGATCATACCAACCTTTTGAACCACGTTTCTGACGTTGTTGTTTAAGATCGTCATCTGCAATCTCGTTTACATCTTTAATAATATGAACAGGCGTATTCAGGGTTTCGGATAATTTTTCCACGGACGATGTAATTTTCCCTTCGTCCAAGGTTGGATTTACGAAAGAACCAACTATATTTGTAGCAACATTAAGTTCTCGAGTTGAAATTGCCAGGTCAGTAGCATGGGGCATCTGTTGAGCAATCCAACTCGAGAATTTATTTTTCTCAGCATATTTCAACCGATCTCCCCTGTTTACCCAACCTATTATGCCTTTTACGTCATCTTTAGGATAGACACTTGTAATTGAGTTTACACTAATTCTATTAAAACCTCTCGGCACGTTCGTGCTTAAAGAGACAATAAAACTGTTACCCTTATTATCTTTCAGTTCTGTTAGTATAACCTTGCTCCCATAAGACGAATTGCTATTGAACACCGCTATTGGATTCGCTATTGCTTGTGGAAGATTTACCACACTTCCGAACTCAAAAGGATGATTACTTTTATATTTTTCTGACGCTTTTATTGCTAATTTGTCAGATCTTAACTCAATCGGCAAATCCGGTATTCCCGCCGCTTGCAAAACAGCAGACGGTTTACCCAGCTGATAAATGTGCCCTTTGGGTAAAGTTCCATCTAATTGTTGCTGCAATTCATTGTTGAACTTCTGGTTTACATCATCTATACCGGTATTCGTACCACTCCCTTCTGTTGTACGGAAACGGATATCATCATCGAAGAGAGAATAGTTACCATTATTATCTGTAGCACTCTTGATTTGGTTGGGCTCAAATGCAACTGTCATAGTATATTTTCCATCAGAAACTATTACTCCATCCTTATTCTCAGATTCCTCTATCATCAATGATTGGTAATTGTCCCAAAACTCAATGACGTCATTATCTTCAAACACTCGACCGCCAAGTCCATTCTTCTTACACCATTTTACATCAGCCACAAGTGGATTTCTTAGGTTGATGAAAACAGAAACAACTTCCCCCTTTCGGGTACTGTCGTATTCAGATACAGCATAGTCCCGAGCTATCTTCTCACTGTTAATGAAAAAGAAGCCTTTCTCATCATACGAATAGCGACTACCAACAAATTCTTTTTTAAATTTCGTCAGTCCATTGGTTAGCGTTCCATGATAAACAACTAAAGGCTCACCATTCTTATCTAATACTTTAGATGATTTTTGGGGATCGTTCTCCCAATCTCCAAACCACTTCTTAAACGCTTTACTCCTTACTTGTACCCATTGTTTTTCATTCAAGTTAGTAGGCTTCCCGTTTGGAGCTTTCATGTACATGCCATCAGCTTTGGATCGTTCAATGATACTTTCTTCCTCGGATACTGTGGTCGACTTACGGAAACGGATTTCAGTATCTTCTTTCTTAGTCTTGTTGGCGATCTTGTAGTCAGCAAAAGGCTTTGTTTTACGTGTAGATGAATCAATCCATTCCTTGAATTTACCCTTGCTAACCTCTGTTATATTCCCTAGCCCTTTCCATCCAGGAGAATAATTTGAAAGATAAGCGGCTTTTGCGTCTTCCGTTGAGTTAAAGCCATACATGACTTTGTGTTCATCAAAAGACTCATCTGCATTTACTTGATCTACTACATATATGTTACCAGAAGCTGGAGAATCAGAAAGAAATATATCAATATGATCACCATCAACACCTTCGGTGCCACGAATATAGCCGTAGGTATTATTCATGATCACACTCCATTCTTTACCGTCTGCATCCTTACCAGAACGAATAGATCCGGTCGGTTGTTCTATGGTTATATCAAAACCATCAATCTTTACATGCCCCTTTTTATAGTTCCCAGCCTCTTTCTGAGCATCTGTTGGATTAGTATCAACTTGCTGCTCCGCCTCTAATATAGCCTCTTGAATAGAACTGGTATTATCATCATCAGAAAATTCTTCTCCTTCTATTAACTTGGATTTTTCAACTGGGCTTTCTTGTACAACTCCATCCGAGAGATTGATACTGTCATCAGTTCCCGTGTGTTTTGTTTCAGGTTCTCCAATTCGCCCGGTCTGTACAGATTGTTCGCCTTGCAATAACTGATCGCTTCCTTCACGTAAACCGCCAGTTCCTCCTTCGTCATTTCGTTTATTTTTTTCATTTGTTCTATTGTTATTTTGTGCTAAGATAGCATCTATTTCCTCTTGTTCTTCTTTTATATCCCGTATTTCATCTGCAATTTCTCCACTTACATATTCAATAGTTTCATCGGTAACAAATTCTATTTGTTTACGCATATCCTCTTCGTAAGCCCCATAATCCTCCGGGGACATATGATAATTTTCCTCACACCAAGCCACATATTCATTATATACTGCTTGCCGTTCACGTTCGGCCATCACTTCTCGATTAGTTTTGATATAATTAATAAGATCACCACGTGTACGTGAAGAAGACAATACTTCAATGATAGCGTTGCGCCCAGCATTAGGATCGTTCTGATCAAATAAATTTGTCCCAGCTTCTAAGTCGGCAAGCATAACTAATTCTCCCGCACGCTCTATATTCACCCCTCCTTTTTCAGGAGAAGCGAATAATCCGAACATTTTACTTGTTTCTGTATTTCCTGCGCCTGTTTCTTTTTTGTAACTCTCACGTGTTAACCGTATAGATCCATTAGCAAGCATCTTAGCCGCCAATTCTTCACCATTCACGGGTTCTCCTATAGCTTCAATTTCTTTTGCTATTACATCACCTGATTTTTCATTAGCCTCTTTAATTGTTTTATCAAGGTTTATCCAGAAATCCGCCTCCTGTTTAAGAGTATCATGTGTCTGTTGAGCTTGAAGCAATGCAGACTCAGCTTTATCTTCTTTTCCTATCGGAGAATTATCATAATTCTGTTGCGCCTTGTCTAATTTAGCCGAAGCCTTTTTTAGATCGCTTTCTAATGCATTCTTAGTAACTTCGACTTTATAAGGTAATTTGTCTTTATATTTTTCAAAAAGAAAGTCTAATGTGTTTTCTTCACCGGAAGCAATAAAGTCGGGAGTGCCATCTTCGCGCATAACGATAGGCGATTTTTCAGTAACAGGCAACACTGGTTCCGCCTCTTGTTCCTGAACTTCGACCACATCAGCAGGAACTGGCTCAGAATTTGCAATTTCTGACATTTTGCTTTCTTTATCTGGTGAAACAACCTCATTTACGGGTGATTTTTCTGACGTTTTGTCAATCATTTCACTTTCCACTCCCCCCTCTGCTGATTCTGTTTGGATAGCAGATTTAACAACAATGCTCTTAGGAACCGTTGAAAGGATGCCATCCCCTATATCTATAGACACATCTTCAGACCCCGGCTTAAGATCGCCGACTTTTCCCTTAATCTGTTTCCCTGTATCAGGATCAATATAAGTCACATCGTCCCCATTACTTATTTCCTGAGCCTCTTCCTGTCGCCTCTGTTGTTCTGCCATTTGATCCTGCATATCAAATTCTGTACGCAAATTAGCTTCGTACTGTGCCCGTGAATCAGCGGCACTCATTACACTAGCTATGCCAGAAACTTGGTTTGGAGTAATGACTTGCATTTTACCTTCTGTATCTCTATAATATAAGGATTGATCGCTATTATCAGCATTAAAAAGGATTTCCCCACTTTCATTTTGGCTAACTGCTATATTCCCCTTCGTTATATATACAGGATTATCTTTATCACCATTTATATACACCTGCTGAATCATTCCATTTTCAGCAGTTATAGGAGCAATAGCATTATCATAATTCATCATCTCTGTTTGGATGGAAAGCTCTCGACGTTCATTCTTTTCTTCATTGATCGCCTCAGGCGTACGAAGGGATTTATATGCAATATCAGACTGAACGAGATTGAACAATGCGTCTTTTTGCTCTTGAGAGAATTGATTGCTCGAATCTAAGGCTTCCAAAAATGCCGACTTCTCCTCCGGTGTAGCCGCTTCAAGTTCATTTCCAATACCAAGCATCTTATTGTCACCTTTAAACTCTGAATAAAACACTTCTTTGGCGTTATTGTAGTCTCTACGTGTCTTTATCTTATCATACTGTCTTTTAGCAAAACCAGGAGCACCTGCAGCAGAGAAATACGCACCTCCCCCCATTCCGTACACGAATGAGTCTTTCAATCCATCCGTAATGTCTCTATTCGGATCGGCACCTGTAACCTTGTCTGTAATGTTCTCGGCCAACTGTGAAGCAACTTCTTCAATACCTTCTTCGACGGGTTCATAGAACATGCCAAACTCTTTATAATGCCTTTGCAATTGGCCCATGAGCCCCTTCTTTACAGCCTGTTCAGCTTTATCTCTACCTAAAGATTTATAGAGTGTTTTCATCCATGCCTTCGAGACACCTGCACCTAACATTTCAGACAAACCTTCTGCAGTTCCAGTAATAATGGCGTTAGAAGCTTTTGCGAACTCGCCCATATTAGGATTCTCTGCATCTAACTGATCATATTTATCACTCGCAGTTATAGCACCAATCCCAGCCAGTCCTGCAACAGGAGCCCCTGCAATTGTAGCGGCTGCGGCAGAAATAGACACAGGTAATGATTCTATACCCTGTAAAGCAATGTCACCAATCGCACCGGCATAATCTCCTTCTTTCCATAAATGAGAATAAGACTTGCCATTATACCTATCCGAATTGACCCTCGATGTTTCTGCTACCCCTTTAAAATAGCCAGATGCATCCTTAAACATACCGCCTCTTGTACCAAGTCCTAACTTTTCAATACCACTTGTCGCTTTGTCTAAAGCACCGAATAGCCCGGCGCCTAATTGAGCTCCACCCGCATTCAACTTCTCTATTGCATCCCCAAGATAAGTGTTCCAAAACCCCTTTCTACTTCCTTGATCAGTTGTATCAATATCAGAGTATCCAAGTTTGGCATTGAAATCAGATAGAGAACCGATATCCTCAAACCCATCTTCCTTTAACTTACCATACAGAATTTCTCGTTTACCAGAATCTTTCAGCTTACCTTCAAAATCTTTATAATTTCCAATATCTTCATAGCCGTTTAAAGATAGAGTTTCATATAATTTTTTAGTATTATCTTCCATTACCAACCTATTTTTTTAGACACCTGATTTTCATTCTTTTTATCTCCTTCATCCACAGAAATAGCCAATTCTTTCATCAGGCGAACGGCAGAAGGGCTATCCGGCCAATGCGCCAGGACGTAGTTCATCCTTTCCGAAGGACTAAGGTCTTTATACTTTCTCTTCTCACTCGGATCACCTTTAAAGACATCATTTTCCATCTCTTTAAAAATGCGAGGGTAAATCGTTTTAAACACGTTCTTTTTTAGCTGATATGTTGTCCCTGTATTCGGGTCATAGTATGGTTCTGTTTGATTATCGTTTCCTACAGAAGATTTAGTTGCACGCTGAACATTAGCGTCAGCATTCCTTTCTGAAATACCTTCCATCACCTTGTTATGTCTTATTTGTTCCTTATGTTGGGTATTAAGTCTCTCCTGCTGCTGTCTGAATTTATCTGCCTCCATGGTATTCTTTGCATTTGCTACATCTCTCTGGTTTTTTAATCCTTTCGCATTTTGTATTACACCAAGCAATCCTGAACGATCACGAGTATACCCTTGTCTTGCCGCTTCTATATCTGTCAAAACACTATTATAAAGTCCTGTATCATATCTATCCCGGTCTACTTTATAAATATCACGAAGACGCTGAATATAAGCATCATTATCCTTCTGCGCAGATGAATCGTCTTTTGGTATATATGCCCCTTTAGCCCCGGCTATTCCTTGAACAATCAGCTTTAAACCATCAGCCGCGGATGCGATATTGTTAGCAGCCTTAACACGTTTTTCTTCCGGTAACTGCGGAAAGTGACGAGTTGACTTGTACAATGTCTGATAAAATGGTTCCACTGAGTTTGGATCAAAATTTTTATACAATTGATTGATCCTTTCAGGAGAATAGTATTGAGTTGCTGCTTTCCAATCATCTTCATTCATCCAATATGGCCGTGATGAAGCGGTGGTAGGGGGCACTGTTTCCACACCTTCGTTCTTAACAGCATTATTTTGCTGATTTTTCATTTTCGCCATTGCATCGGCATGAATCGCCTCTCCTAAATAATCCATTAATGCCATCACTCACCAAATTTTGTAGGATAACTAATTTTAGGTACAGATACACCAGGGATTACAGGCTCTTTTAAAAGAATAGAACCGGGCGTTCTACTATCTACCCCTGAATTTAGTATTGATTTACCCATAGATCCCGCACTGTTTAATGCAGTACTAAGCCCATTTTGCATCATATTCGTCCAACTCTCAGTATTTTGACCATTAATCCGTTGTTGCTGATTATACAAATTCTGACGTTGGTTAAGATAACGGTTCATAACATTGTCCTTATACTGTGTATTCATGGCTGAAATATTACTCACAGTATCGGTGATGGATTTATTTGCTACCTCCTTTTCTGCAACCATAGCTTCTGGGGTTGCGCCAGTAATAGCTGCAGTAGAAGCAGAACTTTTAGTTCTATCTTTTAACCCTTCTCTAAGATTCCTTAATAGAGCGGCATTATCCGATCTTTGAAGTGGATCACTGTAATACTCTTTATTAAAAAGACTATCATTATACTCTCTTTCCTCATTAAGTGCTTTTTGAGCCTTTTTTCTTTGTTTTGCAGCCTTTATTCCTCCAAATAATCCACCCAGAAGACCAAGACCGCCTGCTATTGCTGCTCCAATCATGTTTTTATAATTTACAGTTATGATTATGAAGAAAGTAGATATACTTTTGCTTACAATGTTGTAAATTATAATTTTTGAAACTAATTGATATTATCAATCATGGGACAACCAAAAGGCAAAACAGGTAATCCATTAGGGAAACCGAAAGGAACAAAGAATAAAACCACCATACAGATGAAAGAGATTATCACAGGATTTGTCGAAAACAAATTAAGTGATGTTATGGATGCTTTCGACAGCTTAGAGCCAAAAGATAAGGTTTCGGCTTTTACATCTTTGTTGAAATATGTTATTCCTCCTGCCAGAGACACAGAAAGCGACAGAGAAAATAAAGAGGCAATATCTACTTTGGTAGAAAGACTGTTTAACAGGAAAAGCTAAAAATTGCCCTAACTAGAACCACCCGGACACAAAAAAAGGCGATAAATTCAAAACTTACCGCCTTAAAACAGACTGTTATACCAACAATTGTTTCTATCCACGCGCCTCATTCGAGGCACGACATTATTTTGTATTTACCAATTCTTGCATATCGCAATCTAAAGCACTTGATATACGGAAAAGGATGTCTATACCTACAGAGTATCTCCCATTCTCAATATTATTAATATTAGCTTGGGTTATATTCGCCTTTTCTGCCAATTCGCGCTGAGACATCCCTTTTAAACCTCTAAGAGCAGCAATCTTGTTACCGAGTTGTAATCGATAAGTTTTCAACTCGCCTTTTTGCATTGTATAGGCAATCATAAAATCACCTTGCTCTTTTATGTTAAGATGCTTAGGGAGGACATCTCCATCAGTTGATAGTTTACCCACTAATTCTAGCAACAACGGTTCAAACTCTGGATTCTTTTTGTAGCAATGTACAACTGCTACAAATTGTTGCATCATCGCAAAAGGATGTTGGCAGACTAATGCGACGTTGCTCACACGGCCATACTCGTTTTTACACGCTTCATGCAGGTATTCTACCAGAGCGCATAAGCGCCCTGATACATAACCGATATCTGTTCTTTGTTGATCTACCATACTCTTTCTGACAAATCATCAGGATCAATTAAGTTTATATATTTTTTTGTCCATTCAAAGCACCTTTTTGCTATTTCTACAGGGTTATAATGTTTACTTTTAACATCATTGATAATATCTTTGTCTTCAATTTCAACAACACACCGCATAGGCATTGCGTTTATGGTATATTTTACATTATTATGTTTAGGATAATAAAACCAGTCACATTGCATTTTATATGTTGAAAAGCAACCTGATCCATCGTTCATTAAACGTGCAATAAAGTAACCTTCATTATTAAGATAATCAACACTTGTCTCTGTTTCTCTAACTGTATATTCCATAATTATAGTGCTGAATTACTGTTGCCACCAGTTTTATTGTTTGTGTTACAAATATAAACATAATTCTTTAATGATATCGTATTTGATGTCAAATATTTTTATGTTATAAAACACAGGCAGTAAATCCAATATATAAAAGATCGTTTGATTATCTATACGAGAGGTTAACTTCTGGGCAATACTAGACTAAAATCCTTTTCCTTTCTGTCTTTCATAAATTCTAAAATCCCCTTTATCCAAATTATCTACTCGAAATATAGCCTTACAACCTACTGGCATATCTTCTGGGAGATGTTTGGCTAATTCTGTAATAACATCATCAATATTGTTATATCCAAGATCCTTGAATGAATAAATCTTTTTCTCATTAAAGAAAACAGTGCCCATAATCATATTCTTGAATGAGATTTTAAAATGAGATTCATTTTCTTGGTCATCATCCACATTATTGTTTTCGGTACGTTTCCCAAAGAATATATAATCTATCACTTTCTGATTAAGATCTGAAACAATTGAATAATCAGGTTTAACGTAGGTCTCTGTTACTTTATGGGCGCTGGAATGGTTCATAGAAAATGCAACATCATACATAGATGCCTTTATGTCATTTCTTGCAATCGTCCCCCAACTATGACGAAAGGTATAAATACAGTAAGATATCGGCAATTCATTGAAAGAGCATATTTTTCTCAAACCTCCATTCACGTTTGAACTTATTGCATCTTCCGAAGAGTATCGTTCATGAAAGCTAAACAAATATTCATCTTCGCTGCCTGCCTTATATTTTTCAAACAGCCCCTTTAGTATCTCTGGTACTCGAATTTCCAAATGTGCTTTATCCGCACGAAATTTAGCTGTCTTTCTTCGATTATAACTTAATATGCCGTTGTTATAATTCGACTTTTTTAAATAATAGAGATCAACTGTGTTAATACCGGCCAAGCACATTACCATCATTGCCACATCGCGAGCGATCTCAGGCACAGAACTTATCATCTTTGTTGGAGGCAAAGGCAACTCAAAAAATCTCTTTATTTCCTCTGCCGATATAGCTTTATGATCTGGTTTATCCGAAGTTGGAATCTTAACTTTAGGCCAAGGATTTGTTTTTATTCGGATAACTCCACGGTCATAGTCATTAAATTCATTGATAGCAGCCTTAAATATCTGACGAATACATACCGGATACATCTCCTTTGCCCTGGCAGTATTTGATAAAGATGCAAACCAATCATTCATAAATTTAGTCGTAAACCGGGAAAACATTAATTTGTTCGTACCGGCAAACCTCTCTAAATGCTGATATGACAACTCATAATTTCTCGCATTCCTTTCTTGCCCTCTCTTGGCCATTTCTAACTTATACTTTCTAGCGTAATCCGAAAAACAAACATCTGTATCCCCCTTTTCAAGAAAGCTCACAACATCTTTAATTGTCCATTCGGATATATCTTCTTTGTTCAATCGTTCTATATAATTATTAATTCGATCAGAACAATATGATAGTATAATAGTATCCTTAATATCACCAGAACGGTTCAATCCTTTTTTATCAACCATCTTATCCGTTTTCATAAATGCTGTTTGCCTTCTATGTATTATCCGAATATAGACAGGGTAAAATCCATCATTTCTCTGTTTCCTTACACAAATTTTGAAAGTAGCCATAGATCAATATTTTACAAGGTGTAAACATGGTATAAACACTATGACACAAATATACACAACATAGTGTAAACATTTACTATTATTCGGCTCATTTTTTGCTCAAAGCACATACAAAATAAAAGGCTGACAACCAGTACAAAATCCAGTTATCAGCCTAATATATTGACTATTAGAAATCTACAATTTCATTTTTTCAATCCTCCAACGCTGCCTGCGCCGCAGCAACACGCGCAATTGGCACCCGGAAAGGAGAACACGACACATAATTTAATCCTACCCTATGGCAGAACTTAACGGAAGAAGGTTCGCCTCCATGTTCACCACAAATTCCGCATTTTAAATCAGGACGGATAGTACGACCTTTCTCTGTAGCCATACGGACTAATTGTCCTACACCATTCTGGTCTAACACCTGGAACGGATCGACTTTCAAAATCTTCTTTTCCAAATATACCGGCAAGAAAGAAGCTATATCATCACGAGAATAACCAAATGTCATCTGTGTCAAGTCATTTGTACCGAACGAGAAGAACTCGGCAGATGAAGCAATACGATCAGCCGTTAGCGCCGCACGCGGAATCTCAATCATTGTACCAACTTTGTAATCAATACTGTCATCCATTTCCTTAAACAGGTCGGCTGCAGCTTTACGAATTACATTTTCCTGTTCTTTAAATTCATATAGAATACCCGTCAGAGGAACCATAATTTCCGGCTTAGTATCAATGCCTTCTTTCTTTAACTCCAGTGCAGCGCCTAAAATAGCACGAGTCTGCATTTCCGTAATTTCGGGATATGTATTACCTAAACGGCAACCACGATGGCCTAACATCGGGTTATGTTCACAAAGAGATTCCACACGCTTCTGGATTTCCTTAACAGAAACACCCATTGTTTTTGCCATCTCTTCTTGTCCCTTCAAATCATGAGGCACAAATTCATGTAATGGAGGATCTAACAGACGAACTGTCACCGGACATCCGGCCATAGCTTTGAAAATACCTTTAAAGTCTTCTTTCTGGTATGGCAGTATCTTCTCCAGCGCTTTCTTTCGCCCTTCCGCATCATCGGCCAAAATCATTTCACGCATAGCTTTAATCTTTTCGCCTTCAAAGAACATGTGCTCCGTACGACAAAGACCAATACCTACAGCACCAAAGTTACGGGCTATAGAAGCATCATGCGGAGTATCTGCGTTCGTACGCACCTGCAATCTGGTGTATTTATTTGCCAGATCCATTAATGCTGCAAAGTCACCCGACAATTCGGCTGCTATTGTTTCTACCTCGCCCAGATATACTTCGCCGGTGGTTCCGTTGATTGAGATGTAATCTCCCTCCTTCAGCGTTACACCACCCACTTCCATTGTTTTATTTTTATAGTCTATGTTTAATCCACCTGCACCCGAAACACAGCATTTACCCATACCGCGTGCAACAACCGCAGCATGTGAAGTCATACCACCACGGGCTGTAAGAATTCCTTCAGCCACAGCCATGCCTGCAAGGTCTTCAGGAGAAGTCTCAATACGAACCATGACTATTTTTTTACCATCAGCATACCATTTTGCAGCATCATCAGCAAAAAATACGATTTGCCCGGTAGCAGCTCCCGGAGATGCGGGTAAACCTTTTACTAAAACTTTAGCTTTCTTCTCTGCTTTCTTATCAAACACAGGATGAAGCAATTCATCAAGTTTATTAGGCTCTATACGTAAAAGGGCTGTTTTTTCATCAATCATTCCCTGACGTAACAAATCCATGGCTATCTTAACCATAGCAGATCCGGTACGTTTACCGTTACGGGTTTGTAAGAACCATAGTTTTCCCTCTTGTACGGTAAATTCCATATCCTGCATATCACGATAGTGATCTTCCAATTTTGTCTGAAGTATATCCAGTTCCTTATAAATAGAAGGCATTGCCTCTTCCATAGAAGGATATTTAGCTACCCGTTCTGCTTCAGAAATACCAGCACGTTCAGCCCAACGCTGCGAACCGATTTTTGTAATCTGCTGTGGAGTGCGTATACCGGCTACCACATCTTCACCCTGCGCATTAATCAGATATTCACCATTGAATAAATCTTCTCCATTACCTGCATCACGAGAAAAACATACGCCTGTTGCCGATGTTTCACCCATATTACCAAATACCATAGCCTGGACATTAACAGCCGTACCCCACTCTGCCGGAATACCTTCCATTTTACGATACAGAATAGCACGTTCATTCATCCAACTGTCAAATACAGCACAAATAGCTCCCCAAAGCTGCTCATAAGATGAAGTCGGAAAATCTTGTCCGGTCTGTGCTTTAACTGCAGCCTTGAACTTGGCCACCAATGTCTTTAAGTCTTCAACATCCAGTTCATTATCTAATTTAACGCCCTTTGCTTTCTTCACTTCCTCGATTATCGCTTCAAACGGATCGATGTCTTCCTTGCTGGTCGGTTTCATGCCCAATACCACATCACCATACATTTGGACAAAACGACGATACGAATCCCATGCAAAACGGGCATTACCAGTCTTGCGGGTTAACCCTTCTACAACATCATCGTTTAAGCCCAAGTTCAGGATTGTGTCCATCATACCCGGCATAGAAGCACGTGCACCGGAACGAACAGAAACCAATAACGGATTCTCTACATCCCCAAACTTAGAATTCATCAAAGTTTCAATATTAGCAATAGATTTCTCTACGTCTTTCTTCAGTAGTTCTACAACTTTATCTTTTCCTAATTCATAGTATTCAGAACAAACATCAGTAGTAATCGTAAATCCGGGAGGAACCGGAACGCCAATCAGATTCATTTCGGCAAGGTTTGCCCCTTTACCACCAAGCAGATTTTTCATATCTGCTTTACCTTCGGCTTTTCCATTCCCGAACGTATAAACTCTTTTTCTTTCCATATTCGACAGTATTATTTTAGATTTCAGTTTTGCTATCTCAACATTGCAATACCACAAATATATGTTATTTAATAGTAGCTTATACTTATAAAGTTAAATAAATTTATATGTTTTATAACCACTCATTAGCATTCGTATCAGGTAAATATGTACATTTGTGTGGCGAAAATTTTAAACTTAACAACATTGGCAAGAAATAAGAAACAGTTACCCTTGCTGGAAAAGGTAACAATAACGGATGTAGCCGCAGAAGGAAAGGCTATTGCAAAGGTAAACGACATGGTAGTATTCATTCCTTTTGTTGCTCCTGGAGACGTTGTAGATATTCAACTTACCCGTAAAAAACACAGTTATGCAGAAGGGAAAGCTGTATATTTCCATGAATATTCTCCTAACCGGACAGAACCTTTCTGTGAACATTTCGGTGTATGTGGCGGCTGTAAATGGCAACATCTTCCTTATAAAGAACAACTTAAATATAAGCATAAACAAGTTATAGACAATTTAACACGTATCGGAAAAATAGAAATGGAAGAAATCCTTCCTATCCTGGGTTCCGAAAACACCACTTTCTACCGCAACAAATTGGAGTTTACTTTTTCCAATAAGAAATGGTTAACTGAAGAAGAAGTAAAGTCTGGTGCTACATTTGAATGTATGAACGGTGTCGGATTCCATATTCCGGGAATGTTCGATAAGGTGCTGGATATTCATAAATGCTGGTTGCAGGACGATATATCCAACCGTATACGCCTCTGTATTAAAGAATATTGTCTCTTACATGAAGGTTACCCGTTTTTTGACTTACGCAACCAGGATGGTTTTGTACGAACTCTCATGATCCGTACTGCCTCTACCGGAGATTTGATGGTCGTTCTTTGCTTTTATCACGAAGATGTAGAACATCGCGAAGCATTAATGTCGCATATTGCAGAACAATTTCCGGAAATAACTTCGTTATTATATGTAATCAATGAAAAATGTAATGACACCATAACCGACCAGGAAGTACTTGTATTCCGCGGTAAGGATCATATTATTGAAGAAATGGAAGGCCTGAAATTTAAAGTTGGCCCGAAGTCGTTCTATCAAACGAACAGCGCTCAGGCTTATAATCTATATAAGATAACCCGCGAGTTTGCCGGCCTTACCGGTAATGAAATGGTATACGATCTTTATACCGGCACTGGAACCATCGCAAACTTCATCTCTCGTCAGGCAAAAAAGGTGATCGGTATAGAATACGTACCTGAAGCTATAGAAGATGCAAAAGTAAATTCGGCTCTGAATAAGATTGAAAACACATTATTCTACGCCGGCGACATGAAAAATATCCTTACGCAAGACTTTATAAACCAACACGGACGTCCTGATGTTATTATAACAGACCCGCCCCGCGCCGGAATGCATGATGATGTGATCAACACCATTTTGTTTGCCGAACCGGAGCGAATCGTTTATGTTAGTTGTAATCCGGCAACACAGGCGCGCGACCTAAGTCTGCTTAGCGTAAAATACGCAGTCAAAAAGGTGCAGCCCGTAGATATGTTCCCTCACACGCACCATGTGGAAAACGTAGTGTTGCTTCAAAAGAAATAAACATATATATAATGTATAAGAAATGTATCCCCTTCTTGCTCTTTTTGTTTCTCTTGGGCAGTTGCTACAGTAACAAACAAGGGAAAGAAGAGGATATTGATACACATCCTGTAGATCTGACACAATTAAAAGAAAAAGGCGAAATCACTGCTGTTACTCTGTATAGTTCTACTTCCTATTTCCAATACAAGATGCAACCTATGGGTTACGAATATGATCTTATCAATGATTTCGCCAAATCCGAAGGTTTAAAACTCAATATCAAAGTTGCTGAAAATGCTACCCGGTTAATAGAAATGCTTGAGGCCGGCGAAGCTGATATTGTAGCCTATCCCATCCAAATAACCAACAAACTAAAACAAGAAGTACTTTTCTGCGGACGCGAAGAACAATCCAGCCAGGTCCTGGTGCAACGAGCCAATAAAGGCGATACCATACTTACTGATGTCACTCAATTGATCGGTAAAGACATTTACGTCAAACCCAATACAAAATATTCCGAACGTCTACATAATCTGGACGTAGAACTTGGTGGCGGAGTAAACATTAAGGATATTGAAAAAGATACAGTCACGACAGAAGACCTTATAGAGATGGTTTCAAAGGGGCAAATCCCCTACACTATCAGTGATGACAACACTGCCCGGCTAAACAAAACTTATTATTGGAATATCAATATAAACCTGAAAGTCAGTTTTATGCAGCGCTCCGCATGGGCTGTGCGCAAGAGTAGTCCGGAGTTAGCCAAAGCCATCGATGAATGGGCGTCCGACAAATCCGGTTCTTTTACCTTTAAAGCCGTGACCAAACGCTATTTTGAATTAAGCAAAGAACCATTCAGGGCAGAACTGCCGGAAGTAAAAAACGGACATATCTCTCCATACGACCAATTATTCCGAAAGCATGCCGCCAATATCGGATGGGATTGGCAATTGCTTGCTTCCATTGCTTATCAGGAATCACGTTTCAATCCATCTGTAGTTTCATGGGCAGGAGCAGAAGGACTTATGGGCATCATGCCAAACACTGCAAAGGCTTTAGGCGTAACTCCGCACGAATTAAAGAATCCGGAAATAGGCATACGAACCGGGGTAGATTGTTTACGACGGTTCAGACAAGGCTTTTCTAGCATAAAAGATCCACAAGAAAAGCTGAAATTCACATTGGCTTCATATAATGCCGGCATCGGTCATGTTTATGATGCCCAACGTTTGGCTGAAAAATATGGCAAAGACCCTAATAAATGGGACGGTAATGTTGCCGAATATGTCCGGCTGAAAAGCGATCCGCAATATTACAATGATCCGGTTTGCAAACACGGCTATCTTCGTGGTTCGGAAACCTATAATTACGTACAGGAAGTAATGCAACGATATAAATACTACAAAGAGAAAACAAATAGCTAGTTACCGCCTATATTTTCACGTATCATATCCTTTATGAACAGCATCACTTTTGGATGGCTGACAGGCATACCATCCAAAGCTTCTTTTATATCATTCGTACTTAAATCGAAAAACTCTTTTCCTGACTGGTAACTAAAACAAATATTCACATCCGGATTTCCGGTAATCAACATAGCCATAGTTGCCGGCAAATCTCCCCACGGAGGACAATCTATATTAGTAGAAATAAAACGGGCCGTAACAGTTGTCCCTTTCCCCAATTCGGATATTATTGAAACACTTCCGCCCGTTTGTTCTGCATTTTGTATCAGAAAAGGAAGCCCCAGACCTACCTTTCGGGTAGTTCGTGTGGTATAAAACGGATTAGTCACTCGCGCCAATGTTTCTGCATCCATTCCGCAACCATTATCTTTTATACATATTTCTATGGCGTCTTTGCTATCAGAAATCAAAAGACCTATTTCGGTTGCACCGGCACGGATGCTATTGACCGTTATATCGGTTATATGAAAAGAAAGATTATTCATTCTGTTTTAATTATTTTAATCCTCTGCAGAGCAAATGTGTTACCGAAAGAAACAGGCTATGCAATCCCATCGGTTTGTCCTGATGCAGACAAACTATAGTCTTTATCTCCGGCGTAAGTTTTCCGTAAATCATTGAAAGTTAAATACTCTGTTTGCCACAAAGAGGGCTTGGTTCCTATTTGTCCGGGATAATGTGCATCCGAAGCAGAATAGCAAACATATTTATGTAAGTATGAATGCTGATTTAACAAAACCTTAAAACGCAATTTATCATTATATTCGACTGCATTTAAAGAAATGGCCGGATCAATGAATCCAAGTTGGCTAATCAAGCTAAATGAAGGACGTTCTATATGGGCTGCAACAACAAGGCACCCTAAAGCCCTTGCCTTTGCTGTTATCTGGTTTATGCTCTGATCAAGTGCGGAAAGAAGAAGATAAGGCATTTCTCCGACGATTTCATCCCGGCGATTTACCCACACCTGATCGCCGAAGCGTTCCGTATCATTCGGAATTGGCGGCAAATGTAAATCCAGATAATGTTGAAATGCGGCTCTAGCATCCTCCGATGGAAAGAGTATAAGGCAATGTGCTTCTTCGCGGGTGGTAACTTCCACTCCGGAAAAAACCTTTAAACCCAATTCTTTCCCCAGAGCTTGTACTTCGGGACATTGCAACGTGCTATTATGATCCGTCACGGCTATAGCATCCAAACCTCGCGAAAGCGCGGTTTCCACAATAACCTGAGGGCTCATATCCAGGCTTCCGCAAGGCGAAAGACAAGTATGAATATGCAAATCTACTTTATACCGGTTCATTCGTTAAGCAATAATTGATATATTTTTCCGGTTACTTCGAAAGCGGAAAGCGACGTCCCAAGTACGGGGACATCTTCTTCCCTACCCTTTTGCAACGTTTCTTCATCAGGAGAAGCTCCGTTTACTATTAAAACAGCCGATATATCTTTCAAGGTAGCAACAGCAAGAATATTCTGGTGTGTCTGCATGGTTATCCAGATCATGCCTTCGTCTACATGCCCCATCACATCACTAAGCAAGTCGCTGGTATAACCTCCTGTTATTTCTTCTTCGAGGCCTTTTTCGCCACAAAACACAGTCAGGCTTAATTCTTTTACTAACTCATTGACCTTCATATTTAGCTCCTTTCTTATAACAATCTTTGTTTAAACGATCTTTACCCCATGTTTTCTCTACCAGGCGAAAAGCATGCTCCTGATCCAGTTTACCATGCTTCTCCATATTACGTTGCATAAAGATACAGTCGCTAAACTGTGCTTCGTGACGAACAATATCTTCGGCCAAACTCTGGCAATTGGGACTTCCGCAAGCTCCGCAATCTATCCCCGGCAAAAAACACATTAGCTTACGTACTTGCTCCATCTTACTCAATATTTCCTCTATCGAACCATTATAAAGCAATTTAGGATTGGGTTTAAGAGGTGGAATGGTAATATGTTGCTTCAGATAAGCCAGCGCTTCTTTCTGCTCGGCTGCATATATAAGTGGTGCTTTGTCACGCTTCATAGAGCGTTTCATAATACGTTCGGCCGTAAGGAAACGATTAGCAAATGTAAGAACCCCACCGGCACAGCTACGATCGCAAGCCCTCAGTTCCAGAAAGTCCACGTTGCGCACTTCTGTGGTTGTCTCCATCCGTTCCAGAAAATCAATTACATTATGTATTTCATCTATAGCAAGGCAGCGGCCGGAGAAGTGTTTTGCTTCACCCCCGGTCTGGCTCCAACGCATTTCTTTTTTAGTAAGCGTCGGAGGAAGCTGGCATTCGGGTTTATAATCACGCGGACGGTTTTTTAGTATATGATATACCTTATTATATAAGGTGTCCATATTAATTACTCCCTTGATAGTAGATGAATAACCGTCAGCTCCTTTTAGTGCTGCGATCTTGGCGGCACAAGGGGTAATATAAAACATGCCAATCTCATTGGATGGTATGCCCTGTTCCTCTAAAACTTTATGATAATAAGTGGCTGTAGCATTTACCGGAGACTTTACAAGAAGCACGTTATCCACCAAAGCCGGAAACCTAACTTGTATCAAACGTATTATGGCCGGACAAAAAGAACTGATAACCGGCTTTTCATCAGCATTTTCCATCTGTTGAAGCATCTCACGATAAATCATATCGGCTGTAAACTCTACCTGAAAAACATGGGTAAAGCCTAATTCATACAAAGCACTGAATATCTCCTTTTCTGTTTTGTATTTAGAGAATTGCCCTATAAAGACAGACGGAACCAATACAACACGGTTCTTATAATCAAAGATACGTTGAAAATCATCCTGCTCTACATAAATTGCGTCGGTTGGGCAAGCCTTGAGGCATTCGCCACAATCCACACACCAGTTTTTACGTATAATTGCTTTTCCGTCACGAATACGGACAGCACCTGTCGGACACTTCGTCATGCAATGCGTACAACCAATGCATCGGTCATTATCTATTTTAAGTGCATGATAAAACTTTTCTTCTTCCATTTGGGTAAACCTCCTCTCTTCAGCCAAAATGTGTAACCATACGTACGGTCGTTCCCCGACCGACTTTACTATCTATTATCAACTCATCTACATTCTTCTTCATATTAGGTAATCCCATACCTGCACCAAAGCCCATTTCCCGAACAGCAGGAGATGCAGTAGAATATCCTTCCTTCATAGCCAACTCTATATCCGGTATTCCGGGACCTTCATCCTCCAGGGTCAATGTAATCTTATCTGCATCCAGATCAGCCACAACCGTACCCCGCCATGCGTGGGCAACAATATTCACTTCGGCTTCATACAAAGCTACCACCACACGCTTGATAATTTTTGGATCGATAGACAATTGTTTAAGTACTTTCTTTATATTACTCGAAGCATATCCCGCTTTGGAAAAATTACCTCCTTCCAGTTCAAACCTGATTTGCATACGGCTTTCCTCCTTATCAATAAATAGGCGGAAGCCCACCTGCATATAACTCTCCTACCGTATGATACATAGAGTGTCCGGTTTCAAGCAAAACCATATTGTTTTCTTCAGCAAGTTCTTTCATTTCCGGAGTAACTTTCTTGCCGCGCACAAATAAAATATAGGTTATCTCGGCAACTTCCGCCGTGCGAATCGTTTGCAAATTACAAAGGCCCGTCACCAAAAGAACATCACAACAGTCGAGTGTGAGCACATCGCTCATTAAGTCGCTTGCAAAGGCACAATCTATCTCGCAAGCCGGTTTATCTGAGCCACACACAATAATCGCTTCGGTAAGTTCCTGTATCCGTTGAATTTTCATAATGCTTATCAAAGGTTATATTCATAGTGGCAATGTAAGAAATATTTCGATTAGTTGGGATTGGTACGGTGAAAATCTTATTAATCTTTTACCTGATGGCGCTCAATAACTACCGTAAACCTGTCCAACCAACCTAAATTATCAATCAACATATAATAAGAAAAGTCTGACATATACTGGTTTTCTTTTAGAGTACAAAAATATAAATTCTTACCCATTAGGAATCAAATGCTACAACAGACATCATATACAAACCATAAATAATGCTTATCTTTGCATTAATTCTGTAGACTTATAGAGATAAGCCGCTACAGAAGGACATAAATCTGAACGAAGAGCGTTTCTAAAGATATTATTCTTGTCATAGAAAATCCCCAATTTTCGAAGCCGTACGGGAATAATAACAACAGAAATAGCTCACGCCTGTGGTATATGAACATCTCAGAGATGAGAGGGTTATATCATATCGGCGTGGGACTGTTGTTTATTATTTGTACGGTGGGTATGGGGATACCTCTATGACAAATAAGACATAAAGACAGTTCCCACGCTCTTTATTTATAATACTCTATTAGCTTATCGTCAGGGAATTGAGATAAGACACAACTCTGCTTATGTTATTCAATTCATTTGAATTCTTTATTTTCCTGCCGCTGGTATTCCTGGGGTATTGGTTTGTGTTCAAACCGTTAAAATGGCAAAACCTGTTTGTTATCTTTATTAGTTACTTATTCTATGGTTGGTGGGACTGGAGGTTCCTGGTGCTTATTGCCTTCACGTCGTTATGCAGCTACTTAAGTGGTATTTACCTTGAACGAAACAAAGGTAATCGCAATAAACAGAAATGGATTAGTGCGAGCAATATTACTCTGAACCTCATTATCCTGTGCTTGTTTAAGTACTTCAACTTCTTCTCTGAGAATCTGGGGACTCTATTCAAAGCATTCGGAATACAACTGGACTTTGTTACGCTAGATATTCTTCTACCTGTTGGCATCAGTTTCTATACCTTCCAAGCCTTAAGCTATACAATCGACGTTTATCAACACAAAATAAAAGCGACACATGATCCGATTGCCTTCTTTGCCTACATCTGCTTTTTCCCCCAATTGGTGGCCGGGCCTATCGAGAGAGCAACGAATCTGCTGCCGCAATTCAATCGTCCCCGTACCTTCGACTACGACAATGCAGTAGATGGTATGCGCCAGATGCTTTGGGGATTCTTTAAGAAAATGGTAGTTGCGGATAATTGTGCCTTATTTGCCAATGGTATTTTCGAGAATTACCAGACGATGAGTGGAAGTGCCTTATTCATGGGAGCATTCTTCTTTACAATACAAATTTACGGTGACTTCTCTGGTTATTCGGATATAGCAATCGGTTGTGCCCGTTTGTTCGGAATCAATTTGATGCAAAATTTCAATTATCCCTACTTTTCAAGAGATATCGCCGAATTCTGGCGCAGGTGGCATATCTCACTTACAACCTGGTTCCGCGATTATATCTATATTCCTTTAGGAGGAAGCCGTGCAGGTAAATGGAAAGGATTTCGCAACACAATGATTATCTTTCTAGTTAGCGGCTTCTGGCATGGCGCAAACTGGACGTTCATTGTCTGGGGAGCTTATCATGCGTTGCTATTCTTACCCCTGCTCCTTTTGGGTAAAAACAGAAAATATAAAGATGTAGTTGCAGAAGGCAAACTATTTCCTTCATTCAAAGAGATAATTCAAATGGCAACAACCTTCCTGTTGGTAGTTATTGGTTGGGTTATATTCAGAGCAGAAACAATTACGCAAGCCTTTGAGTATTTGAAGGGGATGTGTGATTGGTCATTATTTACAGTACCCCAAATGCAAGGAATCGGGATAACCCAAACACAAGCTGCAATTACATTATTATCAATCTTTATCTTATTTATTTTAGAATGGACTTATAGGAATAGACCTTATGGTATAGCGATACTCTTTCCTAACAAAACATACCAAAAATGTATTTATATACTAATAGGTATTATACTTCTTTTATTTAGACAACTTGATCAATCTGCTTTTATTTATTTTCAATTCTAATTTAGCTTATGAAAAAGTTCTTTTTATTCTTGGTTAGATGTAGCTGTATCTTTATGCTATGTTACGTTTTATTTATCATTTTATTAGTAATATTCTATACTAATAAAAATATTACGGACTCCTATATAGCGTCAGACTTTGATAAACATAATCGTTTAATTCAAATTTCTTCTCCTAAAATAGTATTTATAGGAGGTTCTAACATTGCGTTCGGATTACATTCTGAACTAATAAAAGATTCTCTACATATAGAACCTGTTAATATGGGTATAAGTGCCGGCATAGGACTGAAATATATGCTTAAAGAAGTTATTCCTCATTTAAAAACAAAAGACATATTAGTCATAATACCCGAATATGAACAGTTTTCACCTAAATGTTATTGCGGAGAGGAAACTTTGTCTGAATTACTAATGATTAAAAAAGAGTGGAAAGAGTTAGTGTTTCAAACTGACTGGGTTGTATTTCCAAGTTCTTTAATTTCGAGAGTCATAACAGATATAATTTACCACTTTACAAATAAAGCAACTCCTGAACGTTATAGTCGAATAAAATTTAATGAATATGGAGATTACATAGGACACTGGCAGTTTAAGCATCATTTAATATCAGCACCGCCAATCACAAGCTCTTTCAGTCCTAAAGTAATTGAAGATATTAAAGGTATTACTTTGCAACTAGAGCATAAAGGAGTAAAAATATATTTAATGCCGCCATGTTATCATGCAAATAACTACAGCTTAGATTCTCAACGGATTCTGTCCATTCAAAAAGAACTGCAAAAACAAGGAATTCCTTTTCTATCAAGCCCGGAACGTTATGTATTTAATGATTCTTTATTTTATGACACTCAATACCATCTTACAAAAGAAGGTGGTCTAATCAGAACCCAACGTTTGATTGAAGACTTAAAGCGCAAATGATTACTAAAGCATAATTATTCAAAAGATTATTTCTATCTTTGAAAGCAACATATAAAACGTAATACTATGTTTAACAAAGAAATCTATATGGCCCGCAGGGCAAAATTAAAACAGACGCTGGGTTCCGGTCTGTTATTATTTCTGGGTAATGACGAGTGTGGAATGAATTATGCAGATAACACATATCACTTTCGTCAGGATTCTACTTTCCTTTATTTCTTCGGACTTCCGTATGCCGGACTAGCTGCAATTATTGATATCGACAATGATCGTGAAATTATCTTCGGAGACGAATTGACAATTGATGCTATTGTCTGGATGGGTACGCAGCCAACCTTAAAAGAAAAAAGCGAAAGTGCCGGAATTAAAGATGTCAGACCATTTAATGATATAGAAACTTACCTGAATAATGCACAACAAAAAGGCCAGGCAATTCATTACTTGCCTCCTTATCGTGCAGAGCATCAGATCAAATTACTGGCCTGGTTAGGCATTCGTCCGGGAGCAGAAAAACCATCCGTACCATTTATATATGGAGTTGTCAATCAGCGTAACTATAAGAGTAAAGAAGAAATTGCAGAAATAGAAAAAGCTTGTATCGTTACGGCAGATATGCATTTAACGGCAATGCGCACCGTACGTCCCGGAATACGCGAAAGTGACGTAGCTGCAGCTGTAGGCGAAGTTGCCTATGCTAACAATTACGAACTCTCCTTCCCTATTATCGCGACAATAAACGGACAGACGTTACATAATCATGACCACAGCCACATGATTAAGAGCGGCGATATGCTATTGCTCGATGCCGGTGCCGAAACAGAAATGGGCTATGCAGGTGATATGTCATCAACTATTCCTGCCGATTCTCAATTTACGCCACGTCAGAAAGAAATATACGACATTCAGGTAGCTGCCCACGAAGCAGCCGTTGCAGCCCTTCGCCCCGGTATTCCTTTTGTAGATGTATACGAACTATCCTGTAAAGTAATTATGGAGCGGCTGAAAGATCTCGGTTTCGTGAAAGGCGACCCGATGGAAGCCGTAAAAGCAGGTGCCCACGCACTATTTATGCCTTGCGGCCTTGGCCACATGATGGGATTGGATGTACACGATATGGAGAATCTTGGAGAAGTATATGTAGGCTACAACGGACAGCCTAAAAGTACAGAATTCGGACGCAAGTCCTTACGCCTGGGGCGTAAGCTTGAACCGGGTTTTGTCCTTACGATCGAACCGGGCGTTTACTTCATACCTGAATTGATTGACTTATGGAGAGGCCAGAATAAGTTTACCGAATTTATCAACTACGAAAAAGTAGCAACTTATAAAGACTTCAGCGGTATCCGCAACGAAGAAGACTATCTGATTACCGAAAACGGCGCACGCCTGCTAGGTAAAAAAATACCTTTGCACACCGAAGAAGTAGAAGCTATTCGATAATAGCTAGCATGACTAGTCCTAAATAACCGTTACAGTTATTGGACAAAACTAAAACATTTATCACAGTTCAGCAAGGCTAGCCTTGCTGAACTGTTTGTTTTTATAACTTTTAATTTTAATCTGCCTCTGATGGTGC
>NZ_LT960491.1:0-321696 GCF_900232875.1 Parabacteroides provencensis | reverse complement strand
TTGTGACGAATGGTTTTTAAATCTATTGAAAGAAGGGGTAGACAGGGGACTTGTTATTGTAAATATAACGCAGTGCCGTGCAGGAAGTGTGGAGATGCATCGTTATGAAACCGGATACAAATTGTTGGAGACAGGTGTTATTAGTGGCTTTGACAGTACAACAGAGTGTGCTGTTGCTAAATTAATGTTTCTTTTTGGAGAGGGGCTGACCGCTGATCAAGTGAAAGAACATATGAATTGTTCTTTAATAGGAGAAATAACGATACCCGAAAATGGTTATCTATGAAATAAGAATTAAGTTTATAAAAACATAAATCGATATTAAAAACGAAAGACATGAATACTGAAATTACAGGAAAAACTCGAACTGAAAGCGATTTGATTGGAGCTAAGGAAGTTCCTGACGGTGCTTTATATGGTGTACAGACATTGCGTGGAATTGAAAATTTTTCAATTAGCAAATTCCATCTTAATGAATATCCGTTGTTTATAAATGGTTTGGCTATTACTAAAATGGCTGCAGCTATGGCCAATTATCAACTGGGATTAAACCGAGAAGATAGCATATAAAAATCAAACAGGAAAGGGCGTATTATAGATATGTATATAATACGCCCTTTCTTTTAATATATTTCTTTTGCTATCTTTTGAACACTGTCCGAAGCCATCATCGTATAAAAATGGAGGCTCGGCACACCATGTGCGATCAGGTCTTTACATTGTTGAATACACCATTCAACACCAACTTCTTTAGCTTCTTCGTCGTTTTTACATTTGCGGAGTTCGCAAGCAAAGGCTTCCGGTATGTCGGAACGAAATATTTTAGGAAGTACGGTCAGTTGATTTTTGAATACTATCGGCTTGATTCCCGGAATAATAGGAACAGTAATACCCTCTTTGCGACAGCGTTCTACGAAAGCATAATATTTTTCATTATCGAAAAACATTTGTGTTACCAGATAATCGGCTCCGTTTTTAACCTTTTCTTTCAGGTAAAAGATATCAGATTCCATGTTGGGAGCTTCTTCGTGCTTTTCGGGATAGCACGCCATTCCATACGAAAACGGAGTTTCATTTGCTTCAAATGCCGAACCGTCTATGGCAATTCCTTTATTGAAATTGTTTACCTGCTTCTGTAAATCAGTAGCATGTTCATGGTATTGGTTGGTCTTTTGGTCGGCATCTAACGTTTTTATGTCTCCTCTCAATAATAACAGATCGTAAACACCCAGAAAGTTGAGATCGATTAAAGCATATTCCGTTTCATCTTTTGTAAATCCTTTACATATAATATGTGGCACCGCTGTAATTCCATATTTGTATTGTATGGCAGACGCAATTGCTACAGATCCGGGACGTTTACGGATGTTTACCTTTTGGAGGTTTCCGTCCGATAATGTTTTATATATGGATTCGCTGTGATGGGAGGTTATATTAATGTATTTAGGATTAAATTCCCTGAGTTTATCAATTACGTTGTAAACTTTTTGAATACTATTTCCTTTTAAAGGAGGTAGTATTTCAAAAGAAAAGGCAGTGCTTTTACTGCTTTTTATCAAGTCGATTACTTTCATATTGTGTTTTATTTTGTTGCAAAAGTAATAAATCTTACCTGTTTTTACAATCAAACAGTTTCTTCGTATTCTTTGTCTGTTCGTTCCTGCAGGATAGCGTCGGTATTTGCGATTGCCCAGTCTACAAGATTCTTTAAAAGAGGAATCAAACTATTCCCTCTTTCGGTAAGTTTATATTCGACACGTGGCGGAACTTCCGCATAGATGGTTCGGCTGACTAATCCATCAGCTTCCAATGCACGAAGAGTAACTGTAAGCATACGTTGTGAAATGTCTCCGATACTTTTTTGAATGTCATTGAATCGCATCGTATTGTTGGCATTTAGAGTAATCAGGATAAGCATACCCCATTTACTGCTGAGGCGGCTTATTATGTCACGGATCGGGCAAAATCCCGTAGGGTGAAAATTTTGCATAATTTAACCTGTTCTAATGGATTGTGTTTCAATATTAGTTACTTCAATGTAAGTGACTGACTTTTATGTGCCTTCTTGTTCGCATGAAAGAGTCAGTATATATTTGCGATACAAAAGTAATAAACTTACTATTAATAACTATTGTCTCATCTAATTTTATAATGTTATGGCAAAGCAAGTAGCAGTTTTAGCAGTTAATCCGGTAAATGGATATGGTTTGTTTCAGTATCTGGAATCTTTTTTCGAAAATGGTATTCCATATAAAGTGTATGCAGTTTCCGATGGAAAAAACATACGTACGAATTCTGGTATAATGATCCAGGCTGATGATGTTGTAAAAAATTTAATAGGTCATGCTGATGATTATGATGCTTTGGTATTTTCATGTGGTGATGCAGTGCCTGTATTTAAAGAACATGCTTCGGAAGCATATAATGTAGATTTATTGGCAGTAATTAAAGAGTTTGCAGATAAGGGCAAGTTAATGGTTGGGCATTGTGCTGCTGCACTGATGTTTGAAATAGCCGGAGTGGATAAAGGCAGAAAATTGGCTGTTCATCCTTTGGCTAAGCCAGCTATCCTGAATGGTGTAGCAACGGATGATGCCTTTGTTGCGGATGGGAATTTCTATACTGCACAATGTGAACATTCTGTTTCTTTATTAATGCCAGAATTGATTGAAGTATTGAAATAAAAGTATAACTTTTTTTGTATACGGGGCATTAATACATGTTTGTAGAGAATTGAGATAGGGATACGGCTTATGTTTATAGATGTTTATCTTTGTACGTATTTTTGTGTCATTCTATAGTTTTATTAATATCTTTGCGTTCAATAATCTAATAACGTTATGGAAGAGCAACAGACAGATATGAGATTATTTTCCATACTCTTTGAGAAGTACAAAGAGCCTTTTACCTTGTTTGCCAATTCCTATATACGTGACAGGGTTGTCAGCGAAGACATTTATGTGGAAGCGATGATGCACTATTGGGAGAAACGCCATGAACTTCCATCCGACACGAATATTCCAGCTTATATTCTTACTTCGGTAAAAAACAAGGCATTAAACTATTTACGGCATCTGAATGTAAAAACGGAAGCGGAGGAACTGTTGCTTAGTCATAGTGTCAGGGAATTGAATTTCCGTATTTCTTCCTTAGAATCATGTGATCCTTCAGAACTGTTCACAACTGAAATGCGGGAAATCATCCGTAAGGCATTGGGCGAACTGCCGGAGCAAAGCCGCCTCATTTTCAGGAAAAGCAGATTTGAAAACAAAACTAACCGGAAAATTGCCGAAGAGTTGGACATTAACATCAAAACCGTAGAGTATCATATTTCCAAAACACAAAAAATATTACGTTTACGCTTAAAGGATTATTTACCGCTACTGATCCTTTTAGATTGTTTCTGATTTGTTTTTTCGGCGTTATCGAAAATAGAATTGATTGCTCGTAGTAGTACATGACGGTGGATTTTCATAAAAAAAATCTTTATAGTTTAGGGTATTTCTTGTAAAGCGTGTTATTATAATGAGGAGGAACTAAAACCTCCAATCGGATAACAGTGGAAAAAGAATTATTACATACATATTTCAGAGGGAATACAACTCCGGAAGAAGAGAAGCTGATCATGGACTGGGCGGAAGCATCGACAGAGAACCACCATGAGTACTTGAAAGAACGCATGGTCTGGAATGCGATATTAGTCAACTATAAATCGACAGAAAGCCAGCCCGTTTCCTTCAACCGAAAACGTTCCTTTAATTTATGGAAGTTTGCTGGTATCGCAGCATCCGTCGCATTATTAATTACTCTTTCATGGACATTACTCAATATGCCGTCAGAAGATACGGAAGGTCTGCAAGCTGTCTTGGTTCCTGCCGGACAACGTGTGCAACTTATCTTGGAAGATGGGACTAAAGTGTGGTTGAATTCCAACAGTTCATTTACCTACCCGACTTCCTTCGGTAGCAAATCACGTGAAGTCGAACTGAACGGAGAAGGTTTCTTCGAGGTCACCAAAGATACCCGGAAACCTTTTATCGTAAAGACTAAAAAGTATGACATTAAAGTATTGGGTACGACTTTTAACGTGTATGCCTATGATCACGAAGCTAATACATTCGAAGCAGCCCTGCTCAATGGATCAATAGATGTATCCTCTAAAGCGAATGAAAAAAATCATATCATTCTTAAAACCAAAGGGAAAGTGAGCGAGGTAGACGGTTTATTACGCAAACAGGCAATAGACAATCTCGACCGCTTTAGATGGAAAGATGGCCAGATCTACTTAGATGATGTGCCGTTTGAGACATTGATGGAGAAATTCTCTCTATACTATGATGTACATATCAAAATAGAGAATACCAAAGTATTAAACTATCATTGTACTGGAAAATTCCGGCAAAGCGACGGAATAGAGTATGCATTGAAAGTGTTACAGAAAGACGTAAAATTTTCTTTCGATAGAGATGAAAAAGACAAAACCATTCTCATTAAATAAAATTGTAAATACTAAAGATTCAAATTATGATGGATAGTTCATAAACGTGATACAAAAAGTGTCCGAAGAGAGTGGGGACAATCTTCGGACATAAGCTAACATGAGACTTGCTGCAACTACGACTTTTAAATCTCAGTATTAACCTTTAATCATTTACAAAAGTATGATAAATAATTTATTTCTAATACCTTTTTCAAGTAAAAAACATCTAAAACGAAAGATGAAGATATCCACTTTTCTACTATTCGGGATTGTTTTTTCGCTATTTGCAGAAAACGTAAGTTCTCAAAATGAGAAAATTTCATTGGTCAAGCGAAATACAGCAATTATTGAAGTTCTCAATGAGATCGAGTCACAAACCGATTATTTATTTGTGTACGACAAAAAAAACGTCGATACAAATAAAAATATCTCTATCTATGCGGATAAGGAAACGGTTGCATCCGTGTTGAATAACATTTTTAAAGGGACAAACATTATCTACAAGGTAGAAGGGAGTCATATCATTCTGACTAAAAACAATATATCAACTATTTCTCAGCAGACCGGAAGAAAAATAACAGGAACAATCCTTGATTCGAAAGGCGAACCGATTATCGGAGCGAATGTAGTCGTTAAAGGAGGTGCCAATGGTGCTATTACGGATATAGATGGAAAATTTACGTTAGAAAATATCCGGAAGGGGAATATCATTCAAATTTCGTATATCGGATATGTAACCCAAGAAATCACCTACAATGACCAAACAAATTTACTTATTAACTTAAAAGAAGACTTACAAACTCTGGATGAAGTAGTTGTTGTGGGATACGGTATACAAAAGAAAGTAAATCTGACCGGTTCTGTTGTATCGGTAGATATGGATAAAATAAAAACACGTCAGGTTTCTCAGACTTCAATGGCATTGCAAGGTGCAGTCCCCGGATTGACTATACAGCAAACCAGTGGACAACCGGGAGACGATGGAGGAACTATGCGTATAAGGGGTATTACGACCTTGAATAATCAGGATCCTTTATTATTGGTAGACGGAGTAGAAATGCCGATCAATAGTTTAGATCCCAGTTGGATAGAATCGATATCTGTTTTAAAAGATGCCGCAGCATCGGCCATCTATGGTAGCCGGGCGGCTAATGGCGTTATTTTGGTTAAAACTAAAAGGGCGAGTCAGGAAAGTTTGTCTGTGTCGTATAATGGATGGGTAGGATGGCAATCTGCCACTAAAACACCTAAAAAGGTAAACGCTTTAGACCATATGAGGCTATTAAATGTGGCTAACACCAATGCTGGAATAACGACTAATTTCACGGAAGAGTATATTAATGAATATGCTTCGAAAAGGCTTACTGATCCTGATAATTATCCAGATACGGATTGGCTGGATGAGTTAATGTCGAATGACGGATTTATGCAAAATCATCAAATCATATTATCTGGTGGAACAAAAAAAGTGAAGGCCATTGGCAGTATTGGATATTTAGAACAAAACGGACTTATTGAAAATCTCAAACTCAAACGGTATACGATGCGTTTAAATACAGATTATGAAATTAACCGGAATCTTTCAGCTCAATTGGATATCTTTTTGGGTATGAATAAGCGATATCAACCTTCCCGCACCGGAACGGAAGCTTTTAGATGGGCTATACGTGTACCGGCAACCCAGCAATCCGTATTATCCAATGGACAATGGGGACAAGGATGGAATGGAGATAACCCAGTTGCATTTGCCAAAGATGGAGGGCTTGAGAAGAAAGAAGATCCTTCTGCTATAATAAATCTAGGATTGACCTATAAACCGTTAGACTGGATTGTAGTTCAAGGAAATTATAATGCTAATTATTATCAAAATTTCAGATCTACATTTAATAAAGCTGTCACTTCATATAATCCGGATGGCTCTGTTGCTTACACAAATCCTACTCAGTCATCATTGATTGAATATATACAGAAGGGGCTGACTAATCAGGTAACATTGACAGGTACGGCTTCCAGAAGTTTTGGGAACCATGGTTTTACAATATTATTTGGTTATGAACAAAGACAAATAGAATATACGAATGTAACGGCAACACGTAAAAATTATATCTATCCAGAATATCCTGTATTGAATGCAGGTGGTACGGACGGGCAACTAAATACCGGAACAGGGGGCGAACTTTCTTTACGCTCTTATTTTGGCCGTTTAGGTTATGATTATGCAGGGAAATATTTATTTGAAGCTAATTTAAGATATGATGGGACTTCTCGTTTTGCATCCAATAAAAGATGGGGAGCTTTTCCTTCTTTTTCGGTAGGATGGCGTATTTCTGAAGAGTCTTTTATGGAAAAGATGAAGGGTGTCTTGAATAATTTGAAACTAAGAGCATCATGGGGAAAGTTAGGTAATCAGGATGCTACAGGATATTATCCTTATTTCCAATATGTTTCCTTAGGACTTCCTTATGTATTTGATGGAGTTTCTACTTCCGGAGCCGGAATAACGCAAATGGCAAATAAAGAGTTAACCTGGGAAACCACAACAATGACAGGAGTAGGACTGGATGTTACTTTATGGAATAAATTAAATGTGACAGCCGATTGGTATTATAGAAAAACAAAAGATATTCTTTTTGAAGTAGATATACCTCTATCGGCAGGGGTATCCAAGCCGGTACAAAATATGGCAGAAGTTGAAAATAAAGGATGGGATATAGATGTCTCTTATGCGGATAAAATCAGTGATTTCAATTATAGGATTGCTTTTAATTTATCGGATGTTCGTAATAAAGTAACAAGAGGTAATACACCCCCCGGACTGACTATCATAAGAGAAGGTGCTCCTATAAATGCAATTTATGGCTATGAGGCTATCGGGTATATCCAACCGGAAGATTATAATAGTGATGGAAGCTATAAATATGCAACACAATTTACCGGATTCGCTCCAGGAGATATCAAATATAAAGATCAACTAACGGTGGATACCAATAGCGATGGCATTCCGGATGCCAATGATGGTATTATTAATGATGATGATAAAGTTGTTATAGGAAATCAGATTCCTCGTTTTACATTTGGATTGTCTCTTGCTGCAAATTATAAGGGTATAGATTTCAGTATGCTTTTACAAGGTGTCGGAAAAAGAGATGGGTATTTATACGGACAGGGTATTATGCCATTTTATGTGGGAGGTACAGCCATGGAAATCCATAAAGATTATTGGACAGAAACAAACAGGAATGCTTCCTTTCCAAGGTTGTATTTTAATACTGTGAATAATACCGAGCATTCTTCATTCTGGAAAAAAAGTGCAGCTTACGTACGATTGAAAAATATTCAAATAGGATATACAATACCGAAAGATATTGCTAAAAAGATCTATTTGGATAATGTCAGGTTTTATTTAAGTGGCGAAAATTTATTGACTTTTACTGATTTTTGGGAAGGATATGACCCGGAAGCTCCTGTCGGTATAGGCAATTTCTATCCTATGTGTAAAGTAGTATCGTTTGGTGTACAAGTGAGATTTTAGTTATTCATTAATAATATGATAATGATGAAAAAAATAAATATATATATTTTTAGTTTGTTGCTTATTTTAAGCACATTGTCTTGTGTGGACTTTTTAGATAAAGAACCACTGGACGCTCCCTCGGATGAATCTTTTTTGAGGAATGAAAATGAAATGCAAATGGCCCTTACTGGCTGTTATAATATTCTTTGGACTCAGTGGAATAATATGCCTTTTATGTTTGCATATGATTGTGCATCAGACATAGGATATGAACGAGATGCCAATGATTTGTTAAAAATGGGACAAGGGGCAGGCACTCCTTCTAATAAAATAGCTGCATTATATTGGACAGAGTTTTACGAAGGTATCGCACGTTGTAATTTTTTGATCAACAATATGAATAGAGGCAAAGAAAATGTCCCTCTGGCCGTATATGATAAAATTGAAGCAGAAGCCAAATTTTTAAGGGCTTATTATTACTCCAACTTAATAGAATTGTTTGGGGATGTCCCTCTTATTTTAGATGTAGTATCTTTAGAAACATCTCAAGTAGCGAATACCCCCAAATCGACTACTGTCGATTTTTTATTACAGGAGTTGACAGAAGCGGCAGATATATTGCCGGAAGAACATAAACCTCTTTCCGGTAAAGCTTCAAAAGGTGCCGCATTAGCTTTAAAAGCGCGGATTGCCTTATATAATGAAAGATGGCAGGAGGCGATCTCCGCAGCATCAGGGGTGATGGCAATGGAAGGCGATTTATATGGTTTGGAAGACGATTATTCTCTTCTTTTTAGGAAAGATGGCCAAAGTTCCAAAGAAATTATATTTTCCATTCAATATATGAATCCGGATAAAGTACATACGATGTATCGATTAATAGGTTCACGAACTGCCGGTGGCTTTACAAATAAGAAACCTGCCTATCAGATGGCCGATTCATATGAATGTATAGACGGATTGCCCATTGATAAATCTCCATTATATGATCCTCAAAAACCCTGGGAAAACAGAGATCCCCGTTTATATTATACAATTGCTGTTCCCGGCTCAGAATTTCTAGGATATCAATTTGAAACACATGCAGATAGTATACTAATATGGAATTATCTGACAGAAACCCCTACACGTATAGTAAATAAAGACGCGAATAACAGCAGTAATCCATATTCCACTTATACGGGAATCTGCTGGAGAAAATACGCGAATGTAGAAGACCGACTAACTTCTAATTTATGTGAAACAAATGCTATTGTGATTCGTTATGCTGAAGTTCTGTTAATATATGCTGAAGCGAAAATAAAGGCAGGAGAGATCGATCAGTCGGTATTAGATGCTATAAATAAAGTGAGAAGTCGGGAATCGGTTAAAATGCCAGGTATTACAACAACAGATCCAGTAGAATTATTCTATGCCGTATGTCGTGAACGTAAATACGAATTAGCATCGGAAGGATTCCGGTTATTTGATATCAGAAGGTGGGGAATAGCAGAAGATGTTATGAACCAACCTTTATTGGGAAGGATGAGTAAAGGATATCCGGATCAGCCTCCCAGAATAGATTCATATGGGAATGCTTATTATGATGATAGCATAATTGCTAAACCAGGCGAATCTTCTGAATATAAAATGCGGTTAGTCGATAACCGTACATTTAATCCGAATAGAGATTACTTATGGCCGATTCCTTTGACAGAAATGGAAACGAATGCTGCCATAAAGCAAAATAATGGGTACTAATTAAATGAAGCTAAATATTATGATACAAAAAATGATTAGTTCGTGTTTGTTACTGGTATGTCTTTTTATATCCTGTAATAGTCACGAAACAAATGGAGATATTAAAAAATATGATGTTTGTGTATACGGAGGAACAGCTTCAGGTGTGATCGCTGCATACTCGGCAAAAAAAATGGGGAAATCGGTTGTAATTATTGAACCGGGAAAATATCTCGGAGGAATGACTACAGGTGGCCTGGGAGCTACTGATATTGGAAACAAATTTGCAATAACAGGCCTTGCACGTAAATTTTATCGTGATCTTGGTCGTTATTATGGGAAATTTGAACAATGGAGATTTGCCCCAAGCGCAGCTTTCAAACTAATGGATCAATATGTGAAGGATGCAAATATCGATGTGATTTATTACAGACGCATAGTAGAGGCTAATGTGGTAAATACGGTTATCAAATCTATTGCACTGGAAGATTCCCGGTATCCGGACGAAGGAGAGTTACTTCAAATCGAGGCAAAACAATATATCGATTGTTCTTATGAAGGAGATTTAATGGCAAAATCGGGAGTTTCTTATTTTATTGGTCGTGAAGACAATGGTAAATACGATGAAACATTGAATGGTTCTCAAATGTCAATTTGGCATCAATTCCCTGATGGAGTTGACCCTTATCGTGTTGAAGGAGATCCTGAAAGTGGTTTATGTTGGGGTATTCAAAATCAAAAATTGAATGAGATAGGCAAAGGAGACCAATTGATACAAGCTTATAATTTTCGTTTGTGTCTTTCAGATGATAAAAACAATTCACGTCCTTTTGCAAAACCAGATAATTATGATCCTGATAAATATGAGCTGTTGGCCAGAGCTATGAAGAAGATGGATTCTAACATCGCAAATTATTTGCTTATAAAAGATGTGGGTGTAAACGAAGGCAAATATGATGTGAATAATAAAGGGCCTCTTTCAACAGATATGATAGGTATGAATTATGATTATCCTGATGGGAATTATGAAACAAGAGAACGTATCTGGCAAGAGCATGTAGATTATACAAAAGGATTGATGTATTTTCTAACTCATGATGAACGTGTTCCTATTGAATTGAGAAATGAAGTTTTGAAGTATGGTTGGGCAAAAGACGAGTTTGTTGATAATGGCAATTTTCCAACACAGTTATATATTCGTGAAGCAAGACGAATGAATGGTGAATATATTATGACCCAAAAGAACTGTATGGGAGAAGAATCTGTTGGAGACGCAATCGGTATGGCAGCTTATGGAATGGATTCACACAATTGTCAACGTGTTGTTGTTAATGGTATGGTGAAAAATGAAGGAGATGTGGAATATCATGGTTTTCAACCTTATTTTATTTCCTATAAAAGTATTACTCCAAAGCGCGAAGAGTGTTCCAATTTATTGGTTCCCGTTTGTGTATCTTCTTCACATATAGCTTACGGTTCTATTCGTATGGAACCGGTGTTTATGGTGTTAGGACAATCTGCCGGTGTGGCTGCAACTTTGGCAATAGATCAAAAATGTAGAGTGCAGGAAATTGATGTAACCAAACTTCGAAACATTTTAAAAGACAATCCTTATCTGGATGGCTCTATTGCAGAAATTCTTGTTGATGATGCCGATATCGATAAGATAAGTAGATCAGGTGGTTGGAGTAAACAAATAGGTGCTCATTATAAGAATAGTTTCCTTTGGTCTCCTAATACCGGCGGTAGTTCTCATTTGTCGTTTAAACCGGTTGTAAAGAAAGCAAGTGTTTACGAAGTCTATTTCTATTGTACCAATATTTCAGATGATAGTATGCCTGGTAAGATGGTTTTTGAGATACAATGTAAAGATGGCAAAAAGATGGCAGAGATTGATCCTAGATTGAGTAAAACTTCTTGGGTGAGTCTTGGTAAATACTCGTTCGAAAAAGGATTTGGTGATTCAATAATTAAAATTTTAGGTGATGCATCTACAGGACCTATTTTTGCTGATGCTATATTATTAGTTCCCGTTGAATCAGATAAATAGAATTTTTAATTAAATGAATATGAAAAGATTATTTAATATAGTGCTTGGATTATCTTTTGTGACAATCTGTGCCTTTGCTAAAAATTCTACAGATACATTAAGAGTATTGGCAATAGGAAATAGTTTCAGTATCGATGCAATGGAGTATTTGGATACGATAGCTAAATCTCAGAATAAATGCTTAATATATGGAAACATCATAAAAGGTGGGTGTTCATTAGAACGCCATGCAAATAACATTAAAGAGTCGGTAAAGGAGTATTTTTATATAAAAAGTGTTTTAGGTGAACGAACGACTACAAGAATGGTCAACCTGAACGATTTTATTGATGATGAAAAGTGGAATTGTGTTTCAATTCAACAAGTGAGCCACTTGCAAGGAATGTACGATTCTTATTACCCATATACAAAAGAAATTATTTCTTTTCTTAAAAATGAGTTGAACTGGAATTTTCAAATCTATTTCCACCAAACATGGGCTTATCCGGTTTATTCTGAACACAAAGGTTTTAAGTATTATCATAACGACCAACGAGAGATGCTTGATTCCATAAATGTGAATGTTTCTCGAGTAACCAAACAAGAAAAAATTAAAAAAATATTTTTTTCAGGAAATGCAATCCAATTGCTAAGAGAAACAAATGGAGAATCGGTAAACAGAGACGGTTTCCATCTTAACGTATTGGGAAGATATGCTGCAGCATGCGTATGGTATGAGACTTTGTTTAAAGAATCGGCTTTGAAAATTAAATACAAACCTTCTGAACTATCAGAAGAGGAGGCCTTGGCTGCAAAAAAAGCGGCTCATACGGCTGTTAAGAAGGGATTTAAAGTAAATTTTAGCAAGTAAAATTAGGTATTGCAATTTAAAGTTAAGATTATGAGTACAACACGTAGAGATTTTATAAAGAAAACATCTTTAGCTGCTGCCGGTTTGACTGTTGGTATGGGATTCCCTACGATTGATGCTAAAAAAAGTATTTTGGGAGCGAATGATCGTGTAAGAATGGGATTTATTGGTGTAGGTAATCGTGGTAGCCAGTTATTGGAGGCATTTTTGAAAGTGCCGGATGTTAAAGTAACTGCTTTGTGCGATTTGTATAAGCCTTATTTGTATCGTCAATATGAAAAAGTGAATACTCGGTTCTTCTTACCTAAAGGACGTCCGGTTCCTAAAATGAATGAACAGTTGGATTCGAATGTTGCAAGATATGAGGATTATCGTAAATTGTTGGATGATAAAGATGTAGATGCTGTGTGTATTGCAACACCAGACCATTGGCATGCTTTGCAAGCGATAAATTCAGTGGACGCCGGTAAGGATATTTATTTGGAAAAACCGGTTTCAATGACTGTTTATGAAGGCAGAAAGATTGTTGAAGCAGTAAAAAGAAACAATCGAGTTGCTAGTGTTGGATACGTTAGACGTTGTTCGGCTTTATATAATAAAATTCCGGAGATTATTAAAAGCGGTAAAATAGGAGAAGTATCAATGATTTCATCTCATTACTTTAGCAATATGACTCCGAATGGTATTGGCAGAATGAAGCCGGAACAGCCTCCTAAAGATTTTAATTGGGATATGTGGTTAGGCCCGAAACCTTATAGAGAATATCAATACAATATTGCTCCGTATATGTTCAGATGGTGGAAAGATTATTCTTCTCAGATAGCGAATAATGGTTCACACTATATTGATGTTGTTCATTGGCTCGTAGGAGAAAATGCTCCGGTAGCTATTACAGCACTAGGAACGAATCATATTATCAAAGATGATAGAGATATTCCTGAAAATATGGAAATTACCTATGAATTTGCTTCAGGGAAAATATTTAATTTCAGAGTTTGCGAAACAGCAACTGCTCCTGGATTAAAATTTGGTAATATTGAAATCATCGGAACAAAAGGCTGTCTCTATTTAGGAGATGCAGGTTATAGATTGTACCCTGCTCGTCCCGGACAGTTCCAAAACTGGGAAAAACCTTTTGAAGCTGAAGAGTATGATGCTCCAAGAGAAGATTTGGCATTGAAGCATGTTACTGATTTTATAGATTGTGTTAGATCGAGAAAAACTCCGGTTTCTTCTATTGAACAGAGTTATCGTTCTTCATCTTTTGCTTTATTAGCAAATATAGCATTGGAAGTTAAACAAAGAATTATTTGGGATCCAGTAGCTGAGCGAATAACAAATTGTGATAAAGCCAATGATTTGTTGCATTACGAATATAGAGAACCATGGACTTTATAACTAATTAATTAGATACTCTACTGTCTGGGATTGGGAAATCAAGACAGTAGAGTTTAATTTGCAGAATTATGAATAGACGGTTTTTTATGAAGGAGTTGAGTGCTATAGCTGCAGGAATGATAGGTTCCAATGGGATGTTTAGTAGTTGTAGTACAAATCAGGCAATCAATAGGAAAATTAAGATTTCAAATGCCAATTTAAAAGTAGAAAGGGAACCTTTGATTCGTCCTTTAGGATTTAAAGGAGGTTTTATAAATGAGTTGTGGCAATCCGTTTGTTGTTTGACAAGTGAGTCTGGCATACGAAAAATTGGAACGGGTACACAGAGTATTTTGTGGAGTGATTCGTCTGTTTTTGTAAAGCATTCAGAAAGTGAAGGCAATTCTTTAATGTTGGCTATAACAGAAAGAGCTCTGAGTCTCATAAAAGGCAAAATGTTTCGATCTCCCATTGATTTGTTAGATTCTATTTATGATGAGCTTTATGATTACGGGAAGAGTATAACCGGGAATCCTAATTTAAAAAAAACCTTTGTATTGAATTCTTTGGTTTGTGTTGATAATGCAGTTTGGTTGTTGTATGCTGCTGAAAATGGTGTAACTCTTTTTGATGATATGATTCCGGGTAAATACAAAAAAGCTTTTTCATTCAAACACAAACAATTAGCAATTACTCCGTTGATATCATACAATGTATCTCCTGGAGAAATCCTGAAGATTGTTTCTGATGGCCATTTCTTCTTGAAAATTAAGATTGGGCAACCCGGAACACAAGATGAGATGTTAAGAAAAGATTGTGAACGGATAAGTCTGATCCATAAAACAATTGGGAAAACTTCTACTCCATATACCAAAAATGGAAAAGTTCTGTATTATTTCGATGCTAACGGAAGGTACGAGTCGAAAGATACCTTATTACGATTCATTAATCATTTGCGTAAAATAGGTGCTTATGAGCAAGTGGCAGTAATTGAAGAGCCTTTTCCAGAGAATAATGAAATAGATGTTCATGATATAGAACTTAGAATTGCAGCTGATGAAAGTGCTCATACCGAAGAAGATGCTCTTATTCGTATCGGAATGGGATATAGGGCGATTGCATTGAAAGCGATTGCAAAAACCGTAAGTATGAGTATTAAAATCGCTAGTGCTGCATACGAAAACAACATTCCTTGTATTTGTGCTGATCTAACAGTTTCGCCTCTATTGGTTGAATGGAATAAGAATTTTGCAGCTCGATTGTCTCCGTTTCCGGAGTTGAATTCTGAGATGGGATTGGTAGAAACAAATGGAAATCAAAATTATAAGAATTGGAATTTGATGCAAACATACAGTCCTTCATTCGAAAAAAAATGGACAAAAATGAATCAAGGAATCTTTAATTTGGATGAAGAATTTTTCTTATCGGGTGGAGGTGTTTTTGGTGATTCTAAACATTATAATAGCTTATTTGAAATAAAAAAATTAAGTTGTAGGCCTTAATGATAGATTGTTTTTTTTGTAGAATAATAAGATCACTCCCAATCTCTGTCCCTGCATTATCTTTAAAGAGATTATTTGGTAAACGGATGGCAGAAATAAGATCGGCACGGCTAAATAATTCCTGTCGTATTGTTTTATTTTTAGTTGCTGTACGATAGGAGTATTCTCTCTGATAAGTTTATGCAGGTCTAATACCAAAGGAAATAGTTCGAGGTCGGATTTAGCCCTGTGGATATTATCGGATTGTTCTTTGACCGGATTTAAAATAATTTTTTCGTTAGAAAATACTCATGGAAATGCTTGCTTATGATTGCATAAGAAATTGAAACTGGATAACAATGCAAATCCGGTTATGTTTTTCAAGGCATGTCAAAGTTTGTATTAGCTTACCAACCTTAATTATCCACTTGGATAGAGGCTTCTATTAATAGGGAATATTTAAATTACTAATTTTTCCTGTATGCATTTTCGTCAATTTGTAAGACATACATAAATCCTAACTTTTCTGTGCAATCAGGAAGTTTGTCTACGAGTCTTTTTTGATGGCTTTCTAAATAACCTCCCGTATTCATATCCCATAATTCCAAAGCAGACAAACATCCTAAAGATGGTGTAAGCGGAAAATATGGTTCTTCTCTGAAGAAATATGGATCAATGGTAGAACCGTGTACAATAATCTCACTGCGCCCAACTTTTCCTGAGAGATAAGCTTGCCATAATATAGGTATTTTGCAAATACTGGCAGGCCACATGTTTTCATAGACCTTTTCAGACCAATTGTTTGCTGTGTTATTCCATTCTTTTACAGAAGATTCATAAGGTAATTCTGTTACTAAAGTTGTTGTAGGGCCTATAAAATTATTTGAACTGACAGATTTTTTTATTATTTTGAAAACTCCGCAAGGTGTGTTCCCGTTTGTGAAATAAGGTAATATATTATATGCAGAACGTGCTAAATATGATAGACATTCTTTTCCTTTTAACGTAGAATCTCCAGGAGCTAATATATAGACTTTGGCAGGGATATTCCGGTCTGCTCTGGTTAATACGATTAAATGATATTGTATAGGATAATTTTGTTTTATATAAGAAATACACTCTTGAAGTTGGTTATTGGAAAGTTCCATTTGGTAGGCGGATTCATTAATCTGTTCTTTTATTAAAGACCAGGTTTTATCATCATAAACAGTATTGTTAGTGTCAACATTATCACATTTTTGGTGTAAGATTGAATATGCTAATAAAGAAAGTTTGGGTTGATTTTCCTTTATTGCTTTATTTAAAATAAATCTTTTTTCAGAGTATGGATATTCGGCTAGAACAGCAAGTAAAGCATATTTGTTTTCCATGGATAGATTATCATAATTTGCAATTAATTTATCCAAAAGGGAATCTACATTAATACCCTTAAAATTAAATGCAGAAGTTATCCACAAAGCTTTAGATAAACTATTAGGATTATCTGTTTCTGCATCTGATATGGCTTTTTCACACATTTGCCTGAATTCTATCCTTTGTTTGAGTTTTGTTTGTTCTGCTATAGTCTGCGCATTTATTGTCAGGCTAATAGTTGCGAATAAAAAAATCCTATTAAACTTCTTTTTATTATTAAGTATTCTATATCTGCTTTAATCTTGTACATGGTTTTTTTACTTTATATATTTAAACAAAGCGGCAAGTTAATAAAAATAGGAGAATGAACTAAACTAAATTAATTATTTTCAAATAAACAGTTTGGAATGGTAAAATATATGGTTTTGAGGATGAAGTAATAATACTTATTTGATAATATTGGCTTAGTTCTATAAAATGATATTTTTTCCATTTTTATTTAAAACTTCCTCTTCCGCTGTTTGTCCAACCGGCTACACCGCTTAACGTGATGTTGGGATAGAAGTAAGCACGTGCTTCGTTGGTGGCATAGAAGGCTTGTGTTAATGCTGCTTTGGCATCACGCTTTGCATTGGTCAATTTACCGAAAATGTCGATCTCCCAACTGGCAGAGGCGGCTAATTGATAGCTTTTAGCAGTCTTGCTTCCGTCAAAATTACTCAATGTTCCTTGCGGAGTGAGAGATAAAGAGGGCAAATGCCAATCTTTTGCAGGCTCAAACTTGGATACGGCGTATTTTTTCTTGCAGATATGTTGGTGTTTCTGTTTATACAGTTATTAAATACATATTATAAAGAGGAACATTTGGTAGCCTTCTTTCGGTAAGTTCTTTAAAAAGCATAAAGGTGTTTCACCTTTGGAGTATAGGACGAGTATAAAGGCTTCGGATATTAGTTAGCTTTATTTAGTTTTATAACTATGAAAAAAAAGTTTCATTAGTATAAAACTTTTTTTTCATAGTTATAAAAATTTGAAGGGGAAGTTATTTGTTTATGTATGCTATTACATAAAACAGACTTTTGATACATCTCCTTATAGCATTCTTCATAGCCACTGGTTCATGAATCCATCCATTTCCGTAGCGTGAGCTTCCAGACTCTGCAGTAGCTTGAATTGTGCTTTGGTGCGGATCAGATTGTGTTTTGGGCTGTGTATTTTATAATAGGTATCACCGTTTATATAGTCTGTCAGGAAGCGAACAGTCTGCATATAGGTGAGCAAACGTCCGCCATAAGGCAATAATTTGATTTCCTTCGGAGTTAGGAATGATTGGGCTGTTTCCATATATCCACGGGTATAAGCCTTGAAGATTTCCAGATTTACTTCTACGTTATCCGGATTTTCATCGTCTTCGGCTCCGGTATTAGCTCCCGTACGGATAAAATCGCCTATATCAGATAGAACAAATCCGGGCATTACAGTATCCAGGTCTATTACGCAAAGAACTTTGTCTGTTGCAGCATCAAACATCATATTGTTTACTTTTGTATCGCAATGGTTTGTACGTTTTTTCAATTTACCTTCGCGATAAAGCCGTTCCTGTATGCACATGGCTTCGGCACGTTTCTCTACTTCATCTACAATATCTTTCACTTCGTCCAGACGGTTTGCTGCATTAGCCTTGATTGCATCGTGAAACTGTTGGAGGCGAAACTCCATGTTGTGAAAGTTGGGAATGGTTTCTCCTAATGTTCCTTCGGGAATATCGGCAAGCATGGATTGGAAATCACCGAATGCTTTCCCTGCTTCATAGGACAGTTCGGGTGTAACTTCTTCGTAACTTTTACTGCCGGGAATGAACAGGCATACACGCCAGTAGCTATCTCCATCAAAATAGTATAATTTTCCTTCTTTGGTTGGCAAGAAAGTCAACACCTTACGGTCTATATCGTTTTCCCCTTTGGCCTCCAGTTTTTTGCGGATATGTGAAGTAACTGTGTGTATGTTATTTTGCAACATATCCACGTTTGTGAAAATCAGGTGGTTTATACGTTGCAATACGTATTTGATTTCTCCTTTTTCGTTTGTTACTTTTAGCGTATCGTTAATGTGTCCGTTTCCGAAAGGTTCGGCGGAAACTACCTTTTCTGCCAGTTGAAACTGACCAAGGATGTTTAGTAATTGTTCTTTCGTTTTTGTCATGGTATTATTTTCAATTAATATAGCTTTAAAAGCACAAATATACAAATATCGCTGAAAAGGCAAGGTTTTTTATATTGATAATGGCATTTGCCTGTTCTGCAAAAGATAAGTTTATGTTCTGCAAAAAGTGCCGGGTACTATGGTGAAGAATTTAATTGGTGAATGATAAAAGAAAAGGGTTGCCATTTTAAATGACAACCCTTTTCTTTATCGTTATAAAACGAAGTTTTTTATTTTTTGCGGTTACCGTAACGGCTCATGAACTTATCAACACGTCCTGCTGTATCCACCAACTTAGACTTACCAGTGTAGAACGGGTGAGAAGTGTTTGAAATTTCTATCTTTATCAACGGATATTCAACACCATCAAGTACGATAGTTTCTTTTGCGTTGATAGTAGAACGAGTGATAAATGTATCCTCGTTAGACATGTCCTTGAATACTACAGGACGATAATTTTCAGGATGAATACCTTTTTTCATTGCTTTCTTATCTATATTTAATTTATGTTCTTATCTGTTTGGTAACCGGTAAATTGGCTTGCAAAGGTATGGATTAGAGTTGAACAAACAAAGAAAATCTTATTTTTTTTCTCTTCTATTTGATTTTGTGTTATTTTATATGTTTAATAGCATAATAGTATTCGGATAGTTATTATCTTTGTGGGAAATTTTCAATCATTAACGTAATAACATATACTACAATGGTAAATTACAAAGAACTGGGTCTTGTAAACACAAAAGAAATGTTTGCAAAGGCTATTAAAGGCGGATATGCAATTCCTGCTTTTAACTTCAATAACATGGAACAAATGCAGGCTATCATCAAGGCTGCAGTAGAAACAAAATCTCCGGTTATCCTGCAGGTATCTAAGGGTGCACGTCAGTATGCAAATGCAACATTGCTTCGTTACATGGCTCAGGGTGCTGTAGAATATGCAAAGGAATTGGGTTGCCCGAATCCTCAGATTGTTCTTCACTTGGATCATGGTGATACGTTTGAAACTTGCAAAAGCTGTATCGACTCAGGTTTCTCTTCTGTAATGATTGATGGTTCTCATCTTCCTTACGAAGAAAACGTTGCTTTGACAAAGAAAGTGGTAGATTACGCTCATCAGTTTGATGTAACTGTAGAGGGAGAACTTGGCGTATTGGCTGGTGTAGAAGATGAAGTTTCTGCAGACCACCATACATATACAGACCCTGAAGAAGTAATCGATTTTGCTACTCGCACAGGTTGCGATTCTTTGGCTATCTCTATCGGTACTTCTCACGGTGCTTATAAGTTTACTCCTGAACAGTGCCATATCGATCCTGCTACAGGTAAGATGGTTCCTCCTCCATTGGCATTTGAAGTATTGGATGCTGTTATGGAAAAACTTCCGGGATTCCCTATCGTTCTTCACGGGTCATCTTCTGTTCCTCAGGAAGAAGTTGAAACTATCAACAAATTTGGTGGTAACCTGAAGGCTGCAATCGGTATTCCAGAAGAATGGCTGCGTAAAGCTGCTACTTCTGCAGTTTGCAAAATCAATATCGACTCAGACTCTCGTTTGGCTATGACTGCTGCAATTCGTCAGACTTTTGCAGAAAAGCCAGCCGAATTCGATCCTCGTAAATATCTGGGTCCGGCTCGTGACAATATGGAAAAATTGTACAAGCACAAAATTATTAACGTATTGGGTTCAAACGATAAGTTGTAATTTGAGCAAGACAGGAGGCTTATAGCTTTCCTGTATACTAAAATAATGAACAGGTTGTCTGATAAATTTCAGACAGCCTGTTTTTGTTTTATTAGTTAGGGAGGGTTGCGGTAATCCTTGATTATTTGCTTTCGAAAAATGTAAAATAAATGTAGAGATAATAATTTATATCTTTGTGCAGGATTAATTAAATGAGCTAAATTTATAATGTGATGAGAAAAGTTGGATTATTAATTATTGCAATGTTTGTTATGTTTGTGCCATGTACAATGTATGGTCAGTCAATCAAAGATATATTAAATTCTTCAGCTGTTAAGGGAGCAGTTACTGCTGTTACCGGAGGCAAGAAATTAACAATTGAGAATTTGCAAGGAAAATGGATTTACGAGAATCCTGCGGTTCAATTGACAGGTGATAATGCTTTGAAGAATGTTGCAGGTAGTTTTGCTACTAATGAAGTTGAGAAGAAAATGAAGGAATATTGTGCAAAGATTGGTATAGTTGAAGGTGTTTTTAATTATACTTTTAATTCTGATTCAACATTTACTAATGCACTGAGAAAGGGTACACTTAATGGAAAATATTCTTTTAACGAAGATGAAAAAACAGTTTCATTTCATTATTCGCTAGGTAAAAAAAATAAGCTTTCGGTTATTACACTTACTGCACATGTGGTTCTTTCGGGTGACGAACTTACTTTATTATTCAATGCAGATAAACTTTTGAAGTTCCTTTCAACTGTTTCTGCAATATCAGGGAATACGACATTGCAGACTATTAACAAACTTGCGGAGCAATATGATGGAATGTTATTGGGATTTGATTTGAAGAAGTAGAAAAGAATAACGATAGTAGAAAAACAAAAAAATAATAGACTGTGAATTATAGAAGGTAAATAGTAAAGCCGGGAATTTTCCCGGCTTTACTATTTATATTGCGATACAATTTTTAATAACTCATCTCCGTATACTTCAATGATTTTTTTTCCTATACCCGGAATTGATAATAATTCTTTGTTACTTGATGGCAAAACATTGGATATACCTATTATGGCTTTTTGTTGTAAAATGGTATAAACCGGCAATTCTTTTGCAGCTGCTTTTTCCTTGCGCCATTTCTGGAGTTGAAAATATAGAGTTGCATTTTTTATATCAGTTGTATTTACGGTACTTTCATCTTCTTTGAGAGAAACTTTTTCGGATTTTTTTCTGGTTATACGAGATGTTTGTTCCATACTAGCCTTCGCTTTAGCTGTTAAATAGCGTATAACACTAAATTCATCCTGGCAAGCTTTTAGTGTTTGAATTTTTATTCTAAACTCTTCAGCCAGACTATCTACCGCGCGGGTTATGCTTTTGCGTGCTTCTTTATTGTCTACTTCTATATGGGAGGCTTTAAGTAATGGAACCGAATATTTTGTGTTTTCGTCTATGAAGTAAGCTATGCCTTTTTGAATACGTTCTTGTATGATTTTATTTTCTTGGTAGTTATTAGGGTATTCTGAAATAAGACGGGTTAGTTGTTGCCGGAAACGCTCACCTACTTCAGTTACATTTGTACGGAATTGTTCTTTTGTTGTGGCATAAAGGTTACACAATTCCGGATATAACTTTTGCAAATAGTGGAAAATTACTTGTGATGCGTACTGTAATCGTAGTTGGATACTTCCAAATAAAAATAACTCAGTTGCTAGTTTTAAGAAGTAATTCCGTTGTGCTTCCTGAAATTGTTTGTTATCAGGGCGTTTTTGATTTATGGATGAAATAAAATCTTGTATGCGATAATCATTTATTATGCCGTTGCGAGTGATCGGATTACTTAAAACCACTCCTTCCAGTGCTTTGCAACGACTTAATGCAACATATACCTGTCCATGCGAGAATGCTGCACCGGCGTCGATAATGGCATGTTCAAATGTCAATCCCTGGCTTTTATGAATTGTAATGGCCCAGGCCGTTTTCAGCGGATATTGACAGAATGTTCCTGAAATAGTCTCCGTTATTTCCTTGGACTCGTTATCTATAGTGTATATTATATTATTCCATTTTTCTTTTTCAACATTGATTTCATGGCCTGACTCGTCTGATACGATTATCTTATTATTGTTGATGAAGACAATTTTTCCGATTTTTCCGTTATAATACCTCCGTCCTGAGGAAGAGTCATTTTTTACAAACATGACCTGAGCGCCACATTTTAATTCTAATGTTTCCTCAGTTGGATAAGAATATGCGGGGAAATCATCTTTTATTTCAGCGGTGAATGTATAAAGTTGCCCGGGTAATTCGTCTAATTTTTTATTATTTATTTGCTGTGCCAGATAATTATGGGTTGTCAGAGTGATATATCCGTCTTTATCTTTGGGCTGAAAATTGGGAATATAGCGTTGGTTTAATAAATTCAATGTATTATCGTCAAAATGATTTTCGCGTATATTATTTAGTAATTGGATAAATGTATCATCATCTTGTCTGTAAACATGTGTCAATTCTATACATAAATAATTGCTTTCAGCAAGAGCCTTGCTATCAAAAAAGAATGTAGATGCGTAATGTTCTTTTAGCAGATTCCATTCCTCTTCTTTAATTACAGGGGCTAGTTGTTGTATATCACCGATAAGAAGTAATTGTATGCCTCCGAAAGGTTTATTGTGATCTTTAAATCTTCTGAGTATATCACTTACAGCATCCAGCAAATCTGCCCTCACCATGCTGATTTCATCTATTACCAATAGGTCAAGGCTACGGATGATGTTTATTTTTTCTTTACTGAATTTGTTTTGTTGTTGATTGGTATTTCCGTTATTATTGGGAATATAAGGACCAAAAGGAAGTTGGAAAAACGAATGGATTGTTACTCCTCCTGCGTTTATGGCAGCAACTCCTGTGGGGGCTACTACAATCATGCGTTTGGGTGAGAGTTCTTTTAACTTTTTCAAGAAAGTGGTTTTTCCTGTTCCTGCCTTGCCTGTAAGAAATAAGTTGGTCCCGGTATACTGGATGAAATTAAGGGCAAGGTCTGATTCTACATTTGTATACATACCGCAATCGGTTTAAGTTTGTCTTACAAATGTATAAATAATATTTCATTTATAATGTTTTATGGAGTTTAAAAAAAGCCGGTTATATAGTCTATGACCGACTTTTTTTTTAGTATCCGGCTTCAGATAATTAAATTTGCTATAAACTGGATAAACAAAATAAGAAAAACCATTGCTATAGGATATACTGTTGCATAAGCAACACTTGGGGCAGTGCTGTCTGCCATCGAATCGGCAGCAGCCAGTCCCGGGGTACTGGTCATACCTCCGGCAATGGTTCCGACTAAATCGAGAATGTTTATTTTAAATACAAAATAACCGAATGTGACAGCTATGATCATCGGTACCATCGTAATTGCAAGACCTACCCCAAATAATGTCCATCCGCTTTCCTGGAAGGTAGATACAAGATTTACTCCTGCAGATGTTCCAACTTCTGCAAGGAATAATAATAACCCCAATTGACGTAACAGGTTATTAGCAGCTCCGGACATAGACCAGATAATTGGTCCCGTTTTCCCAATTGCGCTTAAAACTAAAGCTACCATTAAAATACCTCCTGTTAATCCCGGAGAGAATGAAAAAGAATCGGAAAAAGACAAGTTTAGTTTGCCGAATAATACGCCTAATACGATTCCCGTTGCGATGGGAAAGAAATCGGTGTCAGATAATTTCTTTTCGTCGTTACCAAAAATACGGGTTAATTCTTTTAAATCTTCCTTTTCTCCGGCAACCAGTAGCTTATCTCCGAATTTCAAAACCAGGTCAGGTTCGGGCGACAGGTCTATCCCGCTTCGGCGTACTCGTGTTACTGTACAATTGAAAGTACTTTGTAAATTCAGGTAACCTAAGCTTTTGTTGATAACCTCTTTATTGGTAACCAATAATGATTGTAACTCCTGGGTGCTGCCAAAAGGAAGATCATTCTCAATACGTTCACCTACAAGTATAGCCATTTGCTCAAGTGATTTGTCGTTGCCTACAGCCTTAATCAAGTCACCCTCGTTTAAAATTGTCTGGCCTGCAGGAATACTGGTTTTTCCGTCATGTTTGATACGGGAAACCACTGCTCCTGTCATAGCACGAAGTTGCATCTGTGCCAGACTTTTTCCGAAAATATGTGCATTTGTAATACGAAAAGTGGCAGTATGTAATGGAGGATATTTACTTTTTCGCTGAGCTTCCAGCACTTTTGCTTCTACCATCATGTTTTTACGGAGTATTTTTGGTAATAATTTAATAAATAGAATTACTCCAATAACACCGAAAGGATAAGCAATACCATAAGCTATGGAAGCAGAGGATGACTGCGTACAGTCTATCGCTACGGCCAAACCCGGAGTGCTGGTTAGTGCACCGGCAATCAGTCCGACAAGGCTAGGTGTATCTATTCCAAGGATATATTTGAAGACTAAGCCTGTAAGACTGGCAGAGCCGACTATCAGTAAAGCAAGTATTATTAATGTTTTACCTTTTGATTTGAATGAGTCGAAAAATCCGGGACCCGCTTGTATACCTATTGTGAATATAAACAACACTAGCCCGAAGTTGCCTAATTCTTTGGGGATGATAACTCCGAAATGCCCAAATAATAAAGCGATAAAAATAACGGCAGAAACGTCTAAAGAAAGCCCTTTGATTTGTATTCTGCCCAACATGAATCCGAGTGCAATAATCAGAAACAACGCAAAATAAGAAGATTGAAGCAATGATTCGAACATAATTGTTTGTTTAGATGTACTGTAAATAGTCCGCGAATTTACACTTTTTTGAGTGTACAAGCAATGTCCGGGAGAGATTTCTGTTACCTTTGCACCTCTAAAACATCATTACGTGAGACGATATTTTATTTATTTGGGATATAACGGTAAGAATTTTAATGGCTGGCAGATACAGCCTAATGGTATCACGATTCAGCAATCCATAGAAGGGGCCTTGGCTACACTTCTGCGTAAACCTGTTCCTGTTGTTGGAGCCGGGCGTACCGATGCGGGAGTGCATGCACGTTTAATGGTGGCTCATTTTGATTGGGAAGATGAGATTGCCGATTTGTCTTTTTTAGAGGAAAAACTTAATCGTCTTTTACCAAAGGACATTGCAATTTATCGGATTGTTCCGGTGATCCCCGATGCTCATGCCCGTTTTGATGCTACATCACGGACATATAAGTATTATATTACAACGAAGAAAGACCCGTTTAATTATGATCTGGTTTATAAGATGTCCGGAAAGATTGATTTTGAGCGGATGAATGATGCATGCCGGATTTTATTCGATTATATAGATTTCACCAGCTTTAGTAAATTACATACGAATGTAAAAACAAATAACTGCCGTATTTATGAAGCCGGTTGGCTGCAGGACGGTGATGTGTGGGTCTTTACAATCCGGGCTGACCGTTTTCTTCGCAATATGGTACGTGCAATAGTGGGAACATTGCTGGAAGTAGGACGCGGCAAGTTAACATTGGAAGGTTTCCGTAACGTTATTGAGCAGAAAGATCGTTGTAAAGCAGGAATCTCAGTTCCCGGCCATGCTTTGTTCCTTGTGAATGTGACTTATCCTGAACATCTGTTTAATATTTAATTTACTGTTATGTGGGTTGCATTGGCATTTCTTTCGGCATTCCTTTTAGGTTGTTATGAAGTAAATAAAAAGATTTCATTAAATGGAAATGCCGTAATACCTGTACTGTTTTTCAATACATTGATAAGTAGTATGATATTTGTTCCGTTTATCATACTATCTTTTTATACCAATGTGTTGGACGGGACAATGCTCTATGTTCCTCGTGCTCCGCTGGCAGATCACATAGCTGTATTTATTAAAGCTGTAATTGTTTTGTCTTCATGGATTTCCGGCTATTTTGCTTTAAAACATCTTCCTCTTACTATTACAGGGCCAATCAAAGCCAGTCAACCGGTATTAACGCTGTTGGGAGCTATGCTCATATTTGGAGAACGGCTTAATTTATATCAATGGATTGGCGTATTGCTGTCAATAGCTTCTTTTTATCTTTTATCTTCCTCCGGCAGGAAAGAAGGGATCCGTTTTACTCATAATAAATGGATTTTCTTTACTGTCTTATCCATCATAACCGGGGCTTTGAGCGGATTATATGACAAACATCTGATGCATTCGATGGATGTGATGACCGTACAGGTATGGTTTAATATCTATCAATGCATCATTATGCTATTTATTCTCCTTTTATTGTGGTATCCTCAACGGAAAAAAAGTACTCCCTTTGTTTGGAGATGGAATATTATTTTTATTTCCGTTTTTCTTTGTATTGCCGATTGGGTATACTTTTATGCTTTGAGTTATCCGGATTCTATGATTTCAATAGTTTCTATGGTGCGCCGCAGTAATGTACTTGTTACTTTTGCTGCCGGTGCTATTTTCTTCCACGAAAAGAACTTGAAGAACAAAGCGATCGATTTATTCCTTGTGCTTTTAGGAATGATATTTTTATATTGGGGTACGCGGTAGCTTCCGTTTCTCTCTTCTGTTTTTTTATAAATCTATATATGGAAAGTAGCTCGAAAAGAAATATCTTTACGGCGTAAATCTGTAAGCAGCGTAAAATGCAACAGATTATTAAATAGAATCAGAATATAGTATGAGACATTTATTTATTTCGATATTGTTTTGCGTGTTGGTTGCGGGTGTAAAAGCACAAAATATAGACGCTTTGTTTGTTTCGATGCCGGATCAAAATATCCCCCAATTGGATGATGCCTGGCGTAAAGACCTTGTAGAACTTTATAATTCCGGTAAAGAGGCTAAGCTGAAGAATACAATGAACGGGTATTCCTCTTTATTGAAACTTACGGATAACTATCTTTTACTTCAGGCTACAGAACGCAGTACGGTTGAGATGAAACTTTTGCCTCTTGTTAATATGACAAATATCATTTGCATGGTGACAACAGTGAACGGGCCGGTTGCCGATAGTAAAGTGGAGTTTTTTACAACTGATTGGAAACCTTTGGATACTGCCGATTTGCTGACTCCCGTCTCTCCTGATTGGTTTATCCGCGATAATGCAGATAAAAATAGCGATGCCTTTCGCACCGCTATCTCTCTTTTGGATATGCATCTGATTAAGTATGCACTGGATCCGGATGATTTAACTCTGACTGCAACTTACACAACTCCCCTGTATCTTAATAAAGACGACAGGGAAAAGGTTTTGCCTTTCCTGAAAGAATCTCCGAAAGTATATACTTGGGATAAATCCCACTTTGAATAAGGGGATATTCCAGAAATTCTATCCGGATAAGTTTTAAATATCCCGCACGCAGCGAACGTAGTTGGTACTTGTCTTGGGGATGGTGCGGTTCGTGGAGCCATTGTAGAAATATACAGGCCAGGCGTTACCGGCTTTGCTATCACTGCCCTCAGTGGCTGTCCAGGTGTAGGTGCTGCTACTGAGGGCAGTGAAGCCTCCTTTGCCTATCAGTTGCGGGTGTAGCANGTACGTATTTTTGTGTCATTCTATAGTTTTATTAATATCTTTGCGTTCAATAATCTAATAACGTAAGATATGGAAAGTATAAATTGGTCTGATCTGTCTTTCGGATATATGAAGACGGATTATAATGTAAGATGCTACTACCGGGATGGAAAATGGGGGGAATTGGAAGTTTCTTCTTCAGAGATTATAAACATCCACATGGCAGCTACATGCTTACATTACGGACAGGAATCTTTTGAAGGCTTGAAAGCTTTTAAAGGAAAGGATGGAAAAATCCGCGTATTCCGTATGGATGAAAATGCCAAACGTATGCAGTCTTCAAGCCGTGGCATTAAGATGGCTGAACTTCCGGTTGAGAAATTTGAAGAAGCTATACGTAAAGTTGTCAAATTAAACGAACGCTTTGTTCCGCCCTATGAAAGCGGTGCTGCTTTATATATTCGTCCGCTGATGATAGGTTTGGGTGCCCAGGTCGGAGTAAAACCAGCTCCGGAATATATGTTTATGGTATTTGTTACGCCTGTAGGTCCTTACTTTAAAGGAGGATTCAAGCCTTCAAAAGTATGCATTATGCGTGATTATGACCGTGCTGCGCCTCATGGAACAGGTACGATTAAAGTTGGTGGTAACTATGCCGCTAGTCTGGTAGCCGGCGAAAAAGCAAAAGAACTGGGCTATGCCGCAGTGTTATATCTGGACCCAAAAGAAAAGAAGTATCTGGATGAATGTGGCCCCGCTAACTTCTTTGGTATTCGTGGAAATAGTTATATCACGCCGCAGTCTAATTCTATTCTTCCCTCTATTACAAATAAAAGTTTGCAGCAATTAGCTGAAGATATGGGGCTGAAGGTAGAACGCCGTCCGGTTCCGTTTGATGAAATCGCTACTTTTGAAGAAGCTGCAGAATGTGGAACGGCTGCAGTGATCGCTCCGATTTCTCAGATTGATGATATTGACATGAATAAGTCGTATATAATATCCAAGGATGGTAAGCCTGGTTCTGTTTGCGAAAAGCTTTACAATAAACTTCGTGGTATCCAATACGGTGACGAACCCGATACCTACAACTGGGTTACAACCATTGAATAATATCTTTTAGTAAATAATAGTTGATAAGTGATAGTTTTGAATTAATATTTTATGGTGAAAATTGCTAACTCTGTGTTGCAATATTAAGAAGATTAATTATCTTTGCCACGTTTATAATTTGATACAGTTGCAGGAAATTGTTAACTGTCACTTGTCAACTATTAACTGGAAAAGTGGAAGCATTCTTTAAAACACATAAGTATTTGGTGGAACATTTGCAGGCACCGGTACGTAGAGGATTGATGGATGAAATCAACTGGGATGACCGGTTGATCGGTATTAAGGGTTCCCGCGGTGTAGGCAAAACTACATTTTTGCTGGATTACGCCCGTGAATATTTTGGCGCCGATAATAAAGAATGTCTGTACATAAATTTGAATCATTTTTATTTTACGGAACGTACACTGGTAGATTTTGCTGCTGAGTTTAGAGCAAAAGGAGGTAAGGTGTTGCTTATAGACCAGGTGTTTAAATATTCGGGTTGGTCGAAAGAGCTCCGTTACTGTTATGATAATTTCCTTGATCTTAAAATCGTTTTTTCTGGTTCTTCTGTAATGAGGTTGAAAGAAGAAAATCCCGATTTGTCAGGAAAAGTTGTTTCTTATAATCTGCGTGGTTTTTCCTTCCGTGAGTTTCTGAATTTAATGTCGGGAAATGAATTTCCGGCGTATACTTTTGATGATATCCTGCAAAATCATCAGGATATAGCGAAAAAAATTTGTTCGGTTGCAAAACCGATGGCTTACTTCCAGGATTATTTGCATCATGGTTTTTATCCGTTCTTTTTGGAAAAACGTAATTTTTCGGAGAACCTGTTGAAAACTATGAATATGATGTTGGAGGTAGATGTCTTGTATATAAAACAAATAGAACAAAGCTATTTGCCAAAACTGCGTAAACTGCTTTATTTGTTGGCAACAAGTGCTCCCTGCACTCCTAATGTGAGTCAGTTGAGTAAAGATATTGAAACGTCACGTGCAACGGTAATGAATTATATAAAATACCTGACAGATGCCCGTTTGATGAATATGCTCTACCCTGTGGGAGAATCGTTCCCGAAGAAGCCGGCTAAGGTATATATGTATAATTCGAATCTGATGTACCCGATTCGTCCTATGGAGGTGAATATGGGGGCTGTGCGGGAATCCTTCTTCTATAATCAGTTGTTGAAGGACAATACTTTAAATGAAGGAGTGAAAAATACTCACTTTTTAGTGAATTCTAAATATAATTTCCGGATTGAAGAAAACATGAAAGTGAGAAACAATCCTGATTTATATTATGCTGTTGATAAGACTGAAGTAGGGGATGGAAACATGATTCCGCTTTGGTTGTTCGGTTTTTTATACTAATTTGAACTAACGAGATTCTTTATTAAATACTAATAGTTTATAGGTCTATGACAAAACAGAAGAAATTTTTAACCTGTGATGGTAATCAGGCTGCTGCACATATCTCTTATATGTTTAGCGAAGTAGCTGCTATTTACCCAATCACACCATCGTCTACAATGGCTGAGTATGTGGACGAATGGGCGGCTGCCGGACGTAAGAATATTTTCGGCGAAACTGTTATGGTACAGGAAATGCAATCTGAAGGTGGTGCTGCCGGTGCCCTTCACGGTTCATTGCAGGCTGGTGCTCTGACTACAACTTACACTGCTTCTCAGGGTTTGTTGTTGATGATTCCTAACATGTACAAGATTGCTGGAGAATTGCTTCCATGCGTATTCCATGTATCTGCCCGTACACTGGCTTCACATGCTTTGTGTATTTTTGGCGATCATCAGGATGTAATGTCTGCGCGTCAGACAGGTTTCGCTATGCTGGCTGAAGGCTCTGTACAGGAAGTTATGGATCTGGCAGGTGTTGCCCACTTGGCTACAATCAAATCTCGTGTTCCTTTCATGAACTTCTTCGATGGTTTCCGTACTTCTCATGAAATCCAGAAGATCGAGGCTTTGGAAAATGAAGATCTGGCTCCGCTGATCGATCAGAAGGCTTTGGCCGAATTCCGTGCTCGTGCTTTGAATCCTGAAAATCCGGTTGCACGTGGTATGGCTGAAAATCCGGATCATTTCTTCCAACATAGAGAATCAAGTAATTCTTACTATGAAGCCGTTCCTGCTATTGTAGAGGAATATATGAATGAAATAGCTAAGATTACAGGTCGTAAATATGGTTTGTTCGATTACTACGGAGCCGAAGATGCAGAACGCGTAATTATCGCAATGGGTTCTGTAACGGAAGCTGCTCGCGAAGCTATCGATTATCTTGTAGCTAAAGGTGAAAAGGTTGGTTTGGTTTCAGTTCACTTATACCGTCCGTTCTCTGCTAAACATTTCTTGGCTGCTATGCCAAAGACTGTTAAACGCATTGCGGTTCTGGACCGTACAAAAGAGCCGGGAGCAAATGGCGAACCGTTGTATCTGGACGTAAAAGACTGCTATTACGGTGTTGAAAATGCTCCGGTTATTGTTGGCGGCCGTTATGGTTTAGGATCAAAAGATACTACTCCTTCCCAGATCATTTCCGTATATGAAAATTTGGCATTACCGATGCCGAAGAACCAGTTTACAATTGGTATAGTTGATGATATCACATTCACCTCTCTCCCTCAGAGAGAAGAAATCGCTTTAGGTGGCGAAGGCATGTTCGAAGCTAAGTTCTACGGTTTAGGTGCTGATGGTACAGTTGGTGCAAACAAGAACTCGGTTAAGATCATCGGTGATAATACAAACAAATATTGCCAGGCATATTTTGCTTATGACTCTAAGAAATCAGGAGGCTTTACTTGTTCTCACCTGCGTTTTGGCGATCATCCGATCCGTTCGACTTACTTGGTAAATACGCCGAATTTCGTAGCTTGTCACGTTCAGGCTTACCTGCGTATGTATGACGTAACGCGTGGTTTGCGTGAAAACGGTACATTCTTGTTGAATACAGTGTGGAACGGTGAAGAACTGGCTAAACATTTACCCAATAAGGTAAAACGCTATTTTGCTCAAAAGAATATTACCGTTTACTATATCAATGCCACGCAGATTGCATTGGAAATAGGTTTGGGTAACCGTACAAATACAATCCTTCAGTCTGCATTCTTCCGTATTACAGGTGTAATACCTGTTGATCTGGCTGTAGAACAGATGAAAAAATTCATCATGAAGTCTTACGGCAAGAAGGGCGAAGAAATTGTAAATAAGAACTATTCTGCTGTAGATCGTGGTGGTGAATATCAGAAACTGTTCGTTGATCCGGCTTGGGCTGCCCTGCCAGATGATGAAGAAGTGACAAATAATGATCCGGCATTTATTAACGAAGTAGTTCGCCCGATTAATGCCCAGGATGGTGACTTATTGAAAGTATCGGCTTTCAAGGGTATCGAAGATGGTACTTGGCATCAGGGTACTGCTAAATATGAAAAACGTGGTGTGGCTGCATTTGTTCCGGTATGGAATGACGCAAACTGTATTCAGTGTAACCAGTGTGCTTATGTGTGTCCTCACGCTTCAATCCGTCCGTTTGTATTGGATGACGAAGAACAGAAAGGTGCAAACTTCCCGATGTTGGATGTAAAGGCTCCGGCTACTATGAAGGGTATGAAGTTCCGTATTCAGGTCTCAGTTCTTGACTGTTTGGGTTGTGGTAACTGTGCCGATGTTTGTCCGGGCTTCAAGGGTAATAAAGCATTGTCAATGGTTTCTTTGGAATCTCAATTGGCAGAAGCTCCTAACTGGGAATACTGCGTTGAAAATGTGAAGAGCAAACAACATTTGGTAGATGTGAAGATGAATGTAAAGAATTCTCAGTTCGCTACTCCGTTGTTTGAATTCTCCGGTGCTTGTTCAGGTTGTGGTGAAACTCCATACGTAAAACTGATTACTCAGTTGTTCGGTGACCGTGAAATGGTTGCTAATGCTACCGGATGTTCTTCTATCTATTCAGGTTCAGTTCCTTCAACTCCGTATACTCTGAATGAAAAAGGACAGGGCCCGGCTTGGGCTAACTCATTGTTCGAAGACTTTTGCGAATTTGGCCTGGGTATGGAATTGGCTAACGAAAAGATGCGTGAACGCCTGGCTAACCTGATGAATAAGATCGTTGCAGGCGAACATGCTCCGGCTGAAGCTAAAGAAGCTGCAGCTGCATGGATTGCAAACATGAACGATGCAGACAAGACTAAGGAACTGGCTCCGCAGATTATGGCATTTGTTGAGCAGGGAATTGCCGAAGGTTGCCCGGTTTGTGCTCAGATCAAGGAAATGTCTCACTTCCTGGTAAAACGTTCACAGTGGATTATCGGTGGCGACGGTGCTTCTTATGATATCGGTTACGGTGGTTTGGATCATGTAATTGCTTCCGGCAAGAATGTTAATATCCTTGTTTTGGATACCGAAGTATATTCTAACACTGGTGGCCAGTCTTCAAAAGCTACTCCGGTAGGTGCAATTGCCAAATTTGCTGCTTCCGGTAAGAGAGTACGTAAGAAAGACCTCGGTCTGATGGCTACTACTTACGGTTATGTATATGTTGCACAGATTGCTATGGGTGCCGACCAAGCTCAGACATTGAAAGCTATCCGCGAAGCTGAAGCATACGACGGTCCTTCTTTGATTATTGCTTATGCACCATGTATTAACCACGGTTTGAAAGCTGGTATGGGTAAATCTCAGGCTGAAGAAAAAGAAGCTGTAGGATGTGGTTACTGGCATTTGTGGCGTTACAATCCTGCTCTTGAAGCAGAAGGTAAGAATCCGTTTACACTTGATTCTAAGGAACCCGAATGGGCTAAGTTCCAGGGCTTCCTGAAGAGTGAAGTACGTTTTGCTTCCTTGATGAAACAGTATCCGACAGAAGCTGCCGAGCTGTATCAGGCTGCCGAAGACAATGCTAGATGGCGTTATAACAACTACAAGCGTTTGGCTAATCAGCAGTGGGGTGTTGAATAATTGAATATATTATTCATTAAATAAAATAAGAGAGACTGTCTGACGACAAATAGTCAGGCAGTCTCTTTTTTTTGTTGCCTACCCTTTCTTTGTAGGTTGCCTATCCTGTTTAATTTAGTTGCCTACCCAAATACTGTCAGATACCAAATTTTACTTATTAGTGTTCATATTCGACGAATTTTATTCTCTATCTTTGTTATTAAATTAATAGGTAAAAAGATTTTAAGTTATGATTAAGGCTGTATTTTTTGATATTGACGGAACATTGGTTAGTTTTAAGACTCATGTTGTACCCCAGTCTACGATTCATGCACTTGACTTATTGAGGAAAAGAGGGATAAAAGTGTTTATTGCAACCGGCCGTCATTTAAGCTCTATCAATAATCTGGGAAATTTGGAATTTGATGGTTATGTTACTTTGAACGGAGGATATGTTCTGGCGGGAAAGAATGATGTGGTTTATAAACATAGTATTCCGGATAAGGATATAGAATCTTTGGTTCGTTATCAGGAGAAAGAAGGCTCATTTCCATGTGCCTTTGTTATGGAAAATGAAATTTTTATGAACTATACGGATAAGGCAGTTAAGGATGTTTTCCGTTTATTAAACTTTCCGTCGCCTCCTATTCGTCCGGTAGCAGACGTTTACGGCAATACTGTTTATCAACTAATTGCGTTTTTTACTGCAGAACAGGAAAAACGGATTATGTCTATCTTGTCACATTGCGAGTCTACCCGTTGGAATCCTTTATTTACGGATATAGTTCCTGCCGGAAGTAATAAGGGGATAGGAATAGATAAGATGTTGGAACATTTCCGGATCAATCTGGATGAGTGTATGGCTTTTGGTGACGGAGGGAATGATATTGCCATGTTAAAACATGCAGGAATGGGGGTTGCGATGGGTAATGCGGCCGAAGATGTAATGAAATCTGCAGATTATGTAACCACTTCGGTGGATAATAATGGCATTTATAATGCATTAAAGCATTTCAACATTATTTGACCTGAATTGTTATTCAAATAAAGGGGGAATTATGATAGACGAATTAGTTCAGTTTAATCGCGGGTTCGTGAAAAACAAAGGGTATGAAAAGTATATAACAACCAAATTTCCTGATAAGAAGATTGCTATTGTATCTTGTATGGATACCCGTCTGACCGAACTGCTTCCGGCGGCCTTAGGCTTGAAAAACGGAGATGTTAAGGTGATCAAGAATGCCGGTGCTATTATATCGCACCCGTTCGGTAGTGTGATCCGTAGCTTATTGGTTGCTATTTATGAGCTGGGTGTGGAGGAGATTATGATTATTGGTCATACTGATTGCGGAGCCAAACATATGAATAGTGCTGAGTTGATTGAGAAAATGAAAGCACGCGGAATACCTCAGGACCATATAGATATGATGCGCTATTGCGGTATCGATTTCGAATCGTGGTTGCATGGGTTTCATACATCCGAAGAGTCTGTTCATGAAACTGTAGAGCAAATATATAAACATCCCCTGATACCGAAGGATATCGTGGTAAGAGGGTTTGTAATTGATTCAATAACAGGAGAATTGACGCCTGTGGAATGAATGAATATTCAATAGAATGCAGGCTTTTTAAAGGCTAAAAAAATGAAAAACGAAATAAATTATTATGTTGTACAACATTTTATCGGAAAAAATGGTTATCTTTGTAGCGTACTAAAGAAAAAGATTGTATAGGACGTGTATTATTAACCCAAGCTTTCCAAGCGTGGAAAGTATAAATTAAAATGATTATGATGATGAGAGAAAATGAAAAAAGCTTACGTGCTTTAGCGATGTTGCGTTATCAGGCAGACCGTTATCAGGCTGTTGGAAATGGTTCAATGTGTCAACGGGTAAATGCTGAAATTCGTCGTCTTATGGACGAAATGAACGCAAGTGCAGTAAAGAATTAATTAATACTGCAATTTATTTGAATTAAACAATACTTTAAATATCCTCACCTCCGTATAAAACGGGATGGTGAGTTCGAAAAAAGGAATGATCCGGCTTTCTACGCTGCCAAAGAGCGATGGAAAGCCTTTTTTGTTTTCAATGAAACCTTTATCTTTGCAACCAGAGCTGAAAACTATTTCTATAAATAAACTCAGAAACACGACGAGATGAATAAATCAGGATTTCTTTTAGTATCATTGTTTTTAAGTACTGCCCTGTGGGCACAATCTCCCCAACAAAAAGGTTTGGATGTAATAAATCAGGCAACTGCCGAAGCTCATATCGGCTTCCTGGCTAGTGATGAGCTGCAGGGACGCGAAGCCGGTTTCCCCGGTGGGCGGATAGCTGCAGAATATATAGTTGCTAATTTAAAATCTTTAGGGATAGAACCATTAGGCGATTCATATTATCATCCGTTTGAAGCTTATCATGTAGAACGACAAAAGAATGGCCGTTGGCAGGTCCATCCTGATTCTATTTCCAAACTGAAGAAAGGGGTACATCAAAAGCTGGCAATGAATAATATTATAGGGAAGATAGAAGGAAAGAACCCAAATGAATACGTGATAGTAGGGGCTCATTATGATCATTTGGGTATTGACCCGATGCTAGCCGGCGATCAGATATATAATGGGGCGGACGATAACGCTTCGGGCGTTTCTGCCGTATTACAGATTGCGCGTGCTTTTCAGGCTACAGGCGAAAAACCGGAACGAACAGTTCTTTTTACTTTTTGGGATGGAGAGGAAAAGGGGTTACTCGGGTCTAAAGCCTTTGCCCAGTCTTTCCCTGAAATTAGTAAAGTAAAAGGATATCTGAATTTTGATATGATAGGCCGTAATCATATAGAAGAGCGCCCTTCCTATTTTGTTTATTTCTATACAGAGTCGCATCCTGCTTTTGGCAAATGGTTGAAAAACGACATTAAACAGTATAATCTGAATCTGGATCCGGATTACCGTCCGTGGGATAATCCGACGGGTGGGAGCGATAATGGGACTTTTGCTAAATTAGGTATTCCTATTATCTGGTATCATACGGATGGGCATCCTGATTATCATTTACCGGGTGATGAAGCTTCAAAAATTAATTGGGACAAAGTAGTCAATATCACAAAAGCCTCTTTCCTGAATATGTGGAATATGGCAAATGAAAAAAGTTTTTAAGAAGATAAGAAAAGGCTATCTCCATTGTGGAGATAGCCTTTTCTAGTATATGATTTAAACGAAGTTTATTTCTTCATTTCCCACCACAGAGGATTATTGGTGTCATTTACACCGCCGAGTAATTGCATAGCCTGGTCGTAACTATCTTTACTGTTCGTTTCTAAGCTAGATGGGTAACGCATCCGTTTTGGATAAAATTCCCACTTACATTCTTTTGCTGTACCTCTGGTCAATGGCACTTCATGTGCTGTTGGATTGTAATCTATTTCTACTGCCTGGTTTTCGAAGAAAGGTAATCCCAAACGACGATGGTCAGACCAAGCTTCCAGAGGCAACCATGGATTCTGAGCGATATATTTTTGTGTGATAATCTTCGTCAGATGATCATTGTTATACTGTCCGTTTTTGTAGATAGAATTCTTCGGATAAGTATAAGTCATAGTCTTTGCTTCACCGGTATAACCGTCATAATAGGTTACTTCATGCGGAGTAGCTTCTGCCGTATGATTAAATGCAACAGACGTACCTACGCGGTTATAGTCTGTAGATTTCAGATAATCGCCAAGAAATTGGGATACTTCATTGTATTCGAAGTTTGCAGCAATCCCCGATTCATAATTAGACTGGGCTGTTCCGGGAACACTCCATCCGTATACAGCTGCTTCTGCCAATAAGAAGTACGTTTCCCACGGAGCAAACCAAACACGTTTGTTGGTGCTCATGCGGAATTTTTTGGCAATTGAAGGATAGTTCTTCGAAGCACCGGTCAGTTCTGTTGATAAACTGGATTTTTTATCCCATTTACCGGCAACCCACGTATTCCATGTATACTTAACGGTTAACTTCATATAATCCTTATTGTTTTTGTCAACAAGTTCTCCTGTTGCCGGATCTGCCAAACGGGCAGTTGTTGCAGGTTCTCCGATATAATCGGAATAAATAACATTGTCTTTATATCCCGGAATGTTATACAGTGTAAGTGCGCGCGGGTCGATTTTGTCGGGTAAACCGTCATAAAAGAAACCGGCGCTCGGATCATTCGTAGAAGTTGGTAAATGCTTATCAAAGCGTAATCCCATATACTTCGTGGCGCTTTTGATCTTCACATCGTTTTTGATCTCATCAGCAACCTGAATATCGATACCCCCTAAGCCAAGGAAGATGTTATTCATAGTAGCCGATATAGGTTGCGGGTTCCATGTACGGGACATAACACCGGCAGCACCATCCCATCCGTCTTTTTCCTGTACCTGAGCCATGTCGTTCAATGTAGTGATCAGATCGCCTTTAGCTGCGTTTTCAAATTCACTTTTGGCTAAAGCTGGGTTGGCTACGGTCAAGCGCATAGCCAAACGTAAGCGTAAAGAATTGCCGTATTTTTTCCATTTCTTCATGTCTCCTTCATAGAACTGGTCCGAAACGTTATTGGCTCCCGTAATCGGAGACATATCTTCGGCTTCATCTATTTTTGATACGGCATCTTTCAGCTCTGCTAAGATAAATGTATAGATTTCTTCTACACTTTGGTAAGGGGCAACACTTCCATCAAATTTATTGATTGTCGGAATCGGGCCGAAGCAATCTGCCAACTCTGAAATCAGATAAGCACGCCAGATACGGGCCATTTGATATACGTTTTTTTCGTATGACTTAGCTGTTCCGTCTGCAATGCGTTTTTCGGCGAGGTTAATAGCTGCATTTACATTGTTTAACCAACCAACACCGTAGCCTGTCCCAAAATAGTCATTATTCCAACCTTCGTTATCTGCACCAATAGTAAAACCACTGGAACGGTCAAAACGAGCAGCACGTTTCCATGTCAATACGAATATACGTTCTGCAATATGGGGGTCCATTTGTGCTTCAGTTATCGATTTGTTTAGCAAGTGAGCAACCTGCACATTGTCTTCGCTTACGGCGTTAGGGTCTTTGTTTATCTCTTCAAAGTCGCTGCATGCTGTGAATAACAGTGCTGCCGAAGAAGCAAGACCTATCATTATTTTATTAAATGTCTTCATACTTTAATTTTCCTTTCAATTAGAAACCAACTGTAACATTAAATGTATATGAGCGGGAAGTAGGAGCCGCGCCCAATTCAATACCGGTAGCATTGGTATTTGTTGTCGACACCGATTCAGGGTCAATACCTTCTAAGTGGCTTGCAATCATCCACAGGTTGTTTGCTGTGAAAGATAAACGCAAACGTTCCAGCGGTGTTTTTGCCAATAACTTCTTGTCGAACGTGTAGCCTAGCGTTAAGTTACGAAGGCGAACGTTTGTTGCGTCATAAAGGAATGCTTCTCCAACACCCAGGTTGCCTGTACCAACACGTTGCCAATATAACTGAGGAGTAACAGATGTGTTATTTGCTGTATAGCCATCTCCGGAAGCTGTAACAGAATTCGGTACAACAAATTCTTCACGAGCACCGTTTATGACTGTTCCTGCTGCCGAACCATTGTAATACATTTTAGCTGTTGTAGCCGAATAGATTTTACCACCGATACGCGCGTCAATCAAGAAGCTCAAAGAGATATTCTTATAATTGAATGTGTTGGTGATACCAAGCATACATTTAGGTTGCTGGTTTCCTAAATACTGCAGATCAGAAGTCAACAAAGGTAAACCTTGTGCGTCCACAATAATTTTGCCTGCGTCAGCACCACTTTCCACACGTTGGAATTTCTTACCGTATATATCACCGTACATACCGCCGGTATGGGCTACTACTTTTACTTCGTCATTGAAAGAGCCGTCGGATAATCCCATTTCTTTGATACCTTCGTACAGGTCGATAACTTTATTGCGGTTGAATGATAAGTTAGCAGTTATGTTCCAGCTAAAACCTTTCGGGTTCTGGAAGATATCTGCATAAGCCATAAGTTCCACACCTGAGTTCTGAATGTTACCGGCATTGATCTTTTTGCTTGAATAGCCGGAGAACGGGTCTAGCGGTAAATCCAACAACTGGCGGGTAGCGTTACTCTTATACCACGCGAAGTCAATACCTAAGCGGTTGTTGAGGAATTTCAAATCAACACCGGCTTCCCATGACTTAATTAACTCTGAGCGTACATCCGGATTAAAAAGTACACTTCCCGGACTGGCAACCGGATTTCCGTATGGGTCTTTGCTCATTGAATATACTGTATACAGTTGATATGGATCCAAGTCATTACCCACTTCTGCAAAAGAGGCACGTACTTTAGCGAATGTCATCCATTCTGGTAAAGAGCCTCCGTTCTTTTGAACCATATCCGATATTACGGCAGATAAGCTAACAGATGGGTAAAAATAGGAACGGTTTACCTTGCTCATGGTAGACGACCAGTCGTTACGAGCCGTGATGTCCAAGAACATCCAACCGTCATAATTGATCTGGAATGAACCGTATAATGAATTCATTTTGCGTTGCGTCAAAGTATATTCAAGTCCCATCTTATTTTTGTCAACAGCATTGTTGATGGAGAATAGGTTCGGGATCAGTAAGTCGCCGGTAGAGATTTTTTCTACGGATCTTTTTTGTATCATTAAGTTACCACCAAATGTTACAAAACCACCGAATTTACCGAGCAGATTGTCTTTTTGAGCTGTAGTCAGGAAACTGAAGTTGTTTTCGTAGAATGTTTCAGAACCTTCAGAATAATTACCTTTAGGAGTAACATTTCCTCCTGCATATAGTTTGCTGGTTGTAGTTGTTGTATAGTAGTCCGTACCACCTTTTAATTCAACGTTCCACCAGTCAAAAATCTTATAAGACAAAGACATCGTACCCAGGAAACGGTTACGTGTATCTTCATTTGTTCTGTACTGTTTTGTCCAGTATGGGTTTTCCTGCGGTGTACTTTCCGTATCCCACCAAATCATATTGCCGTCTTCGTCCAAACAGTTTTTCAGATCGAGGATATTGATTGAACGAGGTAAGTTGTAGATAGTGCTGAATGCATTTGACTGGTTGATACCTTGGAGAGGACGGTTATGTCCGATGTTGTTCAGGTAGTTAACCTTTCCATCCAGTTTCCAGCGTTTGTCCGGTCCGAACTCCATCGTACCGCGCAAGTTAATAGAAGTCTTGCTCAGTTTTGCACCCGGAACAATACCTTTGTCGTCAGAACGATTGATAGAAGCGAATACCGAAGTACCTTCGTTTGCCTGCTGGAAAGAAATACCTTCGTTAAATGATACACCTGTATCGAAATAATTACCAACGTTGTCATAAGTATACATCGGTACATTTTTACCATTCCAACTATCGATATTTACAGAGCCGTCGGCTATAGGACCCCAGCTGAAACGTGATTTCACATCATAAATGCCGGTTGATCCTTGTCCGTAAGAATTTTGGATGTCTGGCTGCATAAACATAGTTTCGGCAGTTACTCCTGCATTAACAGTGATACCCAGTCCTGACTGTTTTTTACCGGATTTAGTGGTGATCAAAATAACACCGTTACCGGCACGGGAACCGTAAAGAGCTGCTGCAGAAGCACCTTTCAATACGTTCATCGATTCGATGTCTTCCGGATTAATATCGGAAAGACCGTTACCCATGTCTGGTCCTTTGTTACCCCATGCATCGGCAACACCACCCTGAAAGTTATCCATAGGTATACCGTCAATTACGATCAAAGGTTGGTTTGTTCCTGTGATAGAATTGTTACCACGAAGAACAATTTTGGAAGAAGCACCCGGACCACCGGAAGAACGAACAACCTGCAAACCGGAAACTTTACCGGATAAGGCGTTGGTCACATTGCTTTCGCGAGAATCCAGGATAGCGTCACCTTTCAATTCTTGCGTAGCATATCCCAATGCTTTCTTTTCACGTTTGATACCTAAAGCAGTAACAACTACTTCATCCAGTTTCTGAGTGTCTTCCGCCAGATTGATTATTCCCAAAGGCTGGCCGTTGTAAGTGATTTCCTGACTTGTGTAACCAATGAAAGATATCTGGATGACATCTCCTTTTTTTACACCTTCCAATGTGAAATTACCGTCAAAGTCGGTAATGGTTCCATTGGTTGTTCCTTTTACAACTACAGATGCTCCGGTAACAGGACCTAATGCATCTTCTACTGTACCTGTAACTTTTCCCGATTGTTGGGAAATGTTGGTACTTTGCTTAACAGGTGCAAGGTCTGCATAGGCGTTTCCTGAGAAACACAAAGCACCTGCAAATAGAATTAAGCTGACAGGTTTAAAGTTTTTCAACATAACTGATGGTTTTATTTAAATAAATAGACATTGTCTTGGCGAAACAAAAGTCTGTTATTTGTTCGATAAAAAGGAAGAGCCAGTTAGATTATGCGTTTAAGAGTGTTATTTGTTTTATCATAGTACTAAAAGAACTCTGCTCATTTTATATTCGTGGCAAATATATGAAATATTTATTTCACTGTGTTATTTTTCTTAAAAAAAATATGGGAAGCCTTCAATTTTAACATAGCTAGTTTCTTCATTATTGAAGTGTTATGTTAAAATGTTTATTATTCAGTGATTGTTGATTTGTTATAGATTTTAAGAATATATACAGGTTTCTACTGTTGTTATGACAATAACAGTTATACCATTATAAAGCTGATTTTGATATTAGAAATGTGTGTTATAAAAATGTCGTTTTTAAACTAATTATTCGGGCGGTAACATCATAGTAGACCGGAATACCTTCGTAATAAGTATATCTTCCGCCGGAGCCAAGCCGAACACCCAGGTAGCGGATTTATCAAAAAATTTCATCGTGATGATTTTTTCAATTCATAGTTATGATTTCTAAAAGTCATAACTATGAATTCGGTTTTAAGTACAATAAAAATGTATGGAACGTTTTGGTAATAAAGCGTCCCATACTATGTTAAAGTCAGAACATATCTTGTGTTTTTGTGTTTATAATGAATAAAAGATATCGCTTTACGCTAAACATCGTGTAATAAATTAAACAAAAAACATTAGTTATGTTGAAAAAATTCAGACCAGTCAGCCTGATTCTTCTATTGGGTGCGTTGAGTTTCACAGGAAGCTTATATGCGATACCCGGTACGGAAAATCCGGCAGCAAGTGTTCCCCAGCAGACTTCAAAGGTGTCGGGAACGGTGGAAGATGCTCTAGGGCCGGTGACCGGGGCGTCTGTAATTATTAAAGGAACAACCAATGGTACGATTACCGATTTGGACGGTAATTTTACTCTGGACGGAGTGAAAAAAGGAGATATTATCCAGATTTCTTTTATTGGCTACGTTCCACAAGATATTCCCTATACAGGACAGTCTACTTTAACAGTGCATCTTTCTGAAGATACCCAGAAGCTGGATGAAGTTGTTGTGACGGCACTCGGGATGAAACGTGATAAGAAAGCATTGGGATATGCAATGCAGGAACTGAAGGGAGACGATTTACTTTCTTCACGTGAACCTAATCTTGCCAATTCATTGTCCGGTAAAGTTTCGGGTTTGCAGATAGTTCGTTCCAGTAATGGGGTTGGCGGTTCTTCAAAAATCGTACTTCGTGGTAATAACTCGTTAACCGGCAGTAATCAACCTCTGGTAGTAGTGGATGGTACTCCTATGGATAACTTTACCGGTGGTGTAGATGATGTTTGGGGAAACTCGGGTGCGGATATGGGTAATGGGCTGTCTGATATTAACCCGGAAGATATAGAATCTATGACTGTATTGAAAGGAGCTTCGGCGGCTGCCCTGTATGGATCGCGTGCGGGTAACGGGGTTATCCTGATTACAACGAAATCGGGACGTAAAACCGAAGGATTGGGTTTAACTGTCAATGCCGGTATAACTGCCGAGACTATTTTTCTTAAACCTCACATGCAGGACGATTTCGGACAAGGCTCTGTCGGTATTTATGATAACCAATCCCGTTTGAGTTGGGGGCCTAAGGCCGAAGGACAGACTGTAAAGGATTGGCTTGGGCGAGATGTGCCATTGCATACGTATGACAATATTGATGCATTTTTTGGTACGGGTACGTCTTTTAATGAAGGGGTAAGTTTTCAGCAGGATATTAAAGGAACTTCTGTTTTTGCATCTGTTAATCGTTCGGATGATGCCAGTATAACTCCCGAATCGAAATTGAACAAAACCAATATAACGGTTCGTGCTACAACATTCCTGGATGAAGCAAAAAAATGGAAAGTAGATGCTAAAGTCAACTATATTAATATGAATGCACATAACCGTCCTATTCAAGGGGTCAATCCGTCAAATGCATTCAATACGATATATAATTTGCCCCGTTCTTTGAATATAAAAGAATTTGAAAACAGTGTAGATGAAAATGGTAAAATGATTTGGTATGATGCTTCCAATAATCCGCAGGAAAACCCGTATTGGGTGACGAAGTATCGCCAAAATGAAGATACGCGTAATCGTTTGTTGGGTAATTTATCTTTGAAATATGCTCCGACCGATTGGTTTGACATTGAATTGAGGGGGGGGACCGATTATTATACAACAACAAAGAATGAAAAGGTATATGCCGGTGGTAATACAACTCCCAGAGGCCTTTACAGTGAAGGATCGGAAACTTTTTATGAAAATAACTTCAGCTTTCTGGCTACAGCCCGTAAAGATAATCTGATAGACCGTTTGGGAGGGTTTATAACATTTGGCGGAAACCTGATGCAGCAGCAGCGTTCAAAAATGAATGCAAGTGCAGGCGAATTGCTTGTCCCGGATTTGTTTTCATTAAATAATGGCGTTGATAAACCGACGGTAACTTCGGAATTGATCCGTCGTCGGATGAATTCTTTGTATGGTTCTTTGCAATTGAACTGGGATGGCTACTTATTCCTGGATATTACTGCGCGCAATGACTGGTCGTCAACAATGAGTAAAGTGAATCGTTCTTATTTTTATCCGTCTGTCAGCCTCTCAGGTGTAATTTCGGATATGGTTCCTAAATTAGGGGGGGCAATGCCGGACTGGTTCTCATTTGCTAAAGTTCGCGCATCCTATGCCGAGGTTGGTAACGACCTTGATCCGTATCAGTTGTATAACTATTTCTCTGTGGATAAAGATCAAAACGGAAATACTATAGCCAAACCGGGTAAAGTATTGTTTGATTCTTCTGTACGGAGCGAGTTGATCAAATCCTGGGAAGCCGGTTTCGATTTTCGTTTCTTTAATAACCGTTTAGGGATAGATTTTGCATGGTACAAATCGAATGCAACCCGCCAATTATTAGACTTGCCGATGGATCCGTTCTCAGGGTATGCTTCCCGTAAAGTAAATGCCGGTAATATTCAGAACGAAGGTGTGGAACTTTCATTGAATGGCGAAATTTTTAATAGTCCCCAGGGTTTTAACTGGAATGCAACTGCGCAATTTTCTCTGAACCGGAATAAAATTATAGACTTGTATCCCGGTGTTACGTTATATAATATCAAAACGTTTGATGCCGTGCAGATTGTTGCTGTACAAGGAAGCCTTTATGGCGATATATACGGACAGACATTCCAGCGTGTAACAGATGAAAATAGTCCTCATTATGGAAAGATTGTCGTAGGAGAGGATGGTTTGCCGCTTATTTCAACGGATAAGAGTAAGGTGGGAAACCAGAATCCGGATTGGATGCTGGGACTTACCAATAACTTTTCTTATAAAGGGTTTAACCTGAGTTTTCTGATCGACTTCCGTATCGGCGGCGATATTTATTCGGCGACAGCTTCCGGTTTGTATACCCGTGGTAATGCTGCCGGAACAGTTGTTAATGGCGACCGTCAATCATTTGTGGTACCTAACAGTGTTGTTCAGAAAGGAAATGATTATGTAATGAACGAGGTTAAAGTAACTCCTCAGAATTATTGGGAACGAATAGGGTCTACCGGAAACTACGGTTTGCCGGAAATGTATACTTATAATGCTACTAATGTCAGATTGCGTAATATTACTTTGGGATATGACTTCAATCGCCAGATGTTGAAAAAGACTCCATTCCAGCGTGTTCGTCTTTCTGCGACATGTAATAATGTATGGATGATCCATTATAATCTTCCGGGTATTGATCCTGAATCTGTAGCAGCAACAAATACGAATGCTACGGGATTTGAAAATGGGGCAGCGCCAACTAGCCGTTCTTATACCTTTAATGTTACAATCGGATTTTAATGGTAAGAGAATTAAAAAATATGATATATAATATATGTATAAGATTATGAAGACAAAAAATATAATATTGGCCGGAATACTTGCCCTTGCCGGTTTATCTTCATGTAATGATTTTACGGAGATAAATGAAGATCCGAATTTAGTGGGTGAAGGTAAGGTTAAACCGGAATGGTTTATGAATGCTTCTATTATAGGGGCACAAATGAATCCTGAAATTGCCGAACGTGTATTTATCCTGACTTGGGATCGTACATCACGTTTTAACAGGGGAAGTGGTTTTACATTAGGTACCGACAATAATGATTACATGACTCTTTATTTAAGTAATGATTATGCCGTGGGGTGGTTGAATAATGCAACGAAAGCTGTTCAGCTTGGCCAAAAGAAAGTAGAAGAAGGAGAAGCCGAACAATATCCTTATTATAAAAATGTAATACAGATGGCGCGAATCTGGCGTGCGTACCTGAATTCGGAAGTAGCGGATGGGTTCGGACCAATTCCTGCAATCTCTGCATTTTCGGGTACGCCGGCTTCCTATGATGGTGTCGAAGAAATATATACATTCATATTGTCGGAATTAAAGGATGCTGAATCAGCTCTTGATCCGTCTATCGACATGTCGGCGATGGCAAATGAAGATGCTTTTTATGCCGGAAACGTGAATGAATGGAAAAAATATGCCAATTCTTTACGTATGCGTCTGGCTATGCGTATCTCGGGAGTAGATCCGGGGTTGGCACGTTCCGAGTTTGAAGATGCTGCTTCAAAACCTTTTATATCAGAGCAGGCAGATATTGCGTCCGTACAGGAAAAAGACGGTTGGGGAGATTTGACCGGTGTCATGTCCCGTCCATGGAATGGTCAGGCTATGTCTGTAACTTTCAAAAACCTGGTTGTTGGTTTAGGAGGCCTCGAATTTCCGCTACCGGATTCTTTAAAGAGTCACTTGAAAAATCCGTATGAATATATGGGATTGTATTTGAATCAACATTTCCCTTTGACAACAAATGATCCGTGTGCCGGTTTTTATTTTGACGGCATACCTCAATTTGTTGATCCGAGAGCACCGAAATTATTTAGTGTAGTTGGTTTTGACGACGGTGTTGTTTACCCTGGCTATATCGGGGCTGCTTCGGAAGTACAGCCGGTAGGTTTGCTTAATCCGAATAATACAACGGAAGTTATGGTTACTGTTAATCCGAAATATACGTGGACTACTTGGGTTGCAGGAGAATGGGATACGAAAGGCGGTCTGGTTAGTTCATTGACCGGTAAAAACTATAATTATCCGTCTATTGCCAAACAGTACCGTATGAATACGAATAAAAGGGTATTCTTTGGTCCGTGGGAAAGCTATTTCCTGCTTGCTGAAGCTGCTGTTAAAGGATGGAATGTGCCCGGAACAGCCAAGTCGAATTATGAACAAGGCATAACCGCAAGTTTTGAATATCACGGTTTGCAAAATGAAGTGGCGGATTATCTGGTTTCCAAGGACTATAACCGTATAGGAACTTCCGTTAATTTTGATCATACGACAGAAGCACAATCTTATACCGTTAATTATGTAGACCCGTATACAAAAACGAATAAAACGATGACTTATCAATATCCGAAGAATACAATTTACCGGGGTGGTGCATATAATAATGATGTGTTGACGAAGATTATCACACAGAAATATATTGCTCAGGTACCTTGGTTGCCCGAAGAAGCATGGAGTGATCATCGTCGTTTGGGATTACCATTCTTTGAGAATCAAGCTGTAGAGAAGGACTATAATCCGTTGAATCAGGTACCGTTGACTGTAGCAACTTCTAAAGAAAGCCGTTGGGATTTCTATCCTAAACGTTATCGTTATCCTGCAAATATTCAGACAAATAACCTGGAAGGATACCAGCAGGCATTGAAACTTTTAGGAGGACCTGATCTGACAACAACATTGTTATGGTGGAATGGCAGATAACAGGAAAAGATAAAACAAAAAGAGGATGTGTTTAGCACATCCTCTTTTTGTTTTATGAAAATGGTTAGCCGTTGCCGGCTTATTTTTGAAGAGGTTTTATGCGTATGTTTCTGAATTTAATAGCAGAATCATGTCCGAGGAATGCAATATGCCCTTTGGAGCGTAATAAGCCCGGTTGTATTTTTTCAGCCGGAATACCTTGTGTAACCTTTTTGAGGTTTGTATCCAGTATAACAGTTCCGTTTAGAATAACTTTTATATTGGCTCCATCAGCAATAACTTCTTCCACATTCCATTCGCCTACAGGCTTCAGATAACCCCGTTTTGCGGGGGCGTAATTGTATAGTCCTCCGTGATATTGATAAGGTTTTAAATCTTTATACTGAGGATCTTCGTTATCTAGGATTTGTAATTCCATTCCTAAATATCCTTTACCTTTGGGCATAACGATATGGCGCAATCCTAATCCGTTATTTGCCCCTGGTGTTAATTGGAATTCAAAACGTAAAACAAAATTGTCGAATTCTTCTTTCGTGTATAAGTTACCTATTCCGGAAGCCTTTTTAACGATACATCCGTTTTCTACAAAATATTCATCGGTATTATTGATCCAGTTGTCCAACGATTTTCCATCGAACAGAAGTTGGTAACCATCTTTTACCTCTTTATCCGAAAGTTGGTTTAGCTTTTGGCCTTGTGCGCAAAAGCAACAAACAAAAAGTATACTTGTTATGATGTTATAGATTTTCATAGAGTTGTATTATTTTTTCTTTTTTATTTCCTTTAAATTTTCCGCATCCCAGTAAATAGCCTCTCCGCGCATATAACTTTCATAACTTAATAGGGCAGGAGCGGCCGAGCGTACGCCGAATAGAACATCTGCTGTAAGAGGTGTTTTATTCCGTATTCCGGTAAAAAAATTATTAAAATGATCGTAATGTCCGCCTTTGTAATCCGGCATAGCAACGAAAGTATATTCGGTATCGGAGTTTTGAACAGGAGTATCGATACCTTGTCCTATTTTATTCAATGCTTCCAAGCATTGAATATCCAGCGGATGGAATGTTTTTAGGGTTACTTTGTCCCATTCGACATCCAATGTACCTTCCGAGCCGACAATGCGGAAATTCGTACTTCCCCATTTTTTAGAAACGCCATCTATAAGATTTGCCCCCAACTGGACAGTGAAAGCACCGGTATTATTTCGATCCGGATAGTCGAAATAACCCAGCATAATATCCGGCGTATCCCGGTAACCATCCGTATGGTAACGGATTCCACCTGTAGTATAAACTTTTTCCGGTCCTATGGCATCCATTATGAAATGCAGACTGGCTAATACATGTACGTATAAGTCTCCGGCAATCCCGGTTCCGTAATCTTTCCAATTTCTCCAGTAAAAGAAACGTTGTGCATCAAAATCGTGTTTAGGTGCATTTCCAATGAATTGTTTCCACCAGATTGTTTTTTCCGATGCATCTTCCGGTATGGAATAATGCCCTAAATGCCTGGGGCCTCCGGTAAATTGCCCATCGATGAAATTTATTTTTCCGATAATTCCCGATTGCACTAATTGACGGGCTTTTCTGTTACCTAATGAGGCCATACCTTGACTTCCTGCCTGGAAGTAGGCACCACTAACCCGTTGTGCATTAATCAAAGCTTTCCCTTCACTGATTTTGTGGATAACAGGTTTTTCACAATAAACGTGTTTCCCTGCTTTCATTGCAGCAATAGCAATCGGTTGATGCCAATGATCGGGGGTTCCGATTAATACGACATCCACATCCTTGCGTTTCAGGATTTCCTGATAATCTTTTGTAACGAAAAGATGGTTTCCCCATTCTTGCTTTGCCAATTCCAGGCGAGCGTCATATAGATCGCAAACAGCAACTAGCTTAATACCTTCTATGGATAAAGCAGTGTTGGTGTCTGCTGTTCCCATGCCTCCTTTACCTATTAAAGCAATACGGATTTCTTTTATATCCGATTGGTCTGGTATTCGGGGCAGTCTTGTTATTCTTTCTTTTCCTGAAAGAAACTGAGGAGCAGAAGGTAATAAAATACCTCCTGCGATTAGTTGTTTAAGGAAGTTTCTTCTAATAGTCATTATGATTTATAATTTATAGATTAGTTGTTAATTGCAAATATAATAATACTTAACTTGTTTCGTAAAATATGAATGATAAGATATAATCAAAAAGGAGGGTATATCGCTTAGCGATATACCCTCCTTTTTGCATTACTGGATTGTGAAGGTGAAATTATTGCATACCTTCAGTTGTAATGTCTTTGTTGATTTTCTTTACCAATCCTTGAAGTACGGCACCCGGACCTAATTCAATAAAGTGGTTTGCCCCGTCAGCAATCATATTCTGAACACTCTGAGTCCAGCGAACCGGAGCTGTTAGCTGGGCAATAAGATTTGCTTTGATTGTTTCCGGACAAGTTTCAGCTTTGGTGCTGACGTTCTGGTAAACCGGACATATCGGTTTCTTTATTGTTGTAGCTTCGATAGCAGCAGCAAGTTCGGCACGAGCCGGTTCCATTAGCGGAGAGTGGAATGCTCCACCAACTTTTAGTTTTAGTGCACGTTTAGCGCCTGCGGCCAATAATTTTTCGCAAGCAGCATCGATACCTGGTACACTGCCTGAGATAACAAGCTGTCCCGGGCAGTTGTAGTTTGCGCAAACGACTACATCGTCTATACCTGCACAAATTTCTTCAACAGTAGCGTCCGGCAAAGCTAAAACGGCAGCCATTGTAGACGGGGTAGCTTCGCATGCTTTCTGCATAGCCATGGCACGTTTGGAAACCAGAACCAGACCATCTTCAAAGGATAAAGCATTAGCGGCAACCAAAGCCGAAAATTCGCCCAAAGAGTGTCCGGCCGTCATGTCCGGTTTAAACTGATCCCCTAATGTTTTTGCTAAAATAACAGAGTGCAAAAAAATGGCAGGCTGTGTAACCTTTGTTTGTTTCAGATCTTCGTCTGTTCCGGCGAACATCAGGTCTGTAATGCGAAATCCGAGGATTTCATTAGCCTTCTCAAACATCTCTTTTGCAAGTGGATTGTTATCGTAAAGGTCCTTTCCCATTCCGACAAACTGTGCTCCCTGACCAGGAAATACGTACGCTTTCATCTTTCTAATTGTTTTCTAATTTTACTTTTTTAAGACGTTGCAAAGGTAATAAATTTGGAATAATAGGGGTACTATTCGTTACAAATACTATCTTTGCCCTGTGTTGAAGATAGAATATTAACATTTAATTATAATAATATCATGAACGAATTACTATTTCTTGGAAATTTAGGAACTGGCGAAATTGTTATTATCGCTATTGTTGTATTGTTGCTTTTTGGTGGTAAAAAAATCCCTGAACTGATGAAAGGCATTGGTAAAGGTGTGAAGAACTTTAAAGATGGTGTAAAAGGTTTGGAAGACGATATTAAACTAGACGATAACAATACAGATAAGAAGTAAAGAAAGATGCAACAAGAAGAAATGTCATTCTGGGATCACCTGGAAGAACTTCGTTGGACTTTATTTCGATCTATTTTAGCGCTCTTTGTTTTTGCTATCGGTAGTTTTGCTTTTATGCGTGATATATTCAATCTCGTCATAACTGCACCCTGTCGTCCCGATTTTATTCTTTACAGATGGTTGTGTGAACTAAACCAATGGCTGATTAATGTAAGCCCTTGGCTGGATGTGTTGCCGGATTTTTGCAATGATAATTTTCATGTGGAAATTATTAACATAAAACTGGCATCGCAGTTTTTTACTCACATGACCACTTCTTTCTGGTTAGCGCTTGTGCTGACATTTCCTTATTTAATGTATGAAGTTTGGAAATTTGTTAGCCCGGCTTTATATGAGAATGAAAAGAAAAATATCCGCTGGGTATTTTTCTTCGGAACAATAATGTTCTTTTTCGGATGTGCTGTCGGTTACTTTATGGTATTTCCAATGACACTTCGTTTTTTGGCTACTTATCAACTAAGCCCTGATATCAAAGAGCAAGTTTCTCTGGATTCTTATATGGATAATTTCCTGATGCTGATCTTTGTGATGGGAATAGTCTTTGAAATGCCGTTGGTATCGTGGTTGTTGTCGAAGCTGGGATTGTTGCATAAAGGATTTTTCCATAAATACAGACGACATGCTATTGTGGGATTACTGGTAGCTGCGGCATTTATTACGCCGAGTAGTGATCCGTTTACACTGAGTGTTGTATTCTTCCCGTTGTACGGTTTGTACGAACTGAGTGCTTTCTTTGTGAGAAAAGCGCCGAAAGAAGACGATGACGGAGATGAAGACGATGACAAATAAATCGAAAGTACAATAAAATAGTTGTACAAAGATGCAACCTTTTTGAGGTTGCATCTTTTTTTATATCTTTGTAAAAGCTCAAAACAATAAAGAAAATAGCATGAAGCACAAATCCTTATTGGCGCTCTCCTTACTGGCTATTGTAGCCTGTACGCCTGAGAAAAAACAGGAGGCAGACTATGCACAATACGTAAACCCATTGATAGGTACCGATTTTACGGGTAATACGTATCCCGGAGCACAAGTCCCTTTTGGGATGGTGCAATTGAGTCCTGACAACGGGTTGCCTGGCTGGGATCGTATTTCCGGTTATTTTTATCCTGATACGACAATTGCCGGTTTCAGTCATACGCATCTTTCAGGCACAGGTGCTGGCGATTTATATGATATCTCGTTTATGCCTGTAACCCGTCCTTATAAAGAGGCTTCGGCTCCTCTGGGCATTTATTCTACATTTTCTCATAATGATGAAGCAGCTTCGGCCGGGTATTACCGGGTATTGTTGCAAGACTATAATATTAATGTGGAACTTACGGCTACAGACCGTTGCGGTATTCAGCGCTATACATTTCCTAAAGCGGAAGCATCCGTATTTCTAAACCTGAAGAAAGCTATGAACTGGGACTTTACGCTCGATTCTTATGTAGAGGTGGTAGATTCTGTTACGGTTCGCGGATATCGTTTTTCACAGGGATGGTCTCCCGATCAGCGGGTTTATTTCCAGACCCGTTTCTCAAAACCTTTTACAGCTTATCATACGGATACCACTTCAATTATAACTAAAGAAAAAGGTTGGATTGGGACGGCTTACGTTGTCCGTTTTGATTTTAATACCCAAAAAGATGAACAGATACTTGTCAATACTGCTATTTCGGGCGTGAGTATGGATGGTGCAGCCAGGAATCTGCAAGCCGAGGTTCCCGAAAATAATTTTGATAAATATTATGACCAGGCTGTAGCTAAATGGAATAAGGAATTATCTAAGATAGAAGTACAGGGCAGTAATACAGATGACAAAGTGAAATTTTACACTGCGTTATATCATGCAATGATTGCCCCTACGCTATATAGTGATGTCGACGGTTCTTATTTTGGACCGGATGGCAAGGTTCATAAGACGGAAGGCTGGAATAACTATTCTACATTTTCTTTGTGGGATACCTATCGCGCCACTCATCCGCTGTATACTTATATACAGCCTGAACGGACAAATGATATGGTACAAACATTCCTGAATTTTTATGATCAAAGCGGAGCTCTTCCTTTATGGAATCTTTACGGACATGAAACTAATATGATGATAGGTTACCATGCCGTGCCGGTTATAGTGGATGCCTATTTAAAAGGTCTTGGCAACTTTGACCCCGAAAAGGCACTGCAAGCATGCATTGCTACTGCAAATCGTGATGATTACAGAGGCATCGGATTTTATAAGGAAAAGGGGTATGTGCCGGCTTACAGTGATCCGAAGAAGTGGGAAAACTGGTCGCTTTCCAAAACGATGGAATATGCGTTTGACGATTATTGCATTGCTTTGATGGCAGAAAAAATGGGTAAAAAAGAGATTGCCGATGAGTTCTATAAGCGTTCGCTGAATTATCGCAATTTGTATAATCCCGCTACTTCATTTATGCAGCCTCGTGACGAAAATGGAAATTTTGTATCCGGTTTCAGCCCGGATGATTATACCGAAGATATTTGCGAAAGCAATGGCTGGCAATATTTCTGGTATGCGCCGCAGGATTTGGACGGATTGATCGGATTGGTGGGAGGTGAAGAACGTTTCACACAAAAGTTGGACAGTATGTTTACGTATAGTCCTGCTAACGAAGAATTACCGATTTTCAGTACCGGTATGATCGGCCAGTATGCCCATGGCAATGAACCAAGCCATCATGTTATTTATTTATATAATAAAGTTGGCCAGCCTTGGAAGACGCAGCAATACGCAGCCCGGGTAATGCATGATCTTTATAAAAATGCGCCGGACGGTATTTGTGGAAATGAAGACTGTGGGCAGATGTCTGCCTGGTTTGTGTTCAGCGCGATGGGATTTTATCCGGTTAATCCGGCCGACCAGCAGTATGAAATAGGTAGTCCTCTTTTCCCGGAAGTAAAGATGCACTTGGCAAATGGCAAGACGTTTACAGTGTTGGCTCCTTCCGTGAGTGTTGATAATATTTATATTCAATCTGTTAAGATGGATGGAAAACCGTATGATAAAAGTTATATTACCCATGACCAGATAATGAGTGGTGCAACACTTGAATTCGAAATGGGAAATAAACCGGGATCAGTCTGGTATAAGTAAAAAGTAACGGATATATGTTTTTATATTTAGATGCCTGCCCAACTTTAATTGGGTAGGCATTTGAATGTAATAGGGTAGGCAACGATTTTCAATTGGATAGGCAATTATTTCCGGAGGAAACATTATCTTTGAAACATTCAATATATATATTAGCAGACATTAATTTTTAAACTATATGTTAAGGCATTTACTTATCCCGGTTATTATATTGTTTTCTATTGTATCTTTTTTACAGGCGCAAGAACGCGAGTACGTAATTGTTGTACATGGCGGAGCCGGAAATTTAGGAAACCTATTGAATAATACAGAGCAGTCCGCCCGGTATTATGCCGCTCTCGATTCGGCGTTGGTAATCGGAGATAATATACTTTCGGCCGGAGGGGCAGGTACTCAGGCTGTTATGGCGGTTATTAATTATTTTGAAAACAATCCGTTGTTCAATGCCGGAATAGGGGCGACTTGTACTGCAGAAGGAACATTTGAATTGGATGCTTCTATAATGGAAGGTAAAGATTTAAGTGCCGGCGCTGTTGCAGGTGTGAAACATATAAAACATCCGATTAATGCAGCCTATGCGGTAAAAACAAAATCGCCTCATGTTATGCTTAGTGGTTTAGGCGCAGAAGAATTTGCAAAAGAGCAAGGACTTGAAATGGTAGATGACAACATGTATTTTGCTACTTCAAAAACATTGGAATGGATCGAAAAATTAAAGCGGGAGAGTAAAAAAAACGGGACTGTTGGCTGTGTTGTATTAGATAAAGATGGAAATCTGACTGCCGGGACAAGCACCGGAGGGATGTTTAAGAAACGGTGGGGACGCATTGGCGATTCTCCGGTAATTGGCGCCGGAACGTATGCCGATAATAATAGTTGCGCTGTTTCCTGCACCGGTCATGGGGAGTATTTTATTCGTCATGCAGTAGCCTTTAACCTTTGCGCCCGTTATAGATATCTGAAAGAACCGATTGAGCAGGCGGCTGATTATATTATAAATCAGGAATTGAATGCAGATGCCGGAAACGGAGGCCTGATTGCGGTTGATAAGCAGGGAAATATAGCTATGCCTTTTAATAGCGAAGGTATGTTTCGTGGCTATGTGTATAAAGAAAAAGGGAAAAAAACTACAGTGAAGAAGGTAGGAATAGGTAAAGAATTGAAGTAGTTTGTAATAATAGTAATATGAAAAAGATCAGTGTTTTATTAGTTGTGTTGTTAGCCTTGAGCGGTTCTGTGGGTGCACAGAATTATTCTTTTAATGGTTTGGATATGAATATGGGTACACTTTCCCGGTTATCTAATGCCCGGACTCGTTCTATCAGCCCCGAAAATTATACGGGAGAACGTGGTAAGGGAGGCATGGCTGATCCGGTAAAAGACAAGGATGTACGTAATAAAGCTAATTCGTGGGCTGCCGCAAAGGATTTAGGAAAAGGATGGAAAGTAAATCCTTTCATCATTGTAAAACCGGGTGAAACGATTACAATTGCAGAGATTGAAGGTTCGGGAGCTATCCAGCAAATATGGATGACACCGACAGGCAATTGGCGTTTCTCTATTCTTCGTATGTATTGGGATGACGAAAAGGAACCTTCCGTAGAATGTCCTGTGGGTGATTTTTTTGCCAGTGCCTATAATGAGTATGCTCAGCTTTCTTCTTTGGCTGTTTGTGTAAACCCCGGAAGTGCATTTAATTGTTATTGGAAAATGCCATTCCGGAAAAAAGCAAAGATTACTTTGGAAAATATCAACGATCGCGAAGAAATGCGTCTTTATTATCAGATTAATTATACATTGACAGATGTTCCGGCGGATGAAGGCTATTTTCATGCTCAGTTCCGCCGTTCAAACCCGACGCAGGGTTCGCTGCATACGCTGGTGGACGGAATTAAAGGCAAAGGACAATATGTCGGAACCTATCTGGCCTGGCGTGTAAATGACAACTGTTGGTGGGGTGAAGGCGAAATTAAATTTTATATGGATGGCGACAAAGACTATCCTACAATCTGCGGAACCGGAACAGAGGATTATTTTTGTGGTTCGTATAATTTCGAGAATTCTAAAACACATCAGTATCAGGAATTCACGACACCATATGCCGGTATGCACCAGGTGATTCGTCCAGATGGGTTGTACCGTGCAGTAACAGCTTTCGGATTGTATCGTTGGCATATATTGGATCCGGTTCGTTTTGATAAGGATCTGAAAGTAACTATACAGGACTTGGGGTGGCGTCATGATTTCCGTTACAATAACCAGAAGTCGGATATTTCATCTACTTCTTTCTGGTATCAAACAGAACCGCATGCAAAGTTTCCTGCATTACCAAGCAAGGACGATTTGGAGATTCCTAGATGGTAATAGCTTTTTTAGTTAAATCAAGAATGTCAATGCTATTATAATAGTAATAATGAATAATCGAAGTTATATGAATATAAGTAAATTCAGCATTCTGTTAGGATGTGCCCTGATTTTTTGTTTGTCGTGTGCAGAAAAGAAAGCCGCGGAAGAAAAAGCATTTTTCCAAAACCCTATTGCTGCTCATGGTGCTGACCCATGGATTATTAAGCATGATAGCATATACTATTATTGTGCGTCAACGGAAGACCGCACAATTTCTGTCGGTAAATCTGTTTTATTGCATGTTCCAGGAGAGTTGAAAAAAGTATGGCAGGCTCCTGATACCGGTTGGAATTCGGATTGTGTTTGGGCACCAGAACTTCATTATTGGAATGGACACTGGTATATTTATTATGCTGCCGGCGAAAGTGGTCCTCCTTTTATTCATCAGCGCACCGGTGTGTTGGAATCTGTAACAGATGATCCTCAAGGAGAATATGTGGATAAAGGTATGCTGTATACGGGGGATAGTCTGGGTAATTGGGACTCCAACCGTTGGGCGATTGATATGACAGTGTTTGAATTGAATAATCAACTTTATGCAATTTGGTCTGGATGGGAGAATTTGGAGACGACGGATCATACTTCCCAGATGTTGTATATTGCCAAGATGGAAAACCCATGGACGATTTCATCTAACCGTGTTTTGATTTCCGCTCCTGATAAACCTTATGAAATAGGAGGAGACCTGGATTTGAATGAAGGCCCTGAAGTGTTGAAACATAATGATGACCTTTTTGTTATTTACTCTTGTTGCCAGTCATGGCTACCGACATATAAACTGGCCTCTTTACGTTTGGCTTCCCGTGATGCCGATCCGATGGATCCGGCTAGCTGGATAAAGAGTGAACAACCTGTTTTCCAAGGAACGGAAGATGTTTATGGCGTGGGACATGCTTCGTTTACAGTTTCCCCTGATGGTACGGAGGAGTATATTATTTATCATTCAAAAAAAGATACAATACCGGGTTGGAATCGTGATATCCGTATGCAGAAATTTAGTTGGAATGAAGACGGTACACCTGATTTCGGTATTCCATCTCCTTTGTCGGAACCACAGCCTGTTCCCTCCGGTTCGAAAATTGAGGCTGAGATATCTCTAACATACAGCAATCCTTTGTCTGTGCAGTTTGGCGATCCGTATATTCTGTTAGCTTCAGACGGACGTTATTATATGTATGGTACGGGTGCCGGCGCGGTGGATGGTTTCTGCTGTTATTCGTCGGATGACTTGGTGAATTGGAAATCTGAAGGACAGGTTTACCACGGAAATACACCTCAATCGTGGGCTGTTGCCAACTTTTGGGCTCCGGAAGTTTATGAAAAAAACGGTAAATATTATATGTTTTTCAGTGCGGATTGGCGTCATAATCCAACCAAGGAAGAAGAGAATTTCCGTATTGGCGTGGCTGTGGCTGACAAACCGGTTGGTCCGTTTATAGAGTTACAGGATAAACCGTTGTTTGATCCCGGATATCCGGCAATAGACGGTAATATCTTGCAGGATGATAATGGCAAATGTTATATATATTACTCACGCTGTTGTTATAAACATCCGGTCGAAAGTGAAATTGCAGCCGAAGCCAAGAAGAAAGGCATGTTTGATACGATTGAAGAAAGTTGGATATATGGCGTTGAAATTTCGCCCGATTTTACTCAGATAATCGGTGAGCCGGTCATGCTGCTTCGTCCTCCTGTGTCTTTATCAGATAAGCAGAGTGAATGGGAGAGCCGTTCGGTAACTTCCGGGGAAGTGAACCGTCGTTGGACAGAAGGTTCTTTTATTCTGAAACATAATGGACTGTATTATATGATGTACTCTGCAAACTATTTTGGAGGTGCGAATTATGCGGTTGGCTATGCTGTTTCGGATAATCCGTTAGGCCCGTTTAAAAAGGCTGATAATAACCCGGTTTTAGAAAAAAATGTGGAGAAAGGTGGTATTGTTACGGGAACGGGGCATAATAGTGTGACTTGGTCGAAAGACAGGAAACAGATGTATTGCGTATATCATGGCCGTACCCAAAAGACGGGTGAAGAACGTGTTGTATTTATTGACAAAATGCATTTTACTCCGGAAGGCTTGTTAGTTGTAGATGGGCCGACGACGGAGGTACAAAACAGGTAAACATGGCAAAGACGAAAACAGTATATGTCTGTTCCAACTGTGGGACAGACTCTCCAAAATGGCAGGGCAAATGTCCGAATTGCGGAGAATGGAATACATTTGTAGAGGAAGTGATTGCTAAAGACACTTCTTCACGCCGGTCTGTTCCGGGAATGACGGATAATGTGAAAATCCGTCCTGTTTTATTGCGTGATATAACGGCAGAAGAAGAAACGCGAATTGATTTGAAGGATGCGGAATTAAATCGTGTACTGGGAGGTGGTCTGGTTAAAGGTTCTTTGGTTTTGATTGGCGGAGAACCCGGTATTGGAAAATCGACACTGGTTTTGCAGACGGTGTTAGGTTTGAGAGGATTGAAAACTTTATATGTTTCAGGAGAAGAAAGCAGCCGACAGTTGAAGTTGCGTGCCGATCGGCTGAAGCATGATACTCCGGATTGTTTTATTCTGTGTGAGACAAATCTGGAGCAAATATTTGTACAAGCCCAGAATGTACAGCCGGATTTGTTGATTATTGATTCGATACAAACAATTTTTACTGAATTGGTGGAATCGTCTCCGGGAAGTGTTTCTCAAGTGCGGGAATGTAGTGCTGCCATCTTGAAATATGCAAAAGAAAGCGGTGTTCCTGTTTTATTGATCGGTCATATTAATAAAGAGGGAAGCATTGCCGGTCCGAAGGTCTTGGAACATATAGTTGATACGGTTCTTCAGTTTGAAGGCGACCAACATTATATGTATCGTATTTTACGTAGTATTAAGAATCGTTTCGGTAGTACTGCGGAACTGGGAATTTATGAAATGAGACAAAACGGATTGCGTGAAGTAAGTAATCCGTCTGAGTTACTGCTTACCCAGAACCATGAGGGTTTGAGTGGTGTGGCGATTGCTGCGGCAATTGAGGGCGTTCGTCCGTTTCTTATTGAGACACAGGCTTTGGTCAGTTCTGCTGTTTATGGTACTCCGCAGCGGAGTGCTACGGGATTTGACCTGCGCCGGATGAATATGTTGCTGGCGGTTCTTGAAAAACGTGCAGGCTTTAAGCTGATCCAAAAAGATGTTTTTATGAATATTGCAGGTGGCTTAAAGGTAAATGATCCTGCAATAGATTTGGCTGTCATTAGTGCTGTTCTTTCGTCCAGTTTGGATATTAGTATTGAAACAGGTGTTTGTATGGCCGGTGAAGTGGGGTTGTCCGGCGAGATTCGTCCGGTAAACCGTATAGAGCAACGTATTATGGAAGCAGAGAAATTGGGATTTTCCGGTATTATTATTCCGCATAATAACCTGAAAGGGTTTGAATCGAATAAGTGCAAAATTCAGATTATTCAGGTGAAAAAAGTAGAAGAAGCATTCCGTCATTTGTTCGGATAATATAAAAGTATGGTAACAGAATTACAACTTCGCCTTTTGCCGGAAGAAACGGCTAATGAACAGGCATTAAAATTGGTTGCTGCCCGTGAAATGGGAGAGACCGCAGAAAACATCCGGGCTGTTCGTGTATTGAAGCGCTCAATAGATGCCCGGCAGCGTATTATATATGTTAATGTAAAGCTTCGTGTTTTTATTAATGAATTACCTGAAGAATCCGAATACCAATCTGTAGAATATAAAGATGTGACGGATAGGAAGAATGTGATTGTAGTAGGGGCTGGACCTGGAGGTTTGTTTGCGGCTCTCCGCTTGATAGAGCTTGGTCTACGTCCGATCATAGTTGAGCGTGGAAAAGATGTACGTGAACGGAAGAAAGATATAGCTTTGATAAGCCGTGAGCATAAGGTAAATAATGAATCTAATTATAGTTTCGGAGAAGGAGGGGCTGGAGCCTACTCGGATGGAAAACTTTATACTCGCAGTAAAAAACGTGGTTCGGTAGATAAGATCCTGAATGTATTTTGTCAGTTCGGTGCAAGTCCTTCTATTTTGTCAGATGCACATCCGCATATCGGAACTGATAAATTACCCCGCGTGATTGAGAATATCCGTGAACAGATCAAAAAGTGTGGAGGTGAAGTCCATTTTGAAACACGAATGGATGCGTTTGTAATGAAAGGAGACGAAGTGGTCGGAATAGAAACGAATATAGGCAAAACTTTTTTTGGGCCTGTTATTCTTGCAACCGGACATTCTGCACGTGATGTTTATTATTATTTGCATGAAAAAGCAATTCCAATCGAAGCAAAAGGCATTGCTGTAGGTGTTCGGTTAGAGCATCCGCAGGAATTAATAGATCAGATACAATACCACCGTAAAGAAGGACGTGGCAAATATCTGCCTGCTGCTGAATATAGTTTCGTGACACAGGTAAATGGACGTGGCGTTTACTCGTTTTGTATGTGTCCGGGTGGTTTTGTAGTTCCGGCGGCAAGTGGCCCGAAGCAGGTTGTTGTTAATGGTATGTCTCCATCCAACCGTGGCTCTCGCTGGGCTAATTCGGGTATGGTAGTGGAAATTCATCCTGAAGATTTTCCCGAATTTGCTTCATATAAAGAGTTAGCATTGATAAAGTTTCAGGAACAGTTAGAAGAACATTGTTGGCAAAATGGTGGCATGAAACAAGTTGCTCCAGCACAACGTATGACAGATTTTATACAGAAAAGAAACTCCTTTGATTTGCCTGTATCTTCTTATACGCCAGGGTTATTGGCATCACCTCTTCATTTCTGGATGCCCGAATTTGTCACCAGCCGGTTACGTGAAGGACTTCGGTATTTCGGTAAAGTTTCCAATGGGTTTTTAACAAATGAGGCGACAATGATTGGAGTAGAAACGCGTACCTCTTCTCCTGTCCGTATTGTACGTGACCGGGAAACTTATCAGCATGTTACAGTAAAAGGCCTCTTTCCTTGCGGTGAGGGTGCGGGTTATGCCGGAGGGATTGTTTCTGCGGCTATAGACGGCGAACGATGTGCGGAAGGGGTAGCTATGTTGATAGCAAGCCATTGATTTGTTCCATTAGAGCAATGCGTTCTAAGGAGAAAGTTGAATCGTGCTTTTGTATGTATTCTAATAATTCTTTAGCCCGAAGCAGTGTTTGTTTATTATTAGGATCGGGTTGTATGTAACTGTCTTCAATAAGTGTTTTGGCTGCTATTTCCATGCGGGATAAACCTTGTGAATCTTCACAGTCCAGAAATCGACGGAGATCGTCTATTGAAGTTGTAAGTAAGAAATCTCTGTCTAATTTTAAGGATGTATAGACAGTTTCAATTAATACAGGGTTGCGTCCGCCACCGTTTGAGTTACGATTGAAGATGAGCTGGGCAATTACTTTCCCCAGTTCTTCTATCTGTACCATAATAAAATCTCTTTTTAGCATAAACTTAATGATTTTTTATTTAACGGTTATACTTATAATTCGTATATCTTTTTGGGGTCTGTCGTAAGCATCACGAGGCTGTGAGGCTATTTGATCAAGAATTTCGAAACCTTCAATAAGCTCGCCGTAAACAGTATATTCTCCGTCAAGATAGTGATAACCACCTACGGTTGTATAAGCTTTCCGTTGTTCTTCAGTGAATATTAAATGGCCTGGGGTTGCCAGAATAAAAGAGTCTATCTTTGCACTGATAGAAGCTGCCAGTTTATTATATTCTTGCGGGTTTTCCTCACGAAGACGTTCTACTTCCTCACGAACCGGTTCATAGAATTGTTTTAATGCTTTTTTGCGGATAGGTTGGTTCTTTATCCGTTCTAATGTGTCTAATCTTCCTTCGGTATAGACTTTTCCTTGTACGATGAAAAATTGAGACATATCCGATTTCTTTTTGGGGTTCACGTCATCACCTTGCCGTGGAGCAGCTATGGCACCTTTCTTACAGAAATATTTAGGATTAAATTCCGGCATAATTTCAGAAGAAGAGTCTCCGAAACCACAACGCGCCCCTGCTGGTGCATTCCGCGTGTCAGGTGCGCCACCTTGTATCATAAAATCTTTAATAACCCGGGAAAATAATGTTCCATTATATTTTCCGGCCTTGGCTCTTTCGGTAAAGGCACGGACATGATTTGGCACATCATTATATAATTTGGCTTTCATTACTCCGATATTTGTCGTTATCGTTACTGTTTTTTCTTGTGCCTGTATATGTAGGAAAGAAAATAAATTGATAATAAGCGCTATAATAATCGTATTGTATGTCTTATCCATGGCAATCAATGTTTGTTGGGTAAAGATAATGTTTATGTTGTAAAACACAAAACAAATGTCTACCTTTGCATCCTTATTAATAAGCAATAAGTTTTTTAAATATTTAAATAATATGGATTGGATAAATGATTTGTTATGGGGTGAAGGCATAGGGCATTCTATATTATTGTTGTCTATTGTGATTGCTGCAGGTATCCAACTGGGTAGAATTAAAGTGTTTGGTGTGTCTTTAGGTATTACACTCGTATTGTTTGTGGGGATTATACTCGGACATTTTGGTTTTACGATCAACTCTAATGTAATACATTTTTTTAAGGAGTTTGGATTAATTTTATTTGTTTACTCTGTTGGTATGCAAGTTGGCCCTGGTTTCTTTTCTTCATTTAAGAAAGGTGGAGTGACTTTAAATATGTTGGCTTGTGGAATCGTATTTCTTGGGGTAATAACAGCATTAGTTATTCATTATATTACGGGAGTATCGATGTCTACGATGGTTGGCATTCTTTCCGGTGCGGTGACGAATACGCCTGGGCTGGGGGCTGCTCAGCAAGCTTATTCGGATATGTTCGGCGTTTCTGATAAAACGATAGCTTTGGGTTATGCAGTGGCTTATCCGCTGGGTGTGATCGGTATTATTCTTTCTACGATTTTTATTCGTTATGTATTTCGTATTAGTTTTGAGAAAGAAACGGAAAAGCTTAATACGGAAGATGATAAACATATAAATGAAGCGAAGCCTATATCTTTGATAGTCAAAAATCCGGCTCTTTTTGGTAAGAAGGTCAGCGAGTTGTCAAATTTGTTGGAGCATAGGGATTTTGTTATTTCCCGTGTATGGCGTAATGATAATAAACAAATCGAAATAGCTTCTGCCGCAACTGTTTTACAGGAATATGATAAAATATTTGTCATAACTACCGAACAGGATGCTGAGACGATCAAAGCGTTTATCGGCGAAGAAATAGATATGGAACGTAAACAATGGATACGTATGGAAAGCCAGTTTATCAATCGCCGTATCTTGATTACAAAGCCAGAATTGAATGGAAAGCATTTAGGGCAGTTAAAATTGCGTAAGTTATATGGTATAAATATTACACGTATTAATCGTGCCGGTGTGGATTTGGTTGCAACCCCGGGATTAAGGTTACAGGTAGGTGACCGTGTAAATGTTGTAGGTACTGAAACTGCAGTATCTAATGTTGAGAAAGTTTTAGGTAATTCCATGAAGCGTCTGAATGAACCGAATTTGATTACTATTTTTATAGGCATTGCATTAGGTATTATTTTAGGAAGTATTCCTATTTCGTTTCCGGGTATTCCTCAACCCGTGAAATTAGGGTTGGCAGGTGGTCCTCTTGTTGTGGCTATCTTGATAAGCCGTTTTGGATATCAATATAAATTGATTACATATACGACCCAAAGTGCAAATTTTATGTTGCGCGAGATAGGTATAACACTTTTCCTGGCATGTGTAGGATTGAGTGCCGGTGATGGCTTTGTAGATACGATCGTGAACAACGGAGGTTTGGCATGGATAGGTTATGGATTTATAATTACTGTAGTTCCGCTATTGATTGTAGGATGTATTGGCCGTTATTTCTGTAAAATCAATTATTTTACATTAATGGGGTTGATAGCCGGAAGTACAACTGATCCTCCGGCATTGGCTTATTCAAATGCAACGGCTGGAAACGACGCTCCGTCAGTGGGATATGCAACTGTATATCCGTTAACAATGTTTCTGAGAGTACTTACCGCCCAGTTATTAATTTTATTTTTTGCCTGATTCTGTAGAAATAATAACAATTATTGCTGTCCGATAAACTATTTTAAATTAGATTATAAAATTTCCAATAACTATGAGTGGAAGTACACATGGATAGCAATAAAAGGATATATGTTTTATTAATAAAAGTCCCGTCTTAACACTTTAAAAGTCAGCCATTTTAAGCGTTAAGACGGGACTTTTTATTCAAAAGACAGCTCTTTTGTAAGTCCTCTCTTGCTTGTATATTTACTAAGTTTTATAAGACAGTAATAATAACAAATATTTTCTTTTATGGATTAAATGAATATATTTGTTAGCTAAAGAAATAATAGAATATCATGGAGAAAAAAAACTCGGTTATTGGTGTAGATCTTGGAGGCACAAATATGCGTGCAGGTCGTATTAAGGATGGTATATTAATAGCAAAGAATACAATCCCTACACCAAAACAAGCGAAAAATTGTGAGGAAACGTTGGGGGCTTTAATAGAAGTAATACATTCTGTATGGGATGAAAGTGTGACAGCTATAGGAATAGGTGTTCCCAGTGTCGTAGACCGTATGCGGGGCATCGTGTACAATGTTGCTAATATCCCACATTGGGAGGAAGTACATTTAAAAGAGATACTGGAAAAGGAGTTTTCTGTTACTGTTTATGTCGATAATGATGCAAATTGTTTTGCTTTAGGCGAACGTATATTTGGAGATGGACGTGATATTGAGAATTTTGTAGGACTTACCTTAGGCACCGGACTAGGAGGTGGTATCATTCAACGTGGAAAATTGCTTTCAGATGCCAACTGTGGTTCAGGAGAGTTCGGTATGTTGCCTTATAAAGATAAAATACTGGAATACTACTGTAGCGGTTCTTACTTTATGAATGTATGGGGTGTTGACGGAAAAGAAATGCACGCCCGTGCTATGAAAGGGGAAGCTGAGGCTTTGGAAGCTTATCGTCAGTTAGGAATTTATATTGCAGCAGCAATCAAGATCGTAGTATTGACAGTAGACCCGGAAATGATTATTTTTGGAGGTTCTGTAGCCTCTGCTCATATGTTGTTTGAAGAAAGTATGCGTGAAAATTTAAAAGATTTCGACTATCCTAATTCTATAAAAAAATTGCAAATACGTTACTCGACAATGGAAGATCCGGGTATTGTAGGTGCGGCATCTTTGTGCTATTAACTAAGGTGAAATCTTTTGCTTGTATTCTAAAGCCATGCAGAATGTGAATGGAAACTGTGCGGCTTTAGAAACGGCTGTAGTTATTAATTATCCTACTTCTAAAAGCAACGTATATATGCTAATGAGTATCTGTCATATAAATCGTCTTGTAAGCCATGTCGATAACGGAATGAAATGATATTCTTTTTAATTTCATAATTTAATTTGGTACGGATGGCCATTGGGCGGTCTCCGTTATTTTTATATCCTTTAATTCCGGATAAGTCAGCATTGAGCGTGAAACTTTTGTAAATACCGGAAATACCTCCTCCATACGAAATTGCATCATTCTGGCGATGTACCGTGTTATTTGTCATCCAGCAATAAAAACCAACCATTGCCTGTATGCGTAGAGACATGCTTTCGTCGGCCGATTTTAGAAGGGTTCTTCCAGCCGTAATATCAAACCAGTAGGAGGCAGCATCAGTAAAACGTGCGTCACATAAACGGCCTCCGCTTGCTGTTTTTAAGTTTAGACTGACCATTACATCTGCCCATTTTTCACTGCGGACTACTTGTACATAGGTGGTTGCTATCAAATCTCCAAAACATTTAATGGGAGGGGTCAGTTCTACGGCTGAACGTTCATCTCTTGTTTCGGGAGTCATTTTGTAGTTCTCAATAATTACACCGCTTAGTTCAATGCCTGCACGCCCCTTTGCTATTGGGATAAAGAGCCGGGCAAATAAATCTTTTGTTTTGTCTCCTTTATAATAGCTATATTCTCCGCGTAATTCTATTTCCCAACGTTTCCCAACACTTCCATTTTGTAATTCGGGCATGGGGAAAGCATTCGGTCCGAAATAGCGTGGCGAGTAGGTTAAAAATTCCATTTTATCACGCCAATCTTCACTAAAAACTGCCGATGGAATAAATAATAATATGGAGATGTAGAGGACTGTTGATTTGAAAAAATGTATCATGTTATTTATAAGTTTGAAAGTACTTGTATTTGTAGAGCCACAAATGTACTGTTTTTGGAGTTATTCTGTTTCTTTTATATAATGAATATATCCATCTTCTAATATAAAATGTTCATCGTGTTCTGCTAAATACCGGATCGCAGTGATACTTTTTTCTACAGGGAATGGTAAAGATTCGGCGAGAGTCTTAATGTGCATGGTCTGCTCTTTTAGCGTATTTTGTAATGCTTTCCGGATATCGTTAAACATTTTGTTGCTTAATCCGGAATCATTTTTTGCCAGACATATATCACAACAACCACAATCCTCCGATTTTGTTTCGCCAAAATAAGCTAGTAACATACGACTTCGACAAACAGAATTCTCGTCAATATATTTTAATACTTTGTTTATACGTTCTTCAAAACGCTTTTTGCGCTCGTCATAAGCCTGGTGTGGAATAACCAGATATTTTTGATCTTCACGGGTTCGCGTATAAATAATGAGCGGTGTTTTTTTATGAGGGATGTAATTTACGACTCTGTATTTGGAAAGACCAATTAACGTATCGTATATCTCTTGCTGATTAATCCCGGAACGGCTTGCTATCAAAGCTTCGTCTATATATACGTAATCTGCAAATAATCCAGTGTATGACCGTAGTATAGTTTGTATAATCTCGTCTGTTTTTTTGTCTTGATGTAAATGTTTGTAGAGTTCATCGCGAGTGGCTGTAAATAGTAAACGCGATGCATTGTCTACTTCTTCCGTATATTCAATATAGCCTGATAGCTCTAATATTTTTAATGCATGATGTGTTTGAAGCAAAGAAAATTTGAATACAGAACAAAAATCAGATAATGAAAAATCGTGTACGGTGTCTAACCCGTAGCCTACAGCAATTTGATAATAATTGCCCAAAGCCTCATAGACCCGAAAAATGAAATCTTTATCAGGGAATTCATCGGCCAGACGTTTTTTTAACTTTGCGTTGTCTATGCCGGAACATAAAGCTACAGCATAAGCTTTTTGTTCGTCACGCCCGGCACGTCCGGCTTCCTGGTAATATTCTTCTAGTGATCCGGGCATATCCAGATGGACAACCAGTCGGACGTCTGGTTTATCTATGCCCATTCCAAAGGCATTTGTGGAAACAATTACACGGCATTCATTATTTTTCCAATTATTTTGCCGTATAGTTTTCTCTTCACGGTTTAGTCCGGCATGGTAGAAGCTTGCTGATATACCGGCTTGCTGTAACAAACCTGCAATTTCTTTGGTCCGCTTTCTGTTTCTCACATAAACAATGGTACTTCCTTGTATTCTACCTAATATGTATATGAGTGTATTGATTTTGTCTTCAGTATGACGTACAATATATGAAAGGTTCTTACGGGCAAAACTTTTTTGGAAAACATTTTTTTCTTTGAATGACAGTTTTTCCTGTATGTCATTAACTACTTCAGGTGTAGCAGTTGCCGTAAGTGCCAGAACCGGGACGGCTGAGGGTAGCTCTTTACGAATCTCTGCAATATTAAGGTAGGAAGGACGGAAGTCATATCCCCATTGTGAAATACAATGACTTTCGTCTATAACAAGTAAGCATACTTTCATTGCCTGCAACTTTGAACGAAAAATTTCAGTACTTAGCCGTTCTGGTGATACGTATAAGAATTTATAGTCGCCAAAGATACAGTTTTCTAGTTGGGTGATGATTTCTTGTCTGCTCATCCCAGAATATACAGCAGTGGCTTTGATTCCCAACCGGCGTAAATTATCGACCTGGTCTTTCATCAAAGCTATAAGAGGGGTAACTACGATACAAATTCCTTCCATAGTCATAACCGGAACTTGGAATGTAATAGATTTACCTCCTCCTGTGGGCATCAGTCCGAGTGTGTCTTTTCCTGCACACACAGAATGAATGATATCTTCCTGTAAAGGACGGAAAGTCCGGTAACCCCAATATTTTTTTAATATCTTATGGTAAATATCCACAAGTGTCCTTCATATATCGTCCGGCTTGATATCTTTTATCATCAACTGTAAAGAAGTATTTCCGTTATAGGTGTTTTCTTCTATTGTATAGCAGATGTTAAAAGGTTTCATGCCTTTTATATGCTCACTAAATTGATACATTCCGAAAGCAATACCGTGGATAGGCGTATTGGAATTGCCGTCTATAACTTCCAGCTTGATATGTTCCAGGTCTTTACCTACAAGTTTGCTTGTACCATAATCTTTGACATCTAAAGAACAAAATACGGGTTTTTGATTATCCGGGCCAAAAGGGCTCATTTTCTTCAGATCGTTCATAAATTTGGTGTTAATGTCTTTTAAGTCTAATATGGCATCAATGTCAATTTGGGGAGTCATCTGTTCCGGAATAATTTCATCGGCAGCCAGTTGCAGAAAGCGTTCTGTAAAAGCTTCCAGATTTTCTTCTTTTAAAGATAGCCCGGCTGCATATGTATGTCCCCCAAAATTTTCCAGTAAATCCCTGCAACTTTCTATAGCTTTGTAAATATCAAACCCGGTAACAGAACGTGCAGAACCTGTTATTAATTCGGATGATTTGGTTAAAACGACTGCCGGACGATAGTATTTTTCTGTTAACCTGGAAGCTACAATACCAATGACACCTTTATGCCATCCTTGGTTATAGACAACAATGGCTTTACGATCTTCCATGTTTTCGAATTCGTCAATGATAGCATTTGCTTCATCGGTTATTTTTTTGTCCAGTTCCCGTCGTTCTTCATTATATTGGTTGATATTTTCACTCTTTTCCCTGGCGGATTCACTGTCTTTCGAAAGGAGAAGTTCAACAGCTTCTTTTCCGTTCATCATACGTCCCGAAGCATTGATACGCGGTCCTATTTTGAAAACAATATCGCTGATGGTAATTTCTTTTCCTGTTAATCCGCAAATGTCTATGATACCTTTTAATCCTAAACTTGGGTTGCAATTTAATTGCTTCAACCCATAATAGGCAAGTACTCTGTTTTCTCCTGTAATGGGAACAATGTCAGAGGCGATACTTACAGCAGTAAGTTCCAATAATTTTTCTAAATCTGAAAATGGAAAATTATTGCTTTTGGCAAATGCCTGCATGAGTTTAAATCCTACCCCACATCCCGATAAGTGTTCGTAGGGGTAGATTGAATCAGCTCGTTTGGCATCCAACACAGCAACAGCATCCGGTAATACATCATCGGGCATATGATGGTCGCAAATAATAAAATCAATACCTTTCTGTTTGGCATATTCTATTTTTTCGATAGCCTTTATGCCGCAGTCCAAAGATATGATTAATGATATATCATTCTCCGCCGCATAATCAATGCCTTTGTAAGAGATACCGTATCCTTCATCATAACGATCTGGAATGTAAAAATCCAGGCTTGATGAATAGGGACGTAAATACTTATATACCAAAGATACAGCAGTTGTTCCGTCTACATCGTAATCACCGTATATTAAAATTTTTTCTTTATTTCCTAAAGCCTTATTTAACCTTTTGACCGCTTTATCCATGTCGGGCATGAGGTACGGATCATGAAGATCATTCAGACTGGGTTTAAAGAATTTTTTTACTTCCTCAACGGAAGTAATTCCCCTCTGAACAAGCAGAAGACCTATAACCGGATTGAGACCCAGTTCGGCTACTAATTCGTCTCTTTTATGTAATTCTTCTTCTGTTGGGGTTCGAAAATTCCATCTGTTAATCATTATATATTGTTTTTTCTTTTTTCTAGCTATCGATGCATTTTGGGTATAAATACCACTTATGCAATATATTTCAATCCGTAAAGTTAGGAATTAAAAATCGTATAATAACTACTGCTTAGTGAAAATAGTTTTTTTCTTATTATTTTTTTGAAGTCCGCGAAACCTTTGTACATTTGTCAAAATAATGTAAAGAAAATGCAGGAAGACATAAAAAAAGCCTGTGAAGTAATGCAGGCCGGGGGGGTAATTCTTTATCCTACAGATACAATTTGGGGTATCGGCTGTGATGCAACCAATGAAAAGGCTGTACAGAAAGTGTATGAGTTAAAGCAAAGAGTAGATAATAAAGCAATGCTGGTACTGATTGATAGTACTGCTAAGTTAAATATGTATGTATCCGAATTGCCTGATATTGCCTGGGATTTAATAAATGTGGCCGATAAACCATTAACAATTATTTATCCTACAGCTAAGAATCTTGCCTCTAATTTATTGGCAGAGGATGGTAGCGTTGGTATACGTGTTACGAATGAGGAATTTTCTCGTGCTTTATGTGAACGTTTTCGTAAACCGTTAGTTTCTACTTCTGCTAATGTGAGTGGCGAAAAATCTCCTGCAAACTTTTGTGAAATCTCTGAAGCCATAAAAAATGGAGTTGATTATATTGTGCAATATCGTCAGGATGATATGAGTAAGGCACAGCCGTCAAATATTATTAAGTTGGGCTTGGGAGGACTTATCCAGGTAATCAGATAGAATGAAAAAAAGCTGGCAGGCAGGAAAATATATTATATCGGATTTTCTATCGGCTTCATTAGTTTGGCTGTTGTTTAATCTGCTTCGTTACGATGAAGTTGCTGTTTATGGTGGTTTTCGTACGCTGCAAGATTATTTGTTATATATATATATATGGGGCGGCCAGTTTCTACTTCCATTTTTTTGGATTTTCTTATATTATATTTCCGGATACTATAATAAGCCATTTGGAAAATCGCGTTTAGTAGAATTGTTTTCTACTTTTTTGACTGTACTTATTGGCGTAGTTCTTGTTTTCTTTATATTTGTACTGAATGATTTACCTCGTTCTTTTCATATTTATTACGAACTATTCTTTTCATTGTTTGGACTTCAGTTTTTGTTAACCTATATTCCTCGTTTAATAATAACTCAGGATGGTATACGAAAAATAAAACGGAGGGAATGGGCCTTAAATGTTCTGATAATAGGTGCAGGAGAAAAAGCAGTTTATATTGCAACAGGGTTATATAAATTAGGTTATAATGTAATTGGGTTTATACCTGAAGATAAAAATATACCAATTAAAGTTACACAGCAACAGATTCTCGGTTCGTTGGCTGATTTGTCAGATTTGATAGAAAAAGAGTCTGTTGATGAATTGGTTGTAGTGCTAGACAGTTCAGATAGCCAAAAGTTGTTAGACATATTGTACTCTCTTTACCATTATAAACGTCCGATAAAGGTGCTGGCAGATAAATCCAACGTTCTTTCGCGGGTAAAAATTAAAACTATTTACGGTATTCCTTTGATTGATGTTACAGATAATAATTTTTCACAAGTTGAGAAAAATGTGAAATTTTTTATGGATAAGGTATTATCAGTGTTGGTATTGATATTATTATCCCCTCTTTATCTATATATAGCTTGGAGAGTGAAAAGAGATTCTTTTGGTCCCGTCTTTTATCGACAAGAGCGCATTGGATATATGGGACAACCTTTTGTAATGTATAAATTCAGGACTATGTATGTTGATTCTGAAAATAATGGTCCGTTATTATCTGTAGAGAATGATCAACGTGTAACACCTTTCGGGCGTTTTATGCGTAAATACCGGTTGGATGAACTTCCTCAGTTCTGGAATGTATTAAAAGGAGATATGTCTATTGTCGGGCCTCGCCCGGAACGTAAATATTTTATAGATCAGATAGTAAAGAAAGCTCCCTTTTATTATTTGTTACACAACGTTCGTCCGGGCATTACTTCATGGGGAATGGTAAAATACGGATATGCAGGTAGTGTAGATGAGATGATAGAGCGGTTGAAGTATGATATATTATATTATGAAAATATGTCATTAATATTGGATATTACTATTCTGATATATACAATAAAAACAGTTATTACAGGCAAAGGTATTTAAAATGGCTAAAGAAGGATTATTTTATAAATTTCTGTTGTGGAGAGAGAAACGGATAAAAGAAAAACATTTTATTCTGATTATTAGTTTCATCGTGGGAATTTGCACCGCAGCATCAGCAATTATATTAAAACAGTTAATCCATTTAATACAGCATTTGCTTACTGCAAATTTTGCTGCGGATGGAGTAAATTATTTATTACTTCTTTATCCGGTTATTGGCATTTTGTTGGCCGGTTTATTTGTGAAGTATATTGTTCGGGATGATATAAGCCATGGAGTGACAAAAATTCTATATGCTATTTCTCAGCGAAAAAGCCGTATCAAACCTCATAATACATGGTCTTCCATTGTAGCAAGCTCAGTTACGATTGGTTTTGGTGGATCTGTAGGAGCGGAAGCTCCTATTGTATTAACGGGAGCAGCTATAGGTTCCAATTTAGGACGTATTTTTCGGATGGAGCAAAAAACATTGATGCTTCTGGTTGGTTGTGGTGCTGCCGGCGCTATTTCCGGTATTTTTAAAGCTCCTATAGCAGGTCTTGTTTTTGTGATAGAAGTTTTAATGCTGGATTTAACAATGACATCTGTATTACCGCTACTGATATCTTCCGTAACGGCAGCTACCGTTTCTTATATATTTACAGGTACAGAGGCTATGTTTAAATTTTCTCAAACGGAAGTTTTCGAAATACAGCGTATTCCTTATGTGTTATTATTAGGTGTATTTTGTGGTTTAGTATCTCTTTATTTTACTCGTGTGATGAACCGGGTAGAGGGTATGTATAGAAAACTTGGAAGTTATTGGCATAAATTTTTGTTGGGAGGTATAATGCTAAGTATTCTGATTTTTATATTTCCGCCTCTTTATGGTGAAGGTTATGATACGATAGGCTCTTTATTAAACGGGCAATTCTCCCATATAATGGATAAAAGTTTGTTTTATGATTTGAATGATACTTATTGGGGAGTTATTGTTTTTCTATTATTAATAATATTGACGAAAGTCTTTGCTTCCAGCGCTACAAATGCCGGGGGTGGTTGTGGTGGTATATTTGCTCCTAGTTTATATTTGGGATGTATTGCCGGATTTGTTTTTGCACATACTTCAAATTATTTTCCATTTACAATGTATATATCTGAGAAGAATTTTGCGCTGTTAGGTATGGCTGGAATAATGTCTGGAGTAATGCACGCTCCACTGACCGGAGTTTTTCTTATTGCAGAACTTACCGGTGGATATGATTTATTTCTTCCATTAATGATTGTTTCTATAAGTTCTTATATAACAATCCTGATGTTTGAGCCTCATAGTATTTATTCTATGCGTTTGGCACAGAAGGGAGAATTGCTTACTCACCATAAGGATAAAGCGGTATTAACATTATTGAATATAGATAATGTAATAGAAAGGGATTTTGAAACGGTATCGCCGGAAATGTCATTAGGAGATATGGTAAAAGTGATAGCTCGAAGTCCCCGGAATACTTTTCCTGTAATTGATGAAAAAGGGGTTTTACTAGGAATTGTATTATTGGATAATATCCGTAATATAATGTTCCGGCCAGAACTTTACAATCGTTTTCATGTTTCTAAATTTATGGTGTCGGCACCTGCTAAAATTCGAATTAGTATGCCGATGGAACAAATAATGCAAACTTTTGATGATACGAAAGCCTGGAATCTCCCGGTTGTGGATGATGAAGGCCATTATATAGGCTTTATGTCTAAATCAAAGATTTTTAATTCGTATCGTGAAGTTTTGGTTGATAATTTTTCAGGAGATTAAATAAAAATGAGAAAAGAAGACTTGCGTATTGTTTATATGGGTACTCCGGACTTTGCAGTGGAGAGCTTACGTGTTTTGGTGGAAAATGGCTATAATGTAGTAGGAGTAGTTACTATGCCCGATAAGCCGATAGGCAGACACGGCAGTGTTTTGCAATCCAGTCCTGTTAAACAATATGCCGAATCAAAAGGTTTGCCTGTTCTGCAACCTGAAAAACTTAAAGATGAAACTTTTTTGACTCAATTGAAAGATTGGAATGCCGATTTGCAGATAGTAGTTGCTTTTCGAATGCTACCGGAAGTTGTTTGGGATATGCCTCGGTTGGGAACATTTAATTTGCACGCTTCTTTGTTACCTCAATACCGTGGGGCTGCTCCTATTAATTGGGCTGTAATTAATGGAGATACTGAAACTGGCGCAACCACTTTTTTCCTTACTCATGAAATTGATACGGGAAAAATTATTCTTCAAAGACGTTTGCCTATTGCAGATACGGATGATGTTGGGACAGTGCATGATTCATTAATGCAAATGGGGGCAAAATTAGTGACGGATACCGTAGACTTGTTGTTGGCCGGTAAGGTTGATGTTGTTTCGCAAGAAGATTTTTATAAAGATTTATCGGAGCTTCGCCCTGCTCCTAAAATTTTTAAAGATACTTGTCATATTAATTGGAATCAGCCAATAAAGAAGATATATGATTTTATCCGTGGTTTGTCTCCCTATCCGGCTGCTTGGACGGAATTGGTTGCAGTGGATGGTTCCCGCCAGGTATTGAAGATTTATCAGACAGAAAAACGCCTGATTAACCATGATTTACCGATCGGAACGATTTCTACCGATAAGAAAAACTATATTGACATCGCTGTTGAAGGTGGCTATTTGCGTTTATTATCTTTGCAACTTGCAGGTAAGAAACGTATGAATGTAACAGACTTTCTCAATGGAAACAAACAAATTGGTGATTATACCGTTGAGTAAATGAATAGGGCCAGGCGGGTTATTTATATTGTCTTAGGAACCTTCTTTTTGATATTGGGTGCAATTGGTATTTTTGTGCCCTTACTTCCTACAACTCCGTTTTGGCTTCTGACATGTTGGTTTTACATTCGTAGTTCCGAATATTTATATAATAAAGTAATGCAGAATCGCTATTTTGGTCCATATATCCGCAATTTTATAGAAGATAAAGCAATACCTATGCGTTCTAAAGTTATATCAGTTGGTATAATTTGGCTTTCAACTATATCTACTACAGCTTTTTTGATTGAGAAATGGTGGATTATACTTTGTCTTTTCTTAATCAGTGCCGGAGTAAGTTGGCATATTTTATCATATCCTACGAAACAATAGTATATAAGAGGTTGTCTGTTGTTTATATAGATGCCATTCCTTTTTCCGTTACTGTGTGTGAGGAATAGTGAATGTAAAAGTAGAGCCTGCCCCTTCTTTTGAACATACCGAGATTGTTCCGCTCATTTTCGTAACTAGCCTTTTACAGATAGCTAACCCTAATCCGACTCCATCTTTTTTATTCATACCAATTTGAGTGAAACGGGAAAATATATTTTTTATTTCTTCTTCAGGAATACCGCATCCTGTATCGCTTACGTAGAATCGAATGAATCCATCTTCACACTTGTAGCCAAAATGTATGCTACCTGTAGCGGTGTGTTTTATTGCATTTGTAAGCAGGTTTATCAAAACCTGGCTTAAGCGACTCTTATCTACGTATAAAGTTTGATCGGAACAAGGATCTAGGACTAATTCAATTCCTTTTTTCATTTTCAGTTGTATAGTCATGTATATGTCTTTCATAAGCGGTTGTAAAAGCACATTTACATAGTCAAATGTCAATAAATCTGACTCAATTTTAGATATATCCAGTATATCATTTATCAATTTAACCAATAATTCATTGTTTGTTTTGATTATGTTTATGTATTCATGTCGTAAATTCAGGTCAATTTCGTCACTAAGTAGTTCGGCAAAGCCTACGATAGCGTGTAATGGCGTGCGGATATCGTGCGTCATGTTTGCAAGGAATTCCGATTTTAATTGACTTGATATCTCTGCTTTTTCTTTGGCTTTTTGTAAGATTTCTTCGTGCTCTATGTATTCTTGGTTATCTATTATACATCCTACAATTAAACAGGGTTTGCCATCGTTGTCAAATTTTTTGGTTTTGCCTGTTATTTCGTAATTACAGTATTTACTATTATCATTTTTTAATCCGAAATTTGTTGTGAATTTTTCAAGCTTTTCTTCTCTTATTTTATTAATAAGATGAAGTAATTTGGCTTGATCTTCTGCTTGTTGTAATGAGGATAAAGATTTACAGATATATTGATTCTTTTGCAATAGATGATTTTTGCTTCCGTAAAACTGAATGCATTGATTACAATGTACTTTGTTGCAGGCTTTAAATTTATTGAAATCAAATGAGTATAATGTTGCACGGCTGTTTTGCAAAGCCAGTTCCATTAGAGTTTGGTTTTCGGAAGCCTTGTCTGTTGGCTTATTATTTGCTTTATTCGGTTTTGCCATTTCGTTTTTTCTGATGATCGGTTAAAAAAGTATTATCAAAAAGATGATTTAAAAAGAATAATGATTTATCCGTTATATCGTACCTCTTTTTCATGGAATGATTGATATCAATTATTGCTCCATTAATATCATATAAAGCTTCGCTTATTGGATGATAGCTAAAGCATTTAAACAGCACTTGGCTATCGTTAGAAAACGTATCCATAATTTTACCCTCAATAAATTTTACCCTTCCTAGATGGTATGCAAAATAAGTAAAACTTTGTTTGTAGAATATTGACTTTATCGAGAATTGTTCACAGGATAACAAAATATAACTATTGTTTTTTTGTCTGATGTAAATGTGTGATTTAAAGTTTTTTGCGTGTTTGTTTGTGCTTTTTTTTGATTTGCTTTGATTTTCTAGATGTTTGGGATTATATTGCTTGACAGAAGTAATGAGATGGGATTAAGTTTTACTGATCTTATAGTTATTTGAAGTTTCTGTCGGTTAAATATATATTAACATAGTATTGAGAAAAAAAGGGATGCTTTTGCACCCCTCTCATCAATATGATTTAAAATAGAAATTTAAACTAAAGAAATGGGGCTTATTTTTTATATCCCCATTTTACTAATTCAGACTGACCAATTTTACCATGCACGTAAAACCAGAATAGCCCAAGGCTGACGCCCTAATAATTCGATGTAATGACTAAACAATCTTTTTACCATAATACCTAACAAATATGTTTTACAACACAAATATACGGGGCGTTTTGATACGTTGTACTCTCAAAAAGCAATTAAATGCAACGTAAATATGATTTCTTGATATATGATAAAAAATGTCACCCTATTACAGAAATGTAACGTCTATGAGATATTAATGAAGTTCTCCTTATGTATTTCTACTCATAATTATGACTTAATCAGATCATAACTATGAATCGAACAGATCATCCGTATGATTTATATAACTACACTTGTGATTCGATTCGTTTTTGGTGTATTTTATACAGATAGTGTGTGTTGGAGAGTCATCTAACGGTGGTATGTTGGATATTTGTTGTTGAACCTATATCCGATACCTAGCATTAAAAAGTTGGGGGTATGAAAGTTCTGGAGATTATATCCTATATGGATAAAAGAACTTCGGGTAACTTCTATTTTCAGTGCCAGTACTTGATAAAGCGCTTTTAAATCGCCGCCGCCATGCAATACGTTGGCACCTATACCTAAATTGACGGTGAAGTATGGCATAACATATTCTACGCGTCCGGAAAGTCCGAGTGCCAACTGCTTATTAAGCCCGGGCTTATAAAATTGCTGTTCAGTGCCTACAATATAATCTTCGGTATAGACATTGGCACTTCCATCGTAAACACCGTCAACAGATACTCCGGCACGGAACTTATAGTTGATATTATACATTGGTGCAAAGTTGAACCCGAATACCGGATAGGTTTCCGGGGAAGCTACCTGTTCGTCGCCATAGGCAACACCTTTTCGCCGCCATGATCCGAATAATAGTAAATCATAACTGATATGATGTGGGAATTTCGGGATTTTGAGGTGATCCGAAGAATTTGAAAGAAAATTTTCTTCTCTGTTGAAGTTGTATACTAGTCCGATTTTAAGACCGGTTGTATTCAGGCCGGAATTTGGATATTTGGTATTGCCATTTGAGAAGTGAGTAAGGTCGACTCCTGCATTCAGGTCGAATAACCGTGATAACTTCCAGTTAAGATAAAAGTTGACATTAAGATAAGCGTTAATCTTCGAACCGATTACTTTGTTATAGGAGTTGTAATCGAAGTCGTAAGGATGCCAGCCGGCAGATACGCCGAAATTCCATTCGTAATTGAATGATAACCGCGGACTGAATCTGGCTAATCGTGCTCCCTGAAAAATATATGCAGCAAACGGATCACCTAAATATTTTTTTTCACTAAAGGTGTAATAGGCTAGCCCTATTCCTTGGTAAGCTTCTCCGTAGATACGGTCTGTATATGTGTTGGGACGGAATTGAAATGAGTATCTCAGGTGTGCGGAAATAGAACTTCTGATTAGTTTCCCTGTTTCATTTTCTCCGCGTAAAAAAGGATTTGTCGGAATGATATAAGCCGGACGGGCTTCTATTCCAAGTTTGTGAATAAAGCGATGGGAGGAAAAGGTACTGTCTGTTTTATTTTCGGATTCGTTATTATTAGGTAAACTTTCAGCGAAAGCTATATCGGATAAGAAAAGCATTATTACTGAAATCACCACAACCTTCAACATCTCTAATAGGCTTTTCATATGTAGTGTTACTCCTTGTTATTTGTAAATATTTGAGCTTTAACTCAAAGTGACCTACAAACATAGTTATACTATTTGAAATATGCGGTATAATGATTTGGAAATTTACTATATATTAAATAAAGAGACCGGCTTATTGTTGTTTTGTGCCGGTCTCTTTGGTAGTTTTACTTTTTCTCTTTTTTGTCAAACCATTTTTCCTGGATGGTCTGCATTAATTCGTAGAAATTAGGGATCAGGGCCGTTGCAAATATAGTATTGATAGCCATACCAAATACAACGGCTGCTCCTAATGCAATACGGCTGGCTGCTCCTGCACCGGAGGCAAACAGTAAAGGCATTACTCCTAAGACGAATGCAAACGAGGTCATCAATATAGGACGTAAGCGGACATGTCCGGCTTCGAGTGCGGAATCGCGAATGGTGTTGCCTTGAGTATGAAAATCTCTTGCAAATTCGATAATAAGAATACCGTTTTTTGCAGAAAGGGCGATCAATAAGATTATACCGATTTGTGTATAAATGCTTATAGGAACTCCCATGACAAAGCATCCCAGTACGGCTCCCAGCAAAGCAACAGGCAATCCCATGATGGCGGCTGCCGGGCTTGTCCAGCTTTCATATTGGGCTGCCAGAACAAGGAAGGCTACCAATAGTGCCAGTATAAAAATAGTACTGGTTGTAGAACCGGCTTTTGTTTCCTGATAGGCAACGGAAGTCCATTCGTAGCCGAAATTATTTCCTAATTGCTCCTGTATCAGTTCTTCCATTGCTTTGATTCCTTCGTTTGAACTGTATTCAGGATTGACAATACAGGTTATAGCAGCCGAAGAATACATATTATACAGGTTAATCTGATTCAACCCCAATTGTTCTTCGACCTTTGTAAAAGATGAAAACGGTACCATTTCGCCGGAACTGTTTTCCAAACTTAAACGGAGAACATCATCTATTACTTTCTGGGATTGATCGTTTGCCTCTATCTTTACCTGATAGATATGTCCGAATTTTACAAAATCGTTTACATAGGCTGCTCCCATATAATAGCTTAATGTAGAGAATACATTATTAAGTTGCAATCCGAGCAATTGAACTTTATCTCGGTCAATGTTCAATAAATATTGCGGAACATTAGCCTGATACATGCAAGATATGTTTAATAACTGAGGCTTTTCGTGATAATGTTCCATTAATGTCTCTATTGCATGTTGCATTTCGGTTGGCCCCAGATTATTACGATCTTCTAATTGCAGTTGTAAACCTCCGGATGCACCTAGACCGGGTATGGCTGGAGGTACCATGCCAAATATCTGGGCTTCTTGTATTCCGGAAGCCTCCATATTGAAACGATTTACGATAGCTTGGGCTGTGTGTTCTTTACCTTTACGGTCTTTCCAGTTTTTCAGTATAACGAAAAAGGTTCCCGCATTAGGTTGTTCTCCACCGCCCATGATGGAAAAGCCGCTAACACTCACGTATGATTTTATTTCCGGATATTGGCTTAATATGTCATCGATTTTTTTGACAACAGTTTCAGTACGATTCAGGCTGGCTGCAGGAGGTAATTGAGCGACAACAAGGAAATATCCGTCATCTTCTTCCGGTATAAAACTGCTGGGCCATTTAATAAACATCATAATTGCTATAAACGTGATAACAGCATAACCGAATAGAGTAACTGCCTGGTTTTTCAGGAAATGGCCAACTACGTTGTCATATAGCTTTTGAGTCTTACCGAATAGTTTGTTGAATCCTCTGAAAAGGAAGAATTTTGATTCTTTCGGGCTTGGCTGCAGAAATAAGGCACATAATGCCGGGGTTAATGTAAGTGAGTTGATTCCACTTAATACTGTTGCCGATGCAATAGTCAAAGCGAACTGTTTGTAAAGCTGTCCTGATATGCCACTGATAAAAGTAGTAGGAATAAATACAGCCAATAAAACAAGAACTACGCCGACAATAGGGCCTACTATTTCTCCCATTGCTTCTGTCACGGCTTCACGGGGTGTGTATTTGCCAGTGTCTAATAAACGGGTAGAGTTTTCTACTACGACAATGGCATCATCTACAACGATGGCAATTGCAAGGATAAGACCGAATAATGTCAGTGTATTAATAGAAAATCCTAATGCAGACATAACAGCCAGTGTTCCTATTAATGAAACAGGTATTGTGATACATGGAATAATTACAGCCCTGAAATTTTGCAGGAACAGGAAGATCACTAATACTACCAACAGAGTTGTTTCAATGAATGTAATAAGTACTTCATGTATGGAGGCATCTATTACGTCTGTTGTATCCAATGTTACCTGGTATTCTATGCCTTCGGGAAGATTGGAGGCCAATTGCTGCATTTTGGCTTTTACTACTTTTGACACATCTAAAGAATTAGAGCCCGGTAGCTGATATATGGCAATCGCAGCACTTTCTTCTCCGTTTAATTTAGAGACGACATTATAAGACGAACTACCCAGTTCGATACGGGCTACATCTTTTAGACGGAGAATTTTTCCTCCATCCTCAGTTCGTAAAATAATATTTCCAAACTCCTGAGCATCGGTCAGGCGTCCGCGAACAGTTAATGTGTATTGAAACGGATCATTTGCATTGGCAAGCGGCTGACCCACATATCCGGCTGATACTTGTGTGTTTTGGGTAGAAATAGCCTGAAATACCATTTCCGGAGTCAGGTTGCGGATACGCATAGCGTCCGGGTCTAGCCATACACGCATGCTATAATCGCCGGCTCCCATAACGCTTACCGAACCTATGCCTGGAAGACGCGTTAATTCATCTGTCAGGTTTAATTGTGCGTAGTTGCTTAAATAAAGTCCGTTATACATAGGCTTTTGGGAGCTTAATGTAAGCAACATGACAATGTTGGAAGATTGTTTTTTGGTTGTAATACCTTGTACAATTACGGCTTCGGGCAGACTGCTCTGGGCTATACTTACCCGGTTTTGTACCATGACAGTGGCCATGTCAATATCTGTTCCGACAGCAAATGTTATGGTGAGAGAATAAGCTCCCGAGCTTGAGGAATTGGAACTCATGTATAACATTCCGTCTACACCGTTTACTTGTTTTTCGATAGGCAGACCTACGGTTTGTGCCACCGTTTCTGCATTAGCACCCGGATAAAAAGCTGATACTTGTACGGTAGGCGGTGTGATCTCGGGATATTGGGCAACAGGTAGTATATTTAATGTTACTATCCCGGCTACTACAATAATCAGAGCAAGTACTGTAGCGAATATAGGCCTGTTTATAAAGAATTTAACCATGATCTTTTATTTTATGGGCTTAATAGTCATACCATCTCTTACCTTTAACAAGGCTGTTGTGACATAACGTTCGTTAGGTTGAATGCCACTGATAACCTGCCTTAAAGTGTCGTTTATCAGTTGTCCGGGTTCAATATGACGGTATTTAACTATGTTGGAATCATTAACGATATAAAGGTATTTTCCTAACTGGTCTGTACCTATGGAAGCATCTTGTACTAAAATTGCTTGTTTCTCTTCGGCATAAGGTAATGTGATCGTTACATAAAGTCCGCTTTTTAATAAGCCTTCGGGATTGTCCAGGTTTGCACGGACATTTAATGTACCTGTCGATAAATCTACATTCGGGGATAAATAATCCAGTCTTCCTATATAGCTTTGTTTGCCGTCTTTTCCCAGATGGACTGTGATTTCTTTAGGTAGTTTTACTTTTCCTTCGTCGCTCCGGGCATTTAGCATAAGCATTTTCATAAGTTGATTGTCTTCGATATTGAAGTTGGCATACATAAGGTCGTCTTTATAGATAGTTGCTAATGTTACGGGTTGCAAGGAACCGTTAATGTAATTACCGATATCATATTTTCCTCTTGTTACACTTCCGTCGAATGGTGCACGTATATAGCAATAACTTAAATTTTTTTGCGCCGTATTTAGTTCAGCTTCGGCATTCTTGACCGATGCTTCTGCTTCCGATACGGTCGATTGTGCTTGTAATACTTGAATCTGGCTTACAGCTCCGCTCTTTACGGCTTCTTTCATTCTCTCGTAATTACTTTGAGCATAAGTTAGCTGTGCCTGGGTCGTTTTTAAAGAAGCTTCTGCCTGTTGAACATTGTCTTTGTAAATGTCCGGTTCAATGATATATATTAAATCTCCTTTTTTTACTTTTTGCCCCGGTTTAAGATAAGAGGTTTGTAAATATCCGTTTACACGGGCAACAAGATTGACCATGAGTTCGGATGTTAAATAGCCCGGATAGTCTTTTGTCAGTGTAATGTCCCGTATTTCGGGAGTCGCTACACTAATGGAAGGAACCGGCATCTCCACAGGGTGACTGTTTTTTCCTTTACAAGCGGCCAGCAATAAAAGGGTTACTATTGTAAAGCTATATTTAATAATCGTATTCATTGTGCTTTATATTTATATTGTCAATAATTAGTTTTCAGTTCAATTATTACTTTCGCTCCATCCTCCGCCTAATGCCTGGTAGAGTTGAATAAGGCTGAGCAGTGAATTTCCTTTTGCCTGTGTGAGGGCATTTTCGTATGAAAGCAGAGAGCGCTGTGCATCAAGTACATTCTGGAAGGGGCTGAGCCCTTGTTTATATAAGTCAAGTGATAGAGTCAATGTCTCTTTCCCTTGGTTTACTACTTCCCGTAAGGCAACAATCTGTTTGATGGAATTCTTGTATGCGCTCATTGCATTATCGACTTCCTGCACGGAAGTTAAAACCGTTTCGTTAAACTGACGTACGGATTCGTCCAATTGGGCTTTTGCCAACCGGGTAGCTTGCATCAGCTTTGTTCCCTGGAAAAAATTCCAGGTAAGGGTAGGGGCTATTTCATAAGTCAAGCTATTATGGTTTGCAATTTTGTCGATGTCATGAGATGCAAAGCCCACGGAACCTTTAACGAATATCTGGGGCCACCAATCCGATTTGGATGCTCCTAACGAAGCCGCGTATGCGTTGACCTGCCGTTCGGCAGAACGAATATCCGGCCTGCGTAATAATAGATTGGCAGGAATACCGACTCCTACGGGTTCAATATATTCGGGTAATGGCTGTTGGGTTTCTGTTATTTTGCGTACATCCCATGGATAAAGTCCCATTAAAACTCCAAGGGAATTGGTGTATTGAATGATTCCGGCTTCCAGCATCGGGACGGATGATTTTGTGTCGTAATATACGGATAGAGCTTGTGCAACGTCGAGTTTTGAAACAAGTCCGGTCTCAAATCTTTTTTCCGTTATTTTCACTACGGCCAGTTGGGATTCACAGTTTTTGTTTACTACTTCCAGTTCTTGTTGCAATTCCCGTAAGTTAATATAAGCGGATGCAACCTGAGCGCAAAGGGAGACCATAACAGCATTGTATTCTTCTTTTGAAGCGGCAAAGTTTTCTTTTTGGGCTTTTACCCTGTTGCGGATACTGCCGAAGACATCAATTTCCCAATTCATATTAAGCGATGCATCCGTATATTGAGTGACGGATTGAGGCAGTTGTGTGGTATTGCCACTGCTTTGTTGTCGCGTCCATCCTGCATTTAAACCTAGTGTTGGGGAGTAACTGCCTTGTTGTATGCGAAGGTTGGCTTTTGCCATGGCAATACGGTCGGCAGCCATTTGAACAGAATAATTCTGTTTTATGGCAACAGCTATCAGGGAATCGAGTAGCGGATCGTTGAAGTTGCTCCACCAATGGTCGTCTACAGGTAATGTTTGTTGGAAATCGTCGCTGTTTTCTTGCCAAGTCTGGGGAAGTGCCCGTTCAAGATACTTCTGTCCGTTCTGGGCGGAAAGTAAAACAGGCGAAAGAAGGCAGAGTACGGCATAACACCATTTGCGTAAATATACGTACATAATATTCTTGTTTAGATTTATTTCATAACATTTAAAAGTAGGAATTGTTCTGTTTTGTTTTCTCCGTTAACATAACTATAACGAACGTGTTAAACCTTCAATAAACAGGCCGCGATGGCGGTACGGGCGATTAAACTAACAAAACTACGTTGGTACAATCTTTAGATAACGGAAGGAGTGTTTGATTATCCTTCAAATTGTGTACCTTTGTCCCGCTTATAATAAATGAACGGTTGATTGTTTAATTTGATAGAATTAAGGATAGATTTATGCAAAAGTCCGACTGCATTATTGGTATAGAACATGTCTATAAATATTTTGGAGATAAGGCTGTACTGAATGATGTAAATTTGTTTGTTCGCAAGGGCGAGTTCGTTACTATATTAGGACCTTCGGGTTGTGGTAAAACTACTCTTTTACGTTTGATTGCCGGGTTTCAGACAGCGTCGGAAGGCGAAATATCCATTGCCGGAAAAGATATTACACAAACACCCCCTCATAAGCGCCCTGTCAATACCGTATTTCAAAAATATGCACTTTTCCCGCATCTTAATGTTTTTAATAACATTGCCTTCGGATTGAAACTTAAAAAAATGCCGTCTGCTACCATAACCAAAAAGGTAAAGCAAGCTTTAAAGATGGTGGGGATGACGGATTATGAATACAGGGATGTAGATTCTCTTTCCGGTGGACAACAGCAACGTGTGGCTATAGCGCGTGCAATTGTGAATGAGCCGGAAGTGCTTTTGCTGGATGAACCATTGGCTGCCTTGGATCTGAAAATGCGCAAGGATATGCAAATGGAGTTGAAGGAGATGCATAAATCTTTAGGTATTACGTTCGTGTATGTGACGCATGATCAGGAAGAAGCTTTGACGCTCAGCGACACTATTGTTGTCATGAGCGAAGGGAAGATTCAACAGATTGGTACGCCGATCGATATATACAATGAACCGATAAATTCGTTTGTTGCAGATTTCATTGGAGAGAGTAATGTGCTAAATGGTTTGATGGTAAAGGACAAACTTGTTACGTTTGCCGGGCGCGAGTTTGAATGTGTTGATGAAGGCTTTGGAGATAATGTCCCTGTCGATGTGGTTATCCGGCCTGAAGATATTTATATTTTTGAACCCTCGGAGGCCGCAATGCTGACAGGTACGGTAACCTCTTCGATCTTCAAAGGTGTTCACTATGAAATGATGGTTCAAACACCGAACGGATATGAATTTATGGTACAGGACTACCATTGTTTCGATACAGGCATGGAAGTAGGGTTGCTGGTGAAGCCATTCGATATTCATGTTATGAAGAAAGAACGCACTTGCAATACATTTGAAGGAAAATTGGTTGATGCTACCCATGTGGAGTTTTTGGGATGTGTGTTTGAATGTAAGGAAGTGAAAGATATTGACCCGGAAACACCGGTTAAGGTTGAGGTGAATTTTGAGCACGTTATTCTGGAGGATAATGAAGAAGACGGAAGGTTGACCGGCGAGGTGAAATTTATCTTATATAAAGGAAACCATTATCATCTGACTGTTTTTACGGATTGGGATGAAAATATTTTTGTAGATACAAATGATGTATGGGACGACGGAGACCGGGTAGGTATTACTATAGCCCCTGAAAATATACGAATCATTCATTGATAAAAAGGAAAGGAAGTGATTACTAAATTCTCAGCTTTTTTTATGCGGCGTAGGAATTGGACGATTCCATATGCTGTTTTTCTTGCCATTTTTGTGGTAATGCCGCTGCTCCTGATTGTAATTTATGCGTTTACGAATGCGGATGGTGCTTTCACTTTTGCCAATTTCAGGAAGTTTATGATGCACCCGGAAGCTATAAACACATTCGTTTATTCGATAGGGATTGCTATAATAACAACGTTAATCTGCCTTATTCTGGGATATCCGGCTGCTTATATATTAAGCCAGGCGCGGTTTAATACATCCCGTACTATGGTCATGCTGTTTATCCTTCCTATGTGGGTAAATATACTGATTCGTACATTGGCTACTGTTGCATTGTTCGATTTTCTTGATTTCCCTTTGGGAGAAGGTGCTCTGATATTCGGTATGGTTTATAATTTTCTCCCGTTTATGATTTATCCGATTTATAATACGCTCCAAAAAATGGATTCCAGCTTAGTTGAGGCGGCACAGGATTTAGGGGCAAATCCTCTCCAGGTTTTTATTAAAACTATTTTTCCATTGTCAATGCCCGGAGTAATGAGTGGCGTGGTTATGGTATTTATGCCAACGGTTTCCACTTTTGCTATTGCCGAGTTGCTTACAATGAATAACATTAAACTCTTCGGAACAACAGTACAGGAAAATATTAATAATGGAATGTGGAATTATGGTGCTGCTCTTTCTTTAATTATGTTGATATTGATAGGAGTCACTATTTTATTCAGCAATGATAGCGATGACGCATCAAATGAAGGAGGTGTGATATGATGGCGAAATTTATAGCGAAGACTTATTTATGGCTGCTTCTCGTATTGCTTTATGCTCCGATATTGATTATAATGATATTCTCTTTTACGGAAGCTAAAGTATTAGGTAACTGGACAGGTTTTTCTACTAAGTTGTATAGCTCTTTGTTTGCAGGCAATGTGCAACATTCATTAATCGGTGCTTTGTGGACGACATTTGCGATAGCTATATTGGCGGCCATTATATCGACGTTGTTGGGAAGTGTAGCAGCCATTGGCATTTTCAATCTGCGTTCGCGTACTCGCCAGGTTGTTAGTTTTGTAAATGCAATACCGATGATGAATGCAGATATTATCACAGGTATATCTTTGTTTTTACTGTTTGTGAGTTTCGGGATTTCTCAGGGATTTACAACCGTACTTCTTGCCCATATTACTTTTTGTACCCCTTATGTGGTATTAAGTGTGATGCCCCGTTTAAAGAAAATGAATCCGAATGTGTATGAAGCCGCACTGGATTTGGGGGCAACACCTTTTCAGGCGTTACGCAAAGTTATTTTTCCTGAAATACGGCCGGGTATGATTAGCGGATTTATTTTGGCATTCACTTTATCGATTGATGATTTTGCCGTAACTATTTTTACTATAGGAAATGAAGGATTAGAAACGTTGTCTACCTTTATTTATGCAGATGCCCGTAAAGGAGGGCTGACACCTGAGCTTCGTCCTTTATCAACTATTATCTTCGTTACAGTGTTAGTATTATTGATTATTATAAATAAACGGGCTGAAAAAGCAAAAGCCAGATAAATAAAATGAGTAAAATTTTAAGATTCTTATGCCTGTTAACCTTTTTGATTGGTTTGTTTTCTTCATGTTCCAGAACAAAGGAAGAACGTAATAAAATATTGAAGATATATAATTGGGCAGATTATATAGATGAGGATGTATTGAATAATTTCCCGAAATGGTATAAAGAACAGACGGGTGAAGATATAAAAGTTATCTATCAGGTTTTCGATATTAATGAAATCATGCTTACCAAAATTGAACGTGGACATGAAGATTTTGATTTGGTTTGCCCTTCCGAATATATTATCGAACGGATGTTGAAAAAAAATTTATTGCTCCCGATAGATCGAAACTTTGGTAAGACTCCCGATTATATAAATAACATATCTCCTTATATAAAAGAGCAATTGAATAAACTGAGCCAGCCCGGACGTGTAGCTACAAATTATGTCGTAGCTTATATGTGGGGCACAACCGGATTGCTTTATAATGAAAATTTCATCTCTCGTGAAGAGGTTATGACGTGGGATTGTTTGTGGAATCCTGAGTATAAGGGAAAAATCCTGATGAAAGATAGCTATCGGGATGCTTACGGAACAGCCATTATATATGCCCATGCCAATAAAATGGCAGAAGGCAAAGTTTCTGTTGAACAGTTGATGAATGACAATTCGCCTGAAGCAATCGCTTTGGCTGAAAAGTATTTGAAATTGATGAAACCGAATATTGCCGGTTGGGAAGCAGATTTTGGAAAAGAAATGATGACTAAGAACAAAGCCTGGATGAATCTTACCTGGAGCGGTGATGCAGTCTGGGCTATGGAAGAAGCGGCTGCTGTTGGTGTGAATCTTGGATATGAAGTTCCGCAGGAGGGAAGTAATATATGGTATGACGGCTGGGTTATTCCGAAATACGCATGTAACGTAAAGGCAGCCAGTTATTTTATTGATTATATTTGTCAACCGGATATTGCTTTGAAAAATATGGATGCAATAGGCTACGTTAGTGCTGTTGCTACCCCTGAAATACTGGAAGCTAAAATTGATACGACAATTACACAATATTCAAATCTGAGCTATTTTTTTGGAGCTGGTGCGGATAGCATACAGATTAATTTAGTCCAATATCCTGATCAAAAAATAGTAGAGCGATGCGCAATGATCCGTGACTTCGGAGATGAAACAGAACTTGTATTGGAAATGTGGAGTCGCGTTAAAGGAGATAATTTGAATACGGGCATTCTTTTGTTGATATTTACGGTATTCGGGCTACTTTTTGTATGGATCGTGATTCGTAAGATACGGAAATATAAGCAGAAACAGCGTCATCGCAGACGTCGTAAACGTTGGTATAAATAAAGAACATTATGGATGGTATTAAAAATATAATCATAGATTTAGGCGGAGTTATTATTAATTTGACGCGCAATCGCTGTATCGAGGCTTTTGAACAACTGGGAGTAAGTAATGTCCGGGAAAATATCGTAAATAATTTTCAGCACAAAGATCTTTTTATGAAACTGGAGTTAGGCTATATTTCTCCGGCCGACTTTAGGGATGGTATTCGTGATTTAGCTAAAAAAAATCTTACAGATCGGCAAATAAATGAAGCCTGGATTGCCATGTTGGGAGATGTGCCCGAATATAAGCTTGATCTGTTATTGAAACTTCGGAAAAAATACAATACGATGTTGCTTAGTAATACCAATGAAATTCATTGGGAGTGGATTGCCAAAAAATGGTTTACTTATAAAGGATTACAGGCCGGTGATTTTTTCAATAAGATATATCTTTCCTATGAACTGCACATGCTAAAGCCCAATACTGATATTTTTGAATATGTCCTTAATGATGGCGCTATTCGTTCAGAAGAAACTTTGTTGATTGATGATGCATTACCCAATTGCCGTACAGCTGAAGCGATGCGTATATGGGCATATACAGTACAGCCCCGCGAAGATTGGTCCCATTTGTTTTATTAATAATTAAACTTTTAACTTTTCAATCAGAACTAATACGGTTATCATCTGTTTTATAGACATCAATTTAAAACCGATTGATATTCGTGATATGAGAAAGTTATTAGTTCTGTTATTACTATTGCCTGCTATGTTGGGGAGTTGTTCAAAAAGATGAATTATCTCCTGTACATGCCCTTTATACGATATTGATAGGAGCTATTGTTCGGGATAATATTCCTATAAAACTTCGGGTAGATGAGTATAATTAAGGACACGTTTGGCACTTACTGCCGCTATTGAGGAAATATTTGACGAAGAAAGCGGTTCAAATGGCTTTGAAGTTGCCAATTGGAATGAAAAAACTGAGAACATTGATTTTGAAGGGAATTAAATATCCTTTACCCTCAATATATTGTACGAAGTCCCTACATCGTACACATCATTCCCGTCTACCTTCTTGATGTATTTTACTACTCGGATGGTGACGGGAAGTATTATTACTTCATATAATGATTTTAGTACTGCTTGTGTAGCAATCATTATTAACAGCTCGCTTGTAGGAATTAAACCTCCGAAAGCAATAGGAAAGAAAATAAGTGAATCAGCACTTTCGCCGGCCAGTGTGGAAACTATTGCGCGTAGAGAAAAATGCTTCCCTTGTGAAGCAATTTTCATTTTGCTCATTACATAAGCATTTAAAAAGGAACCGATAAGGAAAGCAATCAAACTTGCTATTGCAATGCGAGGTGCCATTCCAAATACAAAATTGAATCCTTCTTCTCCTTCCCAAAAAGGTGCAGCGGGAAGCATTACGGCAAGTTGTGCAAGTCCGATCACCAGAAAATTGGAAGCAAACCCGCTCCAGATAATCAAACGTGCTTTTTTGAATCCCCAAACTTCTGCAATACAATCATTAATGATATAGGATATTGGGAAAACGATTAATCCTGCCGTAGCAGTAATACCTGCTACCTGTACGACTTTTGTTTCTAAAAGGTTGGACGCTACAAGGCAAATATTGAATAAGATACCTAGCAGCATGAATGATATTGTAACTGTTTTTTGCATCTCTCTTGTTTTTAACGAGGTTAATCAAGCACTCGGGATTGCAAAGATAGGCATTTGGATAGAGAATGAAAAATTTCCTATGGGATATACTCCTGCAGCATAAATATAATACCTGTTTCTTAGTTCTTTTGATGCCTTATAGTGACAAAGTAGCATATATCCGGCTTTGGCTTTAAAGTAACGATTGATGCGGTAGTTAAAAACCATTCTGCCTCTCGAAAATTATGTTTGGGACGGATATCTTCTTCTATTAAAAATGAAAGATTATGATATATTTTCCCTGCTAAACTTACCTTAAAAGCGACCCCAGTACCATCTATCGCTTGTACCGGTTTTTGAAATAGGCAGATAAATAATAATAGAAAGATGTTTTTATGTAAAAATCGTGTCATGAAGCAGCGTTTGTCATTTCTCTGATTAGTTGACCCGCAAATATAATGAATATCAAATGGAACCATGATAGGCTAATCAGAATAAATTCAAAATATAGGTTTGATTAAGATTAAAATGATGGTTATTTATTTTTCTGTAATGTAAATGATTGATATTTTTGCAGAAACAAGAGTAAAAAAGCGATAAAATTAGATTCATGGAAGATTTTAGCTTTGAAGCACGAGTGCTTCATACTCCATATCAGAGACCTGATATCTATGGAGCATTGTCAATGCCGGTTTATAATACGGCAGCTTATGAATTTGAGACGGCGGAAGCAATGGAAGCTGCTTTCTGTGGACATACGACAGACCACGCTTATTCCCGAATAACAAATCCTACGGTCCAATACTTTGAAGATCGCGTACGTGCAATTACTAATGCAGTGAGTGTTACAGCTTTGAATTCAGGAATGGCGGCAATTACAAATACTCTGATAGCGCTTACTCATGCAGGAGGAAACATTGTAACTTCTCCTCATTTGTTTGGCAATACGTTTTCATTGATGAAAAACACATTGGCTGCGTTTGGTGTAGAAACGCGGTTTTGTGATCTGACGAATGAAGAAGAGGTTCGTGATAATGTTGATTTGAATACTTGTGCAATCTTCCTTGAAGTAATTACCAATCCTCAATTGGAAGTGGCCGATCTCCGGATGCTTTCTTTTATAGGTAAAGAATTTAGAATACCTTTGATTGCTGATACTACAGTTGTCCCATTTTCTGTATTTCATGCTTCAGATTTTGGTGTGGACATAGAAATAATATCTAGTACAAAATATATTTCAGGCGGGGCAACTAGTATTGGAGGATTGATTATTGATTATGGAACTGCAGACTGGAGCCATTCCATACCGTTGAAACATTGGTATGAACAGTTTGGAAGCAATGCTTTTACAGCACGTATGCGTAAAGAAATTCATCGGAATCTGGGTGCATATATGACTCCTCAGGTAGCTTACATGCAGACTTTGGGGCTCGAAACGATGCAGGTTCGTTTTAACCATCAGGCTTCAACTTGCCTGGAACTGGCAAAATGCCTTCAGAAGTTGGCAGGGATAGAATCTGTAAATTATACAGGACTGGAAAATAATCCGTTTTACACTATAAGTACAACGCAGTTCGGCATTTATCCGGGAGCGATGTTAACGTTTGATTTGGCTTCTCGTGAAGTATGTTTTACTTTTATGAATAAGCTTAAATTAATACGTCGTGCAACTAATTTGTTTGATAATAAAACACTGGCAATTCATCCGGCAAGTACTATATACGGGGGATTTACCGAAGAGCAACGGAAAGCGATGGATATAAGTCAGCAAACCATACGTTTGTCGGTTGGCTTGGAATCGATAGACGATTTGTATAATGATATCAGGCAAGCTCTGGATTCTGTTAAATGAAAACAATAATTTTAGCGGATAATCAAGATATTACCCGTGCCGGTATTTTATATATATGTGAGAAGATACTTGGCATAGATTCCGTATTGGAAGCGGAAGACAGTAAGCAACTATTGCGTTTGCTGTCTATATATCCGGATGCCGTTATTGTTTTGGATTATACCTTGTTTGATTTGGCTGGTGTGGATGAACTTATTATTTTACAGACCCGTTTTAACCGTTCCCACTGGTTGTTATTTAGTGATGAATTGAGTGAAGAATTTATTCGTAAGATCCTTTTTAGTACTGAAACCGCCAGCATAGTAATGAAGGATGCTGCGTTAGACGAGATCCAAAAAGCTATTCATTCAGCATTAACTTCTCAGCGTTTTATAAGCGATCGTATTTCTGGTTCGTTAGTAAGCAAGATCCCCGCTAAAGAGTTGGGAGAACGTCCGATTTTAACTGTGACAGAAAAAGAAATACTGAAATTAATAGCATCAGGTAAAACGACAAAAGAGGTTGCTGCAGAACGCTTTTCCAGTGTTCATACTGTAACTACTCACCGTAAAAATATTTTTCGAAAGCTCGGAATCAATAATGTCCATGAAGCAACTAAATATGCCTTGCGTGCCGGAATAATAGATTCTGCCGAATATTATATTTGATTAGAATTCTTCTTTGCTCTATATCCTTGTATGATAAATAATATTCCTGTAATGATTAATGCGGAAGATAGTCCTGTATAAAATACGGAAATAAAAGAATTGGGAAGAAGTTGTAATTTCCGGATTGTTATACCGAAAGTAATCATAAATACCATGATTATCCATCCTTTGATATCAAAGAAGGAAAAGGGACAATTCTTCTTTTCTTTTTTCAATGCTATGCGGTCACGGTGTTTATAAAATAGTTTTTTAAATACAAGATAAAAAAATAGTAGAAACACAATGATAGCTTCACACACTTTGAATAACGGGTTTTGTGCATCATCTATCCAGGTCAAAATACCAATTCGTAAAATATTTGTCCCTGCAATGATCCATACAAATCCTGCTATAAATAATAAAGTCCGTTTATGTACACCGTATTTCATTTACCGTTTGTTTCCTGCAAATATAAAAATTAGTATGAAACTACTTCTCCTTTTTCATTCATAAAAACTCTGGTTTTTTGCCCTTCTTGTGTTGTGGTATATGTAGAAAATCATCCTACTTTCTCAAGCCGGATGATTCCTATAGAATGATAATAAAAGGTTTGCCTTTTGATTTACTATAAATATAATTGCAAAATTGATGCCATGCCTTTCTGAATTTGATTAAAAATATAATATCCTGTCTATTAAGCAGGTATGAGGGTTGTTGCCTGTGTGAAATATAAGTTTGTGGTGTAGAAGTTGTGGAAAGGTGTGTAATATTTCCACAACTTCTGCGATGTGTTATTATTTTTATAAAGGATATTCGTCAAAAGCGTATAGCACTGTTGACAAATACCTTTCTCCCGTATCAGGTAATAACGTTACAATTGTTTTTCCCGCATTTTCGGGAAGCTGGGCCAACTGTAATGCGGCATATACCGCAGCTCCGGATGAAATACCTACTAATAGTCCTTCTTGTTGAGATAATTCTCTACTTGTACGGATAGCATCATTGTTGTCAATTTGTATGATTTGATCTACAACGTCCGGATTATAAATCTTAGGTATAAAACCGGCGCCTATACCTTGTATCTTATGAGGTCCGGGTTTTCCACCGGAAAGAACAGGGGAGTCGCTAGGTTCTACTGCTACGATACGAATGTTTGGATTATGCTTTTTTAGTCCTGCTCCGACTCCACTGATTGTTCCTCCAGTGCCTACTCCTGCAACAAAAATATCAACTTTGCCGTCTGTATCGCGCCAGATTTCTTCTGCGGTAGTCTGTGTATGCTTCGCCGGATTTGCCGGATTTTCAAACTGCTGTAAAATAATAGAGTCCGGATTTTCTTTATGTAGTTCTTCCGCTTTGGCAATAGCTCCTTTCATACCTTCAGAACCTGGTGTTAAAACCAGGTTTGCCCCAAGAGCTTTTAAAAGATTACGTCGTTCCAGGCTCATGGTTTCAGGCATTGTCAGGATTAGTTTATATCCTTTTGAGGCAGATACAAATGCTAATCCAACTCCCGTGTTTCCACTTGTTGGCTCTATTATTGTGGCTCCGGGCTTTAGGAGTCCTTTCGTTTCTGCGTCTTCAATCATAGCTAATGCTACACGGTCTTTTACGCTACCGGCTGGGTTGAAATATTCCAGTTTCCCAATCAATTTTGCTTTTGCTCCTTTTTTTGCATTGAAACTTGATAACTCCAGGAGAGGAGTGTTGCCGATTAAATCTGTCAGCTGTTTTGCTATTTTTGCCATATTCTGAAAAATTAGTTGTTCATATTTTTATATAACAAAGGTAGACATGTCTTTTCATATGATAAATACCATAAACAGGGTATATTGCCGGAAAATAAAAAATAATTTATCCCGATGATTTTTGAAAAACGTCCCGATGATTTTACAAAATCATCAAGGGGATTTGTTAAGGGAATAAAGATCGAATTTAGTATAAATATATTGTCATTTTTTATTAAACGACAAAAAATGCTATCTTTGACGAAAATTAATTAACGCGAATGCCATTAATGGCATATATGTTTGTATCGTAACGGTACAAACAATGTGTCTATATATGTATTTGTGAATGGAATGAACAAATGGGCACGACCGTATTTGGGAAATGTCTTTTATTTGTTTCCGATTATTTGATATTGAAGTTGCCAACAACTAAATTGTAATAGCAGAATGGATGAAAAAGAACTCATATTGCTAGTTAGACAAGGTAATCAAAGTGCATTCACTACCTTATATAAAAATTATTGGCGTCAGGTTTATAATTTTTGCCGTTTATATCTGATCGATAAAAATGCAATAGAGGAAGTTGTTCAGGAAGTATTTGTCAAGGTCTGGGAGTCTCGAGATTTTATCCGTGAAGATGATAATTTCAAAGGGCTTCTTTTTATAATTACCAGAAATCTTGTGTTCAATCAGCATCGTAAAAATGTAAATGAAGACTTCTATAAAATGACGATTCTTGCTGCAATGGAAGACTCATATAATATGGAAGAGGAGATAGATGCCCGAAATCTGTCCGAATATATAGATCAACTTATTGCCGAATTGCCTCCGCGCCGCAGGGAAATATTTAATCTTAGTCGTAAAGCTCATTTGAGTTATAAAGAAATAGCCCAACAGCTCAATTTGTCTGAAAAGACAGTGGAACATCAAATAAGCGAAGCGCTGAAATATCTGAAACAAAATGTATATATGTTATCTCTTTTTCTTTTTTGATCCATTCGGGGGAAATTATTATTTCATTCGGAAGAAAGTAAAATTTCATTCGGATGATTTTTTTTTATCTATGGATGGGGGTAGTATTAGTTTGGTGTGTATTTATTATAGATTGACTAAAAATAATGAATAGCGATAAGAAAGATATATTAAAGAAATTAATGCATGAATCTTTGAATAAGGAAGAAGAAACTGCATTGATTAATAGACCTGAAATTTCAGGAAAAATGCTTTGCCAGTGGGATTCTTATGATGGCGCTAGATTTTCGGAAGAAGATGGGAGTCGCATTTGGGGTAATATCCGGAAAAGGATAAATGGTAAAATCAGTAAGCAAGTTGTGTTCTATAAAATATATAGTTTGGTAGCATCAGTGGTATTAGTTTTAGGTTTAGGTGGTGCTATTTATTTTGCTGACAGGGAACCCGCTCCATTAATGTTTGTAGCAAGTTCCGGTATAAAGAACTTCGAGCCGGTTTCATTGCCGGATGGAACAGAGGTGCAGATGGGCCCTGGCAGTAAAATAGTTTATCCGGAAAAGTTTTCCGGAAAAAATCGGGAGGTTGCTTTGGAAGGTCAAGCATTTTTTGATGTGGCAAAGAATCCCGGTAAACCGTTTATAGTTCATACGCCGGATATGAAAGTAACGGCATTGGGTACCGCTTTTGAAGTTTTTAGCTATAAACATGAAAATAAGCATGAAATTATTCTGCTGAACGGAAAAGTGAAAATCGGGGTTAATAATGAAAAACACCCTGGTAACAAGGAAGTGGAGCTTTTGCCGAATGAGATGTTTGTATATGACAAATGGAATAAAACGGCCAGTGTGCGAACCGTTGACGCCGATAAATATTCGACGTGGAGAAATAACGGCATATTAAGTTTTGAAAATGAAAAGCTGAATATGATAATTCCGCGTTTGGAACAATGGTTCGGTCGAAAAATAATTTGCCAGAAAAATATTGCAGATAGTTACCGTTTTACATTTAAAGTGAGAGACGAATCGCTCGAACGTATTTTGTATATACTGAGCAAATCGTCTCCGATAAGATACGTCGAAATGAACGGAGATTATAAATTATATTTAGAAAAATAACAAACTATTAGCCTAATTTATTTCTATGTGGGAAAATACATCTTAAGTCTAACAAAAGTTGGAGGATAAACTTGTCATCCTCCAACCAGTGAGTTCTTGATGGCAGGCAAAGGAGTTGAGAGGCCAAAAGCCTGCTAATTATTCACCAATAACATTACAAAGTTATGAAAAAAATCAAAGAACGGGATAATTATGTCCCGGGATTTAGAAAAACAATTCGTATTATGAAAATGACGACATTGTTATCTGTGTTTGTGGCTTGTAGCATCTCTGCATCCACATATTCACAGAATTACAAAGTATCGTTGAGCAAGCAAAATTGTAGCATTATTGAAGTTTTGAGGGAAATCGAAAAATCAAGTGAATTTACATTTTTCTTCAACGACAACCAGGTAAATGTAAACAAACAAACAAGTGTAAATGTAAAAAACGCATCTTTAGAAGAGGTGTTGGAACAGGTATTGCGTAATACCAATTATAAATACCAGATTATTGATCGCCAGGTGCTTATTAAAACTAAAGAAGCCGAAGCTGTAGCAATGTCTAGCCAGCAAAAAAGAATCGTCACTGGTACGGTAAAAGATGCAATGGGTGAGGCGGTTATTGGCGCAAACGTAATGGTAAAAGGTACTACTACCGGTACGGTAACAGATCTGGATGGTAATTTTAGCATTGAAGTTCCTGCCGGTGCTGTTCTTTTGGTTTCTTATATCGGATATATGGAGCAAGAAGTTGCAGTAAAAGGAAATCAGCCGGTTACTATTGCTTTACGTGAGGATACACAGAAACTGGATGAAGTGGTAGTTGTAGGTTATGGTACGCAAAAGAAGGTTACATTGACCGGTGCCGTATCTGCGATTAAGAGTGACGATATCGTAACAACCAAGAATGAGAACGCTCAGAACATGCTGACCGGTAAAGTTCCTGGGGTACGTGTTGTACAGAAATCTTCAGAGCCAGGTTCTTTCAACAACTCATTTGATATTCGTGGTATGGGTAATCCATTGATCATTATAGATGGTGTGCCTCGTGATAATATGTCGCGTCTGGATGCAAACGATATTGAATCATTATCAGTATTGAAAGATGCCTCGGCTGCTATTTATGGTGTGCGTGCTGCAAATGGTGTTGTTCTAATCACAACGAAGAAAGGTAAGGAAGGTTCTTTGGAACTTTCTTATGATGGAAATGTAGGATGGCAGAATCCGACAGGTTCGCCAAGGAGTGCAAGTGCTGCCGACTGGATGACATTGAAAAATGAAAAAGCGATGCACCGTTTGGAAGGCGGCGTTCTTCCTTACAGCCAAGAAGAGATTGATGCTTATCGCCGTGGAGATAAGGTTGGAACAGATTGGTGGGATGCTTGTATGCGGACATTGGCTCCTCAAACACAGCATACATTAAGTGCTACCGGAGGTAATGAAAAGACAAACTTCTATATCAGTACGGGTTATTTGTATCAGGAATCTTTCCTGAAGAGCAAGAGCTTGGATTATAATCGTTTTAATGTTCGTTCTAACGTAACAAGCAAACTGACGAATCGTTTGACCGTTTCATTAAACATGAGCGGTATCATGGATGAGAAGAGCCAGCCGTATGAAAACTCCGACTGGATTATCCGTGCTTTCCAACGTGCTCCGGCTACGCAGCCTATCTATGCAAATAATAATCCGGAATACTTGCAGAACGGATGGATCGAAGGTGATAACCCAGTTGCTATGATGGATGCCAATCAGGTTGGTTATAAGAAATATAACAACAAATGGTTCCAGACTTCAGCAGAGGCGACCTATGATGTTCCTTATATCGAAGGGTTGAAGGCAAAGGCAATGTTCAGTTATGATTATCAGATTGCAGATAACAAACTGTATCAAAAAACATATAATCAATATACGTATGATGAGGCTTCGGATACATATCAGAAGCATGGACGTGTAGGAACAAGCAAGTTCCGCCGTGAACACTATACAAAAGAAGCGTTGCTTTATCAGGTGGCATTGAACTACAGCCGCTTATTTAACGAAAAGCATAATGTGAACGGTTTGTTATTGTTGGAGGGTAGCCAAAGAAACGGAGATAACTTTTTCGCTCAGCGTGAGTTATCATTGGCTTTAGATCAACTATTTGCCGGAAACAGTGACAATCAGGAAGGTAATATGAGTACCAACTATGATGTGGACGATCCTTCTAAAAGAGATTTATATAAGGAAGCAAATTTAGGTTTGGTTGGTAAATTCGGATACGATTATGAATCGAAATATCTGGCTGAATTCAGTTTCCGTTATGATGGTTCTTCTAAATTCGGAACAGGTGCACAGTGGGGATTCTTCCCTTCAGCTTCTGTGGGATGGCGTATTTCGGAAGAGGCATTCTGGAAAGATTCCAAACTTTCATTTGTGAACAATGCAAAACTTCGCGCTTCTTATGGAAAGATGGGTGACGACCGTGCATCAAACTATCAGTTTGTAAATGGTTACTTGTATCCGGGCGGAGGCTTTGACGGTCAAGGTGGAGCAGGAACAGTATTTGACGGAACATTTGTTTCGGGTGTTCAGAGCAAAGGTATTACAAACCCGTATATCACTTGGTATATCTCTAAGACATTGAACATAGGTGCTGACATAGAGATGTGGAATGGTCTTCTGGGTGTTTCGGCCGACTATTTTACACGTGACAGAACCGGATTGCTGGCAAAGAGAGATCTGAGTTTGCCGGGAGTGGTAGGTGCCGAACTTCCGCAAGAAAACTTGAACGGTGACTTTACACATGGTGTTGAAATGGAATTGACCCACCGTAACAGAGTTGGTGAAGTAAACTACAACCTGAAAGGTATTTTCTCATATACTCGTACGCAGACTACTTATCAGGAACGCGGCAGAGCTGGTAACTCGTATGAAAACTGGCGTAATAACGGAAACGACCGTTACAACGATATTAAATGGGGAAAAGGTGATGGCGGACGTTATACATCGTATGACTATATATTGAACAGTCCTATCTATGCAGATAAGAATGTGCTTCCGGGCGACTATATTTATCTAGACTGGGATGGCGACGGACAGATAACAGATCATGACACTCATCCGATAGGTTATACAGGCAAGCCAATGATCAACTTTAGTTTTGCGGCTGGTGCTGAATATAAAGGATTTGATTTGAACCTGTTGTTTCAAGGTGCTGGTATGAGCTATGTTAGATATATCGAGCAGTTGCGCGAACCGATGTGGGGTAATGATTACTCAAATGCATTGGAGTATTTTATGGACAGATGGCATCCAGTCGATCCTACGGCAAATCCTTATGCACCGTCTACTATTTGGGTTCCGGGTAAATTCGGTTATACAGGAACTGTAGCAGATGAAAATTCACGCTTTAATTTTTATAATGCAAGTTATCTGCGTTTGAAAAGTGCTGAAATTGGTTATACTTTACCTCAGCAATGGGTTTCTAAAGCAGGAATCAAGAGTGTAAGAATCTACTTGAATGGTTATAACCTTTTCACTATAAAGGGAGTTGAAATCGATCCGGAACATCCGGAAGATAGCTATGGTAATATGTATCCTTTGAACAGAACGTTCTCTGTAGGTGCAAATGTTAAATTTTAATCTCGTTCAAAAGTCATGAAACTTTCAAAATATATATTATTGCTTGCTTTAACGTGTGGCATGCCTTCGTGTCTTGATTTGGATATTCCACCGTTGAATGTTGTACAGGATGATGATGTTTTTGGTACGGAAAATGGAGTAAAGAGTTATCTGGCGCGCTTGTACAGCCAGCAGTTTATTGAAGATTTCCGTTATTCGCATACTCGTGGATTCAATAACTCGTTTGCATTCCAATCTACATTTGGTATGACAGGTGAAGCTTTGAACCGTGATATTCATGGAGCGGAAACAGAAGCTAACCAGATATGGAATGATGCTTACAAATTGATCCGTGAAACAAACTATTTCCTGGAAACATTGCCAAAATATGCATCCAACTTCTCTAAAGAACAAGTTGACAACTGGATGGGAGAAGCTTATTTTACGCGTGCTTTCACTTATCATGCCTTGGCAAAACGTTATGGCGGTGTGCCAATTGTAAACAGTGTTCTTAAATATCCAGATCAGCCGATAGAAGAGCTGACGGTAAACCGTTCTTCTGAAGAAGCTGTATATGAGCAGATGGAGAAGGATTTTGATGAGGCTTACAAATTGCTTCCGGAAACCAGTCAGAAAGGCCGTGCTAATAAATATGTAGCTGCAGCTTTTAAAGCGAGAGCAATGTTGTTTGCCGGTTCTATTGCAAAATATAATGAGGTAGACAAACGCGACGACAAGGATAATACAATTCGGGTTTGTGGTGTTTCAAGAGAGAAAGCGAAAGAATACTTCAAGAAAAGTTATGACGCCGCTTGTCTGTTGAAAGGTAAATATACATTATATAAAGATGGTTGGAAGGCTGATGATAAGCAGGCTCAATATCAGAATTATGTGGATATGTATTTTGCTGAAAACAGCCGCGAAAATATCTTTATCCGTCAGTATAAATATCCCGAATCGGTACATGGTTATGATGCTTATAACATCCCACGTCAGTTTCGTACAAATGGGTGGACTGCATCAACAAGCCCTACGCTGAGCTTTGTGGAAATGTTCGAAGGATTTCCTAAGAATGCACAAAACAAGATTCAGGTATTCGATGAGAATGGTAAATACAAACTCTATAATACCACAATGGAACTGTTCGAAAATGCAGAACCACGCTTGCGTGCAATCGTGATTTTACCTGGCGATGAGCTGAAAGGCGAACAGGTGGAAATCTGGAGAGGTATTTACACAGGTGAGGTTGCCAATGGTATTTCTCGTTTGCAGTTGTCGGATGAACCTGCCGAAAGATATGAAAATGATCCGCATTGTAAGGATCTTATTGTAAGTTCGCAGAGTGCAGAAAACCAGACCGTGCGTGTTTTGCCTAATGGTGAAAAGATGAACGCCAGCGGTCGTAGCGGTTGTTTTTATGACAATGGAGAATGTACGATAGCCGGCTTTGCTGTGCGTAAATGGATTGATCCTTCTATTCCTGCCGCTTTGGTTATGGAAAGACGTTCGGAGCAAGCTTGGCTTGAAATGCGTTATGCCGAAGTGCTGTTAACTCGTGCCGAGGCTGCTGTTGAGTTGGCTGAAGAAGGAGCTGCAGACGCTGACTATATGCAGGACGCTTTCGATTGTATCAATGAAATTCGCGAAAGAGCAGGTGCTACTTTATTGACAAGCAAAGCCGAATTGACAAAGGAAATCGTACGTGTTGAAAGACGTAAGGAATTGAGTTTCGAGAATAAGGTATGGTGGGATATGAGACGTTGGAGAACAGCTCACCGTGAGCAGAACTCTACGCTTTATAGATCGTTGTTTCCATTCTATGCAGAAAAAGCAGGCAAATGGTTCTTTGACGCTCGTCCGGATGATAAGAACAAACGCTTTACATTTGATGAAAGATGGTATTATAATCAGATACCGAATGATGAAATAACAAAAAGCGGACTTACTCAGAATCCAGGTTATTAATCTTATAATACAGAGAAAATAAAATGAAAAAAGTAATATGTTATTTATCAATGGCACTGTTGCTGCTGGCTGGCAGTTCTTGTACCAAATTTGATAATTATGAAGAACCTGCCGAAACAATTAAGGGAGTAGTATTTGATAAAAATACCGGAAAGCCCTTACAAACAGAAGTGGGTGAAGGTGGTATCCGTATTAAGTTGATGGAATATAGTTGGAGTGATTCTCCTACTCCTTATTATTTCGGAGGAATGCAGGAAGGCAACTTTAATAATACCAAAATATTTGCAGGCGAATATGGTATTACGGTAATGGGCGCTTTTGTTCCGCTTGCCGAAGAAAGACATAAGGTGAAAGGTACATTGGACCTGAAGTTTGAAGTAGAGCCATTTCTTAATGTTGATTGGGTGGGCGAACCTGTTGTCAATGCTGATAAAACTGTAACGGTGAAAGCTTCGATCAAGAGAGGTACCAATAACAAGGATTTCCAGCAAAATGTGTCTGATGTTCGTTTCTTTGTTGTAGCCGGCGCTCCTTATGTTGGCGAGAACAATAAGGATGACCGTTATTCAGTGTATATCTCAGGCACGGAAGCCAATAGTATGTTGGGCACTACAGTATCGTTGACTACAAAAGCTCCTTTGGAATCGGGCTTTACTTACCATCTTCGGGTTGGTGCTCGTATTGACAAGGAAATTGAAGGTAACAGACGGTATAACTATACTGAAATGGTTACACTGAAGATGCCTTGATTGAATAAATCGTAAGATATTTGTATATATTTGGGGCGCCTTAATTAGATAACGTGATAAAACGACTATTAAGGTACCCCTTTGTTTTTTCTTAAATATAATAATCTATGAAGACGAATGTAAAAAAAGTATTGACTTGTTGTGCTTTATTATCTTTCATTGCTTCGGGTTGCCAGTCCGGACAAAAAGCAGTGGAAAATCAAACAGAAAAAAGAGAGAGGACTGCTTTTCAAACCGGGCAACCCTGGAAACCAACTACCGATACGCGTGCCGATGTGGCCATTGTATACGGGGTAGGAGGGAATCCTTCTGAGAAAAGAGCGAATATGACATTTGAAGAACGGGTACAAAGCTGGCGTGATAAAGGCTACACAACCCACTTTATGACTGGTATTGCTTGGGGTGAGTATCAGGATTATTTTACTGGAGAATGGGATGGAAAGTGGCATCTGAATGAAGGACAGGTAACTATGAAAGGGGATACAATCTGGCACGGACACATGGTTCCGTATATTGTACCTTCTATGAACTTTATCGAATACATGAAGGAAAGACACATCAAACGCGTAATAGATGCAGGCATTGATGCTATCTACCTGGAGGAACCGGAATTCTGGGCACGTGCCGGATATAGCGATGCTTTCAAGCGCGAATGGAAAGATTACTATGGTTTCGACTGGCGTCCGCAGCATGAATCTGCCGAAAATACCTATTTATCTAACAAATTAAAATATCATTTATATTATCGTGCCCTGAATGAGTGTTTTACCTATGCAAAAGAATATGGTAAAAGTAAAGGAATGGATGTTCGTTGTTATGTCCCTACCCATTCTTTAGTGAATTATTCTCAGTGGCAGATTGTAAGCCCCGAAGCAAGCCTGGCTTCTTTACCTTGTGTGGATGGATATATTGCCCAGGTATGGACCGGCACTTCACGTGAGCCGAACTATTTTAACGGAGTAGCAAAAGAACGTGTATTTGAAACAGCGTTTCTTGAATATGGCTGTATGGAGTCTATGACTGCGCCAACAGGCCGTAAGGTGTTTTTCCTTACAGACCCGATTGAAGACTGGCCTCGCGACTGGGCGGACTATAAGAAGAACTATCAGGCAACCTTTACAGCCAAGTTGCTTTATCCGAATAATAACAATTATGAGGTAATGCCTTGGCCGGATCGTATCTATGAAGGTCTCTACCGCACTAGTGCCAATAGTGAAGAGAAAGCGTTGATCCCACGTTTCTATTCTACACAGATGCAGGTTATGATTAATTCTTTGAATGATATGCCCCTGTCTGATAATAAGGTGAGTGGCTCGTCGGGTATCAGTGTGTTGATGGCTAATTCATTGATGTTTCAGCGTGCTCCGCAACCTGTAGCAGGATATGATGATCCGCAATTATCAAACTTCTACGGACAGGCATTGCCATTCCTTAAGCGTGGTGTTCCGGTTCATTTGTTGCACCTTGAAAATGTCTCTTATCCGGAAACATGGAAAGATACAAAAGTGCTGTTGATGTCATATTCGAATATGAAGCCGCTGGATAAAGAAGTTCATGAACATATTGCCGACTGGGTAAAAAATGGCGGTGTGTTGGTATATAGTACGCGTGATACGGATCCTTTCCAGAATGTACAGGAATGGTGGAATACAGGAGAAAACAAATATAAGACTCCATCTGAACATCTGTTTCAGGAAATGGGTATTGCTAAAGACGCTAAAGAAGGAGAATACGTTTGTGGCAAGGGTACGGTTTTTGTGATTCGCAAAGACCCGAAAGAATTTGTACTGGCCGCTAACAGTGATGCTGACTTTGTAGCAACAGTGAAGAACTTGTATGAGCAAAAGGCTAATGCCGGCACACTGGAATTTAAGAATAGTTTCTCGCTGTCAAGAGGAAACTATGATTTGGTATCTGTGTTGGACGAGAGCGTAAGCAATGAACCTTATGTATTGAAAGGTACTTTAATTGACTTGTTCGATCCGAAGTTGCCCGTTCTGTCTGAAAAGGTAGTTAATCCCGGCGAACAAGCCTATATATATAATGTAGGACGCGTAGCTAATCCGGAAACTCCGCAGATATTGGCCGCTGCTGCTCGCGCATACGACGAAAAAGCAGATAAAGGCAGCTATTCATTTGTGGCAAAGAGTCCCATAAATACAACAAATGTAATGCGCGTGTTATTACCTGCTGCACCAAAATCGGCTGTATTTACAGATGCAAAAGGTAATGAAATAAAAGAAGCTACATGTGAGTGGGATGAAACAAGCAAAACTTGCCTGTTAGGATTTGAAAATAATCCGGAGGGTGTAAAAGTTTCACTGAAGTGGTAATAGAATGATGAATATAAAGAAAATAGCAGGCGTTCTCTTTTTAGGGAGCGCCTTTCTCTCTGCTTTTGCAGGAGAAAAGGATTGGGTGGAATATGTAAATACCTTGCAAGGGACAAATTCGAAATTTGAACTTACACGTGGCAATACCTATGCAACAACGGCTATGCCGTGGGGTATGAATTTCTGGACTCCACAAACCGGTTTGGTAGGTGACGGATGGATTTACCAGCATTTTAAAGATTCTATCCGCGGATTCCGCCAGACCCACCAATGCAGTTCGTGGACAAATGATTATGGTGCCTTTTCTATTATGCCGGTAGTTGGTAATTTGGCAGTAGATCAATATGGAAGAGCAGCCCGCTTTAGCCATGATAAAGAAGTGGCAAAGCCAAACTATTATAAGGTAACTTTCGAAAACGGGCAAACGACGGAAATGTCGCCTACCGAGCGCGGCGTTTATTTTCGTTTTGCCTATCCGCTGGGTAAAGATGCCTATCTGGTGCTTGACGGGCATCGCGGCGGCAATATGGTACGTCTGTATCCGGAAGAAAACAAGATTGTCGGTTTTACGAGCAATGGCAATCACTCTTGCCCGGATGGATTTGCAAATTACTTTGTGCTATATTTCAATAAGCCGTTTAAGAGCTATGGTACGTGGAAAGATGCCGATGGAAAGAAAACGGAAAATAGCAAGGATGCTAACGGCAGTCATGTTGGAGCCTATGTTCAGTTTGAGCCCGGAGCTGTGGTGGAAGCAAAAGTAATATCCTCTTTTATCAGCATAGATCAGGCAGAGATGAACTTTAGGCGGGAATTGGCCGGTTTAAAATCTTTGGAAGAAGCCCGTGAGTTGGCTGCCGATGCATGGAACGAACAACTCGGTAAGGTGGAAGTGGAAGGCGGAACGGAAGAAGAAAAAGCAACATTCTATTCTTGCTTTTTCCGTTCGATGTTGTTCCCGCGCAAGTTCTACGAATACGATGCCAATAATAATCCGATCTACTACAGTACTTATGATGGCAAGTTGCACGATGGATATATGTATACCGACAATGGTTTCTGGGATACATTTCGCGCCCAGTTCCCACTGAATGCGCTTTTGCACCCCGAGATTCATGGACGTTATGTAAACTCGCTGCTGGATGCTTACGATCAGAGCGGATGGTTGCCAACCTGGTCGTTCCCGGGACATAACTGTGGTATGGTAGGTAATCATGCGGCCTCTTTACTGGCGGATGCTTATGTGAAAGGTTTCTCATTCGATACCGACAAAGCATTGAAAGCCATGCTGCATGAGGCAACAAATAAAGGACCTCACGGACCTTCCAACGGGCGCGACGGCTGGGCGGATTATTTTTCTTTGGGTTATGTGCCTTATCCTGAATATCGCGAATCGGTTGCGAAGACGTTGGAGTTTTGCTATGATGACTTTTGTGCCTATCAGATTGCTCGCCTGTCGGGTAATGATTATATGGCGAAGCTGTTCGGAAAGCAGATATATAATTATAAGAATGTATATGAACCTTCCACCCGTTTTATGCGCGGACGTGATAAAAAGGGTAACTGGACACCAAACTTTGATCCGAAAGAATGGGGTGGTCCTTACACAGAAGGATGTGCCTGGCATTATCACTGGTCGGTTTTTCATGACATACAAGGTTTGACAAACCTGATGGGTGGCGAAAAGAACTTTGTGGCGAAGCTAGACTCCGTATTCTCCGAGCCAAATACGTTTAAGGTAGGCACGTATGGCTATGTAATTCATGAAATGGCAGAGATGGCTATGATTAATATGGGACAGTATGCGCATGGAAATCAGCCTATTCAACACATGATTTATCTTTATAATTATGCCGGCGAACCTTGGAAAAGCCAGTATTGGGCACGTGAGGTGATGAACAAACTCTATAGTTCGGGCCCTAACGGCTATCCGGGTGACGAAGATCAGGGACAAACCTCGTCATGGTATGTGATCAGCGCAATGGGATTGTATTCAGTTTGTCCCGGCACAGACCAATACGTGATAGGCAGCCCTGTCTTTCCTAAGATGACGATTCACTTGGAAAATGGTAAAAAGCTGGTAATTGAAGCAGACGGCAATTCGTTGGACAACCGTTATATCCAGTCGTCCAGCCTGAACGGCAAACCGTTTACACGCAACTGGCTTACATATAAAGAGCTGACCGACGGCGGAGTAATCCGTTATAAGATGGGAAATAAACCGAATATATCTCGTGGTGTTACGGTGAAAGACCGTCCCTATTCGGTGTCTACTAAGTAGTTGATTTGTTGTTTATTAAAAAGATATATCTTTTGCATCTTAAACACATGTCTTTGCAATTCGAAAGTCATGTCTTTGGATTGCAAAAGATGTATCTTTTTTTTGAAGAATATATTGTCTGTTTATTGTTGTTTTGCAGAGGTATACTTTAGCTGTAATCCAAGAAAGATTGCTCCCGGAATAAATAAAATAACAGCAGAAGACAGTAAGGCTATTTGCAGCGAATAGATATCATTTATCCAACCGATGAACGGAGCAATTGCGGCAAACATCAGACGGATAATGAAATTGCGGATAGAGAGTACGGTGGCTCGCATTTCGGAAAATGTCATCTGATTGATATATCCTTTGAGGATAGGTGTGGCAAACCCTCTGAAAATATAAAATATAAACAAGATAGCGAGCCCTGCATATGTAAGATTGAAGGCTAGAGCTACGTAACCTCCGATGATAACGCTGAGAATCAGTATTCCCATTTTTTTTAACCCGAAATAACGATCTACGCGGTCTGAATATAAGGCGGCAAAACCTACGGTAAGGTTTAAGACAGTCCAGATAACACCGTAGTAGGATGTAGGCGTTTCCAAATGCATCAATAGGGGTTGTACGAGCCAAGCCATCGTGAGAGTGGCAGCCCCGATAATGCCGGAGAACATAATATTATAGCAAAGCGGCCTGTTAGTTATCAGGGAGTATTTTATAATCCGTATGATCTCGGAAACCGGGTTTTGTATCTTGTTTTTTATGTTGAACTCCTTTAATGCCAAAGCGGCCGGAATGCCCGAAAAGGCAATAACAGCCTGTATATAAAATGGAAATCTCAAAGAATAGGCGGCCAGTAAACCTCCGAATATACCTGCAATTGCTTCCGCAAAGTTGCCGATCATGGTGATACGCCCTTCGTAGCGTAGATATAATTCTTCTTTTTTATAATGTAAGGTGGTGTCATATAGCAAAGCGGAGTCTGCCCCGTTTACTAATGTCTGCCCCACACCCAGTAATATTTCGGCAATAAGGAAAGCATGGAATGTGGAAGTGAAAGAATAACATAAATAACCTCCGAAAAATAGAAAGCATCCATATATTAGGCACTTACGTCTTCCCCAGACATCCGCCAGATAACCCGACGGTATTTCTAAAGCTACAGCCGCAACAGAATAAACACTTTTGAGAACAAAGACATCCTGTAAGCCAAGCCCATGTTTTTCATAAAACAACACAATTATAGGCATTACCAGGCTGAACCATTTGGATAGCTTGATCAGATAAAGAGCAAGGATGTTTCTTCTCATGTCGTTATTAAGCGTGAAAACCGGCATTTCAGCTGCAAAAGTAGCAATTTAAATCGTATTTATTTCCAGCTTAGGAGGCAGGATGTAAAAAAAGTTGTTACTTTGCGACCGGCTTATGCTATTAATTTTTGAATAAACAGTAGTAAATTATAACGAAAAAATAGTCTGATACCATGATTTGGAACGAAACAATTGAATGCATGGACCGCGAAGAGATGCGGAAATTACAAAGTATCCGGTTGAAACGGGTTGTTGAACACGTATATCATAATAGTCCTTTTTACCGCAAAAAGATGCAGGAGATGGGAATAACACCTAATGATATTCAATCAATTGATGATATAGCCAAGCTCCCTTTTACAGTTAAACAAGATCTTCGGGATAACTATCCATTCGGCTTAATGGCAGTTCCGATGTCTGAGATTGTTCGTCTGCATGCCTCTTCCGGCACTACAGGAAAGCCTATTGTGGTAGGTTACACCCGTAAAGATTTGTCAGTTTGGGCTGAAGTTGTAGCAAGATGTCTGATCGCTTATGGCTTGACAAAGAATGATGCAGTGCAGGTTTCCTATGGCTATGGTTTGTTTACCGGAGGGTTGGGGGCTCATGCCGGAGTAGAGAATATAGGTGGAACCGTTATTCCGATGAGCAGCGGTAATACGCAAAAACAAATCCAGTTGATGCACGACTTTGGCGCAAAAGGTTTGGCTTGTACACCCTCTTATGCCCTTTATCTGGCAGAAACAATCCGCGAATCAGGTATTCCTTTGGAAGAATTTAAATTGAGAGTAGGTGTGTTTGGTGCAGAACCGTGGACCGAAAATATGCGTAAAGAACTGGAAGAAAAGTTGAATATAAAAGCCTATGATATTTACGGACTAACTGAAATATGTGGTCCGGGAGTAGGGGGCGAGTGTGAATGTCAGAACGGTACGCATTTATGGGAAGACCATTTCTTTCCTGAAATAGTTGATCCGCAGACCTTGCAGCCTGTAGCACCGGGTGAAGTAGGCGAATTGGTATTTACCACCCTGACCAAAGAAGGTATGCCGATGATACGTTATCGTACGCGAGACCTTACATCGCTGATCTATGAAAAATGTGCTTGCGGCCGTACAGCTGTTCGAATGAACCGTATTTTAGGACGAAGTGACGATATGTTGATTATTCGTGGCGTAAATGTTTTCCCATCTCAAGTAGAATCCGTAATTTTGGAACTTCCGGAGTTCGAACCGCATTATTTGATTGTAGTAGACCGTGTGAACAATACGGATACTTTCCAGATACAGGTGGAGGTGCGCCAGGAATATTATTCGGATGAGATCAATAAAATGATTGCCCTGAAGAAAAAGATTGCCAACCGCATGCAAAGCGTGATCGGTTTGCAGCCTGATATTAAGATTGTGGAACCGCGTAGCATTGAGCGAAGCATGGGCAAAGCCAAGCACGTGATAGACAATCGTAAGTTAGTTTAACCCCTTTAAAGATTAAAGTACTATGTTAATTAAACAATTATCTATCTTTCTGGAGAATAAGAAAGGCCGTTTTACTGAAGTAGCTAAGATATTGGGCGAAGCAGGTATAAATATGTCTGCATTTACGGTTGCTGAAAATTCCGATTTTGGAATCCTCCGCTTAATAGTGTCAGATACGGATAAAGCAATTAAAGTATTGCGTGATAAGTTGTATGCAGTGAGTGTTGCTGAAGTAGTTTGCTTACATTGCCCTAATCAGCCGGGAGCGTTGGCTAAAGCTATGGACATAATTACATCGGCAGGAATTTTTATTGAATATATGTATGCTTTTTCACAAGGAGATGCGGCAAATGTTATTATTCGTCCGGATAATGTAGAAAAGTGTGCAGAGGTTCTGAAAGCTAATAAACTGGAGCTGATTGCAGCCAGTGATTTGTATAAGTTATAAATATTAACGTTTTGCGTTTCGTTTATTTGCTAGGAAGCACTAACTTTGCGCGCTAAAAGTATGTGAATGAAAAAGGTTGTATTTCTATTGATGATGATTACAGTCTTATTATCTTCTTGCGGAGAATATAATAAGATTTTGAAAAGTACGGACTATGAACTCAAATATTCATACGCAAAGAAGTATTTCAATGCGAAGCAATATTCAAAGTCTGCTACTTTGTTGGAGGAACTGGTTACAATCTTTAAGGGAACTGCTTATGCCGAGGAATCTTTGTATTTGTTGGCACAAAGCTATTATGGCCAAAAAGATTATCAAACGGCTGCACAATACTTCCAGACTTATTACACGACTTATCCGAAAGGTGAGTATACCGAATTAGCCCGGTATTATTCTGGATATGGTTTATATCTGGATTCTCCTGATCCCCGGTTGGACCAGAGTCAGACGTATAAGGCTATTGAACAGTTGCAGCTTTATTTAGAGTATTATCCTCAGAGCGAACGTGCCGAAGAAGCACAAAAGATTATGTTCGAACTGCAGGAAAAGTTAGCTTATAAGGAATTGTTGGCTGCCAGATTGTACTATAATTTGGGTACTTATTTGGGCAACAATTATTTATCGTGCGTAATTACTTCGCAGAATGCTTTGAAAGATTATCCTTACTCAAAGTATCGTGAAGAGTTTATGTATCTTATTATTCGTTCAAAGTATGAACTGGCTTTAGTCAGTGTAGAAGAAAAGTTGCAGGGTCGTTATCGTGAAGTTGTTGACGAATACTACAATTATATGAACGAATATCCGGAAGGAAAGTATGTAAAACAGGTACAGAAATTCTATGATTACGCCAGCAAACGCATTTCAGATGCATATTAATGAAATTAATCAATAAAACGAATATGGATTACAGAAAATCAAATGCTCCTGCGAATACAGTAACCCGCGACATGATGAAATTGTCCGAAGATACGGGTAATGTATACGAAACGGTAATGATTATCTCTAAGCGAGCTAATCAGATTAGTGTTGAAATGAAACAGGATCTGGAAAAGAAACTTCAGGAATTTGCGTCTTACAACGATAATTTGGAAGAAGTTTTTGAAAACAGAGAACAGATTGAAATTTCGCGTTATTATGAAAAGCTTCCTAAATCGACTTTGATCGCAGCCCAGGAGTATGAAGAAGGTAAGGTTTATTATAAGAACCCTGCTAAAGAAAAAAATAACTTCTAATAAGAATTTGATGTTACAGACAACGGAAAGGCTGACCCGGTAAGAGTCGGCCTTTCCATTTAAAAGACTAAATATCATGTTGCAGAGAATACAAACTGTTTATTTGCTTATTATTGTGGCATTAACTATAGCCACATTGTTTTTGCCTCTTGCCGTTCTTCAGGTAGGAGATATGTTATTATCCTTTGATGCTATGGGTGTTAATACAATGGCTGTTCCGTCTGAACTGATTTATCCGACGTGGGGGCTTTTTGCGTTGACTGCAATTATTGCTTTAATAGCACTGATTACTATATTTTTGTTTAGAAAAAGAATGCTGCAAATACGTTTGTGTATATTTAACGCTCTTTTGATGGTCGGTTTTTATGCCTTGTTTGCCTTTTTTGTATGGAATGTAAAAAATCAAGTGGGAGAGGAAGATATGGTATTTGCTGTTAAGATAGCATTGGCATTTCCTTTAATTAATCTGATTTTGGACTATTTGGCTATCCGTAATATCGGAGCAGACGAAACGTTGGTTCGCTCATTGGATAGACTGAGATAAGAAAAAAGATATAGATATACTAAGTCCCGCCTTACACTCAACTCGTTTAAAGTGTTAAGACGGGACTTTTTATTTACAAAAGACATGTCTTTTTGACCATTTGAATTATTAGGGAAAGTTCTGACTTTTATTTGATAACCGGTAGCAAATAGGTTAGTTTTACCGATATAATTTGTCCGGAAGATTTAGAAAAGAAATCGGCTTTACGACTATTATAAATATCACCTAAGGCATAATAGTAACGTCCTTCAAGTAAGAAATAACCGATTCCTGTGCGCAATTCAAGTCCTGGCCCTCCACATAAACCCCAGTCGAATTTTTTGTCGATAGGCATAGTGTGTTGTTCGTTTGTAATATTAGGTTCTGCACCATTCAGGTTTTCTTTTGTACTTTCGCTTAATGCATAACCTATTTTAGGGCCAAGGTTGACAAATACCTTGAAACGTTTGCTTCCGAAATAAACATGAGTCAGGAAGGGTATTTCGATGTAGTTGATAGTGCGGCTGTACTCGTATTGAGGTTCGTCCTTGAAACTCTCTTTCCAGCCCTGCTGTGTGAAATTGACTTCGCCTTGTAATCCTACGTATGCTTCTGTATTCCATCGTACAGTTAAACCGCCGGTATATCCCATTAACATGCCGGTTTTTACTTTAGGGTAGAAGGAAACAGATGAAAAGGTTGTCCCGAAATTAGCACCTATGGCCAGTTCCTGTTTGAATTTATCTTGTGCGTGGATCGTATTGTAACTAACCCAAAACAAAGCGGCTAATGTGAATATTTTCTTGATCATCTTAATTCAGTCCGTGTTACCGTGTAATCATTATTATAATGGACAATGAAGAGGTTTGTATTGATGAATCCTCCCCAGTTATTAACGCGGTGGAAATCAAATCCTGTTTGTATGCTGGCGTACTTAATCTTATCCAGATTGTTTTCAAAATTGGCACCGTATTTATGAATAGCGCTTATAAAATACATACCGGTGTCAAAGCCTAAAATACCGTATTTGGGGAAAGTATTAATAAGGTTTTTGCTGTACCATGTTTTATATGAGGTATAAAAGTTCTGTACGTTGGTTGCCAGATTGTCAGCGTAGAAATTACTATAGATATACGTATTGAGGGCATAAAAATCTTCCAGGCATTCACGTGTATAGGTTTGCCATTCGGGGTAACCGAACAGGGTTATACCATATTCCGGTGTTGATTCGGCTAACATCCGTAACGGTGACTTTATTTTGTTGAGTGCGTCTAAAGATCCGGAAGTCGGAATGACTACGTTACGTTTATCTTTACTCATCAATTGTTCTATGTCTGTTTGGAATGTTTCAGCATGATATGGCAATTCCTTGTATTTTATTTGGCGGCCTTTCATTTCCGCTTTAAAAGCTTTGATGAAATCAGTTTTTTCTTCTTTGTCTTTTATATCCAATAATATAATGTTGTAATCCGCAAAAAGGTCGCATCCGGCTTGCGATGCTTTTGAATACAAATAAGAATGAGGAGTATTTACCTGGAATACGGATGCATTTGACAAGACGTCATCGTTTTTGGATGTAAAAGGAATGATATATTTAATATTGTGCTTTTGAGCGAAGTTTGCTACGGGAGTAATTTGTTCGTTCTGTACGGCGCCAATGATCAAATTAGCATCTCTGAGAGCATCTTCCTTGAGTATTTCATTTAATTTTTTAGTTCCGTTGCCAGTGTCATACACAGACAATTCGATATTGCATCCCATATTGCGCATACTGTCTACAGCTAGCAGTAAGCCTTCATAGTATTCAATAAAACGGGAAGTTGCGGCAGAAGCTACGGATTCATTAGTCATAAATGGGAGCAGTAATGCTATCTTTATCATATCTACCTGTTTAATGTCTTTCGGAGTAGATAATAAGGCATTTACATCATGCTCTTTTGGGGCAACAGCCATCTCTGTTACTGTTTCTTCGGATTGTACAGGTATTTTGATAACCATGCCAGCCTTTATTCCGTTTTTTAATTTGGGATTATATTTGATTAGTTCATTACTGGAAATATTGAATTTCCTGCATATGCGGTACATTGTTTCTTTTTTCTCGATAGTGTACTCAATTTCTTTGGTTACAGTTTTCTTTTCTGTAGTAGGCAAGGCTTCTATTTTTGTTGCCGGGATACGGATAATTTTACCAATGTTAAAGGTTGACGTAGACAATCCTGGGTTTGCCTGTATGATGTTTTCTGCCGGTACAGCATATTTTACAGATAGGGAATATAGTGTTTCTTTTGGTTGTATTGTATGATACGTATAGTTGCCGGCAAGATTTTTATCGGAAGAAGAGGCTGTGTCTTTTTGGGGTATTCTTAATACGGCACCGGCTTTGATACCTTCTTTACTTTCCGGATTCAGGCGGTAAATATTATCTACACTTACGCCATACATCGTGGCAATGGCATATACTGTTTGTCCTCGTTCAATAGTGTGATAAAATATGTCGTCGCTTTGTTCGTAAATGGTCGAAGCTTTTTTGTGATTACTCTGTGAATAAAGAGATACACTGATGAAGCTGAAAAAAAGTGTTACTACGTATACGCTGATCTTATTCATTTGCTGTTTAGAATATTTGCTACAAAGATAATGTATGTCCGTATAAAATACTAACGAAATATATTGTAATATTGTAAAATTGGTTTTCCTACCTTCTGCTAATTGCGAACTGCATCTGTGTTATTCAGGTCGCTAATCTTTTTAAGAACAGATGCCTACTCAATTAAGAGCAGATGCCTACCTAAATTAAAGTAAAATAAAAGGGGGGCATTTCTTCACTAACATACACATCGTTTATTAACTTATAGGATAAATGTTTCTAAAAATCCCTATCTTTGTAGCCCCTGATATGAGCCTTGTTTAAGTGTCAATATCAGAGATTAAGAAGAAGTCTATATGTTAAAAGGAATTTTAAGGAAGTCTGGTGTAATTATTTATTTACTATTTGCTGTTCTGGCTGCGCACGCCCAATATCGCGTGACTGGCGGAAAAGGAACACCTATGCTTGCGGAAGATGATACAAAGAACCGTTTGCAGGTATATATGGTTTATGGAGTAAATAATACAGAGATAAGTTACACGTCATCATCAACTTCCCATCAATGGTACCGGTATAAGACCCGGATGCAGGACGCAGAAAAAATTCCGTGTATTCAGAACGGTACTACTTCCATAATTCAGAATGTAGAAGACGGCTATGGTTATTTTGTGGGTGAATCCGCCATTATACAGCAACGTTATGTGTGGATTATCGATTATAGTAAGCATGCTTTTAACATATCCGGCTTATATGTGTCGGATAAAGGGAACCCTTGCTCTGCAGTGCGTTTGACAGGAACGGCAGAGATGGATAAATTGTCGTATCGTACTCCTTCGGGAACGGAGAGTGAAGTAAAGCGCGAATTTGAAATTGTTTATAATACGATGGAGTATTCGAAAGATTTGAAAGTGTTTTCTCGTATAGAGAAGAAGGTGGCAACTTCAGATCCTTTCTCTGTTTCTTTGCCGGCTCCATTGTGTGATACGGATTTTTTATTGAAAGGCGACCAGTTCGCCAAATACTTTAATGTTGAAAAGTCTATAAGTACGGGGGAATATCAGGCTGTTGCTATTGAAATGTATGCAGACTCCTCTTTTGTTGCAGACGAATCGTTAAATATGTCGACTACAGGGGACGGATTTTCGGCACCGGTCACTATCCGTTTTACTGCCCGTGCGAATGATCCGGTAGCGGCTATTTATGTGTGGACTATTTATAAAACTCCTCAGGATGGAAATTCGGAAGATGAAGAGATCGAACCTATTATCCGTTATCCGGGAGAAGAAATAGAATATACATTCCAGCAGGCAGGAGAGTTTACAGCCCGTCTGGAAGTAAGTGACCGAACGGGTGTTTGTTCGGATATGGAAGAGATTCAATTATCAATTTCAGAATCTTTCCTTGATATACCTAATGCATTTTCGCCGGGGACAACTCCCGGAATAAACGACGAATTTAAGGTCGTTTATAAATCATTAGTCCGTTTTAGCGGAACCATCTTCAACCGCTGGGGGTCTCAAATGTTTCATTGGACTGATCCTTCGCAAGGATGGGATGGTAAAAAAGGGGGAAAATATGTTCCGCCCGGCGTTTATTTCTATGTGATAGAAGCAACCGGTTCGGATGGTAAGAAATATAAAAAGAGCGGAGATATTAATCTTCTTCGCCCCAAAACAATAGATGATCAGATTCATGACTAAGAATAGTGTTATTAGCTTTTGTGCTGGAAGCTTAATTTGCTTGACAGCGTGTTTGTCTTTAGGTTCAAATGATTCGGAAAAGGAAATGGAGCAACGTCCTGTTGTTTCGTCGATGACTGTTTCTCCGGAAATTCCTAATACAGTGCCTTTCTGTGGTAAAATGATCGATATTACCCGGTATAATATGCGGGAAGGGTTTGACAGGGAATTAAGTAGTTTCACTTATTTTCATGCCAATACAATGTTACTTATAAAGCGGGCAAACCGTTATTTCCCGATTATCGAACCCATTTTGAAAGCAAATAATATCCCTGACGACTTTAAATATCTGGCCGTGATAGAAAGCTTTCTGGATCCTCGCGTAACTTCTCCGGCAAGAGCCGTTGGAATGTGGCAGTTATTGGAAGGGACGGCTAAACAATATGGTTGTTCGGTTACTCCTACGGTTGACGAACGTTGTAATGTGGAGAAATCAACTCAGGCTGCTTGTCGCTATTTGAAAGCGGCATATAATAAATATGGAGATTGGGCTGTTGTGGCTTCATCATATAATGCCGGTATGAGACGTATTTCGGGAGAATTGCAAAAACAGGATGCCGATAACACTTTTGATCTTTGGCTAGTGGAAGAAACTACCCGTTATGTGTATCGTATTATGGCTATAAAGCAGATATTTGAGAATCCGTACAAATATGGATTTGTGCTTCGTGCCCGAGACTTGTATAAACCTTTTGAGTGTACGGAAGTTGTTGTATCTTCGGATATTCCCGATTTGTCTGTTTTTGCTAAAGAGCACGGTATTACTTATGCCGACTTAAAACGCTTTAATCCCTGGTTGCGCGACCGTAAACTTATAACAGGAGGCGCAACATATAAAATACAGATACCACAGGAAAAGGATTTGTACTATAAAACACCTAATACCGTAGTCCATAATCCGGATTGGGTGGTGAAATGAAAGAAGAGAAAAGAATGAGTAATCAAGATAAATTAGAGGGTGGGCGTATTTCCGTATGGGGAGCCCGTGTTCATAATCTTAAAAATATAGATGTAGAGATACCACGTAACAAATTGTCCGTTATTACGGGTATGAGTGGTAGTGGAAAATCTTCTTTGGCATTCGATACCATTTTTGCAGAAGGACAAAGACGCTATGTGGAAACCTTTTCTGCATACGCCCGTAATTTTCTGGGAAATATGGAACGCCCAGATGTTGACAAAATAACAGGCCTGAGTCCGGTTATCTCGATAGAACAGAAGACAACAAACAAAAACCCCCGTTCTACGGTAGGTACAACAACTGAGATATACGACTTTTTCCGTTTGCTCTATGCCCGTGCCGGTGAAGCTTATTCATATCTGAGCGGTGAGAAAATGGTGAAGTACACCGAAGAACAGGTTCTGCAATTAATCCTTGAAAGGTATCAAGGCAAAAAGACCTATTTGCTGGCTCCCTTAGTGCGTAATCGTAAAGGACATTATAAGGAACTGTTTGAGCAAATCCGTAAGAAAGGATACATTAATGTCCGGGTTGACGGTGAATTGAAGGAAATATTTCATGGCATGAAGCTGGATCGCTATAAGATGCATAGCATTGAGGTCGTTATAGACAAGCTGGTAGTATCCGCTTCCGATGAGCGTCGTTTGAAAGAAAGTCTGAAAATTGCCATGAAGCAGGGAGATGGCTTAATACTTGTACTTGATGCCGATACGAATGAAGTACGTCATTATAGCCGCCGCCTGATGGACCCGGCTACCGGACTTTCATATAGCGAACCTGCACCACATAACTTTTCATTTAACTCGCCACAGGGAGCTTGTCCGAAGTGTAAAGGATTAGGGCAGGTCAACCTTCTGGACATGGAGAAGATCGTTCCTGATCCTTCTTTAAGTATATACAACGGAGGTATTGTAGCTTTGGGAAAGTATAAAAACTCCCTTATCTTTTGGCAGATAGAAGCTATTTGCGATAAGTATGGCGTAACTATCAAGACTCCCGTTAAGGATATTCCCGAAGAAGCGATAGATGAAATTATGAACGGGACGGACGAACGTCTCCAGATAAAAAACGATTCTTTGGGTAATTCCAACTATTTCCTGTCATACGAGGGAGTTGCCAAATATATAATGATGCAACAGGAGAACGAAGCCTCCGCCTCTGCTCAGAAATGGGCCGGACAGTTTATCAAAATGTCTGTTTGCCCCGAATGTAATGGGCAGAGACTTAATCAGGAAGCTTTGCATTATCTTATCGCAGGAAAGAATATAGCCGAGATATCAGCTTTCGATATATCCGAACTGAATGAATGGGTAAAAGATCTGGAAGACAGGCTTGATCCTAAACAACGGCAAATAGCGGTGGAGATATTGAAGGAAATCCGTTCGCGCCTGAAATTCCTGTTGGATGTAGGCTTGGATTATCTTTCGTTAAACCGTGCTTCGGCTACCTTATCCGGAGGAGAGAGCCAGCGTATTCGTTTGGCAACCCAGATAGGAAGCCAATTGGTAAATGTACTCTACATACTGGATGAACCCAGTATCGGTTTGCATCAGCGGGATAATGTCCGTCTGATAAATTCCCTGAAGCAATTACGTGATACAGGCAACTCCGTTATTGTTGTAGAGCATGATAAGGATATGATGCTCAATGCCGATTATGTGGTAGATATGGGACCTAAAGCAGGCCGTTTGGGAGGAGAAGTGGTATTTGAAGGAACACCAGCCGAGATGCTCAAATCGGATACGCTTACTTCGGCTTATCTGAATGGCAAGACCGAAATTGCTATTCCCGCCGAACGCCGTAAAGGAAACGGACAATTTATAACAATCAAAGGAGCGAAGGGGAATAACCTCAAGAATGTGGATGTCACTTTCCCTTTAGGCACATTTATATGTGTGACAGGTGTTTCCGGCAGTGGAAAGTCTACTCTGATAAACAGGACTCTGCAACCCATACTGAGTCAATATTTCTATCGTTCATTGGAAGATCCGTTGGCTTACGATTCGGTAGAGGGCATAGACAATATTGATAAAATAGTGAACGTAGACCAATCGCCCATAGGCCGTTCGCCCCGGAGCAATCCGGCAACATATACGGGCGTCTTCTCAGATATACGCAGCCTGTTTGTAGACCTGCCGGAATCGAAAGTGAGGGGCTATAAACCCGGACGTTTTTCGTTTAATGTCTCCGGCGGACGCTGCGAGACCTGCAAAGGCAATGGATATAAGACGATAGAAATGAATTTCCTGCCCGACGTGCTGGTTCCTTGCGAAGACTGTCATGGCAAACGCTATAACCGTGAGACGCTGGAGGTTCGTTTCCGGGGTAAGTCCATAGCCGATATATTGGATATGACGATCAACATGGCGGTGGAGTTCTTCGAAAACATCCCCTCTATTTTATCAAAAGTGAAGGTCTTGCAAGATGTAGGCCTGGGCTATATTAAGCTCGGACAGCCTTCTACTACCTTATCCGGAGGAGAGAGCCAGCGCGTGAAGCTTGCAACGGAATTGTCCAAACGTGATACGGGCCGCACTCTGTATGTGCTGGATGAACCGACTACCGGACTGCATTTTGAAGACATACGCGTCTTGCTGGGCGTCCTGAATAAGTTGGTAGATAAGGGCAACACCATTATTGTGATAGAACACAACCTGGACGTTATCAAAAGTGCCGACTACGTAATAGACATGGGACCCGAAGGCGGCCGCCGCGGCGGACAAGTTTTGTTTACCGGCACCCCCGAAGCTCTTGCTGCGAGCAAAGCAGGCTTTACTGCTCCATTTTTAAAAGAAGAACTAAAGAAGTAAACAGAATGAAGAATCCCATTCAAATGATAAAGCAATGTGCCGAGAAGGATGAACCTTACTTCGTGTTGCGCGGACAGGATATTTGTGCGCTTCCTGCTATCGAAACCTATTTTGAAGCTGTGAAGAAGCACGTAAAAGATCCCTATTTTATAGAAGAAATTGAAGAGATAATGAAAGACTTTCGCGCTTATCGCGAAGAACAAAGAACACATATACCTGATTAATTTATGGCAAACGACAGTTACAGAACCATCAAACAAGTAGCTGAGGGATATTATACAGAAAAGCGCAGCCGCTTTATTTCGTATGCTATTCCGGTGCGTACGGTCGATGACGTGAAGATGCAACTGGAGCAATACCGTAAGCAATACTATGATGCCCGCCACGTATGTTGGGCTTATATGCTTGGAACGGATCGTCAGACCTTTCGTGCCAATGATGACGGCGAACCCTCGTCTACGGCCGGTAAGCCCATTCTCGGGCAGATCAATTCGAACGAACTGACAGACATCCTTATCATTGTAGTCCGCTATTTTGGAGGAATTGAGCTGGGCACCAGCGGGCTCATTGTAGCTTACCGCACAGCCGCCGCCGAAGCTATTGCTGCCGCCGAAATAGAAGAACGAACGGTAGATGAAGATATTACCGTTGTCTTTGAGTATCCCTACCTGAACAGTATCATGCGTATTGTAAAAGAAGATAATCCGGTGATTATCTCCCAACACTTCGACATGGACTGTGAAATGACACTCCGTATCCGTCTGGGAGAAGCAGAACGTCTCAAGAGCCGCCTGCTTAAGGTGGAAACAGCCCGGCTTCTATGAACCGGACCTCTCCACTGTGGCTATTCTATGTTTTGCACCGTAGGGCACGGAGTCATCTCCCTACCTAGGGGGATAACTTCTCCCTACCTAGCGAGATGATTTCTCCCTACCTAGGGAGATAAGTTCTCCCTTACTAGGGAGATTGCTCTATACCGTACGGTGCGAAGCTCTTCACAGCCTAAAGCGAAAGCGTAGAGAGGGGAGAGTGGGGAGCCCTTTGGCTAACCGTTATCAACAAAACTTATATATCAATTGTTTCAATTAATAAAATAGATTTGCGAATGAAAAAAGTACTATTGTTTTCTTTCTTTTTAGTGTTAGGATTGGTTGTTTCACAAATATTGCCTTCTCTGGCAGGTGATAACTATTCATTGGTAAAGACAGTGTCTAATACCTTTCTCTTTGTTTGTCTGTCATTCATTATGATTAATGTAGGCCGGGAGTTCGAGATTGATAAGACACGCTGGAAATCATATACCGAAGACTATTTCATCGCAATGGCGACAGCTGCTTTTCCCTGGATATTTGTGGCGTTATATTATATGTTTATATTGCTTCCCGAAATGTATTGGGGGCAATGGGACGCCTGGAAAGAGAATTTATTGCTGAGCCGTTTTGCCGCGCCTACTTCTGCCGGCATCTTGTTTACCATGCTGGCTGCGGCAGGACTGAAGGCTTCGTGGGTGTACAAGAAAGTGCAAGTGTTGGCCATCTTTGACGACCTCGATACTATCTTGCTGATGATACCTTTGCAAATAATGATGATAGGCTTACGTTGGCAGTTGGGCGTTATTATTCTGGTCGTTGTGCTTTTGCTTATTCTGGGATGGAAAAAAATGGGTTCGTATAATGTGCGCCAGGATTGGAAGGCTATTTTGACCTATGCCGTCGTTACTTTTGCCATAACGCAGATTATTTATCTGGTCTCTAAAAAGATGTATGGTGAAGACGGCAGTATTCACATAGAAGTGCTTCTTCCTGCATTTGTTGTAGGTATGATTATGAGGCATAAGCATATCGATACAAAGGTAGAACATCGTGTGGCCGATCTTATTTCTTACCTTTTTATGTTTCTTGTGGGTGTCAGCATGCCGGTATTCCTGGGTATTGACTTTGCGGGACAGTCATCCGAAGTGGCCACTATTACGGGGGCGCAACCCATGATGTCATGGCCTATGATTATTTTGCACGTAGTGGTTGTTTCTTTCCTGTCTAATATAGGAAAACTGTTTCCTATCTTCTTTTATCGCGAACGGCGCAAGCGTGAACGCCTGGCGCTTTCGATAGGTATGTTTACCCGTGGAGAAGTGGGAGCCGGGGTTATCTTTATTGCATTAGGCTATAATCTGGGAGGTCCCGCCCTTATAATTTCCGTGTTAACTATTGTGTTTAATTTAATATTAACAGGTATCTTTGTCGTCTGGGTAGAGAAACTTACACGCAGCGCATATAAACTGGAGCAAGCAGAAAAAGCCGAAGCTGTGGGTTGTTAGAAAAACATACGGAGATGCATCCGCCCAATGGTGTATCTCCGCATAATTTATTTTTTATGGACCGTACTATTCATGTTATCCTTAAACCGTTGCGCCGTTTTGCCATACAAAAAACGAACGCTAGTCTGTTGCTGTTTATGGCCACTGTTATAGCCATGATCTTGGCCAATTCCCCTTGGGAGGGTACGTATCACCAATTATTATCTTTTCCGATCAATTTGCAGGCTTGGACATTCAATTTCTTTTCGCACCAGGGAGAACCGATGTCCATGTTGGCTTTTGTGAATGATGCCCTGATGGCCGTCTTTTTCTTTGTGATTGGCCTCGAAATCAAACAGGAGATACTGATAGGGGAACTATGTTCCGTACGGAAAGCGTTGCTTCCTGTAATTGCGGCATGCGGAGGTATGATAGTTCCGGTTCTGTTTTATATACTGGTATGTAGTTCCGGGCCGGAGGCCAGAGGTGCTGCAATCCCGATGGCTACAGACATAGCTTTTGCTTTGGCTGTTTTAGGATTATTGGGTAAACGGGTGCCGCTGAGTATGCGTATTTTTCTTACGGCTTTGGCCGTAGTGGATGATATAGGTGGGATTATTATTATTGCTTTATTTTATAGTGGCGAGATTGCTTCCGTGCCGTTATTGATATCTATTGCTATTTTGGCATTGCTATATGTTGGCGGTAAGCTCGGGATTCATAATAGTCTGTTTTATTATGTGGCCGGCTTTATTGTGTGGTTGTTATTTCTGGAATCGGGGGTTCATCCTACTATAGCCGGGGTATTGGTGGCATTTACGGTTCCTGCACGTCCGGTGGTTAAGCTGGATGATTTTACTTGCGACATGACCGGGTATTTGGATATGCTGGATTATACGGAGGTGAAACAGTCAAAGCAAGCGGCGGTGTTGACTCCGACTCAAATCCAGGTACTTAATAATATCCATTCTTTGGCGGATAAGACAATCAGCCCGTTACAGAGTATTGCCGATAAGCTTCATCCGTTGGTAAATTACCTGATCCTTCCTTTGTTTGCATTTGTTAATGCCGGAGTGACCTTTGGCAATATTCAGCCGCAGACGTTGCTGAATGTTCCGTTGGCAGTGTTGGCCGGTTTGTTTGTTGGTAAGACAGTGGGAATATTCTCCTTTTCATATCTGTTTGTTAAATCCGGCATTGTTTCTATGCCCACAGGAATGAGTAAACGGACACTTCTGGGTGTGTCTATGTTGGGAGGAATCGGTTTTACGGTGGCCTTGTTTATTGCCAACCTTTCTTTTGGTTCGGATACGCCTGTAGGCATTGATCTTTTGAATCAGGCTAAACTTGGTGTGTTTTCCGGATCGTTCATTTCCGGTTTATGCGGTTATTTGTTGCTGAAGAAAATGTTACCTAAAGAGTAATAATACCTTCCTGTTATTTTACTTCAAACATAATCTTTCGTTGATTACCTGAGTTGTCAATGAGGGTGAGAAGATGCTTTCCGGCAGGTACGATGCAAGCAATCTGATGATTCCCGGTTGTTTCCCCCAAATAAGACTTGTCCAGGTGCCAGTATATTGTTGCCTCTTTACGGGCATGGGCGGCTTTGAATACGAATTTCTCTTGTTGACCCGAAAAGCCCTTTGGCAGGAATAGTACGGCATTATGTTCCGGATAAATCAGTTCTATTTGGCGACTTTGTACTTGTTCGCATCCTGGTTTAAACGGAGGAAGCGGGATATAATCTATGTGGTAGTTTTTATAATAATATTCTTGTGAAGGTGGTAATATGAACCATGAGCGTGTAATCATGTTATTTATCGATTCACATGAACTGTTTACTCTGTATTTGCCATTTGCAGAAAGATGTACCAGTTTATGATAAGGACATACGGTTGTATTGTTACCGGAACGTGGTATATATAGTGTGTCAACCTGTTCACATATAGCAGAAGCTTTGTGACCGCTATGCCTGCAAATAGCAACTTGTTCCATTTCGTCGTAAGGCATGTCGAACCAGTCGTTGCCCGGGAGTAGGGAGAACAAGTCAAATAATACAGGGGCTGCATTTCCTACTCCTGTCAATCCCGGACGTCCTTCCCCTGACGCATTTCCTACCCAGACACCTACCGCGTAATGAGGTGTGAAGCCTATAGCCCATGCATCCCGCCCTCCATAGCTTGTTCCGGTTTTCCATGCAATTTTTTTCATCGATTCAAATTGTTGCCAGTCGGCTTCTTCTTCCGGACGGTTTAGGGCGGACATGGCTTCTGCCGTAAACCATAAAGAGGCAGCAGAAAGGGAAGGGATGTCTGTCAGCCTTTTATCAGTAACGTATTGTACGGGATTTCTTTCTATTACGGGAAAAGGACTTAAAGGATGTATGTCGGCAGCATTATATCTTCCGTTATATTTCCGGTAATGTGACAACACTCGCGATATGGAGGCATATATGCCTGTAAGGTCCCATAAAGTACCTTCGGCTCCTCCCAGGATCAGGGAGGCTCCGTAATGTTCTTCGGGAAAACGTAAGGTCGTCATTCCCCATGTTTTCAGTAGTTGCATAAAGCGTCCGGTGTTGTATTGGGATAGCATTCGTACTAACGGCACATTTAGAGAACGTTCTATTGCAACATGTGCAGGAACGGCTCCATAGAAGGTCTTATTAAAATTCTGGGGCATGAATCCGTTTATATTTAAAGGAACGTCCGAAATCAGAGTTGAAGGTAAAATTAATCCGTCGTGTAGCATGCCGGCGTAAAGAAAAGGTTTTAATACGCTACCGGTGCTACGTGGTGAAGTAATGATATCTACCTGATTTCCTTTCTTATCATCGCCTTTGAGAGTAACGTTCCCGGCGTATGCTATTACTTCTCCTGTTTCTACATTGGTAATAATGGCTGCTAAGTTGTTAATATGGTTTGAACTATACTCTAAGGCATAACGGTTTACCATTTCTTGCACTTGCTGTTGTAATGTTTGTTTTACCGACGAGGTGATGCGCTCACCCGGCATATCCGCTGCCAGTCTTTCTAATAAATGAGGTGCATCATTGGGTAACGGTAGAGGAGCATCCGGTAGAGGTTCCATGCAGGACAGTTCATATTCGGTACTGTCAATGATATTTTGGTTTACTAACAAACCAAGAAGCTTGTCTCTTTTATCTTTGAGTTGTTTACGGTTACGTCCGGGATGAATCATTGCCGGTGAGTTTGGCAATACAGCCAATGTTGCATATTCTGCCCATGATAAATTATCGAGACTCCGTCCGAAATATCGCCAGGCTGCGGTTTCTGCTCCGATTACGTTCCCGCCGAAAGGGGCATGAGCAGCATATAGATTTAATATTTCATTTTTGCTGTAGATTGTTTCCAGAAAAACAGCCCAACACATTTCTACTCCTTTTTCATAAAAAGACCGTTGTTTGTTTCCTCTGGCAATACGTGCTAGTTGCATGGTAAGGGTGCTCCCTCCGCTTATAATACGTTTGGCCTGGCTGTTCAGTTTGAGGGCACGTGTTATCGCTACTATGTCTACTCCCGGATGATAATAGAATCTTTTGTCTTCGTAAGTTATCAGGCATTTGGCGAATTTCTCGGGTAGTGAGTCTGTTGCAGGAAACCTCCATTGTCCGTCGGGTGCAATACGTGCTCCTAACAAGTTCCCTTCGGCCGAGTAAAGTAGTGTAGAATAGATATCAGGAAACAGAGTGCGCGGAACAATAATATACATGATCCCCCATAGAATACCCGAAAGTGCAACGAGGCTCACAAGTAGTTTGACAGGTCTGCGTTTTATGTTTTTGTAGAACATCTTTTCATTCTGATTAGGATGCTAATATATGGATTTTTCTATTTTTAGATAGACTGATTAAGAGAAAAGATTATCTTTGTCATAGACAGTATTTACGTAAATATCAATCGTTATGGCAAAGTATCTGTACCTGATTTGTTCTTTATATCTTCTTACATTGTTTTTCGGTTGTAATACGAAGAATAGTGATGACGGAGAATTGACATTCTGTCCCTATGTAGAAGCTTTTACTTCTGGTAAAATATCGAGATATGCTCCCGTGTATTTGATTCTTAATCAAGAAGTCCCGGCTGATAAAATGAATGCGGAACAGTTAAATAAATTGATTCGTATAAAACCGGAAGTAAAGGGTACTTTTTCTTTCGAGAATGGGCAGACTATAGTGTTTAAACCTGCTAAAAACTTTGAACGCAATACGGCATATAAAATCACAGCAGATCTTTCCGAGTGGTTTGATGCCAAAGGGAAAGACAGGTATTTTACTTTTAAATTCTCTACAAATCCGCTCACTCTTCGGGCTAATGTGGAGTCAATGAATGTGAATGCTAAGAATGAGAATGGATATGATGTTGTGTGCACTTTGTATACACCTGATAAAGAAACACCCGAAACTGTTGAGGCTCTGATTCGGTTTTCGGAAAAAGTAGAGACTGTCTGGCAGCATAGTCCGGATGGTAAGAAGCATCAGGTTTCCTTAATGAATGTAGCAGCCGGTACTGATGGTGCGCGTAAACTGGTTGTTTCTGTAGTTCCCAATAAATCTGATGTTCAGGAAGATGATCTTTTGTCTGTTGATATTCCCTCAGTGAACGATTTCTCTGTGTATAGTGTTAATTATGTTTCCGAACCGGAGAAATATGTAGAGATTGCTTTTACCAAGTTATTGGATATAACGCAAGATATGCGGGGACTTGCCTTTATTGCCGGTAATACGTTGGAGACTGTGAATATGGATGGCAATAAACTTCGTTTATATCCGGATGCCCAGCGTGAAGGTGTGCTTAATGTTCATTTAAACAGGGAAATAAAGAGTAAAAGCGGTTTGAAGCTGGGACAGGATGTTGTCCGGCAAGTTGATATAAATACTTCATTGCCCGCCGTTCGTTTTATTGGAAATGGAGTTATTATTCCCCAATCAACGCAACTGACTGTTCCTTTCCAGGCAGTATATCTTCGTGGTGTGGTAGTGCGTGTAATTAAGATATTGGAACAAAATATCGGTCAGTTTCTTCAGGTGAATAATCTGAATGAAACTTCGGATCTTATGCGGGTTGGCCGCTTGGTTGCGCGAAAGACTATTTTTTTAGACGATGACGCTTCTCTGGATATTTCCAAGTGGAATACTTTTGCTATTGACCTAAAACAACTGATACAACCTGAGCCCGGAGCTATTTATCGGGTCGAATTGTCTTTTAATAAAGAATTGTCCGCTTATCCTTGTGACGGAGGAACGAAAATTTCAAAAGAACAAATATTAGCAGAGGATGAGATAAAGTTCAAAGAAGAATGCAGCCGTTTTGATGATGGCGGTTATTATTATTACAATGGAGATTTTAACTGGTCGGATTATAACTATAACGAACGGAATAATCCTTGTTCCAACAGTTATTATTATAATAAGGTAACAGGAAAAAATATACTGGCAACCAATCTTGGCCTTATGGCTATGGCCGGCGAAGACAATGAAATGACTGTCTTGGTGCACAATATAGTAAGTACGCATCCCGAAAAAAAGGTAGACGTAACAGTTTATAACTTTCAACATCAGGTTTTAGCCAAAGGCGTGACGGATGATAAAGGTTGTGTGAAATTGAAACTTGCTTCCGGCAAGCCTTTCTACCTGATAGCCTCTTTAGGCAAACAGCGTTCGTATCTTCGTGTGGATAATGGATCGGCTTTATCGTTGAGTTCGTTTGATGTATCGGGAGAAGTGATACAGAAGGGGATTAAAGGTTTTATTTATGGAGAACGGGGCGTGTGGCGTCCGGGTGATACGTTGCATTTAGGTTTTATGCTGAATGACGGTTTGAAACAATTGCCGGTTAATCATCCTGTTGTTATGGAATTATATAATCCGTTGGGACAACTTTATACCCGAAAAACACAGACACAAGGCGTGTTGGGAACTTATGTGTTTGACATGCCTACCGAACCGGATGCTCCGACAGGTGCCTGGAATGTAAATGTCAATGTGGGAGGTGCTACTTTTACAAAACGGCTACGTATTGAATCCATAAAACCGAACCGTTTAAAAATAAACCTAACGATGCCAGAGAAGACTTTGTTGCGTAGCGAACCTATAGATGCCCATTTACATGTGGAATGGTTGCAGGGAGCAACAGCCCGCAATTTAAAATATGATATACAAGGAACGTTTATCCCGGCACCTACAAGTTTTACGGGATATAAGGATTTCTACTTTGACGATCCCTCTCGGGTATTCAATAGTGAAGAAAGTAAATTGATTTCCGGTACTACGGATGGAAATGGGAATGCGGTTATTCAAGCCCGTTTCGAGGCGGGAACTTCTGCTCCCGGAATGCTTATGGCAAACTTTGTAACACGGGTATATGAAGAATCGGGCGACTTTAGTATTGATGCTAACCGGATGCTTTATTCTCCATATCGGCGATATGCCGGAATCAAGTCTCCGCAACAAGAGAAGGAACAGTTGAATACCGGAACAGAATATACATACGAGGTTGCTTCGGTTGACTATTTAGGTAATCCGCAATCTAATACGGAGCTGGAAGTTTCTATATATAAAGTATACTGGTATTGGTGGTGGAGTTCGGACAATAGCGATTTGGCAAATTATGTTTCTGAGTCATATAACAAACCGGTTAAGAATTTCACGGTTCGTACCGGGACAAACGGTAAAGGGCAGTTCAAACTCTCATTTAATGACGAACAATGGGGAACTTATTTTATTTCGGTTAAAGATAAAGATAGCAAGCATTCTACCGGTGTGATGAGCTATTATGACTGGCCTTACAATGAAGGTCGTCGTAATGCCGACGGTAGCCAGGCTGCAACCATGTTGAGTTTTAAGACTGATAAGGATAATTATACTCCGGGTGAGAAATTGATTGTTACTATACCTTCTTCCAAAGGGAGCCGTGCTATTGTGAATATTGAGAATGGAAGCCGTGTACTTTCTACTATGGAATATGAATGTGGCGACGGACAAACTGTCATTAAGCTGGATGTTACGCCTGAGATGCAACCTAATGCATACGTGTATGTTACATTATTGCAACCGCACGGAATTACGCAAAATGACTTGCCAATCCGGTTATATGGAGTAGTTCCGTTTACAGTTACTTCTCCTGAGAGTCATCTTACTCCGGTAATTCAAACACCGGATGAAATAAAGCCGGAAAGTAATTATACGGTTGTTGTTTCAGAGCAAAGCGGTCGCGAAATGGCTTATACGTTGGCTATTGTGGATGAAGGGCTTTTGGATCTTACCCGTTTCCGTACACCCGAACCATGGAAAGCTTTTAATGCGCGTGAGGCTCTGGGTGTCAATACCTGGGATTTATATAACTATGTGCTGGGAGCTTATGGCGGACGTATTGAACAGTTGTTTAGTATTGGTGGTGACGATGCTTTGAATAAAGGCCCGAAAGCGATTGTAAATCGCTTTAAACCAGTAGTACAGTTTGAAGGACCGTTCCTGTTAAAGAAAGGGCAGAAACAACGTCATTCCTATAAGATGCCAAATTATAACGGACGGGTAAAAGTAATGGTAGTAGCCGGTAATGGCGAAGCATACGGCCATGCTGATAAAACTGTGATGGTGCGTAAACCGGTGATGTTGCTTGGAACTTTGCCACGGGTAATTGGCGTAGGCGAAGAGATGATAGTTCCCGCCACTGTTTTTGCCACCGAAGATGGCGTGGGAAATGTGGATGTTTCTATTTCTTGTTCGGATAATATGCTGGTTGTGGGAGAGGATGCAAAGATGTTGAATTTTGGTAAGAAAGGAGATAAGCAAGCTCAGTTCCGTATTCGTGTGAAAGATACTCCGGGGGTTGGACATATTACGATTACGGCGGTTGGCAAAGGTGATAAATCTGTATATGAAGCCGATATTGAAATCCGTTCCGTACGGCGTTCTCAAACCAAAGTAATTCCTGTTACGCTGGATGCCGGAAAATCATGGAAAGAAGCAGTTAAATTACCGGGAACTGACGGTACAAATACATTGACTCTGGAAATGTCGGATATACAGCCTGTTAATTTGTCTGCGCGTCTCGGTTATCTTCTTGGCTATCCGCATGGTTGTATTGAGCAGATTATATCAAAGGCATTTCCACAATTATACCTGGAGGAATTTGTGTTTCTTTCGAAAGAACAGGAAATTTCTACCGAGAGCGCTGTAAAAGAGGTGCTGCGCCGTTTGCGTTCATATCAAACTGTAGATGGAGCTTTCTCTTATTGGCCGGGCGGAACCAGTACGAATGGATGGGGCACTGTTTATGCTACCCATTTTATACTTTCTGCCGAAGCACAAGGTTATTTGGTGCCTGAATCTGTTAAACGTAATGTTTTGAATAACCTGCGAAGAGTGGCCCGGGATTGGAAACCGGTTCAATCCTATTATCAACGTTCGGAAGAGATGACGCAGTCTTATCGTTTGTATGTGTTGGCTCTGGCTCAACTTCCTGAAGTGGGAGCTATGAACAGACTGAAAGAAAATACTTCATTGTCTGCTGTGAGCCGCTGGATGCTTGCTTCGGCATATGCTTTGATTGGCCGTCCGGATGTTGCCAATACTTTAATATCTAAAACTACAAATTTGAAAATGGACTATTCCGAATATGATTTGACGTTTGGTAGTGATCTGCGTGACGATGCAATTCGTCTTATGACGCTCTGCTTGCTTGATAAAGGTAAAGAAGCTGCCGATATGGCAAATGAAATTTCAAAGTCTTTATCTTCAGATGAATGGTTGAGTACACAAAGCACTGCATTTGCATTAGTTAGTTTGTCCGAATATGTAAAACGTTACCAGGTTGGTGAAACAATGGATTTTTCTTATTCCTGTGCCGGAAAATCGGAAAAGGTAACTAGTCCCAAGAATATATGGTCTGAAGTATTATTGAAAAAAGCCTCTTCTTCTGCTTCTTTGGAAATTAAGAATATGGGTAAGTCTACTTTGTTTGCCCGTGTTATCATGGAAGGAATACCTGAACAGGGTAAGGAAGAAGCATATTCAAATGGTATAACAATGGCCATTAGCTATGTTGGTATGAATGGCCGTCCGGTAAATGTGGACAGTCTGGAACAAGGAACGAATTTTGTTGCTGTTGTGACTATAAAGAACCCTACGGCACGTGGTTTTAATAATTTGGTACTTACCGAAATATTTCCTGCCGGATGGGAAATACTTAATACGCGTTTCTTGAATGAAGGTGCAACAAGTGTACAAACGGTAGGAGTTAGTTATCAGGATATTCGCGACGATCGTGTATATAGTTACATTGATAATCTGCCTTCAGGCCGACAAGTGACAGTGAAAATTAGTCTATGTGCTGTTTATCCGGGACGTTTCTATTTACCGCCTGTATATTGTGAGGCTATGTATAATAATTTGATTCGGGCTAATACAGCCGGTCGACAGGTCAGTGTACAATAAGATTGCATATTTTTTCCAGACAGGCTGAATCTGTTTCGTCGAAACTGTTCAGTTTGTCACTGTCTATATCCAATACGGCTATAACTTGCCCTTCTTTAATGAGGGGCACGACAATTTCCGACTTTGAGGCTGAATTGCAGGCTATATGTCCCGGAAACATATCTACGTCGGGAACAATAATTGTATGTGCTTCTTTCCATGCTGTGCCGCATACACCTTTTCCGTATTGGATTCGTGTACAGGCAACAGGTCCTTGAAAAGGAGATAATACCAGTTGTCCGTTTTTTACAGTGTAAAACCCAACCCAAAAGAAATCGAAAGTCTGTTTTAATGCAGCTGTAATGTTGGCCATGTTGGCGACGAAATCAGTCTCTCCGTCTACCAGTGATTTAATTTGTGGGAATAAAGTTTTGTACTGATCTTCTTTATTACCTTGCCTGATGATTAATTCTTCTGCCATATTTTATAATCCATTATACAAAAGCAAAGGTAAAAATTAAGTCTAAAAGTGTGTATCTTTGCAGAAAATATAATATATGGCAAAACAAAACTCTCCTTTGGTATTAGGTACCGAACCTATCGGTAAGTTACTGACCCAGTATGCAATTCCGGCCATTATAGCGATGACAGCTTCTTCTCTTTATAATATGGCAGACAGCATTTTTATAGGACATGGTGTTGGTCCGTTGGCTATTTCTGGTTTGGCTTTAACTTTTCCATTAATGAATTTAGCAGCAGCTTTTGGTTCGCTTGTTGGCGTCGGAGCTTCTACTTTGGTATCTGTTAAGTTGGGACAAAAAGATTATGAAGGAGCCAATAAGGTTTTGGGAAATGTACTGATGTTGAATATCCTGTTAGGGGTTACTTTTACTTTTGTTTTTCTTTTTCTGTTAGATCCGGTTTTATATTTTTTTGGAGCCAGCGAAAATACGATTTCTTATGCGCGCGATTATATGCGGGTTATTTTATATGGCAACGTTGTTACTCATATGTATCTGGGATTGAATGCTGTACTTCGTTCTTCGGGTTTCCCTAAGTTGGCAATGTATGCAACATTGGCTTCGGTTGTAATAAACTGTGTTTTGAATCCTCTTTTTATATTTGGTTTCGGATGGGGCATTGAGGGTTCGGCCTGGGCTACGGTTATTTCTCAGGTGATTTCACTGATGGGACAGTTTATTCATTTCTCAAAACCGAAACAGTTGATTCATTTTCATCGTGGCATATTTCATTTGAGATCAGAAATTGTAAAAGGAATCCTATATATAGGTATGTCCCCTTTTCTGATGAATATGTGTTCGTGTCTGATTATAATTTTGATAAATAGAGGGTTGAAAGAATATGGAGGCGATATGGCGATTGGTGCGTATGGCATTGTAAACCGTATTGTTTTTCTCTTTATTATGATCATAATGGGTTTCAATCAAGGTATGCAGCCTATTGCCGGATATAATTTCGGAGCCCGCCAGTTCCATCGTGTTACGGAAGTAACTAAACTGACTACTAAATGGGCTGTTGGAGTAGCTACTTTTGGATTTTTACTATGCCAGTTGTTTCCTTCACTGATCGTACAGTTGTTTACTGTGGATGATGAATTAATTAATGCTTCCGTGTATGGTTTGCACATTGTGTTTGCTGTATTTCCGATTGTAGGATTTCAAATGGTGGCAACAAACTTTTTCCTTTCCATAGGTATGTCCAAGAAAGCTATTTTCTTATCACTTACCCGTCAGTTGCTGTTCCTTGTACCTTGCTTGATTATCCTTCCGCGGTTTTTCGGAACACTCGGAGTGTGGATCAGTATACCGGTAGCCGATGCAACTGCAACTATCGTAACGGCTATTGTTTTGGTGAACCAGTTTAGAAAATTTAAACGTATGCCGAAAGAATAAAAAAAATTGTATCTTTAACGCTGTAATACTTTTAACAATTTACTCTATGGATAATAGAATAGTACTGACCATCGGCCGGCAGTTTGGAAGCGGTGGACGAGAAATAGGACAAAAACTGGCAAAATCTTTGGGCATTGCCTATTACGATAAAGAATTGTTGTCTGTAGCGGCAAAAGAAAGCGGATTGTGTGAAGATGTATTTGAGCAGGCCGACGAACGTGCTTCAAGTGGCTTGGCCTATGCTTTTACAATGGGCTATTCGTATATGAGTATGTTTACTCCTTTCAATGATATTTTGTCTAACGATGCACTATTTAAGTTGCAAAGTGATGCCATCCGGAAGTTGGCCGAGACCGAATCGTGTATTCTGGTCGGACGTTGTGCCGATTATATCCTCCGTGATGATACTGCATGTATCAGTTTCTTTATCCATAATACAATGGAAAATCGTATTCAGAGGATTCTGGAAAGTCAGCAAATTACTGTAGAGCAAGCGAAAGAATTGATAGTTAAAACGGATAAATCCCGTGCCGCTTATTACAATTACTATACAAATAAAGCTTGGGGCGTTGCTTCTTCGTATAACTTTTCCATAGATGCTTCTGTATTAGGTATTGACGAAACAGTGGCCTTTATGAAGAGTTTTGTTGAAAAGAAGCTCAGTATGAAACCACCGCATTTCGGATAATTTATTTATTCCATCTTCTGTATTTTTTCAAGTCGTTTATCAATATCGGCGCTGAGGTCGGTCGTAATAAAGCTACCATTCATATTTTTAACTCATCCCGATGATTTTTGAAAATGATCAGGATGTTTTTCAAAAATTATCGGGATGTTTTGCAGCGAAACGTTCTTCTTTTGCATCTTAAATTGTAGACAGCGTGTATTGCCTGTGATAGATAGTTAAAGTATATATAAATGCTTTGATTCCATTAATAACAGGCTATATTTGTACCTATAGTGCAAGGTGTTTATTCTTTAAAAAAGAAATACTAGTTAAACCATCGGGATGGTTCAATGTCTAAAATATAAATATCGATTAGGAATATATAAACGAAGAGGAGAAAAAATATGAAACCCATGAAATTAACATCTGTGATAGTTATGCTTCTGGTGGCTTTCAGTGTTGCTGCCCAGGAAGAATTCTTTGATGATGTGTATTTCTCTTCAAGCAAGAATAAGAAGAAAGAAAAAGTAGAAGAGAAAAACGTAATACAAACAAAGAGAGAAGTCGCATCTTCAGCCACCTCAGCTTATGGTGCAAGTAGGGATGTGGACGAATATAACCGTCGTTACACTTCTGTAGATGTAGACGAACCTTATAATGATGACGATGAATTTACGGAGAGTGATGTTGTACAAACAAAAGCTGCTCCCGAACGTCGTTCCGATACGGAATATACAGAACGTATTATTCGCTATCATTCACCTAGCAAAATTACAATAGCTGGTGCCGATCAGGTTGATTTGTATTTGAGTGACGGATATTATGGTTATGGCTATGATACCGATTATTCAGATGGAAATGCAAATGTAAACTTCAATATCAATATAGGTAATAGCTGGGGTAACCCATGGTATGGCGGAGGCTGGTATGATCCTTGGATTGGTTACAGTCCTTGGTGGACTTACTCTTCATGGTATGGACCTCGCTGGGGCTTTGGTTGGGGCGGATTTTACGCCGGTTGGTCAAGCCCGTGGTATGGTGGTTGGTATGATCCATGGTATGGCCCATCATGGGGATGGGGCGGCGGCTACTGGGGCGGCCATTGGGGGCACCATCATCATTATCCGTATTATGCAACTCCATATACGAAATATAATAACGGACGTACTTCTGGCGGCAGAAGCTATGCCGGTACAAGCACATATAACGGACGTACTTCCAATGGAAGAAGTTATGCAGGCGACCGTTCTACTTCTTCTTCATTAAGAGGAAGTTCTACAACGGGACGAAGTAGTTCGGGACGTGTATCTTCATCTGACAGATCTGGCACATATTCAAGAAGCGGGGCTTCCGGAGCCGGCAGCAGATCCTCTATAGGACGTAGTTCTGCATCATCATCCGGTAACCGATCGTCATCAGTGAACTCCAGCCGTTCACGCGTGATTGAAAGAAGTAGCAGCGCTGGTCGTTCTTCGTCCAGCCGTCAATATACAGCACCGAGCCGTACTTATAATAATAATCGTTCATATAATAATAGTAGCCGTTCATCATCCGAAACCAGAAGTTACACAGCTCCTTCCCGTAGCAGTGGTTCTTCTATAGGTTCTTCAAGTGGTAGTTTTGGTGGTAGCCGGTCAAGTGGCGGTAGCGTTAGATCAGGAGGTGGCGGAAGCCGTTCCGGTGGTGGCCGTAGATAGAAAGGATATCAGGTTGATTAAATAGAGAATAAGATGAAAAAGATATTGATCGTAATGTCGGCACTCGCTTTGTATAGCGGTGCCGCTTTCTCACAAGGCGAGTTAGATGCTTTTAGATTTGTTCAGAATGATCTGAACGGAACAGCGCGTTATTTGAGTATGGGTGGTGCGTTTGGTGCTTTGGGCGGAGATATTTCGGCAATGCATAGCAACCCGGCTGGATTGGCAATTTATCGTAGTTCCGAAATTGTTACAACGTTAAGTTTGTCCAGTGTTTCTGCCAAATCTGATTGGCTGGGTAATAAAGTTGATAATAGCCGTACGAGAGTAAATTTTGACAATATAGCTTATGTGGGTTATTTCCCGACCTCCAATGATGCAGGTCTGGTGAGCTGGAATGTTGGTTTCTCTTACAATAGGGCAAAAAACTATAGCCGTAATTATACTATGAGTACCGGCGGCGGACTGAACACATCCCTGTCCGATTATATTGCCGAGTTGTCAACGCGTTTAGCTCATCGCTCTCCTGGTTTTATTGCAAACGACCTGAAAGACGGAAAAGGGCTTGACCCGTATGCTAACGATCTGCCGTGGATGTCTGTTCTTGGCTATAATGCCGGTTTTATGAATCCTATCGGAGGTGATAGGAGTAGAGAGTTTTCCAGCTCTTATATAAATTCGGGAACAGGAGAATGGCTGAAGCAGACGGGAGCCGATTTGAACGTGACGGAGAGAGGTGCAATTGATCAGTATAATATAGCTTTCGGATTAAATTTTTCTGATGTTTTTTTGTTGGGAGGTACGTTGGCTATTACGGATTTGAATTATGATTATTCTTCCTGGTATAATGAAGTATTTACGGATGACAGTAATCTGAAACTGGAAAATTCCCTTAGCACGGATGGTACAGGTTATTCTTTTAATATAGGAGCCATTGTTCGTCCGTCAGACTATTTCCGGTTAGGCGTTGCATATAATTCTCCTGTCTGGTATAAGATGACAGATTATTTTTACGCAAAAGGTTCTTCGCGTGTGATGGGGGGCGATCAATGGGCTACTACCCCTGATGGTGCATATTCGAATTACCAGTATCGTTCTCCTGATAAATGGTTGTTCAGTGCTGCTGCAATTATCGGAAAGTATGGGTTAATCAGTGTTGATTATGAGCTAACCAATTACAAGAACATGAAAATGTATTTTGAAAACGGTAATGAAAACCTGGAAACAAATACGTATATAAAAGAAGATTTTGGTATTGGAAATACCTTACGTGTAGGCGCGGAAGCCAGAATAACACCTCAGTTTTCGGTACGCGCGGGTTATGCTTGGAGCGGTAGTCCGGTAAAAGCTGATTTGAGAGACCAGAAAACTGAGACAGTTACTGTAGGTACTATTCCTAACTATACGATAGACCGGGGTGTGAACAATTATACAATAGGTCTTGGTTATCGTTTTACACCTAACTTCTATGCCGATTTGGCGTATGTGTATAAAGTACATAAAGAAGATGCTTATAATTTCTCTAATTTATATCCAATGGAAGATGGTGATATTGAAATCCTTAATCAGGGAGCAACTTTGAAAACAAATACGACGCGTGTGGCTTTGACATTGGGCTATAAGTTCTAAAAAGCCATAGTTAGTTCAGAAATGTCCCCTATTTGTACGTGAAAAGTACAGGTAGGGGACATTCTTTTTATAAAAAGAAATGAAAAACTTGCCTAATTAAAATAGTTTTTGTTCTTTTGCTTCCATAATAAACATTGTATAACATTAAAACTTCACAGCCTATAGCATAAACGTTACTCAAGGAAACTTAAAATAAGAAAAGTAATGAGTACATTAAAAATGATGACCGACGAAGATCTGGTTGTCCTTTATGCGCAAGGTGATAATGCTGCATTCGATGTTTTGTTAAGTCGTTATAAAAGCAGCATCCATTCCTATATTTACTTTATAGTACGCAATAGAGATCTTACGGAAGATATTTTCCAGGAGACCTTTGTAAAAGTTATTATGACTATTAAGCAAGGCCGGTATACAGAGAACGGGAAGTTTAAAGCATGGATAACGCGTATTGCCCATAATCTGATTATTGACTATTTCCGTCAGGAACGTAGCGAAAATACAGTCTCCAATGATGAGGTTGAAGTAGATCTTTTTAATAATATAAAACTTTGCGACGGAACAATCGAAGATAATATTGTACGTCGTCAGGTTCTTTCGGATGTGAAGAAACTGGTTAGGCATTTGCCTGATAGCCAGCGTGAAGTGTTGGAGATGAGGTACTATCAGGATCTCAGCTTTAAAGAAATTGCTGATATAACCGGTGTAAGTATCAATACGGCTTTAGGACGTATGAGGTATGCTATCCTGAATATGCGCCGTATGGCGGATGAAAACAGCATAGAATTATCTTTGGTATAATTTGATAAAATAATATCATTTCGTGCAATAAGTGGAACAAGGTAACGTTTTAATATCAAAAGAAAAAACAGTTGCCTATGAAAAGACTTTCTACTCAATGTATGAATGAAGCGGACAATAAAGCCAAAAAGAACCCTGATGACAAGAACAGCATGCCTCGCAAGCAAACGCTGGATTTCCTTAGTCAGTTTGCAAGGGTTTATCATGCAGAACCTCTGTTGAGAGCAGACCTCTGCGGTTTAGTAATGAATTAAAGAATTAGAGAAAGAGAACATTTATTATGTAAGTGTTCTCTTTCTTTTTATGTACCTTTGCAAAAAACAAAAGAGTATTTATGAAACATTTAATAGCACCCTCTTTATTGTCTGCGGACTTTATGCATTTGCAGGAAGAGGTAGAAATGATAAATAATAGTGATGCAGACTGGTTACACTTGGATATTATGGATGGCGTATTTGTTCCGAATATCTCTTTTGGCTTTCCTGTGCTTGAGGCATTGAAGCCTATTTGTAAGAAGCCAATGGATGTTCACCTGATGATAGTTGAGCCTCAGAAGTTCGTCAGGGAAATTGCAGCTATAGGTGCGTATATGATGAATGTACATTATGAAGCAAGTATGCATTTGCACCGTACGGTGGCAGCAATTAAGGAAACGGGAATGAAAGCGGCAGTTACTCTAAACCCGCATACTCCGGTTTGTCTATTGGAAGACATTATCCAGGATGTGGATATGGTATTGCTTATGTCTGTTAATCCGGGTTTCGGAGGACAGCGTTTCATTGAACATACAGTGGAAAAAACGGTCCGTTTGAAAGAAATGATAACCCGTAAAGGTTTGAATACTTTGATCGAAATAGATGGAGGCGTTAATATGGAAACCGGAAAACGACTGTTGGATGCAGGTGCAGATGTATTAGTGACAGGTAGTTTTGTTTTTAAATCTCCTGATCCGTTACAGACGATACGGGATTTGAAAGAATTATAATAAAATACATAAAATACCAAACCTTGACATAAATGATTGAAGAAATTCAAAAGCGGCCTTTTGTGAGGCCGCTTTTCTTATGGATAGCCGGAATCTTGTTACAGTTAATATTTCCTGACAGCAATCTTTCTGTTTTGTTTTTGTTTTCCTCCGGTACATTCTTGTTATTGGCATTCTGTTTCGAAGCGAACGGCAATAGATGTTGTTATAATTACCGCTGGACATGGGGATTTGTTTTTTCTTGTCTGCTAATAACGTCATCCATGTTTGTTACCGCAGGAGTTGAGCGGCAAGATAATCATGTTAGCCCTGCTGTAATACAGCAATTTGCTATGAAAGAACAATCAAAGTTGGCCGACTCTTTTGATTGTTTACACTTGACAGATAAAGAAAAATCGGTTTTAGCTACAATAACATTAGGATACCGGCAAGCTATGAACCCGGAGGTGAAAAGAAATTTTTCGACAGCCGGTGTGGCACATATTTTGGCCGTAAGCGGTTTTCATGTAGCTATCGTTTGTGGTTTTCTTTCCATTGCTTTGGGATTTCTTCCAAAGAACAGAACCGGACGATGGACTAAGTATATTTTAGTAGTGGTTCTTTTATGGAGTTTTGTTTGTGTCACAGGTATGGCCGCTTCAACAGTCAGGGCTGGTTGTATGTTGTCTTTTTACCTGACAGGAAAAGTTTTGCGGCGTACAACAGATAGCTATAATACTTTGGCTGCCGCGGCTTTTTGTATGTTGGTGTACGATCCGTTTTATTTGTTTGATATAGGTTTCCAGTTGAGTTATATAGCAGTATTCTTTATCCTGTATTTACAACCGTCATTAAGGAATTTTATTTATGTAAGAAATCCTTTGTTGTCGATTCCCTGGAATTGGATTACAATAACAATTGCGGCGCAGGTTGGCACGGCGTTACTTTGTTTATTTTATTTCGGACGGTCATCATCCGTGTTTTTATTCACGAACTTGCCTTTAACCTTTATTGCAACAATGCTTATTCCGATGGCATTTTTATGGCTTATGTTGCCTCAATGGTTCCCCGGTCTTGACTGGTTGCAGCGGGGCGTGGAGATTTTAACGCAATGGATGGTGAAAATTGTGGATGCTTTCAGTCACATTCCAGGAGCTATGTTTATTATTCAACTTGATTTTGTAAGTTTGATAATTTGCTATGCTATTCTTTTGTCATCGTTGTTATATTTACGTTTGCATCGTCCGGTATGGCTACTTTTATCATTGTCTTTATTGTTAATTATAATGTTTGCTGCAGTTATTAAAAGGTATTATATATCCTGAAACATAAAAAAGTCGTACCTTTGGCTTTGAAAATTTAGAAAGATTATATGATTACAAAAATCATTCACGAAGAAAAGATTCAGAAAGCCAAAAAGTACGTAGAAAAAGGCGAAAGTTTTGTTATAGTAACACATGTATCACCGGATGGTGACGCGCTAGGTTCATCTTTAGGTTTATATCATTTTCTGACTGCTTACGGTAAAGATAATGTTTCGGTGGTTGTGCCAAATGGATTTCCTTCATTTTATAATTGGATGCCGGGACGTAAAGATATAGTGATTCATGAGAAATATCCTGATTTTGCCGAACAATTGATACGTGAAGCGGATGTAATCTTCTGTTTGGATTTTAATGAACCGAAGCGTATAGAAAAGTTGGCTCCGGTTGTTATAGCTGCCGAAGGACGTAAGGTAATGATAGACCATCATTTGAACCCGGCCGATTTTTGTCGTGTAATAATGTCTTATCCCGAAATGTCTTCTACCAGCGAAATGATATTCCGTTTTATTTGTCGTATGGGCATGTTTGACATGCTGGATAAAAATGCTGCCGAATGTATTTATACGGGAATGATGACAGATACCGGCTCTTTTACATACAATTCAAATAAACCTGAAATTTATACGATTATCAGCGAACTAATAAAGAAAGGCATAGATAAGGATCTGATATACCGTCAGGTGAATCAAGTCTATTCGGAATCCCGCTTACGTTTGATGGGGTATGTCTTGTATGAAAAGATGAAAATATATCCTGGATGCCATACAGCACTGATTACATTGTCTGACGAAGAATTGAAGCGTTTCCATTATGCAACCGGGGATACGGAAGGTTTTGTAAATCTTCCACTTAGTATAGAAGGTATATGTTTTAGTGTATTCATTCGTGAAGATTCGGATTATATGAAAATATCTTTACGCTCTGTTGGCGATTTTCCTTGTAATCAGTTTGCCTCTAAATATTTCAGTGGAGGAGGACATAAAAATGCTTCCGGCGGCGAATATTATGGAACATTATCGGATGCCGTTGCCGTTTTCGAAAAAGGATTAGAGGAATTTAATCCTAATAAAATGGAAGATTTGAGTAAAAATGCATAAGATGTGATGGAGATTATTTACATTTGCCAGTCATTATATTTAAAGAGTTACAGATGAAAAAAGGTTTTAATTTCTTGTTGATTGTGTGTGCTGCGCTGGTGGCTATATCATGTAGTAAAACGAAAACGTATACGGATATGCTGAAAGCAGAAAAGAAAGCTATAAACCGCCTGATTGATGAAGAGGGAATTGAAGTATTGGATGATTATCCTGAAGACGGTGTTTTTAAACCCAATCAATTTGTGAAGCTGGATAATGATGTTTATCTGAATGTGATTGATTCAGGTAATGGCCAACGGGCGGTACTTGGACAGACACAGGTGTTGTGTCGTTTTATTGCAAAACCATTGCTGGGCGATACCTCATCTTTTAATACTTTGTCGGAAAGCAACACTTTTCCTGTAGAGTTTACTTATGGGATTAATCAGCCAAAAACTTCTTATTATGCAGATTTTGTAGGGGAAGGATTAGCCAGTGGCTTGGCCTATGTTGGTGACAGTTCGTATGTGAAATTGATAGTTCCGTTTAAAAGATTTACTCAGCAGACCTATTTTAACACGAATGGTATTCCTGTCTATTTTAAAAAGGTAAGATATATATTTGAAAAATAATCTGACTTATGACTCTAATTAAATCTATTTCCGGTATTCGCGGTACAATTGGTGGCAGTCCGGATGACGGGCTAAATCCGTTGGCTATCGTGAAGTTTGTGGCAGCTTATGCTACATTTATAAAGAAAAACACAAAAGTAAAGACAAACAAAATTGTTGTAGGACGTGATGCCCGTATTTCCGGTCCGATGGTAAAACAGGTGGTATTAGGCACACTTACAGGTATGGGATTTGATGTTGTGGATATTGATCTTGCAACTACGCCTACTACCGAAATCGCCGTTACTGTGGAACAGGCCTGTGGTGGAATTATTTTAACGGCGAGCCATAATCCGAAACAGTGGAATGCTTTGAAGTTATTAAATGAACGAGGCGAATTTCTGAATGCTGCAGAAGGTAATGAAGTATTGGAAATTGCAGCAGCAGAAAATTTTGAGTTTGCCGATGTTGACCATCTGGGTAAGGTAACTGCAGATAATACCTACAAACAAAAACATATCGAAAGTGTTCTGAAGTTGGATTTGGTGGATGTAGAGGCCATTAAGGCTGCCAACTTCCGTGTTGCTATCGATTGCGTAAATTCGGTGGGTGGTGTTGTTCTTCCTGATTTGCTTTATGCGTTAGGGGTAAAAGAAATCTTTAAGTTGCATTGTGCTCCCCATGGTAATTTCTCTCATAATCCGGAACCATTACCTGAAAATCTGACAGAAATTTCGGATTTAATGAAACATGCAAAGGCTGATGTAGGCTTTGTTGTTGATCCGGATGTAGACCGTTTAGCTATTGTTTGTGAAAATGGTGAAATGTTTAACGAAGAATATACGCTGGTAGCCATTGCCGATTATGTTCTGAGTCATACGCCGGGTAATACGGTTAGCAATCTTAGTTCTAGCCGTGCCTTACGTGATGTAACCCGTAATCATGGTTGTGAATATAATGCGGCTGCAGTAGGAGAGGTGAATGTTGTAACAAAGATGAAGGCAACCGATGCTATAATAGGCGGCGAAGGAAATGGCGGTGTTATTTATCCGGCAAGTCATTATGGCCGCGATGCTTTGGTTGGCATAGCTTTGTTCTTGTCTCATTTGGCAAAAAAGAAGATGAAGACCAGCGAACTGCGTGCAACTTATCCTCCGTACTTTATTTCAAAGCAAAAGGTTCAACTTACCCCGGAGATTGATGTGGATGCAATCCTTTTAAAGGTAAAAGAAAAATTTGCCCAGTATGACATTACCGATATTGATGGTGTAAAGATTGATTTCCCTGATAAATGGGTGCATCTTCGTAAGAGTAATACCGAACCTATTATTCGTATCTATTCCGAAGCTCATACAATGAAAGAAGCCGAAGAATTAGGCGGAGAATTGATTCAGATTATCAATGATATGTGTAAGTAGGAAATATAAGAAATAATAATGACTAGTCCTAAATAACCGTTACAGTTATTGGACAAAACTAAAACATTTATCACAGTTCAGCAAGGCTAGCCTTGCTGAACTGTTTGTTTTTATAACTTTTAATTTTAATCTGCCTCTGATGGTGCATATACTCCGGTGTTTTGTATCCGCACGAGTAATGTGGTCTGAGATTATTATATTTATAAACAGCATCCTTTACCAGACGCTTCATCTGTGCCAATGGAAGATTAAGGTCTTCAAGCAGAAACTCATGTTTGAGTATCCCGTTTATCCTTTCTGCTATGGCATTTGCATAAGGATCATAGGACTCAGTCATGCTCGGTATGATATGATACCGTTTCAATAATCTCTGATATGCATCGGAGCAGTATTGTATACCACGATCTGAGTGATGTATTAAGGGTTCCTCCCTGTACAATCGGTTGACGTTGGACATCTTTAAGGCACTAAGGGTACCCTAAAAGTACAAAGAACAGGAAAGGTCATATCCCATAACCTTCTTTGAATAAGCGTCTGTAATCAATGAGAGATACAAGTGACTGTTTCTATTTCTTATATAGGTTATATCCGAAACCCAGATTTCTTCCGGACGTATAGATTCCATATTTGCCACAAGGTTCTTGTGCCTGTGGAACCGATGGTGGGAGTTGGTCGTCACATGATAGGAACGGACAGGCTTTATGAGCATGTGGTTGGCACGTAGTATGTCAAACAGCCTGTCACGGCCAACTTTCTTCTCTTTCAATACCGGCTGAAGCATATGATAGAGTTTACGGGTACCTATATGGGGCATCTCCAAACGGAGACCCTGTACTATCTCTACAACTTCGGTAGCTTTTTGGCGACTCCTGTCTATACTCCAATGCTGACGGTAATATTTTTGCCTGCTTATCCCGAGCAGTCGGCAGATCCCGCTGATACTTACGGATTTTTCTTCTTTGTATTGGAGGACTGTTCGGGAAAGGAGTTTTTTCGGATATCGATGTGATATTCCTGTTCTGCGATATCTATCATCATATCAAAGAATTCGGCTTTTATATCCTTTAATTCGAGTTCCTTCTCCAGGCGGGCGTTCTTGTGCTCCAACAACTTTATTTTCTGCTCCAATTCAAGCAGTTGCTGTTCCTTACTCTTTTCCACGGGACAATGAGATTTGTTTGACACGTCAAAGTTACCATATTTTTCAATCCAACGTTTTAATGTATGGCTTCCTTGTATGCCATATTTACGCTGAATAGTCTCCATACTTAGCCGGCTTGTTTCATACTCTTGAACTACTGATAATTTAAAGGACATGCTGTAATCCTTTTGTGTACGTCTAATGTACTTGGTTTCTGACTTTTTCATTTCGTTACTTAATTTGGTGTAACGCTATTTTAGGACTAGACATAATAAAGAATAGGGGGGCTGTCTGCTAATGTAGACAGTCCTTTTTATTTTTAGCCTATTTTAGGCGAATAAGCCATCGATACTGATTCGACGAAAGGAATTCTAAACCAAAACGTACTTCCTTTACCCAACTCGGATTCCACGCCAATCTCGCCATGAAGATGTTCGATGATTGTTTGGTTGATTTAAATCTTATGATAAACTTCACCAAACGGTACTCTGCATCGGTCTCCCCATATTCCTTTATTTCCGTCACGTATTCCGCAGGAGATAACCATGTTTATTTCTGCGCCGTGAGGTAATTTCAGTACTCTTTTGAGCCGGCGGCTGTCCAGGCCTTCTAAGGGGCAGGTGTCATATCCTTCGTTTGCCATTGCAATCATAAATGTCTGGGCTGCGAGTGCACAGGATTTATGGGCAACCACGCGTATGTCATTCTCGGAAACTTCAAGCATCATCGGACGGAAAATGCTGATGAGGTTTGCCAGTAGTTTTCTGAACAGCCCCAAAAGGCCAAAGAACCGGGCATATATAAATGGCATCAATATTCCATAGTATAATTCCCGGTCTTTGACGCGTTTGGCCTGACGTTCACCTGGGCTATTGCGCTGAATGTTTTCCCGCTCAAAGTCGAGAACGAATTTTGCCCGTTTGCGGAATAAATCGCGCCGGACAATAAACACAACTATTTGTGAGGCGGTAGAAGTTGCTTTCTGGTCGAGGCAGGCATGCGAAACTTTAGCCAACAGTTCTGGTTGAGTGATGTGGTAAAACTCCCACAACTGCATATTCGAACTGTTGGGCGCCAATGTTGCCAATTCCAAGCAATGTTTTACTCTTTCCGTGTCTACGGGCTTTTCTTTATCATACGCCCGGACAGAGCGCCGGTAATGGAGAATTTCGTCTAAATTCATATTTTTACTAGTTTGATTAAATAACTTTTGCTTTATAGTTATATAGAATTAGAACACTCCTGCAAGTTGATTGTATCTTAATCAACTCAACTTTTAACATAATATGAGGTGAACCTCTAATTTTGATTGCTAAGATAACTAGTACCTTCTTTTTTAGTTGTGTAGCATTTCTGGATTTGTGGTTATTTCTGAAGTGGATCGATATTTATCCCTGCTTTCCTTGCCTGAGAATGCTGAAAAGGGCGTTTGATGAGATAGAGTTTACCATCCTTGATGAATTTCGCTCCGGTTTGCTTAAACCAGAACGAGATACCTGCCTTTGCACATATATCATGAAGCTCCATCACCCAGTCGAAGTTGCAGGGACGGACATCGTAGCCTGATTCGCCACCTGCGACAACCTGTTCTACCCATTCGCCGATCTGGAATGGGGCAAGGTTTATCCGCTCCAGCAGCGGTTCGCAAATGATAACTTTATGTTTGATAGGGGAAGTGCGGTAAATCGGCAGGCGATAATCGGCACGGGATTGATTTTCTACGGTGCAGCAGATAGTTACATTATCATATCCATCGCCCCAATCCAAGGGCAAACATTGGGCGAGGCGGTCGATCCGCTTTGTAATCATCATAAAATGCAGGTCGCTTCGTTGCCGTATCATTTCCCATGCGTTGTGACGCCACGGGTCGGCATCTTCTACAAAGAAATCAGAAGTAAAACAGGTATAAACCAGTGTTCCGGGCGGGATTTTATATTCTCCATTACGCTTCCGGCGGATGGGTACGTCAAAACTTTTGGTTTGTGTTACTATAGAACTGTCCACATCCCGTTTGGCATCGCCACGGTAGACATAACAATATTTGCAGCCTTCACTTAACTTGTGACAGCCGTGCCACGGGTTCCAAAGAGCGGATTTCTTGACGATACCATTGGTGGGCATAGCAGTTGGTTGTTTTTCTTAAATTTGGTTAGGTGCGAGTTTTTGTGCTTTTCTATCGAACCTTTGCAAAAATAGCAAATCTATTATTATAATTCAAGTTTCATCTGTGTACAATGATGAATGTATTGCTGTGCTTGTGCGTGTATCACTTGGCAGAAGATAGTAGCTTGTTTCGTGTTGATATGGGTTGCCAATAATATGCTGGGCAAGGGATTTGTATTATTGCATCATCAATTTGATATTCCGGCTATAGATGCCATGGTACATCTTGAATCCGCACATGCTGTTCAACTCACTGAATACGTTGCGGTCGTTGGTTCGCGAAGCACCCGGCAGGGCGCAAGATTATATACAAGAACTTTCCCGGGTGCTATATGAAGATAATTTAGTGTTTGATATAGCAGTGGATGCCGGAAGCGAAATGCGCCGGTTGCCTCCCATGTCGGTTCAGTTGTTAATAGAAAATGCGGTTAAGCATAATGAAATAAGCAACCGCCATCCACTTACGATCCGTATTAAAGCGGAAGGAGACAGGTTGGAAGTCTCAAATTTGTTGCAACCTAAACTGACGGTCAGTGCCGGTATGGGTATCGGACTGGTGAATCTGGCTAAACGATACAAACTCCTGTTTAAAGAGGATATTGGGATTAAGGAAGAAAATCATATATTTAGTGTAATCATACCATTGATATGAAAGCAATTATTATAGAAGACGAAAAAGCAGCCGTACGCAACCTGATGGTTTTATTGTTGGAGATTGCCCCGCAAACCGAAATTATAGCCACATTGGACAGTATTGTTGAGAGTATCGACTGGTTTCGTACCCATCCGTTTCCAGAGCTTGTGTTTATGGATATTCATCTGGCGGACGGTTCGGCTTTTGAAATCTTTGAACATGTGGAAATAACTTGCCCGGTCATATTCACCACGGCTTATGATGAATATGCTCTCCGTGCTTTTAAGGTGAACAGTATCGATTATTTGCTGAAACCGATCGACGAGAATGATATCCGCAAGGCTTTGGAAAAATTTGACAGGTTGCATGCAGAACCCAATACAAAGGAAACGGATTACAATAGCCTTATCCGGGCATTAAGAAAAGAAGAGAGCTACCGTACACATTTTCTGCTTTTGCACAAACATTGGATGAATTGGGTGAATGTCTTAATCCTCTACGGTTTTTCCGCGTAAACAGGCAATTTATTATTTCCCGCATGGCTGTAAAAGATATAGACCTATGGTTTAACAGCCGTTTGTCTGTCAATCTGAAAGTGCCTGCTCCCGAAAAGATACTGGTAAGCAAAGCCCGCGTTTCGGAGTTTAAGGAATGGTTTACTTCCTGATATTATATTTTTTTCTTGAGTGTAAAGAAAAATGTGACACCTTTTCCCAGGCTGCTTTTGGCCGAGATTTGCCCTTTATGGAAGTTGACGCCATTCTTTACAATGGATAAGCCTAGTCCGGTTCCGCCTACTTTACGGCTTCGCCCTTTGTCTACCCGGTAAAAACGTTCGAAAATACGGTTGATATGTTCTTCAGCTATGCCGGTGCCATTGTCGGAGAAACTGAAGTAATAATACTTAGGATCTTCCTTATAGCAGTTTACTGTAATATGAACTTCTTCACCGGCATAAGCGATTGCATTATCGTACAGATTGCGGAATATGGAATAAAGCAGTGAATAGTTGCCGTATATGGTTGGATTATCCGGTAAGATGGCTTCGGCTGTAATTTTCTTTTCTTCCATTTCTTTGGAGCATTCTTTCTGTATTTCCGCTATTAATTTGGGTATATTTACTTCCGATAAGTCAAACATACCTGCAGCTTCATCCAAACGGTTTAATACGGATATATCGCGGAGTAATCCGGTTAGCCGGGTACTTTGTGAATAACAACGTTCCAAAAAGAATTGGCGTTTGTCGGGCATTAAATCCGGATTGCTTATAATAGTTTCCAAATATCCTTGAATGCTGCTGACCGGTGTTTTCAGTTCGTGCGCTACGTTTTGTGTTAGCTGGCGTTTCATACGGCTTTCTTCTTCCTGTCGCGAAATATCGTTAACAGATAATTCGTAACTGTTATCGAGGAACAGGATGCATTCAATTAGAAATATTTTTCCGTTTTTGTCGACGGTAACAGATTGGCGGAGTACTTTATTTTTTCGGTTTTGCAGGTTGATTGTCTTGGTAAGGAAAGTGCGGATTGGCTCCATTTCCGGAATATCCAGGACATCTTCTGCCTGGTGTATCTGTGTATCGGATATGATGTTCAGGAATTGGATAAAAAGGATATTGGACAGTATTTCCTTTCCATCGGCAGTGAACATGGCAAAACCTTCCTTGGAGTATTGGAAATGCTTGATAATCTTATCCCGTTCCATCGAAAGCTCGTCTTTGGCCTTCTGCTGGCGATGATAAAGTGTAACGATATTTTGTGAAATGTCACCTAATTCGTCATTCGGAAAAGTATAGTCTGTTTCGGGTATCTGCCCTTTTTGGATGTTTAAAGCAAAGTCGCGTAGTTTTGAAATAGTCCGGCCAATATTGAATGTGAAACGTGAAAGGACAAAGAAGAAGATCAATATCATTAAGACTGCAAAGTAGATAAAGTCTTTATTGATGGAAAGGATTCCTTTTACGTATGGATCGTAAGGCAGGGCGGTACGGAAAATATATCCGCCTATATTGTTGGCCGAATAGAAATAACGTTTACCGGTAGAACGCGACGAACGGATGGCAAATCCTTCGTTGTATAAACGGGCTTTGCGTACTTCGCTGCGATCGTTATGGTTGCTGAATTCTTCTGTTCCGCTGTTGTCAAACAGTACTTTGCCGGAAGGGTCGATAACGGTTACCCGGAGCTCTTTATGGGGAATATCTTCAATGAATTGTCTGACAGCAAGATTGATATTATCAGCTTGCTGGTTTTTGCGAAATAATTGGTAGTTGTAATTGCTTAACACATTATTCAGCTTCTCCTGTGCAAATTCACGTTCCCGCTGATATTGGAACAATAGGAAGCAAACAGAGAACCCCAGGAACATAGAGAAAATAGACCAGAACAGCCGTTGGCTAAATGGGACCCGGTTTCTTTTTTCTTCTTCAATCTTGACCATATTTGCCTTCTGTTAAAATTCGAAACAGTAACCGAAACCTAAGCGGGTTACGATATTCTTTCCATATATGCCTATCTTCTTTCTCAGACGCGTAATGTTAACGTCTATAGTACGGTCTAACACATACACTTCGTCTTTCCAGATACGCGACAGAATTTCTTCTCTTGAAAAGACATTCCCTTTATTTTCTAACAGTAGCTTTAGTATCTCGAATTCCTTTTTGGTAAGAGCTACTTCTACGCCATCCACGGTAGCTTTAATGCGTTTGGTGTCCATAACCAATGTTCCGTAAACCAAAAGGTCGCTTTCTTTGGTTTGCTCTTTATCTGCTGTCCGCCTTAATACGGCTTTGACACGTGCTGTAACCTGGCGGATAGAGAATGGTTTGGATATGTAATCGTCGGCTCCCAGGTTAAATCCGGTAAGCATGTCGTTTTCCGTATCTTTGGCAGTTAGGAAGATAATGGGAATGTTTGCTGTGCTTTCATTTTTACGTAATATGCTTGCCAGTTTGAAGCCGGATATTTCTCCCATCATTACATCAAGCAGTAGTAACTGGTAAACGGATAAATCCATCTTTAAAGCCTCTTCGGCACTGAAAGCAGTATCTACTTCATAACCTTCTGTTTCAAGATTAAACTTGAGGATTTCACATAAATCTTCTTCATCATCTACTACAAGGATCCGGGTTGTTGCCATACTCTTTATTCTTTTTACAAATATAATTCTTTTTGACAAAGGACGATGTTTCTTATTTCGGCTAAGTGAAATATATATTACAATTATGTGAAGATAGACATTATTTTCAAAGTCTGTTTTCACAAATGATTGAAATATAGTTGATTACTGTAAACGGCGTAAGTGGCGCAAAAATACGGAATATTATCAGTTTTCTAATATTTTACTTTGTGTTTTACAAATGTTTTCATTAGCTGCCGGATGCGTGTGTCATACGGGATGTTGGCGGTTGGGCTATTGGAGTATTATCAGGTGGCTTACTGCTTGGTATTGGGTATGTAACTAGATTGCTCATGAAAAGAAAAAAATAGCCATTTAGAAGTTACTATGAAGCTCTTGTCATTTTATTACTTTAAAGCCAAGTTTCTTAACCTCGTAAACTAAATTCCCAACCTCAAACATTATAATATCTTTTCCTTTATACTACCTATATCTTTGTTCCTGTAAGCTTACAGAGATAGTTAATTTATAGGTGAGTTCCGAAAAACCTTAGATAGAGTAGGAAAATTAGTATTTAATATTATGGCAGCAGAAGAAAAAATTCCAATAGGTGGCGTTTTAGTTACGCCTGGAAAATGTCCGAAATTCACAATGGATGGTAGAAATTATCACTTTACACTACATCAAGAGAAAAAACATGTTACATTGGAGAAGCCTAATGGAAAAGATGAAGCTCATTATTTTTTTCGTACAGACCCGTCTACAAGTGGACCAGGATATGTAGTAACAGGTTATAAAGAACCTGGAAATCATGATCTTGATGAACTTAAAAATGTAAGCAAATATGTTAAGGAGAATTATACAGAAATCTTAAAAAAAGCGTTCCGTGGTAAAAAATAAATGAGACAATCGCCTAGAGCAGTAATATTCTAGGCGATTGTTTTATGATGTCTTGTTCAATATCGCAGGGTCATCTGATCTTTTTTTCAAAAAATCATTGTTAATTATGTAAGGAACAGTTTACTGAATTCTTTTTCGAAGTTCGGTGTGAAAACCTGTTTTCCTAAATTGGCTTTTATCTCTTCCAACGGCCAGAAACGGCCACCGTCTAATTCTTCCTTATCAGGAGTAATTATTCCGTTGTATGTTGTGCGGAAGGTATTCACCAGTTCTTTTTCTATCGCAGATTCGAATACATAGCTGGTAATGAATTCCGGAGTGAACTCTATTATGCCTAATTCTTCACGCACTTCACGGCGCAAGGCTTCTTCAACCGTTTCTCCGTAATCGATATGCCCGCCCACTGCAGTGTCCCATTTGCCCGGCTGGATATCTTTTGCCATGGAGCGTTTCTGCAAGTATAAATCTCCATTGTCGTTAAATATATGGAGGTGGATGACCGGATGTAATTGTTTGCTTCCGCTGTGGCACTCCTGCCGGGTTGCTTTTCCTATTGTTTCACCTGTTTCGTTTACAAGTGGGAACCATTCTGTTTTCATTCCTGTATAATTTGTGATACAAAAGTTGTTATTTCCCAAGCCCCTTTATAACTTCTGCCAATTCTTCATCCGATAATCCTTCACCATATGTTGTGTAATCCAGACGGAAGGTGCAGCCGTTCTTATATTCTGAACAACCATAGGCCGTTTTTCCACGTAGGATGGAGCCTTTTTTGCAGATGGGGCAGACGGGTTTCTTTGTACGGGGTTTCCGAGGTTTCCTTTCTTTGCCCTTTTCTTTTTTTTCTTCTTCAACCGGTACTTGCTCGATAGTGATAGTACGGTTGCTTTGATCGGAGAGGACGTTGTTGACAATTTGTCCGACAAGTTGCTTTAGTTCTTCCAGAAAAGTGCGTGCTTCGTAGGTGCCTTTTTCAATCAGGCGAAGTTTCTTTTCCCAAAGCCCGGTAAGCTCGGCGCTTTTCAGAAGTTCTTCGTTTATGGTGCCTATCAGTTCTACACCCGTTGCCGTAGGAAATAAGTTCTTCCGTTCTTTCCGTATATAATTGCGTTTGAACAGCGTCTCAATAATAGCCGCACGGGTAGAAGGACGACCAATGCCGTTTTCTTTCAGGGCATCGCGCAATTCATCGTTATCTACCAGTTTACCTGCTGTTTCCATAGCACGCAGCAGGGTTGCTTCCGTATATGGTTTGGGTGGCTGTGTCCATTTCTCTCCTAAAGTTGGCTTATGAGGGCCGCTTTCGCCAACTTTAAATTCGGGAAGTACGCCTTCTTCTTCTGACGGTTCCGCATCCGGGTCTTTTTGCTCGGCACCGAATACTACGCGCCATCCGGGTTTTAGTATTTGCTTTCCGGTTACCTTGAACTCTACTTTTCCTACTTTTCCTAATACGGTAGTTGTTGAGATGTCACAATCCGGATAAAAAGCGGCAATGAAACGGCGTATTACCAAATCGTATACTTTTCGTTCATTATCTGTCAGGTTTCTTGCCTGTACGCCTGTCGGGATTATGGCATGGTGGTCGGTAACTTTGGTATTGTCGAATACTTTTTTACTTTTCGGAATCTTGGCTGAGAGCACAGGGGCTGTCAGTTCTGCATAATCGGCCAGCCCTTTAAGCGTATTGGGCACTTTGGGATAGATGTCTTCACTCAGGAAAGTTGTATCTACACGGGGATAGGTGGTTACCTTCTTTTCGTATAATGATTGTATCAGCTTTAATGTCTCGTCGGCCGTAAAAGCAAATTTCTTGTTGCATTCTACCTGCAAAGATGTTAGGTCGAACAACCGGGGAGCATATTCTTTTCCTTTCTTTTCGGATGCATTTGTGACGGTAAAGTCTTCTTGTTGTACAATCTCGAGGAATGCTTCTCCTTCTTCTTTCTTTGTGAATTTTCCTTTGGTTGCAGAAAAGGTGGTATTCCGGTAAACGGTCTTCAGCTCCCAATAGGGTTCCGGTTTGAAGTTCTCTATTTCTGCCTGCCGGTTGACTATGAGTGCCAGTGTGGGTGTTTGTACGCGCCCGATGGAGAGTACCTGTTTGTTCTGGCCGTAACGCAACGTGTATAAACGGGTGGCATTCATGCCTAGCAGCCAGTCTCCTATAGCCCGGGATAATCCGGCTTCGTATAGTTTGTTGAAATCTGTTTGTTCCTTTAATCCCCGGAAACCTTCACGAATGGCTTCTTCTGTCAATGATGAAATCCACAAACGGTAAACCGGGCATTTGCAGCCGGCTTTTTGCATTACCCAACGCTGGATAAGTTCCCCTTCTTGTCCGGCATCACCACAGTTTATTACCATTTCGGCATTCTGCATCAGGCCTTCTATTGTCTTGAATTGTTGTTCATAAGTAGGATTATTTATCAGCTTGATGCCAAAGCGGGGAGGTATCATCGGGAGGGAACCGAGGCTCCACCGTTTCCAGTTGTCAGTGTATTCGTGCGGTTCCTTAAGGGTACACAAATGGCCGAATGTCCAGGTTACCTGATAACCGTTACCTTCGATATACCCGTTCATTCGTTGGGTTGCACCGAGGACTTCGGCAATTTCGCGAGCCACACTGGGCTTTTCGGCAATACATACTTTCATCAGCTCCGTTCCTTTTCTGAATTGTGAGGCAAAGGTATATCATCCCGATCATTTTTTCAAATCATCGGGAAGATTTACAAAAAACATCGGGATGATTTTAATTGCCTTCTTTTGGTCTTTCTCATAATTTGGTTTAGTTTTGTATGATGTAAAATATATATCATGAACAACAAACTAATAGTATTAGTTGCTGCATCCGCTTATTCCTTGTCGGCAGTAGCTTCAAATTATACAAATATCATACTTATAAACCTGGATGATGCAGGCTATGGCGATTTCTCTTTCAATGGTGCTTATGGCTATAGTACTCCTAATATAGACCGGATGGCCGCCCAGGGGATTCGTTTCACGCACTTTTTGGCAGGGCAACCTATCAGCGGTGCTTCGAGAGCCGGTTTGATGACAGGATGTTATCCCAACCGTATAGGTTTTGCCGGTGCTCCCGGCCCCGATTCCAATTATGGTATTCATCAGGACGAGATGACAATGGGAGAGTTGTTGAAACAAAAAGGATATAGCACGGCTGTATTTGGCAAATGGCATTTGGGAAGCCAGGAACAATTTCTCCCTTTGCAAAATGGCTTTGACGAATACTACGGGCTTCCGTATTCTAACGATATGTGGCCATTCCACCCGCAACAAGGCGAGATATTCAATTTTCCCGATTTGCCTACATACGATGGAAATAAAGTGATAGGGTATAATACTGACCAAAGCCGGTTTACCACCGATTATACCACCCGGTCGGTTAACTTTATAAAGAAGAATAAAAACAAGCCTTTCTTTTTGTACCTGGCACATTCCATGCCTCATGTCCCTTTGGCAGTATCGGATAAATTCAAAGGTAAAAGCCAACAGGGATTGTATGGGGATGTGATGATGGAGATAGACTGGAGCGTGGGAGAGGTGATGAAGACAATACGCGAACTTGGGCTAGAAGACAATACGCTGGTTATATTAACTTCAGATAACGGCCCTTGGGCAAACTATGGCAATCACGCCGGTTCGACAGGAGGGCTGAGAGAAGCAAAAGCTACTACGTTTGACGGAGGCAACCGTATTCCTTGTATCATGTACTGGAAAGGACATACGCAACCGGGGACTATCTGCAATAAGCTTTCTTCAAACATAGATCTTTTCCCCACTTTTGCAGAAATAAGCGGTGCTCCGCTCCCTGCACGCAAGATTGATGGTGTAAGCATTTTGTCGCTTATAGAAGGGAAAACGGAGGCCAATCCTCGCGAATCATTCGTTTATTATTACAACAAGAATGACTTGGAGGCCGTAACAGACGGTATGTTTAAGATTGTGTTTCCTCATAAATATGTTACATACGGGGCTTATGTGCCGGGTAATGATGGGCAGCCGGGCAAATTGACAAATCTTGAATTGCAAAAAGCTGAGATGTATGACCTTCGCCGTGACCCGGGAGAGCGCTATGATGTGATTACCCAATACCCTGAAGAAGCAGCCAGTCTGATGAAGATTGCAGATAAAATGCGCCGGGAATTGGGTGATAACCTCACGCGCGTAAAAGGGACAGAGAAAAGAGAACCAGGATTAATAACCGGTAAGGCAAGACACGATTTATGAAACCTTCTATATTGACATTGGGATTAACTGTTTGCTACCTTTCGGGTAGCTGCCAGTTATTGTTGGCTACAGATAAGGCAAAGACAGATGATCGTCCGAATATTCTGTTTATCCTTTCGGACGACCACACATCGCAATCGTGGGGAATTTATGGCGGCGTATTGGCCGATTATGTAAAGAACGAAAATATTCGCCGTCTGGCCGCCGAAGGTTGTGTGCTGGATAATTGTTTTTGCACCAACTCAATATCGGTACCTAGCCGTGCAACAATTCTAACAGGGGCTTATAGCCATGTGAATGGAGTACGTTCACTGGATGATGCCTTGTCGCCCGAATCGGATAATATAGCCAGGCAGATGCAAAACGGAGGTTATCAGACAGCTATTATAGGTAAATGGCATCTGAAAAAACGTCCCTCGGGTTTTGATTACTTTTATGTTTTTCACGATCAGGGCGATTATGTTGATCCGGTATTCAAATCGGCCGATAATTGGGTAGATGATTCGGAAGGAAAGCGTGGTGATGTGGTAAAGGGCTTTTCTACGGATATTGTTACAGACCGCACGATCGAATGGATAAAGAACCGGCAGAAAGATAAGCCGTTTATGATGTGTTGCCATTTTAAAGCTACGCATGAACCTTGGGATTTTCCGGAACGCATGAAGCATTTGTATGATGATGTCGTATTTCCGGAGCCGGCTAGTCTGATGGAGTTCGGGCAAGAAAAATCCGGGCGTGTATTTCCCGGCCAGCAACTTGAAAATCTGGCGTGGAGATGGGAAACAGCCTCAAAAGATCCTGATAGCTGGTGGTGTCGTTACCCGGAACTACCTTTCTCTGTTCAGGGTATGGAAAAGGAGGCTTCCCGTAAAAAGATTTACCAGAAAATGATTAAAGACTATCTTCGTTGCGGAGCTACGATTGATGATAATATAGGCCGTTTGTTGAAAACTTTGGATGAAGAAGGCCTGGCAAAGAACACAATTGTAATATATGTCTCCGATCAGGGGTATTTTTTGGGTGAACACGGATTTTTTGATAAACGTATGATGTATGAAGAATCTTTGCGCATGCCGTTTGTCATCCGTTATCCGAAAGAAATTCCGGCCGGAACACGCAATAAAGATATTATCCTGAACGTGGATTTTGCATCTCTCTTGGCAGATTACGCAGGTATAAAAACTCCGGATCATTCGCAGGGATGTAGTTTTCGTTCAAACTTGAAAGGTAATACCCCGGCCGATTGGAGAGACAAGATGTATTATCGTTACTGGATGCACCATTCCATTCGTCCGGCACACATGGGAATAAGGAATGAACGTTATAAGTTAATGTTTCTGTATGGCGATCGCTTGAATACAACAGGATCGGAAGATGCTCCGACCGCTCCTGTTTGGGAATTTCATGATTTACAGACCGACCCGTATGAAGATCATAATATGTATAATGATCCTGAATACGCGGATATAATTAAAGAAATGAAACGGGAACTTCTTGAATTGCGCAAACAATATAAAGATACGGATCAGGAAACCCCACGGATGCAGGAAATTATAAATACCTGTTATTGGTAAATGTGATGTTGACAATTATTAAATCATATACTCATGAATAAATTATTTTTTTCTTTAGTAACAGTATTTCTTTGTATGAATCAGGCATTTGCTCAGTCGGATGCATTTTATTTTGTTCAGATGTCAGACCCGCAGTTCGGGATGTTGGATGGTAATAAATCTTTCACAAAAGAAACGAAGTTGATGGAACAGGCTGTGGAGGCTGTAAACAAGTTGAATCCGGAATTTATCGTTTTTACAGGTGACTTGGTGAATGTCTGGAATGATAAAAAACAGATTTCCGAATTCCGGCGAATCTTGGGGCAGATAAAAAAAGAAATTCCGGTGTATGTATTGCCTGGCAATCACGATTTTGATGTAAATGTTTCAGACAAAGCTTTTCAGGCTTATCTGGATGAATATGGCTACGACAGTTTTAATTTCCAGGTTAAGAACACTTGCTTTATCGGCTTGAATAGCCCGGTTATCTTCGCCGACAAGAAAGATGAAGAACAATCGCAGCTGGTGTGGATGGAAAGAATCCTGAAAAACTCGCAGAAGTGTAACCATCGTATCCTTTTCAGCCACTATTCTTTTTTTGTGGAAACACCGGATGAGGCAGACCAATATTTCAATATTCCATTGACGAAGCGCGGAAATTATATTGATATGTTTAATAAATACAATGTCGATGCTATGTTTTCGGGACATTTGCATCGGAATGCCAAAGGTTCTGCAGGTAATTTTAAGATGATAACTTCAAGTGCATTGTGCTATCCGTTAGGTGAAGACAAAGTTGGTTTCCGTATTGTAAAGGTTTATCCGGACCGTATCGAGTCGGATTACTATGATTTGGATAATATTCCTGTAAAAGTAAATTTATAGTAATTGCATAAAAATATGGAGGAAACTATTTACGGTATTTTCTTCCTGCTCTGTGGGTTTAGAAAATTTGTTTATTCTTAACCTGAAAAACCGTGCCAATCTTATTTAGCGTTTGTTATAATATTGTAAAGACTTCAGTCTGATAGAACGATTTAAATAAGTTTGGTATGGTACGTAAATTATTAATTCGAGATTTAACTCTTCGTGATGGTCAGCAGTCTGCATTTGCTACAAGAATGTCACAGAAGCAAATAGACCGCGTTCTTCCTTATTATAAAGATGCTGGTTTTTATGCCATGGAAGTATGGGGTGGGGCAGTGCCCGATTCCGTAATGCGTTATTTAAATGAAAATCCGTGGGAACGCCTGGAAAAAATAAAAGCGATAATAGGAGACGCATCCAAACTTACTGCCCTTTCCCGTGGTCGCAACCTATTCGGTTATAATCCGTATACGGATGAGATTATAGATGGCTTCTGCCGGAATGCCATTCAGTCGGGTATAAGTATTATGCGTATTTTTGATGCTTTGAATGATGTAGACAATATTAAATCTACTATTCGTTACGTTAAAAAGTATGGTGGAAAAGCGGATTGCGCCGTTTGTTATACGATAGATCCCCACCATTCGGCAGTAGAACGTATTAAGGCAGCTTTGCATGGACATCCTCTGCATAAACCTATCTTTACAGATGAGTATTTTCTGAATAAAGCTCTTTTAATGGAATCGCTGGGGGCTGATATGATAACTCTGAAAGATATGAGTGGCTTGATTCCTCCGGGGCGTACGGCAGAACTGATACGGCTTTTAAAAAAGAACCTGAAAGTCCCTGTGGATTTTCATACACATTGTACGCCCGGTTATGGTTTGGCATCTGTATTGATGGCAATAGTGAATGGTGCTGATATCGTTGATACAAATATATGGAATTTTGCAGGTGGCCCGGCCGCACCGGCAGTTGAATTGGTTTATATTTTTTGCAGGAAGATGGGAATAGAGCTCGATTTGAATATGGAAGCTGTTGCCAGGATTAATGCGGAATTGCTTGAAATACGTAAAGAATTATCTGCGTTTGATACGGCAAAGAAGTTACCGAAGCACTTTGATCCGCTGGAAGATAAAATTCCTGCCGAAATAAATCGTTTCTTTAATGATGCTATTGAGGCTGCGCGTAAAGATAAAGAAGATGATCTGCTGCTTTATTGCCATGCAATAGAAGAATATTTTGATTTCCCAGAGCCGAATGACTTGGTGAAGAAAGCTCAGATCCCCGGAGGAATGTACACGAATATGGTTGCCCAGTTGAAGCAATTGGGACAGTCTGATTTATTGGAAAAGGCAATGTCATTGATCCCTCAGGTCAGAATGGATGCAGGATTGCCTCCTCTGGTTACTCCTACAAGCCAGATTATCGGCGCTCAAGCTGTGTCTTGTGCTTTGGATGAAGAAAACGGGCGTCCGATGTATAGTAATCCTTCCAATCAGTTTATAGCTTTGGTTAGAGGTGAATACGGAAAGACTCCTGTCCCTGTTGATCCGGCTTTCCGTCTGAAGATTGCGGGAATCAGCGATGAAATGCCTTATGATGGTTCCACATATGTGATGCAGGAAAATCCGGTATTAGAGGAGAGTGGTGTATTATTAGCCGAAAATGAAAAGGAAATCCTTTTATTGGAATTATTTCCTACTGTTGCGCGTACGTTTTTGACAAAGCAAAAGATGAATAAATGATACGGGTTTAAAAGAGCTGACTTTTATAATTAAAAGTCCCGTCTTAACATTTCAATTGAGCTGACTTTTGAAATGTTAAGACGGGACTTCTATATTTAAAAGAAATATCTTTCTTATTACATAATTGAAACAGGTATCTTATCTATTCTTCTTTGATGACGTCCGCCTTCAAATGGTTCGTCAAAAAAAGAATTGACAATTTTAGCTGCTTCTTCATTGCCGACAAAACGGCCGGGCATAACTAATATGTTTGCGTCGTTATGAGCTCGCGCAAGCCGGGCTATTTTTTCATTCCAACAGAGCGCTGCACGTACGTTTTGATGTTTGTTGAGAGTCATTGCAATGCCGTTTCCTGTACCACAAATAGCAATACCCGGATATACTTCTCCCTTTTCGACGGCTTGAGCCAGTTCATGGGCAAAATCGGGATAATCGCAGCTTTCGGTTGAATAAGTTCCGAAATCTTTGTAAAGTAGTCCTTTTTTATCGAACAATTGCTTTAAATACTCTTTTAATTCAAAACCTGCATGGTCACACGCTAAACCTATCATTTTCATTATGCTAATAAATCTTTTACTTGCTTATATACGTTTTGTCCTGTGAAACCTAATTTTTCATCCAATACTTTATACGGTGCAGAGAATCCGAAAGATTCTAATCCCCAGACTTTACCGTTTGCGCCAACCAGGCCTTCCAGATTAACCGGCAAACCGGCAGTTAAGCCAAATACTTTGCTGCCTGCGGGAATGATTGATTCCTGATATTCTTTACTTTGGTTGCGGAACAAACCTTCCGACGGAACAGATACGATACGAACCTTAATACCATCTTTACGAAGTAATTCTGCTCCTTCTACCAGTGTCGATACTTCCGAACCTGAAGCAACCAAAACTACATCAGGATTTGCATCTTCATTTACAATGTAAGCTCCTTTTTCTGCCTGCAATGCTTCTTTGTAACGGTTGTCTTTGGCTGGCAGATCGTTTATATTCTGTCTGGAAAGGATTAATGCTGTAGGAGTATAAATATTTTCCATAGCCATCTTCCATGCAACAGTTGTTTCTACAACATCGGCTGGACGAAGTACTAAAACTGAATTATGTCCTTTATGATTTTTCAGTTTTTCCATCAGGCGGATCTGTGCCTCTTGTTCTACCGGTTCATGTGTAGGGCCATCTTCACCAACACGGAATGCATCATGTGTCCAGATAAATTTGACCGGTTGTTCCATTAATGCGGCCATACGGATTGCAGGCTTCATGTAATCTGAGAATACAAAGAATGTACCACATGCGGCAATGATACCACCATGTAAAGACATACCGATGCATACGCAGGCCATAGTTAATTCTGATACACCAGCCTGGAAGAAAGCACCACTGAAATCACCTTTTCTGAATGAATGTGTTTTCTTTAAGAAACCATCTGTCTTATCCGAATTTGAAAGGTCGGCAGAAGCAACTACCATATTTTCAACCTGGGTAGCCAATACGCCTAATACGGTTGCAGAGCCTCCACGTGTAGCTTGATTCGGCTTTTGTTCTATAGCTGCCCAGTCTATTTCCGGAGCAGTACCGGAAAACCATTTTTTCATCTTGGCTGCTAATTCCGGATTCTGTTTAGCCCAAGCGTCACGAACCGCATAACGTTCGGCAACGATAGTTTCCAGTTCTTTGGCGCGTTTTGTATATAATTCGGCTACTTCAGGGAATATGGTGAATGGATTTTCCGGATCACCTCCTAATGCCTTGATTGTTTCCGTCATTGAAACACCAGCTGCCGATAGGGGTTGACCATGTGTGGATACTTTGTTTTCGTAGCTGCTATGATCTTCTCCTAAAGCACCTTTTCCCATAATTGTATTACCAATGATTAGGGTTGGTCTTTTGGATTCGGCTTTTGCTTCTGTTAAAGCCTGGCGTATTTGATTTGCGTCGTTACCATTAATTGTAATGACTTTCCATCCCCAAGCTTCGTATTTCATGGTTACGTTTTCTGCTGTAACTTCTTCTACAGTGGTAGATAGCTGTACGTTGTTGGAGTCGTAAAACATGATCAGGTTGTCAAGACCCAGAGTTCCGGCAACGCGTCCGGCTCCTTGTGATATTTCTTCCTGAATACCTCCGTCAGAAATATAGGCATAAATAGTCTGGTTCATAACTTCTCCCAAACGCGCTTTCAGGAATTTTGCACCAATGGCTGCACCTATGGCATATGTATGTCCTTGTCCTAAAGGACCGGAAGTGTTTTCTATGCCATGCATTACGTCTACTTCGGGATGTCCCGGAGTGATACTGCCCCATTGGCGGAATTGTTTTAGTTCGTCCATTGTGTACTTGCCTGTAAGTGCCAGAACAGAGTAAAGCATAGGAGACATGTGCCCGGGATCAAGGAAAAAACGATCTCTGCCTTCCCATCTCGGATTTTTAGGATCGTACACTAAAAACTCTGAGAATAGTACGTTGATAAAATCAGCACCACCCATAGCACCGCCCGGGTGACCTGAATTTGCTTTTTCCACCATTGAAGCAGCTAAAACACGAATATTGTTTGCTGCTCTATTCAATATTTTAATATCATTCATTTTGGGAGAATTATTATTTTTTGTGCAAAGATAGTTAATCTCTTTGTATCAGTCATTATATCAGTGAAACAATTCGTCCGGGGAAAAGGTTTCTTTCATCCTGTTTTTTTGTAAATGAGCTGATAATAAACAAGGTCTTGAAGAAGAAAGTAGAACTTTCTGTGAAAGAAATGGGATAGTGTTTGTATAAACAAGGTCTTTTAAAAAACTTTTAAGAAGAAAAGGGGAGGCTTTGCAAAGTCTCCCCTTACTTTATTTAGCACAGTTTTCTGGAACCGTCACTAATCACAACATCATATACTTTCGGATTGCGTCCGAATTTTTCTTTATATGTTTTTGTTGCTTCTTCAATAAATGCATCATATTTGTCTTCTTTCACCAAGTTTATGGTACAGCCGCCAAATCCACCGCCCATGACACGTGAACCTGTTACGCCGCATTTCTTGGCAATATCATTCAGGAAGTCCAGTTCTTCACAGCTCACTTCATATAGTTTACTCATACCATGATGAGTTTCGTACATTTTTTTACCTACTGTTTCGTAATCGCCTATTTCCAAAGCATCGCAAACATCCAGTACACGTTGAATTTCTTCAATTACATATTCTGCACGCATGTAATCTTCGGCTGATATTTCATTTTTAACTTCTTTCAGCCAATCCATAGTTGCATCACGCAAAAACTCTACGTGTGGATGATTTTTTTGAATTGCTGCAACAGCTCTTTCACAAGATTCACGACGCTTATTGTATGCAGAAGAAGCCAATTCATGTTTAACTACTGAATCAAGCAGTACTAATTTATAACCTTCCGGGTTAAATGGGAAATATTGATATTCTAATGAACGGCAATCCAGACGGATAAGACTTCCGGCCTTACCGAATACGGAAGCAAATTGATCCATAATGCCACAATTAACACCACAATAGTTGTGTTCGGTAGCTTGTCCGATTTTTGCTAATTCGAATTTGTCCAGACCGCAGTTGAATATTTCATTTAAAGCAAATGCATAAGTGCTTTCTAATGCCGCAGAAGAAGACATTCCGGCTCCCAGAGGAACGTCGCCGGCAAAAGCTGTATTGAATCCGCCGATTTTGCCGCCGCGTTTGATGATTTCACGACAAACGCCGAAGATATATCTTGCCCAGCTTGCACGAGGTGCGTCTTCTTCATTCAATCCGAATTCTACATAATCTTTCAGGTCAATGGAATACGCGCATACTTTATCTGTTCCGTTGGTTTTTATTTCGGCTACCATGCCCTTATCTACGGCTCCGGGGAATACAAAACCACCGTTGTAGTCGGTATGTTCACCTATCAGGTTAATACGCCCCGGTGAAGCGTATACAGATCCTGTTGTTCCGTCGAAATGTTTGATAAAACGGCTTCTTACAAATTCTATATCCATGATCTTAGTCTTTTAATGAGGTTAAAAACAATTTTATTTATAAATGGAAGAGATTAGTTAAGTTGTACGATCAGACAATCTTAACTAATCTCTTACCTTCGTCTATTTTGATTTTGAAGTATTATTCTACAGGAATATCTTTATTTACATTCTTGCTGCCAACCAATGCGTAGTAAAGAATATATGCAAGACCCAGGATGATTACCCAGAAGCTGGCAATGAAACCTGCTGCATCGGCTACTGCACCTTGAACCAATGGCAGAATACCGCCGCCGCAAACCATTACCATAAAGATGCCCGAGGCAGCAGCTGTATATTTACCCAATCCTTCTACTGCCAGGTTGAAAATACCACCCCACATGATTGATGTACATAAACCGCAAAGAGCCATGAACATGATTCCGATAGGAACTTCTACCATTCCGAATGAAATATCAGACAAGAATACCGGCATACTAACTTTTGTGTCTTCTGGAGAGAAGATCGCAATCAAGATAAAGATAATACCTACGGTTGCAGCCGTTGTCAGCATGACTTTACTTGAAATCTTGGCTCCTAAAGATGCACCGCATAAACGACCAACCATCATAAGGAACCAATAAGTGCCAACTAGAGATCCGGCAATTGTTGTATCGATGCCGATTTCAGGAGAAGTAGCAAACAAATTCATAAAATTAGGAATACCAACTTCTACACCTACATACAGGAAGATAGCAACTGTTCCCATGATAAAGTGACGGAAAGAAAGAGCACTATGCTTATCAGGAGTCTTTGCAGCCTCTTTAGCCATAGCCATGTGAGGTTCAGGTATGTCCATAATGAACAGAACGATAAATACAACGGCGAAAATACCCATAGCCAGGAATAAGGCCGGGTTAGCGTTGCTAATCTGTGCTCTTGCAGCATCACCAATCAGATAGCCTACCAATACCGGAACGATAGTTGCACCGATAGAGTTTACAGAACCTGCAATCTGAATCAATTGGTTTCCTTTGTTGCCACCGCCACCAAGCGTATTCAACATTGGGTTTACTACAGTATTCAACATACACATAGAGAAACCAGAAACGAATGCACCAGTCAGGTAAACGGTATAACTACCAACTACACCAGACAAATAAGAAATAGCTACACCACAGAAACCAACGATAATTGCTAGTAATGCAGTTTTCTTATAACCGATTTTCTGCAATAATAAACCTGCCGGAATACCCATAAATGCATAGGCAATGAAGTTGGCAGCATTACCCAGCTGAGACATAAAGTTGCTGGCTGCGAATTGATTTTTAACGATAATGCCAAACGGGTTCTGCAAACCTGTTACAAATGATATCATGAAAAATAAAGCCACCATCATGATAATTGGCAACGTGTAATTTTTTTGTTTGGTAGATTCCATTGTTTTTAATGTTTTTAAATTTATTGATTAATAATTATTTCTCTGCTTTGAATTTGTAGATAGTTGTGCTACCGAATATTTCGCCCGGACGTAGAAGGGTAGAAGGATATTCCGGCTTATTCGGGCTGTCGGGATAATGCTGCGTTTCCAGGCATAATGCGGCACGTTCAGGATAACGTTGGCCTTTTTTTCCTTCAAAATTTCCAGTCATCCAGTTTCCTGTATATAATTGTACACCCGGCTGTGTGGTATATACATCCATAATAATGCCGGTCTTAGGAGAAAGACAACGTGCACAAAAAGAGAGTTCATCGTCTTCTTTATTTAAAATATATGTGTGGTCGTAGCCTTTTCCAAAAAACAGTTGTTCAAAGTCATCGTTAATGCGTTCGCCCACTTCATGAGGAGTGCGGAAATCCATAGGTGTACCTTCGACTTTTTCTTTAGGCCCATAAGGTATGGCCGTACTGTCGGTTGGTAAATAATAATCGGCATTAATTGTTAGAATATGATCTCCGATGTAGGGATCTCCGGCTCCGGATAAATTGAAATAAGAGTGATTGGTCAAATTCAGAACGGTAGGCTTATCGGTTGTGGCATGATAAGAAATAACAACTTCGTTATTATCTGTCAAATGGTAAGTTACGGTCGTTTGTAATTTGCCGGGAAAACCTTCTTCACCATCAGCAGAAATATATTCTAATGTTACCGTTTGTTCGTCCTGTTGAAGTATATCCCATACCTGGGCATTAAAACCTTTTATTCCTCCGTGGAGACTGTTTGGTCCATTATTAATAGCTAATTTGTCATATATTATACCGTCAATAGAGAATTTTCCTTTAGCGATGCGATTTCCGTAGCGACCGCAAATTGCTCCGAAATAAGGTTCTTCAGAAGTTAGGTAATCATCAATAGATTTATGCCCTGTAACTACATCTATTAACTTCCCATTTCTGTCAGGAACCATTAGCGATATGATTTTTGCGCCGTAATTGGTAATGGAAAGTTCTGCTCCTTGTCTGTTTTTGAGAATACAGAGCATTGTATTTTTTCCGTCTATGAGCTTGTTGAAATCAGTAACCATCAAGCCAGACAGCGTGTATTTGTTTTCCATGTATATATTAGTTATTCAAAATTGAGTGTAAAAGTAACTTTCTTCTTTGTATTTATGTAATAATAAAAGGATGTTTTAGAGCATGCTTTTATTTTTTAAGCGGCTATTTTGAACATTTGTTTGTCATTTATAGCTGTTTAGTGTGTCTTTGCTATTATGAAGATTGTTCATGTTTGCTTTCAAAGTCTGCTATGAAGCTTTTTCCTGCAATATTTCGGCAAAAGGACGGTTTGTCAATTTGCTTTCTATCCATGAAAGAAAATCAAATGTTTTTAATAAGTGCCGTTCATATTTATCTTGTTTGATTTTGCTGATGTCTTTTTGATAATGGGCCCATAATTTGTTTTGCATTTTTTTATAAGATGGGAGCGGGTATGCCTGTACAAATCGAAATATGAGTTTCTCGGTGATATACACTTGCTTTTCAAAACTGATATTCCGCTTTATAGAACTGATTTCGCTGATTAAGAAATCATAATTGCCTAACTCTGCCTGTAAAAGTAAGTTAATGAGCCGGGCTATTTTGTATGAAGGCAGAGCATAAAATAGCTTGCCTGAACTAAATATTTTTTTTATTTTCTTTTTAGCATTTGGTATGTCTCCGCAACTAAGATAAAAAATAGCAATGTTGGTATATAATTTTAATTGGGCTTCAAGTTCCAGTAAATCGCTTTTTTTGATTAGACATTCTTCATGGTTATCTATTAACTTTTTTGCTGATTTGAAATCACCTGTATTCTGAAAACTCGCTAATTCATATTGAAAAATGCGAGCTTTTATATCTAATACAAATTCTGTCGGGTAATCTTTGTTTTCTAGTTCTTTGAGTTTGGTTAAGAAAAAAGGCATTTCTTTATATAATCCGGCTGTATGCAAACTGTCTAATATGCCTTGAATGGCACTTACATAATAAATAGGTGGATTTAATATCAAATGTTTGTTTTTTTCAAATAGGTTAATCAGTTCCTGATAATGCCGTATTGCCGATTTATAATTACCGGAGTTCAGATAATAGGTCGCTTGAAATAATAAATGTAGCTTAGTTGCTTCAAAACCTTTGTAAGAACTGTTTGCTATAAGATTAAGTTCACTTAATACCAGATCGTTCAGATCTTCTTTTTGTTTGTCAGAACGTGAATATCCTTTATAGATTAAGCGGTGTTTTAAAATATCATATAGTTGCCGATGCATATTCACATTTCTCGAATACTTCATCGTCTCTTGTATTTTCATTTGTTTTGTTACTAGTTTCCGTTCGCTTACTCCTTCAAAATTAAGGGTACTTAAATATCTTATTTCGGTTCGGAAAATTAACAATAATAATGGATCATTTTCATAAGCTGTGGCCAGCTTTTTAGCTTTTTCCAGTTCTGTAAAGGAATCGTCAAATAAAGCTCTTTCAAATAAAATATCTGCTTTGGAAATATAGTTAAATATTTCGGTTTGTATGTTTTGTTTTTCCCTCAATTTAATTAAGCAATCCAAAATGACTCTGTAAAGATGTTTTACGGCCATGTCGAAACTGCAGCCATTTTGTTCTTTGCAAAAATGGGTGTAAACTTCATCCATGGATAGTTTTTTATCCAATAAATTAAAAAGGGATAAGTATACCTTTTCTCCATTTTGTAGGTTAGCATACAGGCGAAAATACCTTTTTTCCGCCTTTGTCAGAGAATTTACTAAAATGACAAGAGAAGATGCTTTATTCATAATAGTATTTTGTTTATAAAAGATACAAAATAATTGTGTAATTGAATATGATAAATTGAATTATTTACCCAATTAGATAATCCCAAAAATAATTCTTTTTATTTAATCCGAAAGACAATATCCGTTTGTTTTTAATTTTGGGTTTATCATTTTGTTTTAAAATTGTTGTGTTTTCTGTTAAGGGATGTGTTTACCTTTGTTCTAAATCATCTCGATGTTTTTGAAAAATTATCCCGATGATTTGAAGAAAAGATCGAGATGATTTTGTTTTTAATAAGATATCTGATGTTTACCTATTTATTAACTTTATTCTGAACGGAAAAAGTATAACTTTGAACGAGACTATTGGATGACTGATACAAATCCAAGGTTGGAGTAAAATCCAGGATATTCACGGAATTAATGTTTAACTAAAGATAATTATTAGTGAAAAAAATGCAGGAACATAGAATATTGGTAGTTGGCAGCAGTAACACTGATATGGTGATTAAAACCGAGCATCTTCCTCGTCCGGGGGAGACTGTTCTCGGAGGAACTTTCTTCATGAACCCCGGAGGAAAAGGTGCTAATCAGGCAGTTGCCATTTCTCGTTTGGGAGGGAAAGTCTCGTTTGTGTGTAAGACAGGTAGTGACATATTTGGTCACCAGTCCCAACAATTGTTTGAAGAGGAGGGTATCGATACCTCGTATATTTTCTCTGATCCGAATAATCCTTCGGGTGTGGCGTTGATAACGGTAGATGCTCATGCCGAAAATTGCATTGTTGTGGCATCGGGAGCTAATGCAAATTTGCTACCATCGGATCTGGCTCAAGCTATTGAAGCTATTGATGAGGCGGATTTAATACTTATGCAGTTAGAAATACCTATGGAGACTGTCGAATATGTGGCCGAAATAGCCTACCGTAAAAATAAGAAAGTTATTCTTAATCCGGCTCCTGCATGTCCTCTTCCTTCGTCTTTGCTTCAACATTTATATATGATTACTCCTAATGAGACCGAAGCAGAAATGATTTCCGGAATAAAAATTACGGATGAAATATCGGCAGGAGAGGCTGCCAAACGAATTTCGGATATGGGCGTCCAATGTGTCATTATCACATTAGGTTCAAAAGGTGCGCTGGTTTATCAGGATTCTGTGGTGGATATTATTCCTGCATTAAAAGTAAATGCAGTTGATACAACTGCGGCAGGAGACATATTTAACGGAGCACTTACTGTTGCACTTTCCGAAGGGCGTCATTTACCGGATGCGGTACGTTTTGCATGTAAGGCTTCGGCTATATCCGTTACTCGTGTTGGAGCGCAATCTTCGGCTCCGTACCGGAATGAAGTAGATATATTTGGTTAATCTTCAAAAATAAGACTATCATGAAAAAAAAGACTTTTCTTGCCGTAGGTTTAGCTACGATGCTTTGCTGTTTCAGTTCTTGCAACCAACAACAGGCACCTGCAAATCAGACTACGGTTCCCAAAGATTTTACCATTAGCCGTGAAGTTTTGATGGATAAGATCAAAGGCGGCTGGGCCGGACAAACGATAGGTTGCTCTTATGGTGGACCTACAGAATTCAGATATAATGGAACGATGATTCAGGATTATGTTACTATTCCCTGGCCGGATGGCTATATAAAGTGGTGGTATGACACTTTCCCCGGATTGTATGATGATGTTTACATGGATCTGACATTTGTTGAAGTGTTTGACCGGTTGGGATTAGACGCTCCTGCCGATTCTTTTGCAGTTGCATTTGCTAATGCGGGATATACATTATGGCATGCTAATCAGGCTGCAAGGTATAATATTCTGCAAGGTATTATGCCTCCGGCTTCCGGCCATTGGCTTAATAATCCGCATGCTGATGATATTGATTACCAGATAGAGGCCGATTATGCAGGCTTGATGTCTCCGGGTATGCCTAACGCTGCTTCTGCTATTTCGGATAAAATAGGGCATATCATGAATTATGGCGATGGTTGGTACGGCGGTGTGTATGTAGGTGCTATGTATTCTTTGGCTTTCATATCCGACGATATTGAATTTATCGTTACGGAAGCATTGAAAACAATACCCGAACAAAGCACTTATTACCAATGTATGAATGATGTAATCCGTTGGCATAAAGAATTCCCGAATGATTGGAAACGTACTTGGTTTGAATGTGAAAAAAAGTGGAGTCAGGATATAGGCTGCCCGGATGGAGTTTTTGTCCCGCTTAATATAGATGCGGTTATTAATAGTGCTTATATAATAATAGGTCTGTTGTATGGTGAAGGGGACTTTTATAAAACGATGGATATTTCGACACGTTGCGGACAGGATTCTGATTGTAACCCGGCTTCGGCTGCAGGTATTCTCGGAACTATGCTGGGGTATAGCCGCATTCCGGAATATTGGACAAAAAATCTGAAGGAAGTTGAAGACATAAATTTTGCTTATACAACTATTTCTCTGAATAAAACGTATCAGATGAGTTTTGATCAGGCTATGCAGATGATAGAACGCAATGGTGGAAAAATAGAAGGAAATGATATTGTTATAGCTTGCCAGCAGCCTGTTCCCGTAAAATATGAGAAAGCATTTGAAGGGCAATACCCAACGGGGAAAATTGCTATAGATAAAAATATTACTGATGTAGGCGAAGTAACGTTTGATGGCACTTCAATCGTGTTTAAAGGCTATGTAAAATCGCCGGATCAGGATTATGTGGCAAAGGCTGAAATGTATATAGACGGCAAGCTGGTAGAGACAGCTAACCTGCCAGCGTCATACGTAACCCGTCGTAATGAATTGTTCTGGAAGTATCAGCTGCCAAAAGGAAAACATACTGTTTCTTTCAAATGGTTGAATCCGATAGCGGGTACCTCTGTTATGTTTGGCGAGGCATTAGTCTATTCGGATGCACCTTTGCAGTTAGCCCACCGGTAACAGATTGACGTATGGATAAAATAGCTTTGTTAATTATAGGAATGTTTCTGTTTGTGTCATGTAATAGTAGTAATACTGGGACAGCGATGCAAACTGAAACATTGCTTCCCGTAAATCTGATTCTTGATACGGATATCGGTCCCGATTATGATGATGTGGGGGCAATGGCATTAATGCATGCACTGGCTGATAGTGGCCAGGTAAATATATTGGGAGTACTTTCGTCTAATCATGACGAAAATGTAGTTCCATGTATAGAGGTTCTGAATACCTACTTCAACCGCCCGGATATTCCTGTTGGCGGACCGAAGAGTGAAGGAGGTGTTTCTCTTACGTCTTCACATAAAACCAGATGGACAGATGTGTTGCCGGCTAAATATCCGCATAAGACGGCTAAGACTTCCGATGCACCTGATGCGGTAAAAGTATATCGGCAATTGCTGAGTGCCCAACCGGATAGTAGTGTGGTTATCTGCACGATTGGTTTTTTTACTAATTTGAAAGATCTGTTATTATCCGGTAGTGACGAATATAGTCCTTTATCCGGAAAAGAATTGGTTGCCCAAAAGGTAAAAAGGTTAGTGGCTATGGCTGGTGTATTTCCTGAAGGAAAGGAGTTCAATGTTTATTGTGATGTCCTTTCCTCCCGTACGGTTGCGGAGCAATGGCCTACGGAGATTGTCTTTAGTGGTTTTGAGATAGGAAACGCCATTCTTACAGGGAAAAAACTGGTCAGGATGGATATTAGGAATAATCCGGTAAAAGAGGCGTATGAACTATGTTTTGCCGAAGGCGATCCCGATGGACGTATGAGTTGGGATCTTACTGCTGTATTAGTTGCCGTAAAGGGTTATGAACCCTATTATGATGTGGAACGAGGTACTTTTAAGGTGGTAGACAATGAGGGTACCAATAGCTGGACTCCCGGCTCGGACGGAAAAGATCTTTGCTTAAAAGAAAAAGTTCCTCATGCAGAAATGGCTGCTATTCTTGAAAATTATATGATGCATCAACCCGTAATAAAATAAGAAAGATATGTTTATAGTACAAAATTATTCGTTGGCAATTGTGTTTTGCGTGATTACCATGCTTTGTTGGGGATCATGGGGAAACACTCAGAAACTGGCTTCTAAAACGTGGCGGTATGAGTTTTTTTATTGGGATTACGTGATAGGGGTACTGCTCTTTTCAATAATCTCTGCTTTTACTTTAGGAAGTTTCGGGACTGAAGGAAGTAGTTTCCTTACAAATCTGGCGCAGGCTGATATGTCGAGTTTGGGTAGTGCTTTTTTAGGAGGTATTATTTTTAATGCGGCTAATATTTTACTTTCTGCGGCAATTGCAATTTGCGGTATGTCGGTTGCTTTTCCGGTAGGTATCGGACTGGCTTTGATATTGGGTGTTTTGGTAAATTATTTTGGAGCAGCAAAAGGCGAACCGTTATATATATTTGTTGGTGTGGCTTTTATTACGGTTGCAATACTGTTGAACGGACTGGCTTACAAAAAAGCGTTGGTGGGTACTCGTAACGTTTCGGCAAAGGGAATTTTTATTTCTATTGCAGCCGGTGTGATTATGGCATTCTTTTACCGTTTTGTAGCAGCGTCTATGGATTTGGAAAATTTTGCTTCTCCCGCAGCTGGTAAACTGACCCCATATACGGCCGTATTCATATTTTCATTAGGAGTTTTTATTAGTAATTTTTTATTTAATACGTTGGCAATGAAACACCCTGTAGAAGGGGAACCTGTTTCTATATCCGGCTACTTTAAAGGAAATATGAGTACTCACCTAGTGGGTGTATTGGGTGGTGTTATCTGGTGTATAGGACAGTCTTTTAGTATGATTGCTTCCGAAAAAGCCGGCGCCGCAATTTCGTATGGACTAGGCCAGGGAGCAACATTGGTCTCAGCCTTATGGGGAATCTTGATATGGAAAGAGTTTAAAGGAGCTCCGCAAATCTCAAACCAGTTGAATATAGGTATGTTTATCTTGTTTATTATAGGACTGGGTTTCTTGATATACGCAGGAGCATAGCAAAAATAGATTTGGGTATATTTTTATAAGACAAGAACCGGATTAATGGTTCTTGTCTTTTTTTTATATTTATGTCATGAAAAAGCCGTACATTTGCCTTTGTTTCTTGTTTATTGGATATGTACATATACTAAAAAAAGAAATCAATGAAAGAAGAAGGTGATGTTTTTAAAAAGTTTCGGGATTCTTTTGAAAAGATGGACGGACATTTCCATATACTTGAGCAGCGTGTGCCTGTAGAACTTCAAATGGAGTACTTTAAGCATTCGGAAGAAAAAAGAAAGGAGAACCAACCTCCTCGTCCATTGTCAGATCAGGAATGCCTGGATGTTTTTGGCCTTTTGGCTAGTGGCAAAGAGGCTGAGAAAGATGAAAAAAGAGAACTCCTTACTTTGCTTGCAACATCTAAGAATGTAAAAGCATACAGTTTGCTGAAAGAATACGTACAAACTCCTGACCCGGAAGTTACCGATTGGGCTTTTATGGCACTGATGGAATGTCGTATTTCTTTGGAATCGGAGCTCTCGGATGAAAAACAGATTTATATATCTACCGGATTAGGAGGAAAAGGTGAGAAACTGCGTTTTTATGTTCTGATTTTGTCGACGGATAAGAAACCTTTTGCAGATTATCAGAAACAAATTATTGAACGCGAATTTGCTTATTTCCTACCTAAAGTCAATTGTGAAATAGAACGTCTTACAATTGGAGAAAAATTTGTGGAACTGGTCTTTTTAATACCTGTTCGTGCTGATATTAAAGGAACACTCGATATAGTGATAAATGAGTGCAACCAATATGGTAACTTTCTTTCCGATATTTTTACGATAACGAATGTAAAGGAACTTACTCATGCTGAAATAGAAGAGATTATAAATAAGAATGGAAACAGTAAAACAAGCGATTAAATATGGTATCGTAGGTATAAGCAATACCCTCATAACAATGGTAGTTATTTGGGTTATGATGAAACTTTTCGGGTGCCGTGAAGGTCTGTCCAATATTACAGGATATATTGCCGGTATTTTGAATAGTTTTGTCTGGAATAAACAATGGACATTTAAGTCCAGTTCTTCAGGATGGGGGAAGAGTGCATATCGTTTTGCTGTAGCATTTGTTATTTGTTATTTGTTGCAATACGGATTGGTTATGTTGCTGAATAAACATTTAACCATCGATCATTATTATAACCACTTGATAGGAATGGCATTTTATACAGTGATTAATTTTATAATGAATAAGTTTTACACCTTTAAATCGTAGAAAGAAGGATGAAAAGACTGGCAGTTATTGTTCCTTGCTACAATGAAGAGGCCGTTATTGCGGAATCTTATCGGCGTACAAAAGAGGTATTGGCTTCTTTGCCAAACCCTACCGAGATTATTTACATCAATGATGGAAGTCGTGATAAGACACGTGAAATGCTGGATAATATTGCGGCCGACGATCCTGAAGTAAAAGTAATCCATTTCTCGCGCAACTTTGGACACCAACCGGCTGTTACTGCCGGCATCAATAACTGTGAGGCGGATTTGGCTATAATTATTGACGCTGATATGCAAGATCCTCCGGAATTGATTCCTGATATTTTAGCACTACAGGAGAAGGAAAATGCGAATGTGGTATATTGTGTTCGTAAATCACGGGAAGGAGAAAGTGTTTTCAAACTGTTTACAGCTAAAGCGTTCTATCGGATCATGAACTATATGAGTGAAGTCCATTTTCCTTTGGACACGGGAGACTTCCGTTTGGTAGACCGTAAGGTTATGAATGAATTTGACCGGTTTAAAGAACGGGGGAAATATATACGCGGTCTAATTAGTTGGGTTGGATTTCACCAGGTACCTTTTTATTATGAACGTGAAGCTCGTATTGCCGGAGAAACGAAGTACCCGTTAAGTAAAATGGTGAAGTTTGCTTCTACAGCTATGTTATATTTTTCTAAGAAACCGCTACGGTTGGCTACCAGTTTGGGGTTTATTTCAGTACTGGTGGGTATTGTATTGGCAAGTTGGTTTACTTTGGGAAAAATATATGGATTTAGTAATGCCGAGACAGGATGGACTTCTATCATGACTTCTGTAATCTTTTTCGGAGGAGTTCAACTGTTGACTGTTGGTGTTCTGGGGCAATATGTCGGTATTCTATTTGATGAGATCAAAGCACGCCCGGAGTATATTATAGATGAGACAAAGAATTTTAAATAAAAAATAGAGTAATAAGAAAGGCCATGTATAATCATGGCCTTTCTTATTACTCTATTTTTTATGAGTTGTTGATTTATTTGAGGTGTTCGTACGTTTACTGCTGCTACGGTTTCCGCCATCTTTACGTGAACGTCCACGTTGGGGAGTTGCATGTTTCTTAGGTTCGTACAAAGGTGTTTCTCCAAATTTAGGGTCTATAGGAATTTTATAAACTGTTTTTTGAAGAAAATCTTCAATTCGTTTAAATGAAGCTTGTTCGTCGGTTGAAACAAATGTGATGGCAAGCCCTTCTCCGCTTGTTCCTCTGGCTGTACGTCCGATGCGGTGTACATAGTCTTCCGGGTCATGAGGAATATCAAAATTTATAACGAGACGAATATCATTGATGTCTATTCCTCTTGAAACTACATCTGTTGCTACTAAAATGTCAATACGGCCATTCTTAAATTCTTTCATTACTTCTTCCCGCTGCGATTGCTCTAAATCGGAGTGCATCGGAGCTACATTGAAGTTCATCCGTTTTAAAGTATTGGCAAGTTCTTTCACTTTCATTTTTGAAGAAGAAAAGATAATAACCCGCTGTGGGCGACCTTGGGAAAACAGGTCTTCTAAGATGCTTATTTTTTGTGTCTCATAGCATATATATGCCGTTTGCATGATTGACTCCGGCGGACGGGAAATCGCAATTTCTACTTCTACCGGATTTTTTAATATGTTTTGGGCTAAAGTGCGTATTTTGGGTGGCATAGTAGCCGAAAACATAATAGACTGACATGTAGGAGGGAGCAGCTTATATACTTGCATAATATCTTCGTAAAATCCCATATCCAACATGCGGTCGGCTTCATCAAGAACGAAAAATGAGACTTGGGATAAATCTACTGAACCTAATTTAATATGTGATAATAGGCGTCCCGGGGTTGCAATTACAATGTCAGCACCCATTTCCAAACCTCTTTTTTGTTGTTCCCAGGCAATACCATCAGTTCCACCATATACTGCTACTGCAGATACAGGGATGAAATATGAAAAACCTTCTATTTGTTGGTCTATTTGTTGGGCTAACTCACGGGTTGGAGCCATGATTATAGCATTTATTGCATTTGCAGGATGTTCTCCTTTGCTCAGTTCATTAATTACAGGTAATACATAGGCCGCTGTTTTTCCTGTTCCGGTTTGGGCACAAGCGATAATATCTTTTCCTTCTAATATAACTGGGATAGTAAGCTCTTGTACAGGGGTTGTTTCTATGAAATTCATTGCATCAAGCCCATCTAAGATCTCTTCTTCTAGTTGTAATTCATCAAATCTCATCTTACATCATTAAATTCTCGGTAAAGATATATAATATTTGGCAATATATGATCTTTACCTAATTACTTCTTTTTTTGCATCTTTGATTTGAATGATATTGGTTGATTTTCTTTGTCTTTTAGTTGCTAATATTGAAAAATGAAATACCTTTATAGCCACAATCGTGGCTTTATTTAAAATGGCAAGTATGAATAGGGGTGAAGATATTAATAATCTTCAGTTAAAATTAGAGGAAAAAGCAAAAGATAGTCTTGAACTTCATGAACTGATTAATACTATTTTAGATCATCTTCCGCTGGGTGTTTTTGTTAAAGATGCAGAGGATCAGTTCCGGTATCTTTATTGGAATCGTTTTATGGAAGAGATTACCGGTATTAAAACATCAGCCATAGAGGGGCATAATGATTTTGAAGTGCATTATGGTGCGGTATTGTCAAAAGAAGAACGTTTGAAAACGGATCTTGAGATTCTGAAAACTGGTAAAACACTCGAATTTCAGGGACGGATACAAACAACATCCGGTACATATAAAGATATTGAGATTACAAAATTTCCAATATTCCTGAAAAATGGAAAACCTTTGCTACTTGCCTTATGGCGTGATGTTACTTCCAAACGTGAGGTAGAAAATGCATTAAAAAGAACTCGTACTTTAACCAAGATGGCATTACGTACCAGTGATATCCGTACTTGTTCTATTTTTGTAAATCCTAATAGTAAATTAAATTATGAAGATTCCATAGTAAGCCTGAATAATTGGGATACGAATGATGAAGAAATGGTAAACGTGCCATGGAAAGTGTTTGCGTCCAGAATACATCCGGATGATTATAATTTATATATTGAGAATTTCCTAAGGCTTTGTCGTGGTGAGGTTAAAGAAACAAAACAAGAAGTCCGGGTAAAATATCCCGGATCGGAAGATTATACATGGCGTGATACTTCTGCTTATATTTATGAATATGATGAAAATGGAGATCCTACTGTTTTATTAGGTTGTTCCACAAATATTCAGAGCCGTAAAGATCAGGAATTAGGTATGGAAAAAGCTCTTCAAAAGGCGGAAGATGCAGATAAAATGAAGTCTAAATATCTGGCAGATATGAGCCATGAGATTCGTACTCCGTTAAATGCAATTACAGGTTTTGCCGAATTGATGGCGTTTGCCGATTCCGATGAAGAGCGCTTATCTTATTATGAAATTATAAAGACCAACAATCAGCTTTTGATGCAGCTTATCAATGATATTCTTGATTTGTCGAAGATCGAAGCCGATGCTATTAAAATAAACTATACTCCGGTAGATATAAATGAACTGATGGACACTATTTATGCATCGGCAAAATTGCGTATAGCCGGAAATGTGACAATGAAATTAGAAAAAGACAAGCCTGCCTGTAAATTTGTAACCGATCAGATCCGTTTATTGCAGTTGGTAAATAATCTGGTAAACAATGCTATAAAGAATACGAAAGAAGGCTGTATTACTATCGGATATAAAAGCTTGCCGGATGAACTGTATGAATTTTATGTACAAGACACCGGTGTTGGTATTGCAAAAGAGAAAATGGAATCCCTTTTTAATCGTTTTGTTAAATTGAACGATTATGTGGAAGGTATAGGTTTGGGGTTAGCTATTTGCAAAAGTCTGGTTACAAAAATGGGAGGTTCTATTTCTGTGGAATCCAAGTTGGGAGAAGGTTCCCGCTTTTCATTTATATTGCCTTGCCATAGTAAAGACCTCAAATATCATCGTTTCCCGTAATAACGTTTGTATATCTTGTCATATAAACCATTTGCGCGTATTTGGTTGAACCAGCTGTTTAAACTATCCAGTAATACCGGTGAGTCCTTACGTACTGCCCATGATTGGAGTTGTGTAAAACTAATATCCGTATCAATATCTATTTCAGGAAGTTGTTCCTTGGACAGACGAGCCATTTGTTGATCACATACTGCATAATCTATATCTCCTTTAGCTACCATAATAGCTAATTGTTCGGACGAATAGAGCTCATCTTCTTCTACATAAATAGTATCGCCGATTTCTATTTCCAGATTACGGAGACGTAAAAGGGCAGGAGAGTCTTTGGGTATATATAAAGTCTTTTTAGCTAAATCCAATTGATTGCGAATGGGCTGTTTACCTTCGTTAGCTTCGGCTGTACGCTGAACTAATACTTGTTTGTTTAATACAATTGGCTCTGTAAAGAGATACTCTTCTTTGATTTTACTTGTAATCGGGATGTTGCGGGCAATGATGTCGCATTTGTTATCAGATAATTCTTTAAAACTTTCGGCGAGGCTCATTTCCAAATGAGTTTGTACTTCTAACCCGGATAATTCGGCAATCGCTTTACCCAATTCATATTGAAACCCTTCTATCGTATCTCCTGATATGAAATAGCCGGACTGGTTGTATTCGGTTACCATTCTTAATACACCTTCTTTTTTGATCTGCTCATAGTCACGAGGAGGTATTTCATGTGTTTTATGTTGCCATAACATGATCATGGTTGAAACAGCAATAACCAATAAGATAAAATAAAGAATCAGCAATTTCTTATTTCTCATACCATCTAATTATTGATAATTACGTATGTATTAATTATTGAACATAACAGCTACACCCATCTTGAGTACCATCGGATCAAGAGGATAGTGCGATAGAGAGAAGTAGTTCGGGTCTACAAACTTGGAGCTTAAGTTATATGCCATCACAAAAAAACGGGCTTGTTTCAGGTGGAAATTGGCATAGGCGTTTATTAATGGATAATTACCCACTTTAGCTTGTTCATTAGGTCTTTGCAATTGGAATTGTTGCGTAGCCGGTTCATAGTATGGTGCATAATAAGCTGTATTGTAATACATATTTGCACCTAATTGTATGGTTAAAACTTTTGCCAGTTTAAATGCAACATACATGTTTGTATATAAACTAAGCTGAGGTAAAGGTAATACTTCTTTATCACTGCTTAACTGGTAAGCAACTTCATTTTCCCATCCAAAGGCACGATATTTCAGGTCTTGTTTTAAACGGGCAGAGATAACTTGAATGTTCCCGTTCTTTTGTTCTGGGTATCCTTTATGATTAAAGAATATATAATTCTGTATACTTTCCACTCCGGCGGATAGTTTTGTTTTTGTTGATTCCAGATTGATCTCTCCACCGGCGTATACTTGTTGTATTTTTTTGAAGTCGTTATCCCACCAAAAAAACGAAGAATGGAAATGACGCACATAAAAAGCCGGGTTCACATTCTTTATGTACGCATCAGCTTTGATAACAGCATCTTTTTTGAATAAAGTAAAACGGGTTTGCAGATTTCCTGTTACACGTAATTCTCCTACATCACTACCGAATAACCCTAATTCTCCACGTGCATTGAACGTTAGCAACCGACCCTGGCTTTTTGATAATTCAGCACCGATGAAGGATGAAAATTCATCATAAATTTGTTGTGTTTTTGGAGTCACGAGAATTTGAGTACCGGATATCCCGTCTTCTGTGTCATAAGCTGCAGGTAATTTAAAACGACGTTTCTCGAAGTTTATATAAGCTGTTAATCCGAATTTTACCCAATCCTGGAATCCTTCCCGCAATGATAGCCCCAATGTGTTGCTTAAACTCCAATAGGATGTACGGTCTTCTACCACTTGCTTGTTTTCTGAATTTTCCGTATCTATAAAATGATCAACATAACAGGTGTCGATACCTTGATCTCCGGAGCCAAAATGTCTGCGGTTGTCTTTATATTCAAAAGTGTGAATGATGCTGGATATAGGTACAAATACTTTTTTTGCGTTGCCTTCTTCATCCGTTTCATCCAATTCGCGTTCAAACCCTAAATTGTATCTTTGGGTAAAGAAATATTGCTTACCACGTACGCGGTTCCACGTATCGGAAAAACGTACGGGAAAAGCTTTCGTGTCGGTTGCACGTTTACTGTCGAAACCTTCTACCGGATTGTCCGGGTTTGTGATGTACCGATCGTTTGTGAGCCCTCCGTTTTCTTTATTAATAAAGTTGAAGTTGCTCAGATAGGCATATAAGTCGTATTTGTCGGAGAGATAGCTCCCGAATAGCCGGTAACTCAAAAGTTTGTTCCCATTTGATTCGTAATGACCACGGCTGTAAATATAGTCCAAGTCGCCTCCTATATTTATCTTTTTCCCAAAATTCAGGGTAAGAGTTCCTTTTAACCGTTCATCCTTATTCTGGCTGGAACCGGCCGTAGTGTACATAATATCCGTATATGGGATTTTTGTGTCGTAAAAATAGGCGTTTTCGGGTGTCGTGATATAGTAATCATACGGGTCGGCAAAAATGAAATCACGGGCTTCTTTCCGTTCAAAAAACATTCTTGTTTGGGCGGCCGAACCAACGTTTGCCTGGTAGCCTACAGCTAATGACTTACTTTCAACCAGGGTAGAATTTGCATAATTAAGTCGTCCCGTATCTAAAGGGGCAATATAAGGCTCTCCTAATAAAGGTGTAAGATGATAAGCAATGATACGTTTGGATTTTAATGCGGCACTGTCTACTGCCAGCAGACTGTCGGGTATATTTTTTTTTGCCGATGAAAGATTTGCTAGCGAGAAACTGCCTCGTCCACCTCCTTCCCGGCGATCCTGTGCTGACATAGTTACGGTTTCACACAGGAAGAGTAATATGAATAAATAATACTTCATGGGCTGCAAAGATAATAATATACCTCTTTTGAATTCAAAAGACGGGACTTTTTAAATGTTAAGACAAGACTTTTACACTTAAAAGACGGGACTTTCGATGCCAAAAGAGGTATCCTTGTTTTTGCAGAGTTTGCAAATTATATTTTCTTGATAATTTCCATTCCTTTTTTTATGGCTGTTTCGTTCATCGGTATTAGCTTATGATGACGTTCGGGCAAAGATTTCTTTAACCCAAGCAGTACATTTTCTAATTTTACCATTGGAACGATTTTAAGCAGACCTCCAAGGATAAGCATATTAAATGCTTTTTCATTCTTCATTTCCGTGGCAACATCCATAGCATCTACGCGATAGACAGAGATGTCCGTACGTTTTACGGAAGTATGGATCCCGTAACCGTCATAAATAAGAATACCGCCCGGCTTTACTTTACTTTCAAATTTATCCATTGATGGTTGATTCAATATGATAGCAATATCATATTCGTTCAGAACAGGAGAACTTATACGGTCATCACTTAAAATTACTGTCACGTTGGCCGTACCGCCACGTTGTTCGGGACCGTAAGAGGGCATCCAACTTACCTCTTTTCCTTCCATCAACCCGGAGTAAGCCAATATTTTACCCATTGATAAAACACCTTGGCCTCCGAAACCTGCTATAATTATTTCTTGTTTCATCTTACTATTATTCAACATTTTTTAAGTCACCTAACGGATAGAAGGGGAACATGTTCTCTTCCATCCATTTGTTTGCTTTTTCCGGTGTCATTTTCCATCCGGACGAACAGGTAGAAACAAATTCAACAACCGAGGTTCCTTTACCGGACATTGAATTTTCAAATGCTTTACGCAACATTTTCTTTGCTTTCTTTACAGCTGCCGGAGTTTGTACGCTCTGACGGGTTACCAGGCAAGTTCCTTCCAATTCTGCAAGTAAATTACTTATTTTAAGAGGATAGCCGTTTAAGGCAATATTACGTCCGTACGGACAGGTAGATGTAGGCATGCCTTCCAACGTGGTAGGAGCCATTTGTCCTCCGGTCATACCGTAAATAGCATTGTTTACGAAAACGATCACGATATTTTCTCCGCGATTGGCTGCATGGATAGTTTCTGCTGTACCAATAGCAGCCAGGTCACCGTCTCCCTGATAAGTAAATACCATTTTTTCGGGATTTAGCCTTTTTACGGCAGTGGCAATTGCCGGTGCACGTCCATGAGCTGCTTCAAGCCAATCTATATCGAGATAATTATAAGCAAATACGGCACATCCTACGGGGGAGACACCTATTGTTTTTTCTTCCATATCCATGTCGGCAATTACTTCGGCAATAAGCTTATGTATAACACCGTGGCTGCAACCGGGGCAGTAGTGCATGGAATTTTCATTCATTAATCTGGGTTTTTCATATACCAGATTTTCCGGTTTAATTATTTCGTTGAGTTCCATATGAATAATTTTTCAATTTGTTAATATGCTAATGGATTTACTCTAAAGACCAGCATATTATTAATTAATAAACCTTACTACGTATTGTGCTAATCTCAGTACAATAGCAGCTCCGCCACAATACAAGAATACACTGCGGTCGCTAACCGCAAAATAACATATTACGGCAGCAATAGCCAATAGCATAAAAAGCAATGTCAGTATTTCGTCTATTTTACTTCCACGTTTCATAAATTGATAATTTTTAATTCTCAATTATCAACGTCTTCAATGCATCCAATACTTCATCCGGAGTAAATACGATACCTCCTAAACGTCCGAAATGCTCGACTTTTACTTTACCGTTTACAGCCAGGCGAACATCTTCTACCATTTGTCCGGCATTTAACTCAACAGAAAGCATGCCTTTTACCTGATCAGCATATTTTGCAATTATTTTTGTAGGGAACGGCCACAAAGTGATAGGACGTAATAAACCCAGTTTAATGCCTTCTGCACGGGCATTCTCTACTACTTTCTGGCAAATACGTGCTGAAGAACCGAAAGCGATTAGCAAATACTCTGCGTCGTCACAAAAGAACTCTTCATAACGAACTTCGTTTTCTTCGATTTTTTTATATTTAGCCTGAAAGCGGATATTATTCTCTTCCATTTTTGCCGGATCCAGCTCAAGGGAAGTGATAACATTAGACTTGCGATTGGTCGTTTTGCCCTGTACAGCCCAAGGACATTCTGCAATAATTTCTTCTTCGGTTCTGCGTTTATGGAATGGAGGCATAACCACTTTTTCCATCATCTGGCCAATGATACCGTCAGCTAAGATGATAGCAGGATTAGAATATTTGAACGCAAGATCAAAGCCTAAACCAACAAAGTCTGCCATTTCCTGTACGGAAGAAGGAGCTAGGGTTATTAACCGGTAGTCGCCGTGTCCGCCGCCTTTTACAGTTTGGAAATAGTCGGCCTGACTGGGCTGGATTGTTCCCAGTCCTGGACCTCCACGCATTACGTTTACAATCAGACAGGGAAGTTCTGCTCCTGCTATATAAGATATACCTTCTTGCTTCAGACTTATCCCCGGACTGGAAGACGAGGTCATTACCTTTTTTCCTGTTCCGGCTCCACCATACACCATATTGATAGCAGCCACTTCACTTTCTGCTTGCAAAACTACCATTCCTGTAGTTTCCCACGGCATTTCAGCCATAAGGGTTTCCAAAATCTCGGACTGAGGAGTGATCGGGTAACCGAAATATCCATCTACACCATAGCGGATTGCAGCGTGTGCGATAGCTTCATTACCCTTCATTAATTTTATATCTTCTGCCATATCTTTATTTTCAACTTTCAATTATCGATTTTCTTTTTGTAGATGGTTAAACAACCGTCCGGACAAACCCAACCACAACTAGCACATCCTATGCATGCATCCGGATTTTTCATGTACACATAATGGTACCCCTTGTTGTTAACTTCCCTGGGATGTAGTTCCAGTACATCTGATGGGCAGGCTACAACGCAAAGGTTGCAGCCTTTGCAGCGTTCCGTGTTTACAACAACAGCTCCTTTTATCTTCGCCATAATTATTCTGTTTAAAATCTATTGTTTCATTCAAGTCGCCAAAGTTAGCAAAAACTTTGAAAAGTGTTTCCTTTTCGCTGTAATTAGTAACCATATCCTGTCAGAAGAGTGGAAAAATGTACTATATTTGCAACGACTTATCATAGGGGTGCCTTAATATACAGGCTGAGATTATACCCATTGAACCTGATCCGGGTAATGCCGCCGAAGGGAAGAAGGTAGAATGATTGAATAAAAGAAAGCGTTTACCTCTATGTGCTTTCTGATGTTTTTAACTCTAAATTATAATTGGTAATGGAACAGATTGTTTCAACAGGAATTATTGATTCCTATTTTGCAAAGTTAAAGAGTAATTTATCAGTAGACGTAGCTATCGTAGGTGGAGGCCCATCCGGTATTGTTGCTGCTTATTATTTGGCAAAAGCCGGAAAGAAGGTAGCGCTTTTTGACCGTAAATTAGCTCCCGGAGGAGGTATGTGGGGTGGTGCTATGATGTTTAATGATATTGTAGTACAGGAAGAAGCTATGCCTATTGTTAAAGAATTGGGCGTGTCTTATCATGCTGCGGGTAATGGTACTTATATTATGGATTCTGTTCATACCACTTCTGCACTGATTTATCAGGCTACTAAAGCAGGGGCCACAATTTTTAATTGTTATTCGGTAGAAGACGTCGTATTCCATAACGATGTCGTAGCAGGCGTGGTGGTAAACTGGGCTCCGGTAATCCGTGAAGGAATGCATGTCGATCCATTGACTATTATGGCAAAAGCTGTTTTGGAAGGTACGGGACACGATTGTGAAGTTGCCCGCACAGTCGCCCGTAAGAATGATATTAAATTGAATACACCTACCGGAGGTGTGATAGGAGAACGTTCTTTGAATGTGGAATTAGGCGAGTCTACTACTGTAGAAAATACGAAAGAGATTTATCCCGGATTGTTTGTCTCAGGTATGGCTGCTAACGGTGTAAGTGGCAGTTTCCGTATGGGGCCTATTTTCGGAGGTATGTTAATGAGTGGTAAAAAAGCTGCCGAACTGATTTGCGACAAGCTGGGTAAATAACCGGAGGTAATTTTATTTAATGATATATTGGCTTTAGCTGCATTCATATAATGTTTGGCTAAAGCCAATTTTATATTTATATTTGTCTCGTCCGGTTAAAAAACCGGCGTCCAGATTAGGAATATGTTTAAAACCACTATTATGAAGAGTCGACTAATGAATCTTTTTCCGGCTATTTTATGCCTTCTTTTTTATTCGGTTACCACAAATGCGATAACCGGTAAGTCTTCGGATATTGTTATTGAAAACAGTCAGATGCGTCTGGTCATCAGTTCGGATGGCAAGGCACGTAGTTTGATACATAAATCCAGCGGCCAGGAATGTCTGGATACTCAGTCGGAACTCCCGGTTTGTGCTATAACTCAATATAGGCCTTATGATAATGAGAACTTCCTTATGTTTCCGGCCAAGCCCCGCACTTTTCCTTCAAACAAAGTAGAACGGATTGGAGATACCTTGCGGGTTGAATTTGAAGATACATATGATATTGCTTATATACCGATGCATATTACGGATGACTATATCCATTTTACTCTCGACAAGATTGATTACCGTATTGAAGATTTTGGAGTAAAACGCAAAACAGAGATCGATGAATTTACTCTTATGCAATTGCCTGTTCGTAAACGTGAAAATTTCGGTGAATGGCTAAATGTTGTATGGGATGGAGACGTGGCTGTGAACCTTCTTGCAACTTCTCCGTGTACCCGTATTGATGCTTTTCAACAAAAAAATGCAATTAACTTATATGCAGGCCTTGACTATCAGGTGAAATTGTTTGGAGCTGGTGCTGCATTGATAACCACGTCAAAAGACCGGTTGTTGCCATGTATTGACCGGTTGGAGCGCGATTACAATATGCCGTTGGGTGTTGAAAGCCGGCTTCGCCAGGAATATCCTTATTCTTATTATGAATTGCGAAATGTGACGACTGAAAATATAGATGAACATATCTCTTTCGCGAAAAAAGGCGGTTTTAAAACCATTGTTATTTATTATGTAGACTTTGCGAAATCTTGCGGCCACTATCCCTGGCGCAAGGAATATCCGAACGGAATGAAAGACCTGAAAGAAATAACAGACAAGATATATAAAGCCGGAATGATCCCGGGTTTGCATTTGCATTACTCAAAGGTTGGACGGGATGATCCTTATTTAATGGGGGATAATCCGGATACGCGCTTTAACCATGTGCGTAATTTTACTTTGGCGCGTCCGGCCGATTCTACTTCTACAGTTCTTTATATAGAAGAGAATCCGGAAGGAATACAAATGGAAAAGAACCGTACATTGCTTCAGATAGGAAAGGAGTTGATATTGTATACAGGCTTTACTACCACTCCTCCATATCAGTTAACCGGTTGTACGCGCGGTGTAGGCGGCTCTGTTCCCCGTGTTTATGATAAAGGCGAAAGATTCGGGCTGTTGGATGTAGACGACTGGCCTTTATTTGTCCGTGTAGATCAGAACACCGGTTTACAAAAAGAAATAGCTGAAAGGTTAGGGCAGATATATGAAGGTGCCGGTTTCCGCTTTGTCTATTTTGATGGCGCCGAAGATGTTCCTATGCCTTATTGGTATAATGTATCCCGCTCCCAATTGGCTGTTTATAATGAATTAAATCCAAAACCATTATATGCTGAAGGCGCTTTGAAGTCGCATTACGGATGGCATATTTTGAGCCGTGGAAATGCTTTCGATATTTTTCCGCCGGAACGTATTCGTCCTGCAATGAAGAAATATACAACGCGTGCGGCACGTCAGATAGCAAAAGATTTTACATCGGTCAATTTTGGTTGGGTAAATTATCTTGCTCCTTCGGAGAAAACAATCGGCATGCAGCCTGATATGTATGAATATATATGTAGCCATGCGGTTGCATGGAATAGTCCTATTTCATTGGTTGGTAACCTGGATGATCTGCGGAAACATCCTCGTACGGATGATAACCTCCAAGTTATTCGCTGGTGGGAGGAGGCCAAGTTGAAGGGAGTTTTTACCGAAGCGCAGAAAGAAATGCTGAAAAATCTTGATCAGGAATATATCTTATTAAAGGATAAGGGCGGGCGGTATGACTTATATCCTTATAAACAAATAACTACAGATGCGGAGCTTCCTATCCGGGCATTTGTTTTTGAGAAACATGGTAAAACATGTATTGTGTATTGGCATATGTCGGGAAGTGGAGAAGTGGTGTTGGATATAGACAAACGTAAAATCCGCTTGTCGGATGTTATAGGTAAACGAATCCCGATACGTGAAAAAGATGGTAAGGTTGTTATACCTGCTGCCGGACGTTTATTCCTGGATATTGACTTGCCTGTAGAAGAAGCCATTTCTTTATTCAGAAAGTCACTGGGATTGCTTTGATTAAAGCTTCACTTTTGTTTATTATAAATCGCCCCGATCATTTTATAAAATCATCCCGATCTTTTTTGCAAATGATCGGGATGATTTAAATAGCTGTTCGTTTTTATAAAGAATTGACGATTTCTCTCTGTTCTTTGAAAAAAAGGATACGTTGCATTTCTCCGCTTTCCGAAATCAAAGTGGAAAACTTCTTTAAAGATTGCAGCCACTCTTTCTGTAAATCGCAGAAATCTTTGTCCATTGAGGTAAGAGAGTTGATTGCATATACACGAATGAGGCTCAATTGGATGTTATTAGCTTCGAAATAGCTGTAAGTTGCTTCAAAACTTATGTTGGATATATATATGTACATCTTTTCCCGTATTGAATTTACCTTTGGTTGCAACTTCTTCCAGTTTATCCAGTAAATCCAATAATTCTTGTTTCAGGCATGAAAGCTCTTCTTCTGAAATGAGGTGTATGCTTACAAAATATTTTATATTGTTCACAAGCGAAAAAAACATCATGCTATCCCATATATAATTTGTAGTATGAATCCGTTGTGTTTCATAGATAAAATCATTCTGGGCATTAATCAACTCGTCGGACAATTTCAGTTCCGAAATTTTTTTGATACAATTTACTTTTTCGTGCTGATACATCCACATGAAAAGCCGGAAGCGTGATAAATTGTCATATTTCAGATAAAAAGTCTGAGGTATGATATTGGATGCCGTACTTAGTTCTGCTGCGGGATTATCTCTGAAAGCCCTGAATATTTTTACATAATGGTCGATAATTGTGTAATAGCTTTTTATCGGGTTTGCATGGTGTATTATATTCAGATTGAACATAGCGTTGCCTTGTGCGCTACTACTGGCTATGTGGTCTAAAGATACACCTAGTTCTCGTGAAATAATGATTGCTTCATTGAATGTGAAAGGTACTTCTCCACGCATACGCCGGTAGACAGCTTCTTTCCCGATGTACAGAATATCCATTAAAGTGTTGGCTAAATTTATTCCATCGGGTATTTTTTCTTTCATTGCTTCAATTAACCCGTTGTTTAATACGTCGATTGTCATTTGTAAGACTCCTCTGTTAATTTGTTGACTATTATATTTATAATAAACAAAACTACAATCCGTTTGTTTCGAAAAACGCAAACTTTATCTTTTTTACCGGATAAAGTTTCGCTTTACAAGCCAACCTGTTTGGATACTTGTCAAACTAGAAACTTATTTCTTCTGTGATACATTTTATTAGCTACAAATACCTGAATGAGCGGACATAACTTTGTAATGTTGAATAAGAATGTATAATTTTAATATGAAAGAAAGATGAAAATGAACAAGTATTTAGTAATGGCTTTTGTCGCCATGAGCTTTGTTGCATGTAGCAATGAAGAAGATCCCATAAACGCGGGTGGAGATGGGAATGAAAACAGCAATGCGTCTGATGCCTATGCTGCATTTTCCATTTCGGTTCCATTTTCGGAGGCTATAACGCGTGCTACGGATGACGGAGTTGCTAAGGAAAACACGGTAACCTCGCTTCATGTGTTTATGTATGATGTTGTAGCTCCGTATGCGCCTACTGTTGCAGAATTTAGTGTATCCGGAGGGACACTTGGCCTAAAACAAGGAACCTCTAATGTCTGGGAAACCAGTAAAGCTATTAAAACCAAAAAAGCCGATAAACATATTTTTGTCGGTGTTAACCTGAATAATGATATAGTAAAAGAAATTACGTCGACCGGTTTTGGTGCTTTTAACTATCGTGAGTTTGCGCAAACTGTGGCCCAACTTACAGACGGAACAAACGGCTTTGTTATGTTCAACGATAAATTTCCTGTGGTAACTCCTGAAAACGCGTTGTTTGATACGGAAACAGAAGCAGAGGCGGCACACATACAATTAAGTGTAGACCGTACTGTTGCGAAAGCTGCCGTCTTTAAAGGTTCTGGCTTTGTAGTAAATGGCGGAGGCGAAATGAGTAATCTTAGTTATGGTTGGCGTAATATAAATTCGAAATTTTATTTTGTTCAGAAAGTAGATGGTGGAGTTATAAAGGATTATAACTGGGATCATTTTACTGTTCCTGTTGATTATTTTGTACGCGGTACGGATGAAATTGCTGTAAATGATAATGGAGTAGCAGCTACAGAGTTTTCGTATGCTTTAGAAAACACATTTGATTATTCCCCTTCTATAACTGTTGACGAAGCTACTTACCTGAGCATTTCGGGAAACTTCCGCCCTGATAAAGTAATTGCCTTGAAAGGCGGAGTCAGCACACCTCAAACAGGAGCAGATTTTGAAACGGTTAATAACAGCTCAGCTCCAAATTCTAATTTCTATGTAGTACGGACAAATGACGGGGTTGCCAATTATTTTGCAGACGATGCCGTGGCCACGGCTTTTGCGAACCTGTGTATTGCCGGGGCGAATGGTATGCCGTCACTGACAGGACCTTATGATGTGAGTAATTATACATATATTGGAGGTAAATGTTATTATCATGTGTTTGTGAATGCAAATGCAACTGCTGCTCCTTATGCTCCGTTTAATGTATACCGTAATCAATATTTTAAAGTTACAATCAATTCTATTCAAGCTCCGGGTAATCCGGGAGATAATTTTGATGACGGAAAACCGATCTCAACTGATGCGTGGATTGCTGTAGATATAGAAGTAAATCCATGGAATTTAATAGAAGAAAATCATGACTTGTAATTATACTTGATTTGGCAACAGAACAAAGGATAGAAATGAAACCGTATGCTATTCAGCCTAATACTGGTTTATCAGCCAGATTTGCCATACTCTTGTCGGTGCTAATAAGTCTGAGCTTTTTCACGGGATGTATCCGCGACGGCTTGGACGAGTGCCCGCAGGATGTGGTGCTCAAGTTTCGGTATGCAGTTTCGCCGGATAAGCCAACGGGCATACAACCTCCGGAAGTTGACTGTGTTTCTGTTTTTATATTTGATAAAGACGGATATTATCTGGATAGGATTGATTGCAAATCTATTTCGTTGAGTAACGGATATGAATTGGGTCTGCAGTTGGGAGAAGGCACATACCAGTTTGTTGCATGGGCTGGTTTAATGGAAAATCTTTGTTCTGTTGTTTCGTTTATCCCGGATGAAACGAAGATAGAAAATGCTTGGCTGCAATTGAATCGTGAAGAAGATAACACTATAAATTGTCAATCTCATTTATTGTACCATGGGATTCATGAGGCTATACATATTGAAAAAAGAAGTATAACAGTTGTTCCAGTCGATTTATATCGTACAACAAATGACATTCGTGTAATCGTAAATGGTTTGAATCCGGACAGGCGTTATTCCATGTATATTGAAGATAATAATGGCAAATGTGATTTTTATCATACAATTGCAGCAGACAATAAATTAACTTATTACCCTGATTATGGAGCTTCAGGTAATGAAGAAGGACAATTGGTAGGTGATTTTACGGTTATGCGTTTGCTTCCCGGTCGTGAACCTCGTTTGCGGATTGTCGATGATGTTTCCCGTGATGTACGATATGACGAGAACCTGATGGGAGCTCTTCTTGAAAAATACCCTGATGTCGATTTTGTTTATGATCATGATTTTACGGTGGAAATTACGTTTGGAGACGGCTATATGCCTGTAAGCATTAAAATCAATGGTTGGGAACTGAAAGAGGAGGAGGGCGATTTATAATGAGGAATTTACGAATATAGTTGTATCTCTTTCAAATAAGAAAAATACTTTATATCTTTGTTGCGATGTTGAAAAAGACAAAGAAATATATTATTCGATATGTGATGCTTCTGGCAGGTATCGTGCTGTTGATGTCGGTAATAGTTCCGCATCATCATCATGAAGACGGATTTCCTTGCTACAAATCGTTGGCAGAATCGCATCATGCCAATACGACACACGGATGTTGTTGTGACGGACACAACATTGCCTTTTTCTCATCATTACAATTGCACGTAACAGATATGGATGCCAATATGCATCTTTTCCCCCTGTTAGTGTTGTTTGATTATGTAAATCCTCCCGAACCGCTCCTATGTGATTGCTCTTTCCATAAAGAAAGTGCAGTCTATATAGAATCGCTGCACGATACGTGGATCGTATCGGCTTCCGGACTGCGTGCCCCTCCTATGTGCTAAAATAAATTTTTTCGGATGAAATTTAAATTTCTTTCGAAAGAAATTTTGTTTTCTCCCGGAAGGATTGTTTTTTCCTTCCATAATAATAAGCACAAAAACAAATTACATTTATGAAAAAGATATCAATCTTGTGGGTGCTTTGCGCCTACATTTTTGCCGGATGTGCAGGAAATGCTTCACAATCCGGACATGAGGGACATGATCATTCACATGAACAAGAAGCCCATGACCATGAAAACGAAGAAGGGCACGACTATGAACACGAAGAAGCTGCCGGCGAACATACTCCCGGTGAGGTGATCTTTAAGCAGGCATTGGCAGAAGCCGTTGGTTTGGAAACAATAGATTTGCAGCTTGCCCCGTTTACCAATGTTATTAAGACGAGCGGACGCGTGATGGCGGCTCAGGGAGACGAATCGGTAGTGGTTGCTACTGTGCCCGGTGTCGTTACGTTGGGCAGTCTTCCTTTTGTGGACGGAACATCTGTACGTAAAGGCCAGGCTATCCTGAGTCTTGCTTCCAGTGGCATTTCCGATGGTAATATAGCTGCTAAAGCTAAGTATGCTTACGAGACGGCGAAGAAAGAATATGAGCGTATGGAGCAATTGGTTGGCGATAAGATTGTTTCGGCCAAAGATTTTGAACAGGCCCGTTTGAATTATGAGAATGCCAAGGTGGCCTATGAAGCTGTGGCCGGCAAACAAACGGCAAACGGAGTATCTGTGGTTTCTCCAATCAATGGTTATCTAAAAAATATACAGGTGAAGGAGGGCGATTATGTTTCCGTAGGTCAGCCTATTGTTACGATTTCACAAAACAACCGTTTGGTGTTGCGTGCCGAAGTTTCGGAAAAGTATTACAACGAGCTGCCGGCTATTACGTCGGCCAATTTCCGTACTCCGTATGATAATGCCACATACAAATTATCCGAACTCCACGGACGTTTGCTTTCCTATGGTAAATCGTCTGATTCAAATTCTTTTTATGTTCCTGTAACATTTGAATTTGATAATAAAGGAGCCGTTATTCCCGGTTCTTTTGTGGAAATTTATCTGCTATCGTCTCCTATGGAAAATGTGTTGAGTGTACCAGTGTCTGCATTAATAGAAGAACAGGGCGTTTATTCTGTATATGTTCGTTTGGATGAAGAAGGTTATCTGAAGAAAGCGGTTACCCTTGGAGCGGACAATGGTTCGGAAGTGCAAATCCTTTCCGGTTTGCAACCTGGAGATAAGGTGGTAACCAAAGGTGCATATCAAATTAAGCTGGCTTCGGCTTCCAATGCTATTCCGGCACATTCTCATAGTCATTAAATCCGATAGTCATGCTGAATAAAATTATATATTACTCGCTGCATAATCGGCTGGTTGTTTTGGTTTGTGCCGTGTTACTGATGGTTGCCGGAACCTACACTGCGTTTAATACGGATGTGGATGTGTTCCCGGATTTGAACGCTCCGACTGTTGTTATTATGACGGAAGCAAACGGAATGGCACCCGAAGAGGTAGAACGTTTGGTTACATTTCCAGTAGAAACTGCAGTAAACGGGGCAATGGACGTACGTCGCGTACGTTCGTCTTCTACGACAGGATTTTCTGTTGTATGGGTGGAATTTGATTGGGGGACAGACATATACCGTGCCCGTCAGATTGTATCTGAAAAGCTTGCTGTTGTAGGTGAAAGTCTTCCTGAGAATGTGGGTAAACCTACACTAGGTCCGCAATCTTCAATTTTGGGAGAGATGATGATTATAGGACTCACAGTAGACAGTACGAAGAAAGAAGTTGTGCCTACTACCGAGATGGATTTGCGTACAATTGCCGATTGGACGATCCGTCCTCGTTTGCTATCTACAGGAGGTGTTGCTCAGGTTGCTGTTATAGGCGGTGATATTAAAGAATACCAAATCTTATTGAATCCCGATAAAATGAAGTTTTACGGCGTTGGTCTGGATGAAGTACTGACTATTTGCCGCAATATGAACCGGAATGCTAATGGAGGCGTGTTGTATGAGTTTGATAATGAATATATCATCCGTGGTGTTCTTTCTACTGCTAAAGCAGATGAAATTGCCAAAGGTGTGGTTAAGACAGTGGATAGTTATCCGGTTACTTTACAGGATATTGCTACTGTTAAAGTAGGTGGTAAGAGCCCGAAGTTAGGTTTGGCTTCGGAACGTACAAAGCCGGCTGTGCTGGTCACTGTTACCAAGCAACCTAATACAAGTACAATAGACCTGACAAATAAATTGGATGGCATTATTGCAGACTTACAAAAAAGCTTGCCTGCTGACGTGCATATCTCAACGGATATTTTCCGTCAGAGCCATTTCATTGATAATTCTATCAATAATGTAAAGAATAGCTTGTTTGAAGGAAGTTTCTTTGTTATCATCGTGCTGTTTATTTTCTTGATGAATGTACGTACAACAGTTATTTCACTGGTAGCACTTCCACTTTCATTATTGGTTACTATTATGGTACTCCATTACTTAGGGCTGACGATTAATACCATGAGTTTGGGTGGTATGGCAATCGCTATCGGTTCTTTGGTGGATGACGCGATTGTGGATGTAGAGAACGTATATAAACGGATACGTGAGAATCGTTTATTACCTGAAGGAGAGAGACGTTCTATCCTGGAGGTTGTTTTTGACGCATCTCGTGAGGTACGTATGCCGATATTGAACTCCACGCTGATTATTGTAGTCAGCTTTGTGCCTTTGTTCTTTTTGCATGGAATGGAAGGCCGCATGTTGATTCCTCTGGGTATTGCCTTTATTGTATCGCTGTTTGCCAGTACAGTAGTTGCACTGACGTTAACTCCGGTTTTGTGTAGTTATCTGCTGAATAGTTCTAAAGGAAGTAGTGCTGCAGCTTTGAAAGAATCTTGGGTGGCACTAAAACTGAAAGTTGTTTACGGCCGTGCATTGAAAGGTGCGTTAACTCATTGGAAAATAGTAGTAGGATCTACGTTGGCGCTTTTTGTGGTGGCACTGATTGTGTTCTTTAGTTTGGGGCGTAGCTTCTTGCCTCCGTTTAATGAAGGTTCGTTTACCATTAATGTGAGTACGTTGCCAGGTGTTTCTTTGGATGAATCGGATCGTATGGGACGGCGTGCGGAGGAATTATTGATGCAGGTTCCTGAGATACAGACTGTAGCACGCAAAACCGGTCGTGCAGAGCTGGATGAACATGCTTTAGGTGTGAACGTTTCCGAAATAGAGGCTCCGTTTGTGCTGAAAGACCGTAGCCGTGATGAGGTAATGAACGATGTTCGTAAGAAACTTTCCACTATTAGTGGAGCTAATGTAGAGATAGGGCAACCTATTTCACACCGTATTGATGCGATGCTTTCGGGGACGGAAGCCAATATTGCAATCAAGTTGTTTGGTACGGATCTGAACCAGATGTTTGCAATCGGTACTCAGATTAAAAATGCCGTTCAAGGTATAAACGGGCTTGTGGACTTGAAAGTGGAACAACAAATAGAACGTCCGCAGTTAACTATCACTCCAAAACGTGAGTTGTTAGCCAAGTTTGGTATTCCTCTTCCCGAGTTTGAAGAGTATGTTAATGTGATGCTGGGTGGAGAAGTTGTCAGCCAGGTTTATGATGATGGTAAGACATTTGATTTGACCGTGAAGACTTCGGATGCCAGTCGCGCAACAATGGAAGACATCAGGAACCTGATGATTGACGCGGATGGTAAAAAAGTACCGTTGAGTTATGTTGCTGATATTCGTTCGGTAACCGGGCCTAATACAATTAACCGCGAGAATGTGCAGCGTAAGATTGTAATTAGTGCTAACGTTTCCGGTCGCGATTTGCGCGGTGTGGTAAACGATATACAGCAAAAAGTTGAGCAGAGCATCAAGTTACCGGAAGGTTACCATATTGAATATGGCGGACAGTTTGAAAGTGAAGAAGCGGCTAGCCGTACATTGTTATTTACATCGTTTATATCATTCTTGGTTATCTTTCTGCTATTGTATAATGAATTTAAGGATGCAAAAGAAAGTGGCGTTATTTTGTTGAATCTGCCTTTGGCTTTGATAGGTGGGGTTTTTATCCTGTGGTTTACTTCAGGTGAGATCAGTATTCCGGCTATTATCGGTTTCATTTCGCTGTTTGGTATTGCAACACGGAACGGAATGTTATTGATAAGTCATTATACGCAGTTACGTTCCGAAGGCTATGCTTTGAAAGATGCTGTTATACAAGGATCGTTGGACCGTTTGAACCCGATCCTGATGACTGCGTTAAGTTCGGCGCTGGCTTTGATCCCATTGGCGTTGAATGGCGATTTACCGGGTAATGAAATCCAAAGTCCGATGGCCAGGGTGATTCTGGGAGGTTTGTTGACTTCTACTTTCCTGAACGGATTCATTATACCGATTGTTTATTTATTGATGAATAAGAATAAGGAATAAATTATGAAACGATATATTATTATAGCTTCATTGGCTTTTGTGGCTTTTTCAGGTTCGGCGCAGACTTCTATAGATTATGTTCTCCGCAGTATTGAAGAGAATAATAAAGATTTGAAAGCAAACAGCCAACTTACGACAGCAATGAAGCTGGAAGCGAAATTGGATAATAACCTGCCTGACCCTTCGGTATCATATGTACATCAATACGGTAATAGGGAAGGTATGGGGATCCAAGGAGAGTTGGTTGCATCACAGTCTTTCGATTTTCCTTCGGTTTATGCCCAGAGGAATAAGCTGGCAAAAACGAAATCGGTTGGAATGGATAGGCAACATGCCGGGGTTCGTCAACAAATCTTATTGCAGGCAAAAACGGTTTGCCTGGATTTGATCTTGCTTAATCAACAAAAGAATTTATTGGAAACGCGTTTGCAGAATGCCAAACAGTTATCCGAGTTGTATCAGACGCGTCTTACAACAGGTGATGCAAATATTCTGGAGACGAATAAGATTGATCTGGAACTCCTGAATGCACAAAATGAAGCTCGTCTGAATGAATCTGCGCGTATAGCAAAGCTGCAGGAATTGGCAACATTAAATGGTGGCGTTCCCATTTCTTTTACTGATACGGAATATGCTTCGGTTTCAGACATTCTTTCTTTTGAAGATTTGAAGCTGGAAGCGATGGAGGCTGATCCGCAACTGCTTTCTTTGCAGAGTGCGCAGGCAACGGCCTTACGGCAGATTAGCGTAAACAAAGCAAAAGGTTTGCCGGGTTTTGAGTTGGGTTATCGTTTGAATACGGCTACCGGCGGAGAACGCTTTAATGGCTTTTTGGTAGGAGTATCCATACCGTTGTTTTCTAATCGGAACAATGTGAAGCAGGCAAAAGCGCAGAGCTTGTATGCCGACTTGCAATTGGAGAGTACTACTTCTTCGGTGGAGAGCGAATTGTATCAATTATATAACCAATCGGTTGCGTTGAAGACTTCAATAGATGAATACGATCAGGTGCTCAATAGTCAGAATAACTTGGCATTGCTGAATAAGGCCATTCAATCCGGACAGATTTCCATGATTGAGTATTTTGTGGATGTAACCACTTATTACCAGAGTATGCAAAACTATATGCAGTTGCAGAACGAATACCAAAAAGTAATGGCTCAGTTGTATAAATATAAATTATAAAATATTTTTCCACCCTGCATGCAGTATTTCAGGAATCATTACATTTACTATATAAAAGCACTATATAAAGAGAGATGAGTGAGTCTGAAGTGACGGACAGATGCAGGGTGGGAGATAATCAGGCCCACAAAGAGCTATATGAGCTTTATGCGGAAAAGATGTTGTGCCTTTGTTACCGATATGCCGGCGACATTGATGTGGCGCACGATCTCCTCCATGATGGCTTTCTTAAAGTCTTTTCTTCCATTTCTTCTTTTACATATAAAGGCGAGGGCAGTTTACGTGCCTGGCTAAGTAGGGTGTTTGCAAACACGGCTTTGGAATATCTGCGCAGAAAGGATTTATTGCGCCAGGGTATATCTTTGGATGAAGTGTATGACTTGCCAAATGAACCGGAACCTGATGCATGCAATCTTTCAATGGATATTCTTATGCGCTTTGTTACGGATTTACCTTATGGCTACCGTACAGTATTTAACTTGTTTGTTTTTGAGCATTGGTCGCATAAAGAAATTGCGGCACAATTGCATATAAATGAGAAGTCATCTGCTTCACAATTAAACAGGGCACGTAAAATATTGGCTACCCGGATCCGGGAAGAATTAAAAAGAATAGAATAACGATGGATAAGGAACGCGACATATTGCATATATACCGTGAACGGCAAGATGAATTTCATCTTCCGTTACGGGATGGCGGATGGAATAGGCTGGAGAAGGAGCTAGTTCCTCAACCTGTTGTAGTTCGTCGTCTGAACTATCGCCGGTGGGCGGTAGCTGCAGCGATATTAGTTTGTGTTCTTCTTTCTATACCTATGTTTTTACCAAAAGAAGCTGCGGTACTTGTCTCAGATAGTCAACCAGTGAAGGTTGTAGAGCAGAAGAACGATCCGGTTATGGAAAAGCCTTCTGCTTTACCGCAGCATTCTAATGATCCTGTTCGTAAACATTTGATACGTCAGATAACGTCTGTATCTGTAGTTTCCGAGTCTCCTGCAATTGCAGAAGCAGAGCTTGTTCTCTCTAAACCTGAATTGGAAAAAGAAAGTGAGGCTGTTTCTAAAGAAGTACCTGTAAAGACTCAGAAGTCAAAGCGTTCTGATGCTGGACCTGAACCGGAACACAAAAAGGTATTATCAAAAGAAGTTGTAGACCAAAATAAAAAGAACCGGAAAAAGAAATCCGAAGGGTGGTCATTTGGCGTGGGTGGTGGTAGCGGCAAGACGGTCAGCGGAATGAATATGTTTAGTAATGATGATATGTGTAATTCTCCGGGCGATATGCAACCTCCTTTTGAGAATCCAGACGATCCTGACAATCCTGACGAAAAACCTGATAATCCTGAAATTGAGCCGTCGGCAACTCTATTGTCAACCAGAGCTGAACAAAGACTGCCTCAAATGAGAAACGCATCTTATGAATATGTGCACCGTATGCCTTTGTCTGTAGGTTTTTCTGTGAAAAAAAACATTACAGGTCGTTTCGGATTAGAGAGCGGATTGACCTATACTTTCCTTTATTCCGATATTAAGCAGTCCGGTACGAAAGGATATATAGGAGACCAACGTATCCATTATCTTGGTATTCCGCTGAAGGCGAACGGGACTGTTTACCGGAAAGGTATTTTCTCTATGTATCTCTCAGGTGGCTTACTGACCGAATATTGTGTGTCGGCCAAACGCCGCATTATCCACGAAATAACAAAACCGGAGATGAATAGATGGCAATTCTCTGTCAATGCAGCGATTGGAGCAGAAGTTAAACTGATTCATCCTTTATCATTATACATGGAACCTGGAGTTGGCTACTATTTTGATACAGGCGATGATATGCCGACTATCCGGAACGAACGTCCCTGGATGTTCGGCTTGCAATTGGGTTTGCGGCTCTCTTATTAGACAGTATTAATCTTAAATAATAGAAACATGAAAAAAGTGATGCTTTTGGCAGCAACGGCCATTCTTATGTCCGCTTGTAACAATGAAGATACCTGGTCGCCTCTTCCACCGCCAATACCTCCCAAACCGGCGCCGGGGATGGTAAGTGTTGATCTGAATGTCCGGTTGACGGAAAATACAACAACCGATCCTGCTGTACATTTTGTCTCCAAATGGAATGAAGGACATCGTATTCTGGGATATTCTATGAAAACGAAAGAGGCTTTTGATGCTTCTTTCAAATCGACTACTGCAAAGACAAGAACTTCGGTTATAGACCCGCGAAGGTTATTCTATCTGACAGATGGAATAGGAACGGACCTTGGTGTTGTTAAAGGCCTCGTGGTAAAAGGAGATGATTCTCTGGTTATTTTCCGAACGTCAATGGACATGTTACGGTTCAACTATGTGAAGCGGCAGTATAGGACAGACTCTGTTCCCGAAGTATTCCGTTATGACGATCTTATGGTAGGAACAGCTAAAATAGATACTGTAAACGGGACGGTGATAACGATGAAACATGCCACTTCCATTCTGGATATCAAACTGGTTAATAAGACAGGTTTGGATTTGCAGATTCGCAAAGTGACGGTTCGTCCTGCCGATGTGAATTGCTGGCCGTTCCATACATCTATGGATGAATGTATTTATATTTACTATGGCAGTATTGACGCCGGAAGTGCCAATACGCTGGTGGCCGAATATTCGAAAGGATATGTAGCAAAAGAGGCGACTTTTACAGTACGCCATTCATTGTTCCTGATTAATGATTCTATTCTGGATGGTAAGGCTTTAATCTATTCTGTCATGACGGATTCCGGAATATATAGCTATACGAAAGTCGGAAAGAAATATGAAGGAGGAATGCGCCATGTAGAAGAAATAGTAATGGAAGGGCAATAGCCTGTAAATAGATGTGCTATTCAATAAATGTCCGGAATTGTAAAATATTTTTACGCCAGTGTCCAATAATAAGACAATAAACAAAGTGAATATATATATTTACTTTGTTGTATGATAGCGTGTTATATGTTTTGGCATACTATTTGCTATAAACAATGAAGTTTAAAACATAATTGATGGTTTCTCTAAAGAGAAACAGCCCTCTCTCTGGTACGTGAGTATAAGAGAGAGGTTTTTGTATTATACTTTTGCTCCTTTCATCGATAATTTTTCGAGAAAATAAACCAATGCAAATCCAAGTATCATCAAACCTATAGCTTCCCATACTAATTGATTGGGCATAATATTAGCTTCTATCAATGGTTTGATTTCACCATGGCTGTCGGTATAAGTTTCTATTATTTCTTTCCATGGCCATACTTTATTAAGCGAACCTAGCATAAATCCTGCTAATACGGAAATTGTAATATCGTGGAATTTACGTAGAGCAAAAGACAATACTCTTGAAAAAGAAGTGATACCTATGATTGCTCCACAGATGAATGTAAGCATTATCGGAATATTGAATGTCTTTACAGCTTCCATTATATAGAAATATTTTCCCATCAATACAAGAATAAAACTGCCGGAAATACCTGGTAATATCATGGCACAGATGGCTATTGCTCCACTAAGGAAGATGAAAGGCAGGCTGTTGGATGTTTCAGCAGGCGTCGCAACAGTTATATAATAAGCAATAATAGCTCCGCTGATGAAGCTCAGGATGGTTTTCCAATTCCACTGTTTGATATCTTTAGCAACAAACCAGGTTGAGGCTAACACCAAGCCAAAGAAGAATGCCCAAACTAAAATAGGATGGTAAATCAATAAATAGGTGATAAGCTTGGCTAATGAGAATATACTGATGCCGATACCTGCAACAATAGACAACAGGAAGTTTGCATTGATCGCTTTCCAGAAAGCGGCAATTTTTCCTGTAAATAATAATTTTAATGAAGTTCCATTGATACTTTTGATAGAATTGATCAGTTCCTCGTAAATACCAACAATAAAGGCTATTGTACCTCCTGAGACACCGGGTACTACATCTGCTGCGCCCATTCCCATGCCTTTAAGAACCAAGAGACCGTAGTCTTTTAGATTTCTGTCCATTTTTAATTAATTTGTTAGTTACTGTTGTCTTTGTTTTTTAAAAATTCTTTTGCGAGGTCTTCCGGCGGAATGTGGCGGCTGATAAACGGATTGTTCAAATCTATTTTATCAAGGTTTATACCTGATTTTTTCAGGAAATTCATCATTTCCACAGGAGATGTTTGTTCATAATATTCCTGAAATCTCTTGATATCTCCCAATGATAAATAAGCCATAGCCATGTGGATATTCATATGAGGTATATCCGGGTTCCGTTGTAAGATCTTTTTGTAATAGAGTAATGCTTTTTCTATATCACCTTTCAGGTATAAATATTGACCTGCCCGTAAAAGGCTGTCACATCCTTCTTTAGTACCTTCTTCTTCTGCAGAGTCAATAGCTTTGAACAAATAGTCGGTTATTTGTAGTGCTTGTTCTTCATGATCATTTTCCAGATAGGTAAGAGCCAAAAGGGACAGTATCCGTACATTATCAGGAAAAAGTTTGATTGTTTTATTCAACATGGATGTAGCTTCTTTCTCCCTTTCGGTTTCCAGACAGCAACGGATAAAGTTTACGTAGACAGAAGGATCCTTTTCTGTATCGGTTTGCTTTAGAATTTCTTTTAATAATTTATAGCCTTCATCAAACCTTTCCAATTTAACATAGCACTCAGCCATAAGAGGTTTTACCCTGTAAAAAGATTCGCTGTCTATTACTTCTTTGTATGCTTCCAGTGCTTTTTCGTAATTCTCGTTCATATAGAGGCAGTATCCTCTTAATACTTTTAATTCAGGATCCGAATCATCACAGGTAAGAGCAAAGTCAAATGCTTCGATAGCCTTGTCATAATCAGGAATCATGGAATATAAACGTCCCAATGTGAACCAGTAATCATTGGAATATGGATTCTTATCTATTAATTCGTTGCATATATCAATTGCTTCCTGTATTTTTCCTTCGGCTTCCAATAAAAAACATAATTCATTTTTAAGAAGTTGGTTATCTGGAAAGATTGTTAAACCAAGCTCCAGAAATTCACGGGCTTCTTTCTGGAAATCCAGATCGTTTAATATTGGTATAATGCATTCGAAGATGGCTTCAGAATATTCGCAGTCATTTGAAATAAGATCTTTAGCGAATTTAATAGCTTTCTCCGATTGATCTGTATAGCAATAACATTCGATTCGTAGAATATCCAGGTCTTCATTATTCGTTTCACCAATGTTTTCGATGAGTGCTAAGGCTTCTTCGTAGTTATCGTTATATGCATATCGCCTACATTCTCTGATTTTCAGGGTTGTATTGTTTGGATGAAGTTTTAGGCCAAGCTCTAGTATTTCATCATAGTAGGCGTAATCGTCAGACTTTTCAAAGCTTTCAAGCAAATCATCAATCTCGTCGGCATCAAAATAAGGTTCTTTGCCTGAATCACGAGTATCCAGATAACGTTGCAATAAGCGTGAGATATCGTCTTTTTTCATGTCTTAATATTTAGTTAAATGCCAATATGCCAATAAAGTTATTATTGGTACATTGGCATATTGAAGAATTGACTCATCATTTTTATTTAGTTTTGATTTTCGACCATGTATCTTTCAGAGATACAGTGCGGTTGAAGATCAGATTTTGAGGTGTAGAGTCTTTATCTACATTAAAATAACCGATACGTTGGAATTGTAGATAATCCAAAGGCTTAGCATTTGCCAGGTATTTCTCTACATAACAATTTGTCAATATTTTTAAAGAGTCCGGATTGATCATTTCCTTCATTGCGTCTAAGACAGAGCAATCCTTTGTTTCTCGTATAGTAGTTAGTTCGTCACGCGGATTTTCTACTTTCCACAGACGGTCGTATAAGCGCACTTCGGCAGGTAGGCAATGTGCACAGCTTACCCAGTGTAATGTACCCTTTACCTTGCGGTTGCTGTCAGGCATGCCGCTTTTGGTGTTCGGATCATATTCGCAATATACCTCTACGATTTCGCCGTTATCATTCTTCTTACAACCTGTGCATTTTACGATGTATGCATTTTTTAAACGAACTTCCTGTCCAGGTGTCATTCGGAAGTAGTTTTTCGGTGCATCTTCCATAAAGTCATCACGTTCCATCCATAGTTCGCGGCTGAATTCAATGTGATGGCTTCCTGCCGACTGATCTTCCGGATTATTGATTGCTTCCATCTCTTCCACTTGTCCTTCCGGATAATTGGTGATGATTAGTTTTACCGGATTGATAACAGCGGATACACGGGTTGAACGTGCATTCAGATCATCGCGAACGGCACTTTCAAGCAGGGCAAAGTCATTCAGGGCATCATATGTAGTGTAACCTATTTTGTCTACAAATTTACGTATCGATTCCGGAGAATAACCACGTCGACGGAATGCGCAGATAGTAGGCATACGCGGGTCATCCCAACCGTTCACTAATCCTTCTTTTACCAGAATCAGCAGATTACGTTTGCTCATTAACGTGTAATTCAGGTTCAGTTTGTTAAACTCTGTCTGATGCGGGCGATTGTCGTCCAAATCTTTACCTTCTTTCAACCAATCAATGAATAAGTCGTATAACGGACGGTGAGGTACAAACTCCAATGTACATAATGAGTGTGTAACCCCTTCAAAATAATCGCTTTGTCCGTGTGCAAAGTCGTACATCGGATAAGCTTTCCATTTATCACCCGTACGATGGTGCGGAGTCTTGATGATACGGTAAATAATCGGATCACGAAAATGCATATTGGGGTTTGCCATGTCTATTTTGGCACGCAATACCATTGAACCTTCCTCCAGCTCGCCACTGTTCATTTTCAGGAATAGTTGCATATTTTCTTCTATCGGGCGGTCACGATACGGACTATTGGTTCCCGGTTGTGTGGGAGTTCCTTTTTGTTGGGCGATCAGTTCGGCACTTTGTTCATCAACATAGGCCTTTCCTTCTTTGATCAATTGTATGGCGAAATCCCACAATTGCTGGAAGTAATCGGAGGCATAATATATTTCGTTCCAATGAAAACCCAGCCATTTGATGTCTTCCATAATGCAGTCAACATATTCCATATCTTCCTTCACAGGATTGGTATCGTCGAAGCGGAGGTTGCACACGCCGTTATGGCGTTCTGCAATACCAAAGTCCAGACAAATAGCTTTAGCATGTCCGATATGAAGATAGCCGTTCGGCTCCGGCGGGAAACGAGTCTGAACGCGTCCTCCGTTCTTACCTTCAGCCAAATCTTTTTCAACCATTGCTTCAATGAAGTTCAAGCTTTTTTTACCTTCTTCTTCGTTTGTACTGATGTCGCTCATATTATTATGTATTTTTCCAATAAGGGAACAAAGGTAATGAATTCTTTGCTGCTTACATAATGATGCCTCCTTTTTCCTATATTTGCTGCTTAATTAATAATAGATATTGATATGGAGCTGTTGAATTTTCTGATTGACTTCGTTTTACATATCGATGCGCATCTGGCAGAGTTGATAACTACGTATGGTGTTTGGGTTTATGCCATTTTGTTTATCATTATTTTTTGTGAAACAGGCTTGGTTGTTACTCCTTTTCTTCCCGGTGATTCCTTATTGTTTGTAGCAGGTGCCCTGGCTGCTATGCCTGCGAACCGGATCAATATTCATTTGATAGTTCTGTTGTTGATTATAGCTGCTATTCTGGGAGATGCTTCCAATTACCTGATCGGTCGTTTTTTCGGCAAGAAATTGTTTAGTAATCCCAAATCGAAGATATTTAAACAGAGCTATTTGGAAAAGACGCATGCTTTTTATGAACGCCATGGCGGAAAAACGATTATTCTGGCTCGTTTTGTTCCTGTTATCCGTACGTTTGCGCCCTTTGTTGCTGGTATGGGGGAGATGACTTATCGCCATTTTGCCCTGTACAATGTTGTAGGCGGTATTATTTGGGTTACGTTATTCTCTTATGCCGGTTATTTCTTTGGTGGATTGGAGATTGTGCAAGAAAATCTCGAATTGCTTATTGTTCTTATTATTTTTGTTTCTGTTTTACCTGGTATAATTGAAATACTCCGGAATAAACTGAAAGCTAAAAGAGACTGATAAGCAATGCAATATTCAGTATTGTTACCATTGTGCCCAGAAGTAGTAAAATAACCATAGTGGAACGGCTGTTTGCATAAACTCCCATAACTTTTTTGTTGGAAGTCAGATAGACTTGTGTAAAAACCGTTATCGGTAATTGTATACTCAGGAACATTTGTGATATAATCAATCCTTTAAACGGGTCTCCGATCACAAATATGATGAGTAGGGCAGGAAGGAAGGATAGCAATACACCCAACTTGGAGTGCAGATCGCTATGATTGTATGGTTCTCCATAGAATCCTGCGAAAATAGAGGCTCCGGCAATACCCGAAGTAATGGTCGAAGAGACACCTGCTAATAGCAGAGCTGCTGCAAAAATAACGCCGGCGTTGCTACCAACCAGCGGTACTAGTAATTGTTGTGCCTGATCCAGTTCATCTACAGCAACTTTTTGCTTGAAGAAAGTTGCTGCGGCCAGTATAATCATAGCAGAGTTGATAGCCCAGCCAATTACCATAGATAATAAAGTGTCGTAAAATTCATACTTCAACTGTTTTTTGATGACAGTTTCGTCTTCCAAGTTCCATTCACGGCTTTGTATCACTTCCGAGTGCAGAAAAAGATTATGGGGCATTACAACAGCACCCAATACGCTCATGATAATAAGTAACGAATTGTCGGGGAAAGATGGTTTTATCCAGCCTTGAATTGCTTCGCCCCATTGTACATCCACCAAGGCAAGTTCGTAAAGGAATGATAGCCCGATTATGGAAACAAACATGATAATCCATCTTTCAATTTTGCTGTATGTATTGCTTAATAACATGGCTATACATGCAACCGTTACGATTATAGAGCCGATTTTTATAGGAATACTGAACAACATACGCAAAGCGATTGCGCCACCCAGTATTTCTGCTAATGATGTAGAAATACTGGCCAGCATAGCTGAACCCAGAATCGGGCGGCTCAGAATACGCGGCAGGTATTTGTTGGTTGCTTCCGAAAGGCAAAGCCCGGTGACAATTCCTAAATGGGCTACGTTATGTTGTATAATGATCAGCATAATGGAAGAAAAGGTTACGACCCAAAGCAATGCGTAACCAAATTCGGAACCTGCTGCCAGATTGGTTGCCCAGTTTCCCGGGTCGATGAAACCTACGGTAACCAGAAGTCCGGGGCCAATATATTTTAATAGATCTAATGCGCCTGAGCTGGGATGATGATTTTTCTTTAGTTTGTCAAGTATATTCATGTTTTTCAAATGTAGCTGTTTTTGATTTCTAACACTGCAAAGGTAAAATTTGTTGTTAAATTTTATATAACATAAGGCTATTGAATATCTTTAAGAGTTTATTGATTCTTTTTATCGGCAACGGTTTGTTATTTTTCTTAGAGTAAAATTAGAGAGACAAAAAAACACACATCCGGGAGAAAATTAAACTTCATCAGCGGAAATATGTTAAGGAAACATCAATATAAATGTCGTCTTTTTTGTGGAAGGAGAACTTTTCAGGGTTATGCTTCCTCCCGATAAACGCATAATCTGACGGGAAATGGAAAGTCCTATACCGCTTCCGCCTTCTTTGGTAGTAAAGAACGGTATGAAAATATGTTCGGCCTCTTCCGGAGGAATAGCAGGGCCATTGTTGCTTACTTCAATAAATACTGCTTCATCCTTATTACAGTAAGCTGTTAATTCGATTAAACCGTTTTCTTGTTCATGGCCAATTGCTTGCATGGCGTTTTTAAGTAGGTTCAAAACAACTTGCGAAATGAGGTTTTCATCGGCATAAACAATTAAATCGGTCGGTTGGACATCTATCCGAATGCTTATATTCGGATAATTGTTGTGGTGCCGGGCAAGCTGCACCATCCGGTCTGCAAACTTCGATATATAGAATAATGAGGGTTGCGGAGTTGGGATATGAGTAAATTTACGGTATGACTCAACAAATGAAATTAAGCTTTTTCCTGTTGTACTGATAACTTCCAGACCATTCCGGATTTCTTTATTGGCATCTCCATGGATGGAAAGTAAAGTGTCGCTTAATGAAGTCATAGGGGTTACCGAGTTCATAATTTCGTGTGTCAATACGCGCGTCAGTCGTATCCACGAGTCAATTTCTTTTTCGTCCAGTTCGCTGTTAATGTCATTAAGCGCAATAATACGGACATGTTTTTCCTGCAATGTCATTTCAGATACGCGCAAGGAAAGATGTACGGTTCCTCTTTCGTTATTAAAAGATATTTGGTGTTTTTCTCCGGGGAGCACGGACGATATGGTTTGCTCTAATTCTTCATCAATACGTCCTAACTGTCTGACATGAGTAAAAACAGTTAGCCCGAGCAATCGCAGCGCTTCGTTGTTTGTTTGAAATATAACACCTTTGTCGTCTATAACTAAAATCCCCGTATTAACGGAGTTCATGATAAGTTCGTAATACTTTTCTTTTTGGAGCGCTTCGGCTTTGGCCTGAAACAGAATTTGAGTGATGCGGTTCAATGACTCGCTAACCATTTTATCATTTGATGAACGGCCGCTGGTTGCATATTTGAAAGCATAGTCGCTATTGTCTATAGCATCAAACATAAATGCTATTTTTTGCGCATTACGTTTATACAACGTGCGCATCATCTGTATACTATATAGCCATGCTATACAGATAAGTATGCAAAATTCCCAGTATTGTTGCAGACAACAATACGTGAATGCTCCTGTAGTGATAAGCAGTAACAGAAGCCGGAATGTAAGACTATAGTATATACCTTTTAGCATCGCTTGGTAATCGGGTGTTGAAAATTATGACAAGCTATATTTCAATTTCCAATCAAATTTCGTATCTCTTTATTTTATTATATAATGTTTGTCTTGAGATTCCCAATTGGTTGGCTACTAAAGACAGGTTCCCTCCAAATTTGTCCATAGCATTTTTTATCATGTTATATTCCATTTCCTCTAATGTAGTGATTTCTTTTGTTTGTGTCTCTTTTTTGCGGGGAAAATCAAAATCGTTGCTATCTAAAGTGTCACCTTCACAGATAATAACCGCTTTTTCAATGGTATGCTCCAATTCACGGATATTTCCGAACCAAGGTTGTTGTTTTAGTTTTTCTTGTGCATCGTTGCTCAGATGCAAAGTAGGTTTACTATAGATATTTCCATATTTGGAAAGAAATATTTCAGTTAATGGTATAATATCTTCCAAACGTTCCCGCAGGGGAGGAATTTCAACATGAATCGTGTTGATACGGTAAAGCAAGTCTTCACGGAATTCTTCTTTTTGTACCATTTCCTGTAAATCCTTGTTGGTAGCGCAGATCAGACGTATATTAATAGGTATGGGTGTATTGCTTCCTACGCGGATAATACTTCTTCTTTGCAGGGCTGTCAGAAGTTTAGCTTGTAGGTGAAAGGATAGGTTGCCTATTTCGTCAAGGAACAAAGTGCCGTTATTGGCAACTTCAAACTTTCCCGAACGATCGGCACGGGCATCCGTAAAAGCACCTTTTACATGGCCAAACAGTTCACTTTCAAATAATGTTTCTGTAATGGCTCCCATATCTACAGGTACCATAGCTTCGTTCTTTCTGTTAGAGAGCAGATGTATTTCCCGCGCCAGCATCTCTTTGCCTGTACCGTTTTCTCCGGTAATTAGAATATTGGCATCTGTTTTTGCAACTTTATCTATCAGTATGCGCAGTTGCTGCATGGCGTTGCTTTCGCCCCAAAACATACCGCTTTCCTTTGATATGACCTGCTTGTCATTTGTTTTTTTCTGATTAGACGAACGTAAGTTGTATGCAGTTTGTAATGTTTCTATTAATTTGGCGTTATCCCACGGTTTTACGATAAAATCGGTTGCACCGTCTTTAATGCCTCGTACAGCCAGGTCTATATCTGCGTAAGCCGTAAAAAGTACAACTTGTACGGATGGATATTCTTTTTTTATTTCCGAGAGCCAAAAAAGCCCTTCGTTACCGTTATTAATACCGGAGCTAAAGTTCATATCCAGTAATACAACGTCTATGGGTTCATCGTGTAATGTCGATTTAATCTTATTGGGCGTAGAGATTGTGATTACTTTTTCAAAGCAAGTACCCAGCAGCATTTGTACGGCTGTAAGAATTCCTTTGTTATCATCTACAACGAGTATGGTTCCTTGTTTTGCCATTTATTATATTAAGTGTAATGAGTACGGCAAAGATAATGTATACTATCAGAATTACTCCAATTCTGTTAAACAAAAAATAAACTCATAACTATGAATCAAAAAAATCATCGGGATCTTTTTATAAAATCATCCTGATGTTTTGAATAAATGATCGTGAACATTTTTTGTCTTGTCCAATAATTTTACAATACTGTCCAATTTTTTGACACTGTGCTGACTTTGTTGTTTTTGTAATAGTTTGATAAATAGTTTATTATTCGTTTTGGCATGCTCTTTGCTTCTTTGTTGGTAGAAAATAATAAAGAAATGAAACAGATATTACTTACAACAATTCTTTCGTTTGGTTTGGTTACTACAACGGTGGCACAGGAGAAATTCTGGTCGCTAAATGATTGTATGCGGTATGCCGTTGAAAATAGTCCGGCCGTAAAAAAACAAACATTCACTTATGATACGTATAAGGCAGAACGTAACGCATCGGTGGCTTCTTTCTTTCCAACGGCTTCTGCCAACGTAGGCGCCCAGTATAATTTTGGCCGTTCTATTGACCCGGAAACAAATACATATAATAATACGTCTACCTTTAATAACTCGTACGGCTTGAGTACCCAAATTCCGATTTTTACCGGTGGTCAGTTAATAAATCAATGGTTGTTAGGAAAGTCGAATGTGAAAATGGGTAAGAATGATATTCAGAAGAAAAAGGATGATCTGGCATTGGAAACGATGCAGGCTTATGCAGATGTTGTATATTATAAAGGTACAATCAAGATGGCTGCCGAGAAATTGGAGGAGAGCCGGCGCACACTTTATAAAACAAAACGTCAGGAAGAGCTTGGGCTGAAAGGTAAAGCCGATGTTGCCCAATTTGAAGCTCAGGTAGCTACGGACGATTATACATTAACACATCAGCAGAATCTTTATAATACGGCATTGTTGACATTAAAGGAAAAGATGAATTATCCTTCCGACCTGGAGCTGGAAGTAGATACGCTTTTGCCGGATGTTTCATTTGTTACCGTCAATGAGAATGTAAATGAAATATATGATTATGCGGAGGAGAATAATCCTACATCCCAACAAGCTGATTTTCAGTTGCAGGCCGCTAAATATCAATATCGTATGTCTAAAGGTGCTATGTTGCCTCAAATCTATTTTAATGCGGGTATTTCTACAAACTATTTTGAAAATCTGAAATCGGAGGCATCTCCGGCCAGCTTTAACAGTCAGTTTAAGAATAACCGTGGCGAATATTTAGGATTTACTATTAGTTTTCCGTTGTTCAACGGTTTGAGTAAAGTAACGAACCTCCGTCGTTATCGTAATAATTTGCGTATCGCAGAAGAAACGAAAACGGAAGTACTTCGTCAGTTGCAGAATGCTGTTGAACAGTCGGTTTTAGATCGTGAAGGCTATGCAAAAGAGGCTATTCAGATGGATAAACAAGTTAGTTCGAATGATTTGGCATATCGCATAACACTTCGCAAGTATGAAGAAGGTTTGATGAGTTCCCTGGATGTACAAACAAGTTCGAACAACCTGCTTACTTCAAAGGCTAATCTGCTACAGAAAAAGCTGATGTATTTGATGAAGAGTAAATTGGTTGATTACTATAAAGGAAAACCGCTTGTGGAAGCTGAAAATTGAGAATAGAAAATAACAAATTAAGAAAATAAAAATCAAAATACAATGGATATACAATTAGAAAAGAAAAAAGGCGTTCAAAAGAAGCACATTCCGTACATTGCAGGTGGAGCTTTATTTGTAGTATTGCTGGGATGGATTATTTTTGGTGATCATGCTTCTACATTAAAAGTGGACGCACGAGGCGTTAGTATTGGTGATGTGACCCGTGATCAGTTTAACGATTTCTTTCGTGTTGATGGCCAGGTACAACCAATAACTGTTGTGCAACTTAGCCCCGAAGAAGGAGGTATTGTACAGGAAAAGGTGGTTGAAGAAGGTGCTCATGTGAAGAAAGGAGACATTATTGTACGTCTTAGCAATTCTAATCTGGATTTACAGATATTGAATGCCGAAGCCGAATTGGCGGAAAAGCAGAACTTTTTGCGTAATACACAGGTGACAATGGAACAAGATAAGCTGACCAATCAGACTGAAAAATTGCAGTATGATATGGATATGACGCGTTCTTTGCGTGCTTATCGCCAGCAAGAACAATTATATAAAGAAAACCTGATTGCAAAGGAAGATTATCTGAAAGCAAAGGAAGACTATGAATTATCATCCAAGAAACATGCTTTGATAACGGAGCGTTTACGCCAGGATTCCCTTTCCCGTACTATTCAGATGGAAGAAATGGAAGCTAGTTTGGCAAATATGCGTAAGAATATTTTGTTGATACGCGAACGTAAAGAAAACCTGAATGTTCGTTCGCAAATTGCCGGCGAGTTAGGATTGCTGGATGTTGTCTTGGGACAGAATATCACTCCGGGTCAGAAGATCGGACAGATTAATGATTTGTCTGACTATAAAATTGAAGCTATGATTGACGAACACTATATAGACCGTGTAAAACCGGGGTTGAATGCAACCTTTGAACGTCAAGGTTCTAACTTTGCTCTTTCCGTACGTAAAGTCTATCCTGAGGTACGTGATGGTAAATTCCGCACTGATTTGGTTTTTACGGGGGAACGTCCGGATAATATCCGTAGCGGACAGACCTACTATATTAATCTTGAATTGGGCCAACCTACCGAAAGTATTATCATACCAAAAGGCACGTTCTTCCAGAGTACAGGAGGAAGCTGGATATTTGTTCTTGATAAAGACGGAAAGAAGGCATATAGACGCAGTATAAAGATTGGTCGCCAGAACCCGCAGTATTATGAAGTACTTGAAGGACTTGAAGCAGGAGAAAAAGTTATTATCTCAAGTTATGAAAGCTATAAGGATAACGAAGTGTTAGTACTCGAATAGTTACAGGCAACAAGAAACAAAAATGTATGAAAAATATAATCATTGCCTTTCGTTCTCTTTTCAAGAAAGGAAGGCATAATATAATGAAGATCGTCTCTTTAGGGGTAGGATTGGCTGTTGGATTGGTATTGATAGCTAAAGTTTACTTTGAACAATCGTATGATAGTTTCTATCCCGATGCCGACCGTATTTTCCAGATATGGGAGTGTGTAGAAAGAGATGGAGAATTAAAAGATTGGGGACGTACTAGCGGAGGAACTGCCGGCCTGATGAAAGAGAGTATTCCGGAGATAGAGATGGCTACACGTATTAATCCGTATGGAACATGGACGTTTACTATGACGGATACACAGCTTAAATATAAAGGCAAAACTGTTTTTGGTGATAGTTGCCTGTTTGAAATGTTACCTCGTCCTATCCTGTTAGGTAATGCGAAAGAAGTTCTTTCTACTCCGATGCAGGTAATGATATCCAGCCGTATGGCCGAAAAAATCGGTGGAAATGTAGTTGGAAAAACCTTCGTTGCCGACGATGCCCCGGGGCGCGTGCTTACTATTGGCGGTGTATTTGAGGAGATACCAGAAAATGCATCCGACCGTTACGATGTTATTATCTCCATGCCTTCTTCACCTCAGTTTATGTTTGCGGAATCGCATACGAATCTATTTGGAAACGACCGTTATATCAGTTACATCAAACTTTATACCAAAGCATCTGTCCCTACTGTACTTGAAGGAATGCTTAATATTGTTTACAAGCACTTTTCTCCGGAAGAACAAGCTAAGCAAGGGTATAAGTTTTCATATACTTTGCATGCAATATCCGATATACATAAGGAAGATGCGCAGGTGAAACGAATGGCTTGGCTGCTTTCACTGTTGGCATTTGCCTTGCTGTTTACTGCAATGATGAATTATATATTGATAGTTATATCCGGCATTGTGTCCCGTTCCAAAGAGGTGGCTGTTCATAAATGTTATGGAGCTACCGGTAAAAATATTAATGGTATGATGCTGGGGGAAGCTTTTGTACACATGGTTCTTTCGTTGGTATTGGCTGCCATTCTGATCTTTGCGTTCCGTGGAACAGTGGAGGAATTGTTAGGAGCATCACTCGAAGCTTTACTACTTTCAAAAGGCAGTCTGATACTGTTGCTTGTTTGCGGGCTTATTTTCTTAGGCAGTGGTTTGATGCCCGGTTATCTGTATGCCCGTATTCCTGTGGCTTCTGCTTTCCGTAATTTTAGAGAGAATAAACGTGTATGGAAATTAGCTCTGTTGTTTGCGCAGTTCATTGCCGCCGGTTTCTTGTTTACGATGTTGATCTTTATAGGCCGTCAGTATAATTATATGGTAAATGACAATCCGGGTTATGAGTATGAAAATCTGGCTTATAGTGAATTGGCTGGTGTGGATTCTACTGCTCGTCGTAAAGCGGTAGACGAATTGATGCGTTTACCGGAAGTCGCAGCGGTTACAACTTGCTATCAGTTACCTTTTGCTGTATCTTCCGGCAACAATATAACACTACCTGGTTCGGACAGAGAATATTTCAATATAGCAGACCAATATAGTGTGGGTAACGGATATCTGAAGATTATGGGAATTCCGGTCATACAGGGACGTTCTTTTACAGAAAATATAACTAATTCGAACGAGGTTATGGTGGATCGCCGGTTTGTTGAGAAGATGAAACTATTGGCAGGCTGGACAGACGATGTGATAGGGAAAGCTATTTTAGTGACAGAACACGGGTATGATGAAACAACAGGCCAAAGGTCACCGTTCACAATCTGCGGTGTTTACGAAAATTTCCGTTTAGGTTCGATCGCCAGCCAGGATGAGCGCCCGACGGTTATGTTCTATTCTAAAACGCCCTCTTATAATTTGTTGGTGAAATTCCACAATCTGGATGCAAGAGGAATGGAGCATGTGCAGAAGGAGATTTCTGCCCTTTTTCCAAACAATGATATTACACTGAATGCATTCCGTACGGAGATAAAGGATATGTATAACGAATCCCGTCAGTTTCGTGACTCCGTGCTGATAGGCGGTTGTATCACTCTGCTTATTGCCCTGATTGGTCTGATAGGTTACACGAACGACGAGGTGAACCGCCGCCGTAAGGAGATTGCCGTCCGCCGGGTAAGTGGAGCTGAGGTGATGGAAATTATAAAACTGTTCCTCCGTGATATAATACGTATTGCACTTCCTGCGGTCATATTAGGCGGTTGCTTTGCCTTCTTTGCAGTGCAGAAATGGATGGAGCAGTTCACAGAGAAGGTGCCGCTCGCATGGTATATCTTCATTGGTTGCGGAGCAGCTGTGTTGTTGGTTATTCTGTCGGTGGTCTGTCTGAATGTACACCATACAGCAAATGATAATCCGGTAAATAGCCTGAAGAGCGAATAGGGATATACAGTGATAGATTTCTATGATGAATAATATGGAATACAATGAATAACCTACTTAATTTAAAAGCTTTCGCTAAATTTCTGAGCCGTAATAAGGCCTATACTGCTATCGATATATTCGGACTGAGTGTATCGTTGATGTTTGTGTTATTAATTGCGGTCTATACCGTACAGGAGCTATCGGTTGATAGTTTTCAAACGAAAGCCGATCGTATTTATGTGTTGGGTAACGAAAATATGCCAGTCTCCGCACCGGGTATTGCTTACCAGCTGAAAAACCGTTATCCGGAGATAGAGAAAGTATGTCCTGTTATGGCTGGTGCCTGGGACGGTCTGACTATGAAATGGAAAGATAAGAAAATGAAAGCGGATTTGTTGTTTGCTGATTCTACCTTCTTTGATCTTTTTGATTTCCAGTTGATAAGCGGTAGCCCGTCTCAGGTTCTGAGTGCACGCAATTATGCTGTAGTGTCCGAATCATTTGCCCGTAAACTGTTTGGTGAGCAAGACCCGACAGGCAAATCGTTGCTTGTAGGAGACACTATCTCTGTTGTGGTGAGCGGTGTTGTAAAAGACATGGTACATTCTGCATTGCCTGCTGCGGATATAATAATCCGTTGGGAACAGATACAGAAAATGAATCCGTCTCTTACTCCTGATGCTTTAAATAATGCAGGTAGCATTACCATCTTTGTGCTGGCACAAAAAGGAAGTAATTTTCAGTCACGTACGACGGATATTCATGACTGGTTCAAAACGTTCTTTTGGATTTATGAACGTGATGTTTGGAAAGAAGTACGCTTGGAGCCTCTTAAAACATTCTACTTTTCCGGTTGGGGTGGTGGATGGCCATTGCATACAGGCGACTGGAAGTTCGTAATGGTTTTGATGTCCGTAGGAATCTTGATCCTTATTTTTGCTGTAATCAATTATATCAACCTTACGGTAGCTCAAGCCGGTTTTCGTGCAAAAGAGATGGCTACCCGCCGTTTGCTCGGTTCTTCACGTGGAGAGCTGTTTTTCCGGTTGATGTTGGAAGCTACTTTGCTAACATTTATATCGTTATTAATAGGTATTTTATTGGCTTTTGCGGCTATTCCGTTTGTGAATGATCTGCTGAATACCCATATTGATTTGTCAGTATTGTTTACATGGCCTTGGATAGTTAGTATTCTGGCATTGACACTGTCGGTAGGGGTGCTTTCAGGATTGTTGCCTGCCTTGGTTATCTCTTCGGCAAAACCGATAGAGGTAGTACGTGGTACGTTTCGTGCCAAAACAAAAATGGTGTTTAGTAAGTTCTTTATTACTTTTGAGAATGTGATAACCATTACGATGATTGCCGTATCCATTTTGATGATTATGCAAATCAAACACATGTTGGATGCCCCGTTAGGCTTTAAAACAACCAATGTATTGGTTTCGGGAAGTATCTGGGATGATACGCAATTGAATGCTTTTGTTAACGAACTGCGTAGTTTGCCTGGTGTGAAGCAGGTAGGAAAGACTCGTGGAGTACCGGTATATGGTGGAAGTAACAATTGGACAGCAACGTATGATGGACGCAATTTCAGCTTTCAACAATTCATTATGGATAAAGAATGTTTCGACATTTTGGGTTTAGAAATTGTCCGGGATAATCAGGTTGCCAATTCTAATTTTGGCTTTTATTTAAGTGAACAAACTGTGCGTGATATGAACTTGCCGGCAGATGCTCAGTCGTTCGTATTAAACGATGGTGATCCGATTAGTCTTTACGGAATTATTAAGGAATTCCATATTTATAATATTTCTATGGAAAACAAACCTATTATGTTCCGCTTCCTTAAAAAGGATGAAATGCCCTGGCAGATTGTGGTTGAAACTATCGGCAATCCGTTTGTAGCTTATAAAGAGGTTGCTGCAGCTTATGAGAAGGTGACAGGATTGGAATATGAGGGTGTTTTTATGGATCAGGAATTACGTGAACAGCATGCTTCGCAGATTCGTATGGTTAAAATCATCAGTGTTTTTGCTATAATCGCTATTTTGATCTCTTTGCTTGGTCTTATCGCTATGTCAACTTACTTCATCCAACAGCGTTCAAAGGAAGTTGCCGTGCGTAAGGTGTTTGGCTCGACTAATAAAGAGATATTGATAAAATTGGTACGTACTTTTATGATCTATGTAGGTATAGCTTTTGTGATAGCAGTCCCGATCATCTATCATTTTGGTAATGATTGGCTGTCCAATTATTCATATCGCATAGCGCTAAATCCGCTCGTCTTTATTGTTGCAGGTCTGTTCTGTTTCGTTATCTCGTTTGCTGCAGTATTCGTGCAGAGTTGGCGGGCTGCCAATACCGATCCGGTGGAGAGCTTCAGACATGTACAACAGTAGAAATTACACAAAATATAAATAGGAGAAAACAGGTATGAAAACGATTATAAGGAACTTTATCAGCGTGTTGCGCCGCTTCAAGATGGCGACAATACTTAACATACTAGGGTTGTCGGTTGCTTTTGGTGCCTTTATGGTAATTCAGATGCAGGTGGAATATGACCGTACTTTCGATACGTTTCATAAAGATTCCGAGGTAATTTACCGGGTAGACCTGCAATGGGAAGGCGATCCGGTGCAGGCCATCTTTTCCCGTCCGATGGCGGATGCCTTTGCCCGCTTTTCCCCTCATATCAAGGCCGGAGCTTTGACATATCCTTTTTGCCAGGAGACACTTTTTACTGTGGATAGGGATGGAGATAAAGAGAGTTATTTTGAAAAGAGCCTGACGGTTTACCCTTCTTTCACCGATGTGTTCCGGTTTGATATGACAGAAGGAAGCGATAAAGCGCTGAATGAACCGAATAAGATTCTGTTACCCGAAAGCCTGGCACGTAAAATGTTCGGCAGCGAATCGGCAGTAGGCAAAGTGCTCGAACCGAGGGAGACACATTCGATGATGGCCGGCTTGTTTGATGAGAAGAGTGGCCGGCTCGTTGTGGGAGGTGTGTATAAAGACTTCCCCAAGAACAGTATTGTAGAGAACGTGATCTATAAGCCGATGAATGAAAAAGAAAATGCACACCATTGGGGTAATTCCAGCTATTACTTTTACATCCGTCTGGATTCGCCCGAATCGGCAAAGGAGCTGGTAAACGACTTTCTGGCTTACTATAAGAAGAACGATTTGGGGAAGAATATCACTTGGTTTAAAGGCGGGGTTAATTTCCGCCTTGTACAACTTCCGGACATCCATTTCACGACGGACGCTACGTACGATTCTACCCCTAAGGCAGACCGTCAGACGCTGTGGGTACTGGTCGCAATTGCCATCGTGATACTTATTATTGCCGGCATCAACTTTACGAATTTCAGTATGGCACTTACGCCGATGCGCATCAAAAGTATAAACACACAGAAAGTATTGGGAAGTCCGGATAGTACGCTTCGCTTTTCTTTGCAGATGGAGGCTGTTTGTATCAGTATGATTGCCTTTTTGCTGGCTTTGTGGATGGTGTCTATGCTGGGGAAAACCCCGTTGGCTTTGTTGGTGAATGCGGAATTGTCGTTGGCGGCTCATCCTTTGCTGGTGGCTGTCACAGCCGGTGTTTCCATTGTCTTGGGTCTGGTAGCAGGCTATTATCCATCCAACTATGTCACTTCCTTTCCTCCGGCACTGGTGCTAAAAGGGACTTTTGGTCTTTCGTCTCAGGGACGCATGTTGCGGAATGTACTGATAGGCATCCAATTCTTTGCCTCGTTTGCGCTGATCATCGGGGCTATGTTTATGTATCTGCAGAACCGTTATATGTCTACCTCTTCGTTGGGATACGAGAAAGACCAACTGATTGTTACCAATATTACTCAGTCGGTGAAGGATAAGAAAGAGGCGTTTGCCAACCAGTTGAAGTCGTATTCGGGTATTGAGGGTGTAACTTTCGCTTCGGTACTTATTTCGAACCAAGACCAGTTTATGGGATGGGGACGTGAACTGAACGGGAATAATATCCAGTTTCAATGCTTGCCGGTAGATGTTGCTTTCATGGACCTGATGGGAATAAAAGTAAACGAAGGGCGCGGCTTCCGAAAGAGTGATGAACTGGCAAGCACGGGTTGCTACGTTTTCAACGAACGGGCCAGGAGTATGTATAATATCCGGTTGGGCGATAAGATATATGGAGACGAAGTGGTCGGCTTTATGCCGGACGTCAAGTTTGCCACCTTCCGTACGGAAGTGACCCCGATGGCATTCTACTTCTGGGGCAACAAGCCGGAGATGGAAGAAAACCTTTCGTATGCCTATATTAAGGTAAAGGCCGGAACCGATCTGCATGCGGCCATGCAGGAGGTGAAAGGCGCCCTGAAGAATATCGATCCGGATTATCCTTTCTATGTCCGCTTCTTCGACGAAGTGCTGAATAATGCGTATGCCAAAGAGAGAAGCCTGAGCCTGCTCATCACACTATTTAGCCTGATAGCCGTATTCATTTCGATTGTAGGCGTATTTGGGCTGGTGGTGTTCGAGAGCCAATACCGCCGCAAGGAGATAGGCTTGCGTAAGGTGATGGGGTCTACTACATCTCAAATACTGGTTATGTTCAATAAAACGTATTTTCGCATTTTGCTGGTTTGTTTCGTGTTGGCGGCTCCGGTTGCCTACTTTGCGATAATTCGCTGGCTCGAGAACTTTGCTTACAAAACGCCGGTCTATGCCTGGGTGTTTCTGCTAGCTTTCCTGCTGGTGTCTATGATAACCATTCTGACGGTTACGTTCCAGAACTGGCGTGCAGCAAATGAAAATCCGGTGGATAGTATTAAAACAGAATAATTAAAACATAAATAAAACAAATACGATTATGATCAAGATTGAAGGTTTAAGTAAGTTCTTCCGTACGGAAGAAGTAGAAACAATAGCATTGAACAAGGTTTCTTTGGAAGTAAAGGACGGCGAATTTGTCGCTATCATGGGTCCTTCCGGTTGTGGGAAGTCTACCTTGTTGAATATTCTCGGCCTTCTGGATAATCCTTCTGAGGGTAATTATTATCTGGGCGAGCTGGAAGTAGGCCACCTCAAAGAGAAGGAACGCACGCAGGTTCGTAAAGGTAACATAGGATTCGTGTTCCAGAGTTTCAACCTGATCGATGAATTGAATGTTTTCGAGAATGTAGAGCTTCCTTTGACTTACTTAAAAATAAAGGCTTCCGAGCGTAAGCAGATGGTAACGGATATCCTGAAGCGAATGAATATCAGTCATCGTGCCGCTCACTTCCCTCAGCAGTTGTCCGGTGGTCAGCAGCAACGTGTGGCTATCGCCCGTGCTGTGGTTTCCAACCCGAAGATCATCCTTGCGGATGAGCCTACCGGTAATCTGGATTCAAAGAATGGGGCGGAGGTAATGCAACTCCTCACCGAGCTGAATAAGGAAGGAACCACAATTGTAATGGTGACCCACTCCAAGCATGATGCGAGCTTTGCCCACCGTGTTATCAATTTGTTTGATGGTAGTATTGTATCTTCGGTTAGCGAATTTATCTAAGTTTAGTTACCGTCCGCTGAAGCGGACGGCCTAAAGGATGTTCTCTCTGTTGGCTTTAGACAAATTTCTTTCTGGGGTTGGGCTAAAGCCATATTCTATCTGCCAATCAGATATCCCGCACGCAGCGAACGTAGAGGTTATTTGTCTTGGAGAAGGAACGGTTCGTGGAGCCACTGTAGAGACTTACAGTCCAGGCGTTACCGGCTTTGCCATCACTGCCCTCAGTGGCTGTCCAGGTGTAGTCATTGTTTGTAGTGAAGCCTCCTTTGCCTATCAGTTGCGGGTGTAGCACCCAAATCATCTGTAATTCCCGTTGTGTAGGCAGGCGCCATTGTCCGGCTGTTCCTCCTTCTCCCGAGTAGGCCTTGCAGGCATTCCATGCATCTGCCCAAGTCATAGAAGTTCCTCCGCTACTATTTGTCAGCTTGTCCCTCATCACCTGATAGCGGGTGGACATCTTTGCATTCCATGTACCGGAATGATTGGAGACAGCCTGTCCAACAGAGAGGTATTCCGTATTGCTAGGAGTGCATGCATGCATGGCTTCGCGCCGGCTGTTTGCTTCCGAAAGGGGTAGCAAACAGCCCAGCGGATTCAGAGCCGACAGGTCTATCACCGGATAGCCGTTAATGGTGGTAGCCATGGGTGTTACCGTTAATGGCTGCCCGGCATCCTTTACGCAACGCACATAGAAACGACCCGCCTTGCCGTTGCTGAAGATGTTCGTTCCGCCGGTAGTGAGGGTTGTCATATAGCTGCTTTGCGAATCTCCCTCCGTGGATGCCCAGTAGTAATTGTTTGACGTTCTATATTCTTTAAACTTCCCGCTGCCATCTATCCCTTGCTTCATAGCCCATATAGCCATCAGCTGCGTTTGGGTTGGCAGATACCATCCTGTCTCTCCGTTTACATTCAGGCTGTTGCAATAGTCGTAAGCGTATCCGGATCCTTTCTCTATGTTGGCTAATGTATAGGTGTGGTCCCAGAATCTCCGGCTTTCTGGTTGGTATCGGGTGGTTTCATCGTCCGACCATTTTATTCCGCTTTTATCGGTTGAATAAGCTGAGAGCAGCAACATCTTTGTGTAGCTTCCGGTTATAGTATATGTAGCACCTGTGCCTGTCGTGTAGCCGCTAGCCCCTCCAAACAGGCCGATGCATAATCCAACGGCTTGTTTGGATACATCCATTGTCACCCTCCCATCGTTTGCTGCCAGATATTTTTGTGCGGCCAGCGTTCCGCTTACCGTGGATGTTATGGTGTAGTTGGTATGGCGGCGTAGTGAGAAGTCTGTCAGGTTGCTGCTTTTCCCCAAATAAATGTCATAGTTGAATGTTTCCGTTCCGTTCTTTATATATTCTTCTCCAATGGCAGGGGCTGTGTTCACTATTGATTTTGCAGCCGATGTAATCCTGATGTAGCTTGCATTGGCCGGGGCTTTGCTGCTGTTTCTGTCTGCCTGTGAGGAGATATTGCTTCCTGCCGGGCGGATGTTTTCTCCTACATACCAGACATTGCTATTGGCATTGCTTCCTGGTGTCGTTGCAACAAAGGATGCGGTTTGCGTATTTCCTGTCCCGTTGTAGTTGTCGTTGCCCCGCGTTGCAAAGTAGGGTGTTCCGGCGTTGCATAAAGTAATGGATTAGCGCGCCGGGCCTCCCGTTATGCTGAAAGTATTGCTTAGGGTCACTTTCGCCAGCGTGCGGTAGAGCTGTACGGATGTTGTTGCGTTTACTCCACCGGCAAATAGATTCACCGTTGCCGTTCCGGCGTAGGGTACGTCTGCGTCTGCGGCTATATTGTTCGTCATCACCAGCGCTTGAAAGTTTGCATAGTTTCCTGTGAAGTTTGCAAAGCTTCCTGTGCCTCCCGTGCTGGCGTAGTTGTTTGTTGCCGCATTATCGTTTGCTACAACCACTAGCCGGCAACTTGTTGCTGCCGGATCAGCTACGTTTGTAAAGGTTACTACTTTGTTTGTGTTTGCCGTCATGGTTCCGATGTTGGCTCTGCCGTTGAACGTTCCGTCGCTCTTAAAAAGGAGGGCGTAGACGTTCTTCAACGTTGTTGGCGCTTTGGTGGAAGGCATATCCGCAGAACAACTGTCTGTATCACTCGATACCAGTTCGTAGCTGAAGCCTGCTTGCGCGGCTTCGCTTCCCGGGGCTGCTTCGCGAATTAGCGCTCTCGTCTCCGGTATGGCTTCTACGTCGGTTTTGAGCGTAAGTGTCAGGGTATGTCCTGCGGTTTTGTCTTTTTCTAGTCCGTCGTCGTCGTTGCAGGCGGTCAATGCAGGCAGCATTGCCAGCATTATCAGGAAACCGGCCGCGAGGTAGCGGGTTTTGATCGCTTTTGTTTGTTCCATAACTTTGAATTTAGAGAGTTAATATTAGGTTGAAAATTGAGAAATCCGTTCTGTAGAGCCTCTGTAGGTATACGGAGGTATCACTGGAGCTCCGGCAACGGTTTTGTAGGGGTACAGAATGGCTGCCGGCGCGTCTGTAATGGTTTTGTAGGCCTACAAAATGGCTGCAGCTACTCCGGTAATGGTTTTGTAGGGGTACGGAGCCTCCGCCGGTGCGTCGGTAATACTTTTGTAGGTATACGGAGGTTTTCCGTGCGGTACGGACACACGTTTTCGGCAGGCTGCAAGGGCAGCCTGCTATGTTTTGATTGAGTTTTACCGGGAAAAAGGAGGCGGAAAGGTTACGTTTTTTTTGCAAAATTTCCTTCTTCATGAAGAAGGACTGTGGAACATACATGTTCCACAGATATATGTCTTATACAAGGAATGTATTTCATCTTGTTTATGAAATGTTGCGGGGGCAAAGATAGGGATTTCTTGCGCGGTAAGGAAAAATATCTGCGTAAATCTGTGCTTGTTTGCCGTGCTATCCGGGAACTTTTAAAAAAGATTCTGCGTATAGTTTATGTTTTCCAATGCCAGTTTATATCCTTCGATAATATCATGCATTACGTCTGCAACCGGCTGCAGTTCCCAGAATTGGGAAGCAACCTGGCCTATTTCCAGTTCGCCTTCTTTCAGATCGCCTTCAAAGATACCTTTCTTGGCACGTCCTTTGCCTAATAATTCCCGTAATTCGTCGGCAGAGGCTCCGCGGGCTTCGGCTTCTTCTACTGCTGTGGCGAAGTCTCCTTTTGCCAGACGGGTAGGAGCAAGCTTTTTAAGTAATAACCTGGTATCACCTTCCTGAAGATTCAGACATAGTTTTTTAAAATCTTCATGTGCCGAGCTTTCCCGGGTGAGCGCAAAACGTGTCCCTATTTGTACGCCTTCGGCTCCCAGGGCAATGGCTGCCAGCATAGATTGACCGCTTCCGATGCCTCCTGCTGCAATCAATGGCAATGAAGTGGCTTTGCGAACGGATGGGATAAGGCACATGGTGGTGGTTTCTTCGCGCCCGTTATGCCCTCCGGCTTCAAAACCTTCGGCTACAACAGCGTCTACGCCGGCTTCCTCGCATTTGGTTGCAAATTTGGAACTGCTTACTACATGAGTAACAATGATTCCGTGTTTTTTAAGAAACCCTGTCCATGTTTTAGGATTACCGGCTGAGGTGAAGACTGTTTTTACCCCTTCTTCTACAATTATATTCATGATTGTTTCTATCTCCGGGTACATCAACGGCACGTTTACGCCGAAGGGTTTGTCCGTAGCCGCCTTGCATTTGCGGATATGTTCGCGGAGCACTTCGGGGTGCATGGAGCCTGCCCCTAATAAACCCAGTCCGCCTGCGTTACTTACGGCGGAGGCCAGTCTCCATCCGCTGCACCATACCATCCCTGCCTGGATAATGGGATATTGAATCCCGAAAAGTGTTGTAATTCTATTCATATTCTGTTACATATTCTATGTCAGGTTGTTTTATATATTACCGGTTTGTTGTTTAAGCATTATGCGAAAATAAGTGATACTGATGAAACAACAAAATGAATGGCCGAAGTGTTACAATATTAACTAAACAATAAATACATAGAGATATGCCGGAAAAAATATTAAAAACTTTATGGGACGAGAGTGATGAACTGTTTGATGAAACAGGATCAACCAGGTCGGTGTTGTCAGACGATTATACTTCGGGAGATGTTAAGGATCTGACAGACGATATAGAGAACAAGATTGATGAAGAAGACGACATCATAAAAACCGAGTTGGGAGAATAACATTCTTTATCCGTCCCCGGAATACACAGAAAGGCTATATCATAATCGGGAATTTTCCGAATTTTGGTATAGCCCTTTTTATGCCTGTTTACCTAATCTTCCTTATATTTGCAGGGAGTATCCCGGATGCATAAATGATGCAATGGACATGTATAAGAATTTCCGCGGGAAAGAATCGGGGATTGAAATAATATAACATAAATTCTATTAATGATGAAACAATTAATTATGGCTACCGGATTGGCGCTTGTATTGGGAGCATGTTCTGGCAAAAAGGCCGAAGTTGCGGAAACCGGCAATCCGTTTCTGACAGAGTTTACCACTCCATTTGGTGTTCCTCCTTTTGAGCAGATAAAACTAGAGCATTACAAACCTGCTTTTCTGCAAGGAATGGAAGAGCAGACAAAAGAGATCGAAGCAATTGCAAATAATCCGGAGGAACCTACATTCGAAAATACGGTTGTGGCATTAGACCAAAGCGGTAAGCTGCTCCGGAAGGTAAGTGCTGTTTTCTTTGGCCAGAACAGCGTTAATACAAACGACGAAATGCAGGCTTTGAATAAGGAACTGTCTCCATTACTGTCGAAACATGATGATGATATAAACCTGAATCCCGCTTTATTTGCACGGGTAAAAGCTGTTTATGATAATCAGGCAAATTTGAATCTGGATAAGGAACAGACAAAACTATTGGACGAAATCTATAAAGACTTTGTTCGTGGAGGTGCTAACCTGGATGCGGATAAGCAAGCTAAACTACGGGAGTTGAATAGTGAAATATCCATGCTTCAACTTACATTTGGCCAGAATGTGCTGAAGGAGACCAACGCGTTTCAACTGGTAATTGATAATAAAGATGATTTGTCCGGACTACCGGAAACATTAATTGCTAATGCTGCATCTGCCGCAAAAGCTGCCGGGATGGAAGGCAAGTGGTTATTTACGCTGCATAATCCAAGCGTGATGCCTTTCCTTCAATATGCTGATAACCGTGCTTTACGCGAGAAAATATTTAACGGTTATATTAGCCGCGGCAATAACAATAATGCCAATGATAACAAAGAGGTCGTACGCAAGTTGATTACTGCCCGCCTGGAAAAAGCCAGGTTGATGGGATATGAAGACTATGCTGCATTCGTACTCGAAGAACGTATGGCAAAGAATGCAGGTAACGTATATAAACTTTTGAATGAAATCTGGACTCCGGCCTTATCCAAAGCCAAAGAAGAACTGGCAGACATTAATGCCGAGATAAAGAAAGAAGGCGGCAACTTTGAAGCCGAAGGCTGGGACTGGCGTTATTACTTTGAGAAAGCCAAGAAGGCGAAGTTTGATTTAGATGAAAACCAGATCCGTCCGTATTTGAAATTGGATAATGTGCGTGATGGCGCATTCTATGTTGCCAATAAATTATACGGCATCACTTTCACACCGATAAAGAATATCCCATTACCTCATCCCGAGGCGCAGGCATTTGAATGTAAAGATAAGGATGGAACCTATCTGGGCGTGCTCTATTTTGACTTTTTCCCGCGCGAAAGCAAACGTCCCGGAGCCTGGTGCGGAACCTATCGTTCGCAGACATATCAGGATGGAACCCGTCTTGGTCCGGTGGTTACTATAGTGTGCAACTTTAGTCAGCCTGCTGCCGGACAACCGGCTTTGTTGAGCGCTGATGAAGCAGAAACATTGTTCCACGAATTTGGTCACGGGCTGCATAATTTATTTAAGGATGTACATTATTACGGTGTGTCCGGTGTACCTCGCGATTTTGTAGAACTTCCTTCCCAGGTTATGGAACATTGGGCATTTGAACCTGAAGTATTGAAGGTTTATGCCAAACATTATCAGACCGGAGAAGTAATACCGGCCGAACTGATAGATAAACTGGATAAGAGCGGTAAATATGGCCAGGGCTTTGCTACAACCGAATATCTGGCCGCTTCTTTGCTTGATATGGATTATCATGTAATGAAAGAAATCCCGGCAGGTTTGGATGTGATGAAGTTTGAGAGTGAAACGTTGGGAAAGCGTGGCATCTTAAAGCAGATTCCATCCCGTTACCGCACTACTTACTTCAACCATACCATGGGAGGCGGTTATACTGCAGGATATTACAGTTATATCTGGGCTGAAGTGCTGGATGCGGATGCTTTTGAAGCCTATAAGGAAACGGGTGATATATTTAATCCGGAGGTTGCAGATAAATTCAGAAGATATATTTTGACTCCCGGAGGAATAGACGATGCAATGGTAATGTATGTGAACTTCCGCGGAAAAGAACCCGGGACAGGACCATTGTTGAAGAACAGGGGCTTGAAATGATTCATAAAAAGAGTATACGTGCTGTTTGTTTAAAGGACGTATACTCTTTTCTAAAAGTATATATGTGATGCAATGCCATAAAAGGTAGGCATCGGAATAGAAAAAGGTTAGCATCCTGATTGCAACCGTTCGGCAACAAAACAAATTCTTCCCTTCTTTTAGTTTGTATATTTCCGGGGATAGCCGGTCAGGATCGCAATCACCGCTCCGGCTCCCAGTAAATAAGGATAATACAGATATTGCATAATTTCGATAGGAGAGGTGTTGCCAAGCCCGGAAGCCATTAATAGCTGTGCTCCGTAAGGTATGATACCTTGTACGAAACATGAAAAGATATCTAATATGCTGGCACTTCGACGCGGATCGACATTAAACTTATCCGCAATATCTTTTGCAATAGGACCAGCCATTATCAATGCTATCGTATTATTGGCCGTGCATAGGTTGGCAAAACCGACTAAGCCGGCAATACTGATTTCGGCTCCTTTGGAGGAATGGATATGTGATGTTAATTTTTGGATGATCCAGTCTATCCCGCCATTGTAACGAATCATTTCGAGCATACCTCCTGCCAGCAGAGTGACAATAATTAATTCCCCCATATTGGTAATCCCCGATCCCATAGCTGCATTCCATCCCCAGACGTCGAAACTTCCGGTAATCAACCCTACAATCCCGGATAGAATAATCCCGATAAAAAGAACAAGCATCACATGCATACCACATATAGCCGTGATAAGAACCACCAGATAAGGCACTACTTTTCCCCATTCGATGGAAGAAGGTATATAAGCCTCACGCACTTCACTACCCATAAAAATATATATGAGCCCTGTAATGATTGCGATAGGAAGGGCGATCCGTATATTTACCTTGAACTTATCCGACATTTTGCATCCTTGCGTGCGGGTGGCTACAATAGTGGTATCGGAAATGAAAGACAGGTTGTCGCCAAACATCGCCCCGCTAACAACGACGCCCAACATTAAAGCGCCGGGCATCCCGGTCTTATCGGCTATACCTACGGCTACGGGAGCTAAAGCTACAATGGTTCCTACGGATGTACCTACGGAAATGGATATGAAGCAAGCTGCAATAAAAATGCCTGCCGCCAGTAGATTGCCAGGCAAGATAGACATTGCCAGGTTGACGGTTGCATCTACTGCACCCATGGCTTTGGCAGTTTGGGCAAAAGCTCCTGCCAATATGAATATTAATACCATCAGCATGATATTACTGTTGGCTGCCCCTCGGCAAAATTGTTCTATCCTGTTATTTAATTTTCCACCTTTTGAAATGGCAATGGCAACAATAGACGATATAACAAAAGCTACGGTTATAGGCATTTTGTAAAAATCTCCGGCCAGAATCGATACTACCAGATAGGATAGTAAGAATACGGCTAGAGGTAATAAAGCCCATGCGTTTGGTGTATGGTTGAGTGTTTTCTTTTCGAACTTTGAATACTGCATCAGAATGAGAACCGGAGAGCTATACGGACACCGCCTTTTTTGATATTAGGCTGGTCCAGGTAAGTCAACCGGCGATAATAGTCTATTCGTAAAATTTTGAAAATATTTTCCAGACCGACACTGGCCTCCATATAAGGAGTGTTGCCCAGAGGGGTTGTACCGTCGGGTAATGTGAATAATCCGGGAGTCAGTGCCGGATTGTTTTTATCGGTCAAACCTCCATAAACCCCGCTGAAGGAGACTACTTCACGCAGTTTCAGCCACTTTACCCCAGGTATACGGTTCAGTATCCATCCTTTCAGATAGTAGGTGAAATAGAATGATACATATTGGTCTGTCACAAATTCCAGGGCGCGCATCATATTGAATGCTTCGGGTTGAATTGTGATAGACTGGTTTGTATTTGGCATAATCAATAAGGGGAAAGGCACTTTATCCCACACTTTACCTGCTTTTACTTGGGCATCGATATGACCGAAAGAAGATAACCAAATACGTTTCTCCGCACTGATTTCCGTATGATTATAATTGTAATCTCCGCCTAATACGCCTTTTATACCTAATTGATGTGACAATTTGAATACCGGAGCATCTTTTGATAGATTGAAGACAGATCCTTTACCCGAACGTCCGTTGTAAGCACGTTCTCCCGGAGCAAAACGTAATTGGGCTCCAATTTCTGAGGTCGTAATACTTTTTATACGCGTCTTTGTACCGTCCGCATTTTCAAGATCATAATGCAATGTTCCTGCAGCTTCATTATTCTCGTTTCGGGCCCAGGTTTTAAATGTAAGGCCGTTTAACCATTCCTTTTCGTATTGGAACATCGATTTGCGGATGTATTGCATCTTTGTAACAGGTTCTCCCACTTTCCAGGCAACGAACATATTGTCTTTGCTGGTAAACAGGAAATCCTGACCGGGTGTATATACATCATATTCCTGTATGAATGAAAGATTATTTACAGGGCTTTCTCCTTCGTGATATGCCTTTTTATTAAAACTATGCGTCAGTTTGACATTGTATTTCAACTTTCGGTCATTAACCCCGTAGGCCAGATAGCCACTTGCAAACCAGTACGGATTTAGGTTTGCAGTAGTCATGCCCCCGACACGCATGCGGAAACCTTCCAGGTGGTTGGCACTAAAGGTGGTGTTCATCGGACCGAAATCAAACTTACTTTTACTCTTATCGCCGGTAGTTGGTATGTAACCGGATATAAGAATTTCAGCAGTCTTGATGATGACATTAAATGCCGGTACTTTACGTAGCTGGGCTAACAGATCATCCAATGCATTTTCTTTTTCTTTTAATGGAATATGCCGGTTATTTATCCAGAATGTGTCTGTCTGAGCTGTCGCTTCCGGCAAAACATGGAGAGGGCCTAAAAGCCCGAATACCGAATCTGCATTCTGTATGTTGAAATTATATTTGTCGAAATTTCGTAGCTGGTGGGCATATAATTGCTGGGTTCCTTTTACGATATAGAAGTTGACGTACGTATTTTCATTGCTTAATACCCAGGTACTGTCCGGCATACGTTTAAATTCTTGTTCGATGCGAAGTTTATCTACCCAGTTTAGGTTAATCTTTGCAGGTGTGTTTAAAACAAACTTTTTTACTGCATAATTGCCATCCAGAGTAATATATAGCCGACCTGTGAAACCGTAACTCTGACTGTTTACCGGGACAAAAGCCAAGTCTACGCATTTATCGCCTGACACATCCAGTGTGTCCATAATATAATATTTATAATAGGATGTGGCAAGGGTAGAGGACAGGGGACTTACAAACCGGTTTAACAGAATATTAATGTTGTTATCAAAAATATTTACTCCTTTGAATATTTCTTCAAGGTTGGAGGTTATACCTCCTCCGTCATCTAATGTCTTATCGATACCTTGCTGACGCTTTGCTTTTGTTATCGTTTTTTCTGTTTTCGGACTCTTACGGTAGTAGATATCGGATAGGGTTTCACGGACAGAAATTGTTAAGATAGGTTTGCCATTGAACTCGGATGTATCCAGGTAGTTCTTTATAAATTTGAATTTCTTGAGGAATTTGTTTTTATCCAGATTCGGATTGAAGTTGTCTAAAGACATACTGAGTTTTTCGTATGCTTCGGTTTGATATTCGTCTTTTGCCTCAATACGGTTGTCATTCTTATGTTCTATTACTTTTTTTATAAGTTCAACTGCCGGATTGTCTTTGCGGGTATATTTTTCTTTTTGGGGCTTTATTTCGATTTCTGCGATTTGGAAAGAGGTAGGGCGAAGCATGATATCCAAATTATCATTCTTTTTACCAACATTCAGACGTATCGTTTTATTATCATATCCTAATGATGAAATAACAAGGTTTTTGAGTCCTTTGTCATTCTGTAAAGTGAATTTTCCATTATCATCGGTCATCGCGCCAATTGTGGAATTTTCGAAAATGACAGACACGAAAGATAATGGTTCTCCTGTGACGGAATCTTTTACAATACCGGATGCGGTAGTGATACTTTGAGCGTATATGACAGATGTTCCGGTTACTGTAAGTAACAGAATTAGGAGTAATATATAACGAATCAGTTTTACCATAACTATTGTTATTCCTTCACGGATAATATAGTTTGCAAAGGTATATTTTTTCTTGTTAGGAGAGGGAAGCCGGCTATTAATAATCATTAATCACACTATTGTATCAAAACTATGTATACTTAAGATGACAATGTATTTATCCGGAAAAGAAAGTCTTGTCTTAACAATTCAAAAAATCAACTTATTTGAATTGTTAAGACAAGACTTTTATATTCAAAAGAGATGCCATTTAATAGGCATCTACGATACTGAAACTTTTTAACTGTTTGTCAAATGTTGTTTTGTCGAGCTTTGTTGTAACATGGATGGTTACCGGTTCGCCGGGCAGCAAATCAAAATAGTTGTCCGAGAAAAAGTTATCTATACCGTCTATGCTAAGGAATACAGCGCGCGCAAATACATCGCTTTGCAAAGTGACATTGAAACCGTCGGCTGCAGGGACAGAAGTCATTTGTATGTCAGCTTCAGGAAAATCTATGTCTTTATAGCGGGTAAAGAAGTAATTATTGGAAACAACTTCCTTTGTGTTATTTTCGGTGAAGCGGGTGTTCACAACTACTTCGTTCTTTTGCTTTCCTCCCAAAACAGATTCTATCGGTGCTGAAAATTGTATTTTACTGGTGTTTGCGGGTAAAGTAACATTATTCTGTTTTTCAAAAAGTACATTGCCTTTCAGATCCATTACCCGAATATCCAGTTTCCCTTTAGTAGATTTTAGGCGATCTGATACGATCCATACGTTTAGGTTACCATCTTCTGCAATTGGCGAAACTAAAATATCATTGAATGCCTTTTTTGTAAAATAATGCTGTGCTTTCCATCGTCCGTAATAATCGCGGCTAGACCAGGAAGCTACAGGCCAGCAGTCGTTATGTTGCCAGAATAGGGATCCCATATTATAAGGCATCATACGGCGGTGTGCTTCCATTGCCGTTTTCATGGCATCTCCCTGTAACAATATACTCATATACAATGTGCTGGGGAAATCTTTTGGTTTGCGATATTCATCAGATGTAATCTTCTCGATCCGGGAGTTGGCTATCTGTCCACCACGTTGGTGTGCCATCATTACATCCGAATAAATATCATGGTCGCGTTCTTCAGGAGCGTATTTCAATACGGATTGATATTCCGGAAAAGATTGGAACCCGTATTCAGAAAAAAAGCGAGCTTTGACTTTATTGAAATGGGCTACGGAATCAATACCTTGCCATACGCCCCAATAGTGTGCGTCGCCGTTTGGATTCCAGTTGGGTTTACCACTTTCACATTTTGCATCCGGATCGCCTCCATAAGGAGAAGATGGCCAATAGAAGGTTGTAGGGTCATATTCTTTTACAACGTCGGCAAGCAAATGATTGAACAGTTTTTTTGTATCGTTACGCAATTGTTCGGTTACGCCGTAAGCATCGAATTTTCTCATCCAGCCCCAATTGAACCAGGCTGTATGTATTTCGTTGTTACCACACCAGATTGCTATGGACGGATGGTTACGCAGACGCACTACGTTTTCGATGGCCTCTTCCCGGATATTCTCTTCCAGTTCCGGTGTCAACGGATAGATGCTGCAGGCAAACATAAAATCTTGCCATACCATAATACCATATTTATCGCAAAGATCGTAAAACAGATCGTTTTCGTAAATACCGCCGCCCCATACGCGTAGCATATTCATATTTGCATTAACTGCATCTAATATAGTTGCCTCGTATTGTTCCGGTGTAACGCGCGGTAAAAAATTATCTTGTGGAATGTAGTTCGCTCCTTTTGCAAATACAGGAACGCCGTTCAATTCAAAATAAAAAGTATGACCATCTTTATCCGGTTGGTTGACGACACGAATACTGCGAAGTCCCAGATTGGTTGTTTTAGTGTCGGCCACTTTTCCGTCCATAGTGATAGTAGCTGTGAATGGGTATAAATGAGGCTCACCCAAACCGTTTGACCACCATAACTTCGGATTGTTGACTACCAGATCCGTTTCTATCAGGTTTATACCTTTCTTTACCTGTGTTTTTTTATTCCAACCGGTTTTTATGCCATCAGCTTTAATTGTCAACAAAACCTCACCTTCTTTATCTGCTTTGAATTGAACGTGGGCTTTAATGTCTGCACGTTTGGCATTGACGTTTATTTGTTCGTAGAAGATATTGTCAATAACAGCATCATTCCATCCGATCAGATAAACAGGACGCCAAATACCGCTCGTCACGATACGTGGTCCCCAGTCCCAACCATAATGGTAACCGGCTTTACGGGCAAATACACTTACTTTTTTGTCGAAAATCCCGCCGTTTTCAGATTGGTCGTTGCCAGCTTCTACAGGGAATTTCAAGGCATCAAATTTAGGAATATCTACTTTGATGGGAGAATGGAAGTAGATGCGCAACTCATTTCCGTCTCTTTTTAATAAGCTTTTTACACTTACTTTCCATTCGCGGAACATATTGTCGGCTTTCAGAATGCAAGAATCATTCAGATAAACATCTGCATACGTATCCAACCCTTTAAAGTCGAGTTCGATATTGTCTTTGTTGAAAATATCGGGAGATACGTTAAGTGTTGTTTTATACTCCCAGTCTTCTTTATCTATCCATTGGATACTGCGTTCATTAAGACGATAAAAAGGGTCGTCAATAATCTTGTTGTTCATCAAATCTGTCTGAACAACCCCAGGTACGGTTGCCGGGTACCAATTGTTACCTCTGACTTGTTTAAATATCCATCCTTTGTCTATCTCCTGTTTTGCTACGCCATTGGCTTTAACCGGAGGCGCAGCCGACAATACGGAAGCCAGTGCTAAGGAGGAAACTACTGTTTTGTAAAACATAGGTGTTTAGATTTAATTATTTAATGATGTTATTATATTATCTGTAATTTTTTACAGAGCCTTATTGTTTTCATTATTCACCGGATTTTTACCTTCCGGGGTATAAAGATACTCAATACGGTTGGCATACGTTTTTTCTACTTTACCGCGAACAATCTTCATGGTACTATTAACCATGCCGTTCTGTTCGGTAAAGGGTTCGGGCAGAATTGCAAAAGTAGTGGGTAACCACCGGTCGGGAAACATATTTCCTAATTCACCTCCTTTGCGGAAACGATCAATTTGTTTTTGGATAATGCGGATTGCTTCTTCCTTTCCTTGATCGGTATCTAGTGTGAGGTGTAAGTGTGCCAGATGCTTTTTTAGCCTATCTTTGTTTGGAACAACCAATGCTACGGTATATGGATTTTGATTATTGTACAATAGTAATTGGTCTATACTTGATGAGTGTTCAATTAAGGCTTCTTCAATTCCTTCAGGGCTATATTTTTCTCCATCACTTCCGATCAAGAGACTTTTAAAACGACCTAGTACATATAATAATCCGTCATTTCCCATATAACCCATGTCACCGGTATAAAGCCAGCCATTTTTTATCGTATCTGCTGTAGATGCAGGGTTTTTCCAATATCCAGCCATTACATTTTCGCCTCTTATAACGATTTCTCCTTTTTCTCCTGCGGGAAGCTCATTTCCTTCATTGTCACATATTTTCAGGTCCAAAGGTTTGACTAATACGCCGCTACTGCCGAATGTATGATGTTTTGGGCTATTTGTAGAGATTACCGGTGTAGCTTCGCTTAGTCCGTAGCCCTGGTACATAGGAAGCCCGATCGCATAATAGAATTTTTGCAGGTCTTTATCCAAAAGTGCTCCCCCACCAATGAAAAACCGTAGTTGTCCTCCAAAATTCCCACGTATTTTGGTAAACAGAATACTGTCGAAAAAGCTAACCAGTGGTTTAAGTAACATCCTCCAACCACGTCCTTTATTTTCCCCTCCGTTACCATTATATATATAGGCGATCCGCAGGCCGGTATTGAAAAGGCTCATGATAATTTTGCCTTGGCTTCGTACGCCTTGTTCTATGTTTTTTTTGAAATTTTTGGCTAAGGCCGGAACACTCAGGATCAGGTAAGGCTTAAATTCTTTAATGTTGACCGGTATGTTTTTGAGTGTTTCCATACCTGTTTTTCCTACTTGTACGGTTGCAACGGAAGCCCCTTTGGACATAAAGATATAGAAACCTACAACGTGTGCAAAACAATGATCCAGAGGTAAAATAACCAAAGTCCGCCAATTGCTGTTAATATCTACGCATGTAAGCGATTGTTCGACATTGGCTGTGTAATTGCGATGAGTCAGTATGACTCCTTTTGGGTCAGCAGTTGTACCGGATGTATAGGTTATGGTTGCATAATCGTCATTTTGCAGAGATTGTCCGACAGAAAGAAACTCGGATAATGAATGCTGAGATAGCCACTCTTTCCCCATATTAATAACTTCGGATAATGAAATTTCATTTTTCCGGTATTCTGTTTGCTCGTCAAACACAATTATTTTCTGAACCAGAGGCAGTTGATCTATGATATTCCGGATTTTTTTCAATTGGTTGCCGGATACCATGATGTATTTGACATCGGCATGTGTAAGGCGGAACAGAAGATCGTTTGCTTCTTCCAGTTTTATAGAAAGCGGAACATTGGTTGCACCGGCATAAAACATAGCCAGTTCTCCTATTATCCAGGCATTGCGTCCTTCACTAAGTAACGCCATATTGTCGCCTTTTTTTACTCCTAAAGCTATAAGTCCTGCACCAAGTGCGTAAACCTGATCTTTTACCTGAATGTAGGAGGTTGGCTCGTATTGGTTTTTTGTCTTTTCCCAAAGGAAAGGATTATCCGGATATCGTTGTACCGAGTTTTCAAAAAGGTCAATCAGCGTCTTTTTCATTTTTATTTGGTATCTGTTTTAGTTTCTCACGGAAGAATTTATTATTTCGTGAGAAAGGTAATTTTTACTCTATTTCTTGCAAATAGCTACAAGCCATTTCTACTGTTGGTACGTTTTTTATAACGATACTGCGTTTTCCATTCTGATCACGTAGTGTACATTCGCGCGGATGGCGCTGAATGAATGAGAGTAACCGGTCAAAGGCTTCGCTCTGGTAGTATGGGCTTTCCGGGTTGGATATTAAGAAAATACTCATTCGTCCGTTTTTCAGCATAATTTTTTCTATACCTAGCTTTTTACCCATACGGCGAAGACGGACGATGCGTATTAATTCTTTTCCTTCCGAAGGTATTTTCCCAAAACGGTCTTTCAAACGTTCGGTAAAGGCAAGGATATCCCGTTCTTCTTCCATATTGTCTAATTCGCGATAAAGAGAAATACGCTCTGAATCATTAGGAATATAGGAAGGAGGAAACATTAGTTCCAAGTCGCTCTCGATATGCGTTTCACGTACAAATTCATTGCCTGTCTTGTATTTCCCGCTTTCCATATCCGCATAAAGCTCAGAGAACTCGTCATTTTTTAATTCATCAACGGCTTCTTCCAGTATTTTCTGGTAGGTTTCATATCCCAGATCGGCAATAAACCCACTTTGTTCTGCGCCAAGTAAATTTCCTGCGCCCCGGATATCAAGATCTTGCATAGCTATATGAATGCCGCTTCCTAATTCTGAGAAGTTTTCGATGGCCTGCAAACGGCGACGGGCTTCTTGCGTAAGAGTTGATAATGGAGGAGATAAAAGATAACAGAATGCTTTTCTGTTGCTTCTTCCTACACGTCCGCGTAACTGGTGAAGATCCGATAACCCGAATTGCTGGGCATTGTTGATAATGATTGTGTTTGCATTCGGTACGTCAATACCGTTTTCAACTATGCTAGTGGCAATTAATACATCATATTCGTAATTAACAAAATCGATAAGCTTCTTTTCCAGCTTATCCGGTGCCATCTGGCCATGTGCTACAACTATGCGTGCATCTGGAACTTCACGATGTATCAATGCTTCCATCTCAAAAATGTTCTGAACGCGGTTGTTGATGAAAAACACCTGTCCGTTACGGCTCATTTCAAAATTAATAGCTTCGCGGATAATGTCAGGATTGAAACGTTCTACCTCTGTTTGTACCGGATACCGGTTGGGAGGAGGGGTGGTGATGCTGGAAAGGTCGCGTGCACCCATTAAAGAAAATTGTAATGTTCTGGGGATAGGTGTAGCTGTCATGGTAAGCGTATCGACATTCACTTTCATGTGACGGAGTTTTTCCTTAACAGTGACACCGAATTTCTGTTCTTCATCAATTATAAGCAGTCCCAAATCTTTGAATTTAACGTCTTTGCTTACAATGCGGTGTGTCCCGATCAGAATATTTATCTTTCCTTCTTTTACATCTGTCAGTGTTTCCAATATCTGTTCGCTGCTACGGGCACGGCTTATATAATCTATGCGACAGGGAAAGTCTTTCAGGCGTTCGGAAAATGTCTGGAAATGCTGGAATGCAAGGACTGTAGTTGGAACCAATACTGCTACCTGTTTGTTATCCGCTACCGCTTTAAAGGCAGCACGTATGGCAACTTCCGTTTTACCAAAACCGACATCTCCACAGATAAGACGGTCCATAGGACGTAAACTTTCCATGTCATTTTTTACATCGGCAGTTGCTTTCATTTGGTCTGGCGTGTCTTCATAAATGAAACTGACCTCCAGCTCATGTTGCATAAAACTATCAGGACTGTAGGCAAAACCTTCTTCCTGTTTACGTTTGGAATAAAGGAGAATCAAATCGCGGGCAATATCTTTTACCTTTTTCTTGGTTTTCTCCTTCATTTTTTCCCAGGCACCGGTTCCCAGCTTATTCAGTTTTGGGGGGACTCCACTATCTTTACCTTTGTATTTGGATAGTTTATGGAGGGAATGTATGCTGACAAAAATGATGTCGTTGTTCTGGTAAATCAGTTTAATGACTTCCTGAACTTTACCGTTTACTTCTGTTCGCACCAATCCGCCAAATTGTCCTACGCCATGATCTATATGTACAATATAATCTCCAATAGAGAATTGGCTGAGTTCTTTTAAAGAAAGCGTTATTTTTCCACCGCGTGCTTTGTCGCTTTTTAAATTGAATTTGTGGAAACGATCAAAAAGCTGATGGTCTGTAAATAGACATATCTTTAATGTCTCGTCCGTAAATCCTTCGTGAATGGTTTTATTTACCGGCGTGAAATGAATATTATCTCCTCTGTCTTCGAAGATGGCACGGATGCGGGTAGATTGCTTTTCTACATCACTTAATATATAAAGAGTATAGCCACTTTTCAGATATTTCTGGAAAGATTCGCTAACCATATCGAAATTCTTGTGATAGATAGGTTGAGGTTGTGTGCTGAATGTAATTGTTGCATCAGCGGTGCCGGTCGAACGTGCTCCAAAATTGATACGGCGAAAATCCAGTGCTGATCGCAAGAAATCTTCTTCCGTTGTTAGTTTGTTCCGCATGTCATCAATGCTGGCGAAAGAATCTTCGTCTCCAATCACCGGAGCGTCATTCCATATACTGCCAATGCGTTCTTTGCACCAGGCTAAGTCGCGTGATGCTAAGATTGTATCAGACGGCAGTGAATTAAGCAATGAATGTTTGGAACTGTTGTTTTTCAGCATCTCAGGGACAATGTAGATACTTTCCAGTTTTTCTTTGGAGAGTTGTGTTTCTACATCAAAAGTACGTATTGTTTCTACTTCATTGCCAAAAAAGTCGATACGGTAAGGAAATTCGTAAGAGAAAGAAAATACATCAAGAATACTTCCACGAAGAGCGTATTGACCGGGTTCATATACATAATCCACACGCTCAAACCCGTATTGGTCCAGAACATCGGAAACGAATATATTATCCAGCTTTTCTCCGGTATTTATTTTAAGCGTGTTTTCTTTTAAAGTTTCCCGGGAGACAACTTTTTCTGCTAATGCGTCAGGATATGTAATTATAATAAAAGACTTGCCGGCATCTTGAAGCATACTAAGTACCTCTGTCCTTGATATTTCGTTCGCAGCATCAATATGCCCATACTTGATAGCGCGACGGTAAGCGGAAGGAAAAAAGAAAATCTTATTACTTGCCGTAAGTTGTGTAAGGTCATGATAAAAATATCCGGCCTCTTCCTGATCGTTTAGAATACACACAAAGCTTCCCCCTTTTTTTGTAAAAAGAGAAGCGATTGTCATTGCGGCACCCGAACCGTTTAATCCTTTTAAGAATATATTACGGGAAGTTTCTTTATTTAATAGGGTGTCTAAAGCTGCGACCTGAGGATGAGCAGCATATATTTTTACTAATTCTTGTACCTCCAATTGTATAAACGAATAATTGATAGACGCAAAAGTACGGAAAATGTCGTAATGTATTATTGAAATCGTCGAAAAATAAGTTGATATTGCTAGTTTACCGATTCTAAAAAATAGATTACATGTTTCACAAAATAGAATAGATATCTTTTTAAATGGCCTATAATTTAGCTTTTGTAAGCTTACGGAATTAATTAATTCATAGGCGGGTTCCGAAAAGCCTTGGAAAGAGTAGGAATTAAAAATAAACTTATATGTGTAATAATGTAAAAGATGCAAATGCAGAAATGAATCAATCCAAACAGGAATTGCAGGATACCAATAAACAAGAAGTTTGCCAGTGTTTTGCCGCACCAAGTTTGCCAAAGACTTTATATCACGGTACGGATAAAAAAACGGCCGATTTAATTGATAAGACAGGTTTAGGTGGTACACATCCAAAGCCATCCGTGATGAATCCGGGAAGTATGGTGGAAATGAACCGGGAAGTATGGTGTGCTACTTCTATAAAAGAAGCAGTTGGATCGAAAGGGGGAGAAGTGAGGTATGAAATTGATACAGAGCAAGTCATTGGTTTGCACTTGGGTGAATTTATACAAAAGAGAGGATTTGGGGTGTTTATAGGCATGATACCTGCCGATAAGATGAATACCTGTTGTATTAAACATATAATTAAATCAAAGAAATAAACAAACATATCATGGCAGGTTAATCCTGCCATGATACTAGTATAAACCAATCATTATTTCATAGAAATATTTAGTCGAATAGCTTCCTTTTTTGATATACTTTTCATATGGCAGGGCATTTTCAAATATACAAGGCCCTATTGTACCTCCTCCCAGCTTTGGAGGAGCAGGATCGAACAGATAAAAATATTCATTTTCTTGTTTTAGGGCAACCCAATGTTGATAGCGTGTCAAGGCTAATAAATATTTGTGTTTATAGGTTTGCTGTTTGAAATCATCAGACAAAATTTGTTGGCATCGTGAGTTTGTTAATCTGGAAAGGTCTTCTTTTAATATTTCAGACCGGAAGATGCTTTCTTCTTTTTCTTGAGAATAGTATAATATGGGAGACAGGTGGATTGATTGGCAATAGGTTACAATTACGGAAGGAAGAATATGGTGAGTGTTTTTCTGCATGTTTACCGGATTATTAATGAACTGGGCACAAATACTGTTGGGGAATTTTCTGAGATATATTCTTTGTGAAGCTTGTAACTGGTTGTAAATAATATGTCCCAAAGGTATTTTGTAAGAAGTTTTGAATTGAAAGAATCGGTTTTGTCCCAAATCTTTCAGTATTGCGGCTAATGCATAACCTGAGCATCTGTTGTTGCGAAACCCCTGGTGTTCACCCCAAAATGATAAATCACGACATGAAATATGCTTGTCCATAGCTGTTTTATGTTTATTATGTATCGACGAAAGTATGGGATGTGTACTGCGAATGAAAAAAGTTTTTTTCGGTTGTGAAAAATACTTTGTGGATAGAATCAAATGTTCTTTATTATTTGGAGTTACTTGGAATTCTATGATGTGGAATGGGAAAGTAAAGTAATTGATTTATACAAAAAATATGTAACTTTGAGCTGTATTTTATTGATAGTTTTTGTTGTTCGAAATAAATAATTGACAATTAATATATTAATCAAGGTATGTCAGACAGTATTGTTATTATTCCTACATATAACGAGAAAGAAAATGTAGAAAATATCATCCGTGCCGTGTTTGGTTTGGAGAAAGAATTTAATATTCTGATAATCGATGATGGTTCTCCGGATGGAACTGCCGACATTGTGAAAGGTTTGCAGAGCGAATTTTCAGAACGTCTTTTTCTTGTAGAACGTCAAGGCAAGCAAGGTTTGGGTACAGCATATATTTGTGGCTTCAAGTGGGCTATTGAGCATAAATATAATTTTGTGTTTGAGATGGATGCAGACTTTAGCCATAATCCGAATGATTTGCCAAAATTGTATGCGGCATGTACCGGACAAGGAGCCGATGTTGCTGTAGGTTCCCGTTATTGTAATGGAGTAAACGTTGTAAACTGGCCTTTAGGACGTGTGTTGATGTCTTATTATGCTTCCGTATATGTCCGTTTTGTTACGGGTATGAAGGTGCAGGATACAACAGCAGGATTTAAGTGTTACCGCCGCGAAGTTCTGGAAACAATAGAACTGGATAAAATTCATTTTAAGGGATATGCTTTCCAGATTGAAATGAAATTTACAGCTTATAAATGTGGATTCAAGATAATTGAAGTTCCTATTATCTTTATCAATCGGGTTTTAGGTGTTTCTAAAATGAATTCTTCTATATTTGGAGAAGCTTTGTTTGGGGTATTAAAGCTTAAATGGTGGAGTTTCTTTAGAAAATATCCTAAACGGAAATAATTAAAGTATAAACTTATAAATGATCCCGATCATTTTTATAAATCATCGGGATCATTTTATAAAATCATCGGGATGAAAATGAATAAGGTGTTAATCCATAATGCTCGCATCATTAACGAAGGCCGTATATTTGACGGCTCCGTGATGATAGATGGTGATAAAATTGCTGTAGTTTATGAAGGTCAAATATCGGATGCCGTTAGGTTGGAAGCAACGGAAGTTATTGATGCTACCGGAAAATGGCTATTGCCGGGTGTGATAGATGATCAGGTTCATTTTCGTGATCCGGGATTGACGCATAAAGGTGATATGGCCACGGAAAGCCGTGCTGCAGTTGCCGGAGGTGTTACTACTTTTATGGATATGCCGAATACCAAACCTCAGACTACGGCAATTGCCGATTTAGAGTGGAAGTTTAATAGGGGGGCAGAAGTATCGGTAGCTAATTATTCATTCTTTTTTGGCGGCACGAACGACAATATGGATGAAATCCGTAAATTAGATCGTAGCCGTATTCCTGGTTTAAAGCTATTTCTTGGTTCGTCTACCGGAAATATGCTGGTTGATAAAAAAGAATCTTTGGAGCGGATATTTGGAGAAGCAGGTATGTTGATCGCTATCCATGCAGAGGAAGAAGAAGTGATAAAAAGAAATATGGCTTACTATACGGGAAAATATGGTGACGACCTGGATATTTCTTTTCACAGTAAAATTCGTAATGAAGAGGCTTGCTACGCTTCTTCGGCTAAGGCTGTGGAGCTTGCTACACGTTTGAATTCCCGTTTACATATATTGCATTTGTCTACAGCAAAGGAACTGACGTTATTAGATAATAGTAAACCCCTTAATGAAAAGAAAATTACAGGAGAAGTCTGTGTGCATCATTTGTGGTTTCATGATGGAGATTATGCCTTGTTTGGTAATCGTATCAAATGGAATCCTTCTATAAAAACTCTGGAGGATCGTGCAGCTTTACGAGCAGCCGTTAATGATAATACAATCGATATTATTGCAACAGACCATGCTCCGCATCTTCCGGCCGAGAAGGAAGGCAGTTGTTTGAAAGCTGCTTCCGGCGGACCTCTTGTTCAACATTCATTGATTGTAATGCTGGAATTGGCAATGGAAGGCCGTTTTACATATGAGAAAGTTGTAGAAAAAATGGCTCACATGCCGGCTGATTTATTCCATATAGAAGAGAGAGGATACATCCGTCCCGGTTATTATGCCGACTTAGTACTGGTTGATCCTCAATCTGCATGGACTGTCTCAAAAGATAATATACTATATAAATGCGGATGGTCGCCTTTTGAAGGTTATACTTTCCACCATGCCATATGGAAGACTTTTGTTAATGGGCAGCTGGCATATAGCGATGGCCGCGTAAATGACTCTGTTCGCGGTATGGAAGTAAAATACAATAATTGATTTATTGGATGTGTATCAGCTTGTGGGTTTGCAGGCTGAGCTTCCATTTGGGATGTGCTAGTATATAGTCTACCACTTCTTTTGTGTTTTTACAAGAGCAAGGCTGCAAATAATAGTGTTGTGCCGGAAGTTCGAGATAGGGTGATACGTCTTGTCCGGTATAAACTACTTTTACTTCATCCATGCGGTTTAGTAAAACCGGGGCATCTTGTTTAGGAGAACAGGTTACCCAGTCTATAGATGCGGGAATGGAGCGAGTTCCGTTAGTTTCGATACAAACTATTTTCCCGGCCTGATGTAATTGTTTAATAAAAAGGTCATCTATCCATAAAGAAGGTTCTCCTCCTGTTAAAATTACCATGTTGGCGGGATAACTGTCAATCGTTTGCAGAATATCTTTGTCAGACATTAATTCTCCTGATTCATGCTGTGTGTCGCAAAAATTACATTTTAAATTGCACCCTGAAAAACGAATGAATATGGCAGGAGTTCCCGCATGAAAACCTTCTCCTTGCAGACTGTAGAAAATTTCATTAATCTTTCTCATAAATAGCAATGTTTCCTTCCGACTCCTGAATTTCTACTTTAAAACACGAATGCAGTTGATCACATATCCATCGGGCAATGTTTTCTGCCGTAGGATTGAATGGCAGTATATCATTTAGGTTTTGATGATCGAGAGTTGATTTTACAATCTTTTTTATGTGACTGAAATCAATAACCATGCCGTCGGCATTTAATTCTTTGGAACGACAGTAAACAGTGATAATCCAATTGTGACCGTGCAGATTTTCACATTTACTGGGATAGGAGAGCCTCAGGCTATGGGAAGCCGATATCTCCATGCGTTTAATAACTGTGTACATATAGAAATTTTTATAAGTTTGAAACGTGCATCTAATGTCACCTTGATGCAGGCACAAAGATATAAAAAATTACGCTTTATTCATTTTGGTTTAATGCTTTCATCGAGAAATGGAAAGTTGTACCTTTTCCTTCTTCCGATTCAAACCAAAGTTTTCCATCATGTAATTCAACAAAATCTTTACATAACATTAAGCCAAGCCCCGAACCTTTTTCATTGTTTGTTCCGTAAGTTGTAAAATGGGTGCCTTGATTAAGTAATTTGGCTTGATTTTCTTTTTTTATGCCTTTGCCGGTATCTTGAATAGTGATAATAACAAAGTCTCCATCGGTTTTACTTTTTACAGTGATTGTCCCACCTTCAAAACTGAACTTTAAAGCATTGGAAATTATATTACGAACAATGGTTTTCAACATATCAATATCTACGGCCCCCATTAGTTCATTATCGAGTCCTTCTAATAGAATATTGACGCCTTTTTGAGTTGCCATAGGAATATACATTTCAGCCGTACTTTCAATAATAGAATTGATTTCAGTCGGTTGTTTGTATATTTTTTGTTTGTTTAATCGGTTCTTGGCCCATTTTAATAAATTATCAAGTAAAAGGAATATTTCTTCAGATGTTTTGTTCATCATCTGAAGCATTTCGAATACTTCATCACCAACTTTTTCTTTATCTACCATCATTAGAATGGCATTATTCATCATTTTTAAAGAACCAAGAGGCGAACGTAAATCATGAGCTATCACAGAATATAACGTATCGCGTGATTCTATTGTACTTTCTAATTCTTGCTTTATTCGTTTAATGCTGTATAGTTCGTAACGATGGGCAACCCGCTTTACCAGCTCTTCACGTTGAAAGGGTTTGGTTACGTACTCGGTTGCTCCTAACTGGTATCCTTTTACAATACTCTGCATATCACTTAGGGCGGACATGATAATTACAGGGATATTGTTTGTTTCCGGGTTACTTTTTAAATGTTGAAGCACTTCATAACCATCCATTTCCGGCATCATAATGTCAAGCAGAATAAGGTTAGGATGTCTTTCTTGAGCAAGGCGTAAAGCTTTTGCTCCACTATCGCAAGTAAGAAGAGTATATCCTTCCTTTTTTAGTATAGCTTGCACTAACATGACGTTTGTTGGTACGTCATCTACGATTAAAACGGTATAGTTTGATGCCAAGTTGTTCATCTGATTTAGTAGATTTCTTGATATTCAAAAAGTATCAATACACAAAAGTATTAAATATGTTGATATGTTCGAATGTTTTTACTCTCATTTTGTATTTATTTTTTCGAATTGTTTCTTTTAGCCTTTATCCAAGCACCATTGCCTTTGTTTTTCTTGAGGTAGAAAAAACCTTTTATAACGTTAATGTTCATGAATAAGAAATAATAAGGTATGAAGAGTAATTTATTCTTTAATTGACGTTGTTCAAATTGATAGCCTGCATAAGCCATTATATAAAACAGAGTTTGTAAAATAAATATAGCTGTATAAAATAAAGAACCTTTGATAAGTAAAAGATTTAGAGGTATAAGTATAAACAGAAATAAAGGAGTGATTGTCCAACGTAAAACACGATGACTGATGTATTGGAAGCTTAATGTTCTGAAGCGGAAAACATTCAATAAACTGCGTAAACGCCAGATCGACTGCAGTCCTCCGGCAGCGATACGCATTTTACGCTTTTCTTCTTCCTGCATGTTGAGGGATGCACTTTCTATGGCATAGGCATTTTTGCAATAAGCAATTTTATATCCTTTTTGTGCAATTCGTAAGGAGAGAATGAAATCATCAAGTAATGTATCATCCGGCATTTGTTCAAATAAATTTGTCCGGATTGCAAATAATTCGCCTGCAGCTCCAACTGCCGAATACAACCGGAAATCCAAATCTTTTAAAGTCGATTCATATTTCCAATAAATACCTTCGCCGGCTGTTGCACCTTGCTTTGTTTGTATTTCAACACGTTTTTCTCCGGCTACACAACCAACTTTTGAATTAGAAAAGTATTTGATAATTTCAGTTATAGCATCTTTATTCAACATTGTATTGGCGTCGGTAAATACAACAAAAGGAGTCGTTACGAATTTTATTCCCCGGTTAAGTGCAGCTGTTTTTCCTTGACGTTGAGGTTGATATAATGTAGTTACTTCCGGATATTTACTTAATAAGTTATTCGTATTATCTGTTGAACCATCAGTAATCCAAATGATTTTCAGTTTATCTTTTGGATATGCCAAAGCTTGACAATTCATCATTTTATCAAGGATAATATCTTCTTCGTTATATGCAGCAATGAACAATGTAACTTCCGGTAAGATTTCCGGGGCTTGGAAAGAGTCTGATTTTCCGCAGAATAATTCTTTTACTTTTACAAGTATGAATAGTAATATGCCATATCCCAGATATGTGTAAAAAACAAGGAAAACAGTAAACCAGAATAGTATTTCAATTATAAACCGATAGTTTTCCATATGTATTATTTTTGATTACAAATATGAGCCCGCTCATAGTCCCTTTTATTAGTGGAGTAATTAGGTTTACTTGATTATTCATTACATATGTAATGAATCGTTTTAGAAAAACGATTGTTGACTGGTAAATGTAAGATGTTATTTTATCGGTTTTTTTGTCTATTGTTCTTTGAGCATAGATGAACCGGCTGCGTGTGTGGTAATATACTTGTAATGGGCTTTGCTGGCCAACACTGGCACTTTCTTTATGTCCGATTTTTGCCAGTGGTTCATACCAGATGCTAAATCCGGCTTTATGCATATATGTGCACCAATCCAGTTCTTCATAATATAGGAAATAATATTCAGGCATTATTCCATATTTTTCGATATCGGAAGAACGGATAATCATGGCAGCACCATGTGCAAATGTGGTTTCCTGTGCTTCGTCAAATTGTCCATTGTCTATTTGTTGATATCCGATAGCTTGATTCCTGAGAGTAATTAAACTCATTGGTGTTGTACCGGCATATTGGATTCTTTTAGTTTCCGGCCAGCAGACAAGTTTAGGGGATACACATCCTATTTTTTTATCACTTTCTAGACGTTTGATTAAAATGGATAATACAGGCTGTGATATGATTGTATCATTATTTAAAAAGAATAGATATTTGCCGGTTGCCTGTTTTATTCCCAAATTATTTCCTCCGGCAAATCCTAAATTTTGATCGCTTCTTATAGTTACAATGGCAGGATATTTTTCTTTAAGCATCCTGTCTTCACGTTGTTTGGATGCATTGTCGACTACAATTAACTCATACGGATGATTTTCATTCTTTAACAAGGATTCAATAAGCTCACATGTGTCGGCAAATCCATTGTAATTAACTGTGATTATTGAGACTTTGTCATTCATCCTTAGTGATACTGTGTGGTGTGTTATTAAATCTCATATCATTATTCCTGACTCTATATAAGGAGGCTATATAACTTTTTATTAAAACGATAAATAGGAGGGGAAGTTTAAATATACTGATCAGAAAATCTTTAGTATACATCCTCTTTGGTATTGCTAGTAAATAAGTTAGAGTTGTTCCAATACCTAAATAACACCATTTGACTGCAAGGGAATGGGATATTAGTCCGGAAATTAGAATTAGTAATATAATCAATATTAATCGCAAAGGTCGGGGGAATGGTATCCATTGGATACATTTATCAATATAATTGAAATTGAATTTTTTAAAATTGAAATCTTTTATCAAAGATATGAACGCTAATATCTGAGCATGAAACCAACGGGATCTTTGCCTGAGTAATATTTCTTTTTGGGATGTTTTTTCGTCATATACATAAATATCATTGGCATAGTCTACAAAAACATTTTGTGTGGCTAACAAGAGTTCTAATTCTTTGTCTTCGGCAAAGGTATAACATTGTTTCATGTTTTGTTTTAACCATGTAAAGTCGAATACCATCCCAGATCCAATAAGTGCTGCGGATAATCCTATATTTATATGTCCTTTGCGAAAAACGGTATTGTTTATTTCTTCTGCTATTCCATCCCAGATAGCAATGGACGTATTATCATTCTTTTTAGTTCGGTGTGTTTGTAAGGCTTTACAGTTTTGTGTGACTTCATTTATACGGCTAAGAAAGTTTATCTCTGTAATGTTGTCAGCATCCATAATGATAACTTTATCAAAATTTCTCAGTTCTTCTAAGGCAAGCGTAAGTGATTTATGCTTCATGCTTTGTTCAAAATTTGCAATAAGGAGTTTTATTGGTAGTTGTGATAATGCTTGGTTTGTTGAGTCTTGCATTTGATCCGATACGACAATTACCTGATATTTATCCTTCGGATAATCCTGACACAAAAAATTTTCTATAGATTCTATTATAACCTTGTCTTCTTTATATGCAACATAGATGATTGCAAAACTTTGTTGTTTTATATTGGATTGAATTTTCTTTTTTCTAGGTATGAATGAAGCGAGGGTAAAAAAGAAATCGTAAGCTGTAAATAGCGTTACAATGATAAAAAGTATGATGTCTATAATGAGAAAAAAATTCATTGTGCTTTTTATGCAAAATTAAAAATAATATTTCAATAAAAAGTGAAAGATGAAGCTTAAATAGAGAAAAAAGTGTTGATGTTTAAAGCTTATCCGGGCAATTGCGATAATAGTCTATATATTATCTCGAAAATGGATTTTTATTGATTTAAAGAGCCAAAATCTTATTAGGCAGATTTAAAATATCTCATTCCTATTTCGATTAATTTGTATATTTCTAATTCTGCTTTTTGAGTTAAAACAATTCTTACTTTATCTATTAATATGCAAGCTAGCATTATCAATAGTGCATATAAGATGAAAGTAAATATCAGTAATATATTATTATGAATAATTGTGTCTAAATAAATAATAGATTTTGTGCAATAAGCCCGGATATATTGATTATCTTGTAATATATATATGGCTAAACAGGATGATGCCATCCAATTAATCGTTTTGTTCTGAATTTTCATGTTTTTAAAGAGGAAAAAGAAAGATATGGCTGAGATAATTACAAATGGACTATTGTATGGATAGGCTAATTGTTCGATTTTTTTGATGTTAATGTCAAGGTATCCTATACCCAATGCGATTGTAGCAATTACCAGAGATGATATAATATAAGTTGATAGAGAAATTATTTGTAAGGTTTTAGGCGAATATTTTGTCAGGTCTACATATAAATAAAGATATCTGCCAATAAAGTATAAATAGATGAAATTCATTATATTATATCCATTCGGGTTTATGGGACCTCTAAATAAGTATCCGAAATAAAAAGTTAATATGGAAAGTGAAACCAAAATTTTTATATATTCTTTTTGAGACAGGTGTTGTATTGCTTTGTTAAGTATAGGAGATAATAATAGTAGATATACATAAACTTGTATGAACCATAATTGTGAGTAAGAAAAAGGCATAAAAGAACAAATAAATTCTTTTATATTAAAATGGCATCCTCCTGTGTATAATTTGCAAAAGAAAATACATACATAGTAAAATATACATGTCAGATATAATTTTATGAGTTTTTGCCAGCTATCTTTTATTCCATAGTATCCGGAGATTAGTACAAAACAGTTTACTGCAATTATTAGGAAAGCATTTAGAATATAAAACTGGGTATTTTGCAGATTGAATTTAACTGTGTATAATTCCATTCCATGAACAATAAAATGATGTATGATTATGTAAAACATGCAGACCAATCTAAGTAATTCTAAATTAGAGTTTCTTTGTGATTTAGTATGATTTATTGGATTCATGGTTTCTTATCAGTTTATATTGTTGTTATTATGGTAAATATAAAATTTATAGAGTTGTATATTAATGAATAATTTTTATATTATTGCTTTTAGTACAGTATTCATTTGGTTAGTCCATGAAAGGGAAGAAATTGAATTTCTGATTTCAGAGGGAGATAAAACTAATTTTTTATAGAAATCGATAATATTTAAAATGTTTATGTAGCTCTCGTCTGCCGGAACTTTCATAATATACGGCATATTCTCAAAATCATTATCGGTCTCAGAGTAAATGAATGACAATCCTCTGGCGGCATATTCTCGGTTTTTTAAAGTTTTTATGTGGGTAATACCACTTCTGTGCCTTGCCAGACTTCCTATTGCCATGTCTGCATGTTCAAATAGCTGGTCTAATTCATTACCGTATTTCGCACCATGGATGATAACGTATTTTTCTAAATGATTTTGTTGTATCAAAGGTAAAATTTCATTTCTTTCTCTGTCGCTAAAAAAATCACCGACAATATGAAAATATACTTTATATTCGGGAAATGTTTCGTAATAATGGGCAAGGCCTTTAATTAATCTGTCAAATCCATGCCAATAGTGAATTTCAGCAACTCCTATTAAATGGAGTTCTTTATTTGTATCGTTGATGGTTTGTTTTAGTTTTATTTGGCTGAAATCTATTCCATTTGAAATCTTTATAGTTTGAATTCCGAAAATTGAATTATAGTCTGAAAAAGTAATGATTCTATATAATTGCCTTGCAAGGAAATAGCGAAAACATTTATCAATTAAGATTTTCCGCCGTTTTAGCAAACCTGCATATTCTTGATCGTAAGGATATGTCGGAATTTCCATCAATATCTTTATCCCGGCTTTTCGTATTTTATATGCCATCCATAATGTAAAAGGATTCGCATTATGGTTAGAACGCATATAGACAAAATCAATATTTTCTTTTTGTATGTATTTTAAAATTGATGTATATTCTATTCTTTTTAATATTTTACTTTTTATTCCGTTTCCATAATCACACAAAATAGTCGAATCTATAAGCCTTTGCTTTTTATCATTGTCTTCTTGTAAATAACAAAGCCTGGTATCAATGCCACATATTTGTAAAGCGTTGACCTGATAATGGATTTTTTTGCTAATACCATTGGAGGGATTGAAACCGTGAAATATAAGGAATAGGGCTTTCATCTCTGTATTTTTGACTTGATAAAATTAATAATGTTGTAAGTACCGGTTGTTTGGATGTATATGGTAAATGAAATAATAAATAGTGTAGATTTTATTATTAAGCTTACGATTAATGAAAAATCTTTGGTTGCGTATTGTATTGGGAATAAAATCAGAATTAAGATAATTGATAATATCGCAGGAGAGCAAAGTTGCTTTAATAGATATTTCATATTACGTTTTAATGTAGATGTATACATTAAGATATAACATTGAAAAAAATTTATTGTAAATGTAAGGCAGATGCACCAAGCTACTGCTTCTAATTTTTTAAATAAGAATATGCCGATCAGAATTGCGGTTACATTTAATGTTGCGGAAAATAATCCGCAAATAAAAAGGTTTTTAGTATCGTTTGCTGCTTGGTAAATAGAACCTGATGTCGACAGTATAATTTGTATACCAACAGATAACGATAGTATCTGGAATACAGCAATGGAAGGATACCATTGTTCTCCAAAAATAAGCAGGATAATTTCTTTTGCACAAAACCACAATAATACGGAGAGAGGAAATCCGATAAAAGCTAAGTAATGGATCACTTTTTCGTAAGAGACGGATAGTTTTTGTAAATCGTTCTGAAAGTTGGAGAAAATAGGGTGCATTACAGGTGATATAACATGGGTGATATTCTGAAGAGGTAACATCATTAATCGGTATGATTTTTCGTAATAGCCTAATGCTTGCATATCCATATATTTACCTATCAGTAATTTATCAAGGTTCCTGCTGAAATAATTAATTATATTGAACATGAACTGGTATGCTGAAAAACTGAAAATCTTTTTTATTGAAGCAATCCCTAAAGTTAGCCGTAATTGTAAGGGCTTTTTTCTGTATGAAATGAGGAATAGTAAAATACTGGAAAATATAGGGTTGATTATTAATGCATATAAACCTGCTCCTAATAAGGCTGCTGTGACGGCTGCAACTCCTCCTATTATTTGTATACAAAGACTTCTGTATGCAATGAACTTAAATTCTTTTTCTTTATATAATAAGGCATTAGGGACAATGTTTAGAGCTGCGAAAAAGAGATTTACGGTTAATAACTGACTAATGGTTAATAATATATTATCTTGATAGAACCAGGCAATAGGCCATGAACATAAAAAGAAAATTATTGATATACAGATACCAAGCCAAAATGTGAAAGAAAAGATATCGTTCAAATCTTCTCTACATAACTCTTTGTTTTGGATAATGGCCGGACTTATTCCTAAGTCACTGAAAATATTGAAAAATGAAATTATTACAGTTGCAATTGCTACGACACCGAATTTTTCAGGAGCTATTAAACGTGCTAAAATACCAGCAACTACCAGGGAAATAATAATACCCGAGTATTTAGAAATAGCTGTATAAAATACACCTGATAAAAGTTCTTTTTTAGTGTCTGTCATATTTATTATTCTGTTATTTCTAAAAAAACAGATCCTTTATTTTGAGTTGTTTTTCTATTATGCCAACTTTTAGCAAAGGCGAATATGCTTTTACATATGTATATTAGTGGCTTTAATGATTTATATTTTATCATGCAAGTTACTTCATCTATTATGAGATTAGCGTACGCCTTGACAAATGCTTTGGCTAATGTATTATTGATATTATTGAAGTCGACCAGAAAAGCAGAGGTGTATTTTAAATAAAATATTTCGTTTGGTTTTCTTTTTCTGTCTTCTCTGTCGTGTACTGCTATTAAGTACGGACAAACTCCTGATTTGTATCCATGGAAGTGAATTCGATGTAAGAAATTATTATCCTCACCATAATGATAAAAAACGGGAGAAAAACCTCCTGTATTCATTAGACATGCTTTCGAAATCAGCCAATGAGCAGCCATAACAAAATCAACTTCGTATACCTCTTTACATTTCTGCAAATAAATATCAGATAAAATATTGTCTTTATTTTTCCCAATTGATAGTGCTGCGAAATAATCGTCTAATTTATCTTTCGGTGCATTTAACTGCATTGGGCTTAATACACCATATTGAGTATTTGATTTTTGAATTTTAATCAATGTATCGAAAGTATCAGGTTCTACCCAAGCATCTTGATTTAAAAGGTAAACATAATCGGCTTGATGCCTGAGTGCATATCCAATACCTATATTATTGGCTTTTCCAAAACCTAGATTTTTATGATATTCAAATAGTATGACTGAAGGATAATCTGCTTTTATGATTTGAACCGTATTATCACTGGAGTTGTTATCAACAACTACTATTGTTGATGTAATGGTTGATTCATATATACTATTAAGACATTTATGAATCCATTTAGCTCCGTTATAAGTTACAATTATTACATATAAATTATCCATGTACTTTGACCCATTCTTGTTTATTTGTATCATAATGTTTTATAACTCTTGCCGGATTACCAACTGCTATGGAATAATCAGGAATATCTTTTGTTACTACACTTCCTGCTCCAATCTGGCATCTTTTTCCAATATGAACTCCTGCTACAATCACGGAATTTGCGCCAATATGGGAATCATCGTCAATAATCACTTCTTTTTTCACTAGAGGTTGTTCATTGGAGTCACAATTTCCATCACTATATCCATGATTGAAACCTGAAATGAAGACATGTTGTCCTAAACCAACTTTATTTCCTAAATGAACAGGGCCTATAACAACGGACCCTATACCTATACGAGCATTGACACCTATAATTATATCACCTGCTCCGTTATTAATAGTAGTAAAGTCTTCAATAAGAGTATTGTCTCCAATTGTAAATTTATTCCATGGAAATACATCAATTCTAGATCTTCTACTGCGGATAATTACACCTTTTCCTCTTTTATGTATAAGTGGATTTATAAACCATTTTACCCAACAACGAGGTTTCGGATTTTTGGGTGAAGAAATTAGATATAAGACTAATTTTTTTAGTTTTTCATTCTTCTTAATTTTTTGTTTAATGTTATTCATTGCCGTTAATTAGAATGATTTATATATATTTAGTAGGTTTATTGCTGTGTTTTTCCAAGAAAAGAGTTTAACTCTTTTCAGCCCGTATTTAACTTGCTTTTCGTAATAAGTAGAATCCATTTCTAAATGGATTAGTTCTTTTGCTATTTTGTCTGCATCTAAAGGATCTACTAATATTCCATATTCTCCTATTATTTCCGGCATAGCAGAAGTATTGCCTGCAATAACCGGAGTACCGCAAGCCATAGCCTCCAGCATCGGTATACCAAAACTTTCTCTTAAAGATGTGTATAAGAAGGCAAATGCTCCGCTATATAAATAGGGTAGATCTGTATTTGGTATGTATCCGGGATAAAAAAGATATGGTTTGATATTCTCTATTTGTTGTTCTTTGAGAATTGAATCAAGAATATCTTCTTTTATGTCTGCTATTAAGAGAGGACGTTTTTTGATTGAGTGTTGTAAATATATACTGTAGGCTTTCAGAGTTCGGACAACGTTTTTTTTAGGATCAGTATTACCAAGAAAAAATAGATAATTATCCGAATCAATGTATTTACGAGTTACAGTTGTTATTTCAGATAAGGGATGGAAATATTGGTTATACCCATTGTAAATAGCCGTAATTTGATTCATCGGTAAATTAAGGGCCTTACGTATGCGGTCACATTCAAAATGAGATACTGTGATGATTTTCTTACATTTAGGAAGAATGCGCGGTACGACTATTCTACGATAATGCCATCCCATATTTTGGTACCAAGATTTGCTTTTACTTTGACGAGGTTCTAAAAAAATAATGTCGTGTAAAGTTAATATTAGTGGTACGGGTGAATAAATAGGTGCAGTGTTGCTTGTACAATGTAGGATATCCGGTTTTATTTTAGCTACAGCCAATGGAAGTGCAACCTGTTCCCAAAGTGGGTAGGAGGGACATTTCACTTCAATAATATGTACATTGTCTGTTTCTTGCAGACAATGGTCTTCTCCCGGACTTACGAAAATATAATATTCATTTTCATGATCTATTTTTTGTAGCTCTTTTATGCTTTCCAAAGCTACAAAATCCATACCATGTTTGTTTGTTCTAAAAATACGTTGTGCTTCAATGGCTATTTTCATTTAAATTGGAATGTTTTGTATGTATGTGTTTGTTTTTCCCTCCTTTTAACCGGAAGAGATTTAGGAACATTAAAATGAAAAGAAAAGGTAAACTGAGAATTGCTTTTTTAAATTTTCTATCAACTAGATAGTCTGGAATTGCTATGCTTAAAGTAATACCTAGTAAGACCAATAATCCCCACCATTTAAGAGCTAGCGTGAAGTTAACGATAGTAAGAAAAACTGCCAGTAATGTGATGAATCCTAGCAATAAAATACGGGGAGGCATCATCCATTGGAATATTTTGTCACAATAATCCCAATAGCCTTTAAATATAGCAGAGGGTAATTCCGTCAGTCCTGAAAATAAATTACTGAATTGAGTAGAAAGCCAACGCTGGCGTTGATTATAAAATTCTTTATTTTTCCGGACTTTTTCGTCAAATGTGTATACGTTTTCTAAATATTCAATATATATATTCTGAAGAAGTAGTCGACGTTCCATATATTTATCTTCTCCGATATCATTGATATCTTGTATGATATCTTTGAAAATGTCATATTCGAAAGCCATGCCGGAACCACTGAGACCCGAAGAAAACCCTAAGCGGGTATGTCCTTTTCGGAAAATAGAGTTGTTAATTTCTTCACTGACAGCATCAAGAACTGCAGTGTTGGTATCTCTGTTTTTGGCAATTCTGTGAGTTTGAATTGCTGAACAACCACAATAAAACGCATCATTTATTTTGTCTAAATAATCGGGCTTGACAACATTGTCAGCATCTAATATAACAATATTATCGTAATATAATGATTGAGATTCCATATACTTAACAGCCTCTCGCAATGCACGGACTTTGAAACTTTTTTGTTCGTTCATTTTGATGACTTTGATATTTAGGTTTTGTAATTGCAGATTTGTTTGATCACTCATCATGTTTGAAATTACAATTATCTCATAAAGATCACGCGGATAGTCTTGGTTTAAAAAAGAACGAACAGAATCAATAATTACTTCATCTTCCATATAGGCCGGGAATAATATGGCATAACGATATTTTTTAGAAGCTTTAGGAAAAGTATACGGAGCTTTTCTTGTCGAATTGAATGCAAAAACAAATAGATATAAAACGAAAATAAAGAAAAACAAAAATATGATTGCATCAACTAATTGAAAAATATATTCTTGTTTTTCAAGCCAATTATGTCCTATATTGAAAATTTGTTCTACCATAGTTTTATTTACTTGTATTTATCGTAGATGATGAACAATTTATTTCATTATCAAAATATTTAGCATTTAGTACAATAGTTAAACCCATAAAAGCAATTATCATAGTGGGAAATTGTCCCCAAAAAGAATTGCCGTAAGCACTAATGAACATGCCAAATATACCACACAGCCATCCTGTCAATTGTCCTTTTAATTCAGGATCTCGTATTTTATAGGCTAAAATCCAGGCACCTTTTCCTATGCTGATAAAAATCATACCAAGATAAATAACTAATCCAACGACACCTGTTTCTACCCATATTTTTACATACCATGAATCTGTAGGGATAGAAGTTGTAAATCTGCGGGAAATTTTCCAACCTAGTCCGTCTCCGGATAATCCCAGTCCTTCACCAAATGGTTTATGTTTAAGATATGTACCCAATTTGCGTTGATTCTCTTTACGTACATTGAATGAGGCATCTTTTGTTGGGGTAAATGCTGTACGCATACGCCGGATCATAGTGTTGCCTTGACCAATTGTAGTAAAAGCAAAGAATATATAAATAAAAATCAAAGTGCTACCGCCTGTTATAATGGCTTTTGTATTTTTACTAATCAGGATAAAAAGAGCTAATCCTGCAATGGGGACAATCATTGCACCTCTGGTTCCACTCAAGAACATGGTGTATGTTGCTAATATTGAAACGATTAGATAATATATTTTTAGCCATTTCGTTCGTATGTAAAAAGCTGATATACCAAAGAGTATCCCGGCACATCCCATATTTGCACCAAGATTACTGGCATCGGTGAAAAATGAAAAATAGCGAGTTCCGGTGCTGAGTAAATGGGTTGTATTACCAACTAACCAGATACGCTCATAAAGATCAAATCCTATAAATTTTTGAATTATAGCTTTTATGGCTGCAATAATAGTAAAAAGAGAGAAGATAATTAATAATGTTTGAATGGTTTTATAACGTGTACATAACAGAGAAGTCAAAACCGAGATTATGAGACCATTAATTATTAAATTTCGGGATAAAATCCATCCATGGAATACAGCAGAAGGATTTATTAATTCAAGAATGCAATAAATCATCCAGATGAAAGAACTGATAGTTAATATATTAATAGCTCTTTTCCATTCTATATCGTGTAAAAGGGTGCTATGCATAAATACCAGAGTTATAGCAAGCGCATATAATATATCCATTAGTACACTTATACCTTCTATATTTACATACCGGTTAATACCCATTATAAAATAGTTAACGGTAAAAATAACGAACAGAAGTATTGTCGGAATTTGTAGTATATATATACTTAATATACATATTAATGGAATGGTTGCAATTATAATGCCAAGTGCTAAATTGTTGAATATTAAGGCTACGCCAATTCCTCCCAATCCTATTGCGAATAGAATATACAATAGGTTGATGGAAAATTGATTCCTGATATATGTATTATCACATGGCTTCATGTAAATTTATTTTTTTATAGCAGAATCTTTTGCTGTAAGTCCCATATACATCATTCTGTTGGCAATAGATCTCATAGAACTGACAGGGGGAAGCTGTCCGACGAAATCTTCTACCGCTTCACGGGATGCATTATTCAGATAAATATATAGTGGTACATCTTTTATTATGTCTTTCAAGTATTTTACATATTCATCGTCACTGTATTTCCAGACTCTGCGTGCATTAGCAACTAAAATAGTTACATCAGATTTTTCTAAAAGGATAGCAGGAAGGCTTTCTTTCTGGACTGCCGGATATTCTAATAAAAGAATGTCTGGCTTTTTATAGATTTTGTAGAGTATATTAAATTCACTTGCCGTAATAAAAGATGCTGCAATTGGAAAATCTTTCCCTGCTGTAAGATAGAGCACTTCCAGCCCTTGCTCTTCCCACTGGGTTTTCATATATTGGGCTATAAAACTCTTACCTTCTTTTGGTTCAATACTAAGAAGATTAATAACGAGGGTTTTGTCTTTTCTTAAATATTGATTCAAACGATTACAAAGATATGATGCAGAAATACGATTGCACATTTTTATAAAACCTCTATATCGTAATTGGGCATTTCCTGTAAAAGCCCCTAATATAGGAAGATGGGTAAGGCGACGGGTACGTTCTGCATCCCGGAGCGTGCGATCTAGAAGCTCAACAACTAAATTGAACCCGATAATAAATATCATGGAAGTAAGGAATGCAGCTATAATAAGTAGCATTCGTTTACTTTTATCACTTGTTAATGGAAAAACAGGTTCTGTAATAGTATTCAGATTTGAACTAGTCAATAACAAGTCTTTTTGTTTCATTTTTGCCATATTCAAAGCATGTAATACCTCTTGATAAGATGCTTCAACTAATTTAATTTCCCTTTCTTGCCGGTTAATTTGTGTTCCTACAGGAGAGTAGGTCTGATATTGCTCCTTAAATTCTTGTTTGCGTTCGTCCAATATTTTTAGATCAGCTTGAGCTTTGGCACGAATCAGTGTTTGTTGCAGCCATTCATTAACGAGATTGTCAATGGCAACACCTTCTTTGCTTTCTTTGTAACTGTTTATCTGATTTGTCAATACGGCAATCTTTTGTTCTGCATTTTTTAGTTCTTCTTTATATCTTTTTAAATCGTCGTCGGCATCTTGTTTATCTTCAGATGTGAAAATTTCTATTTCAGTTATCTTCCCGTTGATGGTGGAAATTTGTTCAAGTGTTTTTATAAAGTCATCATTAACAGAAACAAGCTTTGTTCTTATATCCATGTATTGATTTAGCTCTTCTAGTATTTTAGTCGCACTTTCGTATGCCCTTTTTGTTTCTTCATAACGGTTTTCGTAATCTGTAAATGAAATGGCAATGGCTTTTGTTTGTTCCAAATAATTGATAACACTATTTTCTATATTGTATTGAGTAAGTTTGTCTTCCAGGTTCGTTAATTGAGTTCTTAATCTTTTTAATTCATCTTCGTAATACTTTACAATATCGTTCACTGTTTTATAACGTAGAGCACTGTAAGAATTACGTAATTCCTCACTTGTTAGTTTAACCGTACTTAATGCAATACCTGGGTCTGGAGATTGATAGGAAATATTAATCAAATCACTATTTCCCATACGTACAATTGAAATTTTAGACAGTGCATCACTGCTGTAAAAAGGATTATTCCCATTGAATAGTATATAAAAAAATCCCCGGGGGGCGTCTTTTTTATATTGATTGAAATTTGCGACAGTTTTTTCGAAAGAATTTTTATCTACTAACTTTATTATTTCCCTGGGAGTAATAGCAAGTAATTCTTTGTAATTCTTTGCTGTGATATAGATATTGTCCTCCAAAGGGTTTCCCTGAATTAAATCTATGGCTACTAATTTCAATGATACTTTTTCTTGTGAACCTTTGGATTTAGTTAAGTTCACAATGTTGTCGAATGTGTTATTGATAGATTGCCAATCAGGCCTGGACTCGTCACTTAATCCGGACTGCGAAGTGATACCGGTATAAATGCTGGTACTCACAGTATAAGTCTTTCCTAAAAATTGTGAAAAATAGATCACAAGGGCTGTAATAATGGATGTCCCGAATATTAACTGGTATCGGATTCTATATAAAAAACGTGATATATAGAGTGTTATATCCATTACCTGTTGATAATTTTGACATTTGTGAGCATCTCTAATAAAGTAACAGCATTATGCAATGTGGCTCTGCCTTCCTGGTAGGTAATAACAGCGTTAGATCGACGGCTTCTTTCCATAGACAATGCAATGATGTCAATTTTTCCATTGATAAAGTCTTGTTCGGATATTTTCATCTGAGCGTTATATAAAGCTGCAGCATCAGATTTAGCTTTTAATGTAGCTAATTCTTGTAAAACATTATTGTATGCTTCAAGTATTTTGAGCTTACGTTCTTCAATTGATATTTCATATTCATAATCCAACTGGCGAAGTTTTGCCCTTGTAGCTCTTGTTTTTTGTTTTTGCCCAAATAAATTACCGAATGGTATGCTTACAGAAATACCTCCGTTATAGGTATGTTGGTTGTTTCCTATACTGGTTAGAAAAGGATTTTCATCTGTTGTCGATGTCGTGGAAAGTGAAACAATGCTGCCATATTGGTATTGTCCATATATACGGAAATAGTTAAGCCATTCTCTTTTAGTTACTTTCATCTCTGCATCAGCTTCTTCACGTTTTGCTTCGAATATTTTAATAGAAGGGTGATCATAAACTGATTGTAAAAATACAGACAATGAAGGTAGCTGTATGTGTTCGTAATCATCCAGTATAGTTTGGATAGAGTCGCTTCCCGAACTAGCTCTTACTTCTGTTGCCTTATCGAAATAAGTCTTTTTTTGCTTTTGGGCAAAAACTAAAACAGGAGTGAATAGTATAATTATGACTAGAAATTTTCTCATAGACCATTGTCTTATATAATTTATCTTATACATTCTCCTTTTGGATGAACGCCGTAAATGTCTTGAAAATAATTGTCATATCCAAAATGAAAGAGAACGATTTGGCATATTTTATATCTAATTGTTTCCTTTCTTCTGCAGACATTTTTCCGGCATCTCCACGTTTCTCAACTTGCCACAATCCGGTTAATCCGGCCGGAGCCATGAATCTCTGTATGTATTCGTCACTAGTAAGTAATTCGGCTTCGTATAAAGGTAGCGGACGATTCCCTACAACTGACATATCACCTTTTAATATATTAAATAATTGGGGCAATTCGTCAATGCTATACTTACGTATAAATTTACCTACATGAGTTATTCGCGGATCGTTTTCCAATTTGAAAAAAGTGTTGGAACGTTCTGTCTGTTTCGTTTTTAAATATTCGTTTTCTGATGTTTTTTGATTGTCCGAAAACAGAACAACTTGGCTTTGGTCATATTCTGATACAGATATAGTGTCGTTTTTTTTATTCATTGAAGCGCAACCGGTATCATCTTCGGCCATATACTGATTCAACCGTTTATATTCGGCCAGTCGTCTGTCGGCATCGGCATACATGGAACGGAATTTGTAAAAATAAAATATTTTATAATTACTGCCTACACGCTTGGCTTTATAGATAACCTGCCCTTTGCTTTCTAAACGGATAGCCAATGCTGTGGCAAGAATAACCGGGGATAGTAATAATATAGCCGATAAAGATGATATAATGTCGAAAAGACGTTTCCATAGAGGCATTTTGAATGTGCTTAAATCACATTCAGCAAGAGTATCATTTGCCTGGGTTTTGCTGTGATAGGTTATGGCAAATGATATTATTTTGTTTATTTCTTCCTTTGTAATATTTTGAGAAATAATACAATCTATACCCGCTTTCAAATAAGGTAGTTTTTCCTCTTTTGGTAAGGGAGAACTTACCAGAATAATATAAATATTAGGATATAATTGTACTAACTGTTTGATTATATGAACATCCGTACTTGTGTGTTTTCTTTCAAAAAATATACAACATTCTATCTCATTGCTTTTCTGATTGCTTGTTTGAGAAAGCAAGTTATTTACCCGCAGACTATTTGAGCAAATGGAGATATCCTTGTTTATTGCTTTTTTTAAATGTTCTGCGATTTGTATATTATTTCCGAAAAAGACGTAATGCATCTCTATCTAAGGATTCTTTTTATTCTAACTCGTAATTCTTCCGGGTTAAATGGCTTTAAAATAAAGTCTTCGGCGCCTTCTTCAAATAAACGTATTCTGTTTGCACTGCTTTCAACAGAAGATAGAATTAATACTGGAATGTCTTTAAACATTTCATTAGACTTTAAATATATCAAAAAGTCTTCACCTGTCATCTCCGGCATATTCAGATCGGAAATGATTGTATCTGGAATATTTCCCTCTTTCAACCATGCAATTGCTTTGATCGGATTTTCAACATATTTTACTTCGTAAAGAGATAAGTAAAGCATGATGATCTTCGCAATCTCTGGTTTGTCATCAACTAAAAGAATCGATTTTTTCATACAACAATACCAAAGTACCCGTTTTTACATCATTAAATGTCATACTGCAAAAGTAAAGCAATTATTTTAGAAAAACTATATAATTCATTGCTTTTTTAGTCCCATATGAGACTGGATAATAAAAATGGGATATATAAAAAATAATTATTTAGTTTTGTACAATCAAATATGCGAGATAATAAATGGATAGATTAAAATTATATTTTTTGCCCATATGGCCTTTTGTATGTGGGTTGTTTTTTTTTCATTTAACAGGATGTAGGCCTGAAATGCCAATTACGTCTGTTATAACCATTGATGCAGAAAGCGTGACACTCTCTACAAATAAGGAATTATACGGGTTGTCTTTTGAAGAAATTAATCATGCTATAGATGGCGGAATATATGCCGAACTGATACAAAACCGTAGCTTTGAAGATGGAGTTCCTCCTTTGAATTGCCCTTTTGATGCTTCCCGGAATTTATTAATTACCCCTAATGGATGGACTTTACCTTTTATAAAACCCGATTCTATACCTGGCTGGCATTGTCTGTCTCCAAATACAAATATATATCCGGATAGCAAAGAGTTAATCAATGATGCGAATAAAAGGTCATTATTGGTTTCTGCAAATGCATCTGCTGAAGGGGGGAGAGGTGGTGTTGTTGCTGAAGGTTATAAAGGAATACCGCTCCGAAAAGGTGAAAAATATAATTTGTCGTTATTTATTAAAGGTGCTACAATAACACCGAAGACGGTTCATGTTACATTAGAAGATTCGGTAAAGGCTTCTGTATTGAGTGATGTCGCAAGTTTTCCTGCATCCTATGAATGGAAGCAATTTTATCATACTTTTACAGCTAACCGTGATGTAGACAATGCTGTTTTGACAATCTCTGTCGATACATCTGCCATATTTTGGTTGGATATGGTTTCTTTATTGCCTGAAAAGACTTGGAATGGTAGGCCAAATGGTTTGAGACCTGATTTGATGGAAAAAGTAAAAGCTCTTAATCCTGCTTTTATTCGTTTCCCTGGAGGAAGTTTTGTTGAAGGATATACAGCCGGTACTTATCCGGTCTGGAAAGAAACAATAGGAAATGTGGCTGGACGTAAGCACTTTTGGGGCGTTTGGTCTTATGGCACTACCAACGGCATTGGCTTTCATGAATATTTGCAAATGTGTGAAGATCTGGAAGCAGAACCTGTCTATGTTGTTAATAGCGGTGTGACGAGCCAAAGCCGCCGTCCCCGTTATGAAGATATAACAGCTATGGATAAACTGGTGAAGGACGCATTGGATGCTATTGCGTATGCAAATGAACCGGCCGATTCTACTTATGGAGCTATGCGTGCCAAGAATGGCCATCCCAAGCCATTTGGTTTGAAATATATAGAGATTGGTAGTGAAAATTACGGGCAAGAATATGCAAAACGTTTTGCTTTGTTTCGTGATGCCATTAAAGAAGCTTATCCGAATATAACTGTTATAAGCAGTTCTTTTATTTCACGTAAAAATAGAGCAGATTGGGTTGACTCGCATTTTTACTCAACAGAAAACTTCTTTATCTCTAATAATGACCGCTATGAGACGGATAAGAACTATCGTCGTTCTCAAGGTGTTTTTATTGGAGAGTTTGGTTCCGTATCGGAAAAAGAGACAGGTACATTGCAAAATGCAATAGGTGAGGCGTGCTTTCTTATTGGGGCAGAAAGTAATCCGGACATAGTTAAAAAACTGGCTTATGCGCCAGTCTTTATTAATACTAATTTTGAACGTAACCGTTCGGCAATGATTGCATTTAATAATACACGGATTGCACTTTCGCCATCATATTATTTATTACAGATATTTGCCAATAACCAGGGAGACGAGGTTTTGAAGACGGAGGTCGATACGTATAAACGTCCCCAGGTTACATTCGGCAGAGCTGGAATTGAACTATTTGACAATAGCTATGATATTAAGGATGTTAAAATAAATAATACATCAATAACGGACGCAATTGTCCAAACCGGCGGATGGAAAATAGATGATGACACTTTTGTTCCTGATGCAAATCGCTGGAACTATGTATTAATGGGTGATTCTACTATGCATGATTATGAACTCTCAGCGACTATCCAGCGAACAAAAGGTAGCGGACAAATACAATTTCGTTTGCGTGATAACGGAATGGTGGATGAAAAGAGTAATTATATAGGCATGACAATCGGTGCAGGTGTTTCCGAATTATATCAACAAACTGGTACTGTAAGGGATTCTCTTGTTGCACTTAAACCCTTTGCTTTTGAAAATAACCGTTGGTATACAGTTAAATTATCTTGCAAAAATGAGCAGATCAAATGCTATGTGGATGATGTTTTACTACATGAGGCTAATTTACGGCCGCTACCTTCGTTAGTCTCTGTCGCAACTTTGGATAAAAAGACGAATACGATTTTATTGAAAGTGGTTAATACTACCCGCCATGAAGAAAAGACAGAACTGAAGTTAAATGGTATAAGCGTAAAAAATAATGTTGAACTGATTCAACTGGCCGGTTCGCCGGAGACAATGAATACTATTTCTGTTCCGGACGCTATTATCCCTGTTAAGAAACGCGTTTCCTTTTCTATCGGAGGGCCTATGGTCTATAAATTTCCGCCTAATTCTATTACGTTGTTGAAATTGGAGGTAGACTGATATAAGCTACAAGAGATTATAAAAAATCCTCCCGTATGTTTCATATAATACGGGAGGATTTCTATATAGCTGGAGTTTGTATTAATGCACTAGCATTTCAGGCGTAATAGGGGTAAATTCGCTAGCATCCGCCTTACGAAGCAAAATGCTGCCATCATTCCAATTAGAAGGCCAACCACCGATAATGTGTCCTAAGAATACAACTTTAATTTCGTGTAAGCCTTTTGCCAATGCAACAGATGTGTCGTGGCGAGAGAAACGTTTTACTTCGCCCTGGTTGTTGATTAACAAATTATTGTCTATCCAAACTTCTTCGTTATTAGAAGAAATGTAGTACACGCCGTCTTCCGGGATATTTACATATCCTGTAGCAACAGCACCATATTGTTTTACACCACGCATGGATTCGTCTGTTTTTTCAACGCTGGTAAGTTCTCTCAGGCTTTTAATATTAGAAGTCTTCCAGTCTTTAGCGTCAGCTAATTGCGACGATTCCAGGAAATAACCGTATGTAACGTCCATTTTTAACCCTGGTGTAGTTTGTGCTATTTCTTTCGCCGGAGCTAATTCCTGTTTTTCTACAGTAATGACACGCGTCGGACTCATTTTACCGGAAGGTAAGACAGAACGGATCTTTAATACGCCTGATTCGGTAAACGAGATTGGTGTTTCGTATATTGTAGATTCGGGAGTCGGTTCGGAACCATCTATTGTGTAAACAATTTTTATTGGACGGGTTGTCTTGAATTCTAATGTTGTCGAATCTGTAAATGCTACGAAATTACAAGAACCGTTTGGCTGTTCGGGCTGCGGAATATGGTAGTTGATATCATGTCCGTCCAGACGAACGTAGGCATTATCTATTCTGCGCTCAAAGTCTTTATAGTCTTTTCTGTTCATTGGAGTCCACGCAATTTCAGCAAGAGCCATAATTCGCGGGTAAATACGGTATTCCATAAGATCTGTATTATACATATATTCCGACCAGACGTTACATTGAACACCCTTGATGAATTTATCTTTACCTTGGGCTACCAATGTATCAGGTGTTGGATTGTAGCTGTACACTTTGCTTAACGGATCGTAACCACCAATAGAAACCGGTTCTATCTTTGAATCTCCCTGGAATTGGTCGATATACATACCGTTGCTTCCCGGAGTCATTATTACTTCGTGATCCATGCTGGCTGCGTCAATGCCGCCTTCTTCTCCGCGCCATGACATTACAGCTGCGGTAGGTGCTAAACCTCCCTGAAGGATTTCATCCCATCCGATAATCTTTTTGCCATGTTTTGCCAATACCTTTTCCATTCTTTGAACAAAATAGCTTTGTAGTTTCTCTTCAGCTGAATGTTTTGCATCACCCTTTAAACCTTCTTCTTTAATACGTTTCTGGCAAAGAGGACAATTTTTCCAGCTGTCTTTGGGGCATTCGTCGCCTCCGATATGGAAGTATTCACCAGGGAACAAAGGAACGACTTCAGAAATTACATTTTCCAGAAATTCGAATGTTTCTTCTTTTCCGGCACATAATACAACATCTTCAACCCCCCAAATGACACGCGGAGTAATTGGTTCGCTTTTACAAGATAATTCCGGATATGCAGAAATGGCAGCCAGTTCGTGGCCTGGTATTTCGATTTCGGGAACTACTGTTATAAAGCGGTCTGCTGCATATTTAACGATGTCCTTGATTTCGTCTTGTGTATAGAATCCGCTGTATTCCGTACCTTCTCCGTCAATACGCTTAGAACCGATTTCTGTAAGTTTGGGGTATTTTTTGATCTCAATACGCCAGCCTTGGTCGTCTGTCAAATGCCAGTGCATGCGGTTTATTTTGAAAAGAGCCAATACATCCAACTGTTTCTTAATATTTTCTACAGGGATAAAATGACGGCACGGATCAAGCATAATTCCACGGTAGCCAAATCTGGGTTCATCCTTGATTGTAACGGCTGGAGCTGTCCATGCTATTCCTTTTACAACAGAAGGACTTTCTATTTCAGCCGGCAATAGTTGCATAAATGATTGCATACCATAGAATAAACCTTGCGGGGTTTTAGCTTTAATGTTGGTATTTTCTGTGGTTACATCTAAAGTATAACCTTCATCGTTAACGTCCAGGTTTTCATCTATAATTAAAGAAATACCATTAGAGACTTCTTTGTCACTTACGGCTACCTGATAACCGGTGGCAGTATTCATTTTGGCAGCAAAAAATGCTGCTACCGTTTTAGCTTCTGGCGTAGAAGCGTAAATCTGCGTGTTTTTGTTAAGCTTATAACTTCCTTCGTTTTGAACCAGACTTACCGGAGTCGGAATAATGTTGATTCCGTCGTTATATGGCATCTGTTTGGCTGACTCTTCACCACAGGAAGCTAAAAGACATAATGCACTTGTTGCACAAATTGTTGCAATGAGCTTTTTCATGTGTTTTGAATGATTGTTGATGGATTGTTTATTTTTGAAATGGAGCGGGAAATGTCCGCTTTTTATTGAAAAGGGTAGGAGTCATTTCCTACCCTCTATGTTGTCGGATATGATTACCATGCAAAAATAGGATATTCTTTCATGATACTGTTAACCTTTTCGCGGACAGATGCGATAGTTTTGTCGCATTCGGGAGCAGAAAGTACGGTATCCATCAGTTCTACGATTTCAGCCATTAACGGTTCTTTTGCACCACGGGTTGTGATTGCCGGTGTGCCAACGCGGATACCTGAGGTCTGGAAAGGAGAACGGCTGTCGAAAGGAACCATATTCTTGTTGACTGTAATATCTGCAGCAACTAAAGCTTTTTCTGCTACTTTCCCTGTTAGATCAGGGAATTTTGTACGCAGGTCAATCAACATACTGTGGTTGTCTGTGCCGCCGGATATAATTTTATAACCTTTGTCGGCAAATGCTTTAGCCATTGCTGCTGCATTCAGTTTAACCTGAGTTTGATATGTCTTATATTCCGGTTCGAGAGCTTCGCCGAATGCTACTGCTTTTGCTGCAATAACGTGTTCTAGCGGACCTCCTTGTATTCCGGGGAATACAGCTGAATCTAATAGTTGAGACATCATTTTGGTTTCACCTTTTGGTGTTTTCTTACCCCAAGGATTCTCAAAGTCTTTACCTAGCAGGATAATGCCGCCGCGTGGTCCACGAAGAGTCTTATGTGTTGTTGAAGTTACAATATGTGCATATTCCAGCGGGTTGTTCAACAAACCTGCTGCAATCAGACCTGCAGGGTGTGCCATGTCGATCATTAATAAAGCACCGACTTTATCGGCAATTTCGCGCATACGTTTGTAATCCCAGTCACGAGAGTAGGCCGAACCGCCACCGACGATCAATTTGGGTTTTTCGCGTAATGCAACTTCTTCCATCTGGTCGTAGTCTACACGTCCGGTATCTTCTTTTACATTATATTCTGTAGCGTGGTATAATACACCTGAACTATTTACAGGAGAACCGTGGGAAAGGTGGCCTCCGTGCGCTAAATTTAATCCTAAAAATGTATCTCCCGGATTTAATACTGCAAAAAATACGGCAGCATTGGCTTGTGCGCCGGAATGAGGTTGTACATTTGCCCATTCTGCATTGAAGATCTTTTTTAATCTTTCAATGGCGATTGTTTCGCTTTGGTCAACTACTTCACATCCTCCATAATAACGCTTGCCAGGATAACCTTCTGCATATTTATTGGTTAAGCAGCTTCCCATGGCTTCCATAACCTGGTTGCTTACAAAGTTTTCGGAAGCGATCAACTCAATGCCTTTTAATTGACGCTGATGTTCCTTTTCAATGATGTCGAAAATGATTTTGTCTCTTTCCATTACCTGTAAAATTGGTTTGTTGTAATGAATCCTCTTTTGTTTGCATATAGTGAGGATCGATGCAAATTTACGATAAAAAATTATATACAAGACTAAATTGTTTCAAAATTATGTAAGGTAACTGTTTGGATCATCGGGATCATTTTTTGAAATGATCCCGATGATTTTTATAAAAGATCGTGATGTTTTTTTTATACTTTACCGGCCTTTATAGTCTTGAATATAATCCGTCGGCCTTTTTTATTCTCATAAAAAGTTTTACATTTGTGCATTAACAACCTAAAGAATACAAGTGATGATGAACTATTCCAATTATTTATATATCGCTATACGTGCAGCTTTGGATGCCGGAAAATCTATAATGGATATATATACTGATCCAAAATCTGATTTTGGAATTGAACGAAAGGCGGATAATTCGCCTCTTACTATTGCAGATAAAGCGGCTCACCGTTTAATTTCGAATGCATTATCAGTAACACCATTTCCTGTTTTGAGTGAAGAAGGCGCTGAAATACCTTATAAGGAACGTTCCAAGTGGGATATTTTTTGGATTGTTGATCCTTTGGATGGAACGAAAGAATTCATCAAAAGGAACGGTGAATTTACAGTTAACATAGCTTTAGTGTCAAAAGGCATACCTGTGTTGGGGGTTATTTATGTGCCTGCACGAAAAGAATTATATTTTGCTACGGATGCAGCTTATAAATTAACAAATGTAGATAGCAGCAACCAACCCTCTATGGATGAACTGAAACAGAATGCAATTCGTTTACCTGTTTCTATTGGCCATCAAGGAGTGGTAGTTGTCGCCTCGCGTTCACATCAGTCGGAAGAAACGACTAATTATATTGAAAACCTTCGTAAACAAGGCAAGCCGGTTACTTTAATCAGTAGTGGAAGTAGTCTTAAAATCTGTCTGGTTGCTGAAGGTTCGGCAGATGTGTATCCTCGTTTTGCACCTACGATGGAGTGGGATACAGCAGCAGGGCATGCAATTGCTATAGCTGCCGGTTGTAATATTTATTTACTGGATGAAAAGACTCCTATACATTATAATAAAGAAGATTTGCATAACCCATGGTTCATTGTGAAATGATTTGTGCCAAATATAGAATCTTTTGGTTCGAATAATGTATAAAAGATAAAATAGTATTTAATGTGTGAAAAACAACTGATATTCTTATTACCTTTGTGCCTTACCTGAAAATATTTTAGACAGAAATAGGTGGCATGGACTTTGAAATAATATTTGTATTGCTGGCTTTGGTTGGCATGATTGCAGCTCTTGTGTGGGATTGTATGCGTCCCGGCATGGTTTTGTTGACAGTTGTTGTGCTGTTTTTATGTGTCGGAATACTGACTCCGAAAGAGATGTTGGAAGGATTCAGTAATAAGGGGATGATAACGGTTGCTATGCTATTTTTGGTCAGTGAAGGTATTCGTCAAAGCGGTGCTTTGGGGCAACTGATAAAAAAACTGCTTCCACAAAGGAAGACAACTGTTTTCAGAGCCCAGTTACGTATGCTGCCTCCGATCGCTTTTATTTCGGCTTTTCTAAATAATACTCCTGTTGTTGTTATTTTTGCTCCAATTATTAAACGTTGGGCAGAGAGTGTTAAACTGCCGGCAACAAAATTCCTGATCCCTTTGTCTTATGTTACTATTCTGGGGGGTATTTGTACTTTGATCGGAACATCTACAAACCTGGTGGTGCATGGTATGATTTTAGAAGCCGGTTATCAGGGCTTTACTATGTTTGAATTAGGTCGTGTAGGTATCTTTATTGCAATAGCAGGAATCATTTACTTATTTATCTTTTCGAATAAATTGCTTCCTGACGAACGTAAGGATACGTTGATAGATGATGGTGAGGAAGAAAATCAGGGGAATTTGCATAAAGTCGAAGCCGTCTTGGGCTCACGGTTTCCCGGTATAAATAAAACATTGGGCGAATTTAATTTTACAAGGCATTATGGCGCTATTGTAAAAGAAGTGAAAAGCGGAGGAGAGCGATTTACCAATAATCTTGAAAATGTTGTACTTCATGAGGGCGATACGTTAGTTCTCTGGGCTGATGATTCTTTCATTCCGACATGGGGTGAGTCTAGTGTCTTTTTAATGTTGGCTAATGGCAGTGACGGGACAGAATCTGTTTCCAGGGGTAAACGCTGGCTGGCTTTAGGATTATTGATCTTTATGATTTTGGGTGCTACTATCGGTGAATTACCGTCTGTAAAAGAATTGATACCCGGTATGAACCTGGATATGTTTTTCTTTGTTTGTATTACTACGATTATTATGGCGTGGACAAAAATATTCCCTCCTAAAAAATACACAAAGTATATATCTTGGGATATATTGATAACAATAGCTTGTGCATTTGCAATCAGTAAAGCTATGGAAAATTCGGGCTTTGCAGCAATGATTGCCAGTCATATTATTAGTATGGCGGATAATTTAGGACCTTATGCATTACTTGCGATCTTATTTGTTATTACAAATATATTTACAGAGCTTATAACAAATAATGCTGCAGCTGCATTGAGTTTCCCTATTGCTCTCTCTGTAGCATTGCAGTTAGAAGTAGATCCGACACCGTTTTTTGTTGTGATATGTATGGCTGCATCAGCTAGCTTTAGTACGCCGATAGGTTATCAGACGAACCTGATCGTACAAGGTGTAGGTGGTTATAAATTTACTGATTTCGTAAAGATTGGGTTACCGCTTAACCTGATTACTTTCTTAATTTCAATATTTGTAATACCAATGATTTGGAAATTTTAAATACCTCTGAATAGAATGATGAAAGAAATGCACTCTACAAATATTTATCCAATTTTTGACCGGATGTTGGGTAGAGAAGATAAAGAGGCTTTGTTGAAGCAGCATAGTGTGATGATTTGGTTTACAGGACTGAGTGGTTCCGGTAAAAGTACAATAGCTATAGCTTTGGAACGTGAACTGAATAAAAGAAAGTTACTATGCCGTATTTTGGACGGTGATAATATCCGGAGTGGCATCAATAATAATTTAGGCTTTTCTGCAGAAGACAGGATAGAGAATATACGTCGTATAGCCGAGGTTAGTAAGTTGTTTATTGATACGGGAATTATTACGATTGCTGCTTTTATAAGCCCTAATAATGAAATGCGGGAAATGGCATCTTCTATTATTGGGAAAGATAATTTTTTGGAAATATATGTTAGTACTCCGTTGGAAGAGTGTGAAAAACGTGATGTAAAAGGGCTATACGCAAAAGCCAGAAAGGGTGAGATAAAAGATTTTACAGGTATATCTGCACCTTTTGAGGCTCCGTCATGTCCTGCTTTGTCTTTAGATACTTCTATATTGAGTGTAGAAGAATCGGTAAATCTTTTGTTAGAATTGATATTACCAAGAGTTCAGAATAATTAAAATTGTCATTTAAAATATAATATAATCGTATGTCGGAATATAAATTAAGTCATTTACAGGAGTTGGAGGCGGAGGCTATTCATATTATCCGCGAAGTAGCAGCTGAATTTGAAAATCCTGTTATGCTTTATTCTATTGGAAAAGATTCATCTGTAATGGTGAGATTGGCAGAAAAAGCTTTTGCTCCGGGAAAAGTTCCGTTCCCGTTAATGCACATAGATTCGAAATGGAAGTTTAAGGAGATGATCCAATTCCGGGATGAATATGCAAAAAAGTTTGGTTGGAATTTGATCGTAGAATCCAATATGGAAGCTTTTCATGCTGGCGTAGGTCCTTTTTCCCATGGGAGTAAAGTACATACCGATTTGATGAAAACACAAGCTTTGCTTCGAGGCTTGGATAAATATAAATTTGATGCCGCTTTTGGTGGTGCCCGACGTGATGAAGAAAAAAGCCGTGCAAAGGAACGTATCTTTTCTTTCCGAGATAAATTCCATCAGTGGGACCCGAAGAACCAGCGTCCGGAGTTATGGGATATTTATAATGCACGCGTCCATAAAGGAGAAAGCATCCGTGTTTTCCCGCTTTCAAATTGGACGGAATTGGATATCTGGCAATATATCCGTTTGGAAAATATTCCGATTGTTCCGTTATATTATGCAAAAGAGCGTCCTTGTGTTGAAATAGATGGGAACTTGATAATGGCAGATGATGAGCGGTTACCGGAGCAGTATCGCAGCCAGATAAAGATGCGTATGGTACGTTTTCGTACATTGGGCTGTTGGCCTTTGACCGGAGCTGTTGAAAGTGAAGCAGATACAATCGAGAAGATCGTAGAAGAGATGATGACTACAACAAAGAGCGAACGTACGACTCGTGTGATAGATTTTGACCAGGATGCTAGTATGGAGCAGAAAAAACGGGAAGGTTATTTCTAAATTATCAATTCGCTAAGAAGAATATGACAACATTAAATATAAAGGAATTTTTAGATAAAGACGAACAGAAAGATTTGCTTCGTCTGCTGACGGCAGGTTCAGTTGATGACGGAAAGTCTACATTGATAGGCCGTTTGTTATTTGATAGTAAAAAACTATATGAAGACCAGCTGGATGCACTTGAACGTGATAGTAAGCGCATGGGTAATGCCGGTGAACATATAGACTATGCATTGCTTTTGGATGGTTTAAAAGCGGAACGTGAACAAGGCATTACTATTGATGTTGCTTATCGTTATTTTAGTACGAATAATAGAAAATTTATTATAGCTGACACTCCGGGGCATGAACAATACACCCGTAATATGATAACCGGCGGATCTACTGCTAATCTGGCTATTATTCTTGTAGATGCACGTACCGGCGTGATTACTCAAACGCGCCGCCATACTTACTTGGTTTCTTTATTGGGTATCAAGCATGTTGTTTTGGCCGTTAATAAAATGGACTTGGTAAACTTTGATAAGCAGGTTTTTGATACTATTGTTGCTGATTATAAACAGTTTGTAACCCCGTTAAATATACCGGATGTTACTTGTATTCCTTTATCAGCTTTGGATGGGGATAATGTAGTGGAAAAGAGTGTGCGTACTCCTTGGTATGAAGGGCCTTCTTTATTGGATTTCCTTGAAAATGTACCTATTGACAGAGATCGCAATTTTGAGGACTTCCGTTTTCCGGTACAGTATGTGTTACGTCCGAACCTCGATTTTCGTGGTTTCTGCGGAAAGGTTGCAAGTGGTATTGTTCGTAAAGGAGATACGGTGATGGCACTGCCTTCCCGTAAAACTTCAAAAGTAAAAAGTATTGTGACTTATGACGGTGAGTTGGATTTTGCATTTCCTCCCCAATGTGTAACGATCACACTTGAAGACGAGATAGATGTTTCTCGTGGAGAAATGCTTGTCCGCCCGGATAATCTGCCACTCGAAGATCGTAATTTTGAAACTATGTTGGTATGGATGGATGAAGAACCTATGGACACGAATAAACAATTCTACATCAAACATACGACAAATACAACTCGTGCACGTGTAGACAGTATTCGCTATAAAGTGAATGTGAATACAATGGAACAGTCATCTGTTGATCATTTGGAACTAAATGAAATCGGACGTGTTATTTTTACAACAGGCAAAGAATTATTTTTTGATTCATATCAGAAAAACAAGCAAACCGGAGCTTTTATTCTTATAGATCCGATTACAAATAATACTTCGGCCGTAGGAATGATTATAGATCGGGTAGATGCAAAAGATATGTTGACAGAAGATGCACTGGCTGTTTTGAATTTACAAGAGTTGGGCATCGGTAAAGAGCATTATGAAGCGATCGAGGTTGTTTGCAAGGAATTAATCCGTCAAGGTGTTCCTGTTAAATGTGTTACAGATTAATATAAATATATGGGATTATTGGAGTTTGATAAACTGCCTATTAATACGTTGGTAGGAGCAGATTGGGATACTTTTAAAAAAGTAACGGATCGTCAGAGTATAGATAAGGAATATCAAAATAAATATTATCTGACAAAAGGTGTTTGCCGTTTACTGAGTTTATTAAACCCGATAGAGGAAAAGTACTATCGTAAATTGGCTGACAAGCCTTTGGAAGCTGATCCTCTTTTTATATTGGGGCATTGGCGTAGTGGAACTACCTTTGTTCATAATGTTTTGGCGTGTGATAAACATTTTGGTTATACTACGACTTATCAGACGGTATTTCCTCATTTGATGCTTTGGGGACAACCTTTCTTTAAAAAGAATATGTCATTTCTGATGCCGGATAAACGTCCGACCGATAATATGGAGTTAAAGGTTGATTTGCCTCAGGAAGAAGAGTTTGCTTTATCGAATATGTTGCCATACAGTTATTATAACTTTTGGTTTTTTCCGCAGCGCATGTTGGAGTACTGTGATCGTTATTTGACATTCGATGCAATAACGGAGCAGGAGCGGGAGGTATTTAAGAAAACATTCATGAAATTGGTAAAAATATCTTTATGGAATACTCAAGGTGCTCAGTTTTTAAGTAAAAATCCTCCACATACGGGGCGCATTAAGACATTGTTGGAAATGTTTCCGAATGCAAAGTTTATATATCTGAAAAGAAATCCCTACACTGTATTTGAGAGTACGCGAAGTTTTTTTACTAATACTATCAAGCCTCTTAAATTACAGAATATTTCAAATGAAGAACTAGAACATAATTTTGTGGAGGTTTATAAGCGCCTCTTTTACAAATATCAAGAGCAAAAACATTTGATACCAAAAGGCAACCTGGTTGAAATAAAGTTTGAAGATTTTGAAAAAGATGCTTTTGCTATGACGGAAGATATATATAACAAACTGAATCTATCTTCATTTAATGAATCGAAGCCTTATATTGAGAAATATCTTGATAAGAAAAAAGGATATAAGAAGAACCAGTATAAATACGAAGATAAGACGATTCGGGTTGTTGAAGAAAATTGGGGTATGGCTCTTAAAGAATGGGGGTATGATCTGTAAAGCTGTTTTGTTGATTAAGAATAAAATAGAATGAGTAAGTTAAGTAAGATACTGCTAAGCATAGTTGTTTCCGGTGGTTCGTTGTTTGCACAGGAAAAGGAGGTTCCTCTTTCCTATGGCGATATGAACCAATGGATAGTTCGTGAAATCCATGAATCCGGGATAATAGGAGGTAATACCAAATATCTTTATGAATTAGGTCCTACAGATACAATTAAAGGAAATATAGCATATCGTAACAAAGGAGGCTCTCCGTGGGCAACATCTAATGTAATGGCAAAAGTTGCAGGTGTTGTTAAGACAAATACATCTGTTTTTCCGGAACGTAGAGATGACGGTTGGTGTGCCCGGCTGGAAACTCGTATGGAAAGTGTAAAGGTTTTAGGTTTGGTTGATATAGAAGTTATTGCTGCCGGTTCTATCTTTTTAGGAGCGGTTCATGAGCCTATAAAAGGAACTAAAAACCCGCAAAGTATGTTAGGTGCTGGAGTAGCATTCACTGGTAAGCCTAAAGCGCTTCGTTTTGATTATAAAACGAAGATGGTTCAGGAGGATTATCGTATACGCAGTACTGGTTTTAGCAGGCAGTCAAAACTTGCGGGCGCAGATTCTATTGAAGTTAATCTCTACTTGCAAAAGCGCTGGGAAGATAATGCCGGAAACGTATATGCAAAGCGGATTGGCACAATGGTACACCGGTTTACTACCTCTACAAACGGATGGGTAAATGCTGCAACTTTTCCTATTTTATATGGAGACATTACTTCACATCCCGAATATAAACCTTATATGAGGCTTCAAGCCGAAGAACGCTATACTTTAAATAGTAAAGGGAAAAGTGTTCCTGTAAAAGAAGTGGGGTGGGCTGAAGAAGGTGAGACGCCAACACATATAATCACGCAATTTGTCTCAAGTAACGGAGGTGCTTATATCGGTTCTCCGGGTAATACATTTTGGGTTGACAATGTGAAATTGATATATTAATTAATTGAAAATTGGAAATGGAAAGTTGGTAATTCAAGGTAGTGTTTGTAATTTTCCGTTCTCAATAACCATTTTCAATTATGAATGAAATAGAAGCAAAGATAAAGGCCCTGCGTGATGAGCTGGAGCAGCACAATTATAATTATTATATACTTTCTTCTCCGGTGATATCAGACCAGGAGTTTGATGTGAAGATGAAAGCACTGCAAGCTCTTGAAAAAGCTTATCCCGAATACGCAGATCCTACCTCTCCTACGCAAAGGGTCGGTAGTGATTTGTCTAAAGAGTTTGAGCAGGTAGAGCATAAATATCCGATGCTTTCTTTAGGCAATACATATTCGGAAGAGGAAGTCCGTGATTTTTATGAACGTACGGAACGTTTCTTAAACGAACCTTTCGAAATCATTGCCGAATTAAAATATGACGGTACCTCAATTTCTCTTATATATGAAAATGGACGTTTAGCCCGGGCTGTTACTCGTGGGGATGGAACCCGTGGAGACGACGTTACGGCAAATGTAAAGACAATCCGTTCCATTCCTTTAAAATTAAGAGGGGATAATTACCCTGGTGAGTTTGAAATCCGAGGAGAAATATTATTGCCCTGGTCCGAATTTGACCGGTTAAACAAGGAGCGTGAAGAACAAGAAGAGCCATTGTTTGCAAACCCCCGTAATGCGGCATCCGGCACATTGAAACAACAAAATCCCCGCATTGTAGCCTCTCGAAAGCTGGATGCTTATTTTTATTATTTATTGGGAGAAATGCTTCCTGCCGATGGCCATTATGAAAACCTGGAAGCTGCACGTTCGTGGGGCTTTAAAATACCTGATGTTATCTGTAAATGTAATAGCTTAGAGGATATATTTGATTATATATCTTACTGGAATGTTGAAAGGAAGAATCTTCCGGTGGCAACAGATGGTATTGTGTTAAAGGTTAATTCTCTCCGTCAACAAAAGAATTTAGGTTTTACGGCTAAAAGTCCCCGATGGGCTATTGCTTATAAGTTTCAGGCAGAACGTGCTGTTACCCGTTTAAATTCCGTTTCTTTTCAGGTAGGGCGTACCGGGGCTGTAACTCCGGTGGCTAATTTAGAGCCCGTGCAGTTGGCAGGAACAGTTGTTAAGCGTGCATCATTACATAATGCCGATATAATAGAAGGATTGGATTTGCATATAGGAGATAATGTCTACGTTGAAAAAGGGGGAGAAATTATACCTAAGATTGTAGGTGTTGATCTTGATTCCCGCTCTTTGCTTATAGGAGATAAAGTCAGGTTTGTCCGTACTTGTCCGGTTTGTGGAACCAAGTTGGTTCGCCCGGAAGGAGAAGCTGCACATTATTGTCCGAATGAAACGGGATGTCCGCCTCAGATTAAAGGACGGATAGAGCATTTTGTTACACGCAAAGCTATGAATATAAATATCGGCCCCGAAACGGTAGAAGATTTGTATAATGCTGGCTTAATTAAGAATTCTGCCGATTTATATACTTTACAAATACCCGATTTATTACTTTTAGAACGTTGGGCGGAGAAAAGCGCACGGAATTTAATGGAGAGCCTTCTCGAATCAAAGCAAGTTCCGTTTGGGCGTGTATTGTATGCATTAGGAATCCGTTATGTTGGTGAAACAATCGCTAAACGGTTAGCCAATGCATTTCATTCTATGGCGGAATTGGAAGAAGCGTCATTTGAAAAACTAATTGAAGTGGATGTAATAGGCGAGCGTATTGCTAAAAGCGTAATAGATTATTTTGCTGACGAACGGAACAGGGAGTTGGTTAATCGTTTAAAAGAATATGGGCTGCAAATGACTGTTTCCGAAGAAATGATATCTGATCGTTCCGATAAATTACAAGGGTTGACGATTGTTATTAGCGGAACGTTTTCTAAACATTCCAGGGATGAATATAAAATGATGATCGAACGGCACGGAGGGAAGAATAGCGGTTCGGTTTCCGGTAAAACCGATTATATTCTTGCAGGAGAAAATATGGGTCCGGCTAAATTGGAAAAAGCTGAAAAGTTGGGTGTTAAAATAATTAATGAAGACGATTTCTTAAATATGCTAACTCAATGATTTTAACTAATTATTTTATAAAAAGGAAAGTTCGCTCGTTGGTAAATAAAGGTTCCAAACGTGATCATTGTTTCCGGGGAATGAAAGAAGCCCGTACGGTTTTGGTAATGTACGATGCCAAAGATCAGAATATCATGGAACCTTGCCTGGAAACAATCCGGATGATGCATAAGCAAGTAAAAACCTTTGTTTATGGGACAGCGGAAACGGAGATAGATTCGGATTCAAGTGTTTCTTTATGTGCCAAAACTGATCTGGACTTTTGGGGATTTCCGAAGGAATCTGTATGCAATAAACTGAAAGCTATTAATGCAGATATATTGATAGACCTATCCAAACCGTTTAATTATGTGTCGCAATACCTCATGTTATTGCATCCATGTGACTTTAAGGTCGGCATCAAAAGAAACGAACAAGATTTATATGATCTTTCTATTTCTGTGACAAGCAGAGATGATATCAAACATTTATTCGGACATATATTATTTTATTTGCAGACAATCCGTTCAAAGTGATATAATTTCTTTATTTTTGCAGTGCTAATAACAAAAAGGAATAATTTCCCCATGGCAGACATAAATTTAAGAGGAATGGGAGTCGCTTTGATTACTCCGTTCAAAGAAGATGAGAGTGTAGATTACGAGGCGTTAGGCAAGTTGGTAGATTTCCAGGTGCAGAACGGTACAGATTATTTGGTTGTGCTGGGCACTACTGCAGAAACCCCTACACTTACGGAAGAAGAAAAAAAGAAAATTATCAATTTAGTGGTAACGAAGGTACGTAGCCGTATTCCTATTGTATTGGGGGTTGGTGGTAACTGTACCCGTTCTATAGTTGAAAAATTGAAGAATGATAATTTTGAAGGGATAGATGCCATTTTATCAGTTGTTCCTTATTATAATAAACCATCACAGGAAGGTATTTACCAACATTATAAAGCAATAGCCGAAGCAACAACACTTCCTGTCGTATTGTATAATGTTCCCGGAAGAACGGGGGTGAATATGACTGCAGAAACAACATTGCGTCTTGCCCGTGATTTTAAGAACGTAGTGGCTATAAAAGAAGCATCCGGCAACTTTACCCAGATGGACGATATTATTAAAAATAAGCCGGCCAACTTTAATGTGATTTCCGGAGATGACGGCGTTGCATTCCCTCTTATTACATTAGGTGCGATAGGTGTGATTTCTGTAATTGGAAATGCTTTCCCCAGGGAATTCAGCCGTATGGTACGTCTGGCTTTGGCTGGTGATTATAATAGTGCACGTACGATTCATCATAGCTTTACGGAGCTGTTCAGCTTACTGTTTGTGGATGGAAATCCGGCAGGAGCGAAAAGTATGTTGAATGCAATGGGATTTATTGAAAATAAACTACGCCTTCCATTGGTGCCGACTCGTATCGTTACATTCGAAAAGATACGTGACGTATTGCGCCAGTTAAGTATTAAATGCTAGGAGTAATCCAAAGATACAAAGTTTTACTATTCTTTTCTTTTAAGTTTTCGGCTTGGCTTTAATTGCCGTCTGCTTTAGCAGATAACAATTAAAGCCAAGCCGAAAACTTTTTCTATCTATGGATCAGATATCCCGCACACAGCGAACATACCAACCGCCATATGTGTGGCCGCTACCGAAATCGCCGCTGGAGAAATACACTCCGCTGCGGTTACCAGCATTACCATTGTAGACCGAACTACTCCAGTAGGCATCTCTGATGAACGTAGCGAAGCCTGATACGGATTCTAATGCCGCCCTATTCTGATACATTGCCAACAACTCTATAATTGTAGGAATACGCCAACCGCTACCCAAAGCTGTACACTGAGCTTTGGCATTGCCATTATCATATTGATACAAGTCTGATGACTGAGTTTTTGATACTTCTATAGAATAAGGCGTACTTATAGTAACACTAGAGGAAACACCTTTATAATCGGAACCAAGGGTACCCGTAACTACACCACCATCGTAATTGAATGGAGGGTATTTAGTTAAATCACTTCCTGGCCAAGCTTTATATGTATTGGCTGACGCTTGATTAATCGGTACCCACACAGAAGCCACGCTGTGCCATATCCGGGGATCGTCATTTTTATAGTATGAATTATTGGTGTAGTTTGTTATTTCGTTTCTAATGAATTCGAGCGGGGAGTTGATGTTTACCGTCAACGTGTAGTTTGTGTGTCGGCGTAGTGAGAAGTCTCCCACACTGCCGCTTTTGCCTATAAAGACCTCGAAATAGCATGTGTAGGCATCGTCTGTTGCCAGGGTTTTGCTTCCTGTCAGCATTACCCTCGCAGCATCGGGTGCTTTCAGCCTGTTTCTTTCGGTGGCGTTAGTGGCCGAGTAGCCGGATTGTACGTTTTCTCCTACATACCAGGTTACGGTGTTTGCATTTACGGAGGTGGAGTTTTCTATGCCAATAGGGTTTGTGTTGTTTCCTGTTCCGTCGTAGTTGTTTTTTGTTCCGAAGCACTTTTTTCCTATGTTTACGAGTTGGATTCCTGTGCGCGGTATGCTTCCTCCGCCTTGTGAGCTATAAGGTATGGAGAAGGTTTGATTCACTACCGTCACTTTTGCCAGTGTGCGGTAGAGCTGTACGGAGGCTGTGCCACCAAAAGTACCCGATGACAAGTTAACCGTTGCTGTTCCCGCGTAGGGTACGTCCGCGTCTGCGGCTATATTGTTCGTCATCACCAGTGTTTGAAAGTTTGCATAGTTTCCTGTGAAGTTCGCAAAGCTTCCTGTGCCTCCCGTGCTGGCGTAGCTGTTTGTTGCCGCATTGTCGTTTGCTACAATCACTAGCCGGCAACTTGTTGCTGCCGGATCAGCTACGTTTGTAAAGGTTACTATTTTGTTTGTGTTTGCCGTCATGGTTCCGATGTTGGCTCTGCCGTTGAACGTTCCGTCGCTCTTAAAGAGGAGGGCGTAGACGTTTTTCAGCGTTGTTGGCGCTTTGGTCATCGGACTGGAAACAGCAACGCTGTCCGCATCACTCGATACCAGTTCGTAGCTGAAGCCTGCTTGGGCGGCTTCGCTTCCCGGGGCTGCTTCGCGGATTAGCGCTCTCGTCTCCGGTATGGCTTCTACGTCGGTTTTGAGCGTAAGTGTCAGGGTATGTCCTGTGGTTTTGTCTTTTTCTAGTCCGTCGTCGTCGTTGCAGGCGGTCAATGCAGGCAGCATTGCCAGCATTATCAGGAAACCGGCCGCGAGGTAGCGGGTTTTGATCGCTTTTGTTTGTTCCATAACTTTGAATTTAGAGAGTTAATATTAGGTTGAAAATTGAGAAATCCGTTCTGTAGAGCCTCTGTAGGCCTACGGAGGTATCACTGGAGCTCCGGCAACGGTTTTGTAGGGGTACAGAATGGCTGCCGGCGCGTCTGTAATGGTTTTGTAGGCCTACAAAATGGCTGCAGCTACTCCGGTAATGGTTTTGTAGGGGTACGGAGCCTCCGCCGGTGCGTCGGTGATACTTTTGTAGGTGTACGGAGGTTTTCCGTGTGGTACGGACACACGTTTTCGGCAGGTTGCAAGGGCAGCCTGCTATGTTTTGATTGAGTTTTACCGGGAAAAAGGAGGAGGAAAGGTTACGTTTTTTTTGCAAAATTTCCTTCTTCATGAAGAAGGTCTGCGGAACATGTATGTTCCGCAGATATATGTCTTATACAAGGAATGTATTTCATCTTGTTTATGAAATGTTGCGGGGGCAAAGATAGGGATTTCTTGCGCGGAAAGGAAAAATATCTGCGTAAATCTGCGCTTGTTTGCGTTTTGAACTGTTGTTTTAATTTTCTTCCGCCGGCTGGTATAAATAGCGTTTGATGCTTCGCTTCGGTGTCTTTTCGAATTCTTCCTGATAAAGTTTGAAGCACGATACTTTGCTATAGGCAGGCATCTCGGTGTTGAGCAGGTCTACATTGGCCTGCATAAGTTTTTCTATCTCACTGTGCTGAATGCCGGCTTTGTCTACCTGTTCCCAATCGGGGTAGATAAGGGCAATCAACTTGCCATTTTGCGAGATAATGATAGACTCTGCCACGTAAAGCATATTATTGAGACGGTCTTCTATTTCTTCGGGGTAAATATTTTGTCCGCTAGGGCCTAGTATCATGCTTTTGCTGCGTCCACGGATAAAGAGCGAACCGGTAGAATCTATGGTACCAAGGTCTCCGGTGCGCATCCAGCCGTCAGGCATCATTACGGCTTTGGTCGCTTCGGGGTTCTTGTAATATCCAAGCATTACGTTCATGCCGCGCACCAATATTTCGCCAACTTCATTTTCCGGATCGGAGGAGTCTATACGCGCTTCCATTCTGTCTACGATGCGTCCTACGGAACCTTGTTCGAACACATCCCATTGTGCATACGAAACCAACGGACCGCATTCCGTCATTCCATATCCTACGGTATAACGGAAATTGATGGATTTAAGAAACGCTTCCACTTCTTTATTTAAAGCGGCTCCGCCTATAACAATCTCTCCGAAGTTGTTGCCGAAAGCCGTATTTAGCTTTGTTGCAATTGTATCACGTATTTTTTGATCGATGTAAGGAACCTTCAGTAAAAGTTTGATAAGCGGTTTCTCCAGCTCCGGGAATACTTTGTTCTTGACAATTTTTTCGATGATAAGAGGTACGGCCAGTATTAATGACGGTTTGATGGTAGCAAATGCTTCGGCAATGATTTTAGGACTTGGTGTACGGGTCAGGAAGTGTACATGGCATCCTTTGTTAACCGAATTCAGTATCTCGAATGCAAGTCCGTACATGTGTGCCATCGGAAGCATACATACAATATTGTCGCCCGGATGAATAAACGGTAAATTGTCGTATGCAAATTGCGTATTGCTCCATAAGCTGCGATAAGGAATCATTACCCCTTTCGAAAAGCTGGTTGTACCCGACGTATAGTTTAGTACGGCCAGTTCTTCTGGTTTTTCCAGATGATATTTTACATCGCCGGCGGTGAATGAACGGGGATACTTTTTCCCGAAATATTCATTGATACGTTCCCGCACGGTAGTTACTTCTTTATTCTTACTATGAATAATGGAAAAATTATCCAGCATCATAAATAATCTGACGTCCGGCATCATCTTTTCATTCATATTTTCCCAGTTGCTTGAAGCGGCAAGTACGGCCTTTGCTTCGGAATGGTTAACGATATGGTGTATGTTATCCGGCTTGAATTCGTGAAGGATGGGAACTGCAACAGCCCCGTATGCCAGTATGCCGAAAAAGCAGATAGCCCAGTTGGATGAGTTTCGTCCTACCAGAGCTACTTTATCTCCTTGTTTGATGCCCGCATGTTCTAATATTATATGGAACTTTTCTATTCGGCGGGCTACGTCTTTATAATGATATGTATGTCCGTTATAGTCGGAAAAAGCGGGCAAATCCCAATGCTCTTTTATGCTGTTCTCTATCAGCCCCAAAAAACGATTCTCCATGTTGTTTTATTTATATTGAGAATAACCAGAAAGTTAAAGTGAATGTTGCAAATATAGCAAAAAACATATATGTTTGTTCGGTATTGTAATATTCTTATTTCAGTATAATTAACCGGAGTAAAAGTAGGGTAGCATTGGCTATGTTACTTGTTTGCATAAATCAAAATACAAGATGGAAACAACAAATGCATTTGGCATGAACGACCGTATCAAACGGCTACGTAAACAAACGTTTGAAGCAGAACCTTCTCTTTCTATCGAACGTGCCCTTATCGAGACCCGTTTTTATAAGGAGAATGAAGGTAAATATCCGATACCTGTTCTCAGGGCATTAAATTTCCTCGAGATATGCAAACATAAAACCATTTATATCGGCCGGGATGAACTAATTGTCGGAGAGCGTGGCCCGTCACCAAAATCTGTTCCTACTTTCCCCGAACTTACTTGCCATAGTATAGAAGACCTGCATATATTGAATACGCGGGAATTGCAACGTTATACTATTTCCCAACAAGATATTGATACTTACGAAAGAGAGGTTATACCTTATTGGAAGGGACGTACGCAACGCGAACGAATCTTTAGCCATGTACCCGGGGAATGGAAATTGGCTTATGAGACCGGTATGTTCACGGAATTTATGGAACAGCGTGCTCCCGGCCATACTGCTTTGGACGGGAAGGTTTATAAATATGGTTTGTTGGATTTAAAAGAGCAGATTGCTTCCGGACTGGCAGCATTGGACTACATGAATGATCCGGAAGCTACCGATAAGCAGGAGGAGCTTACTGCCATGTCTATCTCCTGTGATGCAGCTATTCTTTTTGCAGAAAGGCATGCGGACATGGCTGATAAAATGTCTTGTGAAGAGAAAGACCCTAAACGGGCTTCCGAGTTGCGTAAGATTGCCGAAGTATGCCGTTGGGTTCCGGCTCATGCTCCCCGTACCTACTGGGAAGCAATTCAGATGTATTGGTTTGTACATTTGGGTACAATTACGGAGTTGAACGGTTGGGATGCCATGAACCCCGGACATTTTGACCAGCACCTGGCTCCTTTTTATGAAAAAGAAATAGCTGAAGGTTCTTTGACGCGTGATGAAGCGAAGGAACTAATGTCGTGTTTCTTTATAAAAGTCAATAATCATACAGCTCCCCCTAAGGTGGGGATTACGGCTAAGGAGAGCGGGACATACAATGATTTTACAAATCTGAATATCGGAGGAATAAAAGCAGACGGTAGCGATGGGGTAAGCGAAGTGTCGTATATCATGTTGGAAGTGATAGAAGAATTGCATATTCTTCAACCCGGCAGTGCGATTCATGTCGGTACGCGTACACCCGAAAGGTTTTTGCGTGCCGGATGTAAAGTAATCCGCCAGGGACATGGTTATCCTTCAGTGTTTAACCCGGATGTTTATGTACAGGAACTAATACGGCAAGGCAAGTCGTTGCGAGATGCACGCGAAGGAGGATGTAGTGGATGTATTGAAGTAGGGGCTTTCGGTAAAGAGGCTTATGTGTTGACCGGTTATTTGAATGTTCCTAAAGTTTTGGAAGTTACTTTGCATAATGGCGTAGATCCTGTTTCAGGGCAGAAGGTCGGACTGGAGACAGGTAATCCGTGTGATTTTAAAAGCTATGATGAGTTATATGCCGCTTTTCTGAAGCAGGTTCATTATTTTGTGGATATGAAAGTGCGTGTAAGTAATTATATCGACCGTATGTTTGCCAAGTATGCTCCGGCTACCTTTCTCTCTTTATTTATAGACGATTGTATCGCTAAAGGAAAGGATTACTATAACTGTGGGCCACGCTATAATACAACCTATATCCAGTGTACCGGCCTGGGAACTGTTACTGACAGCCTTTGCTCTCTGAAAAAGCATGTTTTTGAGGATAAGACATTTTGTATGGCTGAAATGCTGGAAGCCTTAACTACTAACTTTGAAGGTAAGGAGGCCATGCGCCAACGTATATTAAACAGGACTCCATTCTTTGGAAACGACGACGATTATGCCGATCAGATTGCCATAAATGTTTACGACGATTTATATGATGCTATAGAGGGTAAGCCGAACACGAAAGGAGAGTGTTTCCATTTGAATATGCTATCAACCACCTGCCATGTCTATTTCGGCAAAGTGACGGGAGCTATGCCTAACGGAAGGCTTGCCGGCAAAGCTATATCGGATGGTACGTCTCCTTCGCATGGGGCAGATACGCATGGGCCTTCGGCTGTGGTTAAATCATTGGGTAAACTGGACCAGGTAAAAAGTGGAGGCACTTTACTGAATCAACGTTTTATGCCTTCTTTGTTAAAACGGGAGGAAGATATATCCAAACTCTGCTCTCTGATCCGTAGTTATTTTGCTTTGGGAGGACATCATATTCAGTTTAATATAGTAGATACGGAGACGCTGTATGCTGCACAGAAATGTCCCGAAGAATACCGCGATTTGCTGGTGCGTGTGGCCGGCTATAGCGACTACTTTAATGATATGAATGCCGATTTACAGGCAGATGTTATTGCGCGTACGGAACAGGAAAGCTTTTAACTATGCTGGTTTTCGATATAAAGCGATATGCTATTAATGACGGGCCGGGCATTCGTATAACAATCTTTATGAAGGGATGCCCGCTGTCGTGTGTATGGTGTCATAATCCGGAAGGTATATCCGGACAAAGACAGAAACTATATACAAGACAGAAATGTCTGGGCTGTGGTGCTTGTGTGGATGCTTGTCCCGGGCATGCCCTCTGGCTGACTTCAGAAGGTGTTTCTTCCGATGTTTCACTTTGTACGGTGTGCGGTAAGTGTGCGGATGTGTGTCCTTCGCTGGCAATGGAAATATCCGGTAAGGAGTATACGGCCGACGAACTGATGAAAGAAATCAGGAAGGAAATACTTTTTATGGACTGCTCCGAAGGCGGGGTAACTTTCTGCGGAGGTGAACCGCTGATGCATCCCGATTTTTTATTGGAACTATTACAACGTTGTGGAAAGGAAGGTATTCACCGTGCTGTAGATACGACTTTGTATGCACGCCCAACATTAGTTCGGCAAGTGATGGAACATACAGATCTTTTTCTTATCGACTTGAAACTGATGAATTCTTTTTGGCATAAGAAGTATTGTGGCGTGCCGAATGAATTAATTCTATCTAACCTGCGGATGGTAGCCGATGCCGGTAAAGAGTTCATTATCCGTATACCTTTGATTGAGGGTATAAATACAGATGAAGATAATATTCGTCAAAGCGCATCTTTCCTTGCTTCACTTCCGCATCACCTTAAGGTTGTAAACCTACTGCCTTACCATGATATAGGTAAAAATAAACATGAGAAATTGGGTTCTGTTTATAATCCGGACCAATTTCCCATGTCAACTCCGTCAGAGAATCTACAACAGAAATGCGTAGAGATATTCCATTCGTACGGAATAAATGCAAAGATAGGAGGTTAATCGGTTACATCTTCTTTTTTCTTTAGCATACAGCCGTTATAATACTGGTATTTTAATCACTACCTTGCGGATGCTGCCTTGGCCGATGCCTGGCGCGTGGCCGTCTTCAGGAAAATAGATAACAAATTGTCCCGGATAAATCTTGGTGAAAGCGGTAGGACGATCTACATAAAAGGCAATGTCGTTGTCTTCGTTATAAGGAATCGACTCTTCTTTTAGCTCGCATCCGGCTTTCCATCCTATTTTCTCAACACCAAGCAACGGAGCTTGTATGTCGATATATTTCTTATGGGTTTCGATGGCGGCTTCTGCCTTTTCTTTGCCGAAAAGGCTTGCTATGGATGCTGTTATTTGCTTACCTTCCAGTTCATATTTGCCATCTTCTACTTTCGAGAAATCGGTTGATTTCAGGTAGTCGAAAGCTTCTTTGAATAAAGGATGAAGACTTTCAAACCGTGCTGAATTACATAATGAATCTAGTATCATGGTATAATTTTTGTGTTTTTGTTTTTGGTAATTTTGTTGCCAAAGGTAACCATTTTCGGTGTACCTTTGTTATTCATAATATAAATAAGGTGTAAAAGGTTATAAAGGATATTATATAATGAAAGACTTGGAAACAAAAGTTCTTCCGGTGTTGGAGATGAGTTGTGCCGTATGTGCCGGTAATGTCGAGAATACCGTAAAAGATTTGGCCGGCGTGGAGAAAGCTACTGTCAACTTTGCTGCCAATACGTTAAATGTAACTTACCATCCCGCTATAATCGATCTTAAACAGATAAGGGCTGCCGTACAGGCGGCAGGATATGATCTGGTAATTGAAGAAGAAGATACAGAAGCTATACAGGAAGAAATGTCTCGTAAGCATTATTATAAATTGCGTCGTAATACGATAGGGGCGTGGTTGCTTTCTATTCCTTTGGCTTTGCTCGGTATGGTGTTCATGCAAATGCCTTATGCCAACTGGATAATGATGGTACTGGCATTAACAATTATGCTCTTTTTCGGACGGTCATTTTATATAAATGGTGTCCGTCATGCGTTGCACGGGAGTGCCAATATGGACACTTTGGTTGCTTTAAGTACCTCTATAGCATTTGTATTCAGTTTGTTTAATACGGCCTATCCGCAATTCTGGTATGATAGAGGATTGGAACCGCATGTATACTATGAGGCATCCGGTGTAATTATCGCTTTTGTTCTTTTGGGGAAACTATTGGAAGAGCGGGCAAAGAATAGCACTTCTTCGGCCATTAAGGGATTGATGGGACTACAACCTAAAACGGCTCGTCGTGTTATAGACGGGAAAGAGGAAGAAGTACCTATTTCTTTGTTGCAGATAGGAGATGTAATTAGTGTCCGTCCGGGTGAAAAAATTCCTGTAGATGGTACATTGGTACAAGGGGCATCCTCTGTGGATGAAAGCATGCTCAGTGGAGAACCTATTCCTGTGGAAAAAACAAGCGGTGATCGGGTTTTGGCGGGAACTATCAATCAGAAAGGAGCTTTCACGATGGAAGCTACCGGCGTAGGTGGAGCTACGGTTCTGGCTCAGATTGTACAAATGGTGCAGGCAGCTCAGGGTAGTAAAGCTCCGGTTCAACGGATTGTCGATAAGATAAGTGCAGTCTTTGTGCCTGTAGTTGTAGGACTGGCGGTCGTAACGTTTGCGTGTTGGTTGTTGATAGGCGGCAGTAATTATTTCTCGTACGCTTTATTGTCGGCGGTCTCTGTATTGGTGATTGCTTGTCCCTGTGCATTGGGTTTAGCTACTCCAACAGCTCTGATGGTAGGTATAGGCAAAGGTGCCGAGCGGCATATTCTTATTAAAGACGCTTTTGCCTTGGAGAATATGTGTAAAGTGAATACCGTTGTATTGGACAAGACTGGCACTTTAACGGAAGGCATTCCCGAAGTAACGGATTCATTTTGGCCGGAAGGTTCCACACAACGATATTTGGATGTTCTATATACGGCGGAATTGAAGTCGGAACATCCTTTAGCTTCGGCTATTGTGCGTTCTACAGAAGCTTCCGGAGCGCAGACTTGTGATGTGGACAGCTTTGAAAGTATAACAGGCAGAGGAATCCGTGTGAATGTGGATGGCATGACTTACTGGGCTGGCAGTGCGGGTTTCTTGGAATTATTTGGAGCAACCGTATCTCATTTTACATCTGTACATATTGATAATTGGCAACAAGAGGGTAAAAGTGTTGTATATTACGGACGGAATGACGAAGTTCTGGCTGTAATGGCAATTGCCGATCGTATTAAACCGACTTCGGCTGCTGCTGTGAAAGAATTGACTAGGATGGGTATAGAAGTCCATTTACTTACCGGTGATAGTATCAAGACTGCAGAATCTGTAGCGTCTGCTTTAGGTATACGTTATTATAAGGCGGAAGTATTGCCTAATGACAAGGAGGAATATATAAAAGATTTGCAGAAAGCAGGTAAGCTGGTTGCTATGGTGGGTGATGGCATTAACGATTCGCAAGCCCTGGCACGTGCAGACGTTAGTGTTGCTATGGGGAAAGGTACTGATATAGCAATGGATGTAGCTATGGTTACTTTAATAACTTCAGATCTGCTGTTGTTGCCGGAAGCAATCCGTCTTTCCAAAAGTACGGTAAGGCTTATTCATCAAAACCTGTTCTGGGCCTTTATTTATAATCTGATCGGTATTCCCCTGGCTGCCGGAGTTCTGTTTCCTATAAACGGCCTGTTGCTGAATCCGATGCTGGCAAGTGCAGCTATGGCATTTAGTTCGGTATCGGTAGTGCTTAACAGCCTTCGGCTGAAGTGGAGTAAAATATAAACTTAAAAACAAATCGTATTATGTCTACATTGAAATTTAAGACGAATGCCAAATGTGGCGGTTGTGTGTCTGCCATTGGTGATAAGTTAAATAAGATTTTGAACCCAGGCAATTGGTCGATAGACCTGACGAAGCCGGAAAAGTTACTCATTGTAACAACCGAGCTTCCTGCCACTACTATTATAGCTGCGGTAACTGAAGCAGGATTTAAGGCCGAACAGCTATTGTAAACGAGATGGTAAAACAACGACAAACCTACGGAGAAGAGCTAGCCAATGTGCTTACCCATGGTGCTGGTATGGTATTTGGGATGATAGCACTTGCTGTCTTAATATATAAAGCCGTTTATAGTGGCGATACATGGGCTATAGGGAGTGTGGCCGTGTATGCTGTATGTATGATGTTATCGTATGTTACTTCTACGCTTTATCATGCATCTGCCCATGCGCGGCGTAAACGCCTGTTGAGGCGGTTCGATCATAGCGCTATTTATCTTCATATAGCCGGGACATATACTCCGTTTACATTGCTGGCTTTGCGTAATGAAGGATATTGGGGATGGAGCCTTTTTGCTACGGTTTGGATTGCTGCAATAATAGGAGTGTGGCTTAGCTTCCGCAAGATGAAGAAGAAAGACCATTTGAAAACCGTTTGTTATCTGGCAATGGGATGGGTAGTGGTTATTGCGTTCAAGCCGCTGGTAGATGTTTTCAGGCAAACCGGTTCTATGGATGTATTATACTGGCTTATTGCCGGAGGATTATCATATACGGTTGGAACCATCTTCTTTTATTTGGATAGCCATAAGTATATGCATTCTATCTGGCACGTGTTTGTGTTGGGCGGATCTGTATGCCATTTCTTTGCTATATACAGCCTGATATAAATATTATTCCGTACTTTTGAGGTACGGAAACTTAAATCTGTTATAATATCATGAAAAAACAATTACTATTCGTGTTGCTTGCTGCCGGTATGTGCTACTTTCAGGAAGCAAAGTCACAAGAATTGCCCTCCGATGTAACGCCAAACTATACGTTGGCCCAACGTTTCACCGAAGATAAACTGAAGAATATGCTTTTCTCAACTACGGTGGATCCGCATTGGTTCCGGAAAGGGAATAGTTTTTGGTATGAGTATAAGACAACCAACGGCACAAACTGGTATGTAGTCAATCCTGCAACGAAGACAAAGCATCCGTTGTTTGATCTTGATAAGCTGGCTTCTGAAGTTACGGAAATAATGAAAACTCCGTTTACATCCCAGCACCTTCCCATACAAAAACTGGAAGCCCAAGCGGATGGTTCTACTTTTACGTTCCAGGTAAAGACCCCGAAAGACTCGGCTTACTTCTCCTATGATTATAATACACGCAAACTGACAGAACTGAAAGATAAAAAAGAAGACAAATACCCTGAATGGGCTTCTATTTCTCCGGATGGCAAAACGGTGGTCTATGCCAAGGATATGAATCTGTATCGTATGTCGCGTGAGGATTATGAGAAAGCGAAGAAAGACGAGAATGATAAAACTATCGTAGAGATTCCTTTGACTACGGATTGTGTAAAGAGTTTCGGCTTTGGCGAACCTCGCAGCTTATTGAATACCGACACGCTTTGTAATGGCAAACGCCGTTATCCGGATGATTTGGTTTGGTCTCCCGACTCCCGCCATTTTGCCATTACACTGACCGATAGCCGTGCCGTCAAGGAGCTTTGGGTTATCAACTCCGTGGCAGAACCCCGTCCTACATTGGAAACCTATAAGTACCAAATGCCGGGAGAGGCAGAAGCTCCTGTTGAATACCTGCTTTTGTTTGACATGGATAATAACAGCTATAAGCAGATTGCTACATCTGCCTATAAAGATCAGACATTGCAGATTGCCCGTAAGCCTTTATTGGAGAAACAACGTGATATGAAGGAACAGTCCCGCTGCTGGGTGGGAGACAATAACCGTTTCTTCGTGATACGTTCGAGCAGGGATTTGCACCGTATTGATATATGCTCATATACGATTGGTGAAAGCGCTATCCGTCCTATAATAGAAGAACGTATGAATATCTATATCGAAGTCCGTCCGCTGGCCGCTATCAACAACGGAAAGGAATTGGTTCATTGGAGCGAACGCGATGGATGGGCGCATCTTTATTTATATGATGATCAGGGTAATCTGAAGAAACGTCTCACTTCCGGCCCCTGGCATGTAGACCAGATATTAAAAGTGGACGAAGCTAAACGCGTAGTCTATTTCCTGGCTAATGGAAAGGAGAAAGACGAGAATCCATATTACGAACATCTCTATCGTGTGAATCTGGATGGTAGCGGATTGCAGTTGATCTCCGCCGGCGATTACTTCCACGAAACCCGTATGGATGACGATTGCCAATACTTTGTAGATAACTATTCACGTGTTAATACTGTTCCGTCTTCTGACTTGTACGATAATACGGGACGTAAAATAATGTCGTTGGAACAGAGTGATTTCTCGCAGATGTTTGCTGCCGGCTATCAGTTTCCGCAACCTTTCAAAGTGAAGGCCGACGATGGCATAACCGACTTGTACGGGGTAATGTACAAACCATTCGATTTTGATTCGACAAAAGTATATCCTATTATTGATTATGTATATCCCGGTCCACAGGTGGAGGCTACCGTGTACCCGTTTAAGGCCATGACGCCGCGTACCGACCGTTTGGCTCAGGCAGGCTTTATCGTGATCTCTGTTGGTAATCGCGGCGGACATCCCAGTCGCTCCAAATGGTATCACAACTATGGCTACGGCAACCTGCGAGACTATGGACTGGCCGATCAGAAGGCTGCTATCATGCAATTGGCCGACCGGTATAAATTTATTGATATCCATCGCGTAGGTATTCACGGTCATTCGGGTGGCGGATTTATGTCTACGGCGGCTATCCTGCAATATCCGGATTTCTTTAAGGTGGCAGTATCGTGTGCCGGCAACCACGACAATAAGATTTACAACCGCTGGTGGAGCGAAACGCATCACGGCGTAAAGGAGGAAGTGACGGACAAAGGCGACACTGCTTTTGTGTACAATATCAAGAGCAACCCTGAAATAGCTAAGCAGCTAAAAGGCCATTTATTGCTTATTCACGGGGATATAGACAACAACGTACACCCGGGTAATACGCTTCGTGTGGTAAATGCTTTGATTCGTGCCAATAAACGTTTCGATATGCTTATTCTTCCGCAGCAACGCCACGGTTTTGGTGATATGAACGAGTATTTCTACTGGCGCCTGGTGGATTATTTCTCGCAGCATTTGCTGGGTACGTCTGAGACATCGGTAGATATACCGAACAGATAACAGACGGCTTACAATTCCAAACTCTTTGGAGTTATGCTTACAAACTCTTTGGAGTTATAAGTGCAGAGTGCTTAGAGTTATGGGTGCAGAGTCTTTAGAGTTATGGGTGCAAAGTCTTTAGAGTTATGGGTGCAAAGTCTTTAGAGTTATGCCTGCAGAGTGTTTGGAGTTATGCCTGCAAAGTGTTTGGAATTATCAGTCGAAAAGGAAGGGGGTGTGTCAAAAGTCGGAATTAAGGAACGCAGACTACGCAGACGGAGCGCAGAGAAACGCAGACCGTATTGATTATTAATAAAATCAGTCTGCGTTTTTCTGCGTGTTCTGCGTCCGGTAATAGCGTTTTGACACACCCCCTACCTTTTCGTATAAGAAGTTCTTTTTTACAGTCCGCTAAAGTCTACCCCTTCAAATACCAGCGATGGTATCCTCCAGCTTGAAGACATGCGCGGATCATTGCCTGCCTCTGCCAGATTGCTCCACAAAGTAAGCATGTTTCCTGTAACATTCATTTCGGAAACGGGTTGTGCAAGTTTCCCTTTTTCGACCAGAAAGCCTTCTATACCATATGAAAAATCTCCGGTTGTACTGTTACAGTTACCTCCGTTGAAACCGGTCACAAGGATTGCCTTATCTGCAGACGCAATCAATCCGTTTAAATCTTTGTCACCCGGTTGCAGAGCCAGAATGGAAGGAGAAGTAATGGTTGGTTCCATATCCATCTTGTTTGCCGTGTAGGTATCGATATAATATGTTTTAAGAATACCGTTTTCGAATACAGGCAGTTTCTTGGTTGCCACTCCTTCGCCGTCAAAGTAACGCGCCCCCGATGCCCGGATAAGATGTGGTTCATCCATTAATGTAATCTTTTCTCCGATTACTTGTTGATTCAGTTTATCAAGTAAAAAAGAGTTGCGTTGCTGGATAGAAGAACCATATAGTGCGTCAATTACGGGAGATAGGAGACGGGCCGAGTTCATGTTGTCTACAATCATCGTGTACTTGCCTGATGCTATCTTTTTCTGTCCCAGTTTCCGGAAAACACGTTCAAGGGCTTTTACTCCGATTCCTTCCTTCATTAAAGTATCGTAATAGAGGGAAGAATCATACCAATATGATTCGGGGCGGGCATCGCCTTCGCCGCGGATACTTACGCTTGCCACCAAACTAAAAGACGAACCGCATGCGTCTCCTTCAAAGCCGTTGCTGGCAACCATATATTTAAAGTCCTTTTCATCGCTGTACGAAGAATTGGCCGAGATAATGCGGTCGTCTTTTCCCATCATTTCTTCGCAGGTTTTCATAGCCAGGGCAACTTTGTCGTCCGGTTGGATAGAATCGAATTTGGGATCCAGCAACTGTAAGTCTGCACTGCCTCCTTTATAATAGAGGGAAGCATCCGGCAGGGTGCGTGCTTTATCTTCTGCCAGATAACGGGTAGAGTCGATGCCGTTGCGGATAAACTTTTCCAATTCCTGCTTGTCCAGACGGTTCGTAGAAAATGAACCATAACGGCCGTCTACAAACAGGTGAATCACCAAACTGTTTTCCGAAGCCTGTTGCAGGCGGTCTATTTTCATGTCGCGAATCTCGAAAGAGCTGCTCGAACCATTGTACAGACTTACGCGCGATGCCTGGCAACCATTCTTTAACGCATATTCCATAGCCCACTGGGCTAGCTTTTTATTTTCTTTAGTTATCATATTAATTTTCTCCTCCTACAGTAAGTTTGCTAACTAAGGCAGACGGCATGCCACAGGTTACCGGACACGACTGGCCGTCCTTGCCACATGTCCACGTTCCGTTATCCATCTTGTAGTTGTTGCCAACCATTGTGATATTGGCTAGAGCTTTAGGCCCGTTGCCAATAATGTTGATATCTTTGATAGGTTGGGTCAGCTTCCCGTTTTCAATCAGGTATCCGTCTTTTACGAAGAATGTAAAGTCGCCGGCGCCAATCTGTACTTGCCCGTTTGTAAAGCTGGAAGCGTAAATACCTTTCTTGATTGTAGAGATCATCTCTTCCTCCGTTACGTTTCCGGCTTCCATGTAAGTGGCACGCATACGGGGAATAGGCATCTGACGGAACGATTCGCGACGGCCATTGCCTGTAGAACGGATTCCATAGTGCTTGGCACTGATGCGGTCGTGCAGGTAGCTTGTAAGAATACCTTCTTTTACGATGTATGTCTTTTGCCCTTCTATGCCTTCGTCGTCTATATTTACAGAGCCGCGGTTAAACGGAATGGTTCCATCGTCTACCACATTGATATGCTCGTTGCATACTTTCTTATTTAGTTGGTCGGAGAAGATGGATGTATTCTTTCTGTTGAAATCGGCTTCAAACGCATGTCCTATCGCTTCATGCAACAAGATACCTGAACCTCCGGCTCCCATTACAACGGGCATTTCTCCACCTTTAGGCTTGATGGCCTGAAAGAGTATAGACGTTTTATCTACTGCTTCTTTGGCTACTTCGTTAATAATATCATCCGTAAGGAATTCTGCTCCCATGCGGAATGCACGTGAGGCATACGAGTTTTCAATCTTACCATTGTCTTCCATAATACACACGGCTCCCAATGTTACCATAGGACGATAATCATAATACATCTGTCCTTCGGAGTTGCAGAACAGTATGTGTGAAGTCATGTCTCCTAATGAAGCCATTACCTTTTGCACCCGTTTGTCTAAAGCAAAAATAGCGTCGTTCAGTTTTTGCAGGTAAGGTGTTTTCTCTTTAACAGCAATTTCGTCCCAGGGTGTTTGCACGCCGTAGAAATTGTTGATAATAGGTTCTTCTGTGAGTTTGACAGGACCTTTGGTAGCTGTACTATTTGCAATCCTGGCTGCTGTTTGGGCGGCTTTCAACATATCGTCAAGCGAAATGTTTTCTACGTATGCATAACCTGTCTGATCTCCGGAAAGTACACGTACACCCATTCCAAAGTCTATGTTGGAATAAGCACGGTTTACTGCTCCATCCTGCAAACTGATATTATTGCGGTAAGAGTGTTCAAAGAAAAGATCTGCATAATCTCCTCCTTTTTCCAATGCTGCGGACAGCACTTTTTTCATGTCGTTTTCACTTAAACCGAAATGGTTTAATGCAAATGAGATACCGGCCGCTTTATCAGCAGTGTTACCGGTACAACTTCCTAAAAAAGAGGGGGTCGCTAAAGAGCCAAGCATAACCATACCTCCTGTTTTAATAAAATCACGTCTGTTGTATTTCATATTGTTTTATATGTTACGTTCTTTTGCCCATTTCATTACATTTGCCGGCGGACGTTGTGCAAACAGTTCTTTTTTCATGAAGTCCATATAAGGAGCTACATGATGGAAGAATTTCTTATAGCCTTTACACAAATAATTCAAGCCGGGTTCGCCGGATGTCGTATGCATGAAGCGGTTTTTGGGACATTCGCCATTGCAGGCAAAGAGGTACTCGCATTCTTTGCATTGTAATGGCAGCTTATCGTGTTTATCTGTTCCGAACTTTAGCTGGCGTTGGCTGTACATCATTTCTGTTAATGTCTGCGTTTGGATATTACCCAATTTATATTCGGGGAAAACAAAGTGGTCGCAGGCATATACATCGCCATTGAACTCCATTACGCCTGCATGTCCACAGTTCTTGGCAAGAGTACAGATTCCGGGTTGCTCGCCGACCCAGTTGGCTAGTGTGGAATCGAATAGTTGGATGTAGTATTTACCCACATCTTCTTTGAGCCATTCGTCAAAAATGGTGCACAGGAAGTTGCCCCACTTACCGGAGTCTACCGAGAATGATGCTAATTTGATACTCGCATCCTGCTGTTCGGGAGAAGTCAGTTGCGTGCCATCTGCGTGTTGCGAGAGGCGCTCTACAATGGGGGCAAACTGTATGTAACGGCAGTCTATTTCTTTAAAGAAATTGTAAAATTCAAGCGGGTAATCTACATTATAGTCGTTTACCACTGCCATTGCGTTGTATTCCACTCCGTGTTTTTTCAGCAATTCGATGCCTTTCATAACTTTGTAGAAGGAGGGAAGACCTTGCCGGTTTCGGCGGTATTCGTCATGAAACTCCTGTGGCCCGTCGATAGAGACACCTACAAGAAAGTTGTTCTCTTTAAAGAAGCGACACCATTCATCGTTCAGCAACGTTCCGTTTGTCTGGATACAGTTGTCTATCTGCCGGCCGTGGGCATACTTTCGTTGTAGTTCTAGTGCTTTTTTATAGAAGCTGATCGGACGCATTAATGTCTCTCCTCCATGCCAGGTGAAAAGAACTTGCTGCATGGTTTGACATTCCAGATATTCTTGGATAAACTTTTCCAGAAGTTGGTCTGTCATAATATGATTTTTAACTTCAGGGTACAACTTCCCTTTCTCCAGATAGTAACAATACTTACATGCTAAGTTACAAACTGAACCAACCGGCTTCAACATCACGTATACAGGTTTCGCAAACGGTGATATATAGGGATTATCCATAGGTGTTTTTATACGAATATGTATTGAATTACAAAGTTATGAAAAATATTAGATTAGCCTCTCATATACGCAATAAGTTAACCGAAAACAGTGGAATCATTTCTTTTTTATGGTTCGTTTGTAATCTGTTACAAATCCTTCGCATAACCAGTTGGCTAATGCCTGACGGTTGTCGCTAAGCACAAGGCGCTTTTGATCGTCACTGTTTTGTATATTACCCAGTTCTACAAACGCTGATACAGGAACCGTATGGTTGAGTACGTATAGACTTCGTTTCTCGACTGTCCCTTTAAAATCTCGTCCCGGTTGATGCTTGTTGTACTTGCTGTTGAAAGTGGAACGGAGAGTTTTTGCCAGTTGTTTACTTTGTTCGCTTTTTAAAGAATGATAGAAAAATACATCGGTTTGTTTTCCCTTATGACGACTATCCACATGAATAAAGAGTGCCCGTCGATAAGATTCTTTATCTTTTTTATATAGTCCGTTAATCTTATTGCAACGTTGTTCCAGTCTTCTGAATTGGCTGAAAGGGATGGTGCTGCCCATACAAGTTTCACGTTTACTGTTATTCAGATATTTAGCATTACGTATACCATCTTTGGTATCCTGTATTATGATGTGTACTTTTGCTCCTTTCATTAATAAATTTCTGGCTAGCCGGAGCATGATATCGTAGGCATATTCATCTTCATGCAGCTCTATTTTCCCGACTTTGCCAATAGCGCCCGGATCGGGACCTCCATGGCCGCTTACCAAATAAAAACATGCGTCTTTTAGTTCAGACGATGTTACATTGTATTGTGCCAGTTCTTTACCGAATAACGGTTCGTAGTTTTTGCGCCTGGTAACGGCTGTGTTCTTTTGTAGTGGAGGCAAGGTGTATTTTACACCCATACGCAGGGTGTTACCTTTCCCTAATTTGTTTTTATTTAATTCAATGAACTGTTTGTAATGCTCTTTGCCGGTACGGTTGTGTCGTTTGAGGAATAAAGTAATCCCTTCTCCTGATTTAGGAACTGCTTTCTCTTGTGCGCTTAATGTATATGCTGATATTAAAAATAGAACGATTAATACGAATGTTATCTTTTTAAAGGCCATACCCTGCTTTTTTTGTGCAGTAAAGATACGTATTTCTGTGTTAACAGGAACCAAAATGAATTATTAAAAGGAAAAAGCGCGGAACTATCTTACTGGCTTTTCTGTTTCATAGATATAAGAAATAATTATATTAATCATTTAAAATAAGTTGGTTATGAAAGATTTACTTTTAGGCTTAGGGCTTGGTGTTATTGTTGGGTATATGATCCGCCGTATGGAAGATCATGGTGATTTTGATTGTTTGCATGATGATCTGGATAAATTTGCCGATAAAACGAAACGAGCTGTTAAGAATGCGGTAGATGCCGGTAAGAATCAGGTAGAATATGTTAAAGATAGGGTTGAACACGTTACAGGTGCTGCGAAGAATAGTACATCAAATTAAGTAACGTAATAAATTGTTTTGTGAAGAGAATGCAGGAAGGATACTCCTGCATTCTCTTGTTTCCTTAAAATAGAGTAGTCAGTCTCTTATATATCTCTTTGGTGATATAAATATCATACGAAGCATCATGAAGTTTTGTAGGGTCAAGCTTTATTCCTAATGTGCGTGCTACGGTTTCTTGTTTGAAATCGGTCATGCTTGGACGTTTATCCAATAAGTGCTGGCTGGCTAATACCATTACATCTATCGAGTTTACCCAAAACCACGAATAAAAGAAATTGTCCCCGTTCTGAACGAAAAAAGCTTTTAGAAAATAATTGTCAAAAGAAGCATTGTTATAACCAACAAGGAAAAATTTGTCTTTCTTATCATACTTATCTACATATTTGGACAGTATGCCTACAAATTTACTATATATTTCCTCCATTGGGGGATAAGACAGTATTTGTTCTTTGGTTACATTGCATATTTTCAGAGCCTCTTCTTCTATATCGCATTTCGGATGGGGACATACATTGAAGTTGAAAGATTCTTTCGTAACGCCATCTATGATAATTTCTCCACTTAGTTGATGGATTCCGTTACGCCAGTATTTGATACCTGTTGTTTCCAGGTCGAAAAATAGTAGTTTCATAGTATTTGTGCCGTGTTAGAAAATATAAATTTTCCGTAAAGGTAAGAATTTTATAGCATCCAATATGGTGCGGCGGGAAAATACAATAATATTATCCGCTACTTTGGTTATAGACAGGAGCGGAAACAACAATGATTTAGAAAAGATCCCGATGATTTTTCAAAATCATCGGGATCTTTTTATAAAATCATCGGGACGGTTTTAAAATACCTGCATAGCATTTTTAACTGATGTTACACCAATCAAGCGGTCATATCTTGTCCCCATCGGGTGATAATATACATAAATTGAGTATTCGTTTTCCGTTTGATAGAAATTTCCTTCGATAGGACCGGTTTCTCCAACAGTTTGCCCATCCGGAACAAACAGATATTGATAGTTGTAACTTCCTTGCTTTAATAATACAGCTTTTTCGTATTGGTTTGTTTCCGGATTATAGTCCATTTTACTATTGTTGTCTAATACATTATTATATAGCTCTCCGTTTAAATAGACATTGCCTTCAGGAATTTCATCGCAAGCTAATGTGAAGTGAACTATAAAATAATCGGCTTCCGTGTCGGGATCATTACAGTTGCTGCAACGAATAAAAAAGCGTCCGTCCTGATCCTGGTCATACTGGTAACTTTCGCTGGTGCGTTTGTAATCTTTCATAAGTTCCACATTATAATACGGGTTGTGGAAAGTGATATTTTGTATATGCATACCATTATATTTGTTGCTCAGAAACTCCATACGCCGGTATTCATTTCCTGCTTCAAATATGAGTTTTTGGTTGTTGGAATAGGTGATCTGGTTTTCCAGGATAGACATAGGTTGTAATCCTGTTACTGCATTATCGCGGCGATTGTCTTGGTACACCCATATTTTCAGGTCGGTTTGCGGATAAGGAATTGAAAAGTTTTTGTTGTTGATGGCAAAGCTTACCTGCTGGTGGCTTTGGTTTGTGTCAATGTCAGTGTTGCCACTAACGGAGGCTGAAACCCCTACGATAGGTTCTACAACAGAAAAACAAGCCGTAAATACTATTGCAGCGGGATTATCTTCCTTATATACTGTAAGAGCATAATTCCCTGATACTTTTGGTTGCACATCTTCATTCGGTATAAGAAGACGATAGTTGGTGTATTGTACGGTAGTGCCCATTGAATTTGCAAAATCATCGATTGTCATACCTTGAAAACCATTCATGTATTCAATAGGAGAAAGAATAGACTTCGTCCAATCGGCATTACAATGGATCAAAGAATAAGCATAACGTACTCCTCCCGAATTCAATGCATCAAAATTTATTTCTATACGATCTTCTCCATTTAATTCGATACATGGATTAGAAAACATTTCTCCGGCAACCTTTACCTGGAGTGTTTTTATTTGCTTGTTGCTGACGTTTGTATAATACGTCGTTTGTTGTGCTTTCATCGGTATTCCGATGAAGCAGAGTAGCATTATTAGTGTACTAAATACTTTCATTTTCTTTATTATTTCTTTGCCGCTGCAAAATTATGGAATTATTTCTCTAATTATTTCTCTTAACCTGCTTTTAAGCATAAAAAAATGTTTACTTTTGCGGGAAAATTACATATAAACAATTTTAGTTGTATCATGGCAAATGTGATAAAGATTAAAAAGGGTTTAGACATTAATCTGAAGGGCAAAGCTTCGGATGTACTGTTAAACGGAGGAAATAGTGCCACGTATGCTATTGTCCCCGATTATTATAACGGTATTATCCCTAAAGTTGTTGTCAAAGTAGGAGATAAAGTCAAAGCAGGTTCTGTATTAATGATAGACAAGAACCGTCCCGAAATCAAGTTTGGTTCGCCAGTAAGTGGTGAAGTAACTGCCGTAAACCGAGGAGAAAAGCGTAAAGTGCTGAACATTGTTGTAAAGCCGGATGCGCAGATCGAATATGAAGAATTCGGCAAAAAGAATGTAGCCTCGCTGAATGGTGAAGAAGTAAGAGATGCTATCCTGAATGCCGGCTTGTGGCCTTGTATCAAACAACGTCCGTATGACATTGTTGCAACGCCTACCGATTTTCCGCGTGACATTTTTGTTTCTGCGTTTTATTCGGCTCCGTTAGCTCCAGACTTCGATTTTATTATAAAAGGACAAGAATCTGATTTTCAGACAGGATTGGATGCCCTTGCTAAACTTACCACCGGAAAGGTATATGTTGGAATAAGGAAAGGTTCTTCTGTAAAAGCAAATAATGTTGAAATTATAGAAGTGGAAGGTCCGCACCCTGCAGCTAATGTAGGGGTACAGATTAATCATGTTAAGCCTATTAATAAAGGGGAAGTTGTTTGGACTGTTAATCCAGCTGATGTTATTATGATCGGACGCTTATTTAATAAAGGTATTGCCGACTTTAGCCGCCTGGTTGCGATAACAGGTTCTGAAACGACAGAAAGAGGATATATCAAAACAATAGCCGGATGTACAATCGAAAGCCTTGTAAAAGGTAAGATATTGAATAATAATGAACATGTCCGTATTATCAGTGGCAATGTATTGACCGGTACTAAGGTTTTGAATGACGGCTATCTGGGTGCATACGATAATCAGATAACTATTATTCCTGAAGGTGATGATACTCATGAGTTCCTGGGTTGGGGTGTTCCCGGTTTTGGAAAGTATAGTACAAGTCATTCTTATCTGACCTGGTTGTCTGGCAAAAACAAAGAATATGTTATAGATGCCCGCATTAAAGGTGGTAAACGTGCCATGATCATGTCTAACGAGTATGATAAAGTATTCCCTATGGATATTTATCCGGAATATCTGTTGAAAGCGATTATTGCTTTTGATATTGATAAGATGGAAAACCTGGGTATATACGAAGTAGCTCCTGAAGATTTTGCTTTATGCGAATTTGTAGATACTTCGAAGATAGAAATACAGAAAATAGTACGCAATGGTCTTGACCTGATGTACAAGGAAATGAATTAATAACATTAAAAATTAGAATACATTGAAAGCGTTAAGGAATTATCTCGACAAGATTAAGCCTAACTTTGAGGAGGGCGGAAAGCTGGCGATGTTCCGTTCTGTGTTTGATGGTTTCGAAACATTTTTGTTTGTTCCGAATACAACATCAAAATCAGGCGTACATATTCATGACAGTATTGACTCAAAGCGCACAATGATAGTTGTTGTGATTGCTTTGTTGCCTGCTTTGCTTTTTGGTATGTATAATGTCGGCTATCAGCATAACTTGGCAGTAGGTGCTGATCCCGGATTTTGCATGACTTTTATTTTTGGTCTTTTGGCCGTATTGCCTAAGATCATTGTTTCGTATGTAGTTGGTTTAGGTATAGAATTTGCTGTTGCTCAGGCAAAGAAAGAAGAAATACAGGAAGGTTTCCTTGTTTCCGGTATCTTGATCCCGATGATTGTTCCGGTGGATACTCCACTGTGGATGATTGCTGTAGCTACTGCATTTGCTGTAATATTTGCTAAGGAAGTATTTGGAGGTACAGGTTATAATGTATTTAATGTGGCATTAGTAACCCGCGCATTCTTGTTCTTTGCTTATCCGGCAGCAATGTCCGGCGATCAGGTTTGGGTTCGTACCACTGATACGTTTGGAATTGGAGGCGGTCAGGTTGTAGACGGATTCTCCGGTGCAACTCCATTAGGTCAGATTGCTGTTGCTCCGAATGATATGGTTGGTTCTTTCCAAGCCGTTGATGTTTTGGGACATCCGCTTACAACTATGGATGCATTTATCGGATTGATACCGGGTTCTATCGGTGAAACTTCTGTTTTGGCTATTTTAATTGGAGCAGCCATCTTATTAATTACAAAGATTGCTAGTTGGAAAACTATGATTTCTGTATTTGTAGGTGGAGCATTCATGGCTGCAATATTTAATATGATCGGTAGTACGGTAGCAATGGCTGTAACTCCTCTTGATCATTTGTTTTTAGGAGGTTTTGCTTTTGGTGCTGTGTTTATGGCAACAGACCCTGTAACATCAGCCCGTACGGAAACAGGTAAATATATCTACGGTTTCCTTGTTGGTGCTATGGCTATTATTATCCGTGCATTGAATCCTGGTTATCCTGAAGGTATGATGTTGGCTATCTTGCTGATGAACGTATTTGCTCCGTTGATCGACTATTATGTAGTGGAAGCTAATATTACCCACAGATTGAAACGTAGTATTACAATGAATAAATAAGAAGGAGTATGGCTACAAAGAAATTTAGATGTAAAGTATGTGGCTATGTCCACGAAGGAGATAAGGCGCCTGACGTGTGTCCTATTTGTGCAGCTCCTGCTTCAGAATTTGAAGAAGTAAAGGCTGAGAAGAAAGGAATAGACCGTAATAGTAATGCTTATACTATAATATATGCATCCGTAATGGTTGTATTAGTTGCAGTTGTGCTGGCTTTTACGTCTCAATCCCTGAGATCTTTCCAGCAAAAGAATGAAGAAAACGATAAGAGACAACAGATTCTTCGTTCTATTAATGTAACGGTTCCTGCTTCTGAAGCCGAAGCCAAATATAATGAATTGATTAAGGAAGCATTCTTAGTTAATGAAAATGGTGAAAAAGTAGAAGGTGACGCATTTAGCGCTGATGTGGTGAAAGCAGCAGCAGAACATGAGTATCCGGTATTTATTGCAAATGTAGACGGTGAAACCAAATATATTTTGGCTTTGCATGGTGCAGGGCTTTGGGGACCGCTTTGGGGTTACATTTCTTTGGACCAGGATAAGAATACAGTTTATGGCGCAGATTTTAGCCACCAAGGAGAAACTCCGGGTCTGGGTGCTGAAATTTCTAAGCCTGCGTTCAGCAAAGAGTTTGTTGGTAAACATATTTTTGTAGATGGTGTATTCAAGTCTATTGCTGTTGTAAAACCAGGAAAGAGTGTTGCCGGTCAGGATTATATTGACGGCATCTCCGGTGGTACAATTACAAGTAAAGGTGTTGATGCCATGTTGTTCAATAGTTTGAATGGCTATGTTAAGTTTTTAACTTCACAAAATCAGTAAAAAATGGGATTATTATCTAATAAGAATAAGGAAACGTTGTTAGGCCCGTTGAGTGCAAACAACCCCGTTATCGTTCAGATGCTGGGTATATGTTCTGCATTGGCTGTAACATCAAAACTGGAGCCGGCTATTGTAATGGGTATTTCAGTAACGGCTGTCGTGGCTTTTGCCAATGTAATTATATCACTGCTTCGTAATACGATTCCTAATCGTATACGTATTATCGTTCAGTTGGTAGTTGTTGCGGCTTTGGTAACAATCGTAAGTGAAGTTCTGAAGGCTTTTGCTTATGATGTCAATAAGCAATTGTCTGTATTTGTAGGTTTGATTATCACAAACTGTATTCTGATGGGTCGTCTGGAAGCATTTGCTTTGGGTAATGGTCCGTGGGAATCTTTTCTGGACGGTATCGGTAATGGTTTAGGATATGCGTTGATTCTGATTATTGTTGGATTCTTTCGTGAATTACTTGGTTCTGGTACATTGCTGGGCTTCCAGGTTATCCCGCAGGCATTTTATGACTTCGGCTATGTAAACAACGGGTTGATGATTCTGCCTCCTATGGCCCTGATCGTTGTCGCCGTAATTATATGGGTTCACCGTTCACGTAACAAAGAACTACAGGAAAATTAAGAAACCATTAAACAGAAAATAGAATGGAACAATATTTAAGCACATTTGTCCGCTCAATCTTTGTTGACAACATGATTTTCGCATACTATTTGGGTATGTGTTCGTTCGTGGCTGTTTCTAAGAATGTGAAGACTGCTTTAGGATTAGGTATGGCGGTAACATTCATCCTTGTTTGTACATTGCCTATTAACTATATGCTTGAGAACTATGTATTGAAAGAAGGAGCGCTTAGTTGGTTAGGGGCTGATTTTCAGAATGTAAATCTGAGCTTCCTCTCATTTATCCTCTTTATTGCTACAATCGCTTCTTTTACACAGTTAGTTGAAATGGCTGTCGAAAAATTTTCACCGTCATTGTATGCATCATTGGGTATATTTTTACCTCTGATCGCTGTAAACTGTGCTATCTTGGGTGGTTCGTTGTTTATGCAGCAGAAAGCATTCCCTAACGTGGGAGTTGCTACTGTTTATGGCTTAGGTTCTGGTATCGGATGGATGCTGGCTATTGTTGGTATGGCTGCAATCCGTGAGAAATTGACTTACTCAGATATCCCTAAACCATTGAAAGGTCTGGGTATTACCTTTATCATTACAGGTCTGATGGGTATTGCATTTATGTGCTTCTCCGGACTTAAGATCTAAGTATTAACGCATTAAATCAGAAATAAAGATGACTTTATTAATGTCTGGCGGACTTACTATTGCAACAGGAGCAGTTGTATTCCTTTTGGTTACACTGATCCTTGTAGGTGCATTGTTGTACGCTAAAGCAAAATTGGTACCGTCCGGTAATGTGAAGCTGGAGGTAAATGGGGAAAAAGAAATAGAAACTCCTATAGGTGGAACGCTGCTTGGCGCTTTGCAGAGTGGCGGTATTTTCTTGTCGTCAGCTTGTGGTGGTGGTGGTAAATGTGGACAGTGCCGTGCTCAGGTTATTGAAGGCGGTGGTGAAATTTTGCCAACAGAAAAGGGATTTTTCTCTCGTAAGCAGGTGAAAGATAATTGGCGTTTGGCATGCCAGTGTAAAGTGAAGGAAAATATGACTGTTCAGGTTCCGGATGAAGTATTCGGGGTTAAAGAATGGGAATGTGAAGTTATCAGCAATAAGAACGTTGCTACTTTTATCAAAGAATTTATCGTTGCTTTGCCGAAGGGAGAACACATGGACTTTATTCCGGGCTCTTATGCCCAGATTAAGATTCCTGCTTATTCTATGGACTATGACAAGGATATAGATAAGAACTTAATTGGCGACGAATATATGGGAGCCTGGAAAAACTTTGGCTTATTCGGCTTGAAATGTAAGAATGACGAGCCGACTATCCGTGCTTATTCAATGGCTAACTATCCGGCAGAAGGCGATCGTATCATGTTGACTGTACGTATTGCTACTCCGCCGTTCAAACCGAAAGATCAGGGTCCTGGATTCCAGGATGTAATGCCAGGTATCGCGTCTTCTTATATCTTTACCCTGAAGCCGGGTGATAAAGTGACTATGAGCGGCCCTTATGGTGATTTCCACCCGATTTTTAACTCTAAGCGCGAAATGATGTGGGTTGGTGGTGGTGCCGGTATGGCTCCTCTACGTGCTCAGATTATGCATATGACGAAAACATTGAGGACTACGGATCGTAAAATGTCGTACTTCTACGGTGCCCGTGCATTGAATGAAGTATTCTATTTGGAGGATTTCCTGTCAATTGAAAAGGAATTTCCTAATTTTACATTCCATTTGGCATTGGATCGTCCGGATCCTGCTGCAGATGCTGCAGGTGTAAAATATACGGCAGGTTTTGTTCATCAGGTAATTTATGATACTTATTTGAAGGATCATGAAGCTCCTGAAGATATAGAGTACTATATGTGTGGTCCGGGCCCAATGTCAAAAGCTGTAGAAAATATGCTTGATAATCTGGGTGTTCCGCGTGAGATGTTACACTTCGATGATTTTGGAGCTTAAAGATAAATCACGGTTTATTTATTACGGGGAAAGGAGAACATTCTTTCCCCGTTTTTGTTTCTAAAAAAAGCACATTAACAGGTGTTTTTTTGCGGAAAAAGAAAATAAATTACCTTATTCTGCAAAAAACATGAAATATAATGCAGCGTTTAGCGTTATAATTACATCTAAGCTAATGTAGATTTAAAAGAAGTAGACATGAAGCCGTTGATATTATCATTTTTTGTAGTGTTATTGGGTTATTCTTTATTCTTTGATAAGGAGAAAGATATGAAACTACGTACTCCGGAACAGGTTATTACTACTACACCTGAAGCCATGAGATATGAACATAAATCAGATTCTATCGAGTTATATGCAAAGAAAATGAATTTGAATATACTCGAGATGATGGGAAAAAATAGTTTTTTTAATTAAAAACATCTTTTTGGTCAGATATTATTTGCTTGATAAATAAATATTGCTATGTTTGTTGCAATTTAATTAGTAACGTACAAAATATGCAATATTTTTCAACTCAATATATTCAAGATTCTCTGTGGTTTACTGTTTTGTCTATTGTGCAGAGTTTTATTTTGATACTATACCCTTTCCCCGGAATGGAATTCCAAAATAGAACTTTCTCTCCTGAAACTATTTTTGTTTTTTCCGGAAAAGTAACAATCCGTGTTTTTTTGTCAGATATCTTTTTTAGGAAAAGCTATTTGCCTCCTCCTTATCAATGGTTGGGCTGACGAACCCTTATCCGTCTACAGTTTATGTGTTGAAGGATAAGGGGAGAGGCATTTTATAATGTGAATATTCTGTCTTTTTTTAAGGATAGAAAGTTTTTTATTTCCCCAAATCTGTATATTCGGGTATATCTTCCAGGAAAGTATATGTTTGTGAGTTGTAGTTAATTTTGCAACAGAAGTGGTGTATACCATTACTTACTGTCAGGTATTCTACCTTTAAAGCCATATTGTATCTTGCAATTTGGTCGAATACTTCTTTCGTTATTTCTATGTGAGGAGCTTTATATTCTATGATCATTAAAGGAATTAAAAAACGATTGTAGACTACTGTATCACAACGTTTTGACGTGTTATTTAGTTTGATGGAGACTTCATTGGCCAAAAGTTCATGTGGAAACCCTTTTGTAGTAAAAAGATAATTAACAAAGTGTTGCCGTACCCATTCTTCTGGAGTGAGAGCTACGTATTTGCGTCTTACAATATCCAAAATCATGCGCTTCCCTTCTTTTTCGGCTATATTGACAGCGAATGTTGGTAAATTTAACGAGAGCATTTACTATATTTGCTAATTAATATTTTACCATCAAAGGTAGTTATTTATGAAAACAAAACAAGAAATCGTAGAAAATTGGTTGCCTCGATATACAGAGCGGAGGCTGGAAGACTTTACTAAGTATATTCTTCTGACGAATTTTACTAAATATGTCGAGATATTTGCTGATCATTTTAAAGTTCCGATTTTAGGACTGAAAAGTTCAATGCCTAACGCTTCGGCAGAAGGTATTACTATCATTAATTTTGGAATGGGGAGTGCGAATGCTGCAACTATAATGGATTTATTATCAGCTATAAAACCGAAGGCTGTATTATTTTTAGGCAAGTGTGGTGGCCTGAAAAAAGCAAATAACTTAGGAGATTACGTTCTTCCTATAGCTGCCATTCGGGGTGAAGGTACTTCTAATGAATATTTGCCGCCGGAAGTTCCTTCATTACCGGCATTTTCCATGTTACGTGCTATTTCATCCGCCATCCGTGATAAAGGGCGCGATTACTGGACGGGGACAGTATATACTACGAATCGTAGGGTTTGGGAGTACGATAGGGATTTTAAGGATTATCTGCGTTCAACACACGCTACAGGCATTGATATGGAAACTGCAACATTACTTACCGCCGGTTTTGCCAATGAAATACCGACTGGTGCTTTACTTATGATTTCTGATAAACCAATGGATGAAGGAGGGGTAAAAACCGAAGAAAGTGACCGGAAAGTGACACAAAGCTTTGTAGGTGAACATGTCCTGTTGGGAATAGAGGCTTTGTTGCAGATAATAAATGGAAAGAAAACAATTCGTCATATTCGTTTCAGCTGGTAACATGGTATAAGGATGGCTAAAAAAGAATATAATTTTGAAGAAATCTGTAGGAATATAACTGCAAAAAAGTTTCAACCTGTTTATGTATTGATGGGTGACGAACCTTTTTTCATGGATAGAATTACTGATTTGTTGATAGACAGTGTTTTGGAAGAATCGGAGCGTGATTTTAACCAAATTATTATGTATGGTGCAGATACGGATGCTTCGGCAATAATCAATGCTGCACGTAGATTTCCTATGATGTCTAATTATCAGCTCATCGTTGTGCGCGAAGCACAAATGGTGCGGGATATAGAATTATTGACTAATTATGTAAAGAATCCATTAGCATCTACGGTGCTTGTTATAAATTATAAATATAAAAATCTGGATAGAAGGAAATCTCTAGCTGCAGCAACGGAAAAAACAGGTGTTTTATTTGAGTCAAAAAAAGTACCGGATTACAAAATGCCTACTTTTATCATTTCATTAATGAAACAGCGGGCTATAGATATCGACATGAAAGCCTCTCAGATGCTTTCAGACTTCCTTGGGAACGATTTGAGCCGCCTGAATAAGGAATTGGACAAGTTGGCAATTTTATTGCCTGAAAAGGACTTAAAACGCATCACTCCAGAAATGATCGAACAGAACATCGGGATAAGTAAAGAATATAATAATTTTGAATTAATAAAAGCCTTAGCTTCGAAAGATATACTTAAAGCAAATCGTATAGCGCAATACTTTGAAAAAAATCCAAAAAATAATCCGATACAAATGACACTTCCTGTGTTGTTTAATTATTTTTCTAATCTTTTGATTTGTTATTATACAAAAGATCGTTCGGAAGCGGGGCTTATGGCTGCATTAGGTTTAAGAGGTAATTTTCAGGTGAAGGATTATATTACCGGTTTAAGAAATTATCCTGCAATGAAAGTTTTTAATTTGATCGGGGATATACGAACTACCGACGCAAGATCAAAAGGTGTAGAGAATAGTTCTGCCACTGATTCGGATTTACTAAAAGAACTTTTATTTAAAATATTACACTGAGCCTATATTTTATCAATTTGAATAAGGAGGAAAGGGCACTTTTTCCAGAATAAAAGAAATAATTATTCTGAAAAAGTGCCTTTTCTTTTTATATTTCAGTCGTTTACATCATTTTTTACTTCCTGAGAATTTAATATTTACAACGGTCAACATAATTGTACAGAAATACTGCCGATAATAGGGGGTTTAGGCTTTTTATCATTGTTAGTATTATTCCCTTTTTTGTAAATAAGACAATATGACAGTAACTTTAAATAGGGGCATTCTCTTTTTGTTACAAATGTGATATGATTTACTCCTGTAACAAATGTAAACCCAATTACAAAAGTAATATACATGATTATAGCGTTTACATAAATACAATCATACATTTGTGTTACATATGTATAGTGTATATATTAGTAAAGTGAACAGCATAAAAAGTTCAATTATCTATTTACGATACATTAAAGTATAAATAATCAAAAACCAGGATTTTATATAAGTTTATTGATTTTCTTATTTAAACTTTGCCTTTATTACTAATCTAAATGTAAACAAGAAGCCTTTATTACGTCCATTTATACATTATAATTATCATATAAACAGTTGTTTATATACAATGACTTAAGTTTTACTTTATACTATTTCACTAAGCTTTTTTAGATGTTTACAACTGTGTTGTATACCATTGTATATTTTGCGTTACTGTTGTATTTGGTTGGATTTATAAAAATAAATTGCACAAATGGAAATAATAATATATATTTGTGTCGTTCTACAAATGTGTATATCATTATTGTAAACAAGTCATATTGTCAGTGTTTTCATAACAATAATATCTATCAGAGATAATGAGAGATCGTATATTAAAATTAATGGAACGGGAAGGACTTACCCCTTCTAAATTTGCTGAATCTATCGGGATTCAACGTTCTGCTATGTCACATATTATATCAGGTAGAAATAATCCAAGTTTAGACGTACTTATTAAGATATTGGAGAGATTTACTTATGTAGATTCTGACTGGTTGTTATTTGGAAAAGGCGAAATGATAAGAGAACATGTATTAACAGAGCCGAATTTATTTTCTAATACTCCAATAAATCCGCCCGTAGTACAAGTTGTTCCCGAATATCGCAGGGAAAATGGGGTTGAGACACCAGTAAACACTTGTAAACAAACTGTTGTTGAACAAGTTATACCAATAGAAAAACCTTCTAAAAATGTAAGTAAAATAATGATTTTTTATTCAGATAATACATTCGATACTTTTGTATCAGAAAAAAATAAGAAAGACTAGCTCAATATTGGGTATATATACCATATTCATGTATCTTTGTACTCAAATTGAGTGATCATATATGAAGAAGTACATCTTAGATATGAAGGTTACTGAAAATCGTCGCCTTCATAAAAATTACTGCCTACTAAAGCTAACCTCCGATCAGACTCTACCAGAAATGATTCCGGGCCAATTTGTGGAGGTTCGTGTAGATAACTCTCCTACGACATTTCTTCGTCGTCCTATTTCTATCAATTATATAGATAAGGAAACTAATGAGCTATGGTTGCTTATACAATTAGTTGGAGATGGAACCCGAAAAATGGCCGAATATCGTCCTGGGGATATTATCAGCATTATTTTACCTTTAGGAAATGGGTTTACCATTCCGGAATGTAATACTGAAAAAGTTTTACTGATTGGCGGCGGTGTCGGAACGGCCCCAATGCTATATCTTGGCGCTATACTAAAAGGTGCAGGATTGGAACCTATGTTTCTTTTAGGTGCTCGCTCAAAGGAAGATGTATTACAATTGGAACAATTTGAGCAATTTGGTACCGTATATGTTACAACAGAAGACGGCTCTTTGGGTGAAAAAGGATATGTAACCAATCATTCTATACTAAAAGCTCTACATTTTGATAGGATTTACACATGTGGACCTAAGCCAATGATGGTTGCTGTAGCTAAATATGCGGCATCTGAGTCTATTACATGTGAAGTTTCTTTGGAGAATACGATGGCGTGCGGTATCGGAGCATGTTTATGTTGTGTTGAAAAGGATAACGAAGGCCATCATGTGTGTGTGTGTACCGAAGGACCTGTATTTAATATAAATAAGTTGACATGGCTGAATTGAAAGTAAATATTGGTAACCTGGAGTTGAAAAACCCGGTTATGACTGCATCCGGAACTTTCGGATATGGTATCGAGTATGCCGATTTAATAGATATTACCCGTTTAGGTGGTATTTTTGTAAAAGGGACAACCATTCAACCTCGTGAAGGCAATAATTATCCGCGTATGGCAGAAACACCTGCAGGTATGTTGAATGCTGTAGGTCTTCAGAATAAAGGTGCTGATTATTTTGCTGAACATATTTATCCTGAAATTAAGGATATTGATACACACATGATTGTAAATGTAAGCGGATCGTCCGTTGAAACTTACGTTCAATGTGCCGAAAAAATAGCAGAATTAGATAAAATTCCGGCAATAGAGTTAAATATTAGCTGCCCTAATGTGAAACAAGGCGGTATGGCTTTCGGGGTCACTTGTGGTGGAGCTGCAGAAGTAGTCCGTGCAGTCCGTAAGGTTTATCCTAAAACACTGATAGTTAAATTATCTCCTAATGTGACGGATATTACGGAAATTGCCAGAGCGGTAGAAGCAGAAGGTGCAGATTCTGTATCTCTTATAAATACGATGCTGGGAATGGCTATTGATGCGGAAAAGCGTAAACCGGTATTGTCTACAGTTACGGGAGGTTTGTCTGGTCCGTGTGTGAAACCAGTGGCTTTGCGTATGGTTTGGCAGACTTATAAGGCCATAAAGATTCCTATTATCGGATTAGGCGGCATTTCAAATTGGAAAGATGCCGTAGAGTTTATGCTGGCAGGATCAACTGCCATACAGATCGGTACTTATAATTTTATAGATCCTACAGTTTCTGTTAAAGTAATTGATGGCTTGAATGAATATTGTAATCGCCACGGTTTTAAATCTGCCAGCGAATTGATAGGTGCATTAGACGTTTAAAATAAATCCCATTCGGAAGGAATTTGGATTTCTCTCGAAAGAAATATGAATTTTATCCGAATGGGATCTTTTCTCCTTTTAGCTTTTTTCTTATTCCGTAATCTCCAAAACGGCCGGACAGTGATCTGAATGTACGGCATCATTTAATATGTAAGCATCTTTAAGTAAAGGCTTAACGGAATCTGTAACCATACAGTAATCTATACGCCAACCTTTATTTTTAGACCGCGAATTAAACCGGTAACTCCACCACGTATATTCTTGCTTATCAGGATGCAGAAACCTGAATGTATCGGTAAAACCAACTGATAGGAAGCGCGTCATCCATTCTCTTTCTTCTGGAAGAAATCCACTGTTTTTGGCATTCCTGACCGGATCGTGGATGTCGATAGGTTCATGGCATATATTATAGTCTCCGCATAAAATCAGATTAGGGCGCGATTTTCTCAATTCAACTACATAATTCTGGAAATCTTCCAACCATATCATTTTAAAACCTTGTCTTTCATCGCCGCTGGTCCCTGACGGATGATATACGCTTACAATAGAAAGATTGCCGAAATCAGCACGAATAAATCTTCCTTCATTGTCATATTTTTCTATACCAATACCATATTCTACATGATCGGGATTCGTTTTTGTCAATAAGGCAACTCCGCTATATCCCTTTTTCTCAGCACTATAAAGAAAAGACTTATATCCCAGGCTTTCAAAGACTTCTGCCGGAAATTGTTCTGGCTGGAGCTTTGTTTCTTGTAGGCATAAAACATCAGGATCCTCTTTGGCAAGCCATTCGGGCAGACCTTTTCCAACTGCAGCTCTTAATCCGTTTACATTATAGGTTATGATCTTCATATCTTTTTATCTTATAAATAAATATCTTGATCCAAAGATACAAACTTTCATCCATTTTATGTTGTTAGAAATCTGTATACACGATAGATTATTTCTATATATTTGCGTTAATAAAAGAAACAATTATGCTTGATCATTTGCAGGAAATACTTAATAGCACGGTTGTAACGCCTTATACGGCAACCGTACGATTGGCAATCAGCTTTTTTCTGGGTGCAATTATTGGTGTAGAGCGACAATTTAGAAGACGGGATGCCGGTATGCGTACCTTTACGCTGATTTGTATGGGTTCGGCAGCAGCAATGTTGATTTCTATTTGGATTCCACAATGTTATCCTAACTTTCTGAATGGTGATCCGGGACGAATTGCTGCACAAGTATTGACTGGTATTGGTTTCCTTGGTGCCGGCGCTATTATACAAAGCCACGGCAGTGTTCATGGTTTAACAACTGCTGCTTGTATTTGGGTGATGGCCGTTATTGGATTGGCTGTTGGAGCCGGTATGTTTCTGGCAGCAGGAATCGCAACGGCTTTTACGCTATTTGTTTTGGTTTCCTTGGAACGTTTAGAAAGAAAAATGTATCTGGATGGCGTGAATAAAGTGCTGACTATTAATTGTTCTACTTCAACTCCAGACTTAAAAGGCATACGGGAGATCCTTGAAAACAATAACATCTTTATTGTGAGTTTGTCTTACGAACATAATTATGATAAGAATACTTCCATAATTACTTATAAAGTAAATGTAAAATCCAAGTCTTCGTATAGCATCTTATTTGCTGAAATACGAAAACTTGGATATATATCCCAAATCAGATTATTGGCATAAATGTCTATTCCAACTCTCCTTTAAGCATCCTTCCGGCTATCCGTGCTGCATCTTCAACAAATTTGCCACACGGACGTTTGCTGTAATATTCGGATGTACGTAAAGAAGGAGTAGGGCTGTTTGATTCGGCCGCTGCAGCCGGAAGCAATTGGCGGCAAATAATTGTTTGATGTTTTTCTTTAAACAATTCGGCCATTTTCTGCACCATTGCGTAGTTTTTTGTACGTGCAGCTTGGTCAGAAGTATCTAATACCGGATATTTGAATCCTGCCAACATAGACATTGCGCTTACTGTTCCGCAAACTTCACGCATGCGTCCCATACCGCCTCCAAAAGAACCGGACATCATTTTAGCCATATCCAAAGTTAATTCAAAAACATCTGCATAAGCCAGAAAAACCGATTGCGAACAGTTATAACCAGAATTAAAATTTTCTATAGCTTGCTTTACGCGTTCTTCAATGTCAAAGTCTTTCATAATAATACAAAATTAAAAGTTGATTATCAGAATTTATAATCAACGCAAGCTCTGTCTGCTTTAACCGGACCTATAATTCCTTTAGATACAGCAACATGTTCCGGATGGTTGGCATATGTGCTTACGTCTTCCAGAGTATCAAGTTCGGTAGTAAGAATTAGGTCCCATGTTTCCGCCGGATTGATATTGAAATCTACGCGAATCATACGCAAAACATCTATCTTGTTAATCAAAGCTTCTAGTTTTTCTTTGATTTCTTGCATTTTGGCTTGTTTGTCAGCCGGAGTTGCAAACTCTTTTAACTTGAACATAACAATGTGTCTGACCATATCTTTCTATTTTAACAGTTACATTTGCTCATCTAAGTACGAATCTTTATATCCCAGGAAATATAATATACCATCCAATCCTATTGTGGAAATAGATTGCTTGGCCGTCGCTTTCACTTTAGGCTTTGCATGGAAGGCAATACCTAATCCTGCAATACTAATCATAGGAAGGTCATTTGCTCCGTCGCCTACGGCCACAGTCTGGCGTATATCTACGTTCTCCACTTGCGCAATCAAACGGAGTAATTCTGCTTTGCGTTTACCATCTACTATATCGCCTAAATAGTTACCTGTTAGTTTGCCGTCTGCAACTTCCAGTTCATTGGCGTATACATAATCTATGTTGTATTTCTGTTTCAGGTAGTTGCCAAAATATGTAAATCCTCCGGAAAGAATTGCTATTTTAAATCCGACTTTCTTTAAAATATGCATCAAACGATCTACGCCTTCTGTTATAGGCAGGTTTTCTGCTATTTCTTGCATGACTGAAACATCCAATCCTTTCAGTAAAGCACAACGTTGGCGGAAACTTTCACAGAAATCAATTTCACCACGCATGGCTGCTTCTGTGATGGCTTTAACCTGATCTCCAACACCGGCACGTACTGCCAGTTCGTCTATGACCTCTGTTTCAATTAATGTAGAATCCATATCAAAACAAATCAAGCGGCGCATACGGCGGAACATACTTTCTTCCTGGAATGAGATATCTACTTCCTGTTCAGATGATAGCTTCATGAAATCAGCTTTCATTTGTTCTTTGTTTTTGGGCGTACCGCGAACAGAGAATTCTGCACTGGCTTTGGGTGTACGTGCATTTTCATCCAGCGGAATACGTCCGGTAAGTCGCTTGATATCATCGATATTCATATCCTGTTCGGCAACAATGCGCGAAACGCCTGCTATTTGTTTAGCTGTTAATTTACGACCTAAAATAGTAATAATATAACGGTTTTTGCCTTGCATGCCGACCCATTGGTTGTATTCGTCTTCCGTAATTGGCTTAAACCGGATATTCACGTCTAATTCATAACTTTTAAATAAGAGCTCCTTTAGTATTTCTCCGGAATTGCCTTCGGTACTTTGAAACAAAATGCCTAGTGATAAATGACTATGGATGTCGGCCTGGCCGATGTCTAGGATAACAGCATTGTTCTTGGCTAATATTTCAGTAAGGGCGGCAGTTACGCCAGGTCGGTCTGTTCCGTTTATATTAATCAGAATTATTTCGTCTTTTTGTACCATATTAAGATATTATAGCGCAAAGGTACATAAGAATTAGGTAAATATATGACATAGCATCGAACAAATTTCCCTATATTTGTTACATATAGAAAAAGGGATTGTTTAACTTAGAACCTGGCGACCTTAATAAGTCCTGACTGGCAGGCATATGTGTATGAGAATTCAGTTTGAGATAAGAGAGACGCTTCCCGAAATAATTGACGAAGTATTACATTCAGACAAATGGCTTACCCTTGTAAAGGAAGAAAAACATGGCTTGAAACGGGTTGTTATAAAGGATCCGTATTTCGACTCGGAGGCTTCAATCGACATTTGGGAAGAAGAGGTCCATGTTACTACTGCCTGGTCTAATTATACCTATCGCATTTATTTACGTGGAAAAACTGTTTGGTGTGAGTATATCGGAGCTTACAGAGGCTTATTGGAGCAAAATCTCCTTCCATCGTTAACGCCAAAAGAGAATATACTTAATTCGGAAGTGCTGAATAGCTCTTTGTTTGGTGATAAAAAAGAAACGTTGAGAAACTATAGTGCGGAAAACTTAAAGTTGAAGAATTTTCGCCGTGATAATTTTGAAGGGGAAAGTATTTTGGCCTCACCGCAAGATCATCCGAAGGTTGTATATGATGAATATATTAATGAAGGTGTGCCTTTGCCACCTCCTGAAAACATAAAGAAAAAGCCTGGTAATTAATTGAGGGCACTGAAAAAGTATCTCTCCATTGATGGAATCTAAAATTCATCGGCATATATTCAAGTGATAAACTTGTGTATGTGCCGATTTTTTAGTAACTTTATGGTACATAATCAGAGAGATATGTTA
>NZ_LT960490.1:357213-456772 GCF_900232875.1 Parabacteroides provencensis | reverse complement strand
CAACAATTTGTATCCGGTTTCATAACGATGCATCTCCACACTTCCTGCACGGCACTGCGTTATATTTACAATAACAAGTCCCCTGTCTACCCCTTCTTTCAATAGATTTAAAAACCATTCGTCACAAGGAGCATTGCCACTACCGAACGTTTCCATTACAACACCTTTCAGGCCGGGAATATTCAAAATACTTTCCACTACTTGCGGAGAAATACCGGGGAAAAGTTTCAAAATAGCAACATTGCGATCCAATGCATAATGAGGCTTCAGGGGTTTACGTGAAACGGGATAATATATTTGTGTCATATCATAATTAATAGAAATTCCGGCATGTGCCAAAACCGGATAATTGTATGAACGGAATGCATTAAAATTGTCTGCACTCATTTTGCTGGTACGGTTTCCACGCAGCAAGTCATTTTCAAAAAAAACACAAACCTCAGGAACAACCGGTAAGTCATTCGCACGAGCTGCCGCTATTTCAATTGCTGTCACCAGATTTTCTTTTCCATCCGTACGCAACATGCCAATAGGAAGCTGTGAACCCGTCAAAATAACCGGCTTAGCCAGATTTTCCAGCATAAAGCTAAGAGCTGAAGCAGTAAATGCCATGGTATCTGTTCCGTGCAATACGACAAAGCCATCATACAACGAATAATTTTCAGCAATTATTTTAACTATTTTCTGCCACGAATCCGGTCCCATAGCCGAAGAGTCCATCGGAGGATCAAATTGTATCGAAGAAACGGAGCAGTCCAAATCATTCAAATCCGGCACATGTTTCAATAAATGCTGAAAATTAAATGTTTCTAAAACTCCTGTATCCGGATTTTTAATCATTCCAATGGTTCCACCCGTATATATCAACAAGATGGAAGCTTTCTCTTTCCTATGTATATTCATATATAAAAACAGTTGCTACCTTTCGTTTACATAACGCAAAGGTAGTAACTATCATTTTGTCATCAAAACATATTGCATGATATTTATTGATGCATAATATATTCGCAACAACCGCAACAAAAACCCATAAAAATAATCAAACTGTCAGAATTGTTCCAATATTTGGATGCGCTTTCCTATAGGTGGATGCGTAGCAAAAAGACCACTCAGGCCACTCAGAGCGCTCTCTGCCTGTTTACCCGGATGTTCTATAAAAAGTTGTGCAACATCTTCACGATGCACAGCTTCAATATCAGGGTCAGCTGAGATCTTCCTTAAAGCGCTAGCCAATGCACGAGGATTTTTAGTCATCTCTGCTGCACCGGCATCTGCCATGTATTCCCTTTTACGGGAAATTGCAAAGCGCATTAACATTGAAAAAAAATATCCCACCGCAGCAACCAACATTACCAAAACAATCACAATTGTTCCGTTCCCTTTTCCTTCCCTGTCCCGTGACGAGGTAAATGAAGAATAATAAACAGAGCGCATTGCTATCTGAGCCAACATGGCAAAAATTCCGACAAATACGATTGAAACAATAAGCAACCGTACATCCCGATTACGAATATGGGAAAGTTCATGGGCAATCACCGCTTCCAGTTCTTCATCATTTAACTTATCAATAATGCCCCGGGATAATGTTACAGTGTAGGTATTTTCATTAATTCCACTGGCAAAGGCATTCAAAGAATCGTCATCAATGATGTTCACTTTTGGCATTTTCATACCTTGAGCCATACATAGGTTCTCCACCAAATTATACACACGCTTATTATCCTTTCGCTCCAACGGATGAGAGCCGGTTGCCGAATTGATAATACTGGTATTTGCAAAATAAGCAATAATAAACCATAGCAAAACACCACCCAATACATACGGAGCAAAATGAATAAACATAGCCGTGGAATAACTCAAGATTTGCGTCTGTGTCAGACTATCATCATTATAAGCCAGTAAAAGCAATAAATAACAAAACGCATACAACAGCCCTATCACCAGACAGGGAAAAAGGAAAAGCAAAAGCATGGAACGAAAATTATTCTGCCTCTGCTGTGTATGTATACCAACGTATTGCATTCTTATCAAAACTTAATTTTCGGAGCCTCTTCCAACGTAGCACGCTGTTCGCCTAAATCAAACATTGTTTCTTTATGGAAACCGAACATATTGGCAATAATATTGGACGGGAAAGTTTGGATTGCATTATTCAGTTCCTTTGTTGCCGAATTGAAATAACGTCTTACAGAAGACAATTTGTTTTCCAGGTCTGCAATCTCTTCCTGCAGTTGAAGGAAATTTTGATTTGCTTTCAGGTCGGGATAAGCCTCCAAAGTGATCTTCAAGCCGGAAAGTGCGGAAGTCAGCATATTATCTGCTGCAATTTTTTCATCAATTGTTTTTGCATTAACGGCTCCGTTACGAGCATTGATGACTCTTTCTAATGTTTCTTTTTCGTGTGACGCATACCCTTTTACTGTTTCTACCAATTGCGGAATCAAATCATAACGTTGTTTTAACTGCACGTCGATATCAGCAAATGCATTCTCCCGGTTGTTTCTCAGCTTCACCAAAGAGTTATACAATGAAATTACCCAAATAACAATAACCGCAACAACAGCGATAATAATAATTGATGTCATAGATGTCAAAGTTTATAATTATACTTGTGGCAAACATACATAAAAAACAGATATTATTTCTATTTTTGTTCCATTACTAATTGAATATATCTAATTGTATCATGAAAAAATTAATCGTATCGGCTATATGCCTTTTAAGTGCTACTCTCATTTCAGCCCAAACACCGGAATATAAAGATTGGGCCAATTTCGGTAAATTTACAAAAGCGAACACAACCGTAGAGAAACCGGTGGCTGTATTTATGGGAAATTCCATTACTGAAGGATGGTGGAATAACAATCAGGATTTTTTTACTTCCAACAATTATGCAAACAGAGGTATCGGAGGACAGGTAACATCCCAGATGCTGGTGCGATTCCGTCCTGACGTAATCAATCTTCATCCGAAAGTAGTAGTTATTCTTGCCGGAATAAATGACATTGCATATAACGATTATGCCGTACCATTAAAGAACACGTTCGAAAACATAGCTTCAATGGCCGATCTTGCCCGGGCAAACAATATTAAAGTTATCCTTTGCTCTACACTTCCGGCATACGAATTCCCTTGGCGTCCTGGTGTAAAGCCTGCTCCACTGGTGAAAGAATTAAACAATATGATTAAGGATTACGCAGATAAAACAGGTGCTATTTATCTGGACTATTATACTGCAATGGTTGATGAACGGGGAGGTCTTTCTGCCGAAAATGCGTCAGACGGAGTACACCCTACCACCAAGGGATACAAAATCATGGAACCGATGGTAAAAGCAGCTATTGAAAAAGCATTGAAATAAATTTCCGGACAAGAATTCACTTTTAGTAAAAAGATCCCGATGATTTTATAAAACCATCGGGATCTTTTTTATAAATGACCGGGATGATTTATTTATATCATAATAAAGGACACACAAATTATTTTTTCAAAAAAACAGCAATACTATTTGCAGATTATTATACAATCTCTATATTTGCTGCCGTAACAAGAGAACAAAATGAAAACATTCATAGTAAATACATATTGGTGGTGGCGCTCCGTACAACTCAAAAGTTCGTAAGGGACGAAGCCTATATGTATATACCTGAATAGTAGAAAATACAATAAAGAGGTCTGTCGCACTTGCGGCAGGCCTCTTTTCTTTTTATCACAAAAACATAAAAACAACAAAATAAAAAAGTCAAAGATGAAAACGTATCAAGTAGACAAAAATGGTTACTACGGTGAATTTGGAGGAGCTTATGTTCCGGAAATCCTTCACCAATGCGTAAAAGATCTCCAGAATGCTTACCTCGAAGTATTGGATAGCGAAAGCTTCAAAGCTGAATACGATCAGCTGCTCCGCGATTATGTAGGCCGTCCTTCCCCCCTTTACCTTGCCAAGCGGTTAAGTAAAAAATACGGCTGCAAAATCTACCTCAAACGGGAAGACCTGAATCATACGGGCGCCCACAAGATAAACAACACAATCGGGCAAATCCTATTGGCACGCCGGATGGGCAAAACCCGTATCATTGCAGAAACAGGAGCCGGTCAGCATGGTGTTGCTACTGCCACTGTGTGCGCCCTGATGGACATGGAATGTATTGTGTACATGGGTAAAACGGACGTAGAACGTCAGCACGCTAATGTACAAAAAATGGAGATGCTCGGCGCAACTGTTATTCCCGTCACCTCCGGCAACATGACACTGAAAGACGCCACAAACGAAGCCATTCGCGACTGGTGTTGTCATCCCTCCGATACATATTACATCATCGGTTCTACTGTTGGCCCTCACCCCTATCCGGATATGGTTGCCCGCCTACAATCGGTTATCAGCGAAGAAATACGGAAACAGCTACAAGAAAAAGAAGGCCGGAATTATCCTGATTACCTGATTGCCTGTGTAGGCGGAGGAAGTAATGCAGCCGGAACCATCTACCACTATATTGATGACGAACGCGTAAAGATCGTACTTGCCGAAGCCGGAGGAAAAGGTATCCATTCGGGCATGAGTGCCGCTACCATCCAACTTGGCAAAAAGGGTATCATCCATGGCGCCCGTACCCTGGTGATGCAAAGCGAAGACGGCCAGATAGAAGAGCCTTACTCCATTTCCGCCGGTCTGGATTATCCCGGTATCGGACCAATTCATGCCAACCTGTCCGTCAGTCGCCGGGCAAAGATACTGGCCGTAGATGATGACGAAGCTTTAAAAGCCGCTTTCGAACTAACCGAACTTGAAGGCATTATCCCCGCATTGGAAAGCGCACATGCGCTGGGTGCTCTGCCTAAGGTTGATTTCAAAAAAGAAGACATTGTTGTACTGACAGTTTCAGGACGTGGAGACAAGGATATGGAGACATATATCAATTATAAAAACAACTAATTGAATATCATGTAAACTGGTATTAAATAACACCGTTATGAATTATAAATTTAAAACAATAAGCAAGCGTGTGATGGGCGACCTCCATACCCCCGTAAGCATCTATCTGAAAGTGCGGGATATATACCCGGAGTCGGCGCTATTGGAAAGCTCTGATTTTCATGGAAATGAAAACAGCCTTTCTTACATAGCTCTTTGCCCTTTGGCCAGTATTGGCATCAACAATGGCGAATGCACGGCGGTCTATCCTGACGGAAGCCGCAAAGTAAGTCCGATAACCGAAACGCATAACGTTGCAGATGCAATGAATGCCTTCCTGTCCAGTTTCAGCATAGAAGGAGCCGACCGGAAAGTTTGCGGTCTTTTTGGTTACACAGCCTTCGACGCCGTACGCTATTTTGAGAATATCCCGGTCATGGAAGCGCACCACGAAGAAAATGATGCTCCCGACATGCTATACATATTATATAAGTATATACTGGTCTTCAACCATTTTAAAAACGAACTCGCCTTGGTGGAATTGGTTATTGATGGCGAAAAAGGCAACCTGCAGGAAATCGAGACACTAATCGAAAACCGTAACTACGCCTCCTACAATTTTCAGTCTATCGGTAAAGAAACCTCTCCTATCACCGATAACGAATACAAAACAATGGTGCGCCAGGGCATCCATCACTGCCTGCGTGGCGACGTTTTCCAAATCGTACTGAGCCGTCGCTTCGAGCAACCGTTTAAAGGGGACGATTTCAAGGTTTATCGTGCCCTGCGCAGTATCAATCCGTCACCTTACTTATTCTATTTTGATTTCGGAGGCTTCCGCATCTTCGGTTCTTCTCCGGAGACGCATTGCAAAGTAGCCGACGGACATGCCAGCATCGATCCGATTGCAGGAACAGCCTTCAGAACAGGTAATGTGGAAGTAGACCGCCAGCGTACCGAAGCGCTTCTAGCCGATCCGAAAGAGAATGCCGAGCATGTCATGCTGGTAGACCTTGCCCGAAACGATTTAAGCCGGAACGCACACGATGTACAAGTAGATTTCTATAAAGAGGTACAATATTACAGCCATGTAATCCACCTCGTATCACGTGTAAGCGGAGAGGTCGATCCGGAAAGTAACCCGGTAAAAACCTATATCGACACTTTTCCGGCCGGAACCTTGAGCGGTGCACCCAAAGTTCGTGCCATGCAGCTCATTACCGGAATAGAGAAACACAACCGCGGAGCTTACGGCGGCTGCATAGGATTTATCGGTATGGACGGCGATCTGAACCAGGCCATCACGATCCGCACTTTTGTGAGCCGCGGAAACGTCCTCTATTATCAGGCCGGCGCCGGCATAGTAGCCAAAAGCAATGACGAACGCGAACTGCAGGAAGTAAACAATAAGCTGGGAGCACTGAAAAAAGCAATCGACCTGGCCAATCAACTTATTAATTAACCGGAGGCTTGACAGAATAGCACACAAATATAAATAAACAGATACAAGACAATGAAGATTCTTTTATTCGATAATTACGATTCCTTCACCTATAATCTGCTTCATATACTGAAGGAACTGGACGCCGATGTAGAGGTGTACCGCAACGACAAGATTGCACTGGACGAAGTAGAACGTTTCGACAAGATTCTCCTTTCGCCCGGCCCCGGCATACCGGAAGAAGCTGGCATTCTGCTTCCTCTCATCCGTCGTTATGCGCCAACAAAAAGCATCCTGGGCGTCTGCCTTGGCGAGCAGGCCATCGGCGAAGCATTCGGTGCAAAGCTAATCAACCTGGCGAACGTACACCACGGCGTTTGCTCAGACGTCCGTGTCATCGCCCCCGATCCCCTTTTTGCAGGACTCGAACCCGGGTTTCGCGCTGGGCGTTACCATTCGTGGGCCGTTTCGCACGAAAACTTCCCCGATTGCCTGGAAGTCACTGCAGAGGATTGCGAAGAAGGACAAATCATGGCCCTGCGCCATCGGCGGTATGATGTCCGCGGCATACAATTTCATCCCGAATCCGTCCTTACCCCCAAAGGCAAGATCATTATAAGCAACTGGCTAAAAACATCATTTGCATGAAAGATATATTGTACAGATTGTTCGAACACCAGTATCTGGGTCGTGACGAGGCACGCAGAATACTTCAGAACATCGCCGGAGGAAGTTACAACGACTCCCAGATAGCCAGCCTCATCACCGTATTTCTGATGCGCAACATTTCCGTAGAAGAACTGACGGGTTTCAGGGAAGCATTACTCGAAATGCGAATTCCCATCGACCTTTCCGAGTACAAACCTATCGACATAGTAGGTACGGGAGGCGACGGCAAGAACACATTCAACATCAGTACCTGTGCGTGTTTTGTAGTGGCAGGTGCAGGTTACAACGTAGTGAAGCACGGCAATTATGGAGCCACATCGGTAAGCGGAGCCAGCAATGTAATGGAACAGCACGGCGTTAAATTTACAAACGAAATCGAGCATCTGCGACGTTCCATCGGCGAGTGCCGCATCGCCTACCTGCATGCCCCACTCTTCAACCCTGCATTGAAGGCTGTAGCCTCCGTTCGTAAAAGCCTAGGGGTGCGTAGTTTTTTCAATATGTTGGGGCCGTTGGTAAACCCTGTGATTCCGACCTATCAACTGTTAGGAGTCTACAACCTGCCACTGTTAAGGCTCTACAACTACACGTATCAAGAGAGCGGGACGCATTTCGCCGTAGTACACAGTCTGGACGGGTACGACGAAATTTCGCTTACGGCTGAATTTAAAGTTGCCATGGCAGAGAAAGAAAAACTCTACACCCCCGAAATGCTCGGACTTACCCGATGCACGGAAGCTGATCTGGACGGAGGAGCAACCGTAGACGATGCCGCCCGTATTTTTGATGCAGTCCTTTCGGGAACCGCCACACCTGCACAAACCAATTGTGTAATAGCAAATGCTGCATTCGCCATACAAGTGATCTGTCCTGATAAAAAGATAGCGGATTGTCTCACGGAAGCAAAAGAGGCGCTTTTCAGCGGAAAAGCGTTAGAAACCTTCAAAAAGTTTGTATCACTGAATAGCTGATCGCGCTGGATTGCCAGACAGGAAAAGATGCAATAACTCCTTTTGCTTTCTGCACAAACTATCTTATATTACTTTTCTCTTGACAGAAAAGTAATCAAAAGGTCAAGGCACTGCCTACGCTCGCCGACAGAGGCCGGAAACAAGGGAGCAACGCTCCCTCTAAAGATGGCCGATATCGATAGCTTTGAAAGTTACTGTTATTGATAGCTTAAAAGGTTACTCTATTGGTTTTAATGCTTCCGTCGGGTATTGATTAAAGATGGCTTTAGCCTGGTTTCAATTGCCGTCGGTTGAAACCGACGGAGGCAGTAGATTCTCCTCTTTTAAGGGCTTTAGCCCAATTGAGAAGGATTGTTAAAAGGAGATTTCCAGAAAGAAATTTGGCTAAAGCCAATAAAGATAGATATTCCTTTAATCCGTCAGCTGAAGCAGACGGCAATTGAAACCAGGCTAAAGCCATCTTGAAGAAAGATAACTGAAAACAGGTAACCAGAGAGAGGTAACCGAAAACAGACATATTGAAAACAAGCTCAAAAGCAGGCATAGGCACAGGCTCAAGCCGTATCGGCCATCCCTAAAGAAAGCGCAGCTTTCTTGTTGGTGGCATCAGCGGCCGGGCGTTAAACGCAGGTAAAAGACGTAGCGACGAAACCAGCGGCTGTCTGAGCGAAGCGAGTTCCGCTGGTTAAGCGAAGTCTTTTGCCGAAGTAGCCCGGCCGCTAATGCCTTGACCTTTTGGTTACTTTTGGGTCAAGCCAAAAGTGACAGAAACGATCTTAGACCTTTTGGCTACTTTTCTGTCAAGAGAAAAGTAGCATAGAAACAGCTTGCTGTGCAAGCATAAAGATGCAGCTGCAAGCAAAAGTTACAGAATAGAAATAAAACAGATTATGAAAGATATATTAAACGATATTATAGTCAACAAACGTCTGGAGGTGGCACAACATAAACAGGCTGTTCCACTGCAAACGATGCTCGGCATGGCAAGCGACCGCCTCGACAGAACGCCACTCAGCATGCGGGCAGCGCTGGAGTCATCAGCTGGGATCATTGCGGAATTCAAACGAAAGAGTCCATCGAAGGGATGGTTGTTTCCGAAAGCTGACGCAGCGGTTGTCGTGCCTTCTTATGAGGCGGGTGGTGCTGCAGCATGTTCCATCCTGACAGATCACAATTTTTTTGGAGGTTCATTGGGTGATCTGCAAAAGGCAAGGCGCATATCCACGCTACCGTTGCTCAGGAAAGATTTCATTATTGATCCGTACCAACTATTTCAGGCCAGGGTAATGGGTGCCGATGCTGTTCTTCTGATTGCTGCCGCCCTCACCGTTGAAAAGTGCCGGCAATTAGCAGAGACTGCACACAGCCTGCAACTGGAAGTACTGCTCGAAGTGCACTCCGCCGAAGAACTGGATCACCTGAATGATTGCATCGACATGCTGGGAATAAACAATCGTAACCTCGGAACCTTCCATACAGATGTGCAAAACTCCTTCCGTCTGGCAGAGAAGTTACGCGAACATGCGGAAAAGGAAACGAAAGCACCATTGCTAGTTTCGGAAAGCGGATTATCGGATGCCGAAACGATTATCCGGCTGCGCGAAGGTGGATTCCGAGGGTTCCTCATGGGTGAAGCGTTTATGAAAACCGGAAATCCGGGTAAAGCATTAACCCGGCTAATCCAACAATTATCATGATCGTAAAAGTATGCGGCATGCGCGAGCCGGACAATATACGCGACGTTGCCAGGCTGAACGTGGACTGGATAGGCTTTATCTTCTACCCCAAATCGCCAAGACGATTTGAAGCAGTTGACAATCATCTTCAAGAATACCGCTTGCGCACCTGTCAACTGTCAACCATCAACTGTCAACTGAAAAAGGTTGGTGTCTTTGTCAATGCTTCCGTTGAGACGATGATACAGACAGCTACCGCTTTCGGCCTGGACTACCTGCAACTACACGGCAATGAAAGTCCGGACGATTGCTACGCCCTTCAGAAACGGGGCTATGCCATTGTTAAAGCCATCCCCATAGCTTCCGCCGAAGATTTGGAGCAGACGGTAGAATACGAAGGACGTATTGACTATTTCCTTTTCGATACCAAATGCAATGTTTACGGAGGTAGCGGACAACAGTTCGACTGGAATATTCTATCAACCTATAAAGGTGAGACTCCTTTTCTACTGAGTGGTGGAATCAACCCGGACAGTATTGAAGGCATCCGCCATTTCCGCCATCCCCGGTTTATCGGCATAGACCTGAATAGCGGTTTTGAAACCCAACCCGGACTGAAAGACGTAGAAAAATTACGAACTTTCCTCTCCGCAATCAGAGAAGTCAAGAAATCTAAGAAATCTGAGAAGTCAAAGTAGTTAAGTAGTCAAGTAGTTAAGTAGTCAGAGTCGCTATTATTCTTAACTACTTGACTACTTAACTACTTTGACTTCTAATTAATATTATCAATATGAATCGCATCACAAACTTATTCAACACCAAAAAAGGCGGTATACTGTCCGTCTTTTTCACAGCCGGTTATCCTGGTCTCAACAATACGGCAGCCACCCTTCAAGCCCTTCAAAACAAAGGCATCGACATGGTGGAAGTAGGCATCCCTTTCTCTGACCCAATGGCTGATGGCCCCGTCATTCAGGAAGCAGCCACACAAGCGCTGCGAAACGGAATGACTCTCCGTCTGCTCTTTCAACAATTAAAAAAAATACATCATGATATACATATTCCTGTAATTCTGATGGGGTACCTCAACCCTATCATGCAATACGGATTTGAGGCTTTCTGCCAAAGTTGTGCAGATGCAGGTGTATCCGGTGTTATCATTCCCGACCTTCCATATGCCGACTATATGGAAGATTACAAACCCATAGCCGACCGTTACGATCTAAAAGTCATCATGCTCATTACCCCCGAAACCTCCGAAGAACGCATACGTCTCATTGACGCTCATACCAGCGGATTTATCTACATGGTATCAAGCGCTGCCGTCACCGGGGCACAAAAAGATTTCGATGAAAAAAAGCAAGCCTACTTCCGCCGCATCAATGCAATGGGATTGCGCAACCCACGACTGATCGGTTTCGGCATCAGCAATAAAGCTACTTACGAAGCAGCCGTAGCCAATTCATCGGGCACTATCATCGGTAGTAAGTTTGTACAACTGCTAAAAAGCGAAGCTACACCTGCGGAAGCAGTCGATAAGTTACTGGAAGCTCTGAAACAATAGCAATCTTCGTGATGTTTTATTCATAAATTAAAATCCGAAAAGATGAACAATTTCACATTTCACAATCCAACCCGCCTGATTTTCGGCAAGGGTATGATCGAAAAGTTAACAACGGCCATTCCAGCCGTTCACCACATCATGGTAACGTTTGGAGGAGGAAGCGTAAAGAAAAACGGAGTATACGATCAGGTAATCAGAGCCCTTAAAGGCCGTGATATTGTAGAATTCTGGGGTATCGAACCTAATCCGACCATCGAAACTCTCCGCAAAGCTATCGAGTTGGGAAAAGGGAAGCAGATAGACTTCCTGGTAGCTGTTGGCGGTGGCTCAGTTATAGACGGAACCAAACTGATTTCTGCCGGGCTGAATTATAACGGAGATGCCTGGGACCTCGTAAAAAAAGGTTCTTATTACGATTGTACTCCAATGGGAACTGTCCTCACCCTGCCCGCCACTGGTTCGGAAATGAATAACGGGGCTGTAATTTCCTGCAAGGAGACACAAGAAAAATACCCATTCTACAGCGACTATCCGGTATTCTCCATACTTGACCCGGAGACGACCTTCTCATTACCTTCTTTCCAGATAGCCTGCGGAATTGCCGATACTTTTGTGCATGTGATGGAGCAATATATGACAACCACCGGACAATCCCGGCTGATGGATCACTGGGCGGAAGGAATACTAGATACTCTCGTCGAAATAGCCCCTCAAATCAAAAATGATCCCAAGAATTACAATCTGATGGCCGATTTTATGCTGTCTGCAACAATGGGACTAAACGGTTTCATATCTATGGGAGTATCGCAGGACTGGGCAACTCACATGATCGGGCACGAACTGACAGCACTCCATGGTCTGACCCACGGCGCTACACTGGCTATTGTTTTTCCCGGAACCCTTCGCACCCTCCGTGACCAGAAAAAAGACAAGATTCTCCAATACGGTGAACGTGTCTGGGGCATCAACTATGGTTCGGCCGACGAACGAATAGACAAGGCAATAGAAAAAACAGAACAGTTCTTCCGTAGTCTCGGATTACAAACCCGTTTATCAGAAGTAAACATCGGTGACGAAACAATTACCGAAATAGAACATCGTTTCAACAAACGCGGTGTTGCTTTTGGCGAATGTCAGAATGTAGACGGAAAGACAGCAAGGGCTATTCTTGAAAACTGTAAATAAATGAAGCTTATTTAATACGAAAACAGGGAGGTGATTTTTACACCTCCCTGTTTTTTATTGCAAACTGGCACGCACCCTGCTGAGCGTTTCCGGCGTCATAAGAAGATAGGAAGCAATGTGAGACAATGGTGCACGCTGTATAATTTCGGGATGTTCTTTCAACAAACGGTTATAACGCTCGTTAGCCGTTTCAAAACGGAATGAGTCTGTTTTCCGCTGTGACAAAATGAGCGAATCTTCCAACAAGCCACGATAAATGACTTCGATCTCATAATTTTCGGAAGCTAATTTCAATAATGGATCATGAGGGATCCCATACAAAACTGTATTTTCCAGAGCTTCTACCATCAAATGCGCCGGACGCTGACGAAGAAAGCTTTCGATACAGATAAAAATACTATGCTCACATGCAAAATGTTCTGTCAGATCTTTCTTGTTTTTAAAGTAAAACTGGCGGATCATGCCTTTCTCTACATATCCTATCTGTTTACAGATTTCCCCTTCATTCAGGAATACTGTATTTTTCTTCAGGTCTGTACGGATTAATATAGAGGCCAACTTATCTACAGCTTCTTCACTTATTTGAAACGGAGGATACGATAGCTCTACAATCTTATGTGCTATATCTCTTTGGGAATTCATTCAAAGTCGTTTTTAATCAACGCAAAGATAGAAATTAATTGATATATCCAAACATAGAAAAAGTTCATCAAAACTTATATCAACTATTTATATTCCTGCCAGCTTTTAATCTGAATATCGTCTATACTTAATGTACAGAAGGCTTCGATAAAAGCGCTTGCCAGACGGGCATTCGTGATAAGCGGAATATTCAGGTCTGTAGCAGCACGACGTATCTTATAACCGTTATCCAACTCACCGGCAGAAAGATCACGGGGTATGTTCACCACCATATCAATCTTCTTTTCATGCAACATAGTAAGTGCCTGCGGCTCGCCTTGCTCACTCGGCCAGTACACCTGAGTACAGGGTATATTGTTTTCTGTCAGGAAACGATACGTACCTCCGGTAGCATAAAGATTGTAACCTTTCGCCGCTAACATCTTTGCCGCATCAAGCATTGCCACTTTCTGTTTCGGCGTACCGGTAGAAAGTAGAATGTTCTTTGCCGGAATATGGTAACCGACCGAAAGCATACTCTTCAAAACAGCCTCGGATAGATCATCACCTATACAACCCACCTCACCGGTAGAGGCCATATCCACACCTAATACAGGGTCAGCTTTTTGCAAACGGTTAAAGGAGAACTGGGAAGCTTTGATACCTACATAATCCAGGTCAAATTCATTCTTATTAGGTTTTTCGACAGGCAATCCCAACATAATGCGGGTAGCCAGTTCGATAAAGTTTATCTTCAACACCTTGCTCACAAAGGGGAAGCTTCGGGAAGCGCGGAGATTACACTCTATCACCTTTATCTCATTGCCCTTGGCCAAATACTGAATATTGAACGGGCCGGAGATATTCAGTTCTTTTGCAATCTGCTTGCTGATGCGTTTGATACGGCGGACTGTTTCCACATACAGTTTTTGTGCAGGGAACTGAATAGTTGCATCGCCGGAATGGACACCCGCAAACTCGATATGTTCGCTGATTGCATACATGACAATCTCACCTTTATCGGCAACAGCATCCATTTCCACCTCCTTGGCATGTTCGATAAACTGGCTCACCACAACCGGGTGTTTTTTCGACACATTGGCGGCCAGCTTGAGGAAGCGTTCCAACTCGTCCTGGTTAGAACAAACATTCATAGCGGCACCACTCAGTACATAGCTCGGACGAACCAATACCGGAAACCCGACTTCATCCACAAAAGCATGGATGTCTTCCATCGAAGAAAGCTCCTTCCAGCGGGGCTGGTCTACACCGATCCGGTCAAGCATGGCAGAGAACTTTTCACGGTCTTCGGCATTATCGATACTCTTTGCAGAAGTTCCGAGGATATTGACATGTTGTTCATCCAAACGCATAGCCAGATTATTTGGTATCTGACCTCCAGTAGAGACAATCACGCCGTGCGGATTTTCCAATTCGAGAATATCCATCACACGTTCGAAAGTCAGTTCGTCAAAGTAAAGGCGATCACACATATCATAGTCTGTCGACACGGTTTCAGGATTATAGTTGATCATAACAGAGCGCCAACCTTCCTTGCGGATCGTATTCAACGCCTGCACTCCACACCAATCAAACTCGACTGAACTGCCGATACGGTATGCACCGGAGCCCAGCACAACTATCGAACGGCGGTCGCCGACATATTGCACATCATTCTCTGTTCCGCTGTAAGTCAGGTACAGGTAGTTAGTCTGAGCCGGATATTCGGCAGCCAACGTGTCGATTTGTTTTACGACAGGCAGTATATTATGTTCTTTACGGAATTGACGCACCAGCATCATTCCTTTCTCTATATCATCATCCAAACCAAGAGCCCGTGCAATCTGAAAGTCCGAGAAACCTTGAACCTTCGCCCGGCGAATCAGTGGAGAGTGGACAGGTGACAGTGGACAGGTGACAGGTGCGCAAGCGGTATTTAATTGTCCACTGTCACCTGTCAACTCTCCACTATCAACTGTCAACTGATTCAGTTCTTTATCGGTTTGCATAATACCATACAGCTTTTGCAAGAACCAGCGGTCTATCCTGGTAAGCTCATGTATCTGGTCTACAGTATAACCGGCACGGAAAGCTTTCGAAATAACAAAAATGCGGGAGTCGGTCGGTTCGTGCAAAGCTTTATCTATATCGGGTATGACCAGTTCTTTATTCTCTACAAAACCGTGCATTCCCTGTCCAATCATACGAAGACCTTTTTGAATGGCTTCCTCAAACGTACGTCCGATAGCCATCACCTCGCCTACCGACTTCATGCTGCTGCCCAGTTCACGGGCTACGCCGTGGAATTTTCCCAAATCCCAACGCGGAATTTTACAAACCACATAGTCCAGAGCCGGTTCGAAGAAAGCGCTCGTAGTCTTCGTCACCGAATTCTTCAAGTCAAACAAACCATAACCCAGACCCAGCTTGGCGGCAACAAATGCCAGCGGATAACCGGTTGCCTTTGATGCCAATGCCGACGAACGGCTCAAGCGGGCATTTACCTCAATCACTCGGTAATCTTCACTTTCAGGATCGAAAGCATATTGCACATTACATTCTCCTACAATGCCGATATGGCGAATGATGCGGATTGCCAGCTCACGGAGCTTATGATACTCGCTATTAGTAAGCGTCTGCGAAGGAGCTATCACGATCGATTCACCTGTATGGATGCCAAGCGGATCGAAGTTTTCCATGTTGCAGACAGTGATACAGTTGTCGAAGCGGTCGCGCACCACCTCGTATTCCACCTCTTTCCAACCCTTCAAACTCTTTTCTACCAATACTTGCGGGGAGAAAGAAAAGGCTTTTTCCGCCAGTACATCCAGTTCTTCTTCATTATCGCAAAAGCCCGAACCAAGTCCACCCAACGCGTATGCTGCGCGGATGATAACCGGATATCCCAGTTCTTTGGCTGCACGGCGGGCATCAACAATATTGCCTACCGCTTCACTTTTAATAGTCTTCACCCCTATTTCGTCCAACTTACGGACAAACAGTTCGCGGTCTTCCGTATCCATGATAGCCTGCACCGGCGTTCCTAATACGCGCACATTATATTTCTCCAATACTCCACTCTGATACAAAGCCACACCGCAATTCAGTGCCGTTTGCCCTCCAAAGGCCAATAAAATGCCGTCGGGACGTTCCCTGGCAATTACCTTCTCAACAAAAAAAGGAGTGACAGGCAGGAAGTAAACCGTATCGGCAACCCCTTCGGAGGTTTGCACCGTAGCAATATTAGGATTGATAAGCACCGTATGAATACCCTCTTCTTTGATAGCCTTCAATGCCTGGCTGCCCGAATAGTCGAACTCGCCGGCTTCGCCTATCTTGAGTGCGCCGGAGCCCAGTACCAGGACTTTCTTTATATTTTCTTTCATTGTATTATTATCTTTTCTTTATTAATGCCAATCAGTAATTTAAGAAGCTAAAGCAGTCAGGCTGTTAAGAACAACAGGCTATTTCTATCTGATTGCTAAGTCGCCGAAAACTTCCGACATGTATGCGAATCCCTGCAATTTAATTACAGATGCAGCTGCGGTTAAATTTGAGCTTCTCGCAAACCTGTCCTGTCACAGCAGAGCCACAAAGTCATCAAAAATGAACTCCGTATCCGTAGGGCCGCTGCATGCTTCGGGGTGAAACTGAGCGGAGAAGAAGGGCTTTGTCTTATGACGTATGCCTTCGTTGGTACCATCGTTCATATTGATAAAGAGCGGTTCCCATTCAGTACCCAATGTGTCGTTATCTACTGCATAACCATGATTCTGGGAGGTGACAAAGCATTTTTCCGTACCGACCATACGTACCGGCTGGTTATGGCTGCGATGTCCGTACTTCAATTTATAGATAGAAGCACCACCGGCTTTAGCCAGCAATTGGTTTCCCATACAAATGCCGCAGATGGGCTTATCGCCCTGCAACGCTTTACGGATATTCTGTACGGCAGCATCGCAGGTATCGGGATCGCCCGGGCCGTTTGAAAGGAATAATCCATCGTATTCCAATTGATTGAAGTCATAGTCCCAGGGCACGCGGATTACCGTTACATTCCGTTTCAAAAGGCTGCGGATAATATTATGTTTTACTCCGCAATCGACTAACACAACACGTTTCTTCCCTCCAGCATACGTAATAACTTCTTTGCAGGATACTTTATCCACATAGTTTACATTTCCATATTGCCCGAAACCGGACACATTCTTCTCATCATCGTCTCCAATAATAATGCGTCCCATCATTACACCATGTTCGCGCAACTTCTTTGTCAACGCACGGGTATCAATGCCATAAATGCCCGGAATGCCCTCATCCTTCAGCCAGTCGCCAAGGCTTTCCACTGCGTTCCAATGGCTATATTCATGGCTGTAGTCGCTCACAATAATTGCTTCCGCATGTATCTTTTCGCTCTCCATAAAGGTTGCAATCCCTTCTTCATTGAAGGTGCGTGGAGGTACTCCATAATTGCCTACCAACGGATAAGTCAAGACCATCAACTGACCGGCATAAGAGGGATCGGTCAAACTTTCCGGGTATCCTGTCATGGCAGTGTTGAACACTACTTCGCCGGCAATGTTTTTATCAGCACCAAAAGAGATGCCTCGGAAAACAGTACCGTCATCCAGAATCAATGTTGCTTTTTTTTCTTTCTGCATATAATCCATATGTTGTGTCATTTGACTAAATATTCTTCTTCCATGTAATTAATGAAAGCTTTATTTACCAACCGTGCTCCTCCCTGTGTCGGATAATCGCCCGAAAAATACCAATCGCCCGGATGGTCAGGACAAGATGCGTGCAGCCCTTCCAAAGTCTGATAGACAATCTCCACCTTTGCCCGGGTCTTCTCCGTGGTAAGCAGTTCAACCATCTTAGCCGATATCTCCCGGTCGGTAAAAGGAGCATAAATCTCCTTTACATAGTTTACGATCGGATCGCTCCCTGCCATCCGTTGTTCTTTTGCCTTCCGGTAAGCCTCCAGGATGATGTTTTCCATTCCCCGGTCTCTCAATAATGCCACTGCTGCCTTAAAGGCTATAAATTCGCTCATCCGCGACATATCAATACCATAATAATCCGGGTATCGAACCTGGGGAGAAGAAGAAACTATGACGATCTTCTTCGGATGCAAGCGATCGAGGATACTGATAATGCTTTGCTTCAGGGTTGTTCCGCGAACAATACTATCGTCTATCACGACCAGATTGTCTATATACGGCTCCAAACTTCCGTAAGTAATATCGTATACATGAGCAGCCAGATCGTTACGGCTGTTGCCTTCGGCTATAAAGGTACGCAATTTTATATCTTTAATCGCCACTTTCTCACAACGAACGCGCTTAGAAAGGATATCAGACAATTCTTGTTCATTAAGAAGGCGTTTGCTACCGATAATCTGTTCGGTTTTAAGGCGGTTCAAGTAATTGTTTAATCCCTCCTGCATACCAAAATAAGCAACCTCCGCCGTATTTGGGATGAAAGAGAAGACAGTATGATCCAGATCATGATCTACAGCGTTCAGTATATCGGGCACCAGATTGCTGCCCAGCAGCTTCCTTTCCTTATATATATCTACGTCGCTACCCCGGGAGAAATAGATACGTTCGAAAGAGCAAGCTTTATTCTCTTTCGGTTCTATGATCTGTGAAGTCCGGATTTCTCCCTTCTTATTGATAAAGAGGGCTTCTCCCCTATTCAGTTCTTTTATATCCTCTACTTGCACATTCATTGCAGTCTGTATAACCGGACGTTCCGAAGCAAGTACAGCAATCTCGTCGTCCACATAGTAAAAAGCCGGACGAATACCCCACGGATCACGTACACTAAAAAATTCGCCACTACCTGTAAGGCCGCATATTACATAACCTCCATCCCATTGTGGAGCACAGCGTTTCAGTACGTTTGACAGATCAATCTGATTTTCTATAGCATGGGTAATATCCATTCCGGTCAACCCCTCTGCCTCACTCTTGCAATAAAGACGTTCTACTTCACGATCCAAACGATGCCCCATCTGCTCCAACATGATATATGTATCGGAGTATTTACGCGGGTGTTGACCGATAGCTGTTATCTCATGGAAAATATCGTCTACGTTTGTCAGGTTGAAGTTACCGCAAAGAGCCAGATTCTTGGCACGCCAGTTATTGCGCCGTAAAAAAGGATGGATATAAGAAATACCGGATTTGCCGGTGGTACTATAACGGAGATGCCCCATATAAAGCTCTCCTGCAAAAGGAAGGTTAGCCTTGGCGTAATATGGATCATTCAATTTATCGGAAGGTAGTTCTTTGTAATGTTGATGAACAGCAGAAAATATATCTGTTATTGCACTTGTTCCAAGTGCCCTTTCACGAAACATATATTCTTCGCCGGGACTTGCTTCCAGTTTAACACAAGCTAAACCGGCACCTTCTTGTCCGCGGTTATGCTGCTTTTCCATCAGCAGATAAAGTTTATTGAGCCCATACATCCAGGTTCCATACTTCTCGTAATAATACTCTAAAGGTTTCAGTAACCGAATCATGGCGACTCCACACTCATGTTTAAGTACTTCCATTGGGGTTTTATTTTAATACGGCGACAAAGTTACAAATATTATATTTCATATTGATTATAAATAAGCCCGATAAATAACATATTAACACAAATAATTATCAAATACAGCATTTAGTTAATTTATATATAAAACATCAGACAAATAGACAAAATAACAATTAGCTAAAAACATCCTACTATAAAACTATAAATTATAAGTATTTCTGCTCATTTATCTAACAATTTAAAGCCTGTTGCTTCCCGGACCTAAATTAAACAAAAATCAAGAGACAATAATATATTTCAATATGAAACATAAAATTATATTTGCATATCATTTAGACACATATTGCAGAAATAATAAATCAAATAGATATACAAAATGAGCAAAAAAGATCATTTCACCAGTCAAAGAGGCTTATACAACTCTGCTTACGAACACGATGCATGTGGAGTTGGAATGTTAGTTAACATTCATGGAGAGAAATCACACAACATTGTTGAATCGGCTCTAAAAGTATTGGAAAATATGCGGCATCGGGGGGCTGAAGGGGCTGACAATAAAACTGGAGACGGTGCTGGCATCATGTTACAGATTCCCCATGAATTTATTTTACTTCAAGGGATTCCTGTACCTGAAAAAGGTAAATATGGAACCGGACTTGTGTTTCTACCCAAAGATGAACAACAACAAACTGCCATACTCAGCATTATAATAGAAGAAATAGAAAAAGAGGGGCTAACATTAATGCATCTCCGAAAAGTACCGGTTAACACAAGTATTTTAGGAAAATCTGCACAGGAAACTGAACCGGATATTAAACAAATATTTGTTACCGGCTGTAATGACCAACAAACTATGGAGCTAAAGCTATACATCATTCGTAAACGAATTGAGAAAAAAATCGCTTCAGCCAATTTACCTGGAAAAGAAAACTTCTATATCGTATCCTTATCTACCAGAAGTATTATATATAAAGGTATGCTGGAGTCGATGCAGTTGCGTCACTATTTCCCAGACTTAACAAACCATTATTTCACCAGCGGGCTGGCATTGGTACATTCACGTTTTAGTACCAACACATTTCCCACATGGAGTTTGGCACAACCTTTTCGACTGCTTGCACATAACGGGGAAATCAATACGATTCGCGGAAATCGCGGATGGATGGAAGCTCGTGAAAGTGTCCTGTCTTCATCCAACATTCCCGATATAGAAGATATACGCCCTATTATTCAACCAAACATGAGTGACAGTGCCTCTCTTGACAACGTACTCGAGTTTTTTGTAGCTTCCGGAATGAGCCTTCCTCATGCTATAGCAATGTTGATACCGGAAAGTTTCAACGAGAAAAACCCTATCTCCGAAAGTTTAAAAGCTTTTTATGAATATCACTCCATCCTTATGGAACCATGGGATGGCCCTGCAGCACTTCTATTCAGTGATGGTCGTTATGCCGGAGGTATGCTAGACCGTAACGGGTTAAGACCTGCACGCTATCTGATTACGAAACATGACATGATGGTAGTAGCCTCGGAAGCAGGCGTAATAGACTTCGAGCCAAATGAGATCAAAGAAAAAGGTCGTTTACAGCCGGGAAAAATACTTCTCATTGACACTGAAAAAGGTGAAATATATTACGACAGTGAATTAAAAAAGGAACTGGCAAACGCCCAACCTTATCGTACATGGCTTGCCAACAACCGGATAGAACTGGATGAAATAAAGTCTGGAAGAAAAATTCCTCATATTGTAGGCCAGTTCGACCAACGTTTACATATTTTTGGTTACAACAGGGAAGATATAGAACGCATTCTCATACCTATGTCCACAAATGGTACGGAACCGATCGGTTCTATGGGAAACGACACACCGTTGGCAGCTTTGTCCACCCGCCCACAACTATTGTACAACTACTTCAGGCAACAATTTGCACAGGTCACTAACCCACCTATTGATCCGATCCGCGAAGAGTTAGTTATGAGCCTGGAAGAATATATCGGGGCTGTGGGTAACAAAATCCTCAGTCCGAATGAAAACCATTGCAAAATGGTTAAACTAAATCATCCTATTCTTACAAATACACAATTAGATATTTTATGTAATATCAGATACAAAGGGTTCAAATCAGTCAAACTACCCATGTTATTTGAAGTAGCAAAAGGATGCAAAGGACTTCAATCTGCATTAGAAAAACTCTGTAAGCAAGCTGAACAATCCGTTGCCGATGGGGCAAACTACATTATACTTAGTGACAAAGGGATAGACAAAGAACATGCTCCCATCCCGTCATTACTTGCAGTCAGTACCGTACATCATTATCTGATTTCAGTACAGAAACGCGTACAGACAGCTCTTGTCGTAGAAACAGGAGACATGCGCGAGATAATGCATGCTGCCCTTTTATTGGGTTATGGCGCCAGTGCTATCAACCCTTATATGGTATTTGCGATTATCAAAGATATCGTAGACAACCAAGTCATCCAGCTTAACTACGAAACCGCCCGCAAGAATTATATCAAAGCAATATGTAAAGGATTGTTCAAAGTTATCAGTAAAATGGGTATCAGCACTATTCGAAGTTACCGTGGAGCCAAACTATTCGAAGCTATCGGCCTCAGCAGCGAACTAGCAAACACATACTTCGGAGGAACTACCAGTAATATAGAAGGTATCCACTTAGATGAAATTACCAGCGATATTATTGCCATGCACAAAGAGGCTTTCAAACAAACATCAGGCAGCCCACTTCCCAACGCCGGAGTCTATTCTTTCCGTAAAGATGGAGAAAAACATGCATGGAACCCGGAAACGATCGCTACCCTTCAACTCGCTACCCGGTTGGGAAGTTACAAAAAGTTTAAAGAGTATAGCCACCTGATTGATAATAAGGAGACACCTATTTTTTTACGCGACTTTCTTACATTCAGAAAACAGAAACCCGTACCACTGGAACAGGTAGAACCTGTTGGCGATATTATGAAACGTTTTGTTACCGGTGCAATGAGCTTCGGATCAATTAGTCGTGAAGCACACGAAACCATCGCTATAGCTATGAACCAAATACACGGACGGAGTAATACAGGAGAAGGAGGAGAAGATCCGGCACGTTTTATTCCTGGAAAAGATGGCACATCCCTTCGTTCTGCCATCAAGCAAGTGGCATCCGGCCGGTTCGGAGTTACTGCCGAATACCTGGTAAATGCAGATGAAATACAAATTAAAATCGCACAAGGAGCAAAACCCGGCGAGGGAGGACAACTACCAGGCTATAAGGTAAACGACATTATAGCCAAAACACGTCATTCTATTCCGGGCATCTCACTGATTTCGCCGCCACCTCATCATGATATATACTCTATAGAAGACCTCGCACAACTTATCTTTGATCTGAAAAATGTTAATCCGCATGCCGAAATCAGTGTTAAGCTGGTAGCCGAAAGCGGAGTAGGAACGATTGCTGCTGGTGTGGTTAAGGCCAAAGCAGACCGTATTATCATTTCCGGTGCCGAAGGTGGTACCGGTGCTTCTCCTGTAAGTTCCATTCGCTATGCCGGTGTGTCACCCGAATTAGGTTTGTCCGAGACACAACAAACATTAGTCCTCAACAATCTTCGCGGACAAGTTCGCCTGCAATCCGACGGACAACTGAAAACCGGACGCGACATTATTCTAATGGCCTTGCTCGGCGCTGAAGAATTTGGATTCGCCACCTCTGCCCTTATTGTCCTGGGATGCGTTATGATGCGCAAATGCCATATAAATACCTGCCCGGTAGGAGTTGCCACACAAGACGAAGAACTACGCAAGCGTTTCCGCGGACGCAGTGAGTATCTGGTAAACTTTTTCACTTTCCTGGCAGAAGAAGTCCGCGAATATCTGGCTGAATTAGGCGCTAAAAGTTTGGATGAGATTATAGGACATACGGATTTGCTTATCCGTAAACCATCAGACTCAATTGCCAAGCATGATCTGCTTAATTTTGACAAGCTAATTCATTTTCCGGCAGAAGGTAAACAAAATGCCATTCACAAAACGACAAAGCAAGCGCACCTGATAAACAATGTAAAAGACATTGACATCATTAAACATGCTATGCCTGCCATCAAGTTTCAGCACGAAATATCACTGAACTATACCATTGCCAACACAGACCGTTCAGTAGGAGCCATGTTATCCGGTGAGATTGCAAAACATTATGGTAATACAGGCCTGCCAGACAATACCTTAAACATCAAATTCAAAGGTTCTGCAGGACAAAGTTTTGGAGCATTTCTGGCACATGGTATCCATTTCCGCCTCGAAGGAGAAGCCAATGATTATTTAGGTAAAGGATTAAGCGGCGGTCGCATCAGCCTGATACCTCCTGTACAATCTACCTTCAGAGCCGAAGAAAACACTATTGCCGGTAATACTTTAATGTATGGGGCTACTAGTGGAGAAGTCTATATCAACGGACGTGCAGGAGAACGTTTTTGTGTACGTAATTCCGGCGCTATTGCTGTGGCAGAAGGGGTAGGTGACCACTGTTGCGAATATATGACAGGCGGACGTGTGGTCATACTTGGGCAAACCGGACGAAACTTTGCAGCAGGTATGAGCGGAGGAATAGCCTATGTATGGAATAAAGCCGGCGATTTTGATTACTTCTGTAACATGGAAACGGTGGAATTATCACTCATAGAAGACAGTAATACCAATAAAGAGTTGAACGAATTAATCCGCAAGCACTACCACTATACAGGTAGCCTACTGGCCAGAAAAATGCTCGATAACTGGAACAAATACTCCGGAGAATTCATCTGCATCATCCCGATAGAATATAAAAAGGTACTGCAGGAAGAACAGATGATGAAGCTACAACAAAAAATAGCCGAAATGCAACGGGATTATTAACTCCGGAACCACCCGGCCGGGTGAGACCTCGTCACGCGTACGCGTGACACACTACCACGCGGTAAGGTGATGAACTACCACGCGGTAAGGTGACAGCTTATCACCAAAACGGATGGAATTAATAACAAACAAAACATCATTAAAAAGAAGTACAACAATGGGAAATCCAAAAGCATTCTTAACCATACACAGACAAGAAGCAGGCTACAGGCCTGTACATGAACGCATAGGCGATTTCAGCGAAGTAGAACAAACATTGAACAGCAACGACCGGCGCACACAAGCATCACGTTGCATGGATTGCGGCGTACCTTTCTGCCACTGGGCTTGCCCGTTGGGTAATAAACAGCCCGAATGGCAAGACCTGCTTTACAGAGGACGCTGGAAAGAAGCCTACCACTTGTTGGAACAAACATGCGACTTTCCTGAGTTTACCGGACGTATCTGCCCGGCTCTCTGTGAAAAAAGCTGTGTGCTGAAATTAAGCTGTAATGAACCTGTCACCATCCGTGAAAATGAAGCAGCTATCATAGAAATGGCTTTTCGTGAAGGTTATATCACACCAAAACAACCAATCCGCAATGGAAAACGCGTTGCAGTTATTGGTAGTGGGCCGGCCGGATTGGCAACAGCGCAACAACTGAATCGCCGGGGCTATGAAGTCACTTTATTTGAAAAAGACGAACTGCCGGGTGGTTTACTTCGCTTCGGCATCCCAAATTTCAAATTAGGGAAAAACATCATAGACCGCCGGATACGGCTGATGAAAGACGAAGGTGTCATCTTTAAAGTAAACACGATGGTAGGCAAAGAGATATTGGCAAAAGATGTACTGGATTCCTACGATGCTATTTGCATAGCCATCGGATCGGAAGTTCCACGTGACCTGCCAATCGAAGGACGTAACCTGAAAGGCATTCNACAATCGCACGTGTACTACACATCGAAGTACGTAACCTGAACTTCATACATTTGTCACTGGAATTGCTATCTCAACAGAACCGCAAACTGGAAGGTATCCAGATTCCACCTAAAAACATTATTAACTGTAAAGGGAAAAAAGTACTCATCATCGGAGGAGGCGACACTGGCAGCGATTGCGTAGGAACGGCTAACCGTCATGGAGCGGCAAATGTCACGCAAATAGAAATTATGCCTAAACCTCCGGTAGAGTACAATCCACAAACATCTTGGCCCATGTACCCGCAAATATTAAAAACCAGCAGTAGCCACGAAGAAGGATGTCTACGTCGTTGGAATTTGGCATCCTGTCGATTTATAGGAAATGGAAACACACTTACAGGAGTAGAAGTGGAAGAGGTGAAATGGACATCTCCTATAAACGGTAGTCGTCCTGATATAAAAAAAACCGGCAGGAAAGAGATTATAGAAGCCGACCTTATATTCCTTGCCATGGGATTCGTGCACCCGGAGCAAGAAGGACTGATCAAAGAACTCTCACTACCAGTCAACGAACGCAAGAATATATCCGTAAACAAAAAAAACCAGACAATTATGGATAAAGTCTTTGCCTGTGGAGATGCAGTCAGCGGAGCCAGTCTGGTTGTAAAAGCTATGGCATCCGGAAGAAAAACAGCAGAAGAAATAGATAAATATTTAATGAACAAATAACTTTATAAAGAACAACAACTATGTGCGGCATAACAGCAATATTCAATATACATGGCGATACTTCCGTTTATCGCAGACAAGCTTTACAAATGAGTAAACAAATACGTCATCGTGGCCCCGACTGGAGCGGCATTTACCAGGGCCAGACTGCAATACTTGCACACGAACGCTTATCAATCGTCGATCCCGCTTCAGGAGGACAACCTTTAATCAGCGCAGATGGCAAACATATTCTTTGCGTTAATGGAGAAATCTACAACCATCGTGAACTACGCGAAGTATTAAAAGATGAATATGAGTTTCAAACAGGATCGGACTGTGAAGTGATCCTCGCACTCTACAAGAAAAAAGGCATTAACTTTTTAGAAGACCTGGATGGGATCTTTGCCTTTGCACTGTATGACGAAGAGAAAGATATCTACCTCATCGCCAGAGACCCAATAGGCGTTATACCTCTCTATATAGGGTATGACAACGAAGGACATCTATTAATATCTTCCGAGCTAAAAGGGTTGGAAGGATATGCCACCCATTATGAACCGTTTTTACCAGGACACTATTTCTATAGTAAAAACCGGGAACTAACGAAATGGTATACCCGTGATTGGACAAATTATGATAATGTAAAAAACAATCCATCCAATATAAAACAATTATATAACGCTCTTGAAGCAGCCGTCCAGCGCCAGCTCATGAGCGATGTTCCCTATGGAGTGCTCCTATCGGGAGGGCTAGATTCATCCATTATATCAGCCATCGCTAAAAAATATGCCGCCAAACGAATAGAGAATAATGGAAAAACAGATGCCTGGTGGCCTCAACTCCACTCTTTCGCAGTTGGCCTTAAAGGAGCTCCCGATCTGGCGGCCGCCCAAAAAGTAGCAGACCACATCGGTACCATACATCACGAAATAAACTATACCATACAAGAAGGACTAGATGCCATACGGGATGTGATTTATTACATCGAAACTTATGATGTAACAACCGTACGAGCTTCTACCCCTATGTATTTATTGGCCCGCGTAATCCGGAGTATGGGGATAAAAATGGTACTTAGCGGCGAAGGTGCTGATGAAATATTTGGCGGCTATCTATACTTTCATAAAGCTCCCGATGCAAAAACATTCCACGAAGAGACTATCCGCAAACTCAGAAAGCTTTATCTATATGATTGCTTGCGTGCAAACAAAAGCCTTTGTGCATGGGGAGTGGAAGGACGCGTTCCGTTTCTCGACAAAAAATTTCTGGATGTGGCAATGCGCCTTAATCCTACAGCAAAAATGTGCCCCGGAGAAATCATTGAAAAGAAGATTTTACGCGAAGCATTCTCGAAAATGCTTCCTCACGAAATAGTATGGCGACAAAAGGAGCAATTCTCCGATGGTGTTGGCTACAATTGGATTGATACATTAAAAAAAATAGCGACGGAAGCCGTATCAGACAACGATATGCTTCATGCAACAAAACGGTTCCCGATTAATCCGCCACAAAATAAAGAAGAATATTATTATCGCAGCATTTTTGAAGAACATTTCCCTAGTGAATGTGCTGCACGTAGTGTACCAAGCGTACCTAGTGTAGCCTGTTCAACAGCAGAGGCACTTGTTTGGGACACCTCTTTCAAAAACAGAAATGACCCAAGCGGACGTTCTATAACGGGCATACACAAAGCTTCCCATTAAAATTCATCATCAACAGAGGCTGAATTTTATATTGTTGCTATATTATTAGACACCAATAATTATTCGAAAAAATCCTTGAACGTTTTATTTTATATGATACCTTTGTCGAGGTTTATTAATAATTTAAATCGTGTATATATGAAAAAAATCTTTACTTTTATTAGTGCACTGGTAATGTTGTTTGCAACAACATTCACTGGTTCTGCGCAGAACCAGCCCCAATTAACAAATGCAGAAAAAGCTGCTATCGTTAAAGAGATAGTGCCAGCCATATTTGATCAGGTTAAAACTATTTCGGGTGTAGACTTCATGGCATTAACGAATCCTACAATCGAAGGTATTGTTTCATCTCCTTTATTTTTCCAACAAGGCCTGGCTACAAGAGCTGCCACTCCAACAGTGATTGATGTCATTCCTGACAGCATGAACGTAGATTTAAGTTCTATCAAAATGACAGGTATGCCTGATGCTGTAAGCAGCCTGTTAAAGAAAGTAAAACTAACATTCAGCGAATCTAAAGATTTCACATTTGCAATGGGTGTACGCCCTGTCAGTATAAAAATACCTCACAAAATTGTTGCTTCTATTGATGTACTTGGCGAGTTGCTAACCGTATCATTCACATCAGGAGACAAAGGAACTATTTTACCATACAGTTCATTCCGCGCTACTTTATCTTTAAGTCCTTTATTAGCAGGTCTAGGGTCAAGCATTGAAAACTTCCCGTTAAAAGCAGGCGATCTGTTATCTATTGAAGAAACAAAAGGCAGCAACGGTATTTTAAGTTATTCTATTGTAATGGAAGATGCTTTACGCGGAATGGTTAGCAGCTTGGCAGAAGTACCTAACTTTATGGTAACTTTAGACATGACTAAGTTAATGACGGCAGGCACTATCAAAGCCAGTTTGTTTGGCAAACCGTTACAAGCTCCTACTGCTTCTATTCCTATGGGCGATGCCACAGTATATGCAAACCTGAAATCAACAACAGGCATGCCGGCTGATTCAATTATATTGACATCTTATGGAACAGATAGTAAGGTTAACGGATTTAGGAAACTTGCTCCGGTTATTTCAGTAGAAGGAGCAGACATGAAATTAACGACAACAAGTTACGTTTGTGAAGCTAAAGACATCAATGGTGATGGAATTATCAACAATGAAGATATTGCATATTCAAACTGGGCACCTTATGCGCAGCAAATCATTACCATGCCGGCTTCTTTAAGCACTACATTCGGTAACATGATGTCATCTTTGGTTGCTGGCATTATCGGTAATCTGAAAGCAGACATGAATCAGAATATTGGTATAAAAATCGATTCAGCCTATTACAAGAATGGCACGCTTGAAGAAGCATTCAATGTAATGGCTATAGATATTGTTACTAAACTTGAAGCCATAAGTGCCAAAGAAGTCAATCTGATTGCAACAATTGATATCAAAAAACCTACTGTAGCAAAAGCTGATGCTTCCGATAGAGTTATGAACATCAAAGCAACCATTCCTACAGCAGACCAAAAGATTAAAATAGAATTTACCCCTAATCCTGACAAGGAAGGTGCAACTCCGATGGCTACCGCATTCGTTAAGTCTAATGCACTCGGTGTTATCACCAGCAACGAAGCGTCTCCTGTTCTTGAAGATGCAAATGTATATGTACAAGAAGGCGGAATCTATGTTGAAAACTGTGATAAAGCTACCTATTCTGTTGTCAGCATAAATGGAGCTAAACTTACTAATGGAATTATCTCCGGAACAAACGAATATATCGCTATTCCTTCTTTAGCAAAAGGTAACATTTATATTGTTACAATTATAAAAGAGAATGCAGAAAAATCATTCAAGATTAAGGCTAAGTAACATATCTGATTTTATTCTAAAGAGTTATAAATAAAAAAGAGTTGGTCGAATAATAATCGACCAACTCTTTTTTTATATACTATATGGGTAATCTTAAATAAATCTACTTTCGATTGCTATCTGGTTTTATATGATACCTTTGTCTCGATTTATTAATATCTAAATCATAATTGCTTATGAAAGAATTTTTATCTTCAATCAGTATTGTAGTCTTATCATTTGCCACTACGATACCAGTCGTTGCACAACAACAATTAACCGTACAACAAAAGAAAACAATTAAAACGGAAGTAGTTCCCGTTCTTTTCGACCAGTTAAAGCAACAAACAGGCATTGATTTCCTGGAATTTGCTAATCCTCAGTTAAGCATCGAGTCCATTGTCAATTCGCAGCTGTTCATTCCACAAAACAACCTCCGGGCCGATGAATCCTCAACACCTGTAAATATTAAACCGGATAATGTAGTACTGAAAGCCTCTGCCATCAATGAGATATTAGCACAAATGACAGAAAACGACACCCTGAAAATCACTTTCGAAAACTATCAAAAGGTGACTCTACCCGTGGAAATTGGCACTTACTCTACCAGTATAGATATGCCAATGACCATCAAAGCCAATGTGTATCAAAGCGGGCAATGGCTACCATTAGCTATTGTAAACATCAAAATTACGCCGGAAAGCGAAGGCTCCATACTTGGCAAAACCGTAATATCTCTTGATATCATGGGAGGAGGAGAGAATCCTATTCTTACATTAAACCTGTCACAAGACAAAACTACTTACGCAATAGTAGCTGATGTAACTCTAGAACAAATGCTCCGTGAATTGCTGACTTTAACAGGGGTAACTATTCCCAAATATAACTATCAGGTAACGATTGGTATTAGCGATATGCTGATAAAAGGATACATCCCATTCTCTTTATATGGTATTCCTACTACTACAGGAACAAACAAAATTCCAATGGGAGATGCCAATGTTTTCATTAGTTTCGATAATCCGATGCCTATCCAGATGATTCAAATTAAATCCTATACATATACTACCAATGGAGCACCGACCAATAGTTATAAGAAACTGACATTCTCAATCGCCCAGAAAAATGAAAATCTGACTATAGCCATACAAGATTCCACAAGTAACGAAGGCTGGACCAGCAACACGTATGCGGGGACTAAGTTAATCACAATGACTGATTATTCCAAAATCCCAACCACAGCAACATCCGCCCTCGTTTTAGCAATAGACCATGCCGTCAGAGCAGTGGAAGGCAATACCAATCCAAATTACAAAATGCTTATCCAATCAGCCAAAGACGCTAACGGAGACGGTGTTATTTCAGACAATGAAATAATAAGCAACGATATGGAAATAGACGTTAATACCAACTTGGATGTAACTACAGGCAAGGCAGTAGCCAACGCTTCTATCAAACAAATGAATAACGAAACAATGCAACTTACAGCTACTGTTCCTCTTAAAGAGCGTAGAATTGCTGTAGAAATTGCACCTGTAAAAAATGGGGTTGCAACTCCCATAGCTACAGCATACTTCTTATCAAATATATCTGGTATTATTACCAGTAACGAGACTTCTCCTGTTCTTGAAAAAACTTGTGTTTACGCGCAAGCTGGAGGTATCTACGTTGAAAATGCAGATAAAGCGGCCTACTCTGTTACCGGTATTAATGGTGGTTTAATAGCGCAAGGGATAATTGCCGGAGCAAACGAATATGTAACAATACCAAATCAAATGAAAGGAAACATTTATATTGTTACAATCATGAAAGATAATGCACGCAAATCATTCAAGTTTAAAGCAAACTAACCGGTAGAACATTCTTTTACTGATTTGCTATTCAAGAAGAGCCGTTCGAATTATCGAACGGCTTCTTTTTTATTATTTTAAGCCTCTTTTTTTATTTCCATTTTGTCAGAATTATCTCTGTTTCGCTTCCCATTTAACACAAATAAGGCCATATACCATCCACACAAGTCATAATTCTACCGCACAAGCATGACTTATTATCTAATAGAATCCATTCATGAGTTACAAATAATATTTGAACAATTGGTTTTAATTACAGATTATAAGCAAAAATGGATATTAACAACACAAATTATTACAAGAGCAATATTTAATAAGCATTCAGACATATATAAGCAATATTAAATCACAAAACGTCATATATTTGTGTTGCTACAAAACAAAAAGTTACAACAACAAGATTCAAGGAGTAAAAATGACACACCAAGTCAAATTCACAAAGATGCACGGAGCCGGAAATGACTACATATACGTCAACACAATGCTCTATCCTCTTGCCAATCCGGAGGAACTAGCCGTCAAGTGGAGTGCACCTCACACAGGAATAGGTTCGGATGGATTGGTTTTAATAGGCCCGTCAGATATTGCCGACTTCAGCATGCATATCTATAATGCAGACGGCTCAGAAGCCATGATGTGTGGAAATGCCTCCCGTTGTATCGGCAAATACGTATACGAAAAAGGTCTGACAAAAAAGAAAACCATCACATTGGAAACCCTGTCAGGCATCAAAGAATTGCAATTAACCGTCAAACGGAAGAAAGTAACCCTGGTTACCGTAGACATGGGTGCCCCTACCATTGGCGAAATAGCTCTGGAACTGGAAGCAGGAGGCAAACAATATATCGGTACCGTTATATCGATGGGTAATCCGCATTTAGTTATTTTTGTGGAAAATATAGCCAAGGTGAACCTTTCCGAAATAGGGCCTCTGTTGGAGCATCATCCTTTGTTCCCCCATCGTACCAATATAGAATTCGCACAAGTTATAACCGAAGAAGAAATCAGAATGAAGGTATGGGAAAGAGGATCAGGCATTACCCAGGCTTGTGGAACAGGAGCCTGCGCAACCGCTGTAGCTGCCATTGTGAATGGCAAAAGCGGAAGGCTTACTAATATAATTATGGACGGAGGGATACTTTCTATCCGGTGGGATAACGAATCCAACCATGTTTATATGACAGGTGAAGCCATAAAAGTATTCGACGGAACAATAAGTTTATAATAAACAATAAACAGCATAAATCAAATCAGCAAGATATGGCACTAGTTAATGAACATTTCCTCAAATTGCAAAACAGTTATCTATTCTCAGACATCGCGAAGAAGGTAAACAGCTTTAAAATCACCCATCCCAAAGACAAAATCATCCGCATGGGGATCGGTGATGTTACGCAACCCCTTCCCCCTGCCGTTATAGAAGCCATGCATAAGGCCGTGGACGAACTGGCAACGAAAGAAACCTTCCACGGCTATGGTCCGGAGCAAGGCTACTCTTTCCTTATTGATGCCATCCTGAAAAACGACTATGCCAGCCGTGGCGTCTATCTGGAACCCAGCGAAATATTTGTAAGCGACGGAGCCAAAAGCGACACCGGAAATATCGGAGACATGCTCCGCCATGACAACAGTATTGGCGTAACAGATCCTGTATATCCCGTATATATCGACTCTAATGTGATGAGTGGACGTACGGGAATACTCGAAAACGGCAAATGGAGCGACGTCGTTTATATACCCTGTACGGAAGAAAACAACTTTATCCCCAGTCTGCCCGACAGGCGGGTAGATATCATCTACTTATGTTACCCTAATAACCCAACGGGAACAACCTTATCGAAAGACGAACTAAAAAAATGGGTCAATTATGCTTTAGTCAACAACGCCATTATCATGTACGACTCTGCTTACGAAGCATATATCCAAGACACAGATATACCCCACTCTATCTATGAAATAAAGGGAGCAAAAAAGGTAGCCATCGAATTCCGCAGCTTCTCAAAGACAGCTGGCTTCACAGGAGTTCGCTGCGGTTACACCGTAGTACCGAAAGAATTGAACGCTTTTACACTAAATGGCGAAACCGTGCAACTGAACAAACTATGGAACCGACGTCAGAGTACCAAGTTTAACGGCACCAGCTACATCACCCAGCGCGGAGCCGAAGCCATATATTCACCCGAAGGAAAGAAACAAGTTAAAGAAACTATAAACTACTATATGACAAATGCAAGAATCATGAAAGAGGGACTCAAAGCATGCGGCCTGAATGTATACGGCGGCACCAACGCCCCCTATCTGTGGCTAAAAACACCCGACGGACTAAGTTCATGGAAGTTCTTCGATAAACTGCTTTACGAAGTAAACATAGTAGGAACCCCAGGTGTAGGATTTGGTCCCAGTGGCGAAGGCTACTTGCGCCTCACTGCCTTTGGAGACAGAAACGACACAATGGAAGCTATGGACAGATTAAAAAAATGGCTACACCAATAAATCGGTTATCTACATAAAAAGGCACTATAGAGAGGTCGCGACCATCAATCAGGCTAATTATTCACGCTCTAACCAGCACTATACAACAACTATTATATATTCACTATAACTTCAACAAACAGGTACTATGTCAAAGTTAAGATTCAGAGTAGTAGAGGCCGCTTTCGAGAAAAAGGCAGCAGAAGTCCCGGCGTCAACCGAAAGGCCGGCAACTTATTTCGGTTCACTTGTTTTCAACCGGCAGAAAATGTTTAAGTATCTTCCCGAAAAAGCGTATGCTAAATTGATAGACTGCATCGACAACAACGCACCGCTAGACCGCGAAACTGCCAACGCCACAGCAGCAGGTATGAAGAAATGGGCACTCGAAATGGGCGCAACCCATTACACACACTGGTTTCATCCGCTGACCGAAGGAACAGCCGAAAAGCATGATGCTTTTGTAGAACACGACGGAAAAGGAGGCATGATAGAAGAATTCTCTGGTAAACTGCTCATACAACAGGAACCGGATGCATCCAGCTTCCCTAACGGCGGTATCCGTAATACATTCGAAGCCCGTGGCTACTCAGCCTGGGATCCGTCATCACCAGCCTTTATCGTAGGCGATACACTTTGCATACCAACAATCTTCATTGCTTATACCGGAGAATCGTTAGACTATAAAGCTCCTCTGCTAAAAGCCTTGGAAGCAGTAAACAAAGCTGCAGTAGACGTCTGTCACTACTTCAACGAAGATGTCAAAAAAGTATACTCTTATTTAGGTTGGGAACAAGAATACTTTTTGGTTGACGAAGGTTTATATGCTGCACGCCCCGACCTGCTACTGACCGGCCGCACCCTGATGGGACACGAAAGCAGTAAAAACCAACAGCTTGAAGACCATTATTTCGGTGCTATTCCGACTCGTGTAATGGAGTTCATGAAAGATTTGGAGATAGAAGCGCTCAAGCTGGGTATCCCAGTAAAGACGCGTCATAATGAAGTTGCTCCAAACCAATTTGAGCTAGCTCCTATTTTTGAAGAATGCAATCTGGCTAACGACCACAATCTGCTTATTATGGCATTGATGCGTAAGATCAGTCGCAAACATGGCTTCAGGGTGTTACTTCACGAAAAACCATTCAAAGGAGTAAACGGTTCAGGTAAACACAACAACTGGTCGCTGGGTACCGATACCGGTATTTTACTGATGGCTCCAGGCAAAACTCCTGAAGACAACCTGCGTTTCATCACCTTTGTAGTAAACGTGCTAAAGGCTGTATATATCCACAATGCCTTGCTAAAAGCCAGTATCTCGTCCGCTACCAACGCCCATCGCCTAGGAGCAAACGAAGCACCTCCGGCAATTATCTCCAGCTTTCTGGGATCACAGCTTTCTGCCGTATTAGATCATCTGGAAAAGAGCGACAGCGAAAACTTCAATCTAGCCGGCAAACAGGGAATGAAATTAGATATAGCCCGTATACCCGAACTGCAGATAGATAATACAGACCGCAACCGTACTTCGCCATTTGCCTTCACCGGAAACCGCTTTGAGTTTCGCGCAGTAGGCTCGTCTGCCAACTGTGCATCTGCCATGCTAGCTCTGAACGCGGCCGTAGCCGACCAGTTAAAACATTTCAAGACAACTGTAGACACAAAAATTGCAGAAGGTAAAGACAAATTTACAGCTATTATAGACCAACTTCGTAAAGACATTAAAGAGTGCAAAGCAATCCATTTCGACGGCAACGGATATAGCGATGAATGGAAAGCCGAAGCAATCCGCCGGGGATTGGATTGCGAAACCAGTGTACCTCTTATCTTCGATGCCTATCTGAAAGACAGTAGTGTAAAGATGTTCGAATCTACCGGCGTCATGACTCGCAAAGAACTTGAGGCCCGCAATGAAGTAAAGTGGGAAACATACACTAAAAAGATACAAATAGAAGCTCGTGTACTAGGCGATCTGGCCATGAACCACATCATCCCGATGGCCACGAAATACCAATCTTCCCTGATTGACAACGTATACAAAATGAAAGATTTATTCCCAACCGAAAAAGCAGTGCATCTGTCGTCGAAGAATCTTGAAATCATTGAAGACATTGCCAACCATACCATCTTCATCAAAGAAAAGGTAGACGAAATGGTAAATGCCCGAAAAAAAGCCAATAAAATAGAGAATGAACGCGAGAAGGCTATAGCATACCACGACACGATTGTCCCTATGCTGGAAGCCATACGCTATCATATCGACAAACTGGAGCTGGTGGTAGACGACCAAATGTGGACCCTACCCAAATACAGGGAGCTATTATTTATCCGCTAGCTTTATTCGACAAGTCTAAGAAACAAAAAGAGACTATTTCTTCGAATAGTCTCTTTTTACAAAGCGTTTATCAACGCTTTCCATAAATTATCATCAGGCACAGGAGCCTCTATTCTTATACTTTCTTTGGAAACGGGGTGAATAAACTCTGCACTACGGGCATGCAAACTGATGCCTCCATCTTTATTGGAACGATCGAAACCATATTTCAGATCTCCTTTAATAGGGCATCCCATCTTTGCCAACTGACAACGTATCTGATGATGGCGGCCGGTTTTCAAATCTATTTCCAGCAAATAATAGTTATCCGAATGAGCTATTAATTTATAATGAAGAATTGCCTTCTTCGAATCAGGTCGCTCAACATCATAAGCAAAACTTTTATTCTGCTTTTCATTGCGAACCAACCAATTCACCAACTCACCTTCTTCTGCCGGAGGACAATTTTTCACTATTGCCCAATATGTTTTTTTCACTTGGCCGGTACGGAACATTTCATTCAGCCGTGCAAGCGCTTTGCTGGTTTTGGCAAATAAAACAACCCCGCTGACAGGGCGGTCCAGTCGATGAGCTACACCAACAAAAACATTTCCGGGTTTACAATACTTCTCTTTCAGCCAAGCCTTTAGCAAGTCTGAAAGAGGAGTATCACCGGTCTTATCTCCTTGAACAATCTCGCGGCAGGTTTTATTTACCGCAATGATATGATTGTCTTCGTAGATTACTTCCATATTACATATTCATTCCACCATCAACCTGAATAACCTGTCCTGATACATAAGAGGACATATCAGATGCCAGGAACGTAGCAATGTTAGCTACATCTTCAGGTGTTCCGCCACGGCGCAAAGGAATTTTCTTGCACCATTCTTCTCTTACATCTTCCGAAAGAGCGGCAGTCATATCCGTGATAATAAATCCCGGAGCAATCGCATTAGCACGAATACCACGAGAGCCCAATTCCTGCGCTATAGATTTAGCTAAGCCAATCATACCGGCTTTAGATGCAGAATAGTTGCATTGCCCTGCATTGCCATGAACACCTACAACAGATGCCATATTAATGATACTGCCCGAACGCTGTTTCATCATAATAGGTGTACAAGCGTGGATAAAGTTAAATGCAGACTTCAGGTTAACTGTCAAAACAGCATCCCATTGAGACTCGGTCATACGCATCATCAAGCCGTCCTTTGTGATACCCGCATTGTTTACCAAAATATCTATACGGCCAAAGTCTTTCAATATTTCAGCAACAATTGTATGAGTTTCTTCAAAATTAGCAGCATTTGAAGCATATCCTTTAGCTTTAACACCTAAAGCCTCAAGTTCTTTTTGTGTAGCCAAACCGTTTTCATCAATTACCAAGTCTGTGAAAGCAATATTTGCACCTTCGGCAGCAAACTTCATAGCAACCGCCTTTCCAATACCACGAGCAGCACCGGTTACGATAGCAACTTTTCCTTCTAATAATTTCATACGATTTTATTTTTAATCATTTAACATTTTATTAAACAAGCACCTGCAGAATATCCACCACCAAACACGGTAATACAAACCACGTCTCCTTTTTTGAAACCAGTAGCATTCTGAGCATATACCAATGCAGAACTTACAGAACCGGTGTTACCCAATTCTTCTATATTATGCAAAAACTTTTCTTCAGGCAGATTCAATTGTTTTGCTATATTCGACATTATACGCATATTTGCCTGATGGCCTATAAAATAGGTAAGATCATCTAACGTATATCCATTCTTCTCTAATAGATATAATACATTCTTCGGCATATAAGTACAAGCCTGAATAAACACATCACGTCCTTCCGGCATCATAATACCGCCGTCACGCGGACGCAATTGCACACCTTCCGGTCCTTTACCCAGATGTCCAAGGCCTTGTGTAAAGATTTCCACAATCTGTGCATCATGTTCCGTCACACGTTCTTTTGAAATAAAAAACGCAGCAGCAGCATCCCCCCACAAATGGCCGGCCTTCGGATCTGTCTCATTATAATAAGCAGAATTTTTATCAGCCGAGATAATCAGGGCTTTCGTAGCCTTACCCATTGCAAAATATCCTTCCACAACTTCAAGTGCATTCACAAAAGAAGAGCAGGCAGAAGATAGATACAAAGCCTTTGCATTTACTATGTTGAACTCATGCTGAGCAATATGTGCAGCCGTTGCTACTGTATCGTAAGGCGAATATGAGGCGGCAACGATCAAGTCTACTTCCGTAATGTCGTACGGAAGATCAGGAAGTGCATTTTTAATAGCTTCCAGCCCCATTGTGTTAATGTTCTCTTCGGGTTTAGCTTTAGATCTTGTTCTAATACCTGTGCGTTGTTCAATCCACTCACTTGTCAACCCATTTAATTCCAAAAAATGTTGGTTATGTACCCGTTCTTCGGGCACATAAAACCCTGTTGCATTAATAAACATCCCTGGTTTTACTTTATCTTGATTCCGTTGAATATTAAGTTCATCACATTATCTCTTCTTTTAATCCGCTGATTAATATTATCGCCCATAATTCCCCGGATATAAGGGACTTCCAAACCTTTTAAAGCATGGTGCAGCACCAAAGCGGTAATATCAGTATCCGGCATCCGGAAGATTCCTTCTTTTACACCCGCATCCAATATCCCTTTGATAATCTCTATCTCCCGAATATCGAAACCTTTACGTACCTTTTCGACACGCCATATATCCCGGAAGAAATTAGCACGCAGCGTTCCGTTACGAAATACGAGTGCTTTTATTGCATCCAGACGGGTATAAATAAAAGTCATCAGTTTTTCATCTGCAGGCAAATCCTTACCGGCCACATCCAGAAGCATTTTATGCAACTGATCCAGCTCTGATTCGACTACAGCCAGATAAATTTCATTTTTGCTCTTGAAATACGTATATAATGTACGTCTTCCTTTCTTTGATGCCTGTGCAATATCGTTCATCGTTGTGTTATCCACCCCCAGGCGAGCAAACAATTGTCTGGCCACATCCACCAACATGTCACGTGTTTTAGAAACTGTCATCGGCATTGTATTGCACATTTTGATTAAAACTGTGCGCAAAAGTACCGGAAAAATTATTAACTACCAAGAACAAAACTACATTTTATCGAAATAACCTACTACTCTATCAATCCAAACCGGCCTTTCCTTTTATTCTTTCTCCAAAAAACACGGCAAATTACTTGTTTATTAAAAAATATATACTACCTTTGCACTCGCAATCAAGATTGATATGTACCATATCGCGGAGTGGAGCAGTGGTAGCTCGTTGGGCTCATAACCCAAAGGTCGTAAGTTCGAGTCTTGCCTCCGCAACAGAGAAAGAGAGTGTCACAACAATGTGACGCTCTCTTTTTTTATCCCTCCATTACTTATTCAGGAACGTTTCTTTATGGATTCTTATTTCATAAGTATGTTTTTCTAATTTCATCCCGATGATTTGTAAAAAACATCCCGATGATTTGAAAATATGTGTTTTTCCTCTCAACTTTCCTTTTTGTGGCATGTTTATTGAGTGTATACTAACGGATAGCATATAACGGAATTAACATATAATATTATGGCCTATATAGATTATTACAACATTTTGGGAGTGAACAAGGCAGCTTCGCAAGACGAAATAAAAAAAGCATACAAAAAGCTGGCCCGCCAATATCATCCGGATTTAAACCCGAACAATCCTGACGCTCACCGGAAGTTTCAGGAAATTAATGAAGCCAACGAAGTTCTGAGCGACCCTGAAAAAAGAAAGAAATATGACCAGTATGGAGAAAACTGGAAACATGCCGACCAGTATGAAGCACAACAACAGCAATATCGCCAGCAAAGGGCAAACTTTGGAGGTAATGGAGACGGTACATTCTGGTCGGAGTCAAGTGACGGAAGTGGTTTCTCTGATTTCTTTGAATCTATGTTCGGATCACGCAGCCGCGGAGGGAACAATGCAAACTATGGCTTCCGGGGACAAGATTACACTGCCGAATTACGCTTGTCATTAACCGATGCTGCAAAAACACACAAACAGGTAATCACCGTAAATGGAAAGAATTTGCGTATCACCGTACCAGCCGGCGTGGCTGACGGCCAGACAATAAAACTGAAAGGACAAGGAGGACCCGGCATCAACGGGGGACCTGCCGGAGATTTATATATAACATTCGTCATTGCAGAAGACAACCGTTTCAAACGCGATGGCGACGACCTGTATGTAACAGTTCCTCTAAACCTGTATACTGCGATATTAGGAGGCGAACAGATTATTGATACATTGGATAGCAAAGTCAAGTTAAAAGTGAAGCCCGAAACTCAAAACAACACGAAAGTACGTTTAAAAGGAAAGGGGTTCCCTGTTTATAAAAATGAAGGGAAATTCGGAGATCTTATAATCACATATTCTATAGATATACCGACAAACCTGACAGAAAAGCAAAAGGAACTATTCAAAGAAATACAAAGTCTTAATTAAAACAGTAGTGTATTATGCAAACAGAACTAATTATTGTCAGTGAATACTGCCAGAAATGCCATATAGACCCTTCCTTTATTCTTTTATTGGAAGAAGGGGGCCTGATAGACATTAACATTGTAGATGGCGAAAGATACCTTTTATCGTCCCAATTAAAAGAGGTGGAACAATATACACGTATGTATTATGATTTGTCCATTAATATGGAAGGTATAGATGCAATTCACCATCTACTTAACCGTATGGAGACTCTCCAACACGAAATACATTCTTTAAAAAAGAGGTTACGCATATACGAGTCTCACAATTTCAACATTATTAACATGTAACAAAACGTTGCTAATCAATCCTTCCATTGCAAGTACAAGGAGTATTACACAAACATTTTGTAAATAAATTTGGATTGTATAATATCTTTACTACCTTTGCACTCACAATCAACGACGATTGTACTATATCGCGGAGTGGAGCAGTGGTAGCTCGTTGGGCTCATAACCCAAAGGTCGTAAGTTCGAGTCTTGCCTCCGCAACTTTTTGAAGAATAAGCACAAAAGGCAGCATACAGAAATGTATGTTGCCTTTATTTTTTATAGTAAATGAAATTCGGGGAGTGTATTTGTTTCCCAACATATACCTCCCCTAGCCTTATAACTACTATTTCATCATCTCTGCATCTCTTTGGTTATTTCCATGTTTTGACGCGCAAGTCTCGGGTTCTGGGGCAGATATTTACGAAAGAAGTTCATAGCTCCTTCCAGATCACCATTCATCAGACACAAAACACCCCTGTTATTCCACGAACGCGGATCGTCGCCCGCCCCTTGCAGAAAATAACGGCCAGCTTCGACATCTCCCAAAGCAATAGAAGCTGCTGCCGCATTCAAGACGGCTTCCTTACAAGAAGGGAAACGGTAAGCTGCCAATTCATACACCTCGCGATACTGTTCGGTACCCGGACGGTACAAAGTTGCAACCTGCAACAATTCATCCAGACTTAGCTTATCGGGAGCATTATATACTTTCTGTGCCAACTCCGTCATATCCATACCCGATTGTTTGGAGACAACCATTGCCTGCGACTTATAAGACACGGCCAGTTCCATACGGCGCAAACGCGAGAAGAAGTTCTTCTCAATATCTTTATATACATTGCCCTTGTCTAATGCACGTATCTGACGACGGCAACTATCAGCATCCTGACGCCCGTTTATAATAGCCAACACCTGGCGTGCATACGGCTTGCCCGATTTAGCTATAATCTTTGCCAGGCCGTCCCAGTCCTCGCCTACCCAATCGATGCTAATCATTCCGTTATCCGGAAACTTATACTGCTTCAGCAGATAGTTTTTGAATTGGATAGCACGGTTACCTGCCAGACACTCATTTTCTTTGGTATTTCCATCGGGGGATGCATAACCGGTAAGGCGAATCGATTCTACCTCGTTCCCCTGGCGGAGCAACGGCATCAATTGCTCTTTCAGCTTGGCCAGCTCCGCACGGTTATTTCCATAAGTTGGGTTTATGGTTATTCCGTTAGCCGGAAAGTCTATATATGCCGTCAATTGCTGTGTGGTAACAGCAGGCGTCATAACCGCCGTTTCGGGCTCTATATAATTAATCATACGGCTAAGCACAGAGGAGGCGTCTACCTGTACCATCGGTATCTCTTTATGGCGTACCAATCCGGATGCCTGCACGGCCAGGTCTCTCCTCTCTGTTACTTCCTGTTGCGGTATAAACTCCGATTGCGTCTCCACAGCCTGTCGCCCTGATCCGCACGAGGGTAATGCCATTAATAAAGCAAGCCCCGTTATATCTCCTACAATTTTCACCTTCATTATTTATCTATTTTTGTCTGTTGATCGACTCTAGCAAGAACTTACCCGGCCTGAACTTGACACTCATCCGTTGACGTATCGTACAAGGAGCTCCATTCTGGGGGTTTCGTCCGGGCCGTTCCTTTTGTTTCCAGGGAACCAATGAGCCAAATCCCTGAAGAGCAATCATACCGTCATTTCCCAGTTCTTCGCCTATAACTTCCATCAAAGAGCCAATAAAGCGGAGAGACTCCTGTTGTGTAATATCCATCTTCTCCGACAACGCATTTGCCAAATCTGTCTTATTCATAATCTATATATTTATGTTTGTTACTTTGTTATACTTTTGCGCCAACCTGTAATCTGCCGTCCGATATCTTCCATCATCAATACAAGCTTGGCATAGCTGCCGGTATCTATTACCTTCAATTCATTGCACAGGCGTATTTCCAGTTTCAGGAATTCAAACTCGTCGACAAGCTGCATCAAATGCGGCGTCTTGTCTTGCGACACATTAGCACGGTAAATGCAGCGTGTAAGATTCATCGCATCCCGCCGTATATCCTGCATCAACGTATACTTGTATTCACGCGGGGCATGATGCGACACGGCGTAAATCATTTTAATCAACTCCACTGTCCGCAGATAAAGCGGTGTTTCAGTATGTAAAGCCATGATTCAATATTTCTGGACAATTATACCGGGCAGCATACACTTCCATGTATAAATCGTCGTAGTTTCCGGGAACCAGCCCGGCCTTTTTCTGACATCTCATAATATTTGCACATATATTCCGTACAGCCTGGTGGCGCAGCAACCGCACCTTCTCTTTCCGTACGATCTTCTCGGGGGTGAAATAATAAAGCTTATCCAACGCCGGAGAGAGCCACTCGCGCACCTTCTTCCGCAGGCTAAAACTATTATGGTGCCTCATAAGACCCAGATACGAATTAAGGCTCTGAAGGAAATGTTCTTCTTCATCATCACTGAGCGGACGACGGGAAGCTTTGTAGTTATACTCACCAATTGTTTTACGCATGCCTTTTATGGCGCGTTTGCCCGTCTTTATAGTCCGTCCCTTCACGATAGCGCCCACAAAGCGGACTCCTTTGGAATAATGTGTCAACCGTATCTTTTTAGGATGCAGGGTCAGCCCCAGTTCATCACGCAAGAATGTCTGAAAAACGGGTACCAGGCTTTTAAGGAAGTCCTTATCCTGATGTACCACAAAGAAATCGTCTACATACCGTCCATAGTAACGCAGTCGCAGTTTACTTTTGCAATAGTGGTCAAAGCTATTCAGGTAGAAGTTGGCAAACAACTGGCTCGTCAGGTTGCCGATGGGCAAGCCCAGTTCTTTGTTGCAGACAAACATGTCCAACTGCTTCGGCGCCTTGTCGCAAGGCATAGGCATACCGTTCATCGAGAAGAGGCTCTTGTCTTTAGGCAAGCCTTTCCACAGATGGCGGAACCCTTTTACATGCACCCTCGACACCGGATTATCCAAAGCTATCATATTAGTGAGATAAAGGATTGTCTCCATATCATCCCCTTTATACTTCTCTTTCAGGAAAGCATTCAGCTTGTTTGCCAGCAAGCGGCGGTCTATGTTCATAAAGAAGCCGCGGATGTCGCATTGCAGCACGTAGCAGTCTTCGGTATAGTTGGCGGAGCATTGGGCTATGAAACGTTTCAGGCGTTTCACCCCGAACAGTGTGCCTTTTCCTACCCTGCATGAATAACTGTCCAGTATAAACTCCTTTTCAAACAAGGGGTTTATGCGGGCAGCCAAATAATGGTGAACCACCCGGTCGCGGAAAGAGGCTGCAAACACCTCCCTCTTCACCGGCTGGAGCACTATAAAAGCATTTGAGCGTGATATCTTGTATGTACCCTCTTCTATCTCCTTATACAGGTTATACAAGTTGCTTTCGGCATCCACCTCGAAGTCCATCGCAACCGGTGTACGCCTTTTAGCCCGGCGGCAATCAAGCCACGCTTCCACTAATGATTCAAAATCTATCTTCATTTCATCCACATTTTACAGATTCGCTAACAAGTCCCGGACACAGCGAACATAGCGATTGTTGTTCGTGTTGTTGTTATTGAAATTGCCATTGTTGAAGTTCAACATGCAGCGTTTGCCGGTATCACCATTGTAGACCGAACTACTCCAGTACCAATTGCTGGTGAACGGTGAAGTTGCCACTTCTAACTTACCTGCCGGGGCATCCCGGTGTAATATTTACAGAACCTCCGTTCTGTGGGCAACCGGATTTGTCCGAATCTTAACTCTACCCTAAGCCGTAACATTAGAGTATTCCGAAGTTCAAACTACTTTTTCTTTCTCTACATATTATTTCCCTATTTATAAATAATCCATCCTGTCAGCCTAAAGATCCTCAATGAGTCCCGGACACAGCGAACATAGTTATTGTTGTTCGTGTTGTTCCAATTGAAATTGCCATTGCTGACGTTCAGTTTGCAGCGTCTACCGGTGTCACCATTGTAAACCGAACTACTCCAGTAGTAGCCGCTGATGAACGATGTAGTTGCCACTTATAACTTGCCTGCCGGGGCTTCCCGACGGAATCTTAACAGAGCCTCTCAGCCCTGTGGGCAACCGGATTCATCCGAATCTTACACTACCCTGAGCCGTAACTACAGGGCATTCCGAAGTCCAGATTATTTCTGTTGTTAATTACTATTTCTTTTATCTGCTTACATCATGTCTTAAATAATCCATCCTGTCAGCCTAAAGATTCTCAATGAGTCCCGGACACAGCGAACATAGTTGTTGTTGTTCGTGTTGTTGGCATTGAAATTGCCATCACTGAAGCGCAGTTTGCAGCGGTTATTGGCATTACCATTGTAGACCGAACTACTCCAGTAGTTAGAGCTGATGAACGATGTAGTTGCCACTTATAACTTACCTGCCGGGGCTTCCCGACGGAATCTTAACAGAGCCTCCGCCCTGTGAGCAACCGGATTCATCCGAATCTTACACTACCCTGAGCCGTAACTGCAGGGCATTCCGAAGTCCGGATTATTTTATTACTATTTATTCTTTTATATCAATTCACGTTATACTTTGTTTCCACCGATTCAAGACATACCGCAACGCATCAATCATAAATGAGTCCCGGACACAGCGAACATAGTTGTTGTTGTTCGTGTTGTTGTTATTGAAATTGCCATTGTTGAAGTTCAGTTTGCAGCGTTTGCCGGCATTACCATTGTAGACCGAACTACTCCAGTACCAATTGCTGATGAACGGTGTAGTTGCCACTTCTAACTTGCCTTCCGGAGCTTCCCGGCGGAATCTTAACAGAGCCTCTCAGTCCTGTGGGCAACCGGATTCATCCGAATCTTACACTACCCCGAGCCATGGCTGCAGGGTATTCCGAAGTCCTGATTCATTATTTCTTTATTTCATTTTACATCCTCCTCTTCTTTTTTTTAGCCGGACTAACAGCTTGCAGATTTTCAATGAGTCCCGGACACAGCGAACATAGTTGTTGTTGCTCGTGTTGTTCCAATTGAAATTGCCATTGTTGAAGTTCAGTTTGCAGCGTCTGTCGGCGTTGCCATTGTAGACCGAACTACTCCAGTAGTAATTGCTGTTGAACGGTGTAGTTGCCACTTATAACTTGCCTGCCGGGGCTTCCCGGCGGAATCTTAACAGAGCCTCTCAGCCCTGTGGGCAACCGGATTCATCCAAATCTTACACTACCCTGAGCCGTAACTGCAGGGTATTCCGAAGTCCAGATTAGTTATTCTATTTTTACTTTTTTCGTGATGGTGTATCACGCGTACGCGTGATACACCATCACCTTACCACGTGACAACGCGTCACGCCTACGCGTGGCAGCCTATCACCCTGCCGCGTGATGAGCTATCACCAAATACATTATTTTTTTAATATACCGAAACCACATTTTCATACTCATAAGAACGGGCGTCCTTTACTATAGCTCCACTACCACTGGATTGGGTACAGACCTTCACACGCCAGTTGCCTGTTGTAACTTCTGCCGGAAGTACAAATTGCAATTTGGCAGGCGTATTGGGAGACACCTTTGTTGCAGGAATAAACACAGGAGTATCGCCTGTTTCGGTATCGGCCGGAGTAAAAGTAATGCCAACTTCCGGATCATCTCCTTTCAAAGCAAGACGCATTCCCTGAATAAGTGCCATTCCGCGGAATGGCAGGCTATCTACCTCATTGTTGGTGGGGTCGTACACGCTTTGAATAACCGGGCCGACTGCCCCGGATTGTTCAAAAGCATAAACCGTAGCATCACCAATAGCTTTGATAGCCCCTTCTCCCTGTGTAAGGTTTACTGTAACTTTCAAACGGGATGGCTCTATATTATGTCCCAGATCCTTATCATATATTACTCCCTGTATGCTAATGGATGAACGGAAGAAACTGGTTACCACGTTATATCCTTCCGCCGCTGCCGCGGCGCATTCGTCCAGAAACAATTGCACAAAGGCTGCTCCATTTACATTTTTAGTTGCAATCTCCCGCTTTGCCAAACGTGCAATTATATCTTCCAGATACAAAGTACCCGTTACTTGAGCAGTGAGATAGAAATCATTCTTCACGTCTTTTGTCAGTTCGTTCTTGTGCGCAATTGCATTGATTGTTGCCATGCTTTTTTGTTTTAATTAGATTAAGGAAACTCTATTTTTTTTCGAAGCCGGGGCAAAGCCCCGGCTTCTCGTTTAAATTGTTAAATTGTTAAATTGATCAGATATCCCGGACACAGCGAACATAGCGACTGTTGTTCGTGTTGCCGCTACTGAAATTGCCATTGTTGAAGTACAACATGCAGCGTACGCCGGTACCACCATTGTAGACCGAACTACTCCAGTACCAATTGCTGGTGAACGCAGCGAAGCCAGATATGGACTCTAACGTAGACTTATTCTGATACATGGCGAACAACTCAATCTGAGTAGGAACACGCCAACCACTACCCTTACCACTACAATAACTAACAGCAGTAGCATAATTAGAATAACTGCCACGCTCTGTTTTCTCAACCTCGATGGAATATTCCTTAGTGACAGTAGCAGTAGAAGAAGTACCATTCCTATCAGCACCCGTTGTACCGGAAGAAGCACCACCATCATAATTGAATGGAGGATAAGCAGAAAGGTTAGACTGAGCTGACTTATAAGCATTGGCTACAGTCTGGTTGATGGTGACCTTATTAAGAAGCCCTGCCGCCTGCTTAACCGTAACCGTTTTTGAATGGTTTCCCCCCGTTACTGCAATAGTAAACACAGCGGAACGCTCATCGCCCGTATTGGCAGAAGTATTAAACTTTAACGTTTGTGCCGATCCGGTGGCTGTAGATGAAGACGTTCCGGCAGAAATGGCCGAACTTCCACTCTTACGGGTAGCTGTCCAGGGTAAGCCACTTGTACCCGTAACCGTAATGCTACCGCTCGTGGCAGTGGCTGCTATATCTACGGAGGTGTTGCTTACCGAGAATGTAGAACCGCTTTGTCTGATCGCTACCGCTTTCGATATATTTCCGGCTGTTACCGTTACATTGCCGCTACGTTCCGTTGAATTAGGATTCACCGAAGCTGTTTTATAAGTAAATGTTTGGTTGGCGCCATTAGTCGTCCCCGTAGTAGTACCTGTCAATGTCAACCAGGAAGAAACGGCATTGGCAACACTAAAGCTCAATCCGCTCGTTCCATTCAGCGTATAAGTACCGCTAGCGCCGGATGTTGCAGCCAATGGGTTCACATTAGCCGATACGGTAAGCGAAGATGCGGGTTGGCTAACGGCAATAGTTTTTGTAAGTCCGGCATCGGTGCCGCTTACGGCATTTCCGGCTTTCACCGTGATAGTACCGGAGCGGACAGAGGCGGACGGATTTACCGGGGCGCTATAGGTTATACTTTGCGCAGAGCCGGTCGTATTGTTCGTACCGCTGGTCGTGCCCGAAAGCGTCAACCAGTCCAGGTTGCTCTTAGACACTGCCCACGAAAGACCTTGCGTAGCAGTAAAGGTAGAGGAGGCAGACTGGGTTCCTGTATTTGGTATCGTAGCAGCCCCGCTTACTGCGAGCGTAGATCCGGCTTGGTTAACAGTTAGTGTACCTGTTGGGCTATCGGCTTGTCCGCCGGCCGTAACCGTGATAGTACCTGCACGTTTGGCACTGCCGGGGTTGGTGGCTGTCGTACTATAAGTTACGGTATTGCTTGCTGCCGTGTTGCTTCCGCTGGTAGTGCCTACCGCAATCCAGGCTGTACCGGTGGAAGCAGTCCAGGTCAATCCGGGAGTGGCGCCAAAAGTTACCGAAGCATTAGACACCGGCGTAGCTGCCACGTCTACCGAGCTGCCTGTTACGGTAGAACCGGCCTGCGTAACCGTTACGTTTTTAGACAAAGCAAGGTAGCTGCCATTGCTTATAGAGTTTCCGCCCTTCACCACTACTGTGGCCTGGCGGGTATTCTTTGATGGGTTGCTGGTAGTAGCTTTAAACGTCAGGTCTTGATTTGCACCTGTAGCCTCAGTAGACAAAGGAGATGCGAACGAGAGCCAGTCCGCCCCGCTGATTGTTGCCTGAATCGCCAGTCCTTTCGTTGCATTTACCCACGCATTAGTGCTCACCGAATTAACAGCGGCGTCCATCTGCCCCGGGTTATTAACGGCCAATACGGAGCCGTTTTGTTTGACTGTAACAACTTTACCGTCTATCGTAAAGTTGTCGGACCGCTCTTCGGCCGAAGGGTTGGCAGATACGGCCGTAAACGTGATCTTGGCCGGCCCGTTGTATGTGATCTCCGCGCCTGCTCCTGCCGAAGTACTACCTATCATTGCCGAGAGCCATGTAGGCAGCATAAAGCTCCATTGCACACCCGGACGGGCTGTTACCTGCACATCTTTGGACGAACCTTTGGCTGCTTCCAGATTATCGGGGTTAATAATATCGGGTACTTTGCCTACCGTAACGCGCTTATCGGCAAAGTCTATTCCGGTAAGGGTTATTGTCATATTGTAGGCGCAGTTGCGCGAAACGTTATAATTGTTGTATGTATTCGTCATGTGAGTGGCATCGCCGCCGGGGTATAACTTGACGGAGACATTCTCGTAAGTAACGCCGTCTTGTATGGCCGTACCCTGTATTTCGATATATGTTGCATTCGTAACGCCTGTGCCTACTTTCTCTTTCTCGGATGATACGGCATTAGCTCCATTTACTATGCCTGCCTTGTTTTCGGGCAGATACCAGTACATAGTTGCCGAGGTGTTGTCTACTATTCCGGTATAGTTTTTATATGAAACCGACGATAGTTGTGCATCAGGTTCTATAAACTGTGATTTGCCGGGTACATTGTTCAACGTCACACTGGTTGGGGTGAACGAGAACCCGTTGGCATTACCGATTGTATACTTAAAAGCTATTTTAGCCGCCTGACGCACCATATCCACCGAGCTGGTTATTCCGGCATCCGTTATGGCTCCTGTCCATAATCCGGTCATACCCAGACTTCCCGAGGGAAGGCCGTCGGCCGAAACGGCAAAGTCTTTCGTATAAGTCTTCAATACGGCCTCGCTGGTAATAAACGATTCCAGGTCGCCGGCATTAACAATAAAATAAATGCGGCATGCAGCCGAGGTCTTCAGCTTTAAGTTCACTTCCATACCACCGGAAGGATTGGTTGTAAAAGCGCCGCTTTCAAAATACTGGCTATACAGTTTGCCCGTATCGTCGTATTGGGCTACCCAAAGGTTGCTTATGTTGTCTTCGGCAGTTTTATCCATTGCATTGGTTGCCCTTGTGGAAGGCGTAAATACGGTATCTACCGACTCTTTCGTTTCCTTTCCTGTAAACAGAAGGCTGCGCGAAGAGGGTGAGTTGCTGGATAGAACATTCATACGGAATGTTGCATCTACTTCCTTTCCTTCGCCTCCCGTTGTGGGACGTTCTTCTACTTCCGTTTGCGAACACGCACCCAGAAACATCAGCAAAACAAAAAGAAGCAAACATGTCAGCGAAAGCCCGACACGTAGTTTCCGGATATCTACATACCTGTCACTATTTACTTTATTTGCCTGTTTCATTGTATTTTGTTTTTCCATTATCATCTCAACCTACATTACCGTTACCACTCCAATCAATATTAGTCCATTCAGCTATAACAATTCCTACGCCTATACCCTCATTAATATCCGGGTCGGAAGGATTCGGATTGCCGGGATCGGCTCCCCCTACATTATCGTCTGTAAACGAAATGGTATTCCAGTCCATCACACGCATAAGCAGTTTACTTACATCGTTCTTTACCTGCAGGGTAAAGACATATCTCTTGCCGGAATCAAATGCAATGTTCTTGTTGACCGTTGCACCCAGGTTTACCGAATTACCATCACGCTCTACCGTTACGGCTATATTAAAGGGAGTGCCATCTTTAGGAAGGACGATTCCTATCACTTTGTTCAATCCCAGGTTATCCGGATCGGAAGCGGGATCTACGGCCTGAAAGTCGCTTTCAACAAAAGAGACTGTGCCGGCATCGGTAGCCTCCGATCCGGTCTTGGAAATCTCTTCACTCTCACCGGCAACCAGGTTTGCCCCCGACTTGGAAATGGAGCTTAGCTTCAGGGCGGTTCCTCTCAAACTAATCACCGAAACAGCGCTCGAAGCGTCGCAGGCCACATTGAACACGACCAAAGAACACTTTCGTTTAAATGTCTGTAAGGTTACAGTGCTTGAAGACTTGGATATGGTAACCGTTCGTGCACAGGAGGCCATTACATCCTCTTTGTGCGGGATATTTGTTATCTGGTTTGTGCCTCCTGCATTCGTAATCGGACGTGCCGGAGATATGGCATAGAAGTCGTACTTACCACTACGCACAAACATGCCTTTTGCAGTACCTTCTATTTTCTTTCCCTCATTATCTACCAGACAAGGAGATAATGAACCATCCGCCCCCACAACGTAGGTAGCCTGAAAATTGGGAGTAACAGTAGAAAAGTCTGCCGGGTTGGTCACAGTTTCACCCAAACGTCCTATCAGATAGGCAGCAATACGTACGGTTGCACCTTCGGGCAGAGCTGTCGGGTCTCCATCGGCCCGTACCTGCGCCTTCGTAGATGAACCGCCCGCTGTGACCACCGTCAATCCCAAATCAGGACGACTAAAGCTCAACTCTACCGGCTGAGCTTCGTCGGGAACGACATCTTCTACCATGCTGCCCGTACATCCCGTTGCCAACAAACAAACGGTAGCCAGCAGGGTACGGCATGAAAGAATTGTCTTATATAAATGGAATCGTTTCATCATGTCTCTTTGTTTTTTCTCTTGTGAATGGGAGGGGTATCTCTCCCCGCCCACCCTATTCATTCAACAGGTATGTCCTCACCGTTACCGTTTCCGGCTATCCAGTCGGTCACCTGTAAATCTGTTATCACAATACCCTGAGGTTGTATCTCGATATTGTAGATATAGTTCTTGCCCTTCTCCCAGTTAATGTTGAATGTCGTAGGCGAACCATCACTTTGCGGCTTCATGGTGAACACCCGTTTGGCATCATCCGTAAACTCAAGGGTCACCCCCGTTGCCGTTACCGGAATAGCCAGCCCGAATGCCTGTATGGGAGCCTTTGACCTGTCAGCTACATTGGTTGCTACCTTTCGCGGTTCCCCTACCGGGATGAACGAAAGTTGGTCTACCGCTGTAAGCGAACCGCTCAATTCGCCGGTTTCCAGATTCAGCTTGGCGCTGGAAGCCTTCTTAAAAGCTCCTGTCCCTTTCAGTACCAGAGACATCACATACGACTCCGACAAGGCGGAGCCACTGTTGGACTCGATGATACGGAAGCTCACTTTAGCAAGGGCATGGCTCAATGTAAGCGACACCTGAGGATGCCAACGGTCTACGATAGCAGTGCCTTTACCGTACAGGTAGTCTTCCTGACCATCCAGTTCCCATTGTACATCGGTTGCTACATCTCCCGGAGCTCCGGTTCCGCCATCACTAAATATAAACGACTGCTTGTCCTTTACCGAGACGCTACTCATGACAGGTACTTTCGTACCATTCACCGAAGCTAAGCTTACGCTCTTCTCAGAAGGAGAATAGGCATACACCGTTCCCTTTTCGGAAAAGAGATAGAGCATCGGATAGAAATCCGGATCAGGCTCCCAAGCCGAAACATTGTACTTGAATACCTGTCTGTAGTTGCCATCATACGGGTACGTTATTCCGTTCTTATCCTGCGTAACAAACAGTCCTACTGTTTGGAGCGGGTTAGGGTTACCCGGTGTAGCAACAGGAGGCACTCCCGTAACAATGCTTCTCGATTCCACCTCCACTGACAAGCCCAGATTCTTAACACTCAAAGGGACTCCCTCTTCCGTATTATCGCCTTCGCCTTCATGGCCTGTGCCCAAAGAGGTCTCCGCCTCTGTACATGAGCACAGCAGTATCAATGCAATGAGCGACAGGTTATATAAAAACTGTTTCATGGGCTTTGTAACTTAAAAGGGGATTATAGAGGTATTTCTTCGCTTATTTCTTCGTCTACCCAGTCTGTTACATCTACACTAACAACGTCCAGCTTATTCTTACCAGCCATCAATGTATAGATGTAATTATTACCGGCCATCCATTGCATAGCAGGAAGAGTAACAGTAAAGATCATATCGGCATTACCGTCATTTAAGGTAACTTTCACATCTATTTCATTATCATTAAATGAGAAAGGATAAAGCGACATGCTGACAGCCTTAGAAACAGACTTACCGCTTACTGCATTCAGTCCTGAACCTGCTGCAATAAAGTCATTCTCGGTTTCTGCACCTCCTGTCTCTATCTGACGTTTCAATATGTAATTGGTTATGTTACGGAGGATTGTTGCTGGAGCACCACTCGTTGTAATTGTACCGTCAATCAAAGACATCGTACCTTCTCCCAAAAGATTAGTAGTACTCGCATGGTTCTTTATTTCAATCGATTTAAGATTGACATCTGTAGCACTTAACTTTCCGCCATCATATACACGGAAAGATACCATAGACAACGTATGATTCATGCTCAGGCCAATCTTCCAACCCGGGTTATCTGCATTTGCGTTATTTGCATCAGCATCCGGTTTAACAACAGGGAACCCATCGGCATGTCCATTATTTACATAACGGCCACCGGCAACAGTTGCGTCATGATACATATAGTCTTTTTCGTCAAGAGATGCGATCTTCTGTTTACGGGCAGCACTGCTAGTAGAACCGTTAGAAACCCATTTGCCACCCTCCCACTTCATGGCTGCATTATTAGCATATTGAGCATCGATAGTACCTGTCTTCAAAAGATTAGCAGGAACTTTCATATCAGCTTCCGACGAAGGAGTTACGCTATTAAATGCAGTTGCACTATAAGGATAATAAGCATATACGCAACCAACATCTTTCTTCAGGTAGAAAGGAGTCTCTCTCTGATCTTTATGGGTAGCGTCTTTCGTTAATATGGAAAGCCAGTTGGCTCCGGCTTCATCACCTACAAACCAAACCTGATGAGTAGAGGCATAAGCAGTATGGTTAGTGCCATCCGGTGAGTACCAAGCATTCTTAGCTTTGTTCAAGATCACAATACCTATACCCGGCACAGAATCGTTATCAGCATAATTGTCTTTGTTATAGGTAATCTTATTGCCTACTACAACAGAGCGCGTAACAGATTTCGTTCCGGCATCTACTTTCAGATTGGTGGTTACTCCTAATGCAACCTGTCCATTATTATCCGGCTGCGGAATATCCGTTTCATTTTCAGAACAGCTTACTGCTGTAAACATGGCAACCGCAAAGGCGCCAACTCTCATAATGTTCTTCATATCCATTTGTTTTTATGGTCCTCCTTACGGAGTACCTGATTTATATTAATTTCTCGTTTAGTTCGCTTCGCTCACTCTCTCCTCATACAGGTATTTCTTCCTGATCCATATCTGTCCAGGGCTCCACACCTACAGAAACAGCATCTATGCTATTTCCATCAGTAAAGGAAAGTGTTATCAAATGTCTTTTGCCTGTCTGGAAACCTCCTTCTACCGACAAACAAACATCGGATGTTGTAAGAACTTCATTTCCTCTTCCGTCTTTCGTTGTAGTTATACGGACGTAAAGCGGATGCTCTTTTGTACCGTCGACAGGCTGCACAGGCAACAAGACATATCCTTGGGCATCCGGCAAAGCATTCCCGGGATCTGTTACTTCCGGGATCGGCAAATCCTGAATATCCTGAACTGTTAAATCCCGTACATCACCATTCGACGAAACATTAGACAGCGAAGGAGATACCAACACAAGATCGAGCTCCTGCTTAGTATGGACTCCCACAATTTCAATGTTCTTTATACTTCCCCATTTATCGGGATGAGAGCTGTAACAAACAAATTGTAACTGCGTAAGCAAATGGCGGAATGTACACAAGGTAACAGGAGCATCCATACTACCCGTCAAAAGTCCCGTAGCCATTATATCGGTAGTTCCGTCTACTGAAAATTGTACACCTCCGTTAACTAATGTCGCTTTCCCATTATCCGCCGGATAGTAACCATGCAGGCGAGTATTCTCTCCCTGTATCGGATATAACTGGGATTCTGCAAAAACAATCGGCCTGCGTCCGTTTCCATTTGTCCGCTTAGCCAAACAAATGTTCCAGTTTCCATATACAGCAGATCCTTTCGAGGTCTCATCCTGACGGGCAAAGCATACATCCAAGTCCTTTTCATAGCCGGAGTTTATCACTGCACGGGTTGCAGAGCCAATAGCCCCTTCCAAATGTACCTCCGTCGGAACAGGAATCGGATCATCCTTTCCATCCGAACAAGACATACATCCCCAAAGGAACATCGCGGTTACTATCGTTAGTAAAATCTTCATCTCCTGCTACATTTAAAAACATTAGTTTGGAACAACAGAAGAACCTCCGCCGTTACCAGGTACCCATTCGGCTATACCGGCTTCTACGGTAATTTCTCCCGTTACAGTAAAGTTCAGGGTAATCATGTGAGATTGGCTGGCTTTAACTCCATCTGCTATATTATTGATAGGTACTGTTAATGTTTTCTCCACACTGTCATAAGTAGCTTTCACTTCCAATGTAATAGCCGAAGCTGCTGTTCCCATACCCGCTGTAGGATATAGCATCAAATAACCAATCTTAGGATCTTTTTCCGTAGAAAGAGTAACAGCCGTAGGACAATTAAATACAGCTAAATCTGCTTCTACCGGAGCTGCAGCAGGTGCTAAAGAAGCGCCGCTTGCTTTATCGATAGAAAGTTCCAATGCTGTAGGCACCTCTTTCACTGTGATGGAAGTAATAGCAGACCATTTTGCAACTGCTTCACTAGAACCCACACATTTGAATTGCAGTTGTGTTAGCAAATGCTGAAAGGTAAATGGCTGAAAAGGACTATTAGCAGCACCCTTTTGTACGTCGGTAACCATAATGTCTTCATCTCCCGTTATCGTATAAGAAACCTTTGCAGGATTAGATGTAGCAGCGAAACTAGCCTGGGGATAGAACCCAATTAATGCAGACTCTCCATTAGATACTGAATATGTTTGTGTTGTTCCGAATGTTACTGAAGTATTTCCACTACCTCCGGCACGAACAGCATCAATAGCCGCTGCCCATGTAGTGTTAGAAGAAGGATTATCCAAGCGTCCGAAAGATACATTCAAATCTTTACTATAATCGGCGTCAATCACAGCACGGGTAGTTGTACTAATACCTGCACTTAATTCAATATTTTTTGCTGTTCCGTTATCGATCGGTTCTTCATCATTTGAGCAACTGCATAAACCACATACAGCCAGCATGCCCACTAATAAATACTTACTTGTTTTCATAGCGTTCTATTTTATATTAATAATTATTATTCAACTGTACCAGAACCTTCTGCACCTTGTTCCCAAGGAGCAACAGAGGCAGTTCCTTCAATTGTAACTTCACCACTCTTCTGGAATACTAAAGAAATAAGATGTGAATTGCCTGCCAATGCTTTCAATGGTTGCTGATCCTTTGTGTTTTTAATAGTAATATCTTTGCTTACGGTATCATCGCCATACGTGATCTTCACCTTTACTCCGTCTAATGTATTTATCATTAACGGTTCACCAAACTTAACCAACGTAGTAGTTAATGCCAGCGGTGTTTCGGGAGCACCGGGTACAGGAACTTCTGCTGCAGGGGCATAAGTAATTCCACCATCTTTAATAGTCATGGATTGTGCGTACTGTGCACCTTGTACCTTTATGGCTTTTACTGCTTTAGGGCTATCTTCCATATACGCCTCAGACGCCTGTACCTGAAAAACCAATTGAGTTAATGCGTGCGTAAAAGCAAAAGCTCCAACCGGTTTCATTTTACTTCCATTCACTATTCCACCCCACATAATGTCTTCCGTTCCAGTTTTCTTAAAGGGTACGACACCCCTCACAGAAGCAATTTCAGGATGCCAGGCAGCCATATAAACATTTCCATTTGTCGGATACGTCTTGGAAGTATTTAACGGCACTTTATTTCCTGCTGAAGTTTCGGCAGCCGTCAGTGTTACCGAATTTTGCCAATTTGGAGTTACAGTCCAGTCTATTGGTTCACTTGTACCTTCAAAAGCGGTAATAGCAGCAGTAAACTCATCACCTGTTGTGACAGGAGCTTTTGTAATTGTTCCATATACAGTGGCACCAATTTTGATTTCCGCATCACCACCATTACCGGTCATTCCATCATCAGACGAGCAACCGCACATCGTTACGGCCAATAATGCCGAACAAATCCAACTTTGTTTCATAATACTTATAATCTCATTTATATTTTATATTCACTCTATAACTCCCATTCCATTATTACCCCTTACCCAATTGGCAACTACCGAAGACAATTCAATGACTCCTTTCGTATGTACATTTATTGATAAGAGATATGAAGTTCCTGCCAAAGACATTCCTCCTTCTTCTTCAAAAACCACAGGCAAATGCTCAAACTTTGTTTCATTGCCAACAGGCGTCTGCAAGATTACAGAAATATAGACAGGTACATTGGGCTGGATCATTACCACACCAGGGACAGATACATTATCCGTACCCAGCAAAACGACATCACCATCTGTATAGTCATATCCTATAATGTCTTTTTTTGAACCTGTAAATTGGAGAGATTTATCTGTAAGAGACAAAGTTGCCTCTGCTTGTGTACCTTCTACTATAATTGATTTAAGGGATAAATTCCGTAAAACACCCTCGGCGTCACAACGAATCTGAAAACGTAACTGTGTAAGCAAATGAATGAAATCGAAACGTTTTTCATCCTGCCAGAACATATCGTTCATGCTTCCTGCCTGTTCTTCCGACAACATAATATCTTGCTGTCCGTCTAGTATATATGAAACTTGATTATTATCCGACAGCTCAGCCGATGGTATAAAACCACATAAGTATACTTGACTATTATCTTCGGGATAATAACGCGGTTCTGCAAAAACGACACGGCCGACTGACTGCATGGCAGCACTCCAGACTTCTGTATAGTTTTTTGATTCGACACCTTTCGCAAAAAAGACAGAATCATCTATTATATTTTCATAATTATCGCTACCTGCATAACCTAGCTGTGATTGTAAAACAATTTCGCGCCGTCCAGAAAAATCATCTTTTTCTGACGAACACCCCGTTCCTGTATAAATAAATAATACAATCAGAGCTAACAGACGATAAAAACACAATACAAATTTCATACCCTTACGCAATTTCTATATACTACTCATAGGTTTCAACCCCGGCAACCCCTTTATGCCAGTCGGTCAATTCTATCTTTATCCCATCTATTTTATCTGGCGAAATCTCCAAATCCAATACTATATAAGTGGATAAACTTTCATTAAAAGCGTCATTCACCTGATCGCTTATATCTGTTGATGAAGTAAAAGTATTACCATCCTTCTTGGTAACGTTAAGAAACAACTCCGCACGTTCGCCCTCACCTCCGCAACAAAAACCAAATAAATTAAGCGATGTAGCATATACATCACCTGCAATCTGTTCCGGGGTAAATGCGACAGAAGCCACACGGTCAAAAAGAGCTTTCCCTGTAGGAATATGTATTTCAGGAGAAACACCATTGATAAAACCATCTATCTTCCTGATACCATCCAGACCAACTATTTTAACATTCAACTCCACTTGCTTAACCAAACAAGCCGGATATAATTCATTGGTGCTACAATCGGGGCCGCTAACGTCAAGTTTTCCCTCACCTGTACCATACAAATTCATAGGCTGGGCAACATGCGACACCGTAGCTTTCAAAGAAGAAACAGGACGAGCAACTGCACGGGCAGCATCGTACCCATTATCCATATCTAAGTCTATATTCGCACCATCAGGGTTGCAAACGGCAACCTGATAAATTCCGGCAGGCAGAGTACCTTCATATCCGGAAGATTTACCATACCTAAGAATAGGGGCAGAAGATCCTTCCTTATAAAAATAATAGATCATGTCCGAGGGCTTATCCTTCGTTTTCCAATTCAATATCAAACGAACCTTTCCATTACGATCCCAGTCTTCGTCTGTAGAACGATATACGCAGGCTGATAATCCGGCAACTAAAGCAATGATTCCGGCCAAACATAGGATTTGTGTATATTTACATTTTACCATACTCTTTCCTTTAAAATCCAAAACGATACAGCACACTTATTTTTAGCCCAACCATAAATCCGGTAGACGAAAAACGAGTCTCCAAATAGTTTTTATTATCTATTTCGTCATACCTGTATTTCTTTCCATTAAAGACAGAACGATATCCGGTCTGCAACTCCGCTTCCATACAAAAACCGGAATAAACAGGAATTAAATAACCGATTGAAGCACCTGCTGTCCAAAAACGTCCGGTACGACCATACAATCCATCCACACTAATTTTCTCCCCCCGTATATCAAAATCGCCATACTGTCCAAACAATCCAACACTAAGCCCACTAAAAGAGCCTTTTTCAATCGGCCACACTTTAGGCGATAATGTAATATCTGATACGGACCATTTATTATCATCCTTTCCCTTATACGAAAAGTCTGCATATTTACCGGCCAAAGCAATCGACCATCTATCAGCAAAATAGTATTCTAATTCCAGGTTTGGCATAAAAGAACCTATCTGGATCCCTGTATTTCCATTGCCCAATTCAAGAGAAGGAACAATTTTAAACCAAGGCAATAAATTCGTCTTTACTGCAAATTTTAAAGGAAAGACATAATGTGCAGTCTGTAATTCTTTCTGTACAACAGACGGGGTAGTTGATTTAACTGCCGGTTTCACCGTTTGTGTTTTGAGCACCGGGGTTCCATTTTCTGTCATTACTCTTCCGGTAACAGAAACAGATGGTTTATTTTTAATAAGCAAACGATAGTCTTCTAATTCTGAGTCATCAAACAATTCGTCCGTAATAACATAAATGATACGACTTTCTCCATTTGAAGAACCTCGTGAATAGAAATCGACATAAGGAACGCTTCCATATCGTTTAATAGCATCTTTAATAGCAACAGGGTATAGACTTTCACTATAACAGATTTCCTGGTTAACAAACCACGGAAGAGGCGATCCTACTAAATATACATCTACCCGATCCCTGTATGTGCCACTCTTATCAACGTAAAAAGCCACGCATTCATGAGGAATATTCAATTTGGATTTAACATACGCACGTATACGACTTGCACGAAGTGAAGCTTCATTAATAACAGCTCCTTCTGCATAATCATAAGCGCTGACATGAGCAACAATTAATATATGAGATTTATTATCCAATAATTTTGAACGGGCGGAAAGAAGATCTTCGTTCATACATTGCAAAGCAAACGCATTATCCCCATAATCGGCTAGTAAAAAATTCTGATTTTCTGGAAAAGAAAACAAATAAGAATTAGCAGGTAAATAATTCTGTGCCAACACTTCATTTACCCCTAATAATATGCAGAATAACAATATGTTCAGAACTTTTTTCACTACTTAAGCTTCTAAGTTTAATTGTGCATCTATTATCAATAGGTGCACAAAAGGTACTACATGTTTGTAGCTCAAACATATACAATATATCAGTAACCTTCTTTTAGATTAATTACTGAATACGACCATTGTTAAAATAGGCTAATTTGACAGTATTATTGATAGTTAAATTATGTTTCATCGGTGAGTTATAAGTGTTTTGGTGTTTTTATTTTCACTATTTTTGTGACGGTATTTACAAATAATAAAACAATGTGCACCTATTGATAATAGATGCACATTATTTCATCTTGAGAGACAACATGAATTTCAAGAGCAATTTAAAATCCGTGGTGTTTTGTTTTTTTAATTATTCTATTTGAATAAAACCTGGATTTATAGTTCAATTACCTTTTTATTTATACGTCGTATCAAAGAAGAATTGAAAGAATCTAAGTAGATTTGCGTTGTTCGTTCACTGGCATGCCCCAAACATGTACTAATAACCGCTGTCGGCATTAAATTATTACGGGCAACAGTTGCCCACGTATGGCGGGCAACATACGAACTGAGTCCCTGTATATCTAACTTTTCCCCTATACGTGCCAGATTCCGGTTATAAGCAGTGAGGCCACTACGATAACGTTGATAGTTTTCTTCAAGTGATGCATCATCCAACAAGATTGGCCAAACATAATCACTATCTTCCCGGCGATATCTGTCAATTAAATGCAACATTGGAGATTCCAGAAATATAACGACCTCTCTCTTCGTTTTGACGCGTTGATAACGGATCATATTCTCATGTATATTTGAATGGCGTAAATAAGCCATATCAGCGTATCCCATACCACATGAATAAAAACTAAACATAAACATATCTCTTGTTAAGGCAACTGGAGTTCCAAATACTAAATTCAAATCCAATATTTTCCGTAATTTATTCTTACTAAGAGAGCGTTTAACTGTTGGTTGTGGAGTAAATGAAAAACCTTCAAAAGGATTTTTACGCGAAGATATACATCCCAAAGACTGTGCCCGATTATAAATAGCTCTTATGTTCCGTAAATAAAAATGTACTGTATTACGACTTATCCCTCTATTTTCAAGCCACTCTACATAATCTCTAATAAATTCATGATTCAATATATGAAAAGGAATCCATGTATTCCCCACAAAAAGGATTAAAGACTTCAAACTACTTTGATAAACCCGTACTAAACCTAAATGACCAGTTTTCTTTTTTTCCTCTATTAACTGGTCGGCAAACCATACAAAACCTTTACGGCTAACATTTGCTCCTATTGTAAATTTATTCTCCATAACTAATTAATATAAAAAACCATGTGAAAAATAAACAGAGGAAAACACAAAAATGATATATTCAAATATTAGCTTATATTAGTCATTTTAGCTAAAAACAAAAAACAGAAACTAAGGTTACAATTAACAATAACATAATAAGCCCATTATTATATAATGGACTATCTGGTTAAAACATGATTACAAAAAAGCCAGAATAAGATTCCGCACATCAGCATCCTATTCTGTAGTATATACCGTTGCATCCACAGCATGTGATAAAATATATGCAGCAGGTGTATCGTTTGATGGAGAAAAACGATCTGCCAAATGCTCTATTACAGCCTTCTTATCTTCTCCGAAAACGGGTATCAACAATGGTGAATTATTAAGAATAAGAGTGCCTGTCATAGTAATACGAAACTGATGACTGGCTGGATGCTGAGAAACTGTATAACTACGGCTATCTGACAATAGTTCCATTGTATTAGGAAAAATAGAGGCTGTATGTGCATCATTTCCTATGCCTAATATAATACAATCAAAAGTAGGCATCAAGTTAAATAACGGCAGATATTCTTTTACTTCCCACGAATAACGCATAGCTTCTGCCCCTGGTTCTTTCTCTCCTTTAATACGATGAATATGTTCTTCCGGAATGTGCAGAGGTTTAAACAACAAACGATTTGCCTGTCCATAATTACTATCAGAATCAGAAGCGGGAACACACCGTTCGTCTACCCAGAAAAAGCGAAGTGCATTCCAATCAATTTTATCTTTATATTCTTCTACCCAAAGGGAAAATATTTGTTTTGCAGTTTCCCCTCCCGACAACGCCAGATTAAACGGCTCTAAACCTTTTTCCTGCATTAGCTGAGTCAAATGCTCAGTCATAATACGAAGCGCTGTTTTTGAATCTTTACAATATTCTATTTTCATATATTCTCTTTATTTACTTTTACAGGAACAAGGCTTTTCCACCATTCCCAACATTATTTTCTGAAACGGGCCATCTTCTCCCGGCTGATAATAAAACAAGTTCTTCTCACCTTCCTCTTTCCAGTGATGAAGAATTGGATCTATAAATTTCCAACTGGTTTCCAAAGCATCACTACGTGCATATAATGTGCTATCGCCTAACATTGCATCCAACAAAAGACGTTCATATGCATCCGGAAGATAAGTCTTAGAAAGTGAATCATAACGAAAATCCATACCAACCTGCTTCACTTCAAAACCTGCGCCGGGCATCTTTAATCCGAATTTCAAAGAAATACTTTCATCCGGTTGAATCCGAATTGTAAGTTTATTGCACGAACCTCCCGAACATTGTCCCACAAACAATTTATGCGGAGTTGATTTAAAATGAATGACGATTTCCGATTTTTTCTCCGGCATCTCTTTCCCTGTTACAAAATAGAACGGAACTCCACTCCAACGCCAATTGTCAATAAAAAATTTCATAGCCACATAAGTTTCTGTAGTAGAATCCAGCGCAACATTTTTTTCTTCCCGATAGCCTTTATATTGAGCCCGGACAATTTGTGCATCAATTTCTTTTGGCTTAAACGGACGAAGAGAACGAAATACTTTTACTATTTCATCCCGAATAGGTTCCGGTTCAAAAATGGCAGGAGATTCCATCGCAACAAACGACATAAGTTGCATCAGGTGGTTCTGAATCATATCACGCATCGCACCCGCAGAATCATAATATTTACCACGATTTTCAACTCCCAACGTTTCTGTTGCATTAATTTCTATAGATTCTATATAATTACGATTCCAGAGTGGTTCAAATATACCGTTCGAAAAACGAAGTACTAATATATTTTGTACTGTTTCTTTCCCTAAATAATGATCTATACGATAAATTTCTTCTTCATGGAAAATATGACGGAGATGTTCGCTTAGTGCTCTCGCCAATTCAAAGCTAGTACCAAAAGGTTTTTCAACAATGATGCGTCTCCAACCATCCGTTAATTGGGAAGCATTCAATCCACTTTCCAATAAACATTGCGGAATCACTTCATACATCATCGGGGGAGTTGCCAGATAATATATGATTTTATCCGGCAATTGGTGCTTACTCTGCAATAACTCAATTCGCTCACGCAATTTATAATACTCATCCGTATTATTAGAGTCGAACGATAAATAATAAACAAAATCAAGGAATTGGTCAAGTTGCTCTTCACTATATTCTTTACCTTTCTGTTCATCAATAATATGTTGGCGCTCAAATGCACGATATTCTTCATCCGAATAGTTAGTTCTGGATGCTCCTAAAATGCAAAAACGGTTCGGAAGCAAACCCCGAACATGCAATTCGAAAAGGGACGGGAGCAACTTACGGCCAGTCAAGTCGCCCGATGCCCCGAATATAACTAATAATTGATCATCTGCCTTTTTCATACTATTCTTTTTAAACGTTATAACTACCGGAAACTGTCTGTCCTCCCTCACCAGTCCAGTTTGTGTGGAAAAATTTTCCTCTTTCCCAATCCACCCGTTCATACATGTGAGCTCCAAAGTAATCACGTTGCGCTTGGATAAGACTTGCAGCAGAATGAAGCGTTTTCAGTCCGTCAAAATAACTTAGTGCAGCACTCATAGCAGGCAAAGCGATGCCATTCATCACACCTTCAGATACAGATTTACGCCAAGCAGGAAGCGAAGTTTGTATTTTACTACGGAAAAAATCATCAAACAACAGATTCTCCAACTCCGGTTGTTTACGATAAGCTTCCGTTATCTTCTGCAAAAATACAGAACGAATAATACACCCTTTACGCCATATCATTGCTATAGTACCATAATCCAGTTTCCACCCGTAGTGCTCGGAAGCACGGCGAAGAAGAGAAAATCCTTGTGCATACGAAACCAATTTAGATGCATAAAGAGCCATACGAAACTCTTCTGTCGAAAGAGTTGTTTCTTCTTGAATACCTACATATGGATATAGCCCGGATGCCTTTTTACGTTCATCCTGCAATGCAGAAAGCATACGTGCATAAACAGCCTCCGTAATCAAAGTTAACGGATCATTTTCGTCCATAGCAGCAATGGCACTCCATTTACCGGTTCCCTTCTGGCCTGCCACATCAAGAATTTTATCCAATAAATAAGTATCACCTTCTTTATAACGAAGTATATCTGCCGTAATATTAATCAGATAACTATCCAATTCACCTTTATTCCATTCATCAAAGACACGTGCTAATGTTTCATTATCCAATCCTGCACGATTTTTTAAAAGAGAGTAAGCCTCTGATATAAGTTGCATATCTCCATATTCGATACCATTATGTACAGTCTTAACAAAATGACCGGAACCACCCGGACCAATCCATTGGCAGCATGGAGTTCCATCATCCAGTTTTGCTGCTATAGCCTGCAGGATATCTTTTACCAACGGCCAGGCTGCAGGCGAACCACCCGGCATAATAGAAGGTCCATACAATGCCCCGATCTCGCCACCCGATATACCGGTACCAATAAAATACATTCCTAAACTTTCAACCTCCTTTACACGGCGTTCTGTATCATGAAAATCCGAATTGCCTCCGTCAATGATAACATCGCCGGGAGATAAATACGGAACAAGTTGTACTATCAGTTCATCAACCGGAGAACCGGCTTTAACCATCATCATTATTTTGCGGGGTCTGCTAACTGACTCAACCAAATCTTTTATAGAAAAGACTCCTATAAAGTTTTTCCCTTTCCCCCGTCCTTCAAGGAAACGGCCAACAACTCCTTCCTCACCAGGAGCTGTCCGGTTATATACAGAGACTTTAAAACCTTTACTTTCCATATTCAGGGCCAAGTTTTCACCCATCACGGCTAAACCAATCAGTCCAATATCAGATTTTTCAAAATTATCCATATCATTGTTATTTTAATTTATCATAGAAAACAAATCATTCAATGCTTCACTCATTGAAGGATGAGTAAAAATATTATCTCTAAGAAATGTATAGTGTTCACCTGTCCGCATAGCTAAAGACACTATATTTATAACTTCACTAGAATCGGCACAGAAAAGGGTACACCCCAGAATACATCCTGTATCTTTATCCACAACCGCTTTCAATAAGCCTTCCGGCTGGCCGAGAGTCCGACTTCTGGGATTAGCAGCCGAAAGCATTCTGGCTACTTTTATATTCTTACCCATTTTCAAAGCTTCTTCTTCACTTACTCCGACACGGGACAAAGGAGGGTCTATAAAAACAGAATATGCAATTGCTTGCCTATCGTCCAAGTTACGATGCCCGTTACCAAACAATTCTTCCTTGATAATCCGGTAATCGTCCAAAGATAAATAGGTAAATTGAAGTCCTCCATGTACATCTCCAACCGCCCAGATATTCTCTACATTTGTACGTAAATGCTTGTCTACAACTATAGCACCTCTACTATCTGTTTTAATACCAGCTGCCTCTAAGTCCAAACTTTTTGTGTTAGGACGACGACCTGTTGCCAATAAAACAGCATCCACATTTACTTTTGTTGTTTCGCCTGTTATCGCATCCCTGTAAATAACAGATGCTTTTTTAGAATCATGCTCTATAGTCTGAACAATTGCATTCAGATGGATATTTATTCCCTTTTTTTCCAATACTTCTTTGACTGCCGCAGCAATGTCTCTATCTTCCCGGGGAATAAAATGTTCGCCTGCCTCTAAAACAGTAACTTTTGAACCAAATCCTGTAAACATTGAAGCAAACTCCAACCCTACATACCCTCCACCTATAATAGCCAAACGCTTGGGCAATTTATTCAGTTCCATAATTGATGTACTTGTATAAACATAAGGATTTCCTTTTATACCGTTTATATTAGGAATAATTGTCGAAGCCCCAGTATTAATAAAAATTCTTTCTCCTTCAATTTGTATGGTTTCTTTAGAAGACTTCACTAAAATTTCATAAGGAGAACGGAATGAAGCCTCACCTGTGTAAACAATTACATTATCTTTTGTATTTAATTTTTCGTAATTTACTTTACGGAGAAAAGAAGTTAAATCATTTTTGGCTTTGACCGCTTTTTTATATTCTTCTGCATATTGGTCAAAACTAGCAGGTCTCCGATACTCCAAAACTTTAGACAAGTGTACCAGTGTTTTCGTCGGAATACAACCAATATTAATACAAGTCCCGCCATACATTTTTGATGAACGTTCAATAATTGCAACACTCCATCCGCGAGACGCAAACTCTGCAGCTAATGTTTTTCCTGCTTTACCAAAACCTATAATTATTGCATTATATCTTTTCATTGCCGTCCTTTCTCCTATTATTAACTATTAAAACAACACTTCTTTTAACCTAATTGTTCGTATTATTTCTTTAAAAGTCTTCGAGCCGTATCAGAAAGAAGAATAAGGGCTCCGGCTAAAATAGCTATATCTTTTATCACTAATCTGCCTGCTCCTGAAAGTAAAGGAAATCCATATTCAGGCCCTCCTAGATTAGGTACCCAAACTTCGGGTGTAGTTATAAGGAAAGAAAGTGTTCCTATAGTCATAATAATTGCAAGCATTTCCCCCACTATTCCAATTTTCGGAAAAAATATACCTAAAAAAACCAAAACACCTATAGACATAATTAAAAGGCCCAGGCCATGAGAAAACCCGTAGGTGTTATTTGCTTCATGCCAAGCATGATTTTCGGGAACGAAAGCTCCTTCCGAATTCTTATATTGCTTATATTCAGGCGCTTCATTATTATAAAAAAAACTCATAAAAGGACTGTTTACAACAAAAGGTACAATACCATCAGCCTCATAATTATAAAATTTCAAACCACCAATCCAAACAAAAATCACAAGAATTGCAATTCGCATTAAATTCAAACCAATACGATTAGAAGATGCTGCTAAATGAAGAAACTCGTTGTAAAAAGCTGTTACTTTTGTTTTCATAATCACTTATATTTAGGTATTAATATTATTATTGCAAAAGTAACGGCTGCTCTATACGTAAGAAATGGTTATTTTCCTATTATAATTTGCAATTTTTCCTATTCTAAAACTTTCTCAGCTTTATTTTTATAGACAGAACGATAATTTGAAGTACTCAGGCCCGTTGTTTTTTTAAAGAAGCGGCTAAAAGTTGCCTGATCTTCAAATCCTAAAATTACAGCTATTTCCTTCGCACTTTTATTGGAATAAAGTAATAATCGTTCAGCTTCTGCCTTAATCCGATCATGTATAATACGGATGGCTGAAGGCTGATGGTAAGAAGATAATATATTAGCCAAAGTTTTAGGAGATTTATTCAACATATCTGCATATTCCTGGACCTGTTTCTTTTCTTTATAATATGTATCCACTAATACATGAAATTTCCGGATCATTTCAAATTGTGAACCATTTTCCGGAGCTACACCATGACGGTTCTCAGCAATACGGGTACAAAGAATTATAAAACGTTTTAAAAGAACCCGAAGCATTTCTTCCTGCAAATGGTCATTATCTTCAAACTCCACTTGCATAATGCCTAACAAAGTTTCCAACTTATCACGTTCTTTTTCTTTTAAGTCAAAAATAACTATTTGAGACGATCCATGAAACAATAAGCCATTACACGAAACTTCGTGATCATTTCCATGTATACAATAAAAATTACTATTGAATAATAAAGCAATATATTCACCTTCTATCCGTACAAACTCCAAACGGTACAAATGAGATAAAGACATCAACTGATTAGCTTTCAATATAACCCTTTGATGATCAATTTCCAATTCAATCTCACCAGAAAGTATCCATATAAATTTATAAAATTCTCTATCTCTCAAAGCGGTATTGTTTTCATGCAAAGTATTACAGAGAAGTATTTTCCCTTTCATTTTTGCGTTTTCAAAAAGTAGATTCATAATATATTTGTTTTATAATTATTCATTTCCATTCGGAAGGGAATTCTCCCGTCAGCCGCCGAAACCATCTGGAGAATGTATCTTGGTTCGAAAATCCCAGCATAATAGCAATTTGCGACGGACGTAAACGTGTTTTACGAAGTAGATCCTTTGCCTCCAACAATACATAATCTGCAATCCATTCCACAGCTGTCATTTGAGAATATTGACGGCATTTCATATTAAATTCCGGTGAACTCAATCCTAATTTTTCCGCATAAAAATAAGCCGGAGAATGATGGTAACGACTAATCAATAAAGCCAAATCATAGAAAAAAGGAGGAATATCATCCCTCTCTATTCTCTCTTCATGCACAGAATACTGTAAACCGATAATTAAAGCTCTCAACAAAGATTCTATTACCTTAGCCCGTATTTCCCTGGGAGTATTCAATTGCGACTCTATTAAGTTAAGCATAGTCATTGCTTCATTTATTTCTTTCTCAGTAATATCCCGAATAATCAAACGTTGCCGGTTAATCAAAAATTCCTCCGAGACAAAGACAACTATACCACTAAAGTTAGTTTCTATAAATGATTTTACATGTGTTACACCTTCACCTGCAGCAAGTAAAACCTGTCCCTTTACAATATTACAATCGTCTTTATTTACCTTACAAGAAAAAGAACCTCCGGTACAAATCACAGCTAATGTACCTGTTTCAAAAGAAGGCAAAGCCTCTCCCTTCCCATCTTTCACATGATATATTTTTAATGCTCGTTCCAGTACTAATTCAGGTACAGAAACCATATGATATAGGTCTATTGGCAATATTCTATTTATACTATTCCCCATATATTATGCATTTAAAGAATTGATTTGCTCAATAAACATTTAAAGATAGTTATTAGTTTTGATCAGATACCGCATTTCATAATTATTCAAATAAAAAAGCACTATCTAAAATACTTATAAGTGAATCAAGTTTATTTATAAAGTCTGAACATTCAAACATCCTTATTAGTTCTATATTTGCACACTATAAAAAGAACAAACAAAACAATGGAAATATTTTTCAAACCTATAACATTGGATGACAGAGAAGTTATCACTTCATTCACTTTTCCAAGCGATTATCGCAACTGTGATTTTTCGTTCGCCAACATGTGTAGTTGGCGATTTCTATATAATAGCGAATTTGCTATCGTAGAAGGATATCTTTTAATCCGTTTCTGGATTGAAGATAAAAGTAGAATTGCATATATGATGCCAGTAGGTAAAGGAGACCTAAAATCTATAATTAATCTATTAGAAGAAGATTCTCTAAAACACGGTCATCCTCTATGTATGCTTGGAATTACTCCTGACGCAAAAACAGAATTAGAAAGGGTTTTACCTAAAGATTTTTATTACATTCCTGAACGAGACTATTATGACTATATATATCTTCGTGAGAATTTGGCTTCTCTGAAAGGAAAAAAATACCAATCCAAACGCAATCATATCAATAATTTTAAAAAGCAATATTCTTATGAATATATGCCTATCACCCCAGATATAGTTCCTCAATGCCTCGAATTAGAATGCAAATGGTATAAAGCCAACCTAACAGAGAAAGATGACGAAGAACTAAATGACGAACGTCGTTCACTGACTTATGCCCTCCATCATTACAATGAATTGGGACTAATTGGAGGAGCCATCTGTGTCGCAGGAGAGATTGTGGCATTTTCTTTTGGAGCACCGGTCAATCACAACACATTTGCTGTTCATGTAGAAAAAGCCGATGTAAATTATGATGGAGCTTACACCTTAGTAAATCAAGAATTTGCATCTCATCTGCCCGAACAATATATATATGTCAACAGGGAAGAAGATTTAGGAATACCAGGTCTGCGCCAAGCCAAGCTTTCTTATAATCCTACTATTCTACTTGAAAAATGTGCCGCTATAAAAAAACCAATACTAAAATAATAGCGTTATGAACAAAAAACAACAAGTAAAAGATTTATGGAGAACATGTTTCGGTGATTCCGAAGCATTTATAGACCTTTATTTTGATCGCGTATATCAAGATGATAATACGCTAACAATCGAAAGAAACGGACAAATTGTTTCTGCATTACAAATGCTCCCATACACAATGACCTACTTTGGTGCCGAAATTTCGGTAGCATATATATCGGGGGCATGTACAGCTCCAGAACAACGTGGTCAAGGATTAATGAAACAATTGCTACAAGAAGCTTTTGAAGAAATGAAAAAACGGGATGTTGCAATAACTGCATTAATACCTGCAGACACAAGGTTATTCGATTACTACCGTGAACAGGGTTACATCGAGGCCTTCGATTATACAACAGAAACCTATATCCGTCCTCAAATAGTCGTTCAAAAGCCATTATTAACAGTAGTTCCTCCTGAGGTCGATTCAATGAACACATTGTATAAATACTTCGATAAAAAACTCAGGGAACGCACATGCTGCGTATTACATACTTATAACGATTTTGTAACTATTCTTCGTGACCTGGCACTTAATGGAGGACAAATGCTTACGGCACTCAATGAAAACGAACAACCTGTAGGTATGATCTTCCTTCATTTATTTATAGACTCAAACGGACAAAAAAATATTTACGTAAAAGAGTTGATGTATGACAATGAAGATATAAAAGCACTTTTACTTCAGGAAGCCACATTACAAAACAATGTAAATCAAGCAATCTGCGAAATATTACCAACTCCTCCCAGTACAATGCCCAAAGGTATGGCTAAAGTAATAGATACAAAACGACTTATACATCACTGGCATTCCAAACATCCTCATAGTCCTCTATCTAAAAGTAATTTAGAGAATATGGACATTCAAACATTAACACAGCACTTGTTGGATTATCCTGACAAAAAAGCATTTATCAGCTTAATGCTTGATTAAATAACCAAAAAAGGTTTCGGAGATTGCTTCCAAAACCTTTTTTATTTATTTATTCAGTGAATACTTTATCATCCACCGGATGTTTATACCAATCAGGATCCTGTGTCCCTCCGGATTTGCACCAATTTGCAAACGTAGGATAAGCCTCCATAATATTTATACCTTCCAACGGATATTTAAAATCATCGTATGGAATCATAAAGCCCCACATCATGTTATCATCCGACTTATATCCATTAGTATCACCTTTCACCTTTTCTGTTGGAATCCGACCTGCTAAATGCACTTCTGATCTGTTGTTCGAATCACCTCCATTCACAATAAAGAAATTCAACGCATTTACATTTACGTTCTCCATAGCTACCGGTGCCGTAAAATCTATTTTACATAGAATGTTTCCAGAAACAACCGCATCCGCACCTTTATATGTATTTGTTATTCGTCCGTTTGGCACTCCAAATGCAGCATGCGCATTACCAAACAACGGAATTACGGCATAAGATGAGCCTTCAACCCCATTTCCGGAAGAAACAAAATAATTATTTACAGAAATATCATTCAATGCAGTCCTAGTTACACTTTTAATCGAAGATGGGATTACTTTATCCAATTGCACACCAGCCCCTAACTTTTTAGTTGCCCCCAAAGCTCTCATGTCTAAATTAATTTCCATCGAAACGACATTGTTATCCTTATCTTGAGAATAAATAAAGTTTTTCACACCTAAAACCAAATCATTCATATCATAGTCGCTATTCCCTGGCCAGCCATCTTCCATAGCAAAAATATAATATGTAGAAAGAGCAACTTCTATTGGAAACTTCGGATCGGAAGGTGTTCCGCTTCCCGGGTTTTCTTCTATTCCGTCATCATTACAAGTTGTCGGAGCTACTGCATTAACAGGAACACGTGATAAAGTCACCCCTTGTTCCATTTTACAATCTCCCGAAAAATCAGATAAACAAATCAAATTTAATATTCCACCAAAAAAGGCGGAACCTTCACCACTTCCCCCAATATATGATTTCATCATTATTGTAGGTATAAATTGATCAACATTATGTCCGGTTATTTTATTATTCCATACAAAAGTCGCTGATTTTTCAATTTTCACAACAGCAGAGCCAAACATATTGACGTTAAGACTATTACCTTTAAATTCGTCACACTTAAACAAACTACCGTCTACCAATTCAATATCCGTACCATCACAATACATTTTATTTTCTATATCCAAGCTGCAACTATTAATCAGTATAGCTCCCTGAACAGACCCAAAAGTTGCTGATGAACAATGCCCATTATTTTCAAAATAAGAAGTACTGCCTGCCATTACCAATGACGCGTTACGCAATAATTGATCAAAATTTCCACCACTTCCATTTTTTGTAATCTCCATGGTACCATTATTAATAACCTTTCCGTTAATTTTTAAGGTTTTTGCGATCAAAGTACCGTCATTAATTATAGTAGCACCAGGATCAACTTGAATGCTTCCGGATGCAAATTCTATACAGCCTTCCGACTTAGAAGCAGTAGAGCCATGCACAGCAACCACAGTATTCGACTGGCCTATTGTCCCTCCAGACATACTATTTACAATAACTTTTCCTCCAGGTAAAACAATAATTTTATCATTATTGGCCATATACCAATTGGCTAAAGTTACTGTCCCGGCAACGTATAAAGCTGAATTTCCTGCCCAATACGATTTTAGTTTACTAGCATCTAATAAAATACCTTCCGGAATATAATAATTTCCATTTTGTAACTGATAACCATCAGATACGTCAGATAAATCCGTATAATCAGCAGGCAAAGGATAATCTGAAGCAGATAAAACTGTTCCGCTACGCAAATTAGTATCAGACAGGCTTTTTGTTGCAGCAACAGAACCAAATGTACAATTTATTACGTCAACTGTCGCATCACAAGCTTTCACACTCTCACGTTGAAGAGGATCTGTTTGCTTTACATATACGTTTTTTAAAATAAGAGGATAGATTAAATCCACAACAAAAGGAGCATCTTTTTTACCAACTCCTTTCCCTAACAGATTAGCACTTTTTGATGCAAAAGGATTTGCATCATATACCTCTACAACATAAAAATATTTCCCATTGAACTGATCATTTACATCTACAGTCAATTTCGCTTTTTTTACAGTTGTAAAATCAAAATCATCAGGAATGCCACTAGTATTACCTGAATCCGGTTTTTTAGGATCTTCACCTTCATATACGTCTTTTGTACATGCAAAAAACAGTATCATCAGTACAGGAATGAAAAAGATCGCCCTCTTTTTTAATATGCACTTCATAATCAAACATTTTATTATATTTACCCTCGATGCAAATATAGTAGAATAAAAACTATCGATGCATACAAAAAACAAAGAAAATCAATATTTATGACATTTATTCACAATTAAGAAAAAACAAATTATATCATAAAAAACAAAGGAGATCAGAAAATACGCAACGCAATATGCCTATTATAGATTTGTTAAATTTACAAAAAAACATTGTTCTTAAAAATTAATCCAATTGATAAAGTTTCAGTTTATTATAGAGAGTCTTTCTATCAATTCCCAATAACTGGGCAGCACGTGTTTTATTATATCCGGCTTCTATCAATGCTTTTTTAATTAAATCCCTCTCATGCGTTTCATTTTTCAATTGAATATTAGAAGAAGACTGTTCCGGAATTTTTAATTCCTCCGGCAACTCCGCACATGTAATGTAGCGGCCGGCCGCAAGCAAAGTTGCATATTTAATAACATTCTTCATCTGGCGCAAATTACCCGGCCATGAATAAGTTTGGAATAAATGCAAAGTAGCACTATCAAATCCGATTATATTTTTATTCAATTCATTATTTGCCAAATCAAGAAAATGATTTGCATATAACAATAAATCTTCTTTTCTTTCTTTTAAATCCGGAATCCGGATAGTAAATTCATTTATACGGTGATAAAGATCTTCACGAAAATCACCTTTATCTATAGCCTGACGCAAATTTTCATTAGTAGCAGAAATAAGGCGTACATTTATAGCTATTTCCTGATTACTGCCAATAGGCTTCACTTTTCTTTCCTGAAGAGCACGTAATAATTGTACCTGAACTTCATAAGATAAATTTCCTATTTCATCCAAAAATATCGTACCCCCTTGTGCCGCAACGAAAGCACCCGTCTTATTTTCTATTGCTCCGGTAAATGAGCCTTTCACATGTCCGAAAAATTCTGAGACTGCCAATTCTTTCGGAATAGCTCCACAATCCACCGCTATAAATGGAGCTTTACTATGATTACTCTGCTCATGAATACGACGTGCTATATGCTCTTTGCCTGTACCGCTTGCTCCCATTATCAATACAGACATATCCGTAGGGGCAACCAAACGAATATGTTCATACATTTGTTGTGAAGCCAAACTTTGTCCTTCTATATACAAAGAACTCTGAGATTCATTAACAGATTTAACAACAGGTGGTTCTATCGTCTTATTTCCAGAAGATTTGAATACCTCATTTATTTTATTTAATAAATCTTCCGGGTTCAGAGGTTTTGCTATATAATCTGCCGCTCCTAATTTCATAGCCTGTACAGCAGTTTGAATCTCCGCATAACTAGTCATCATGATCAAAGGTAATACGGGATATTTCCCTTTCAACCATCTTAATAATGAAATACCATCCTCATCCGGCAAACGCAAATCTGATACAACAAGGTCATATTTACCACCTTCTATTTTTTGCCTTGCTTCCGAAACAGATGCCGCACTTGCCGTTTCAAAACCTTTTTTGCCAAGCCATGTCGTCAGCATCAGGGAGAAAGTTATATCATCTTCAACTATAAGGATTGATGGCATAATTATACGTTTTAAATGTTACACAAAGGTATTAAAGGAATTTTGAAAAGACAAACAAAAAGGGCATCCAATATGGAATGCCCTTTCATTTTACAGACTTAATAGAATATTCGGACTTGCGAATCTTTTGTTTATAACGGTTTAAATGTAGAAACGCCAATTTTCGATTTCAGTTAAATCAATTCCAATTTCGTGCCAAAGTCTGCCAAAAGCACGCCTTTAAATCCATAAAATACTATCTATGAACAGATAAGTAGCATATAATGTTTCCTTACATAAAAAATTCTTTTCTTATTTATGTAGAATACCCTTCCACAATTGTAGAATTTATCCACACCTGCTATCACACATTTTGTTCACTCTTATTATTTTTTAGTTTTAACTCCTGTTTGACTTATTACCAAAAAAGTCTTATCTTAGACGATAAGATGAATGCTAAATTACCAGACATATCCAAAGAGGTTGAAAAACTTATATTTGACAAATTAGAGACATTCAACAAAGGAAAAACAACCGACAAAAGTTGTTATTATATTCTTGTTCCTACTGACAAAACACTTTATTACACGCTTTGGTTTTTCAATCTTAATGCTGTTTACCATCCATCCGTATATATTTCCAATTTAGAATTAAATGCAATCAGTTCAATAAACAAAGCTATTCACATGGTGGCAAACTCCTTTTTACCGCTATACATAACCGACAAAACAGATTCTTTTTTTAGTCATGGCGATGACATTATTTCTTTCGGAAAATACAGAGGGCATCACTTACAGGATATTTACACAATAGATCCACGGTATGTATGCTGGCTTGCCGATAAATATGAGGCACAGACAAAAAGTGAACATAGATTTAAAGAGATAGCTGTCACTTATAGCCAGATATATATAGATTTATATACCCGCAAAAAGTATAAAACGCCAACAAGTTCTTTTGTTGGAACTCCCGGGAATAAGCTCACCAACCTAAATCTGACAATAACGAAAGTACGGATTGAAGATGACCCTTATAAAACAAGGATAGAGAACGGGAGTACTTATTTTTACGTAGATCAACTTATTACTGCTATAGACACAGAAAAAAATTTATTCCTGTTTACATACAAAGCAAAAGAACGCAGTTTCGAATCGCATGTTTTAAGTTGTTATACCCATGCATACAGAGTGGAAGAAAAAATACATTTATCGTCCGCAAAAATCTTAAAACATATTGAAATACGAGGCATAAAATATACCAAATTAGGATACATCAAATTCTAATTTCCTGTTACCTGTTTTACTATAACAACAGCCTGCTCTATAACTTCGGACAACAAATGCATCCAACCGGTATCAGACAACTCTTCATCGTTTTTTTCAAGCAACCTTAGCTGCTGAACCAATGTATTAGCGCCTAACATCGTAAAAAGAGGTATTAATTTATGAGACAATCGTGCTACTTCTTCCCTATTATGTTTAGATTTTGCTTCTTGCAAAAGTACTATGCTTTTATTCGTTTCCTCCGAAAACGTATGAAGAATAGAAGCCGATGCTTCTTTATCCTCTCCTGCAAATGCTGTTAATGACGAAAAGTTCAATTCCGTCTTTACTTCAAGATTTATAGTCAACAACTTATTCAACAAAGATATTAACAGTGTAGCTGTAAACGGCTTATTAAGAAAAGCCGTAAACCCTGCATCCAAATAATGATCATGTTCTTTTGACACACTCGCAGAAAGAGCAATAACAGGTACTTTTTCCGTACCTTGTATGCCCGAAGTCCGTATCATGTCCAACAAATGGAAACCATCCATACCAGGCATTTGGATATCTGTAATTATTGCATCAAAAAGAGTATTTTTCAATAACTCAGGTACCGAATGCGGATTTGTACAGCATACTACTTTTACATGGCTTTGTTTCAAAAGTTCTTCTGTCAAAGCTAACTGTAAAGGATCGTCATCTACAAGAAGACAACAGATATCCCGTTTATCAAAAGTATAAACAGCACTACCATTCTCCCGTTCCTGAGTTGGAGACTGAACAGGTATATCCGATAAAGAAAGAGGTAAAATCACAGTAAAATCACTTCCTTTCCCCAATGTACTTTGTAATGATAATTCTCCACCCATTAATGATATAAGTTTATGGGTAATTGATAACCCCAAGCCAAACCCTTCTTCCTCATCCGTTTCCGGCAAACGGGTAAATTCGCCAAAAATACGGTCTTGTTCTTCCGTGGGTATACCTGGTCCCGAATCACATACTATGACAGAAAGCTGATAAACCGGCTCATTTTCATTAATAGAGACAACTATCACAACCCGCCCCTCTTGAGTAAATTTAATGGCATTGGACAAAAGATTACCAATTATTTGACGTATACGGATAGGATCACCTACGTAAGCTTTATCCATAAACCGGTCTTTCAGGTTCATGACAAATTGCAATTTTTTCGCATCTGCCAGAGGCTTGAAACTCGTATATATCTCATTAAATAGTGTGGCTACATTAAATGGAACACGATGTATCTCCATTCGCCCGGATTCCAACCGATGAAAATCCAGTAAATCGTTTACTAATGACAAAATATGATTGGAAGAGCCAGTCATATTTTCCAGATAATACCGTTGACGTTCATCCGGATGTAAATTCAATAACAATTGAATATAACCAATTATGGATGAAAGCGGAGCACGTATATCATGGCTGATTGTCAACATTAATTTCTCGCGGCTGCGCAAAAGATTTTCAGCGTATTGTTTCGCCTTTTCCAACTGCAAACGATAATATTGGCTACGTGAAATATCGCGACCGATAAAGAATAAAAATAGTACTGCAATAATAACCGAAATAATAGCTATGCCTGCAATTAAATGGGAAGTTTCACGAAGCAAATCCTGTTTTTTAGTCATCCGCTCAAGAGAAGCGTTAACCTCTTCCTCTTCAATATCGCGTAACATTTGATTTATCTTACTAGTTATCAAGCTATTGTTATAACGCAAGTTCGCTGCACGCACCATTAAAAGATCTATTAATTGCTTACGTTGCCCGGCTACACTATCCTGTATGCTTTTTAATACACTTACAATCGTATCAGATGGACTAAAAGCATTTAAAAGTGTATCCGATACAATCTCGCGCGTAGTATTCACTACGATGTTCGTATCTTGTTTGGAAGGAGAAAAAGCCTCAGCCAGACGTCGAAAAAAACCCCGGCGTTTCTGAGGAATCACAACTGTATCTTTTTTTATATGAATCCGATCCTGCAACTCTACCCGTTCTGCCACAGTATCTTGTATGGCTATTACTTTTTCTATATTTTCAGTATATAGACGTTCTGCATTAGCTTCATTCCAGGTTTCCAACAGATTGAGAGTATTCCGGCGTTTCTGCTCCAGCATCATATCTATTGAATCTATTTTTGCTTGTTGTTGCAAATCCGATATCAGCACACGCAACGTATCCATATTCTGATGGGCTTTGTTAAGTGTCCGGTTAAAATGCGTCAAATCATTATCCGGTATTCCCACCAGTTGTCCCAAAGCTTCACTTTCATACAAAAGAGACAAAGTATTCGTAACATAATAGACTTTACGCCTTGAAGTACTGTCTGGCTGCTCTTCTCCGGCCACTTGCCGCACAATCCGATAAATGTAAGCAACAGAACATACAGCTATACTTATCAATAATATATAGCCGAAAACAACTTTACTTGTTATATGTCTGTTTTGACTACTCATTTATAAAAAGTCAGTCTTTATCGTAAGCAATGTTCCATTTATCCATCATTATAAAGTCTGCTTTTTTCAAGCCTACTTTCCAAAATGGTATCGGGTCGTCATGATCCCCTAAATACATCCGGTCACGGATTATATAAGCATGATTCGACACGGCCAGTGTCGAATCGGCAACAGAAGTACGTACTCCTGCTATATCCAGCATAGTATGGAAAACCGTATTTGTACTCACCGGTATAGATTGATGAGCCATTACAGTCTGGTATTTCTCCTGATATACTTCACGATATTCCGGAGAAAACCAAATCAATAAAGGAATATGCAACTGATAATAAGTAGGTATCGGAGAAGCATGAAGATAACGGTTGCGGGAATCATCAAATATATCTTCTCCATGATCACTCAGATACATCATGGAAGCACATGCATTCGTTTTCCCTAAAATTTCAACAATTCCATTCAATACATAATCCGTATACCTTATCGAATTATCATAAGCATTACGCAATATCTTTTTGTGCGATGCCCGTATACCCTCTACCTGGTCGGGTTTATATATTGAAAATTCCTTCGGATAACGTTCATGATAATTAAAATGAGAGCCATAAGTATGAAGTACCACAAATACGTTTCCTTTCGATTTATCCAGCTCCTTTTGCAAATACGGTAAAATAGCACCGTCATGCAAAGATGTTAAATAAGAACCTGCCTTAAACTGGCTCATGTCTATAAAAGTATCGGCTTCCCGGTAAAAAGCCCCGATCATAGAAGTAGTCAATTTCTGATTGGCTATCACAAGCGTATGAAAACCTGCTTCTTTAAAAGCCGTAACAATACTTTTTCCGCTATATATAACTCCGTAATCTTCTGCCGACGCTGCCGAAAGGATAATAGGCACACTTTTATGCGTATTATTCGATTGAGTAACCACGTCCGTAAAATGTGCCAATCCCGCAAGTTTTTCCATACAAGGGGTCGTTTCACGGTCATAGCCATAAAGGCTCCATTCCATTGCTCTTGAAGTCTCGCCTACTACCAATATATATATTTCACGCCGCCCCTCCGCCTGCACAGGCTTCGTTGCATCAAACTTAAAATTTGCAGATGTTTTCGAATAATTCGCATTTTTCTCCGCTTTGTTTATAGCAAAATACAAATTGTATAAAGCATTGGCCGGATAAATATCATCTTTAAGAGAAAATCGATAATCTTGTGAAGGAGATAAAAAACAGAATACAACGCCTGTAATAAACATAAGCAAACTTATTTTTGCCCATTTTTTTCTAAAAGAAGCAGATAGAACTTTTTTAGAACGAATCGATCTGAAAGCTAACCATAAAGTAGGAAGCGTATACAAAAAGAACACACAACTTATTATCAAAATTAAGTTCCCCAACAACTCACTGGCCTCCGATGCATCAGAGCTTGTCAGGTTAAGAAACATATCTACGGCTATTACAGACTGGCCAAAAACATACAATAATACTAATTGCCCCCCATCCAATATCACTTTAGGTAAAAGGCACCAGACTACAATGCCCGGCTTGCGGGTCAACAATAATAATCCCATCCAGAAAGCCAACGGCAATAGTATAGAAGCCACTCCAACCGTTATTGGCAAGGATTCCGTAAAGAATAACACAAAATTAGGCACAACAAATAAAAAAGCAAAAACAAAAAAAAGATGCTTCTGCAAAGAAATCCAATGTACCAACTTATCACAACGCCTCATTATCTATACTATATATCATCCATTTAACCCAACATACGACTTCTGATCCGGAAAATGAATTTCCGGAATTGACAAAAATAGTTGTTATCTATTGGATAATAACTGTACAGAGACACAAAAAAAGTTATTTCAACAGGATTAAAATCCCATTAAAATAACTTTTCTCTTAATTTATATGCAAGATATTACCGCACTGTAACCTCATCCATAAAGAACCAAGCCGGGTAACCTACCCCGTAATGCCATGACGGACAGATCTTCACACCTTCTATCTCAACTTTTATATAACGGGCTGTCACAGGTGCATCCGCTTCACATTTTACCTGGACAAATTTTACTTGGACAGACCGGTCTTCATCCAGAGACTTTGCTCCGAAAGGTTGATATGTCTTGTTATCGGCAGATACCGAATAAGTAACGCTCTTAGGCAGCAACACCCATTGCCCCAGTTGATGCAAGAAGTCGCTTTCAATTGACGAAAATTCCGTTTCTTTTCCCATATCCAGAATAAAAGCACCATCTACGCCTTCCCAACCTACCCAGCTTTCCACAAAGGTAGTTCCGCCAAACAGTTCATCAGTAAGGGCTGTTTCTCCTGTTGCTTTGTATTTGCCGGAAGGGGGTGTCAGCCAGATTACTTTTGCCCCCTTTGCCAGATTGGTTGCCTTACCCGGAAGATAACGTTCCGTATATAACTGGCAATATTCGTGAGGTGAATTACTCCGTTCATTCAGTGTAGGCACGTTAAAATAAGCCGTTCTTTCATCAAACAAAGCCAACTTTGCCTTTATCTCATCTACATCATGCCCGCCCTCAGTACGTGCAATTTCAAGTTCTGCATATTGCAATGGCAAACGCGAAAGACGTACACGGTCTAACAGAGTTTTATCTGATACAACCGCCTGTTCTGCCTGGTCAAACAATTCATTATAGCGTTTACGGCATTTGGCATTCAACATGCCATCTTTATGCGTAACAGGAGAATCATATATCCATAAATCCACATTACTTGCCAGCAGACCACCTTCCAACAGTTTTTCATATTGATAAATATATGGAGCAGCAGCACCATAATAACCATTCATAAAGGCTTGCATCAGCGAATCTGTATTAAGATATGGGTTCCACATCAGTTTGCTCACCATATAAGCACGCATTTCCGGAAAATCGCCACCTTTGGAGCCTCCAATCTGCGAAAAATGCATTGTTGCATTATGTTCTTTGAATAACTGAATATTCTTCTGCAATATTGGAAAATTAGGAAACGGAGAAACAAAATTGTCAAAATTGATTCCATAATCCCATACAAATATATTTTTACTGATAGCAGACCAACCCTCCATTGCTTTCATAAAATCCTGTCCGGATTCATTATCTGTTAATGGTACTTCACGTTTGCAATCAATGTCACAAAGCATAATATTTACATTCGGCAATGGTCTTACTTGCTTTGGAGGATGCATTGTATACAGATAGGCCAAAGTAGAGAATTCCTTGTCTGGAAAACGTTCGGCCAGTTTATTCAAAAAATAGATAAGGCTTCCCGAAGGTCCTCCCTCCCGGTCATCCAAAGCTTTACAAGCCGGACAAGTGCAATTGGTATGATTCCCGTCATTCTGGCTAACCGAAATCATATTCATCCCAGGATTTGCTTTAAAAATAGAATCTATTTTCTGTGCTACCACTTCAAACAACTCAGGGTTGGTCAAACACCACTGACTAGCTTTGCCCGGACGGCGTTCTCCATTAATAAACGAATAATATTCAGGATGGGAAGCTCCATATATATCCGATGGCAATATTTTGTCGAACGTATGCACCCAATAGCCTCCTGCAAATACTTCCTGAGGTTCCTCAAAACGAAACCAAAGTTTATAAACCGGATCATCTTTCAAGGCATAACACTGACTCTGGCGATAACGGAATGCAGGATTTTCCGCACGATCCAGTTTCGGCAAAATTATAGAAGACTGTTTTTTAACGGTATAGGCATCTGCTGTATAGTATGCAACTCCCAGACAATCCTCCAGTAATGTTACGACCCCGTAAATAGAACCTTTATCTCCTCCGCTACTAATGTAAAGAATCCCCTGATCCGTCGCCAGGCGGAAACCGTCTTCGGTTAATCCCGAAGTATCTCCTTTTCCTACTACGACATCCCCCGGTTTTGCCTTTTTACTATAAACTATAGGTAACCTCGCTCCGCTTATCCGAGTCACAAAATCCTGCAATAAAAGTGCAGCCTGGTCATCCACAGCATTTTGTTTGTCTACAATAATCCTCGAAACGGGTTTATTGTCTTTTACCAACTGAATTTGTGCATTTATCCCTGTCGCCACTAACAAGAGCAGGGCTGCACACGTGTTTTTTAGTTTCATGTTATTTAGATTTAGAAATATATTGATTTATATCAGGCTTTTGAAATTTTCTGAACAATAGCAATAAATTCATCATTCGTAATAGTAAACTCCGGCTCCTTATAGTTAACATAATCCTCAAAATAATCGCTCGCAATATCGGCAACTATATTTTCTCCATCCAACCCGAATGAATTTACTAAACATTCTACTTTCGCGCGTATCTGACGAATCATCTGCAATCTGTCTTCATAACGTTCAGGTTTCTCAATATCCGTTATATGTTCATTACGGGCAATAAGATAAACCACCGTATAAAAAGTATCTATATCACCAAAAACAGGTATAAACTGTATTTTTTTATCTTCCGGCAGTGCAGCCAGTGTTTCTTGCATTTTTGTCATAAACCGTAATTCTATAATTTCATTCTACAGAATTATGCAAATATACTGCTTTTCCGTGTAATTTACGAATCTTTTATCCAATGAGGCATTACAAATAATATCACAAAAGCAAACCATCCCGATGAAATTAAAAAATCATCGGGATGGTTTTGAAAAAAGATCGGGATGATTTCGGAAAATGACAAAGAAGTACCCACATGTAGGTATTTATGACATATTTTAATCAATAATTAATATAGAACAGCTCTTTTTCCTTACAATTATTAATACCTTTGATGCTTGGATAAAAATAAAAAGTTACCAAAAGATGATACAAGAAGAATTGATTGGCGACCTGAAATTAAAATGGAAGCGCATACAACAAGCTATGCAAAAAACAGAAGCAGACGGATGCTTACTTTCCGTAGATGTTAATCTATATTATACGACCGGTCGCATTTACAGCGGATATTTTTACATACCGGCAGAAGGGACTCCCTGGTTCTTTGTAAAACGGCCAAACGGGTTATCAGGCGATAACGTAGTTTATATACGCAAACCGGAACAGATAACAGAAACTTTTGCAAAACAAGGACTAAAAATGCCTGGCAAACTGCTATTGGAAGCAGACGAATTAACTTATAATGATTTCGTCCGGCTGCAGTCTGTTTTTAATCCAAAAGAAACAGGCAATGCAACCACTCTGATGCGTACGCTACGGATGATAAAGACACCCCGGGAAATTTCACAATTCCGGATATCAGCCCAAAACCACGTTGCTACTTATGCGGAAATTCCGGAATGCTTCCATCCCGGAATGACAGACCTGGAACTGCAGTATGAAATAGAAAAGCGAATGAGAAAAAACGGATCGATAGGTTTATTCAGGGCATTCGGCGCCAATATGGACATATTCATGGGAAGTATTCTGGCCGGAGAAAATGCAGAAGTCCCTTCTCCTTTTGATTTTGCTTTAGGTGGAGCCGGAATGGATGCATCATGTCCTTTGGGGGCAAACGGAACGGTTTTAAAAGAAGGAACAGCCATCATGGTGGATATGGCAGGAAACTATACTCCATATATGACTGACATGACGCGCGTTTTCTCCGTCGGGAAACTTACAGACCTGGCCTACCGCGCCCATCAGGCTGCCCTTACCATACAAAATAAAATAGAAAGTAATGCTAAGCCAGGAACAGCCTGTGCAGATTTATATAATGCGGCAATGGAAATCGTGGAGAAAGAAGGCCTTTCCCCCTATTTCATGGGAACAAAGCAACAAGCTAAGTTTATAGGGCATGGCATCGGTATCCAGATAAATGAATTGCCTGTACTAACACCCCGTTCTAAAGAAAAACTAGCCCCCAATATGGTATTTGCCCTGGAACCGAAATTTGTTATTCCCGGCGTAGGAGCTGTGGGTATAGAAAATAGTTTTCTGGTGACTGATACCGGTATTGAAAAGTTAACCCGCTGCAATGAAGAAATAATCGAGTTATCTTAAACTTACATTAATTTTATACATATGAAAAAGACAATAGCTATTTTGCTTTTATTGGCATTAATCATAGTGCCATCAAAAGCAGCTGATGTTGAGAATGTGAAACCAGTCAAGAACGTGATAGTCCTTATACCGGACGGTACTTCACTTGCCACCGTATCTATGGCACGCTGGTTGCAATGGTACACAAATCCGGATAAACCGAAGTTGAACATCGACCCGTATTTATGCGGAACCGTACGTACGCATTCATCCAATGCACCTATCGGTGACTCTGCACCCACTACATCCTGTTATATGACCGGCCAACCGAGTCGTACGGGCTATGTGTCTACTTATCCTGAAAATGACGGCGATAACGACATCTATCCTACTGACCCGTCCCGTGCATTCCAACCGCTGACAACCGTACTTGAAGCGGCTAAAATATTACAAGGCAAATCAACAGGTTTAGTATTTACATGCGAATTTCCACACGCAACTCCGGCTGACTGTTCCGCCCATAGTTATAACCGCGGAAAATATGAATGGATCGCACCGCAGATGGTACATAATGACCTGAATGTAGTTATCGGAGGAGGCGTTTCCATCCTAAACAAAGATATGGAAGATTACCTGCTTGCTAACGGTTACAGCGTATATAAAAACGACCTTAACGGCATGCGTGCCGATAACAAAGACAAAATGTGGGCACTATACGGAGAAAAAGAAATGGCATACGACATTGACCGTAATCCGGACGAACAACCTTCATTAGAAGAAATGACCCGCAAAGCAATAGATAAACTATCCAGAAATCAGAATGGTTTCTTCCTGATGGTAGAAGGCAGTAAGGTAGACTGGGCTGCCCACGGAAATGATCCGGTTGGTATGGCTACAGACATGTTGGCATTTGACCGCGCTTGCGGTGCTGCTTTGGAATTTGCACGCCAGAATGGCGAAACAGCTGTTGTTATTATGCCCGATCATGGGAACAGCGGTATCAGCATAGGAAAAGCCAGTTGCAAAGGTTATGATAAACTAACCAAGGATCAGCTATTCCACCAATTTTCACTATATAAGCTGACAGCCGAAGGTTTTGCTAAGAAATTAAACAGCGAACCGAACTCGGAAGTACAAAACATTTTCCGTAAATATGCAGGCTTTGAACTGACACCGGAAGAACTGGATGCTTTAAACAACAACCCTGACTACAAGAACAGTCCTATTCCGGCTGATCAACGCAAATCGGACGACAATTCTTCTTTATACAGCGGCTCTTTAACCGGTCTTATGGCTCATATCCTGACATCAAGAACCTGCTTCGGTTTCACAACAAGCGGACATACCGGAGAAGAAGTATTTTTAGCAGCTTATCATCCACAGGGAACTTTACCGATCGGTATGCATACAAATATAGAAATAAACGAATATTTGTGCTCTCTGTTCGGATTAACCCATAATACACTGGAAGAGTTAACAAGCAAGAATTTTGCCCGCCATATGGATGTATTCAAGGATTATACTTGCAAAATAATTCCTGCCACTGACGAAAAAGGCTCTCCTACATTAGTTGTAACCAACAAAAAAGACAAGAAAAAACAACTGACAATCACCCCGTTCTCAAACATTATAAAAATGGGTAAAAAAGAAGAAAACGAAATAAGGCTCAACTCTGTAGTTGTATATGTTGACAAAAACAACACATTCTATTTACCGGAAAGCCTGACGGACTACCTGAAATAAAATAAAGCGGAGGCAAGCCAGTCTCCGCTTTTTTTATACATTTGCATACATAAGACAGATATACACAATCTATGAAGAGTAAAAGTTNAAAACAACACATTCTATTTACCGGAAAGCCTGACGGACTACCTGAAATAAAATAAAGCGGAGGCAAGCCAGTCTCCGCTTTTTTTATACATTTGCATACATAAGACAGATATACACAATCTATGAAGAGTAAAAGTTATTGTTCAATCATTAGCTAATACGCCGTATTTTTACGCAAACAAAGAGTTAATAATTTACTAACAATCAATTATTTAACTACACAATTAAAGTCTTTCAGCTAATTAAATAATCCAAACACGTACATATAAAATATCTTTTTGACGTACTTTTGTGTACTATTTTTTTTACAACTATTTTACAGCGCACGATTATGGCTACATTCAAATTTTTGGTACTCCCACATCAACGGAAAGAGGATGGTACATATAACGTAAAAATCCGTATTACACAAAAAGGCAAGTCCAAATACATCAAGACTAGCCACAATGTATCAGCTTCGGATATTATAAAAAAGAAAGATAACGGAAAAGAAAAAATCAAGATCAAGAATCAAGCTGTGATCGACCTAATGGAAGAGATGATATTAGGATACAAGAAAAAACTAACCTCTGCTGGTATCGAAGCAGAACACTGGGAGGTTGACCGGATTGTGGAGTACTTGACTACAGAGAAAGAGAATTTCAGTCTGAATTTCATTTCCTATGGGCGAAAAGTTGCGGATGATCTTGAGCAAGATGGAAGGTTAGGCACGGCAAAAAACTATCGGATAGCCATAAATGCGCTTATCAGGTTTATAGGAAAAGAAGAGCTCGACATAAACCTCATTACAGCATCTTTTATGAAAGCGTTTGAGAAGTTTCTGAAAAACGAACCTTCTTTTAAGGGATGCCGCGACGGAGGATCAAAACCAACTGATAAACCTAAAGGTAAACGGGTCATATCTCTTTACACATCACAAATCAAAACGTTACACAATCTTGCTAAAAATGAATATAACGACGAGGATAGAGGAATCATACATATCCCGTTTTCCCCATTCTCAAAATACAAAATTGTACCAATCCCTAAAAGCGAGCATAGGACATTGTCTATAGACCAAATACAACAAATCATAGATCTACCATATAAACAAAATGCTCGCGGTGATCGTCAACCTGTTTTCAATTTAGCGAAAGACCTATTTATCCTTTCGTTTGCGATGATGGGTATGAATAGTGCCGACTTCTATAATGTTTCTACCGTCGAAAACGGAATTATTTCCTATCAAAGGACTAAGACACGCACAAGACGTGAAGATAAGGCAGAAATGAAAGTTAGGATTGAACCGGAAATAAAAAAACTATTTGAGAAATACTCAGATCCATCTGGAGAGAAAGTCTTTATTTTTCATAAGCGGTATAGAAGTTCAGAGAATTTCAATAAATCAATAAATAAAGGATTAGATGAGATAGGAGAAATAATAGGAGTTCCGGATCTGAATTATTATTATGCCCGACATACGATGGCAACGTTAGCAGCCAATAAAGCAGGTATTGATATTGCCAGAGTAGATGAGATGCTTAACCATGCCGATTCCACATTGAAGTTGGCTCGTGTGTATATCGAACGGGATTACAGTGTACTTTGGGAAGCCAATAGTAAGTTGTTATCCTTGTTTAAATGGAATAGCCTAAAATAAATATGGTCGACCAGTTAGGGCTGTCCGAAAAAGCCAAACGGATTTTCGTTTGGAAATTCTTTGCCGGAGAGTCTTTTGCAGATTGGCCGGGACCGGAAAGCAAGAAGGAATTATATGAAATCTACAAACAGATATTTAAAATCATACTGGACAAGAAGAATGGAAAACTATTATTCTGATAAAAAAAGAGCGTCCGAATATCACTACCCAGACGCTCTAACCTTAACTATGAAAAAATTTATGTTTCCTTGAATTATTTTCAGTCTTAGTTTTTAATTAATAATATTCATTTGGTTCCACAACCTTAGAGCATTTCATTGTATTAATATAAGCAGTAAGGAATGATTTTGCTTCAACAAATGTTGATACCATATTAGATGGTCTGTAAAGTCCTATTCCTTCTGCATCCTGTGGCTTTGTTAGGTGACTAGTAGTCCAATAGTAACAGCCATTCTTTTTCTCAATTTTTGCAGAAACCAAGATTTTATTATTGTATTTATCTAATATATTATAAGTATATTCTTTAATTATCATAATATTCAATTATTAATTTATCACACAAAACACTTATATAAAAAATAATAAGATCAAACATTTAATCTTAGATTAAAGACAGACGAATTAAATGTGCAAAATCTAGTTATTATATCAATTGGCAATTTGAAAGCTGATGCAATCTCTTCGTCAGAGTATTCAAGTTCTTCTTTATGCATCCTATAAGCCTCTTTAAAAAGCATAGGTCGATCAATATAGACATTTAGAGGTTCTTCTTTTTTATACCCTCTTCGGCTTAATTCAATATTAAAATATTTATATTTATCAGAATTTATGCAACCTAAATCTCTAGCCCTTCTAACAATAGAAGCCATAGAGGTCTGCCAAAATCGTTTTAATTCTATTAATGAAGAAAGTTTTAATCCCCACAGTTCTTTTTTTATTGAATCTTCAGGCATCAAAAATTCACTAGCAAATTCATTTGCTTCTTTTTCTTTATCCCTCCCCTCGCTAAAAATAAAACTTCGGGACAGATGCATAATGATATGTCCTAATTCATGAGCAATCGTATAACGTTTATGATCATTACTGAAATTTTTATTAATAATAATAACAGGTGTTCCTCCATCAGTTATAAAAGAGACACCATCGAAAGCATCAACATCCTCTTCTAATTCTACAATAAATATTCCATTTCTTTCTAGCATCGATATTATTTCAACAACAGGTCTGTCATCTAATCTTAGAAAGCGTCTGGCATATCCTGCAACAGATTTAGGAGTAAATCCGTCTTCCAAATCAACAAACTTAAAATTAAATGATGGAAAATCTATTGACTCACCCATTCGATCTATCAAATAGCCTATCATTTTATTCGATAATTCTATTTGATCCCTTTCCGATTTTAATACACTTGCTTTACGTCTATAGTGGGCATTCTCTATATTATTAGATATAGTCAGTTCAAAAAAAGCATCAGGAAACCCTAAGTAATTAAATATTTTAGATAAAACATCATCAGAAAGATATCCCAATCCTTTTTCAAATTTTGAAAGGTTGGGCTGAGATAATCCTTTTATTTCTTTCGCAAGATCACTTTGAGTTAATTTTCTATATTCACGAGCGAAAGTAACTTGTTTATAATTAATCGTGTTCATAATTTTATGTTATGCGAGCATATTACGCATCACTCATATTCTTTTTCTGCCTTGCACTGGGCTTAACAGCCATAGGAGTTACAAGTTTAGACTCAAGAGTTACAGTGTTCTTCGCAACAGACTCTTCTATTAAATCTTTTTCCGTTATCTCGAATTTACACTTATTCTCATCAATGTACACCAACTTTGGTGCTGTTAATTCACCAAAATTGTTTTTCCTATATCCCAAAAAAACAATTGGCTCAAAAATATCATCCTGTTCATCAAACAAAGAACGCATAGCCTGGTTTCCTATAGCCATAGTATTCTTGGTTTGCACATTCATTGGAAGATTTGAAGCATTTAATTTTTTAAAAAGAATCAAATAACCATCTTTTCTCAATATAAATCTCTTATACTTTCCAAAAAACCAATTATCAGGAAATTCCTTTTGGATACATTGAATAATCTTAGAATTTAAATAATTAGCCTCAAAACCTCTTCCTCTCGAACTCACTGGAGTAAAAACAATCTCTTTATTATATAATTCAACAGCCCGATTAAATGCCCGAAATAAACGAGGAATAGCATCACGAAGTTCGTATTTACACTCTTTAAGATTCTTTACCGTTCTTCTCTTCCCCCAATTGGAGATTTTGTGTAGATTTGTCATTTGAAATATATTTTTAATATAAACATAATGAGGCGTTATCTACAGCGAATAGATAGCGCTTCTTTTTATCTCGAGGCAAATATATATAATTTACTCGACAAATTGTATTTTTTAATATATAATTTCCGTAAAAAATTGTATTTCGCCAAAATCGCCACACCCTCACGGGCAAAACAGTCACTGTAAATCTAATTGAAACAAGAAGAAACTACTTTCGTCTTTTTATCATCCAAGTAAATAAGGCGGCTACAACACATACTAAAATCAATACCCACCACACCCACGTAGGGATAAGTTGAGTGTCCTTTTCACATCCTCTTTTAACCTTCTCGTCTGCATTACTGGATAAATCCTTCTTTTCGACCTGCGCTGCCTCAGAGCCGGACTTGATATGCTTATCTGCTTATTCTGACTTTTGACCATCCAAATTGATCACTGTTATAATTGGCAAAACCACCAGTACAGTTTTTCAGAACGAAAAGTAAAAAAATAGTTTGACGTTTAAGTAGTCATTAAATGGTACTTAAACGTCAAACTTCTACTTGTTAACAATAACCTGACTACTTTTTCCCAAAATAGATCGGCCAGTTCGTCAACAACATTTCTTAGCCGACAAATCATTTTTGCTTATGGTTGTAAAATCAAAAGAACTTATATATTAATTCAATGTGAATGAAAATATAAGTTTTTTGATAATTATATTAGAAAAATGAATACACAATTATTATTGGATTGTCTTCTTTATTGATTTCGGGAAAATCAATGGAAGAAACGCCGATTTGTTCCAATAGACTAATATAATTGGCGGAACTTGTTCCAATTGCCAAATGTTTTGAATCTATACTTTTAAGAATATCATAATTTTTAAAGAAAGCATATTGTGTATGATCATATTCATCGTTTATCTGATAACAATTTTTCATTGATTTAGTATAAACAGAGGGATATGTACCATTTGGGAAAAGACCGATAAATATATATTTGTCTAGTTCAACAAAATCACCATTGAAACATTTTGAATTTTGAATATAATCAATATAATTTCGCATGGCATTGTTTCCTTCAAGTGATGGCCTGTTTGTACCTTTTACTGATATCGCATAACGAGGTACAATGTGCTTATCTAATTGGTAAATAGTATCTGAAAGATTTGGATTATAGTAAACGACTTTATTATTTATCATTAAATGATTTGGATGAGTTACCAAATTAAAATCTTTTCTATATGTACTAGGAAAATTGCTACTAAGAATTTCTCCTTTTGAATCAGTTATAACTAATGTATTGTCTAATGATTTACTACCATCGTAAACTCCAGCTGTATTAGTAAATATCCATTTATCCCCTCCAAATTGTTCTACAATTTCACTTCTAAAAGGAAGATTACGATCTTTAATATACTTTCCATTAAGATCATAGTATAAGGCTTTCCCATTATTTCCATCTATTACAATAATTGATTTTTTGTCAGGAGTTAATGTTATATAGGTAAAATTATTATATTCACCTGGTCCATTCCCAATATTACCAACTTTATTGAGAAAGTTCCCTTTACAATCAAACAAATATATGCCTTTTGAAGATATGTTGTCTCCTACAATAATTCTGTTTTCAGCAAATACCAGATTGGATATAAATCCGATTAGATTATCATCAATAGTTTGAAGTGGAATAAAAGATATGTCTTTTATTATACTGTCTAGGCAAATATGAGGATCATTATTTGATATAGTTATATTATCAATATTTGCCATATTTTTTTTATCTGTATCTTTTTGGCATGAATTTATAACTATTACTAATCCTATTACAATTAGTAATTTACACATATTCATTTTTATTTCACTCATATACATTCATTTTAAATTGTAAAAGTTATTGCTAATTTCGTATCTTATTTTTATAATTCTTCGTAAAAAGGGAAAATGAGTTAATCTTTTTGTAATATAATGTTTCAATAATACGTGAAATACAAAAAGAGAGGTGATATTTTACCTCTCTCTTTATGTTTTTTATCGTTTATATAAATAAACTTCACGTTTAAACTGAAATATTTCTTTTTTCTTTAACAAGCATTACCTGGTCCGTTACATATATTCCTATCTAAAATGGGATTATATTTAAAAGCCGAATGGTATTCACTCCCGCTTTCTCCACCTGCTAATGCTTCAATATTATCCAATGTCAAATCAGATAGTTTAACTTCACTATTTTGGCTGAAATACCAGCCCGCGATTGTTATCGCATTTACGGCAACTAAACCTACGATTTTTTTCTTCATAATTACTATTTTATTAATATGATTGTTAGGAAATATATTATTATGCAATTATTGGGTTTTAAATCTATAAACTTTTAATTTTGAACAAAAATAACTGATTAAGTAATTTTTAAAGCAAAAAAAATAATGACATTTTAATGACATTTCATATAATTACAAATTTTACCAGATTATAATAGGCATCGATGGTTGATACATCAAAGCATTAATAACTAACCGGTAAACCTTAATCGGTGATTCCTCTTTGTCGGTTGGACGTAATCAGATTTTTACTACTTTGCCATGATTTTAATTATTTATTGTTTAACCATTTGATCTCTTTACTACATCTCCATCTACCCACAGTTCCCCTTTAACATGAGGATCTATGGTATATAAATTACCAAAGACAATTCTTCCGTTTCCTATTTCTTGAGCAATAGTGCCATCCCTATTATATATGGAAAAAACGAATAGACGAAGTTTATCCAAAATACAAATTACTCGGAACACATTCAGGGAGACGTACGTTCATATGTAATGCACTAATGCTTGGCATCTCACCTGAGGTTGTTATGAAATGGACTGGGCATAGCGACTACAAATCAATGAAGCCATACATTGACATTGCAGATTCGGCAAAGCGAGAAGCTATGAAATTATTCAACAAAAAATCAGCTAAAACAAACGCTTAATCCCCGAAATAGTCCCTAAACAACAAAGACTACTGATAATCAGTAGTCTTTGTGGAGCTGGAGAGATTCGAACTCTCGTCCAAACGAGGAACTAATTTGCTTTCTACATGTTTATCTTCGCCTTCATTGTCGGAACTAAGCAAGACCGAAGCCACCCACTTAATTCTTATTCTCTAAACTTTCACAAGAAACCCGAGACTTATTTCTCGCTATCTCCGATATTGCTGCACCACCTTATCGGAACGCTTCGGAGCAACAGCATCCGGGTGATGTCACGTCCCCGCAACTATTGCAGGGATTAAGCTTTAATCTACTATACTTCGATTAAGCAGCGAGAGCGTAATTGTTTTCGCCAGTTAATTGTTCGTTGTCTGAGATTTAAGTGCAAGCCAACCACGCACTACATGCTTACAAACCACTTCTGCCCGCTGTCAAAACCGGTCAGCCCCTTAGTTTGCAAATACAAAGATACAAAAAATCTCCATATTATATCATCTATAAACCCTATTCTATTATATTAATTTCGTGAAACCAATCTTCTGCTCTGTCAGGCCATTCATTAACAGAGGCTCCTGTATCACGTAATCCAAACCCATGACCACCATTACTATATAAATGCATCCGTGCAGGAACCCCAACTTCCTTCAATGCATAATAATAAAAAAGACTACTATTAATATAAGACTTGTCATCTTCAGCCTGGACAATCATTGTAGGCGGTGTCTCCGATGAAACCTTTAATTCCTGGGCTAACTGAAAATTGCCACCATCCAAATAAGCAGGATATACCAATAAGCAAAAATCAGGTCTACAACTAATTTTATCTACTGCATCAATAGGTTGGTAGGTTCTCTCATTATAATTATTACTCAACATAGCTGCCAAATGAGCTCCAGCAGAGAACCCCATTACTCCTATTCTTTGCGGGTCTATATTCATATCTTCAGCATGAGAACGCACATAACTCATAGCTCTTTGAATATCTTCAAGAGGAGCCTCATGTTTTGCCCGTTCAGCTCTCCGAGGCACCCGATACTTAAGTAATACAGCTGTAACACCGATATTATTAAGCCATTCACAGACTTCATCCCCTTCCAAATCATAAGCAAGGATATTATATCCACCTCCGGGACAAACAACCATTGCTGCACCTGTTGCAACTTCATCCGGTGCAGGATAAACAGTAATTGTCGGTTCGCTTACATTAGTGATACGAAGTACTGTCTCTCCGCCGACCTTCCCTCCATCCTTATCGGCCTTCTCTATCAACTTAATTGTTTCGCCGGGAGCACCTTTAGGGAATAAAAGAACAGGATTATTTTGCGCTATAACAGCGTTTGCCATACAACACATTCCAATAAACAAAAACATCCATTTCTTTATCATATCAGTAATATTTATAATGGACGAATATATACATCTTATTTGATTTTCCAATCAACACCAACATAAAAAATAAACTGTCACCTTCACAAACTAAAAAAGGAGTCCACTCAGATGAATGAACTCCTTCTCTCCTTTAAAACGGCGGCTACCTACTCTTCCACTGTTACGCAGTACCATCGGCGCGACGAGGCTTAACTTCNTTTGATCTCTTTACTACATCTCCATCTACCCACAGTTCCCCTTTAACATGAGGATCTATGGTATATAAATTACCAAAGACAATTCTTCCGTTTCCTATTTCTTGAGCAATAGTGCCATCCCTATTATATATATGAAATCCAGAGTAATCCATTACATTTTTAAAAATCAAACTACCAGCACCAGAATACAAGAACATTTCGATTTTTGGAGTTGACTGATATCCTCCGATATTATCAAAACTCATATTCATTACTGTTAATCCTGAGCTATTGATCATCTTTATCGATCTGCTTGAAGGGTCAACTACAACCTTATTGCCGTCAATATTACTTTCGACCTTTCCTCTTAACACAACATTGCCATTTGTGTCCCACTGGATATTTTTTTTAGCAAGCCAGCCATCGCCACCATACAATAGTACAATTGGAGCATTCCTCCAATTTTCAAATGTCGATCCAGCCCAAGCAAATACAACATCGGATTTAGGTGCAATGCCTCCTTGACATGTAAAATTGCCTGATTCACCCGATCCCGTGCCAAGTTCTATACGTCTATTTAAAGACATGCGGGACGAGTTAAACTTATAGAACGCCTCTGTTATGTCTTTTGCTCCATCAACTGTTGTATTAAGGTTTTGTATTCTAATGTCTAATCCGTTCGCTGTTTGATTTACATAGCTAACACTAGCCAAATCTTTTACAGAGCTACTAATAAGGCTGCTAGTCCATGATGTTGTAGCGTAGATTCCTAAATTTGGTTTATCTGCTATATTATTATAGCCTGTAATGGTTCCGTTATTAAGGTCTATGACTATTCGCCCATTCTTATCCTTAATAACCCCTGTTGTAATTGTTTGTCCAGCAATTTCTGTATATCCATAGTTTGGGTTCCAGCTTCTAGCTCCACCTTCAGGCGTATTAAGCACTCCTATCCAAAAATGATAATAGCCAGCTTCGGCTTCTAACTTGATTTGTCGCTCAGAGACTAGAATAAAACCTACACTTCCCTCTTTCGGGCATTTGGCATAGACGTAATAAGCAAGCGAGTTATTCAGCCGGTAGGATGCAGCAGGGATAGTCCACTCACGGACCGTATCGCTAACAGTAAAGTGCACCAACTTTCCAGCCGTGTTCTTGAAATAGTTGGCGTCATTGTCTGCATTCGGGATGAACTTTACTCCTACCAAGTTCATCTGTTGAGAATTTGTGCCAACGATTAGCTGTGCAGTATGCACAGCCAGCGGCTTAATTAATTCTGTGAAAAAGTCCCCTTCCGGGTCAAACATCATTTCCTGTGTTTCCTTCACATCACGCCATGAACGTTTCGAGTATTCACGGACTGGCTTAACCTTATCCTCTATCTCTTCCGGCACCTTATTTACATTATCTACCATATCTTTGAAGCCATTAGGCTGCAAGAAGTCGGATAAAGTAAGTTCATAACGGTAACAAGGTTTATTATCATTCTCAATGTATCTCTTTACCTTCGTGACACGTATCTCACGGTCTATATTCAATTGTTCAGAATATACACCAACCATCTGGCCGCAAGCGATAAAAAGGTTTTGTAAGCGGAAAACAACTTCATCACACTTGCCCCGAAGCTGGATGCGTTTCTCACAATGCTCGTCGAGCCATTTACTTGATTCATCCTGTAGTTGTAAAGAGGCTTTATCTCGGTAGCTCTGCGGCATCTTCAACCCCGTAAGGATGAACTTGTCACCTACAGAGAAATTGATGTCTCCTGGCACTTTCAAGGAGTTTTCCTGCTCATTTACCTTTAGTTTGAATTGTTTAGTTGAATTATCCCAGCTACCTTCTACTATTGCAAGGTCATAGCCAGCCAAACCACCGTCCTGAAAGGTGACGATAACTTCCACGCCATCAAGCAAGCAGTCGGTAAGGTTGAAGTCTATATTTGATTTTAGGGTGTAATCGTCAACCTTTTCCGTAACGGTAAACTCTCCTTTCGGAAAGATATGATCGAACTGCATAGACTTCTCTATTCGCCCGTACTTCTCGACATTCTTTTCGATAGAAAGCCGGCCATCAGGCAGAAGAAGATAATCAGCGCCATAATCAAGACCAATATTCTTATCACTGCCATAGGGATATAAAACAGTTACAGGCGGCGTATCGTCTACGGCTGAGACTTCCAACTCGGTAAAGCCCATACCCTCGCCCTGCCCCAAAACAAGACCGTTACTGGAGTATTCCCTCTTGCCGATGTTCATTGTTTGGCCGGATATCCAGTATTCGCTATCCAGTTCCTTGATAAGTTCGTTAAGCACAGTACCTACCTTCTTATCCTTGAAAGAAAGGGTAATCATCCGGGATTCGATACATGAACCGGCAGCCCATCCAGAGCTACCCCGATTCATATTCTTTACGAACAGATTCAGCCAGTCACGCGCTGTCCCGGTGTAGTAATCGAAGTTCTTTTTTCTTTCCGGAGTACCATGAAGGAAGAACTCTACATCCATAAGGTCATACTTAGATGAATAGAACATAACGGTATATTCCCAACCGAGAGACGTTTCACGTTTGGTCACTTTCTCGTTATGCCGGATCTTGTATTTTGTCCCTTCAAAGTCTACTGTGTCATTTATCTGAAGGTCTACCACATTACGGCAAAGGAAGTTTAGGGTAAGAGTATCCTCGCCCATCACTTCTTCCACCGTATAAGAGTTCTCCTTTAGGTAGACATCTGCTATTACTATATTTCCACGCTTTATTTCCATACTGCCAATTGTCGTATTTTAAAATATAATTGTCAAGTTTATGTAATTCACTTTTGAGCTGTTTTACTTAGTAAATTAAAGGGCAAAACTCCCGGCGTAAGTAGCACCATTCTTAACTATAGCTAAATAGCTCCAAATAATTTTTTATCAATTTCATAATTATATAGAACTTCTTTGTCTGACAATTGTCGATTGTAAATACGAGCGCAATAAATTGCGGCTCTTAAATTCCAACCTGCTGAATCACGAAAAAGATAGTTACCGGCTCTACCACCAGATGAAGATGCGTTCACATTACTAAATAAACCGTTTGCAAAACTTCTACATGTAGCCCCTCCGTTTCTTGAACCGGATAATGACATAATTGTATTAAGCTGTACAGGGAATCTGGTAGCATGCACATTGCCATTATTATACGTATAATATTCAATGTAACCCACAATAGGCCAAATACCAAATTGGGTATCAGCATTTTGATTATTATGAATACCTATATAAGCGCCATTCCGATTATTAGTATAGTCCTTTCCAACGACTTGAACTGTAAAAACCTGAGTATTCAGTAACAATTCATTTGGTAAAGTTATGAACTGCTGAATCCCGTCCGAGTCGTTATTGTTAATTGTAGAATAACATTTTTGATCTTGCAGATATTCTATCGGGCCTGTAATCCCACATGCTGTTTTATTTACTCTATCAACCCACGCATTATTAACTGGCGCATCTCTACCGTCAAGCCAAAGCAATAATCCATCCTGTATATATTCAGCTTTCTTTTTTTCGCCCATCATCGCCCTTACCATAGCCCACCTCCTTTCGCAAGCGATCTAACTACTTTATTTATAGAGGATTTACCCCCCCTCCGTTAGGGTTTATTAACATCCTGTTTAACATATCACTGTCTCCTATCTTTAATTAAACTACCCAAAAACATTATTTCTTTTTTCTCGCCAACCATCTAACCACATATCCAATCCCAAGTAATAATAATCCAGAGAGCAGACCAATAGCCCAACCGCCAACATCCATCTTTACCTTTTCCCATTTAGATAACTCCATCTCGACAGGGTAAGGTACTTCAACTTTCCTATCTACATAAATTTCTTTTGACGGGAGATATAACGTATCCTGGGGAACCTTCATATCTGCTATTACGTTACCTAAGCTATCAATAGTAAACATCAACTGTACATTCTTACTATTAGCTATATCAAGCCAACGGAGCACAACCTTTCC
>NZ_LT960490.1:0-356682 GCF_900232875.1 Parabacteroides provencensis | reverse complement strand
AAATCCTTATCAATCCACAACTCTTGGTTCGCTACTTCCACACCACCGGATAGGACAGATATAAAAAACTTGTTGCTAAACTCGTCCTGTGCTTTTATCTCCTGCAATTTTGCTTGTCTGGCCGTCTCTAACGGATCAGGATCAGGCATTGGCTCCGGCGCAGGGGTAAGCTCCATGTGCCAAACTTCAAGCGGTGTAGCATTAGGATGCGCGGCGTGAAAAGCTGCCTGTTCGTCACTAAGGGCTAGATAAGCCCCATTGTCGTAGTCTTCTAGCGTTGTGCCGACCTTATAGGAGGCTGGGAGTATATCTGTATGCTCCCAAAAGCCGTTGTTTTTGTTAATGTATATCATAATCTATAAATTTTTAAATAAGTTCCCCAAACGGTCTAGTGTAGTAGCCGTTTGTTTTGTAAAGCATTGCTACATAGATATCAGACCAATACACTCCATAACAGCCTCCGGTACCATACTGCGTAGAAGCTAAAGAATAATCCGTTTTATCAGATATACCTCCTCCCAGCAAGCTTAATAGTTCGTCTATTTCCGTCTTGTTATCTCGTGCAATAATCCATTCACCAACCGCTGGTAAATATCCTCTTTGCCCATTCGGAAACGTATAATTAAAGCAATACTCCGCTGCAGGAGCATTGCCTGCTCCAAGTTGGGATATAATGTGCTCTGTATTTGATTTGCCGTTATAATCAGTTTTTGCAGTGTCTATATTTGTAGTAGTAGTAACCCCTGTTAGTAATTTACCATTTCCTCCATAGCTTAATTTTGTGGGTGATTGATTTAATGCTACAAGAAACTCAGCATTAGGATTTATTACTGCTATACCATTGGGTATTAAATCACGTGTTGTCCCTAGCCATTCAGCTTGTGTGTAATAACGCCCTTTAATGTCCTGTATATATATACCTTCGGCTGTAGGCTTTTTTCTACCGGTATCATTTGTCATTATTATCCTTTTCGGCATAGCTCAGTTATTTTCCCATTTTGAATTAATTACTCAATGATTCTACAATTTTTTTCTCTCTGTCCGAAAGTTCCCAAACTATGATATTTTCTTTCTCTGCTGCTGCTTTCTCTGCTGCTGCTTTCTCTGCTGCTGCTTTCTTCGACAATAAATATCCTGCTCCGAATAAGGACTTCTTATGCGTTTTTTGACTATCTAGTCCTCCTATGTGATATACATCATTCTTTTTAAATTGCATTGATACACCACGTTCTAAGCACCATTGCATTGCCGAAACGGTAAGCACTTCATTAGGATACTTATATTTTGGTCGATTTGCCTTTTTTAGTTCATTTATCTTTTCCAATTCTCGGTAAAGATCAGGATCAGACATCGCCATTGTATCGTCAAATAGATTAGATATAAACGAAGTCTTCACCTTTGCGCCATTTTCATATGTAATGGAAGCACCTACAACTATTCTGGTATAATCTACTCTTGGCGAAAACAATGTAAGATGTGGAGCGAAAAGAAAGAATTTGATATCATTGTCAATATAAAATCTAGCTATTTTTGATATAATAGAAAATGGAGGATTATCAACAACAATACATCCATCTGGATATTCGTAATTCTCGTAGTCTCCACCTGGATAAAATGGACGCACTATTTCCGCGCCTTTTATATTGCATTTTTCTGAAACATATTTCAACACGCAATTATATACTTCAGGGGGAGTGTAGCAATCATCTGTAGTTTTCTTTGTTTTAAATTTATCTACAAATGCATCATAATCCTCAAACACTGTTTTTTTATTGTTTCTATCTGCCATCATTTGTTTATAGTTTTTTTCCAAATTAAACCCTAAATACATACTTGCTATGGATATAGCGCACAGAGATAGCCGTAACCTTACCCGCAGGGCAAGTAACAGACGTCTCGTTACTCTGGCAATTATCTGCGTTTGGTAAAGGCTGATCAAAGTCATCCGACCCGCTATTAAGGATGTCGATCATGTATTCCTCGCCTTCGGCAGGAGCACTGGCAAATGAAATTGGACTAGCAGCAGACAAAGTAGCCTTGATGGAGTAATTTGTAACTGGCAGATCGGTAAGTGTTGTTACTTCTGTAACATCCTTAAACCGTAAGGAGTCTGCAACTTTCTGTTTTTCTTCGTCACTATAATTGTTATCCGTGTGTACATAAGCTGCATCCTTAACTACATTATCATCGTTTTGTAATTGTGAGGTTTTAATAGGGACTTCCGACCACCCTTCATTCTTCCGTCCGTACGTCTTACCGTCTGCCGGAGCATCTTCTGAGATAACGCCGTCTTGACCCTTAAGGTTCGGAGTCGTCGTTGTCCCATCTTTATCTGTAATATCAAGCCGATATATATCATTCGTGTTATCGGCATTCTCTACTATTGTGGGAGAAAAGCCGGGTTCTCCAGTTTCTCCGGTAGGACCAATTATGCTTTCTCCTTGATCACCGGTATTGCCTTTCTGAGCGACAAGCGACCAATTTGCGCCTTCCGCGGGTGTATTACCTATATTATTGTTTATAAGGCTTACCCAGCTACTACCAAGGTACGACACAACGTCCAGCCTGTTGTATGTTACCCCGGCATCATATACCCCTTTGGGGACATAAGCAACTCTACCTAAATCTACTCCTGCCATATTATTGTATTTGTGGGTTAAATATTAAATGTCCTGATTCGTTGATATCAAAAGTTGCCGGATCAGTAATATTGTTTACGATAAGGTGGGCATCATCGTTTATCTCAAATGTCGGATAAATAATACCGTCACCTGTTGACTGGATTTCTGACCAAGCGCCATCTTGACGTGCATATTGCTTTCCATCCTTCGGGGCTTCCGGGAAATTATTAGGCTCAATATACTCCTCAAAATCACCCTCTGCGCTACCATCCTGACGTGTTTTCATCAAGTATCTTTTACCGGCAATAAGAGAGGATGCGTTCAATGCCGTAACGTTACCTGTTCCGGGATCACCTTTGTCTCCCTTTTCTCCCGGATCACCTTTCAGACCTTGTTCGCCCTGTAAACCCTGCGGCCCTTGAATACCTTGAATACCCTGTTCTCCGGTATCGCCTTTTTCTCCTTTATCGCCTTTTGCCCCAGTATCACCCTTAGCATAAATAGTTGTTTTAACATACTGCTGATTTTCAATATCCCATTCGTACACATAGTTGTCATCTCCTATGTATGTCGGATGGGTTGCAACATTTAATGCAGCTCCAGCAGCTTCGATAGCCCCCTGTTTTGCCGTGTTTGTATCGGTGATAACTTGACTCACCTCTTGCGAAATACGAACCATTTCCTGACGCACTTCAGCAGCGGCATCGGTGGCGGGTTTCATTAACTCTGCTTTATCAGCTTCTGTAAGATCGGCAAAATGCAGCTTCAACAAATCAACCTCAGCTGGCGTCAGATCAGTAAATTTCATCTTCAACTCTTCACGGTCGAAAATATTCACAAACGCACTATCCGGTTCGCCTTCATATTTCATTTGAAGCGTACCGTTCACTTTTCGAAATATAGGCTTCTCCCCTTTCGGTCCGCGCAGTTTCTCTATCTCAATGAGGTTGTTCCATAAACCGTTAGCCCCCTGCTTCCAAAGGATGTATTTATCGTTTATCCCTAAAAACGCACTAAGGCCGGGATCGCCCTGTTTCCCTTTCATTGCAGAGGGTAAAGCACGTTTAGCCCTTCCCCCTTGAATGATCAGGATCATATCATTATCGGTTATCGTTCCGGCTACCGGAAGCAAATTAGCCTTTATTATTTCAAACTCTTCTGCCATATCAATTGAATACTATTATTCTACCTTGTTCATCTGCCAATAACCCAAAGTCTGGATCTTTAAGTACCCTGTAACGAATATCACCACCTGCATCCACCCAGCTTACAACAGGAGCGACGACGGAGATTGTAAACCTTACAGCTACTTGATCTTCTCGCCATATCTCCACCAAGAAAGAAGGACAATCCGAGTAGTACACCTGGATGATACCGTCCAACGTCTTAATATATAATTCCTGATTTCCTACACCGGATATCTGGCTAAAGAACGCCCGGTAGTTATTCAGAAACCCTTCCACACTTCCAGCCAGCATCCAGAGGGACAGCTTTATTTCCCGATGCTGGGTTTTAACCGTAGAAAGGTCTACCGTCCGGCCATCGGTAAACGGCGCCTTAACCGCCGGATATTTCAAGATATCCTCCTGGTTATCGTCCGATCCTATACCGAAGTCTGCAAAGTCTATCCCATTAATAGCATACTGCCCGCGAAGCCCTATACCGCCGGCCGGAGTTGCCGGATAAATGGCGTGGTCGTCTTCCGTAAAGGACAGCTCGAATGATGACAGGTTCTCTCCGGCATTAAATGGAATGAACTTGTCATAGGAGATTCCGGCATTGAACCGTAAACGATTGGTCATGCCGGGAATAAGATCAAATTCCCGATAGCCTGGAGCGGACAGATCAGCAACAAACTTCCTATACCCGGACCAGAACTGCTCAAGCGTTTCTGCCTTCATGAGGAACTTTAGTTTAACTGTTTTAGGTTCGAACTCCACAACAGACAAATCCGGATCGATCCCGTCAGCTTCAGCCCAGTTGTTATATTTGACCGCCTTACGTTTGGGGTATTTCAGAAGATCATCAAAAGAACCTTCCAATAACTTACATCCCCATTCAGTATATATGTCTTTTCCATCTATTGTCATAATATACGTGCTGTATGGTCCTTATGAGTTATTACCTTACCGTCAGCGTTCTTTACGAACACCACGGCATAGTTACTCGCATGAATCTCGGCTTCCGCCCCGTGCATCAGGATCACGTTGTAGCGGCCGATCATATCAAAATGAAGGATTGCTTTAGAACCGGCCAGAAATACCTTTACCCGATTAGTTAGCTCTACATCTGTCTCGATATAGATTCCCATGCTCTCAGCCTTCTCGCCCCGGAACTCCCGTAGCTGTTCCATAGACGGGAAATTATTCTTCGTACAGAACTCCGTCCCCTGCGGTGTCAGAAGAAGGCGCATAAGATCTTCTTTACTCTCTGTACCATGTAAGAGGCGGCAAGCACCTAATTTATTTGCTATTTCAAAAAATTCTTTGTCCATCACATCTTTACTTTTACGTCAATAGTTCCTTCTAAGGCATCTGCCGTGTTACGGGTATTCTGTTCTACTTTATCAGCAACAGTTTTGATTTCTTTTGTATTCTCGGCGATCTGCTCGGTGTTCTTTTCCACCTTATCTGATAATTCGCGGATGGCTTTCACATCTTCCCAACCTCTGGACTGCATATCATAGATCAATTTCATTTGTTCACGGATAGGCTGCATACTGTTACGGATATCCTCCATGATTACACGGGTTGCGCCGGTTTGTCCGGCCAGTAAATCAATGCTTTCCTGCGAGGCTTTGGCATACGCGCCTTTTAATGAATCATCAGACACCTCTTCTTCCGGTTGATCCTCTTTGAAGTATTTATCAGCCCAACCAAACTGCCTGTCCAACTTATCGACTAATTCCTGTGCCTTCTGGTCGAGGTAATTTTGTTCCCAATCGCTGATATAATCGTCAGACCAGAACTCAAGCAGTTTTTCCCGGATCTCTTTCATGGGGTCAGAGGCAGCGGCCTTGATAGATTCCTGGATCATGTTCTTGATCATCTTCCGAACAAGGTCTTTTGCGGATTCTGCCTTATCTTCACCAGCCGCCCATGCTTCAGCGTAAGCACTGGCAAAATCATCAATAGCCGACTTGATATCACTACCAAAGATGGCGTCTTTGCCGGCCTCCTTATTATCAGCAATAGCCTGGTTGATCTCATCGATCTGATCCTGCCAATCCTTAATTCTATCCTTGTCTGTTTTCTTCTTGTCCTGCTCTTCACGGATTTGTTGCTGGATAAGGACTTTTTGTTGTTCCAGAAGTTTGTTTTGCTGATCGATCAATTTAGAGGCGTCTTTAGAAAACACTTTCTCTATCTCGTCACCCAGCTTTTCATAGGATTTATCAAGAACATCAATTTGATCCTGCAATCGTTCTATTTTCTTCTCATGCCGCTTGTCATTGTTGAAGATGTTGAACACGGAGGTTAAAACGCCGATACTACCCTGTATGATACCGACTGGATTAGCAGAAGCGATACTTGTCGCTAACTGGCTGGTCGCCCCCATCAGGTTAGAAATATCCCCTAATAGCTGTTGTGTGGCTTCGTCACCTGCCAAACCCATATCAGTAAGTCCACCGACAACAGCATCAAAGCTACCTTTAACCATGTCAATTGATGCAGCCGCATCCCGGAACATTTCTTTCAGAGCATTCTTCTTTGTTACATCATCTTCGGCTTTCTTGTACTCTTTCAGGTGCTTTGAAAGCAACCCGAAGGGATTCATCGTTCGGATCTTCTCATCGACCTCTTTTAAGCTATTGGTAACAGCCTGGGCATCTATAGGATTCAGTTTTAATCCTTTGGCCTTTTCTTTAATGGTGTTGCTCAATTTCTCTAACTGCTGAATTGTCAGATTATCGAGATTTCCAAATAACTGTTGCCATTCGTCCGATTCTTGGAGCATCTGACCGTTAAGAGCGGACAACGCTTTTTGCTTACCTTCCATCAGTTTAGCGACCAGATAAGCGTCTTTTGATTCAACAGCAACGGCAATATCTGTGTCCCATTTATCTCGAAGGTCTTTCTCCTTTTGCTTGTAATCATTCAAATTGTCTAAAAGGGCACGATACGTTTCCTGCTGCTGGGCCTTGTCAATATTGGTGGTGTACGATTTGTGCTCATCTTTAGTCATTCCACCTGTCTTTAGCTGCTCGTTAGCCCATTTACGCTCTTCTGCGTACCTGGTTTTGATAGCAGACAGCTTCCGTTGTTCCTCGTTCAGGAAAACGTCAGTCAGAGCCTTTGTGCGCTGTTTATATTCTTCGGCGTATTCTTTCTCTATGCGAGCTATATCCGCTCTCTCCTTCTCTTTAGCCGCCAACTCACGGTTATCGAAAGTAGTGATAACGGCAGGATCCTCTTTATCTTTCGATTCCTTGATTTTCTTCTGATACTCTTCCTTCTCTTTTTGGATGGAGGCGATAGTGTCTTTTGTTTCCTGTTCAGCAAGGGCGATACGCTTGGCTTTACCGTTTTCCATTGCGGCGATACGAGCGGATTGGAGTTTGAGTTCACTGTCAAGAATGGAACGGGATAGCTCTTGCTGGGTTTTAAGATATTGCTTATCTTTATTGTTAAGCATATTTGTCTGCCTTAAAAGGGCACGTTGGGAAGCTGACCGTTGCGCTACCAATTTACTAAGATCTGCTTCCGCTTGTGCTTCTTTTTGTTTAGCATCTTTATTTGAATGAGATAAAGCGTTCGTGTCCCTTATTATTTCATATCTTTCCTTGGCAAGCTCTATTTCCTTATTGAACATCTCATCAGTCAATTTCGATGCCTCTTTTATCGCCTTGGATCGTTCCGACTCAGAAACACTTTCATCATAAGCCTTCTCCCTTAATTCATTGATTTTCGCTTCTAACTTGGCTCGTTCAATTAAATTATCCCTCTCTTTAACATCTAACGCATTCTGTTTTTCAGCAATAGCCATTCTCTGCTCTGCTTTTTTATTTGTCTCATTCATGAATGAAGACAACTTGCTTCCGGCATCTTCTATGCCAGTTACCCCTTGTAAATAAGCATTCCCCAAACCACTTAGGCCACCAGAGAAATCGCCAGAAAATATTTTCCAAATAGACTCTCCCATTTTTCCAACCACTTTCAGGCGATTCATAACCTGCCCTTCGAGAAAGTCCGTTAAATCAGTTAAAGCCTCTTTGGGCTTTGTGAAAGCCTTATACAGCCATTCCCCTACATCATCAACAACGTCTAGTACACTATCTAAGGTCTGCTTAAAATATGCACTCGCCACATTTAAGGCATTCTGACCTTCTTCCGTTCTATTGAACCATGAAGTTAAAGCGGCCAAACCCGCTGAAATAGCTGCCAGTACAGTACCTATTGGGGTTGCGATAAAAGTAAGTGATGCTTTTGTTAATGTCTTAATCGATGTAGCGACTTGCCCCACAGGGCCGGGAATAGATTGAATAGCATTAAACATCTCCTTATTTGAAACTACAACATCACCAGCCGTTTTTTTATAAAGAGCATACTCATCTTTCAGCTTCTTTACGGACAAACGAGATTTTGCCTGTTCTTGTTGGAGTCCGAAAAGTGTTGCTTTTTCTTCATCTAACGCCTTTTTTGCCGCAGTAAGTTCAGATAGTACCTGGTCACTATTTGTATTAAACTTGCCAAGGTTAGCATAAGTGGTAGCAAGCCTCTTCACATCAGATTCAACATCTCTAACTATCGACTTCTGATTAATAATTTTGCCTGTTAGGTCATTTAATGCAGAAGAACTTTGATATATCTTATCTTTAAAATTCTGGTCCAGTTCACTACCAGCTTTAGCAGCAGCCGAGACCATTGTATCCAGCTCTTTGGTATTCTTCGCAAGCTGTACTTCCATTGCACGCAAAGTAGCAGGGGCGGTATTACCGTCCATTCCAGAGAGTGTTGATTTCAATTTCTCAATCTCCGTCCTTAGCCTGATAACGTTCTCGTAGTCCGATCCTACTTTGAAATAAAGACCTGCCATATATGCCGAATCAATGTTTTGGATAAAAGTATATTGGAATAAAAGACTATCCGTTATTTCATAGTTGAAAGAAACCCACAATGGGATGATTGTGGGAAATTTATATAAAGGTATTCTGAATGAAGAGGAAAGGGAGGACTTCTTGGGTGTCATACACAACAATAAGACGATTGTCGTGTATTTATTGGGGAATATCCTTTTTTTGAGGGGTATTTTTGCTGAAAACAAACTACTATGGCGCTTATAAATTGTCCCGAATGTGGTAAAGAGATAAGTGATAAGGCGATTAGTTACCCTCACTGTGGCAATCCTATGCATCAACCTATACATAGTGAAGAATATCTCTGTTGCCCTAAATGTCATTCACGAGAACTTCACACAGAACAAAAAGGATTCAGCAGGGAAGAGCTTTCGCCGGGGCTGTTGTAGCTGGTAGGATTGGCTTGCTGGCAGGCACTCTTGGAAGTAATAATGTGCAGATCACCTGTTTAAAGTGTGGAACTAAATTTAAGATGGAGGAGTGAAGTATGAATTGGACAGAAACGGAAACAATTATTACTATATGTACTGGAATTGTTACTTTAACACAATTTTTTCTATGGAAATATTTTGCTTGTAATAAATCCTATGAGTTAGAAAAAGGTAAAAATATTGCAACAAAAGAAGATATACGCGAAATAACCAAAGAAATAGAGTCCGTTAAATCTTATTTTAATCAAGAACTTGAAAATCACAAAATTAAGCTTTTAAAAGATTTTGAGTCTTCTAAAAATGTCATTGATATATGTAACAAGATTGATACTCAACTACTACGCTTGCTAATAGAATGCCAGTATAATATTTTTATTGATTACGAAAATTATCATAATGACTTAGAAACTAACAGAGCTAAAAACAGTATAATAAAATTAGGCATATACCTAATTCAATATAAATCAAGATATGATAATAATCTATTTGCAAAAGAGATCATTGAAGGATATAAAAAACTTAATGATTTTTACGAATACTGTGATTATATTCAAACTTTTGAAGAGCCTGAATATATAAAAATCATTGAGTTTGTTGATTATCAAATAACAATGTTACTGTGCTATTTTCTACCTAAACTGTAAAATGATAAAAGCTGGAGGTTAGTCCGGCTTTTATTTCATAATTCCCTATATATAGCAATTGGGTCAATGATACATTCATTGCTTAATCTGCCAACAAATAGATTTTCTATATTTGCTATTTTATCAACAATGTTTTGTGTTGCTTTTTTTAATCCAACAGGCTCCTCGCTGGTCTTCTCATCTTTTTCCAAATCAGACCATTCAACCGAGTTCTCTCCTGTTTGAGTAATTAAACCTAATATTTTAAACTCAGACTCCGTTCTCCTCGAATATTTAGCAATTAGTACATCTTCTGTTTCCCTCAAATATTCACGATTTAATATTGATGAAAAAGTTATTTTGTTTTCATTAGATGGTATTATAAACTCTAGTTGTTTTTTGTATCCATATTCCAAGATCAAACTTAATCGATCTATAAAACCATCATCCAGTATCAAGCCTTCTTCTTCTAATGCTTTTTTGTATTTTACATTAAGGCTTTTAACTAAAGCTTTAGCTTGTGCCTTTCTATCTGGATTTTTAATTATTTTTGATGATTTTGCCAAGTTGAATAAATCATCGTTTAAATTTTTATGAGACATATACCCAAAAGCTTCACCAATACTATTAAATTGATCAACGGTATCTTTTAACATTCCGTAATCATTAAAAATTGCTTTTCCAGACACAATCACAAAAGTCTTATCTGATAATTCTTGAAGAGTAGTTTTATCATCAACTGTAAATAACAAAGAATTATCTTTTAATTTATCTTCAAACAAATTATAAGCAAAATCATGGAAATATCGCTTTTCTGTAGAAGATTGTTCCTTTATAAGTATATCACCTAAAACACTTCCACTTGCGAGTTTTCCTTTTTGTTGTTCTGACTCAGAATGAGATAATTTATTACCAGACAATACATATTCCGTTAGTCCTTCAAAAAGTTGTGAGGATATTGAATACATTTTGTATTCATCTAAATAGACAAAAGATTTAATACTTCCCATTTTCAAATTCTTTTCGACGTTTTTCTCTATTTTTTAAATATTGTTCAATACTATTATTTCTTGTATCAATTATGGATTTTATACCAACATACGCTCCTACGGCACATGATATGCCTACTATAATTAGATAGATAATGCTAATTGTTCCCATGTTCAATAGAGTCTAATTTATTGATAACAGAATTACTAAATATCAGAGAAACAACACATAATCCTATAGAACCATATAATGCGACATTTTTATCTAATAGTTCATAAGAAATTTGTTCTGAAACGTATAACAGACCTAATGTAATAGAAAGAAGGATAATAAAAAAAGTTGACCACCACACTAAAGTTTCTTTATTATCATCATTTATTTCACAAGCAGGGTTACGTCTCATTTTCAATCTTAAACTATTTAACTCATTCATATTTGTCAAGTTCAATGTTAATCCTAAGAATACAAAATCTACTGCATTGAACAGAAACTCCCATTTTCGAGATGATAGAAAAATAAATACAAGAAATCTAATAATAAAAGGTAAAGCCCCCACTATCACAGTATAGTACAACCAACGTCTTTTTTTCATTACTTCCCATATTTACATATAGGACAAATATAGGAATTTAAATGTAACAATTATTCTAAATGTATATTTTATTTTTTCTTCCTCAAAAGTTCCTTCCCAGACATTTTCTTAACTTCTGCCTGGTCTTCATTTTCATAAACAGCCCTCGGCTTATCTGCCATCATTAACAGCAAAAGCAGATAAGGAATTTCCTCGAATACTTCCCGATAAGAAAGATGTAAGTTTTCCATGAACGAGGCAATACTTCCGGCGATGGTTTCCCCTCCTACGACTTTGGTTTTACTATCAGATTCGCCAGCTCCATTGCCGAGCTGGCACACTGAAAAAAATCCTTGCCAGTAATTAAGTTGAAAGCGACAATAAGCGCAGAGCAAAGCTCTTCATGTGTTCCAGATCGTAACTCTTCGGCGACCTTTTCCGATTTTCGCTCGTATCCATCCACGTCTCCAACAATAAGGCAGGATAACCCTTTAACGATATTATCCGAATGTTCAGAGGTGATTTTCATCATCTCTTTAATATCTGCGTCCATTGGTATATCTATAAGAGAAAAATACTTTGTAATCCTCGCTATAACCTTTATTGCTGGTGCTTTCAACACAAAGACCTTCCCACCTACGATTATCGTTTTGCAATAATCACCAACTAAAAGATCGGACATTGTTTTTACTGCTTTATTCATGACTTATGAAATTAGAGGGTGATCGCCCACCCTCATTATTAACTTATCCCTGTGGAACGGCTTCCCCATCTTCCCATCGTTCAATAGGAACACCTGATTTAGTTGGCTTCAGAGCTGTAAAAACAAGGGCTAAGCCAATTGCCTTTTCATTCGCTTTACCAGAAGCGGAAACACCGGCACGTGGAAAAATGATTCTCACACCGTCCTCTGTTGTGGCACGAACGGTAAACTCCTTACTCTCCACATGGTCAGCACGTTCCCATGTACCCGGCTTACTTTCTGAACCCGCTGTAAACTTACCTCCCTGGAACTTAGCCTTAATGTTAAGATCATACATACCTATAGAGGCATTGATCTTAACCGCACCCGGCTTCTTAGAGGAATAATATGTATTTCCAGCTACATCTTTGTAATCCTTGACTTCTGGATCTTCATCCTCATAGGTAAAGGTGTCTTCATGAACTACCGGAACTTCTTCGAAAACAGTACCTTCTGCACCATCAGCCCCGATCGGTGCAACCTCCAGCTTCTGAAGGTTTACAACCACGACTTTTTTATTTTCTGCCATAACTATTTTACATTTAAAACTTCAAACATTATCTTCACATTTACAAAATGACACTTTAACGGTGCATCTTTCTCTTGATTGGTAGAATAGACCTTGTAACGATAGGTAGAGTCATCAAAAGAGGAAACAGAACGTAAACCAGATGCTTGCCGCTCTAATTCAGTCAACCTGCTTTTGTCTGCCATTCCGTTAATATCAGGTACACAGAAATTAACTTCAACGAAACCTTTAATCCAGTAAGTTCCCGGTTTGGGTTCTTTCGGAATGACGGTTATCCTCTCTTCAGTAACTTCCCCTTCCGGTATCGCGTCTTTCTTATAAGTAGGGATACCAAACGGCTTCAAGTCCCGAACCAGAATAGTTTCTATGTCGCCTGTTACTATCATTACCCAACAACCTCCCAATCTTCTGCAAACACATCACTGATAGATGGGACCCAAGAATCAGCACGTCCGGTATTCTCATTGTAGATAATGCACTGCGAAGTGTAATCTACAAAGCCCTTACCTTTCAGAATAAGATCTTTCGCTGATTGCGGAAGCGACTGCATCTTTGGAATAATATCGCTCTCGATATGGGCAGGTACTTGTTTGATTACGAACAAGCCCTTTCCATTCCATCCGCTTCTACGGATAGCTCCACCTTGTTTTAGAACTTCGATCGCGTCACCAAAGCTCATGGCAAAAGACGAATCGGCTTCATCGTATGTCTTCACGAAGATGTCCGGTTTACACGGGTAAAACTCTCCATTTACTCCTTTGATGATATAGTCTCCCGGAGAAGCCTTCATTTCTCCTTCAAGCGTAGGGATAAATAGAGACATAAACGGAGAGGTAACACCATTATCGTAAACATCCGCTTCTAAATGTTTCCCAACAAACTCTTGAATTTCTACTCTATTGAACCCATTATACTTAACAGCCTCAATAACTACTGGTTTCTTTCTGAACTTTCCCATTATTCAAATTTTTCTTTTAAACGTTTCTCCGCCTCCAAAGCGGCACCACTCAATACTTCAAATCCTTTAGCTTCTACATAAGAGGCGTATTCTGTCTCATTCTTCAGTGTCAATCCGGTTTCATCTACTTCATACTCGTTAGACTGTCGAAGAGTACCGGTGATGTCCTGATAATCTCCATGATCCTTAGCATACTGAACAGCTTCCTCTCCTACCTCGGCCATAGCTCCCTTGACTTCTTCATAGAACTCATCAAAAGCCGCATCAACATCTGAGAAGTCAAAATCTACAGCCATATTTCCGCATACTTGAAATAGTTAGACTTACCGGACTTGATAACCTTTCCTTCAGCTCTCACGCTTTCCCCGTCCAGGATTCTCACCTCGGTACCAGCGTTTAGTTTCTCACCCTCATAGACTACATGATAACTATAGTCGTACATTACCCCGTTTACGGAGATTTGCTTCATCACGCCATTATCATCACACCGGCAGGAACCGAAGTCTTTCCAATCCTCTTTCGGGGGGATCGGGTTCATATCCTCGTCAAATGACGGACCGGACACGACCTTGACCATTAATCTATGTGGAGCGAATATCATAAGAACTTGACTTTGGGTTTATCGGTATTGAGTTCGTCTTTCAGCCCGTACTTCTTACACAAGAAAGAATAGTAATCCTTAATACCTTGGATGTTCCAAGACATAGAAAAACCGCTTTCCCCGATTGAGGTTGCACGAAGTAATAGAGAGGGGATGAACTTCGCCATCGCCACAGAGACACGATTGTAGCAATCCTCGTTCATCTCATCCTCTCCGCTTATTTTCGAGGTAAGACACATATCCAAAAGGTCAGCCTCCGACAATTGAATGCCGAAAGTCTGGAACTTTTGCTGTATGTAGTCGTTTACCGTCATCACTCGATACCTAATGCTTCTTTCAAAGCGGAAGTCTTTTCTTCATCCAGTTCGCCTGCTTTAGAAAGAAGTGTTCCCTCTCTCATATTTGCAGTTACAGAGACACCTATAGACTTCAATGCTTCTACAACGTCTTTCTTTTCAAACTCCTGTTCGAAGAGAATAATTCCCTTAGAGGCTTTCTTCTCTTCAATGACTTCAACAAGCTTACGTCCCGACAGGTCTTTTACGCGGATTTCGTCTTCAAAATCAAGAACTGTACCTGGATTGTACACTTCGCCTGTAAACTTGTCGCGGAAAATATCAATCACTTTAATCTTCATGGAATCCTCCTTATCCCTCCGGGACAGCGTTCATGGTTGACAAATCGATATTCACTATCTTATTTGGAGTTGTAAATTCAGGAATCCACTCTGCTGTGTACTCCATGTATCTACCCTCTTCGTCACGATAGTTACATACGGACATCTGACCTTCCGAAGTATTGTAAGAACGTCCCGGAACAGGGTCGGTCATTACATATGGCTTATGGTGGCGCATTTTCATCACCTTATCAGTCTGCAACAACGTAATACGGTTATCCGTATAAATCTGTACGTTCTCTTCGTTCTGATTTTCTACATAATCTTCCTTGATTTCGATTGCAGGAAGACCAATACCCGTAAATACGCTGGATGCCATTTGGTCAGTTACCAATCCCGCGTTAACCATGAACTCGCGTTCACCAAGAATCATCTTGAACTTATCCCCAAACTCGGAAGCACCTACAATGTTCTTCGTAAATGTACCACGAGACATTATCATCTTGGAGAACACACCATATTTAGCTTTCAGCTTTTGAATCTCCTGCTGTAAGTAGGAAATAAACGCATTCTTTACTGAAGCATCAGGAGTAAGAAAATGGAACGGTAACTCAATATCAAGCAGTTCGATATTTTCCTTGTTATCCGCCATATAAACGACAGACTTCCCTGTCATCAGCAATTCAGGAACAACGATATCCATACGCTTATGTGGAGCAAGAAGAATCTGGCGGTAGTCATCAACGATGAAGTCTATGATTTCCTGCAAGATTGTACGCTGATCGGAGGTGTTGGCTGCATTGAACTTGTCAATGATATCCTGCAACTGTGATAAGCGTTCAATATCCATCTGATAGCGGTCGCCCAAGTAAGCAATCTCTGTGTAGCCACTTCCAAGATTACGTCTTTCACGAATAGGTTTCTGGTCGTTCTTGCCAAGAATGGAACCAGCGACAACACCCGTAACAGTGCCTAAATAAGTCTTGAAAACACGGGTTTTGGTTTCCAAGAAATCGCCGTATTGCTTCCAGTAGATTGTATCCAATCTCAGTTGAAGCACACGATCAATCACCGCCTTAACAATGTTGGGGTCTGTAAATAAAGTTTGTATGGTCAAATTCATATCTAAACTTTTTAGGATTAATACTCAAATTGGAAACGACTGGTCAATCCAACCTTATCCAACTCATGGATCGGTAGAATCAGTTTACTTTCCTTCACCTCATACGCCTGCATCAGAAGAGTACAGAGGACAGCGCCATCGCTTTCAACTTTCTTTGCATCATAAAGAACGAAGTTTGCTGTATTCTTTTTCTTTGTTCCATCCACTGAGATAGCTTCAAAAAGAACTGCATCTTTTGCAATATCCTCGCCAAAAGCAGCCTCTGTTGTCAGGACATCATAGTCCTTATTGGCCCTATCTATAGCGGTTACCTTTGCTCCCTTCTTGCCGCTTCCAATAAACATGCCGACATAAGCCAGCGATTTCTTTGCAATCTTGATAGATAAAGCATCCGCCCCGGTTGTATAAGCCTCTACAACTTTTACATTACGAACGGGAACCAGCGTATGCTTCACCAAATCGACTTGAACCGGAGTGAACACAGGTAAGAAAGAACCTACCACAAGGTTGGTAATATCCAACTTGTACGGGCCGGACTTTCTCACGCCAGATTCGACACGGTAAAACTCCTGCGGTTCATACTGCGGAGTCAAGTCATAATGTGTACCTGCTGCCATTTAATTTACTTTTTAGATTCAACAATTTCTTTTGTACCCTCTGAAATCATGCTGGCGATAGCTTCGGTTTCTGTCTTAGTATCACCGCCAGTTTCAGGAGTTTTCACGCTTGCAAATCCTGCGTCTACAAGTTCCTGTTTTGCATCCTTGAAATAAGCATCCAAATCTGCATCTTCGGGAACAGCGTAACGCTTTGCCTGTGATTCGGGAATACCATACTCTTTTGCCTTCGCAAGTACCTGTTCTTGGCGGGTAGCCTGTGCTTTCTCTGTCTCAAATTGGGAAAGTTTATCAGAGAGAGGCTTAACAGCATTAGCCACTGCGTCAGCAATAATCTTTGCCATGTCTGGCTGCTGTTCTGTAGTAGTCTGCTGTTGCGTGGTAATTGTGGTATTCTCGATTGGTTTACCGTCCTTCAAGCCATGTTTTTTCTCATAGTTAGCCACTGCGGAAGCAACTGCACCATTAGCCCGGAAATCACCATAGGAATTTAACACGTCCTGGAAGCCTACTCCATCCGCAATTGTCTGTAATTGGCTTTCGTCCGTCACTCCGGTCGCTCTCTTTTCTGCGATCCGGATTAAAGTAGCTTCATCAACCCCAGGGAATTTGGTTTTGAGTAATGCTAAAATCTTTTCTTTCATACCGTATGAATTTTTGTTTAAAATCTTTGGTATAAAAGTAGATAGCTTACTTATTGAAAGGAAATATTAAGGAAGGTAGTAAACCACAATCGGGTGATTGTGGGAAAGTAAATGAAAAAGGCGCGAAACTGGGGAGGAATCACGCCTATAATAGTAAAAACAATTCTTTAAAAACCTAACATAGCTGCCGGAGGTATGTTTAACACACGGCAAAGTAATCTTGCTATCTTCAAAGTCGGTTCTGAACGACCAGCAAGATAGTCATTAATACGTGAAGGGCTAACTCCTATTTCACCGGCGAGTTGTCTTTGTGTCATTCCTTTTTCTTCAAGAGATAATTCTATCAATTCAGATACAGTTGGTTTCTCAATTGGATAGTGTTCCTTTTCATAGGCAATCACTATATCAGACATAACAGAGAGTTCTACTGCACTCTTGTCGTTTGCAGGAGTATCGTCTTCAACCATCGGTAGAAGTTCTTCTATTCTTGCCAATGCAAATTCGTATTGTTCCTTACTAACTTTATTCATATCCTATATCTTAAATGGTTGAACAATCAATTTTATCATAATCTTTATGAGTACCCACCCAGCGGATGAATATATAACCCATTGTAAACTTTACGACAACTACCAACCGATAATTGTTGCCCCTGATATTAAAAACATAATGCTGGTTGCCTACATAATCAGCAGAAAGAAAATCAACCTTAATATCAGATAAGTTTTTCCATTCAGCCTTTTCTGCAATATCATACCAACGTTCAAGAGCTACGCGCGAATCTTCATAACCTTTCGTTTCGTAGAAATCTTTCAGCTTCTTATGTGATACTATTCTCATTACTCTTTCATTTGATACAAAAATACAAAATAATTCTGTATTACAAAATTTTTACAAGGAATTTATTTTACATAATAGAATTTAGATAATAAAAAAGCGGAACTAAATAGCCCCGCTCATTAATATCATATTATCACAACTATGCTGCTGTAGGAGAATTACTTTGTTTTTCTGCCTTTTGGCTCATATCTTCTTCAATTTCCTTCAACTCTTCATCTATGCGATCCATGTTCCCAGCGAATATTATACCTTCTCGACGTGACCATATTCCACCATTTACAGCGGAGACAGCAGTAGATACTTTATCTGATACGTTATCAATCATGTACGGGACAATTTCCACATCAACGTCAATCGTTTCGGAAGCCTTTTCAAAATTGGTATTGATAGAGCCTAATGCAGAGACAAGGAAGTTTACCCTTCGTTGCATGAAGCTACCTATTTCCTCGGAGTGATTTTCTACTGCCATGTGAGCACCCATAAAGACATAGCGGAAGGCTTCGCCGGACAAAGCATTGCCTGTCCCTTTCAGGTTCTCAAAGGAGATACGCGGTGTATTAGTAAGTGCATAAGCCTTTTCTGTCAATCCCTCGGCCTCAAATTTAACCGTATCTGGCACCTGATTCCATGTCAGATATGAAGCGTTTGCACCCTGCCCTGTGAGTTGAACCATCCTATTCCTCAATTCGCCTGCAAATTTCTCGATCTCCCCAAAAAGCATTAAGATAGGGAAGAAATGATAGTCGACGCAATCGGCATAGCTGGACAAAAGCTTCTCTAAGCGCACACGAATGGTACGAATCTTATTACAATATGCCTCTGAACGATAGCTGTATATTACAGGCAGTTTCTTAAAGCCATGCTTGAAAGCGGAAACCATCTCCCAACCTTTGTCTAACTCCCACTGGTAAACTGCATCTTTCGTCACAGTCATAAAACAGGTGATTTCGTAGTCGTCCAGGTCTTTCTTTTTGTACTCACGGGAGAAAGCGACCATATCGCCCGAGTCATCGAAGAATGGATACAGTTTATCACCCCGAAAGGGAGACCAGAGGACACTACGAAGCTTATACTGTGGAACAGCCTTACCGAACAGGTTAGATACCTTCGCTTTCAACTTAGACCAGAAGCCATCGTCTTTCGTCACGTACCAATACTCAGCACACTCCTGTTCCGATAGCCAGGAACGGACGATCTTTCGGTTCTGGTACTTGATTTTGTTCTTCTTCAGAACTTGCTTGAGAGCCTCGAAGATGCCTTTCTCTGATTCTTCAGGGGCACAGTCCATCTTCGGCTCAGTACCAACGGTGAAAGCCGTTTGGATGTTCACGATATCCTGTTCCAAAGGAAGAGCAATCCGGTTAGGATCAACCTTCTTTGTCTTTTTCGGGATGACAGTAGTCTTGCCTGTCTTTTCGTCAAATACCTCTTTCTCCTGCTCAATGGTGATTTCAATCTGTGGATACTTTTCTTCATCCATGATGATTTCATGCTTATTGGGGTCCCAATCAGCATATAGTTTCTCCCGGTCTGGAAGTTGAGTTTTCCGGCCTTTTTTCAGATAGTAGATTTTGCGGTCTATATCTTCGAGTGCTAAAATTTCATCTATCGTTTTCATTTGATTATATTTTAATGTGCAAATACTCCTGAATTATCTTTCGGCTTCAATATCTTACCAAGAAGCATACCCAATACATAATAACGGGCCGCATCTATCAGGTGATTGTCTTTATCTACTGGTTCATTGATATAATTTCCATCTTTATCCTTATCCCAGACATAACTTCTAAGTTCATTAATGAGGTTATAAGAACGTTCGGTTACAAATAACTCCATATCCTTCATCTTATCAATGCCGGCATTGATAGAACCAGGATATTTATCTACAGGGTAAATATTCACACCACCGTTCTTTATCTCCTGGATCAAACGAGGATCAGCAGAGTCCGCCATAACCTTCAATCCCCACGGCTTAAGAACTTTGGTTATGCCAGAAGATAACATTCCTGTCTGATAGCACAACTCATCCAAGTATAAAGCATTATCCACGATACCGCACCGGACAGATGCCGAAGGATCGTTTGTATATCCAAAGTCTTGACCAATACCAACCTTTTTGCACCATTGCGGAAACTCTTTCACAATACCCCACTCCTTGAACACAGCACCTTCCGCAACATCGGCCCACCTACCGATAACTACATGAGCGTACTTTTCGGGGTTGTTCGTCTTCATATCCTCTACTTCCTTTAGAAACTCAGGAGAAAGATTCTCCAAGTTATCAAAGTAGGTCGTATGAATATGAAGCACATTCGGATGAGTGGAGATTTGGACTTGCACACCGTCAATCTCCACCAGTTTATGAGTATTCTCAATGTACTTTTTATAGATAAAGTGATTGGAATCGGTCGGATTCATTATAATCATTATCCGGTTTTGTATTCCTATCTGCCGGATGGAAAGCATTATCTTATCGAAACTATTCTCATCTGTCCATTCTTCGGCCTCGTCACAGACAAAAGTTGTCAAAGCATGGATAGACTTTAATTTAGCCGTCTGATTACCTGATGAAGTCTTAATACCACGGAACATGATACGGCTCTTGGTCATTTTGTTTACTATATCCGTCTTGGTAGTCTTGAAATACCTGGTTGTCCCATCCAATTCGATCTTCTCCATCATCTCCGGAATAATAGACATGCCTGCAGAGACCATCGTATAACGGGTATAAAGAATCTGGTGTACCATCTTCTCGGCTTCCGTCATTTCAAAGGTCAGCCGTTCGATGAAAGCTGAAGCGTTGAATGACTTACCAGAACCGCGACCACCGGTGATAAGGATAATGAACTTCTCCTTGTCAGTGTACAGTGGGTGATATATCGTTTGAGGGACAATCATTCAATCTTTCCTTTTATCCATTCGTTGATATCAATTCCCTTGGTGGGGTTCTTTGGGATATCATCATCTTCATCAATTCTCGGTGCCGGTCTATTCCATTGTTCCGGCTTACGGTTCTTTAGCCAGAAAATACCAGCGGTTGTGTCAGGAGGAACTTCTTGCTCCAGATCGACTACCTCGACATGCTCTTTCTCACATCTCCTGCCCTCTTCATCGAAATAAACTTCTTTTACTTTCACGGCTTGCTGAACCGTAACCCTCATGCCCATTGCCTTGCGGTAAATCTTGCTTTCTATGGCGAAATCAATAGGCGCACGCCCGTTTTTTAATGCTTTAGATAATTTAGGCAACTTACCTTTCAATACAGAGAAATGAGCCTCACTATAACCGATGTTTGATGCAATCTGCTTATCATCCAACCCATCACGCGCCCAACCCTCAATGCGGATCAGGTTCTGTTCATCATCAAAATCAAACTTCGGCTTTGCCATATCACTCTATCCTCTCTATCTGGTTTTCAAATACCTCTCCCTTTACGAACTTCATATCCGGATCATACCCGAAACGTTCCATGAAAGCAGCTTTCGCTTCATAGGTGTTGAAAGAGAGCATAACGTAAGCCTCCATTTCTGAGGCCTTGTCTTGTGTTGCTTGCTTAACCTGTTCTTTGACCTCTTTCATGTGGGCGGTCTTCTCTGCTCTCTCCAACTGCCTTTGGGCTTTATCAGCTTCGTTCATCTCGGTAACAGGAGACATCATATCCGTAAGAGCATCGGCCAGTGAGTTTTCTTCTTCAGTCTGAAGGAGATAGTCACAACCGATCCAGTTCAGATCGACATCCGTCAGTCCGGCATCTTGCCAGTCGATATCCGGGACCAGGGAGCGAAGTTTGTCTGCGTCCCACTTTCCTTGAGCATTGGGGTTATTCAGAAGGATGTTCAATTCCTTTTCCTGCTTATCATCTACGTCTATCAAGTCCACACGGAGAGCGTAGTCATTATCAGGGAACTTATTCAGTTCGTCCATTACCGTCAATCGCTGATGTCCGCTTACTACAGTCATACCAGTACACTTGTTTACCACCAGCCCACCTACCAGCCCAAATTTCTTGATACCACGCTTGAGAGTCTTCTTCTCTTCTTCGGATAGCGTTCGGGGATTATAGTCTGCAAAATGAATAGCAGAACGTTTCAGTTCTACGCTCTCTGACTTTATATATTTACTTAGCTCTGTCATACTCAAATAAAATTCTTTCACTCATAGGGAATACTTTCAATATTTTCTTCAAGTCATCTGGATAATTATCACGAAGCCACAAAAAGCAATCCAGATTAAACCCAATCCCTCCAGATGCTTTCTTAGAATACCTTACCGGCTCAGGGAGAGCTTTCTGTTTAATATAAGCAAGAACGTCTTTCTGTTTCCAGTCAGCCAGAGGATAAACCTTTCCTGCATTCTCATAATTCTCGTATGTGTTCAGCATTAATCTGCGATTCATACTATCCGCTTTCTTCATGCCGTAAAAGACGTAATCAATACCAAACCGTAACCGCATGGCTTTCTCTACGTCTGCCAGCTTCAAGAGCTTTATTTCAGGATTGGGTACACAGTACATCCCGGACCGGAGAATATAAGTAAGATTCCAGTGTGGGATCTGGACGAACTCAACTTTAGGATATTTGGCTTTTACCCAGTTGATATACCGATTGATATGATCTAAGCCTTGTACAAAGTACATGAGCACGCATACTATCCGATCAAATTTTGGATAAACCAGATCCAGCAAAACAAGAGAATCCTTACCCAGAGAACAAAAAACGATAGCCTTATTAGATTTTACCCTAACAAGGTCTATCGTTCTATAAGTTTGCTCAAGCAAGGTCATCCTGAACTCATGCCTAAGCCAGCACGCACATTTCTGTACTGCTGGTTTCTGGTGATAAATCTACCACCCTGAGAAACTCGGTTTGTTCCTGGTACCGTCAAACCTCTACGGCCGCCTCTGTAATTAGAGGTCGCAAAACCTGTTCTGTTAGTTCTTCTACCGACTCAGCGAATTATTAATAGTTAAACATTGGATTTATCTAATACCTTACCCAGATCATAAACAATCTGAGCCATTACGTATTCAACGCCATCGAATTCGTAAGGAATTTCATTGCCATCTTCGTCTGTCAGAATCTCGACTTTTGCGCCTTTAACCTCGACAATAGCAAACGGCCGTGTGCCTTTATACTCACCTGTGAGAAACTTAATTGCATCGTATTCAACCGGCACCACTTCGGGTTCTTGATCTTCTGGTACTTCTTCAAAATGCTTGTATTCTTTGTCATCAACTTTATACCGGACATATTTTTGAGAAGTATTAGGCCGGATCTCTCTAAACTCTTGTGTTTTATTACCGGCTAAAATTTCATAAAAAAACTTCTGTTTAATCGAAAGCGTTAATACATTCATAATCGTGTCTATTATATTAATAAATAACCAGTTGCGGATGTTGGACTCGAACCAACGACCTCTACCAAGTCAAAGTAGCAAGCTAACCTCTGCTCTAATCCGCGATAGCACCACTAAAGTACTATCATACCCAAAGATACAGAAATATCCTGTGTATTGAATAACCCACAACCGGCTAATTGTGGGTTATTTGTTTTTAAGCCAAGTATCACGCTTTTCTCTGCACACCTCTAAGGTAGGCGCACAACAAGAAAACAGTTCACCACTTTCAGTACGGTAGTCGTACTGGTACATTCTCACTCTCTTTCTGCCTAACATGGTGTTGTAGGTAGTGTAATTCTCTTTACCGGGCTGGCATACACTACAACCGTTTTTGTTTATTGAGTTCATAATCATTTGATTTATTTAGCTTGATACACAGACACAACATGACTGCAAAAATCGCCGTCACCGTAAGCGGCTATTTCATATTTATCACCTTTTATATCAACTAAGATTTGATTTCCATCACATTCGATTACTTCATAATCATCCGGTAAATGATTTTCTAAAAAATCATTCATTGAATCTGTTGTTGTGTAAAGCGGATATTCAGTTTGCCATCTGTAATATTGTAAACCGTCCAATATCATTTGTTCTGTAAGCATAATCATTCAGTTCTATAAGATTTACCACTAAATTTCTCATCGCCATATACCAATATATGATAACTGATATAAGGTGATTGCTCTGCTTTATCGTTATACTCTTTGCATTTAATTCTTGCTTCTTCGATTGTATCACATTTGCACATCGCATATTCTGGATAGCCATCGAAGTATCTTACAACTCTATATTCTTTACTCATAATCATTTATTATTTTGCATTAATAATTGGGATTCATCACGTCAACATCACACTCATGGCATAAATTGCATACTTTGTTTTTATCTTTAAGGCAGATTACTTTAGACCTTTCTTTATTCCTCTCTGCCCATTCTGCGCCAGCGATGAAGGCTCTTTCCATGTCGCCAGTATTAATGTCATGACCAATCATGCCTTTAACTTCTTGCCGCACATAATACTGTGCAGCTCTATGCAATTTATTCATCTTTAACTACATGTTTTATGTTCAAACTCTTCACTATCCCATCTTGCACCGCATATCGGGCAAACAAAGCAAATAAATTCGCCTGTATCTGCATCTATTATTTCTGAATGGCTGTATTCGCCATTGTCGGCATATACCTCAATCTCTTTTTCCATAATCATTTACGTTTTTCAATATTATTATTAATTCTACACAAGACAAGCAATATGTAAACCAGCGTCATACAGATTACACATAGCAATGATTCAACTTTGGTAATCGTACCGAAACATTGACCTAAGAGTGCCACAATCATAAGCAGGATGAATATTCTTACATCTGTATTACTCATGGCTATCTATTCTTTATCCATTCTTGTAACCTATCAATATCACCATCTGAAAACTGTTGAACTACTTCTATAATATCATAGTTCTCTATCAGCGTGTTCAGGAATTCATTTGTATCATTAAGGATATTGAATTTCCCACGTTCTACACCGTCTGCAAATCCTTTGTTATAAATATCTTGTTCTGTACCCATAATAATCTATACTTAATATTTCACATTCAATCTTTATTCACCCGCTCTTTTATTCCATATTTCTATTATTTCGCTCTCATGTTTTTCAAATTGAGGCGAAAATGTCAATCCGTCATCATTTGCCTTGCAAGAAACAGGAATTTCTAAATATGGTCTTACCTGGCAATCTTCATTTGTGCATTCTATTGAAAGATATGCGGGTGCATAACTCTTACTAATAAAAGGAATTTCACCGCAAAATGGACATGGGAGTATTGCTTTTAATTCTTTTGTCATAATCGTGTGTATTATGGTAGCCCGAAGGCTACCGGATTAAACTTAGAACTTTTCGATTTTGAAATTGTCATTAATGATAAATTCACGCCCACACTCACAAATTACGTGGGTATCTGTGATTCTCTTTATCACTCTTACTACATCATCGTGTGATATACGCGGTGTACCATCTGCATAGCGACCGTTAGCTAAATCACCTGATACTCTGTATCTCAACCCTACTGTAATTTCGTTTATCTTCATAATCTTCTATATTGCGCAGGGCTTTCGCCCTGCTGGTTAAACTTATAATATTGTAATCTCTTTGTTGCCTATCTCTGTATCTACATTCAAAACCTCATATTTTTGAGCCTTGTAGTTATAAACAACCTCACAAGTATTGAAACCTCTACCATCTTCTCTTTGGTCATAAACAGTGTCTATGTGCTCATACATTTTATTACCTAACATGAAGTTTATCTTACCTGATGTACAGAAATAAAATGCTACTGCGTACCTCAATGTCTTTTTCTCGTCAATTTTCTTTGTTGTCATAATCGTATATCTTTTAATTGTCATTCAAATTATGCTTTTATTATCGCATTGCAAATATCAAATTTTAATTTGAACAAAACAAATATTCGAAAGAAATATTTCAAATTATTTTTTGATACATTTATCGATTAATACATATATAGCTTGAATTTTGTTCCTATCTTTGCATCAAACTTTAATTTGAATATCATGTTAAGAGTACAAGAAATTTGCAAACAGCAGGGAATAACGATGCAAGACCTTGCAAAAAGAATGGGGGTAACCTATCAGGCGTTGTATGCAGCAGTATCAGGCAATCCAACAATAGGAAAGTTAACTTCTATCGCCAAAGTACTAGGGGTTAGTGTGATTGATTTAATTGATGAAGAAAAAGAAGATAACACTTTTACCTGCCCCCATTGTGGAAAGAAAATAAAAATAGAAAAAGGATAAAACCGGCCTAATCCCCTGGCTTTATCCTTTTCATAATCTCCCCGTACATCCATTCTATATCCCTTCTGAAATATTTATCATTTTGATGAAGAAATACGATTGTCTCTATGTTGTGAGAAATGAATGTTATATCCTTCAAATCAATAGCCTCTGCAATCTTATTCCTCAAACCATTTGGCATCCGACCACCGGCCAACACACTAGGAGCAAATAAAAAGAGAACTATAAAAATAAACTTCTTTCTTTGGTAAGCACTTTCTACCCTACCAGGGCAATCTCGATCGGAAATAATCTCCTTAAACCACTCCCAAAGCTGCCCTATCATTTCAAGGTCGGTCAATGTAGGTTCTGTTAGTTCTTTCTCTCTTTCTGACAACTTGGATTTCTGTTCCCGGATGGATTTTATTTCTACAATTTCTGAAAACATGGCACGATTATTTTAAAGTAAATAGTATATTTGCACTAATAATCGTGTGGAGAGGTGACGTTACTGGTGGTTCGGAGCGTTGCCTCTTGTGTTTTTAGAATGGAAGATCATCTGACGGATTGGATTGAAAAGATTCCGGTTGTGGATTGGCTTCTTGTTGAGTAGATTTACTGCCTAACAAATCCAGTTTATCGACAAAGATTTCCGTCACATACCGCTTTGATCCTGTTTTATCCTCATATATTCGGGTCTTAATCTTACCCTCAATAAAAATCTGAGATCCTTTCTTGACGAACTTCTCCACAACCTCGGCAAGTCCTTTCCAAAAGACAAGGCTGTGCCATTCCGTACGATCTGGGATCTGAGTCCCGTTTTGAAGAGCATAACCTTTTTCTGTGGTAGCTAGGGATATATTAGCAACTTTTGTTCCGGCTACTTCTTTCACTTCAGGATCTTTGCCAGTATAACCGAGAAGGATTACTTTATTTACACTCACGAGATTTATTATTGAATTTATAGAGTTTTAATGGTTTATAGCTTCTAAAAACGTAAGAGATTACAAAGGCTGGATAGTTGGAGCTATCCGGCCTTGCTTTTCTATTCATTTTGTTTCACTATTTATCTGTGTTGAGTTAATCTAATCTTCGATAAATCGAATGTGTATGACCATTTACAGCCGTCATGGGCTGGACGATTGGTTTCAGCAATAGGCAAATTGCTGTTCTTGTCAAATCCATATATAGTTGCATAATCATGTTGCCATTCTTTGCCTATAAGATAGTCAATATGATCGCCTATCTTAAATTGGTGTTCAACCAATTTTTCCGATATATGTACCGGATACCACACTTTAGCCTTTGAAACAGTGTCAATCCCGTTAAACCACGTATTCCCGTTTTCGACAATCTTGAATGAAGTTATCTCAGCACGTTTTATATTGCCTCTTGTGTTCCTGTAAAGAACAATATCTCCAATTTTGTATCTCATTTCTTATTAAAATTGAATTTTCTGTTGTAAAACTTCGTCGGCATAAAACTGATCGAAGCCTTTATCACTTATCCACCAGTTGAAGCCAAATTCCGCATCTGAGAAGTTGTGATTAAGATATCCGGCATTAATGAGTTTCTGGATCGTCTGTACCCATTTCCGTTTTACGTGAGGGAAACGTTTTATATCTCTCAACTTTTGCTTTCGGTTTGACATAGGGCAAAGAATACAACCAATACGGCTATAACCTTCATCATATAGCTTGCAATATGGTACTTTATATCGATGAATAAACTCCCAGACTTCCCCTTCCGTCCAATTAAGGATAGGCGAAACAAGAATTTTGTCTTTTCCATTGACACACGTTACCATTGTTTCCCTGTGTTCGGAAAATTGATCGAAATTCCCGCTGAATTTATGACCGCTAATCTCAATTTCTTGACGTTTGGAGCGCCGCACACTTTCAGCTTTACGAATACCGATTAGAGTGACTTTTCCGGCGCCGGACATTTCCTTATACTCAGCACAACACCAACGCATGAACCTGGTTGGAAGAATATGTTTTTTCAACGCCATATCATAGATAGACATTTTCGGTTTTATTAGCTCCACGCTCGGATATCTCTGTTTTACAAAGCGAATAACATCTGGAGGGTCAATAGATGTTAAGTTCATATGTGCTTTAAACTTTACACCCGCCATTCTGGCTAAATGATAAAGAACAAGGCTATCCTTACCACCGGAAAAAGCAAGGTAAAAACCGTTTTCCGGGTCATATTCCCGTGCCATTCTTTCACTTCTCAGCAATAAGACAATAGAGTTGTATATTTTATCTTGTAGGCTCATATTTTTTCTAATTGTTAGATAGTAATTCGGGATTATCGTAGATATTGCCAATTACTTCACCGTTCCGAGTGCAATTATCAATGTGATGTTCTATATCTCCTGCCATTATACATGTCTGAAAATACTTATTCAATGCGATTACACCGATATGGATATTAGTCACAGTTACATGGTATCCTGGCTTCTTGTAATTATATGTAAAGCGTATAATATCTCCTTCGTATATCTCTTTTCCGTTCGTGTCTTTTAGTCCGGTGAACTGACCAACCGTTTCAGGATGCACATCATTCATATATCCTGACCTGCTCATGATTCTGATTACACGTTCATTCCTAATATTCGTATAATCAATTAAAGAGCCTTCTATCCATCTTTCCATTGGGTCTTCAATTTTAACTCTTTTCCCTCTGAATTTAATCTCACGCATTTAAACCTCCTTTCTTTCTAAAAAATTCACACTTCTTCCCCGGCGCTTCGTCCGGTTCCGTCTTCTTAACTTCTGCCTCGGCTGCGTATAGAGCGCACTCATGCCGGTCTGGGCAGGTGTTGCCGTGGCATTTTATTTGATGTCTCATTCTCCCCATAGATAATAATCATCCTCGTCAATTACCTTGATAGTACTCTCGTCGTTTAGGTCATCCTCGTCAATTTCTGATTCAAGATGACAATAGTCCCAATCCTGATTGTAATATTGCGCTTCAGAAGACTGTTCCAACGTGACATTAACTAGGGGCTGATCCTCTCGCCAACACTTAGCTTCTTTGTCTAACTGTGACGCGTCCATCTTATCGATAGCGTCTCTTAATTCTCTCCAAGTCATAATGTTAATAAATTACTGTTTGTCATAGAATAAATCATACCCAACAGAATACCCCTTGCTGATAAGAATATCAACATATCGTTTTGCCCCCATTCTCTAGCCAATAGGGCGAGAGATTTATTTCTCACATCAAGTCTTATAAGCGGGTTTTGTTTTAATGCCTTATAGCATTTATACCGTTCTTGCCGGCTTTCCTTGGACTCCTTGAGTTTTCTAAGCCCTAATTTTGTTTGTTGCATGGATATTTGATTTTTGTTTATGTTATAGCCTCTGCCTCCTGCAAGTACACTCCTTGCATTTCTGGTAAATACTAACCCGATCCTTTTCAGACCGAAATAAAAAAGGGCAACCGAATGTCTTATCGAGTGCCCCGAAGAAATTACAGCCTTGTGGCCTTTTGAATGTCCTTTGAAATATCAGGTTGGAAAGTTTTATAGCTTCCACGGCCTGCTCTTTGGTAAGTAGGTGGTAATACATCATTCTATCTTTAAATTAAAATGGTTGTTCTTCTGTAATTGGCATAAAAGGCATTGAGTTATATCCTTCATCATACTCTCTGAAATGGGTTGTTCTCGCTTCAAATCTTACCAGAAATTTAGCAAGACCTATATTTCGGCCTTTAGCTATATCAATCATTGCAGTGCCCTGTGTCGGTGAGCTCTGAAACGGTTCTGGATAATACTTCCCATAAATTTCAGGTCTATAGATAAGCATCACGATGTCGGCTGCTTCCGCTATCTGTCCACTGGCTCTTAATCTTGCAAGAGTAGGAACTGGATTTATATTGTCCCTATTAAGCTGAGACAAAGCTATAATCCAAATATCCAATTCTTTCGCCAAGTTCTTTAGTCGTCTGGCAACCTCCCCCATCTGCTGTTCAGTGTTACTGCCTTTCATATTGACGGAAAGAATCTGTAAGTAGTCTACAACAGCACCAGAGATTCCATATTTCAATTTCATCGTTCGGATGGATGCAAGTATCACATCAATATTTGAAGTGCTCCTGTCATCAAAAAAGATAGGTTTATCATATATTTTGCCTATCCCTTTATCCACCATATTGAACTGCTCGGCTGAAAGACGGGAAAACATAATTTCATTTCCCGGCACTCCTGATTCAATTGAGATCATCCTCGCCGCAATCTGCTCTTTCTTCATCTCCATTGAGTAGAAAGCGACGCCATGACCGTTTTTAGAAGCTTCAAGAGTCAAGGCTATAGCAAGAGATGTTTTACCCGAAGAAGTATCAGCAGCTATAACTATCAAGTCTGACTTCTGAAGTCCACCACTTCGTTCGTCTATCTTAGAAAAACCTGTAGGCGTTCCTGTTAAAGGCCTGTTATCAGAAGCATTTAAACTCATTTGTTTAGTCACCTCATTTACAGCCTCCTTAATAGTAAATATGCTATCTTTTGATGACTGAAACAAACTTTTAAGCTTATCTTCTATCTCTGATAGTGTGTCGACTATATCATCAGATTCGGAATACGCCTTTGATATAAGCTCGCTACCAATTTCAATAAACTTTCGCCTCTTTTCCTTGTCATGCAAAAGAGCTGCATGTTGGTAAATATCAAACGTATAACACTGAGATATAAGACTGAGATTGTAAACGTCAACATCCCCAGACTTCGTCATTTCATTTGTTACTGAAATCAAATCCGGACGATCCCCTCTTTTGTCTATCTTTAGGATTGTCTCATAGATTGACCTGTGAAAGGGATTATAGAAACATTCTGGCGAAAGAATATCCCTAACCTCTGATAAAGCATTTCTTTCTGTCATTATGGTTCCTATCACAACCTTTTCTGCTTCTAAGTTGTGCGGAGTTAATTTATTTTCCATACTCATTCTTTGCCCAATTTAATACTGTTCGATACAAATTTGTGTATCTCTTTCGTAAATCCTTTCTGTTTTCTATTTGCTCAATGGTATCTGCAATCTCTTGTCCAGTATATTTTGCTTTCAGTTTAAAAAACTCACTTTCGGTAATTTGTACAGGAAAATTTTTAGGATTGCAGCAAAAAGGAGCTTTACGTTTCATCCAATCTTGAAATTTTATATAATCAGGATGAGCACATGAAGAAGGCGAGCCTTCTTTCTCATCTCCGTTAGGAGATTCTTTCTTTCTTACTTCTTCTTTATTCTCTTTATTTAAGTTTGTGTCACCCGTGTGTCGGGGTTGTGTCGTTAACTGTGTCGCAAGCTGTGTCACCAAATCATTTAACCTTTTGATTTCATGATTTATATCTGTGTCACTTACTGTGTCATTTGCTGTGCCATAGCCATTATATTCATTATACTTACAAAGAGTTATCACATTCATTCCCTGACTGTTGTCGGTGATTATCATTTTTTCTTTTGTAAGTTTTGAAAGAAAAGTTCTGACCACTCTTTCACTCCAAGACCATTTTTTTGAAAGGAAGCGTATAGATGCAGGATATTGCCCTCTTCCGTACGTTATTTCTCTACCTCCGATACATTCAGTCGTGTCGGTTGCCTCAAATCGTGCCGATTGAATCAAATCAAGCCACGCTTCGCACTCCGAAAATGTACGGGCTGCTTCCCAAATCTTATTAGAGAAAAACTTACGAGATAGCATTATGAACCCTTTCTCCATATCACTCATTTATATAAATAGCCTTTGAATTAAGCGTCTTAGTAATTCCAATCTTACCAGAAACAAAAAGCTCATTAAGTTCTTTTCTCGCCTCTGCATGGATTGTGTTCATTAACTCCACTTCCGGCACATGATCCGGTGTTATCTTTTCCAATCGTCTCTTTTCTTGAAGACGATTAATTATGCTTAGTATGTCCATATCAAAAATATACGTTAGTTAATTGTCTGCTTTTTGAATATACCGCCCATTTACCATTACCTCCATCAACCAACTTTAGGTCTTTTACTTCCCCAAATCGGTTGATATTTCCACACAAATCGACCACCCATGCCGTTTCCTTGCTTGGATGTGGACGGATAGCCCTGCCAACTATCTGATAATATAAAGCCAATGACATTGTTGGACGAGCAATGACGATAGTGTCTAATTCTTGATAGTCAAAACCGCAAACCAATACCCCTACATTGGCGACAACCGGTATCTGGCCAGACTTGAACGCATCCAATATCTGTTCGCGTTCTTTCTTTGGGGTTTCACCGGAAACTATCGCACACCCGGGTATTGACCAGGTTAATTGTTCTGCTTCTTTCAGAAATCGGGTAAAAACAAGAATACCTTTCCGCTTACCGCCTTGTTTTGGATTCATCAGTCGTTGGACAATATGAACAACATAGCCATAGAAATCTATTCGTTCATACTCTCTTTGAACTGATTTATCCGTGTAGTCGGCACCGGTGGTGTTTACTTTTAAGTTAAGCTCGTCCCATCCTACTGGATTCATCGGATAATAGTTCAGCTTTGCCAGATATCCCATATCAAGTAAGGTAGAAACCTGCACATGATAGATTACATCCTTGAATATAGCCGGACGTGTTCGGGTAATGAATTTCAGCATAGAACCAAACTCTTGCGAACTACTTAATCGATATGGCGTTGCCGTTAAACCAAGAACCTTGCATTTGAGAAGTTCTAAGAATGTCTTATACATTCCTTCTTTAGGATTTACCAAGTGACACTCATCTATAATGATAAACTGGAAATGAGAAAACAAATCCGGATGATTTATTACACTACCGATCGTGGCGAATGTGATCCTTGATATTTCTTTTCTTCCAAAAGAAGCTGAATATATCGAACAATCTGAGATGCCGTAAGAACATAGCTTCTTGAAATTTTGCTCGAGTATTTCCTTGCTGGGCTGAAACACTAAGGTGTGCCTGTCAAGCCTTGCGGCTATATCCGCTATGATAAGGCTCTTTCCCGCCCCTGTGGGTAACACCATAATGGCGTTTGTTTTCTTCGCCTTGTTGTTGAAGAAAGAAACGGCTGCATCAGAGGCTTTCTGTTGGTAATCACGTAATACATAACTCATAAACCTTTCTCCTTTCGTAACTTCTTATTAAGTGCCTTATAATACTTGATTAGCTGTTCATACTCAAAATCAGCAAACTTCCGGCTAATACCCTGCTTTGCTTCGAGTAAGATAACCCTCTGTTCACCATACTTGGCAATCAATCCTTTGCGGTAATTCTGAATATTACCCTCCATAAAGCGGTTGCAGTGCCTACATTGAGCGTTGCAGTTCATTTCATCGAAACGGGTACTCATATGCTGTCGATTTATGTAATGCCCGTTATCTGCCTGCTCAAACGGTTTAATCTGTCCACATGAGATACATTTAAAATATCCGTTTGGCATACAATCACGAAGCCGGATGAAAAGGGAAAACTCCTTATCGAGTTTAGCTTTCAAATCCGGCTTCTTCTTAACTGTCACCCCTGCTTTATCAAACAAGGGTAAAGGCTTGTCTTTCTTCTTAGCCTTTCGTTTCACGTAATATGGCATACTGATTAATTTGGATGAGTGGTGGTAGCAGGATTCGAACCTGCAATGCTTGGCAATCTTCACGTCTTTGCGTAGAACGGGATTAGGTTTTGTTTTACTTTGATGCCCCGTTTTCATAACATCGTAACCAAGTCTACTAAGAGTTGTCAGCGTCTACCTATTCCGCCATACCACCATGTTTACCCGTCACATCTTCACAGACCAGACGAGTATTGAATAATTACAAACGTATTTTCCTATCAGTTCCTACATGCGTACCACATCGGTGGCATACCCGCTTCGGCTTAATAGGATACGATTACAAAAACTGCTCTACATGAAATGAGTGCCCAGATACCGTGCCAACGGATACCGGGCTTAATTTAGTTTTTACCAGAATAAGCCATAGAAAATTCACGGGGAATAAACCGACCGATAGAAATTGGTTTAGCGACTTCAATCATCGTGTGAATTTCTTTCCTCTCAAAAGGATTACCCTTTTCTTTAGCTTCTTGCTCATGTTCATCCTGCTTCTTTTTCAGATAAGAAGTTATCAACATCATTGCCCGGTCAACATTGTAAGTGTGGACAACAAATGTCGCTGAACGTTCATCCTCGTCAAATAGAATTTTTGTTTCTATCTGGTAAAACTTCCGATCACTATTCTTCGGTTCTTCCTCTTCATCAACGTCCGGCTTGTCATCAGGATCATTATCGGGAAAATCCAAAGGCAAAGTATCGATCTTCTTTTCTTTTAATGTGTCAGTAAGGATTACACAGGAATCAAACTCTTTAACCATGTTAATAATAAAGCCTGCCGTAAAGTTCAGTTCAATATAATCCTTTAAGAGAAAAAGTGCAGAATCTACACTGGTTGCATAGAACAGGAATTTACACTTTTTGCTATCAATAGTGACCTGAGCAATATAAGGCTGTAAGTAGTCATTTACCAACTCAACAGCCAAACGTTTTTGATTACTTACCTCAATATCCTTTGTTATATCACCAGACTCATAACAGAATCGGATTTGAGCAAGAACATCTTGGTCTATCAATGTTCCTCTCTGAAACAGTAATTCATTACGCTCAATTGATACAACCTCGTTGGTATCTTCATCAATAAAGTCCTCTGTCCATGTTTTTAGGACCCGTTGAGCAAGGTATTTATTGAGCATCTTTTTGGGATCAGATGTAAAATACCTTATTTCGTTATTCTTTGTCTCTATCATAATTTAAAGTATAAGTGATTCATATTTTTCCGGGCAAGTTGTTTCAATCAGTGCAGTACCAATCTGTAACGTTACCAACTTTCCTTCTTTTCTCAGTTTCTCCTCCGTACTCTTTACGGAGCGAAGCAAGGCAGAAACTTTAGTCTCTTCTTCATGAGCTTCTGCCACAGTGTTTATATCTGTCATATAAATTCTTGATTGCGTTTACTATTCTATACATACCATTTCATAAGCAGATGTTGGAACTTTACCAGAAAGGATAGCATTGCCACAGGTGATAAGCCCATTATCTTCATCATAAGATGGCACAAACACTATCACGTCAAAACCATTGTGTTTCAATTCTTCTTCCACTGCTTTGTATGGAGTAAATTTGTCATATCCACCATTTGTATGCAAATCGTTCTCATCACAGCTATTTGTACAGTGTAATGGAGTAATCTTACACATAAACTTATCTGGATGAAAAAACTCTCTCAAACGCTTTCCATCTATATGGGTGTCGTCTGCCAAAGCAAAGTTCAAGGCATATTTTCGACCAACGGGATTAGGTAACAACATACCTATTTCAGATATTTCAGCCAGCGAAAGGGATTTCCCCGAAAACAGATAGTTTCTTTCTTCGTCATTCGTTGTGTTGATGGAAAATTGAAGCCCCGCATCACCTCTAAACAAGTCGTTCTTTATTTCGCACCATTCTTGCAAAAAAGTAATTAACTTTTTGTTTGCTTTTGGTAGCATGGTGCTTACCACTGGATGTACAAATGAACGACCGATAAACGGCATTATGTCCTTTCTTACTTTCCTTGCGTGTTCCAATACTGCCTTATTCCAAGTAGGTTCACCCATACGGGCGTAATGGATATTCAAACGCTTTGTCGCGTTCACTTCGGGATGTTGTTGTATTGCTAACAGAACTTCGTCCGTCAGGTCTTTCAGTGTGGCATTCCTGCCGATGCCCACTTTAGGCACATCACAGAACTTACAATCCATCGAACAACCATACTGTGTAGAAATGGTAATTACCCATTTTTCAGTAAGAGGCATCGGTTTTCCATTGGGTACACCGTTCAAATCACGGGTTATACCTAAAAAGTCAGCTTTGATATTAGCATTCTTTCCATAATCTCCAACTGTAAGAAATTCCAGCATTCCCTTTTCGCCTTGTGCGGTATAAATCTCGCCAGTTGGAACTTTGATAATTTTATGTATCTTCATGTCTAAATAAATTCTTGATTTCTCTGTATTTCTTGTTGTATATGGATTAAGAATTGATTCTCATTCGGCGCAGGTAAATAAATACCGGCTTGGGCTGATGAATAATTCCTAAACCTCTCTATCGCTGTTGTCATTTCACCCGTAGTAAGCTCGGAACTGCTTCTCATATAGGTGATCTCATACCCTTTCTTGTTCATCTTCTTTCGCTCGAACAAATCACGGTTGCAAGTCTTTTTGAAGTAATCCAGTTTGACTTCATCTAGACTGTACCCTGTTTCACAAGCGAACCAACCAAGTATCAAATGCAAATATGCGTTTTGGCTTAAAGAGCGATTGGGAAGCCTTTTCTTAACCTCGACAACCGCTCTTTCCTTGAATAGCTTATTTACATACTCTTTATACTTGTCAACTTCGTAAGGATTATTCAAGTTGAAAATCATTCTAATCCAAATATTTTTTTATCGGTTATCAACTCTCTATTTTCTTCCAGGAATCGAATAAAATCCTCACAATGGTTAGTAAGAATAGGAATATCACGTTCTGGATTGAACACATAGGTTTCTGTATAGGTATCTACCACATAGCCGCCTTTGTTGAACTCCACGATATTATACTCGAACGTCCGTACATCCGAACCGTTCTGCATAAGAGCGTATGGATAAACAAGATGCTGGTGGTGATCCTTAAACTTTCCAACCGTATAACTTCCGGTCGTTTTGATGTCGTGGACACTGGTAGGCATCAGTTCATCAATCAGACCGTAAACTAACACATTACCGTATGCAGTTGGCAGAATTGCCTCTACACGTTGCTGCGTCAACGCTCCTTTGTAGTAATTTGCGAACTCACGACAAAGGGATATAGGAAAGACAAATGAACGATTGTTATAAATGGCTTTCAAGGCTATAACCTTTTGCTCGTCATTCCCTATATCAGAATATATCTTTTCTACCTGCACCGTTTCAGATTTCCGGTTCTCAATCATACAGTCAATGACCTCATTAAAAGCCGTACCCTTGTCGGCAGCTTCGCTGTCAAACGGTTTACGGTTAATACGGTCTATCAGTTCCTGGAACTGCTGTTCATGGAACTCTTCGGGGGTATGGGGAGGATTTTCACTCCATCCCCAATACTTTTCCCAAATAATATCACTATTCAGATACCCCCAAAAGGTATCGAGAAGTGTTGCATAAATGCGATACTTAAGCTGCATCTGAATAGGTTTTAGTATTCTTGTCAAAGACTAATCCAAGCTCTTTTGCTTTAGCGGCCAGCATCATCGACGCTTTCATTTTTGAACTTCCAACATGATTGAAATCGTCAATGTGTGCAATGAAATCATTCGCTGATTCAGCGTCAGCCACTAATTCCAAACATCCTGTTATATCAGATAGCACTTTGTTATACGCTTCTTGCTCGGCCTTTTTTGATTGCAACATAGTAAGATATGGAGCAATAATCCAAGTAGTGATAAAATCATTCTTAGCCGTCGGATTGCCGTTTCTGTCAAGAATGGTAGGCACTTCCATTACTGAAGGCAAGTTACAAGTGTTCTTTCCGTCATTCCTTGATGTCGGGTCGAAAGTAATAGTACGTCTCTGCACTCCTCTCTCACTCTTCATTTCCAAGTAACCTAACAAATCAAGTTCGGTGACGATGGAGTTGTAGGACTTCTCGCGTAAAGCAGGAATAAACACCGTATCATCACCCTCTTTTCTTGTGTCACGATGGGCAACAAAAATGATATGTTTGTTCAGACTTGATAGCGTTCTTGTCATCCAAGAAAATTCAGCATTGATACCGCTCCAATCTCGGATAGACGGCTGACGGGTTCCACATTTATAAGTAATAATGAAATCCATCATCTTACCAATGGTATCCACCGCAATTGTTTGGTAGGCTGACAAATCCTCCTGCAAGACCTGTTGCACATCGTTCCAAGAAGTTACCTGCACGGTATCTATATTTTCTAGATGCGCCATATTCATACGTTTGACGCCGTTGTCAAAATCCAACAACAGAGGTTTTGGTGCGCTCAAAGCTACCGTGCTCTTCCCCATACCTGCTTGACCGTAAATCATCATCTTTACGTTTGTTGGAATATTCAATTCCGTTGATTTTCTGATTAAACTCATGATTGTTATATTTTTAGTTAGTAATTATATTAGAGACTTCAATAAAGGATCTATACCATCCTTCAATTCTTTAAGTTTCTTCAACGAATAAACTTTAGGACTATTCCTATGTACACCAGCCCTTTTCCAAGTCAATGCTCCTGTAGCGCACTGATGAGCCAACCACCTTCTACCAAATCCAAGTCGTATGGCTTGCGTTTCCGTAATCTCATCAATGACCGGATCCTTGGAGATCGCATATTCACTAATAGCTTCCTTTGCGGCTGCTTTTATTATTTTCTGCAACTGCCAAACATCAAGTTCCATATAGCAAAGGCATATTACGCCCCCTCGTTCTTACGCGAATACGGGCGATAAGTTCTACATTGGCATTAGAACGGGTTCGGATTCGTTGCCGTTTCATGTCTAAATGACTATCTAAACAGAGGATAACCAAAAGGACACAAGCAACAAATGATCTCATAGCCGGCGAAAAGTCCAGCGTCAACGGGATACCTGATATCCTCTCGGCTAACTTTAATGCCAACTCCCTCCCATTCCGAACACCCAAAATCAAAAATGCCGTTTGAAGCTGGTTATTTATCGTGCTTACTGCACGATGCTTCAATACGGCAATCTCCTTTTTCTCATACCCGGCAGCGTACATCTGTGCAGTGATGTCGCATTCAGGTGTTAGCTCGGTGAATACTTTCATAATCGTGTGTGTTTGAAGTTCGAATCAGGAGTCTCTAAATACCGTAATTGTCCCTTTTTGAATATCGGTTTCCGATCTCCATTTATGCCCGTTCTTGTATCCCTGTGCATTTAACAATGATACATTATTACGAACAGTACAAACCTTCCCTATGGGAAACACAACCTTCTTTCCCCTTTTTAGATCACGCATACGAGGCATGATTCCTACTTTTTTCTCCATAAACTGATTATATTTAATTGAATGTGGACGGAACCGGTAACGATCCGGCATACACACTTCCGGCTGTGTGCAGAGCATTCCATATGCCCGCCCGTTTGCCGGGGTTTTCACCCGGCTGCTTTTGCTAACCTAAACACAAAACGAATTAAACAACTTCAAGAAAAGCCTTAATAGCCAACATTTTCTTTTCAGCTAACACTTTGGCTGCTTCTTCTCGATTTTTCCAATCTTTATAAAGTTCGAGGTCATTTTTTGTACTTTCGAGGTCTTTATTAAGAGACGACACCAATTCAATCAGCTCCTCTCTTGTCATTTCTTCAATACCTTTTGTTTTCATATACATTATTATTAATAGTTACCAACTTTTTTCTTTATAAATGGCGATCGTTAGAATAACCGATACCACGAATGTTAATACGTGAAACGGATTAAAGAACATGCCAACAAAACAGGTAGCCGACATCAGTACTGCGCAGATGAATAAAATCAGCTGCACTCTTGAATAAAAAATTACTCTTTTCATAAGCGTTAGAATTAAATTGTACCCGGCAACCGATCCGATCGGCAACATCACGCATTATGCCGGGCTATATATTAAAGCGACATTCGATAGACCGTTTAACACCGATCCAGGACAAGTCAACCGGACTTCACGGACACGACATAATATCCAATATCGCCAACCTTATTACCTTCATTAATAAGTTAGTTTATAATCCTTTCGTTTCAACCCCATTTCTGCGGGTACTAAGGTGTAAGTAAGAGAAAGAACTAACAGAAGTGGCACGGGCAGGATATTCTCTACGCCCACCCGACCGGGCTTTAGTAAGCCGTTATGAAGTTTTCTACTTTGAATGATCTGAATCCATTCGCATCTACATCGAAGTAGCGAACTGTCTTGAAGTTTTCTGATCCAGTCCCTTTTATTAGGTTCTGAACGTCTTTGAGAGTACCTTTAGCTTTGCGAAGTGAACCGTCAGCCTTTTCATAAGCGAACGTTACAACACCTCTGTGCATTTGTCTTGTCAGCCGGTATAAAGCCCAAGCGCGAGAAAGACATACTGCGAATGCTTTACCTGTTGCTTTCATTAGCTCGTAAGCCATGCAAAATACTTTGTGTCTGAAATTCGTTTTCATAATCGTGTGTGTTATATGTTAGTAATCGTATTCAGGTTCGTAAATCTCTGGGGTGAGATATCCTACTTCTTTTTCAAGAGCCTCGATATCCTCAGAGATAATTTTCACGATCTCAGACTTGCTGTCTACATTGTATATGTAGCAGGCTTCTTCTTCGCTGATCGTGCTCAATGCTTCTAACTCTACTCTTGCATTTTCGAGTTCTGCGAGTGCTGTTTCATAAGATCGTGCCATAATCGTGTATTTTAATATGTTTATCCTATTTACTTGTATCAATCATTATTGTATCTTTGTCGTGATTGATTGTTAGATGATGCAAATATACTAGAAGTTCTATATCTAGCATAGTATTTCTAGTTAACAAATGTTATTATGCTAGATTTTCTATAATTTAAACTAGAACATCTATATGACACTAAAAGAAAGAATGTTTTATCTCATTGAAAAAGAAGGCCTTAATCCTAATCAATTTTATACTGTATCAGGTTTAGGTAATGGATACCTTGATAAAATAGGTGAGTCTTTTAGAAAACCCACAATAGAGAAAATTCAAAAAAGCTTCCCTAATTGGAATATAGAATGGATTTTATATGAGAAAGGAGAACCTTTTATAGAAGTTCTAGAAAATACATTTATACCAAACGCGCATGTCGTTGAAAATATATCCTATATGGAAGTACCTATCGTGCATGTTCATGCAAAATGTGGTTACTTATCAGGATATGGAGACAAAGAATACATTAGTAAATTACCTACAATGCCGGTCATTGTAGACAGAACTTATCTAGGCAAATACATGATTTTTGAAGCTGAAGGAGATAGCATGGACGACGATAGCCGTCGTGCGATCTGTGACGGTGATAAAGTTCTTGGTAGGGAAGTAAAACGAGAGTTGTGGCGATCCAAACTCCATTATGATGATTGGTATTTTATTATCGTTCATAAAACAGATGGTGTTACAATAAAAAAGATTATTGATCAGGATATAGAGAGAGGAATAATCACATGTCATTCGTTAAATCCCCTATTCCATGATTACAAAGTCTATTTGGATGAAGTAGCAGAACTTTACAACGTCATAAAAATAGTAGAAAGGAGCGCAAGATTATAATCCTTATCACACAACACACTAGTTTTACCATGAAAGAAGAAAAAAGATTAAAAGATAACTGGGAAGAAGAATTTAATCTTATTCGCCGGAACCCAATATATTTTATTGACTTATATTGGAATAAATTATTTCCCGATGAGATGATAGAGTTGTCCGATGAAGAGAAGCAAAAGTTTTACAACAAATACAGAATAGCTCCACTTCTAAACGATAACAACATACACGAATACTTTAAACAGGCAAAAGAGTTACGAGACAAAGGCGTAAAAGATTGGGAGGCCTTTTTATGAAGTTCTCTCAATACACTTGGAATCTATACAAGCAATCTCCTGATGGGCAAAAGGTCATAAAGGAATTTGAGGAAGCCAATAAGAAAATGAAAGAATATGACTTATTTACCAAATATAATCCATATTCTGCGCAATTCTTCTCAGAAGACTACTTTCTTGACACTTGTGGTCTATTTTGGTCAGTGATTTTTGAGGAAGCCAAAGAAATCGAAAATATTGAGGAAGCTAAAAAATTTTACAGATCACTAATTTTATCAGGAATTTGCGACAAAGAAGGGGAGTATATAATAAAAGAAGGAGAATATAATTTGATGTTATCAGCAAATGACATATTATCCTTCTTGCTCTATTATTTTTCATCTGAATATTTCATACCCTACCTATTTAGATGCAGATTCTTTGAATTAAACCAAATAGCAGACGCTTTTGATATCGATTTGCCTTCAATTCCAAAGAAATCAGATTACAAATCTCGATGTTTATATTATTGGGATTTATGTGAAGTATTCTACAATTTTAGACTGAGTAACAATCTTTTACCGGAAGAGTTATGCGCTTTCTTATATGACTACGCGCCGAATTTTATCCCAAAAGAAAAGACAAACATACCACAACCAGCTCAAGCATGGTTCATTGGAGGCAAAACTGATGAAATAGAGAAGAATTTAGATTTTACCTTCTGGCAATCAAACCCAGAAACTAAAAAAGGTGACATTCTTGTCCACTATGAAACATCTCCAATCAGCGCAATTACTTGCATCTGGATTGCACAAACGGATGGCATAATAGACCCTTTCTTCCATTATTATAGTAACACATACATAGGCAATAAGATAGATATTCATCATATCACGTTAAAAGAACTCCAGACAGATGACTACTTTTCTAAACACCCGCTTATCAGAAAGAAATTCCAAGGCGTAAACGGATGGCCTCTGAGTAGTGATGATTATTCAGAGTTACTTCGGATGATAAAAGCAAAAGGATTTGACACAGATTCACTGCCGAAGTTATACGCTCCTGCTCTACCCAAGAACGTTTCGATCGTAAACGAAAGAGACGTTGAAACACAACTTTTGGAATATTACCTAAACAAAATGGGATGGCACGAAAATAAGGACTTCATTCGACAGCTACCGCTCCATGCCGGTAGAGGACATAGAATATATCCTGATTACGCTTTGCACTACGATAATAAGCCGGATTACGAACAGGCAAAAGTACTGATCGAAGCGAAACTCAATATGAAGAACAACCAGGAAATAGAGGAAGCCTTTAAGCAAGCTCGGTCTTATGCCAATATACTTGAATCCTCGATTATTGTTCTATGTGATAAGCAGTGTTTAATTGTTTATGAAAAGAAAGAAAGTTTTGATCGGGATAGATATGTAAAATACCATTGGGTAGAATTAGAGAACCCCGATAAATTCAACGAATTAAAGAACAAACTAAATTATAAATAAGATGAGAAATGTATTATTATGGATAGCGATCATTATCCCTATCTTGTCTAGCTGCAAATCAAAAGAAGAAAAAGCGGCTGAAATTATAAAAAATGAGATGTTCAAGACATTGTATGATTATGAAAGTTATCAGCCAATCGAAACAACAGTTGATAGTGCTTTCTATTCTCCATACACAGACTCTACAATTTTAAGTCATGGATATATCATAAAAGAACTTCTCAGTGAGGCAAATAAATACCTTGAAGAAACAAAAGAGGCACAAAGTTCTATGGAAATATGGAGTGACTCTTATTCATCATATGGTCTTTCAAAATACTATGACGCCAAAGAAAAAATGAATTCAGCTTTAGAAAAAGCCAATTTATATATGAAATATATTGATACAGAAGGAGATTCGATAAGATTATTAGCAAAAGATATTAAACCCGATTTTTATGGATGGAAAAGCACGCATAAATTTCGTTGTAAAACTAAAGGCGGAAATTCTACAATAGGAAACTACATATATATTTTTGACAAAAAGATAAAACATATCATGTATAAAGAAGACACAGAAGACGAAGATTTAATTAAGGTAAAAAGTCTCATAAAAGAATGCTTAGAAAAAGAAGTGACTTCCAATGATACAGAACAAACTAAATTATAAATGATATGAAGAAACTATTAATACTATTATTTTCCATACTAATATTCAGTAGTTGTACAACCAATTACTTTTTATGTGAAACCGCATGTCCTGTAAAATTATATACATCCCCAAATACTCACTCAGCTTATATAGAAGTGCCTGTTGGCAAGAATTTAATTTCAACAGGGAAATATAAAAAGTACAGAAAAGCAAAATACGGCAACAGAAAAGGATATGTATATAAAACAAAATTCCGATCAGAAAAGAAAATTCGTTATTTATCTGATTGGGAATTTGACTCTGAAACATCTACATATAAATATTCACGTTCTAATTATACGCTTAGTAATTCATCAAAATATAATTATAAGTCTACATCAACAGGTGGTACTGTCCATGTAAAAGGGTATTATCGGAAAAATGGTACTTATGTTAAGCCACATACAAGAAGAGCACCTTCTAGGAGAAGATAATAAACTAATATAGCTATTGACGCTTCATCTGATTCTGGATACAATATGCTAGCTTCACAATTTCTTGAAGAAGCTAAAAAAGAAGGTGTATCAGGGCTAAAAGGAGTATTAATCGTCGATATAAAAAACTCGAAGTTTGAACAAGGAGCTGTTGTTGGCAAAAGAATAGGGAAAGCTTATGAATAACCAGAAACAATCACAGCTATTCTTAATTCGTAGCAATAAAATCCCGGCATATTTTTTTAGTCATGCCGTGCGACAGCGTATAGAAAAAACTATCTTTGCCAAACGAGAAACGTTATATCTATGAATAAACGACTAACTTTTTTACAAATATTTTACAGAATTCAATTCATAAATATATAAATATTAGATAATAAACATATTACAGCATATAAATGAAAAGTAAAAGTTTAGTTTCTATCGATCAATGTTCTAAAGAGGACATTCTTCGTATACTGGATAATGCCAGGAAGTTTGAGGAAAATCCGAATCGTAAGTTGCTGGAAGGAAAAGTAGCAGCAACTCTGTNATAAATGAAAAGTAAAAGTTTAGTTTCTATCGATCAATGTTCTAAAGAGGACATTCTTCGTATACTGGATAATGCCAGGAAGTTTGAGGAAAATCCGAATCGTAAGTTGCTGGAAGGAAAAGTAGCAGCAACTCTGTTCTTCGAACCCTCTACACGTACACGATTGAGCTTTGAAACAGCAGTAAACCGTCTCGGAGGACGCGTAATCGGATTCCAGGATGCCTCTACTACCAGTTCGTCCAAAGGAGAGACATTAAAAGATACCATCCTGATGGTAAGCAATTACGTAGACCTTATCATCATGAGACATCATTTGGAAGGAGCAGCACGTTATGCATCGGAAGTAACAAACATCCCGATTATCAATGCCGGAGACGGAGCCAATCAACATCCGTCACAAACAATGCTGGATCTATATTCCATCCTTAAAACACAAGGTCGTCTGGATAATCTGACCATCACAATGGTAGGCGACCTGAAGTATGGACGAACCGTGCATTCTTTGATTGTAGGAATGTCCCATTTCAATCCTACCTTCCATTTCATCGCTCCAAAAGAGCTTAAAATGCCGGATGAACAAAAGAATTTCTGTGACAAACACGGCATTAAGTATTATGAACATACGGACTTCACGGAAGAGATAATCAACCAGACTGATATTTTATATATGACGCGTGTACAACGCGAACGTTTTACCGATTTGGAAGAATATGAACGCGTAAAGAATGTGTATATCTTACGTAACGACATGCTGAAAAACAGTCGCGAAAATCTTCGCATACTCCACCCTCTTCCCCGGGTAAACGAAATAGCTTATGACGTAGACGATAATCCGAAAGCTTATTATATCCAGCAAGCACGCAACGGTTTATTTGCACGTCAGGCTATCATTTGTGAAGTACTTAATATTCCAATCGAAAATTAATTAGCTATGTCAACAGAAAAGAAAAGAGAATTGCTGGTTGCCGCACTTGAAAACGGCACGGCCATAGATCATATTCCTCCCAGCCAGCTTTTTAAAGTGGCATCACTTCTGGGATTGGAAAAAATGAACAATACAATCACAATCGGAAATAATTTTCACAGCAGCAAAATGGGATGTAAAGGCGTAATAAAAATCGCCAATAAATTCTTTGAAGAGGATGAAATTAACCGTATTGCCCTGATTGCTCCTAATGTTATATTAAACATTATCCGCGATTATGAGGTTGTAGAAAAGAAGACTGTTACTCTTCCCGACGAACTGGTTGGGTTAGTGAAATGTAACAATCCGAAATGTATCACCAATAATGAGCCGATGCTTTCACGTTTCAGCGTTATTGACAAAGAAAAAGGTACCATCAAATGCCGTTATTGCGAACGTAAGATTAACAAAGAAGACATTATAATCAAATGAAACACGATTGGAAACCGGGAACAATGATTTATCCGTTACCTGCCGTAATGGTAAGTTGCGGAAATAATCCATCCGAATACAATATTATAACCGTATCATGGGTTGGCACAATTTGTACCAACCCTCCGATGTGTTATATATCCGTTCGTCCGGAAAGATATTCATACCCTATCCTGAAAAAGAATATGGAATTTGTAATCAATCTGACGACTCGGGATCTGGCGTACGCAACCGACTGGTGTGGCGTAAACTCAGGAAAAGACCATCACAAATTTGAAGAAATGAATCTTACTCCGGGAAAAGCTTCTATTGTAAACGCACCCATTATAGAAGAATCGCCTTTGTGTATAGAATGTAGGGTGAAAGAGGTGGTTGCTTTAGGTAGCCACGACATGTTTATTGCCGATGTAGTAAATGTGCTGGCAGATGATAAATACCTGGACCCCGAAACCAAAGCTTTTAATTTACAAATGGCTGACATATTAGCTTATTCACACGGAAAATATTATGAGTTAGGTGATTTTGTGGGTAAATTCGGTTGGTCTGTACAAAAGAAAAAATAGGGCTATGAAAAAAATCTACCTTCTGTTTGCTTTTTTCCTGCTTTGTTTGTCGGGTAAAGCCGAAAATCTTTTATACCTGAAAGATAAAGCTTTTAACTTTGGCGGCAAAGTAGGATTCAATGCTACGTTTCCGATTGTCAACTCTCTTTCTGTATATGGTGTTGAAGCTACGGATATACGTGTAGAATATAAGGTAGGATATATAGCAGCCGTTTTTTGCCGTGTCAACATTGAACGCTTTTTCTTACAGCCCAGTCTTGCCTGGCACCGTTCGGAAGGCGAAATCCACTTTAATATTCCTGAAGAAGATATAACAAATGGAGTACCGGACATTAACGTTATTGATCCGAAAAATGACCTGAATATGAAAACCAGCTCCCTGGAACTTCCCATTTTGGTAGGATATAATTTTGTAAAAGAAGGTCCTTACGGACTAAGTTTAATGCTAGGTCCAAAACTCAAATACAACTATAAAGTGGCTTACACATCCAATTTTGCCAATGCATCGCCACATGAATATATTAGTGACAGTACTCCTTTCGGCATCAATCTCTCAGCCGGACTGGGAGTAAGCATCGGACGGCTTTTCTTTGACTTTGCTTACGAGTTTGGTCTGAATGAGGTAGAATCGGACTTTAAAGACAAAGACCCTATAGCTCCTTCCGAAAAGAACAACATCCGGATAGACAAACGCACCAATGTTATGAGTTTCTCATTAGGTTTCCTTTTCTGATTTATTTCCCGCAGATTCCTTTAAATGGGCAATATATACATGCTTTCTCTATAGGAGTTTGACTAAATGGTACTTTAGGATCAAACATTTCATCCAGGCAATCATACAATCCTTTCTCAAAAGTTCTGATATATTCAACAAAATCATTCACCGGAAGTTTTTCACGTCCCGAACGGGAATAGACAGAAGGGGCAAACGCCGGAGTAAAAAGCGTACGCATATAATAAATGCCTGGCTTAACCAACATACCTTTTCTATCTTTGGCATGGCTATACATCCAAGCATACATAAACACCTGCATGATTGCTTTAGGACGTTCCTTTTCCGTTTTATCAAAAAGACTCTCCATACTGCCGAAAGCAGAAAGCCCCGAACCTGTTTTATAATCGATAATACGAACCGTATCACCCACCTGATCGATCCGGTCAATAAATCCTTTTAAGCGAATTTCTTTCTTGCATTTCGGAAGCATAATCTGGTGATTAATCTTTTTCTCTGATTCCAAATACAAGAAAGGCGTTAGCTTACCGTCCTGTTCCAATATCTTTTCCGCATATTTACGAATCATTTCTCCAATTAGAAAGTTTTGTCCCGTAAGCGGACGAATTACATCAGTCTTAAAGAATTCTTCAGCAAAGGCACGGGCAATAACACCAGTCAACATTACAGTGTCTTTCCGTATCAACTTTAATAAATCGGCTGTCACCATTTTACCACAGAAAGGCTGGTATAACTCTTCCATCACTTTATGCAGAATACGGCCGAACATACTGCTTTCAATAGTTTCATTCACTTCCTCTTCCTCTTCCACGCCTTCAATCACTGAAAAATAAAATTTAAGAGGACAATCTAAATATGTATTAATAGTACTGGCAGAAATAGCCTTATTACCTCCAAAACAGAACGCATCCAATTGCTTCATCACTTCCTCATTTTTCTTTACTTCCAGAGGCGGAGTTTTAGAAGAGGATACGTTATACACTACAATTTTTTGAGCCAACGGCATCTCATAATGATAGCGCAACTGATGGACAAAACGGCTTACCTCTCCAGTCTGCAAACCATTACTTCGTGTATCATACAAAAGACTCACACGGCTGGCTCTATAAATAAGACGATAAAAATGGTAAGCCCAAACACTATCTTGGTGTTCATAAGTAGGCAATCCAAAACCACGTCTGAGATTATAAGGAATAAACGAATTAGCCGCCTTACGGAGTGGAAAACCCCCCTCATTCATAGAAAGGATAATCAGACGGTCGAAATCCAAGGCACGTGTTTCCAGCACTCCCATAATCTGCAGGCCCGAAAGCGGTTCACCCTGAAAAGGAATAGTTATCATATCCGTCATCCGCTTCAAAAGACGGAAATAAGTATCAATTTTCATATTTATGCCAGCTTCCAACATAACTTCTTTCATGCGGTTGACTGTGGTAAAATAATGAAACAGGAACTCTTGCTCTATATCGGCAGACCGTTGGCAACTAATTTCGTTTTCACCATCTTCATTTTCCTCCTTCGGATTAATCATCTTATTAAGTTCCTGAAGTACCCGGATTAAGTAATCTGAAAACTCATATACACCAGTAACCGGAATAAATAAGATATTTAATAAATGTGTTTTATTCAGTTCCTCTTGATAAATATATATCTTATTATTTTCAGTAATATCTTTTACCAAAACAGTTATTATATCCGGGTTTATTGTGGTTACATAACGATGATTCAAAACAGGCAGCACATCCCTAAAATAAAATGCAGGTCGTCCGTCTACATACCGTACGTTCTTTTGTAAAGCCAGAATATATTCCATTAGAGAAGCCACTGGAGTTCCTGCTAACGGATAACCCATTGTTACATTAATACGGCGTATTTGTTCAGGAATAGCATTCAACACAGGGATCAACAAATTTTCGTCCGGTAAGATTATCGCAGTTCGCAATGCTTCTTCTGCACTCAACTCCTGCTGCTTGCATAAATCCTCCAATAATGAATAAACTTGTTTGGCCTGGCCTATACCGGAAGGTATGCCTATCACTTCTATAGCTGTTGACCCCGAAGAGTTATTGTCTGTCCGTTTATCCTCATCAACTGCCAATTGAGAAGGAAAGTTTTTCAAATTCCGCTCAACAAAATAGGAAGCCTTATTATCAGGATCTGTTACCTTATCGGAAGCATAATCCCAATAAAAATCGGCAATACCCATTTTTTGCAACTGCAACAAAAAATGCTCTTCAGCTACCGACAATGCATTCAGACCGATAAAAACAACTTTATCATAAGGTAAGTCATAGGCTTGTCCTTTTTCCAACTGTTCCACAACTTCACGGAATATCATGCCTTCATAGCCTTTTCCTTCAGCATCCAATGTTTTCCGTAATTCTGCATATAGCCCATAAAGGATTTGCCAAACGGCCAGAAAACTCTGTTGATTGGGAGTATCACTTTTGGGATAAAATGAAGACCAGAAGGTTCGTATGGCAGCAATCTGTTCTTCACTCAAAAAAGAAAAACCATCTTCTATTTCTTTCAGATCGGTCAGGTTAGTAAAAAGCATGCGGGCATCAGCCATATATTTATCTATATCATCAAAATCGTTCAGTAACATTTCGCCCCAATAAAAAAATTCATCAAACGTTTCAGTAGAGCCACTCTGCTTAATATATATATCATATAAAGTAAAAAGCATATCAATACGATCGGCAGACTGCTTACCGCTTAACTGAACAAATAAATCATTGATTGTAAGAATAGTTGGTGAGAACAACGGCTTTTCAGCCACTTCAGAAAGATACTTCTGAAAAAAGAGTCCTGCACGACGATTTGGAAATACAAATGCTAAACGGCTCACATCCGCCCCACATTCTTGATAGAAAAGTTCCGCTATCTGATATAAGAATGGTTTCATACTTTTACTGGGTTCAAAAAAAATTCCTTCCGAATGAAAATATAAATTCTCTCGAAAGGAACTGGTATTTCTTCCGAAAGGGATATTTTTATCGGCTATACAAACGTACGCAAATATTTCCTATTTCAGAAAGCTCATATAAAAGAAAAGGTCATCCTCACGGACAACCAATCTCATTGTTAACCTTAAATCTAATACCATGAAAAACACAGTGCAAAGATATGAATTTTATGCTGTACAACACTAATATTTATTTGGATTTCTCGTCAATTTAACTTGATTTAACTACTTTGTGTTATAAAACATATTTTCAATCATAAAAAAACAGCTTGCAGATTTCTGCAAGCTGTCCTCCATACCATATTATCAAATAAACATTAATCAAATAAATTTCTAAACCGGCTGAATATTTTTTCTTTCATGGATTTATTCGGTTGGAAATTAGGAGAATTCTCCAATCCCGTCAACATATCTTTTTCGGAAGACGACAAAGATTCCGGAATATACACACTCACATTCACCAACAAATCACCTGTGCCATAGCTATTAACAGAAGGCAATCCTTTATTACGCAGACGAAGCACTTTACCTGGTTGCGTACCCGGTTCAATTTTAACCTTTGCTTTGCCATCAATTGTAGGCACTTCAACCGTTCCTCCCAAAGCAGCCTGAGGAACACTTAACAACAGATTGTATAGCAAATCATTTTCGTCACGAATCAGTTCAGGATGCTCTTCCTCTTCTATAAGAATCAACAAATCGCCATTAATACCCCCATGACGTGCCGCATTTCCTTTTCCATTCATGGAAAGCTGCATACCTTCAGCAACACCTGCCGGAATGTTTATAGTAATGACCTCTTCATCACGTACAATACCTTCACCATTACACTCAGGGCATTTCTTAGTAATTACCTTACCTTCTCCACCACATGTAGGACATGTAGATTGTGTTTGCATTTGTCCCAAAATTGTATTGGCTATACGCGTTACGACCCCACTGCCCTTACATGTTGAACATGTAGTTGAGCCATCGTCACCGTCTGCTCCATTGCCATGACATTTACTACAAGAAACGTATTTCTTGACCTTAATTTTTTTCTCAACGCCGTTGGCTATTTCCTTCAAATTCAACTTCACTTTTACACGCAAATCCGAGCCACGATTTACGCGTCGTCCGCCGCGTGTGTTTCCTCCAAAGCCACTAAATCCGCCAAAACCGCCAAAATGACCACCAAAGATATCGCCAAACTGAGAGAATATATCTTCCATTGACATACCGCCACCAAAGCCACCTCCTTGTGAAGCACCTCCTACCCCGGCATGACCAAACTGATCGTAACGTTGACGTTTCTGAGGATCACTCAATACATCATAGGCTTCTGCTGCTTCTTTAAAATTTTCTTCCGCCTGCTTGTCCCCCGGATTCTTATCGGGATGGAACTGTATAGCCTTCTTGCGGTATGCTTTCTTTATTTCTTCTGCCGACGCATTTTTATCAATGCCCAACACTTCATAATAATCTCTTTTAGCCATCTTAGTATTTGTTATTTGCTTCTTTTTGCTTATTCACCTACTACGACCTTTGCATGACGAATCACTTTGTCGTTCAATGTATATCCTGTTTGTACACAATCCAACACTTTACCTTTCATTTCAGTGTCAGGGGCAGGAATAGTAGCGATAGCTTCGAACATTTCCGTATCAAAAGGTTTTCCAACAGCTTCTATTGCTTTTACACCTTGTTGCGACAAATATGACACAAATTTATTATAAATCAGTTCAACACCATCCACAATAGCCTTTATGTCATTCGCCTCTTCTGACTTATGGATATTTTGCAGTGCGCGTTCAAAATCATCAATTACAGGAAGAAGCTCTATTATGGCCTTTTCACCTCCATTTTTTATAAGTTCCGATTTTTCACGCAAAGTACGTTTACGATAATTGTCAAACTCAGCCATCAAACGCAAATGCGAGTCATTTAACTCATCATATTTTCTTTTTAGCGCATTCAATTCATCCGACACTTTGGCAGAAGCGTCAGTTTCTTCTGTCGCATTTGTCTGTTCATCCTGCAAATTTGTCGCATCCTCATTTGCCATCTGTTCATTTTTCGGAGAAGTTTCTTTCTTCCCGTTAGGATTCATCTTGCTCATAATTTATTTTATTTTTTTATTACTATCTAATTGTAAGCAATATACACCATTATACACCTACTTTTTCAAAGCATGCAGATAATGCCGTCCATACTGTCTTTCACCAGAATAGCATCAAATATATTGCCAACTATTCTATATAAGAAAAAATCTTTACCTTTGCATATATTTAGGCTTAAAATAAAAACATAAGAATTTTAGATATTATGAAGAGAGCGATTCTGTCAGCATTGTTGTTATTTGCTTTTCTTATAGGTTTTGCACAAAACCGTAACGGAGTAGTTTGTCGTTTAGGTTTCACATACGATATAAGTACAAACAATAACTGGGGAAAAGGAAAGCCGGTTATTAAAAGTGTTATTCCATACACGCCTGCCGAACAAGCCGGCATTAGTCAAAGCGATATCATAGAAGAAATTGACGGAATTCGTGTTATTGACCTTTCGGCAAACGAAATCAGCCAATTACTTAATCCTGCCGAAAAGAACGACGTAGTGTTAACAATCAGTAATCTTTCTACGCCATTCAAGCAAGCTATCGTAAAAAAAGAATGTAAAAAAAGTAATTCTATAACAGAAGATCAATTGGCTTCGGCTTTTGCCATGTATAGTCTGGAAACAACCAGCGACCGTGAATTTACATGTCCTTTCAAAACGATTGTGACTCCAGATTCTGTGGACTTCGCCAGGTTTAAAACTTTTGCATTCGCTCCGATTGATCAGAACAACCGTAAATTAGAAACGGCAATCAATGAATCTATCGAAAAAGAATTTATAAAAAAAGGCATGACTCTCGATAATAAGCAACCGGACATGCTGATACAAACATTCTATTTCTTTGATAAAAACCCAAATTACAAAGGAGCAAACAAAGTATTAGTAAACAAGGAACCTACTTACCGTTATAATTATTCACTCAACAAAATGGAAAAATTTCCATTTCTGAATGGTTCTGCAAATGAATCCGAAGCCGAATATTTGCTGCAATTCGGATTCCGCCTGATAGACCAGAAAGACATCCCCGGGCGTGTATTATGGGAATGTGAAGCAAACGAACTACTGGAAGATTCCTATCGATTGGATACATATGCCCAAGTTCATGTACCTTTAATGTGCATGCAATATCCATACATAAAATATACCCGCAATGTAAAATTCGGTGTCAATAATAAATCATATAATTATACAGGTATCAGTTATGATATAGATCGCCTGGAATTGATCAGTGATGTAAACCGCAATTCTCCCGCTTATGCAGCCGGACTTCGTCCGAAAGACATAATTGAGAAAATAGGCCGTAACAAAATGGATCATTCTGCAGAAGAATTTTCTTCCGCATATAAAAAATTCATAACGAACACGATGCCATTTCGTGATCCAAAAACTCGGTTTACTGATGCAAACGGTTTCACGCGTTGTATGCTATGGGATACATTCAAATATCCGCAAATAGCAGATGAAATACAGAACCCCAACTATCTGGGAGCATTCTCTTATTTATACAATTTTGCACCTTATATTAATCCGTCAGGGCTCAACACCTGCACGTTTTATATAAAACGAGGTAAAACCAAACTGGAAGTTATTATCCGTCCTACCATCCGAACAGAATCGACGGTAGAGATTAAATAAATGAATTCAAACACGTGATATATCCACAAAATTTTGAACAGAAGACAGGGTTTGATAAAATCCGTCACTTAATTACAGATAAATGCCTTAGCCCGCTTGGTGAAGAGCGGGTTGCCGAAATGGAATTCTCGACAAATTACAAGACCGTAACCGAACGATTACAACAAACTGAGGAGTTTCTCAAAATCATAAACGGTGAAGATGAATTTCCAGCCAATTATTTCTTTGACGTACGCCACTCTTTAAAACGGATACGTCCGGAAGGAACTTGGCTGGACGAAAAAGAATTGTTTGATCTTAAACGATCTTTGCAGACAATCAATGATATTGTCAGTTTTTTCCGCCCCACAAACGACGAAGAGATAAAATATCCGGCACTTACAGAGTTAGCCGGTGATATTTTAGTTTTTCCTCAACTGATAGGAAAAATAGACACAATATTAGATAAGTTCGGAAAAGTAAAAGACAATGCATCTCCCACACTGGCTCAAATACGCAAAGACATCACTTCAACAATGAGTGGTATCTCACGAAGCTTGCAATCCATACTTCGCTCCGCACAATCAGAAGGGGTTGTAGATAAAGATGTAACTCCCACCATGCGGGATGGCCGCCTGATGATTCCTGTAGCTCCAGCTTTTAAGCGAAAAATAAAAGGAATTGTGCATGACGAATCAGCCAGTGGAAAAACAGTCTTTATCGAACCGGAAGTAGTTGTAGAAGCCAATAACCGTATCAGGGAACTGGAAGGAGATGAAAAACGGGAAATCATCCGTATTCTAACGGAGTTTACCAATACAGTCCGTCCGATAGCACCAGACATATTACAATCTTACGAATTTCTGGCAGAAATAGACTTCATCCGCGCAAAAGCACTCTTTGCCAACCAGATAAACGCAATCAAGCCTATTTTAGAAGATAAGCAACAACTTGATTGGGCTCAGGCAAAACATCCTTTGCTCTATTTATCACTGCAGAAACAAGGGAAACAAGTCGTTCCTCTGGATATTTACCTGGATGAAATAAAGCGTATTTTAATTATATCCGGACCGAATGCAGGAGGCAAATCAGTCTGCCTGAAAACCGTAGGTTTATTACAGTACATGCTACAATGCGGATTGCTGATTCCGATACATGAAAGTTCGCGAACCGGAATCTTCTCACATATTTTTATTGATATAGGTGATGAACAAAGTATTGAAAATGATTTGAGTACTTACAGTTCCCACCTTACAAACATGAAATATTTCGTAAAGAATTGCAACGAAAAGACAATCATTCTGATTGATGAATTTGGCAGCGGAACGGAACCTCAGATCGGTGGAGCAATTGCAGAATCCCTGTTAGACCGTTTCAACCGTAACAAAAGCTTCGGAGTAATTACGACCCACTATCAAAATCTGAAACATTTTGCAGAAGATACGGAAGGTGTTGTAAATGGGGCCATGTTGTATGACCGTCACATGATGCAACCTTTATTTAAACTTTCCATTGGCAATCCGGGAAGCTCGTTCGCTATCGAAATTGCCAGAAAGATAGGGCTACCGGAAAACGTCATAGCCGATGCTTCCGAAAAAGTAGGATCAGACTATATCGACATGGATAAATATTTGCAAGATATTGTCCGTGACAAACGATACTGGGAAAGCAAACGGCAAAATATACGTCAGCGGGAGAAAAAGCTGGAAGAAATAACTGCCCGTTACGAACAAGACCTGGAAGCTGTAAACAAACAGCGGAAAGAAATCATGCGAGAGGCAAAAACCGCTGCCGAACGTATTCTTTCCGAGGCTAATGCAAGAATTGAAAATACAATTCGCGAAATAAAAGAAGCACAAGCCGAAAAGGAACAGACAAAGCTGGCACGAAAAGCTTTGGAAGAATTTAAAACCTCTATACAAACTACCGAAGAAGAGGACGGGAAGATAGCCCGCAAAATGGCTAAACTTCAAGAGCGCAATGAACGAAAAAAACAAAAGCAAAAAACGACAAGCCAACCTGCATTTAATAAAGACATAATAGAAGTTGGCGACAATGTTCGTTTAAAAGGGCAAGTATCGGCTGGAACTGTTATGGAATTACAAGGCAAACAAGCAGTTGTGGCCTTCGGCATGATAAAAAGCACTGTAAAGCTAGAACAACTGGAAAAAGTAAGCAAAGGACAAATCAAGCGTGAAATCCAGAAAAGCACCTTTGTCAGCAACCAGACGTCCGACCATATGCACGAAAAGAAATTGAACTTTAAGCAGGAAATAGATGTTCGAGGTATGAGGGGGGATGAAGCTTTGCAAACAGTAACGTATTTCATTGACGATGCTATTCAGGTTGGCGTCGGCCGTGTCCGTATCCTGCATGGAACAGGAACCGGAATATTACGGCAATTAATACGGGACTATTTGCGTACAGTACCCGGAGTGCACCATTTCCAGGATGAGCATGTGCAATTCGGCGGAGCCGGTATTACCGTAGTAGAACTAGAATAAAAGCAGATAATATATGAGACGGAAAGAAGCAAATTCGCACAAAAGAAGACGCATGTCAAATAGAAATTTATCAGACAAGTATTTCTATGTCGGCGAACACGAAACAGTAACCGGCATCCGTCTCACACAATATAATGAAGCAACCATACATACGCGTGAAATCAAAACAACGGATACTTTCAACAAATTAGTTGACACTAACTATATGAATTGGTTTCAGGTAAGCGGATTAACAGATGCAGAAGCCATCACCCGCATTGTACAAGACTTTGGTTTGCATAATCTGGACGCTAAAGATATCCTGACCCCTCAACATGTAGTGAAGATAGAAGAATACGAAAGCCGTTTGCTTATCATTCTGAATTCGTGTTACTACGATGCCAACACAGAAATAAGAACCGAACACATCAGTATCCTGGTAGCCGGAGATACGGTAATAACTTTTACAGAAAGCAGTAATCCAGTATTTGAAGCCACTTATAAAGCTCTCGAGTCCAATATGCTTAGTATTCGCAAAAAAGGTAGCGGATTATTATTGGCATTCCTGCTAAATACAATAATTGCAAACATTGTCGAAAGTGTAACGAAAGTGGAAGAAATGCTGGAAGATATAGAAGAAACTTTGCTGGATATAAAAAACAGCCAGGAAAACATGGGTTCACTTATCCAGCAACGCCGGCATGAATACATGATTATCCGAAAAAACAGCCAACCATTAAAAGAACAATTTTCCAAATTACTACGCAGTGAAAATGGAATTATCAGCTCTGATATACTTCCGATTTACAATGATCTGGCAGATCAACTATCATTCATCATACAGTCTTCGGAAAGTTGCAGGGAGATCATTTCATCATTAGTGGACCTTTACATATCCAACAATGATTTGCGCATGAATGCAATTATGAAACGGCTCACCATTGTATCTACCCTATTCATTCCACTTACATTCCTGGTAGGTGTTTGGGGCATGAATTTCAAATTCATGCCTGAGTTGGATTGGAGGTACGGTTATATTATAGCATGGTCTGTTATGGTAATATGCGGAGTCATCACCTGGCTCTACATGAAGAAAAAAGACTGGTATTAATTACAATCCGTAGTTCTTCTTAAATTTATAGAATGTATTTTTAGATACATTATAATACTTACAGATGGAAGCCACCGTTTCGCCACGTTCAAACATGCTGATAATTTCTTCTTTGCTAGCATCTAAAAAAAGCTGCTTAGACTCAGAACCTTTCGGACGGCCCAGTTTTTTCCCCGCATGTTTCAACTCGATAAGTGAGTCCTTTGTACGCATAGATATCAAAGCATGGTCAATAGATTCGGTCAGTTTAAAAGCCTCGACCATCTTTTTACTATCCATGCTCGAATCAAATATATAACGGTCTTCAATACACCAAAGAGAAACTTTTTTCGTCAGACACAAAGACAATATCTCCATCATTTCGAAAACAGAGCGGCTAAGACGCGTAATATCTGATACGATCAATATATCACCTTCGTTCACGCGGTCTAATGTATCTTTAAGATTCTGCCCCATTTGTTTTGCTTTCTCTCCTGTTACATCAGTTATCCATTTATCAACTTGCAAATTATCTTTTGTAGCAACAAATTTGGTTATTATATCACGCTGAATATCCAAATGATCTCTGTCCGTTCCTACACTTAAATACGCTATCACCATAAAAATACCTCTTTAATGAATTAAAGAACAATAATATATTAGATTTTGTTGGTGAAGATACAAAAAGATATGGAGTCATCTGCATTTCTATATTTAAACTTTACAGTCAAATCCAATCAAACGTTATATAAGAACATCATCTATCGGTTTTCGCAAAGAATAAGGCATTTTCTTACCATACCCAATCCGTATCAATATGGCAGGATATTCTTTTTCCAATAATAAAGACCGTGCCATACCAACCGAAAGGGGCTTCACTTCACATGGTTGATTAAGAAATGCATAAGCAATACCCTGGCTCGTCAATTCCAGAAGGAACCGTTCTAATGTGCGACCTAAATTTATCCAGTCAACGACCGAATCATTCCGGGTTGTAAATAAAACAAAATGAGAAGAAGACTGTATTTTTTTCTTATCACCTTTATTCTGCATAAACGGATTCAGGAAGCTTTTCATAATCAATTCAGACATCCACCTGGGAAAATCGGGCGCTCCAAAAGCCTCATAACTCAACCCATCCCGGGTTTGCAACGTATGCGACCTATTATACCTGATCCAATCGGACAGTTCTTTCTTAAACTCTTTACTTTTCATTTGAATCTCATTTCCTCTCAAAACATAATCGGCTATCACACCAAATTCAGGACTGCCGTTCAACCACATATATACATTCACATTCTCTTCTTTCCCAATCTCCTGCAATGAATAAATAAGGCTTTCTTTTAAAACCGATCCATTGTACACACTTCTGTTTGTCTGCCGTTCTCCTATCTGTTTAAATAAAGCATGCTCCTTTACAGTGTCGGAAAAGGTAAATTGCACCGTAATAACTCCATCTTCCGCAATACTTACATCCAAAGAATATCCTTTCGAAGAAGCTGCCAAAGACAAATTTTCAACAGCACATCCCAAAGAAATGAACAATTCCCTCCTATCCGTATCCACCACTTTCAGCTCCTTATCTGCATTTGGATATAATTCTACTTTGTCTTCATTTTCAAATAAACGAAACAGCCACGGCTGCGTATTATGCCCCGAAGGTGCTTTCACAGCCTGTTCTATCATAAATAACAAATCATTGCGTTTCATAATTATTCTCCTTTCTTTAATGAGATATTTATCCCAATTTTCCTTACCTGCAAATGTTGAGACCTACAAGGAATACCCACTAAGACAAAGATAACATTTACAAACCAGAATCGCTACAATTGCATTTAACAAAAAACGAACTCATAGTTATGACTTTTCAAAATCATTACTATGAATCAAAAAAATCATAACTATGAGTTCATCTACCAGAACAAGAATATTTACTACATTTGAAATCTAATATAAACACCGGTTCATCGTACATGAAAAAAGTTGTCATTGCTATCGATTCATTTAAAGGTTGCCTCAGTTCTTTTGAAACCGGAAAGGCTGCTGCAGAAGGAGTGAAACGTGTTTATCCTGCATGTGAAGTTATACAATTGCCTATTGCCGACGGAGGCGAAGGTATATTAAATATCCTAATGTCTGCAGCCTGTGGAAAATACATCCGGTTAACAGCCCACAACCCGTTAATGGAAATAATTGAAACACAATATGGCATATCCGGTGATGGCAAAACGGCATTTATCGAAATGGCGACCATTAGCGGCCTGCCGCTTATTTCTTCCGAAAAAAGGAATCCTATGATTACTACAAGCTATGGGACAGGCGAACTGATTAAAGACGCTTTAAACAAAGGATGCCGGCAATTTATTATAGGCATAGGAGGAAGTGCCACGAACGATGCCGGACTTGGCATGCTGCAAGCATTGGGATTCCGTTTTCTCGATAATGAAAATAATATCCTGGGAGCCGGAGGCAGAATAATGGATAAGGTTGCCGTAATCGATATGTCGCATGTACACCCGGATCTGAAAAATTCACACTTTACCATCGCATGCGATGTCCATAATCCATTTTGCGGACCAAACGGAGCTGCTTGCATTTTTGCCAGCCAAAAAGGAGCCGACCCTACTATGATACAATTGCTGGACAAAGGCATGTATTCCCTTGCCCGTGTAATCCTCTCCACTACAGGCAAAGACATAACAATGATACCTGGTACCGGAGCCGCAGGAGGAATGGGCGGAGGCTTTCTGGCCTTTTTAGACGCAACACTCAAGCCCGGCATACAGCTTTTATTGGAAACACTCGATTTCAGTAACCAAATTAAAAATGCAGATATCATCATCACCGGCGAAGGTAAAGTGGACAAACAAACCATTATGGGGAAAGTTCCTTCAGGTATTTTAAGCGAAGCGCAGAAACAAAACATTCCGGTTGTCGTTATAGCCGGAAGTATCGAAAATACAGAAGAAATCAGCAAAGCCGGATTCCAAGGCATATTCTCTATCACTCCTGCTCCTATTACTTTAGAAAAAGCAATGGATGCTAACTATGCAAAAGAGAACATTACGAACCTGGTTAGCCAACTATGCAGATTCATTTATCCGTTCGCTACTTAAATCCGGTAGACAACAAAGGCTACAATTCTTCTTCAAAAATTTGCCTGCAGATGTTGTGTCACTGATAATATGTCCGAGGCCGAATTTATCCTAAAAAAAATTCTTATATAAATCCTTTAAAGTCGATTTAGGGTATGTCTTCATTTGCCACATTACAGCCGTTTTTACAGTTTACTCAAACATGATGTTATATATAGCCTTCCCCCATAGCTCACCTAATGACAGCGCCCCCTTTTGGTTAGGGTGCAACAAAAAGATTCCGGCATTACCCTGTTCTCTTTGCAATTCCTCCTCAGCATGTTTTTTAAAATAATCGAAACCAAGTGTATCTCCCAGATATACACGTCCCGGATTTATTTCACTGTAATAAGAAACCAACTTTCTCAACTCCGGATAATACGCTTGAAGCCGTTCCAGGCCTTCCTGTAAATACATAGCTCCGTTATAGGTATTCGGGCTGTACCATACCGGACGATTCACAACTACTATGCAAGAAGGATAAAGAACCAGCAACCTATCAATAATTTTTCGCATATTAACCTGATATTGCCCCGGAGAAACAGGACAACCATTTGTGCCTTTTACGGCACTATCGTTAGTGCCTAACATAATAGAAAAGATTATCGTCGATCCTTTATCATCTTTAAACTTATCAGCAACTTCCTGCATGCCTGAAAACAATGTTCCCATTTCCGGTAAATAATCTACCGTCGTACAGCCACTGACACCCATATTTGCAAACTTTACAGAGGCAATCCCCGGTTGCTTTTCCAAATATATAGCGGCTTTTACAGGAGGAGCATCATGCTTGGGATCAGACAAGCCCGCACCATACGTTATACTGTTACCGATAAAAACAATATCAAGCACTTTCTTTTCTTCTGTATTTGCGGTTATTTGACCGGGAATCAGGCAAAAAAGCAACAAAACTAAAATCAAATTCGTACGTTTCATAATGAAGACAAATGTATTTTATTTAGTCTGAACTTCCAAATACAATAATAATACAGCATATCTCTCAACCGTTGAAATAAAATAATTGTTTCATATAAAAAATTTCCGCGAATTACTTGAAATGCTGCAAAACGACCCGCAAACCGAAGCAATAGCAATGATTGGCGAAATAGGCGGAAATGCCGAAGAATTGGCAGCTCAGTATATCCGCGATTCTGTTACCAAACCTGTCGTAGCATTTATTGCCGGTCAGTCTGCTCCTCCTGGCAAGCAGATGGGACATGCCGGAGCTATCATTTCAGGAGGATCGGGATCGGCAGCCAAAAAAATTGCAGCACTGCAAGTTGCCGGCATCAAAATAGCAAATGAACCATCTGAAATTCCCGCTTTATTAAAAGCCGGGCTTCATCAAAAATCAACCCGCTAAAATTTCAAAGCCGTTTGTTGAATCAAACGGCTTTGAAATTCATCTATTCTATATGAGCTTTCATTCTGACATCCGGCAGTTTCGTATTTGAAGTTCTATATAATGTAACTGTAGCTTCTTCTCCATCATCAGAAATAGAAAATGTTTCAAAAGTATTGTCTTCCAAATACAGTAACCTTATCTGCAATACATTTTTATTTTTCCAGGCAAAACATCCGGCTATATCAAACGGAGACAAACCCGAAGAATTATGCCGCAAAGAAACAAAATAAGGGCTTTTACGCTCTGTTTTATCATAAATCCATTGACCGTTACCACAAACAAATTCATGTGAAGCATCGTCTGTCACCAATGTCATAAAACATTTGTCATCTGCAACCTTAACAGAAATATGATCGATATGTAGCTCATTTGGCTCTACCGAATAATGACGCACCACTGTTTTATCATCTAGCAGGGTAGTTTTATCAAAAGGCATAGGCAAGCTAAGAGTAGCCATTTTCGACATCAAAGCATTATATGCGTCCTTATCATTCGGGAGTTTTTTATCTTTCACAGCAGGAAGAAAATATTTCCATACCAGATTTAGTTCTTCCTTCATATCCGGAGATTCGGAAGTAATAGCCATTACCATATCCTGATCAGGCATTACTATTATATATTGTCCGGAGGACCCGTCTGCACGAAACGCGTTATTACAACATCTCCATATATAATAACCATACCCTTGTGCCCAATCATTTGCTGTACATTTATCGGGTGATAAATCCGGTTGCGGGCTAATATGAGAAGTCGTCGCCTCTTCTATCCAGGATGCAGAAAGTAGTTGCTTTCCTTGCCATTTACCTCTTTGCAAATACAATTGCCCCAGTTTAGCCAAATCGGAAGTTTTCAACCTTAATCCCCATCCTCCGCAATTAATACCAGCAGGACTTTCTTCCCATAAAACAGCATAAATACCTAAAGGCTCGAATAAACGAGGCCTTAAATAGTCACGGACAGGCTGCCCTGTAACTCTCTGTAAAATAGCAGAAACCATATAAGTCGCATACGAACTATATACAAATTTGCTGCCCGGTTTATTTACAAGCGGCGTTGCCAGAAACGCCTTCACCCAGTTTCCGTCTGCAGAAGTAAATACGGGAGCAGGTTCATTGCCTGCCGACATGGTAAGAAGATGTCTGATTGTCAATTGTTCGAGGTAGGGAGTGATTGTATCCGGTAAATATTCCGGGAAAAAACACATCACCTTATCATCTAAAGTCATCAATTTTTCATCGATAGCAAAACCAACAGCGGTTGATACAAACATTTTGCTGACAGAATGTACAATATGTCTTAATTCCGGTTGATAAGGTTTCCACCAGCCTTCAGCAATAACCTTTCCGTGACGGAGCAGCATAAAACTATGCATGCCTAAATTTTTCTTCTCTACAGCATCAATGTATTGAAGAATTACCGAAGAAGATATGCCTTCAGCTTCAGGCGTACTACGTTGCAGGCCATCAGCTTTTATGTTTTTTGCCCATACAGAAGGGCATAAAAGCTGTATTCCTAATAGTATAGATATTAAACAGGTCTTCATAATTTATCGAACACTAATCTTACAATTGTCCAAATTATCTATAATAGCTAAGCTTTCAACATGAATTCCCATATTACGCAATGTTTTTCCTCCATCCTGAAATGCTTTTTCTATAATAAATCCCATACCGGAGATCTTTGCTCCTGCCTGACGAACCAGATCAACCATTCCTATAGCAGCATTTCCAAAAGCAAGAAAATCATCAATAAAAAGGACGTTATCTTCCGGTGTCAGGAAACTGTTACTAATACAAACACTGTAATCCCGGTCTTTCGTAAACGAATGGACCGTTGTTGAAAGCATATTATCCATTGTTTTCGGTTTTTTCTTTTTCACAAAAACAACAGGCAATTGCATAATATAGCCAACCATAATAGCCGGAGCTATGCCACTAGCTTCTATTGTTACTATTTTATTTATTTCTGTTCCCTTAAAACGACGGATAAACTCTTCAGCAATCTTATACATTAACATCGGATCCATCTGATGATTAATAAAACTATCCACTTTGAGAATTCCGCCTGGATAGCACCTTCCATCCTGTAAAATACGTTGTTTAAGTAAATCCATAAGGCTTCTATTTTATTTTTTCTTCCTTTACTCTAATAAATATATTGGCAAAAATGGCTGTTAATCCTCCGGTTGTTATTCCGGAAGAAAATATACCTTTAATGGTTTCCGGAGCTGTTTTAAGAATATCAGGCATTAACTCCACACCTAACCCCAATGATAAACTGACAGCTAATACTAAGGTTGCTTTTCTGTTTATTTCCTGGGCCGCAATAATACGAATGCCTGCAGCAGCAACCGTTCCGAACATTAATAATGTAGCACCTCCCAATACAGGATCCGGCATTAATGAAAAAACAGTGCCTACTATAGGGAAAAGTCCCAACAAGATCAATATTCCTGCTATATAATAGCCTACATAACGGCTGGCAACACCTGTTAGCTGAATTATTCCATTATTCTGCGCAAAGATGGAATTAGGAAAAGAGTTAAATATGGCTGCAATAAAAGAATTCATACCATCAGCAAACACGCCTCCGGAAATCCGTTTCAAATACTCTTTTCCCTCTATAGGTTTACCGGATATCATAGAATTGGCCGTTATATCACCCGTTGCTTCTATCGCCGTAATCAAATAGACTAAACCTATCGCAATAACAGAAGAAATACTAAATTCAATACCGTACTTAAACGGTACCGGAATATTAAAGCCCATCCAGGATTGTTCAAGAACAACAGAAGTATCTACCATACCTAAAGCAAAAGCTAATCCATAACCAATACATAATCCAAGAACGATTGAACTCATTCTTAAATATTTATTTTTACAACGATTAAAGAATAGCACACTAAATAATACAATTGCAGCAACACCTATATTGCGAATACTTCCAAAAGTACCATTGTCCATAGCCGCATATCCACCTCCACAAGCTACCACACCGACTTTTACCAGGCTAAGCCCGATTAACAATACAACAATACCCGATACTAAAGGCGTTATTATATTACGCATATATTTAAATGTACGGCTAATTATCATTTCAACCGGAGCTGCAGCCAGGCATGCTCCAAAAATCATAGGTAAACCACCAATCATCCCTGTGGCAATTATAGGGCCAATAAAAGAGAAGCTGGTTCCTTGTATACATAAAAGCCCGGCTCCCACACCTCCAATACGTCTGCATTGTACGAAAGTTGACACACCGGATGCAAAAAGAGCCATAGAAACCAAGAAACCTGTTGTCTCCAAATCCAACTTTAAAGCCCCGCCAATAATAAGAGGCGGGGTTATAATTGCTACAAAAATAGCCAGTAAATGCTGTATAGCAGCAAATAGAGTTTCCTTCAGAGGAGGACGATCATCTATTCCATATATAAGATCAGTCTCTTGTACAGGTTGTATGGCTTCAACGAATTGCTCCTCATTATTCATATTCATTTCCGGGACTCTTATAGTTTTAAATCAAGTAACGTTTCTCCTTTTACGTTTAATACCTGCAAAGTCATATTTTTGCCATTCTTTCTCAACACCATGACAGTTGCACCATCAGAGTGATTGCTTCCTCCCACAATTACGGGGAAATTATTACCTATCGACCCTTTAGGATGATATACATAACGATGGGTATGTGCACTGATATTGACATCAAACGGAGCTTTAGCCAATATTTCACCCCAAATCTCAGTACAAGGTTGATATTTATCTCCGTTTCCATAAATAGGAACATGCCCTAATAAAACTTTCTTCGAAGCTTTCTTAAACACCTTGCTTTTAAGTTCATTAGTTAAAAATCCAAGCTGTTCCTGTCGTAATCCCGTAAAATCATTCAACCCATAATAAACCCATGTCGTATCCGGTTTATCTTCACCACAATCTAACATCACGAAACGGCTGTCACCCCAATTAAACGCGCCATAGGTTTTATCGCCAACATAATCAAACAAGCTGCGTAACCCGATTGAAAAGGCATCTCGAATTTCATGATTACCGCGAATATAAAAAACAGGTACCTGACTGGCATTCACCTTTTCATTCAGGTGTGTTAAAAACGACAAAGCCTCTTCTTCCGTATGCGATTCGGCAACGCAATCACCATTAAAAACCACAAAGCTATAAGGTATATTTTTTACTTGTTCATACAAAGCATCCAATGTTGAGACATTTTTATGTAAATCATTAAATACCAACATTGTAAAATCAGTATCGTCAGATTTTGGCAAAGTAAAGGAATAGAAAGGAGACACCGCTGTTTCTCCAAACTCTTTTTTATAGGCCTGATAAAGCATTATTTCCTGAGAACAAACACGATAATAATATTTCTGGCCGGCCTGTATATTCTCCAGCCGTATTTTATTATGCAAATCATTACATATAACCTGCCCGTCAACCAAAGTACGTGCACGTTTCAGATTCAATGTATCTGTACCATATTCTACCCAACTATAACACGGTACTGTAGTCTGCCACATAACCGTAATACCTCCCTCTAACGGATTTTGCAAATAAGGAGCAGACAAAAATATGTCTTCTTTATTTGATTTAAATACAATATCAGCAATAACCGGACGATGATCCGAAGCTACCGGTTCATTACAAACAAAACAAGACAAACGGGTAAATGGAAGATTTTCCGTTTTATATGCAGCGATATAATCCAAACAGCTATCTGGCTCATCTGCAGGAAAAGTAGGTTGCTTCGGGTTTGTTATAATTGTAAAATCTTTCTGGATGTCAGCCAGTAAAGATGATGATGCAGTTGCATTCCAATCACCGGCGATAAAAAAAGGTTTATTGGATTCTTGTGCAACTTTACGAATTATAGGTAATGAAAGTTCTTGATCAGCAGGTGTAAGAGACAGATGCGTACAACAAAATATATACTTTTCAAATTCCACAACGAGTAATACCCGGGTTTCTTCCCTGCCGGGAAGCGGAAAACGTTGGGCACTAACAGGTTTTTCTTTACTTAACACACCAATCCCATACTTGCCTCCGTTATAATCAATAGCGGGGGCAAAAGTCCGGAACATCAATGTACGTTCTGATAATTCTTGAAGAACATTTGTTTGTCCACTTCGCCCTGTCACACTATCAACTTCCTGCACTGCAACCACGTCTGGTTTCATCCGGTTTATTACGTCTGCTATACGCTGATAATTTGTTACATTATCCATACCTTTTCCATTACGTATATTGTAACTCATGATACGCAATGTGTTTCTTTCTTGTTGGTTATTCCCAGCCAACAAGGTTTCACTGACAGGTAACAACAATAAAACAGTTGCAGCCCACAAAATCAAATTTTTCATAATGTCCCCCTTCTATAGTATTTGGAACAAAAATACAAAAAATATCATTTAAGCAGACTGCACAACAGGTCTTTCAATCAGGATAATTAAATAATCAAAAAATAAATCTCCATATTCAGTTATGCAAATATTTCTTTTAATACTTGTTCAAAATGAGCTATATCTTCTCCCGTTGTATCCCACGATGTCACAAGGCGAACTTCATTTATCTCTTCATTCCACATATAAAAGAAATATTCCTCTTGCAATTTTTTCAAAGCTTCGGAAGGTATTGTAAAAAACAATTGATTAGACTCTATCTTCTGAGTAAACTTAACTTGGGGATATTGCTTCAGTATTTCAGCCAATTTACCTGCACTGATATTTGCTCTTAATGCATTTTCCAACCACAAATTATTCTCTAAATACGGAATGAATTGAGCTGACAAATAACGAAGTTTGGAAGCCAGTTGTGCAGACTGTTTCCTATAATATTGTAAATTTTCGGTTATTTCAGGGCGGAAAGAAACAACAGCTTCCCCCATCATCATCCCATTCTTAGTGCCGCCAAAACTTAAAATATCCACACCTGCATCAACTGTCAATTGCTTCATCGAACACTTCAAATAGGCACAGGCATTAGCTAAACGCGCTCCATCCATATGCAAATACATACTATTAGAATGAAGCAAATCGGCGATAGCCTTAACTTCTTCTATCGTATAGACGGTTCCCAATTCTGAAACCTGAGATATATAAACTGCCTTCGGTTGAGAATGATGACAGACACCAAAATTGTGTAACCGAGGCTTTATTAACTCCGGTGTCAATTTTCCATCCGGTGTAGAAATTGGTACAACAGCACACCCTGTCATTCGTGCCGGAGCACCACATTCATCTACATTTATATGTGCCGTCTCAGCACATATAATACTGTTAAATGGACGAGTAACGGCTTGCAGAGCTATTGAGTTCGCTCCTGTTCCATTAAAAACGAAAAAAGGAGATGCTACTTCTCCAAACACACTCTTAATTTTATTAACTGCGTCAGTGGTCCATGGATCATCGCCATAACCTACAGCATGATTATCATTTGCATTTACTACAGCATCCATAATTAAAGGATGCACACCTGAATTATTATCACTTGCAAAACTTCTCATCTTATTCCAATTTTGCACCAAAATTACAGATTTATTTAAAAGTATATCTTAAATAGTAACTATTTAAAACAAAAAAACCGCCCTACTAACTGTAGTAAGACGGCTTAAATTATGTTGTGTAATTATTTAACCATGCTTGAAGTCTTTTAGAATTTTTTGTAGTTCCTGACGGGCAAAGAAAATACGGCTCTTCACTGTTCCCAGAGGTACATTCAGTTTATCTGCGATCTCATTATATTTATAACCACTCAGAAACATAGAAAACGGTATCTTCAATTCATTATTCAAACTATTAATAGCTTTCGTAATTTCCTGAATCTGGTAAGCGCCGTCCGGCGTATCGAATCCCGAATCATTCACAACATCCAAATTGTACAGATCCACTCCTTGGTCTACAACCGTTTGTGTTCTTACAATTTTATGATAGTTGTTTATGAAAATATTACGCATAACGGTCAAAACCCAACCCTTGAAATTGATATTATCAACGAATTTTTCCTGATTATCCAATACCTTCAGCGTTGTGTCTTGCATCAAATCTTGAGCATCATCTCTGTTTGCTGTGAGCATTAATGCAAAATTCATCATATTTTCTTGCATGCTCAATAATTTTTTCTGAAATTGCAATGCATTCATACTAAGTTTATAATTAAAGGTTAAATACCTGAAAAGTATTATCCTTTCATTGTTGAAGGATGTACAAATGTAAATATAATATTTGAAATAAAAACCCATTTGAGAAATATTAATATTAAAAATCGCAACTTAATATTTCAACAATAAAACTTACTGAAAATGAGCGGAATTTACAACAAAATCGGGCCTTAAAAATCAATATTTACAAGTAGTATATTACAAAATGCAACATAACAAAAAAAACAAGAAGAATTAAGCTAAATGAGAAGTCTATTAACATTCATTTTACTCGGATTATTTTATCCTTCTATTCTATTGCTAGCCAACGCAAATGAAAAAACAATCATATATCAAATCGATATAAAAAAAGAAATAGATAATACCACCCGTCTATATCTTAGTAACGGATTGATAGAAGCACAAAGGCTAAAAGCAAAGGCTGTCTTAATCCATTTAAATACATACGGAGGATTATTAGAAGCAGCCGATTCTATGCGGACATCTATTCTTTACAGTCCGATTCCGGTATATGTGTTTATCGATAACAACGCAGCTTCGGCTGGTGCACTCATTTCCATTGCATGTAAAAAGATATATATGCGCAAAGGAGCCAATATAGGAGCTGCAACCGTAGTAAATCAAACGGGAGCAGCCATGCCTGATAAATATCAGTCATACATGCGTTCTATGATACGTTCTACGGCCGAAGCTCTCGGAAAAGACACTATTATACAACAAGGAGATACGACCTACAAATGGAAAAGAGACCCTCGTATTGCCGAAGCTATGGTAGACGAACGAGTAGTAATACCCAACCTGATAGATACAGGAAAGGTTCTGACTTTCACGGCTGATGAAGCCCGGAAATGGGGTTACTGCGACGGTATAGCAGAATCGACAGACGAAGTAATAACCAAATATCTAGGATTCCAAAATTACAAACTTGAATCATATACGCCATCCTGGTTCGACAATATCAAAGGGTTCCTTATGAATCCGATGGTTCAATCCATACTTATTATCATTATTATCGGAGGAATTTATTTTGAAATGCAAAGTCCAGGTTTAGGATTTCCGTCTATAGCCTCCCTTATTGCAGCTATACTCTATTTTGCACCTTTGTATATAGATGGATTAGCTCAGAACTGGGAAATTCTGGTATTTATAGCCGGCGTTATATTAATCGTTGCTGAAATATTTATTATTCCGGGATTCGGAATAGCTGGCATTAGTGGGATCATTTGTATAATAGCCGGACTCACCATGAGTCTTTTGAACAACACAGACTTCAACTTTGAAGGAGTTTCCGGGATCGAAGTAGGAAGGGCATCCCTTACCGTCCTCATGGGGATTGGAATCAGTTTTGTACTAAGTATCTGGATATCGAGTAAAATAGGAACCAAAGGCATATTTAAGAAAGTAGCATTAAATGCAGATTTGGAAAAGGCTGTATCTACTCCCATATTTAACAACTTAATAGGGAAAGAAGGCATTGCCGCCACCATCCTGCGTCCTTCCGGGAAAGTAAATATTGACAACGAATTATACGATGGTGTTTCCGAGAGTGGTTTTATAGAAAAAGGGCAACGGGTAAAAGTTATTCGTTTTGAAAATGCCCAAGTATATGTAGAAACAATATAAAAACAATGTAAAACAGTTAGATAAATTTGATTATACAATCTACTTTATCTAACTGTTTGTTTCTGATAAACAATATGTTTTTCTACGACAATATAATGTAAGGTACCCATAGCCATCAAATCACTTAAAATATTTTTTGCGGTATAGTAATTAATATGAGCAACTCGGCAGAATTGGGCAATACTTATACTATCATGTTCATCCAGCCAGGCAAACAGCTTTTCAACAGGTTTGCCTATTTTTAACAAAGTACCTTCCGGCTTCGACTTTTTCTTCCACGAAAGTATCAAAACTTCATTTGCCAGTATATTCTCATCTGCAACACGTATATAGGCTTTATATTTGTCTTCCTTATCCGGAGCACAATAAGGCTTATCCATGCCCGGTGCTATATAAACTTCGAGCACAATTTTACCATTAATATCCCATTTGGTTGCAGTAAAAGGCACTTCGGGACGAGTATACATTTTCGATGCAGCTTCTATCATATAATACTCTTCTTCACTCCTTATACCCGATATAGCTCCGTTGTCTTTCACTCCTATCAGTAAACGCCCTCCATCCGTATTCGCAAAAGCGCTCAAAGTACGTGCTATTTTTTTACTATCACTTACTTCAAATTTAAAATCGAGTTGCTGATGCTCTCCTTGTTCTATCAATGTTTCTATTGGATGCCTCTTCTTCATTTTGGCAGAATTTTTGACCTGCAAAATTAAAATAAATACATAACTTTGCCAATTGAAAAATCAACGAAACAATGTCCCAAATAGCTCCGCTAATATCCGACCTTGCTGTAATACTTATATCTGCCGGGCTAGTAACCTTGTTATTCAAATGGTTAAAGCAACCGGTTGTTTTAGGCTACATTGTTGCCGGAATACTCGCCGGACCGGCTATAGAACAAATTCCAACAGTATCCGATATAGAAAGCATTCATATCTGGGCAGACATTGGTGTCATTTTTCTTCTTTTTGCCTTAGGACTGGATTTCAGTTTTAAGAAATTAATGAAAGTCGGCGGAACAGCCGTCATCGGAGCAATTACTGTTGTTATCGGCATGATGACAGTGGGTTATATAACCGGGCTCTCTCTTGGATGGGGGCACATGAACAGTCTCTTTTTAGGAGGTATGCTTTCCATGTCATCCACAACGATCATTTTTAAAGCCTTTGATGATATGGGACTTCGTAACCAACGTTTTGCCGGTGTTGTTTTCGGCATATTGGTTGTCGAGGACTTATTTGCCGTCTTACTAATGGTATTACTTTCTACCCTTGCCGTCAGTAAACATGTAGAAGGCCTTGAATTACTTAACAGTGTAATAAAACTAGGAGCATTCCTTCTTTTCTGTTTTGTTGTCGGTATTTATCTAATTCCTTCCTTTTTGAAAAAAGCACGGGGTTTTCTAAATGATGAAACGTTATTAATTGTTAGTATCGGGCTTTGCCTCGGCATGGTTATAATAGCAACGAAAGCCGGATTTTCTGCTGCACTCGGAGCATTCGTTATGGGTTCTATCCTAGCTGAAACAGTTGAAGCCGAAAACATCGAACACCTTGTAAAACCGGTAAAAAACTTATTCGGTGCTGTCTTTTTCGTGTCTGTTGGAATGTTAATAGACCCGATGCTATTATGGCAATATAAAGTACCGATCATCATATTGACACTAGTAGTAATGATAGGACAAATCGGATTTGCTTCTTTCGGCGTATTACTATCAGGCCAACCATTAAAAATAGCAATACAATCAGGTTTTTCCTTAGCTCAAATCGGAGAGTTTGCATTTATTATCGCTTCTTTAGGATTAACGCTGAAAGTAACAGATCATTATTTATATCCTATAGTGGTTGCTGTATCTGTAATAACCACATTCTTTACGCCCTACATGATCCGGCTTGCCGAACCTGCATACAAAATAGCAGACCGGGTCATACCTAATTCCTGGAAAAAATTTTTGGTACGCTACTCTTCCGGTTCCAATACAATCCGGCAAAAAAGCGCATGGGATAAACTTCTCAAAGCATTAATGCGTATTGTTGGAACTTATACGGCCGTATCATTAGTACTCATCTTTATATGGCTCGAGTTTGTGGCACCTATTATCACCAAGGAGATACCCGGTATCAAAGGAGCTATATTAGCATTATGCCTCATCCTTGCTTTGATTTCCCCTATGCTACGGGCTATTATGATGAAAAAAAACCACTCGGAAGAATTTTTACAATTATGGAATGACAGTAAATACAACCGGGGACCTCTGGTTTCGCTTATCATACTTCGTATACTTTTATGCATAGGTATGGTTATGCTCCCCGTTGCCCAACTATTAAATTTGAAAGTGGGGATTGTATTGTCGGTTGCCTCTGCCGTGATTGCTATAATTATATTCTCAAAAAAATTAAAAAAACAGTCCATTTTAATGGAGCGTCATTTTTTCAGCAATTTAACTGCCCGCGAAACAGAAGCAGAGAAAAAAGCTCCAATCAATCAACGTTTTGCCAACCATTTACTAGAGAGAGACCTTCACTTAGCCGATTTTGAAGTTCGTCCCAACTCACCCAGTATGGGCAAAACATTACTGGAACTCAATTTCAGACAAAAATGCAATGTAAACATTGTAACTATTATACGTGGAAACAAACGGATTAATATACCGGGAGGCAATGAACGTTTATATCCATACGACAAATTAGTTGTTGTAGGAGGAGACGACGATCTGGAACATTTCCGCAAGTATATAGAAGAACGATACCGTTTATCCAATACCAATACAATCTCCGACAATACCGAAGAAATAAATATGGAACAGTTCACCATCGTATCCGGCTCACGATTAATCGGAAGAACCATTGTTGAATCAGGAATACGAGACAAAGCCGCTTGTCTGGTCATTGGTATCGAACGAGGAACTACATCCATCATGAACCCGCCTCCCAGTACAGTTTTTGAAGAAGGCGATATTATTTGGATCGTTGGAGAACGGGAAAAAGTTCTCCGCCTGAGCGAAGGTAAAAAATTATAACTTTACTATTACAAAGTACATAAATCATATAAATATGAAATTTATAGGAATTATACCCGCACGATACGCTTCCACCCGCTTTCCGGGAAAGCCTTTAGCCGATATGGGAGGAAAACCCATGATTCAGCGTGTTTACGAACAAGTGCAAAACGTATTGGACGCTGTTTGTGTTGCCACAGACGATAGTCGGATCGAAAATGCAGTAAAGGCATTCGGAGGTAACGTTGTTATGACCTCCGACCAACATCGTAGTGGAACAGATCGTTGCTACGAAGCCTTTTGTAAAACAGGCAATGGATATGATATTGTCGTAAATATCCAAGGCGACGAACCATTTATTCAACCCAAACAAATAGAAACAGTCAAAGCTTGTTTTTCCGATGACAGTGTCCAAATTGCAACTTTGGTGAAACCATTCCGTCCCGACGACGATTTCGAAACCACACTGTTCAATGCCAACTCTCCGAAGGTTGTATTAAACAAGAACAATGAAGCCATGTACTTCAGCCGTTCTATAATTCCTTATATGAGAGGAAAAAAATATACAGAATGGTTGCCCAATCATACCTATTATAAACATATCGGTTTATATGCATACCGTGCAAATGTTCTTAAAGAAATCACCTGTTTACCGCAATCTCCCTTAGAATTGGCGGAAAGTCTGGAACAACTGCGCTGGTTGGAAAACGGATATAAGATTAAAGTAGGAATTACTGAACTGGAGACAATCGGCATAGACACTCCCGATGATATGGAAAAAGCCCTTGAATTCCTTGCCTCCCACAAATAAGAATCGGTAATAGCCTCAACCAGGCCTATAGCATCCGGAGAACTAAACTTCTTCTGGATGCACTTTCTTTGTGCATTAGTTCCTGCAATCAGGATAAAGACCAACAATACAATTAAGAAAGAAGCAGACTTTACATTCAATTTTATTTTTCTGACAGTTCGTATCTGCAATACCAGCAAACCAAATACTAAAACCATGGCAGGCACCATAGCCCGTATCATTATGTAAGGATACAGATAAGCCTCTTCTTCCGAGATATCATAATAGCAAGCACCCAAAACAGGAAGCAAATAACTCAAGACCAAAAGTATCACCCAATATGTCCAACGAACCCTGCCACTTTCCGCTTCGTATAGAAGAACCATTAAAGAAAAAGCTATCAGACGTCCGCCCGCCACAAAATAAATCAATGGAAGCACTGCAATCCCAAGAATAAGAGACGCCCACTTTCCTTTTATTTTTGCATAAAGATAAAATGCGACCAAAGCAATCATTATCGATAAGGTGGAAGATAGCGAATTTGACAATTGGCAATAGAATATCCATTCAAATACAACCGGAAAAAGAGCATACAAAATAGCAATATTTCCAATATTGAATTTATTCAACATCTTGGTAATGATAAACCACTCAACTAAGAAAACCAAAGTTATTACACTCGCTACCACAGTAGGCGAGGAAAACCGAGAACTCAAGAAATCTCCTATAAAACTAGCTAATACAGCAGGTTTATCCAAATAGGAAGACAAATCGGAAATAGACACCGGAACAGGCATTTGCCCTGAATGGAACAAATAAAACGGATAGGAATAATTAAAAAACAAAAAACACGCAGTTACAAATATCACTGCAACTACTCCCCTCAACACAATTATCTTTTTTGCCATTATTTACGAATAATATGGTAGGAAAGGCCCAACGTTTTTTTAATTCCAACACACCAGGACCTTATTTCTATTACGGTGCAAACGAATTATCTATATATATTATACAAATTAGGCTATACAAATGTTCACAGTTTTTACGGGAAAATATCAATCATATTTAAAAATTCAAGAAAAAAAGGAGAAACCGATTTATACATCTGTTTCTCCTTTTTCAATTTGAATATTCGTGTCGTAGTTTATTTCCTTTTCTGCTGTTTTTGTTTTTCCAACTGAGCCTGCTGAACTTTCTGAGCCTCTTCCAGACGCTTCATAAAGCCAGATTTTTTAACGGGCTTCCTTTTATTGGCTTCCAATTTAGCCAGCAGCTTATCTTCGTTAATAGTATAACGGAATACAAGTGTCTGGATAATAGTTATCAATGTAGAAATAAAATAGTAATATGTCAAACCGGATGCATAGTTATTAAAAATAAACAAGAACATCAACGGCATCATATACATCATAACCTTCATACCCGGCATCTGTTGTTGTCCTGTATTGGTCATTTCCATATTATACTTTGTATATATAATATTGGTAATAGTCATCAACAAACAGAACAAACTGATATGATTACCAAAATAGGTCGAGATTATAGGTATTTGCGTATTCCAGCTTACAATAGCGTCGTACGTAGATAAATCGTGCGCCCAAAGGAAACTCTGGTGACGTAATTCAATAGCCGACGGAAAGAACATAAACAGAGCAACCAAAACCGGCATCTGCAATAACATCGGCAAACAACCACTCATCGGACTGGCTCCGGCACGACTATATAATTCCATCGTTGCCCTCTGACGCTCCACAGCCTTATCCTGTCCCGGATATTTAGCATTAATCTCTTCTACCTGCGGACGCAATACACGCAGTTTGGCAGAAGACATATACGACTTATAAGTCAACGGGAACAAAATAATCTTCACTATTAATGTTAACAAGAATATTATCAATCCGTAGCTATGGATAAACGAACCCAAAAAATCAAACAACGGAATAACAAAATACTGGTTTACCCAACGGAAAATACCCCAACCCAGCGGAACCAACTTTTCCAGATCCAACTGCTGGTCTTCCACTTTTACATCTTTATCAAAAGACTTTAACAAAGCAAATTTATTAGGACCGAAATAGAAACGGAAGTCTGTAGATTCTTTTCCCTGCAAATCGAACGGAACGGACGTAGTCGCTTTAAACCGCTTCAATATGTCGCCACTGGGAACCACTTCCGAGTCCAAAGTAGTTGCTTCAAAGCCTGTATCCGAAATCAATACTGTCGAAAAAAACATATCCTTATAACCAATCCATCTCAGACGGTTCGGAATCTGCTTGCTGTCGCTTTTAGATTCACTCAGGTATTCTACATTATCGGATATAAATTTATAGTACAATCCCACATAACGGTCTTCAAACTTACGTCCTTTCTCCTGCTGGATAATACCTTGTTGCCACATCAAATCAAGAGAGTTGGTAGACGGTGCCAACACGCCATTCATGCCTGTACCCTTTACTGAAAAAGAAAGCATATAATCATCCGGCTTTAATGTATATGTAAAGTCCAAAGAACTTCCTTCGCCCGTACTAAGGCGCATTGTTATTGTGTTCGGATCATTACCTTTTACCGGAGTAAAATACAATTCGCTTGTATTGACAACACGGTTTGTAGCCGTTACCAGTGTAAAGTTAAACTTAGAATCATTTTCATCAAAAAGAACAAGAGGTTTCGAATCATAAGTATCATATTCCTTCAGACGTGCATAACTGACACGTCCCCCTTTATTACTCAAATGAAGTTCTACCAGATCGTTTTCCAATACAGTATAGCTGTCTGTTCCTACCATAGCCTCAGCAAATACGCCGAAACTTTTCTCCAAACGGGCTACACGTACAGAATCGGGTAAGCTCTCTAATGCCTCCTCGGCATCAGCCGTCTTATTTTCCTGTTTTTGTAATTCTTGCTGTTGAGCATATTCAATCTTCGCGATCGAATCATTATAACGGCGTTTTGCCTCCAACTGCTCCGGCGAAGGCTGGTTCAGCCAGCTAAACCCAAATAAAACTACGCCTATTAGCAGGAAACCTATTATTGTATTTTTGTCCATCTATTATTTCTTCGATTTTTTATTATCTACAGCCGCCTTCACAAAACTAAGGAAAAGCGGATTCGGATTCACGACAGTGCTGTTATATTCAGGATGATATTGTACGCCGACAAACCATTTCAATTTCGGGATTTCTACGACTTCCACTAAATTGGTATCCGGATTCTCACCCGTACACTTCATTCCGGCAGCTTCAAACTGATCTTTATATTCATTATTAAATTCAAAACGGTGGCGATGGCGCTCCTGTATATGTTCTTTGCCATAAGCTTCATAAGCTTTAGAGCCTTTCTTCAAAGTACAGTCGTATGCACCTAAACGCATTGAACCGCCCATATTGGTTACATTTTTCTGTTCTTCCATTATGTCGATCACCTTATGAGCCGTATTCGGTTCCATCTCTGTCGAATTAGCATCGGCCATACCCAGCACATCACGTGCGTATTCTATAACCATACACTGCATACCCAGGCATATACCCAAGCAAGGTATATCATTTTCACGGGCATATTTAATAGCTGCAAACTTACCTTCAATACCACGCTGCCCGAATCCCGGAGCAATCAGTATTCCATCCATGTCCTTCAATAGTTCGGCAGCATTGCTGTCGTTCAACTTTTCAGAATGGAATAAATGCAAATCCAGTTTACGGTGATTATAAATAGCAGCCTGCAACAAAGATTCGTCTATAGACTTATAAGCATCCTGCAATTCTACATATTTACCTACCAATCCTATTTTTACTGATTCCGTAGCAGAAGTCTTCAGTGCAAGGAACTCTTTCCAGGGTTTTAATTCCGGTGTAGCTCCAACTTCCAATCCAACTTTGCGTAAAATTATTTCGTCCATTTTCTGACGTTGCAATACCAAGGGAACTTCATAAATCGTAGGGACATCTATTGACTGTATTACCGCATCTTCCGCCACATTACAGAACAAAGCAACTTTGCGTAATAAATCCGTTTTAAGTTCATGTTCGGTACGCAACACCAGCACATCCGGTTGAATACCTAATTCCTGCAACTGTTTTACAGAATGTTGCGTCGGTTTCGTTTTATATTCTTTCGCAGCCGCTATATAAGGCACATAAGTAAGATGTACGCAAATACAATTTTTACCTAATTCCCATTTTAACTGACGGACACTTTCAATAAAAGGCAATGATTCAATATCGCCTACTGTTCCGCCAATCTCCGTAATTACAAAATCAAATTTATATTTTGAACCCAGCAATTTTACGTTACGCTTAATTTCATCAGTGATATGAGGAACGACCTGTACCGTTTTCCCCAGATAATCGCCTTTACGCTCTTTACTGATTACGCTCTGATAAATACGTCCTGTAGTAATATTGTTTGCACGGGTCGTCTGAACATTCAAAAAGCGTTCATAATGACCTAAGTCCAAATCAGCCTCATGTCCGTCTACGGTTACATAACATTCCCCATGTTCATACGGGTTCAGTGTACCCGGATCGATATTAATGTACGGGTCAAACTTTTGGATAGTAACCTTGTAACCTCTTGCCTGAAGTAATTTACCCAATGATGCGGAAATAATGCCCTTTCCTAATGAAGAGACTACACCGCCCGTAACGAAAATGTACTTTGTATCTGCCACGTTAGTAATATTTTAGTTATCTTATTATTAGCATATTTGTATTTCAAAACTGCAAAGTTAGTGATTTTCATTTACACATACCAACAAGTAAACCATATTTATATTTTTCAAAACTTATAAGATACATTCCAAAACTTACATTCAACAATGATTGTATATGCCATTATACACACCAATAAATAAAAATATCACTACCCATTAAAATCCCCCACCTACTATTTATATAAAAAATCCTGTACTTTTATTCTTTTGACCTGGGTCAAAAGAATAAATATCCGTATCGTTTTCAATAAATTGTGCGATACAATAAATCAAACCACAAGGGGTCGAATGACAACGACAGAAGCTCATATAAAATCATCCGGATGAAAAGATTGTTATATGATGTAAAAGATTAGTAGATATCATTCTTTTTGGCTAATTTTGCACGCATTATAGCTAACAAATGTAAAACGGTATTATGATGATGAAAGGGTATAGCGCATGTGTATTATTGGGACTATTGTCCATAGTGCACTTTACAACGAAGGCTCAGGAATCTAATATTCTAACAGGCAATGCCATACAGCAGGCATCGCAGGCACAAATCATAACAGACACAATTCCTTCCGTCAACCTTGACGACAAGAACTTAAATAAAATTGTAGACATCCGTTCCCAATTCGAAAAGCAGAATAAAACCTATTCCGCTCCATCTGTTCCAAACGAAAGCCTGCTCCGTTTTCTGAAAAAGGATGAATTGGAACTTTCCGAAGAAGCATTGTATTGGGCACACCTGGTACGTGATGCCTCTACAGCTTTTAATGAAAACATGACTTTCAAAGATACAATTATCGTAAACCCGTTGTTTATGCCAATCGTCTTCAAAGGAGAAGTTCTTCCTAAAGACCTGAACTTCTTTGATCCGAATTCCCTGAAACCAAAAAGCATATTAAAACCTTTTGTCCAAACTGATACAATTTTTAAAAATGAACTATTGAATCGTAAGATAGAAGATCTGGCATATCAATATGTACAAAATAACTATCCAACTTATTTCCGCTATTCATTAAATGATTTGCCCAAGGACGTCATAAAACCAAAGGCTATCAAGAAAACGACTTACGAAGATTTACCTCTAAAAGTAGAAAACGAAGCTAGCTTCAGCGATGTCGATGCTCCGGTTAAATTCATCCCGGAAAGACGTTACTGGATATCACATTTTGAAAGCGCCATCCAGTTTGCCCAAAATTATATCTCGCCGAACTGGCATAAAGGAGGTGTAAGTACTTTAAACCTGACAAACCGTCAATACTTCGTATACAATTACAATAAAGACAAAATACAGTTTACCAACGAGTTGGAGTGGAAAACGAATCTATACACAGCGCCAAAGGATACTTTGCGCGATTATAAAATAGGCGATGACGTATTCCGCGTCCACAGCAACTTTGGTTACAGAGCATTCAATAAATGGTATTATACATTTGATGCCACATTCCAGACACAGTTATTTTCCAATTATCAGGAAAACACAAATAACATAATGGCTGCTCTTTTAGCACCATTCAGTGTTAACCTCGGTCTCGGTATGAAATATGACCTGAATAAAAAATTTGCGAACAAACGTCATAAAAACCTGACGATGTCTATAAATCTCGCACCTCTTTCTTATACATTTATGTATAGTATAGATAAGGATATCGATTTAGGACGTCACGGTTTCAAAAAAGACGAAGCAACCGGAAAGTTTGACAACAAGTTAAGCCAGTTCGGTTCTACTGTCAATGCTACCGCGACATTCCAGTTTAACCGTAATGTAAGCTGGTATTCGCGTTTTTACTACTTCACCAGTTACGACCGCATATTAGGCGAATTTGAAAACCGGTTAACAATGGCTATCAGCCGGTTCTTCTCAACCACTATATCTTTAAACCTCCGTTATGACGACGCTGTTGCCAAAAACGAAGACTTCGATTCTTATCTTCAAATTAATGAGTTGCTTAGTTTCGGGTTTAATTACAAATGGTAAGAAGAATTGAAAATATTCACATACTAAACTTTGTTAATCATGACATAATATCTAAATAATGACTATTTTTGCCTCGGTTTTGCAATGTCGAGATTACAAATATGAGTGATAGCATAAATCATAACGGAGTAATAGAAAAGATAGAAGGAAACCTCGTCTTTGTCAGAATTACACAGCAATCGGCCTGTTCAGGATGCCATGCAAAGTCTATGTGTGCAGCATCCGAATGTAAAGACAAAATTATTGAAGTTCCCGACTATACCGGAAAATTCCGGGTAAACGAAAACGTTACGATTTGCGGGCAAAGCTCATTAGGTCTTCAAGCTGTGTTGCTGGCTTTTATTCTTCCCTTGATTATTGTTGTCATCGCCATAGTTATAGGCAACAACCTGCAATGGAAAGAAACCATCAGTGGACTTTGCGGCCTTTTTGTATTAGCGGTGTATTATTGCATCTTATATTTTTTACGCGATAAACTAAAAAAGCGATTTATTTTTACTTTGAAAAAACTTAATTGATAATAATATCATGATTTTAATTGCCGTTATTTCTTTAGGAGTAATTGGAGCAATCGGTGCTTTGTTATTATACGCCGCCTCCAAAAAATTTGAAGTTTATGAAGATCCCCGTATTGCACAGGTTCAGGAAGCTTTACCGAGTGCAAACTGTGGAGGTTGCGGATATCCGGGATGTTCAGGCTTTGCAGGAGCTTGCGTAAAAGCTGATACTTTAGACGGGCTGTTATGTCCAGTCGGTGGAGCACCTACAATGGCAAAAGTTGCATCTATCCTGGGTAAAGAAGCCGCAAGTGCGGAACCGATGGTTGCAGTTGTCCGTTGTAACGGTACATGCTCGGCCCGCCCACGCAATAATCAATACGACGGATCTCAAAGCTGTGCCATAGCATCCACATTATATGGAGGAGAAACAGGTTGTTCCTTCGGTTGTCTGGGCTACGGAGACTGTGTAAACGCCTGTACATTCGATGCTATTCATATCAATATAGAAACCGGGCTACCGGAAGTAGACGAAGAAAAATGTACCTCTTGCGGTGCCTGCGTAAAGGCTTGTCCGAAGAACATCATCGAACTGCGTAAAAAAGGTCCGAAATCCCGCCGTATTTATGTCAGCTGCGTAAATAAAGACAAAGGAGCTGTTGCAAGAAAAGCATGTACAAACGCTTGTATAGGTTGCGGTAAATGTGAGAAAGAATGTCCGTTCGAGGCAATAACCGTTACAAATAATCTTGCTTATATCGACTATGCCAAATGCCGTTTATGCCGCAAGTGTGTAGCCGTATGTCCGACCGGCGCTATCCACGAATTGAACTTCCCGCCCCGCAAGGAAGCTGCGACGGACACAAAAACCGGAGATGATAAACCAACTCCTGCTCCAAAAACAGAAAAGACGCCGGTAACAAAGGAAGTTGCCGCCCCACAAGAAAAGGTCAAAGAAAAAACAAATTAAAATAAAATCTAATAGTATGCTAAGGACATTTCGAATCGGAGGTATACATCCGCCCGAAAATAAACTGTCTGCCGGTAAAAAGATTACAACGCTAGCTGCACCTAAACAGGTTATCATACCGTTAGGACAGCATATCGGTGCTCCGGCTGTTGCAGTAGTAAAGAAGGGTGACACGGTAAAAGTCGGTACGCTTCTGGCCAAAGCCGGTGGCTTTGTATCGGCCAATATCCACTCATCAGTTTCCGGCAAAGTAAATAAAATAGATAACGCTCTCGACGCAAGCGGTTACAGACGTCCCGCTATCTATATAGATGTAGAAGGAGATGATTGGGAAGAATCCATCGACCGCAACGAAACGTTGGTTAAGGATTGCAAACTATCATCTAAAGAAATCGTAGATAAAATAGCTGCTGCCGGAGTCGTAGGCTTGGGAGGGGCTACCTTCCCTACTCAGGTAAAGCTTACTCCGCCTCCGGGCAATAAGGCAGAAATAGTTATTATCAATGCTGTCGAATGCGAACCTTACCTTACATCCGACCATTCGTTGATGATGGAAAAAGGAGAACAGATCCTGGTAGGCGTTACCCTGCTAATGAAAGCTGTCAATGTGAGCAAAGCTATTATAGGCATCGAAAACAATAAACCGGATGCAATCGCTCACCTACAAAAGTTAGCAGCCAATTTCAACGGGATCGAAATCATGCCTTTGAAAGTTCAATATCCGCAAGGAGGAGAAAAGCAACTGATCGACGCCGTTATCCGCCGTCAGGTGAAAAGCGGTGCACTTCCTATCTCTGCCGGAGCAGTGGTACAGAATGTAGGAACAGCTTATGCCGTTTATGAAGCAGTACAAAAGAACAAACCGTTGTTTGAACGCGTAGTTACCGTTACAGGTAAAGGCGTAGCCAATCCTTCCAACCTGTTGGTTCGCATCGGCACTCCTATCCAGGAATTGATCAATGCGGCCGGCGGTATTCCTGAAAACACAGGCAAGATTATCGGTGGCGGCCCGATGATGGGAAAAGCTTTAATCAGCGCAGAAGTACCGGTAACAAAAGGCAGCTCCGGTGTGCTGATTATGAATAAAGAAGAATCCGTACGTAAACCTATGCGCGACTGCATCCGCTGTGCCAAATGTGTCAGTGCATGTCCAATGGGTTTAAATCCAACTCTATTGATGAACTCTACCGAATTCACAAATTGGGAACTCGCAGAAAAGAATTATATAACAGACTGTATTGAATGCGGCTCATGTAGCTATACATGTCCGGCCAATCGTCCGTTACTGGACTATATCCGTTTGGGTAAAGGTAAAGTAATGGGAATTATCAGGGCAAGAAAGTCATAAAAAAGAGCAATATGGAAAACAAATTATACGTATCGCCTTCGCCTCACATTCACGGTGGCGACAGCATAAGCAAAAATATGTACGGTGTACTGATTGCCCTTATTCCGGCTTTTCTGGTATCGCTTTACTTTTTCGGACTGGGAGCACTCATTGTTACTGTAACATCTGTTGTCTCCTGCCTGGTATTCGAATATCTGATCCAAAAATTCCTGATGAAAAAGGAAGCAACACTATATGACGGATCAGCTATATTAACCGGTGTTTTACTGGCATTTAATCTGCCGTCCAACCTTCCGGTCTGGATCATCGTAATCGGAGCTTTAGCAGCTATCGGTATTGGAAAAATGTCATTCGGAGGTTTGGGCAACAATATATTTAACCCGGCATTGGTAGGACGTGTATTCCTGCTGATTTCCTTCCCCGCACAAATGACTACATGGCCGGTTGCCGGCGAACTGCCTATGACCTATACGGATGCTCAAACCGGGGCAACCGTATTATCATTAATGAACGAAGGAATAACCCAATTACCTTCCTATGGTAATATGTTATTGGGAAATATGGGCGGTAGTTTAGGCGAAGTCAGTGCTGTTGCATTAATACTGGGACTTTTCTATATGTTATGGAAAAAAATCATTACCTGGCATATCCCGGTTTCAATACTGGCAACTGTATTTGTATTCACCGGTATTATGTATCTGGTAAATCCGCTGCAGTATGCAAATCCGTTTGTACACTTACTATCCGGAGGTTTATTATTAGGTTCCATATTCATGGCAACAGATTATGTAACATCCCCTATGAGTAAGAACGGAATGCTGGTTTACGGTGTAGGAATCGGTATTTTAACTACGGTTATCCGTTTGTTTGGTTCCTATCCGGAAGGCATGTCATTTGCCATTCTCATTATGAATGCGTTTACTCCGCTGATTAACAGTTATATCAAACCTAAACATTTCGGAGGAAAGTAAGCATGAAAAAATTAAAATCGACATTACCCAATATGCTCTTATCCCTGACTATTATCTGTCTGGTAGCCGGAGCAATATTAGCAGGCGTAAATATGTACACTCTGGAACCAATTGCAGCCTCAAAAGCTGCAGCTTTGCAAAACGCAATACAGCAGGTTGTTCCGGAGTTTGATAACAACCCGACTGAACAGGCTTATAAAGCTGTCACTTCCGAAGGCGATTCTTTAGTCATCTATCCGGCAACGAAAGATGGTAAATTTGTAGGAGCCGCCGTAGAAAGTAACACAAAGAAAGGCTTTGGCGGTGAAATTAAAGTAATAGTAGGCTTCGATCCGGAAGGTAAGTTGCTGAATTATTCAGTACTGCAACATACAGAAACCCCGGGATTGGGTTCTAAAATGCAGGAATGGTTTCGCACGGACAAAAACAAGCAAAGCATAATTGGCCGTTCTATGACAAATGGAAATTTGTCTGTAACAAAAGACGGCGGAGATGTAGATGCCATTACGGCAGCCACTATTTCAAGCCGTGCATTTCTGGATGCAGTAAACCGCGCTTATAGTGCATACAAAGGCGGAGCCGACGGAACAAGTGGAGCTACAAGTAAAACACAAACAGAAGAAGGAGGTGACAAATGAGCAACTTTAAGATATTGATGAACGGTATCATCAAAGAAAACCCGACTTTCGTCTTATTGCTGGGTATGTGTCCCACATTGGGTACAACCTCCTCTGCCTTGAACGGTATGAGTATGGGGTTGGCTACCATGTTCGTATTGATCTGTTCAAACATTGTAATTTCAGCGTTGAAGAACCTGATTCCTGACATGGTGCGTATACCGGCATACATTGTGGTAATCGCCACTTTCGTAACTGTCGTACAGATGTGTATGGAAGCTTTTGTTCCTGCGTTATATGCCAGCCTGGGACTCTTTATCCCTTTGATTGTAGTAAACTGTATCGTATTAGGGCGTGCCGAAGCATTTGCTGCAAAGAACGGCATTATTCCTTCTGCCTTTGACGGTTTAGGTATCGGATTAGGATTCACGATGGCTTTAACTCTATTGGGAGCTATCCGCGAAATGTTGGGAACCGGTAAATTCTTCGGCTTCTCTTTCATGCCGGAAGAATACGGTTCATTGATCTTTGTATTGGCTCCGGGTGCTTTCATTGCATTAGGTTATCTGATTGCAATTGTAAATAAACTCCGTAAAGCCTGATTATAAAAAACGAACGATATGGAATATATACTTATATTTATTGCCGCTGTATTCGTCAACAACGTAGTACTGGCACAGTTTTTAGGCATTTGTCCGTTTCTTGGAGTTTCCAAGAAAGTAGAAACCGCCGCAGGCATGGGAGCTGCCGTTACATTTGTGCTCACCATTGCAACGATCGTGACCTTCCTGGTCCAGAAATATGTTCTGGACGTCTTTGGATTAGGATTCATGCAGACAATCAGCTTTATCCTTATTATTGCCGCTCTCGTGCAAATGGTGGAAATTATATTAAAGAAAGTATCTCCGGCGCTTTATCAGGCATTGGGAGTATTCCTGCCTTTGATCACAACAAACTGCTGTATCCTGGGTGTTGCCATTCTGGTAATACAAAAAGAATATAATTTATTACAATCCGTAGTATATGCAATATCAACAGCTATTGGATTTGCGCTAGCTTTGGTTATCTTTGCAGGGATTCGGGAACAATTGGCTATGACCCATGTTCCTGAAGGCATGAAAGGCACTCCTATCGCATTGATTACTGCAGGTCTGTTAGCTATGGCTTTCATGGGATTTTCTGGTATTGTATAATTACGAATTTAAATAACACTAGAATGAAACAGAAGATTTTAGTAGCAGGCGGTACAGGCTATATAGGCTCACATACCACAGTGGAATTACAAAATGCAGGTTATGAAGTTGTCATCATCGACGACTTGTCTAATTCCAATATCGAGGTACTGGACGGTATAGAAAAGATCACGGGCATACGCCCTGAATTTATCAAATTAGACCTGAAAGACAAAGAAGGAACCCGCGAAGCACTGAAAGCCCACGCGGGAATAAAAGGCATCATTCTTTTTGCAGCAAGCAAGGCTGTTGGCGAATCGGTTCAACAACCACTTAAATACTACCGTAATAATATTGTCACGCTGGTTAACTTGCTTGAGTTGATGCCCGAATCCGGAATCGAAGGTATTGTATTTTCTTCTTCATGCACGGTCTACGGACAACCGGATCCGAAAAACCTGCCTGTAACAGAAAATGCCCCTATCATGCCGGCTACCTCTCCTTATGGCAATACAAAGCAGATCAACGAAGAGATTATCCGCGATACAATCCATGCAGGTGCTCCTTTCAAAAGCATTATTCTCCGTTACTTTAATCCGATCGGAGCACATCCAAGTGCAGAAATCGGAGAATTACCCAACGGCGTTCCTCAGAACCTGATTCCATACCTGACGCAAACAGCAATAGGAATCCGCAAAGAATTAAGCGTTTTTGGAAATGACTACAATACCCCTGACGGTTCTTGTATCCGTGATTATATAAATGTGGTAGACCTGGCAAAAGCACACGTTATTGCTATGGACCGCATGCTGGGCAACAAAACAAAAGAGAATGTTGAAATATTCAACCTCGGAACAGGAAAAGGTGTAACCGTACTGGAATTGATCAATACATTTGAGCAAGCTACCGGTGTAAAAGTTCCTCACAAAATCGTAGGTCGCCGCGAAGGTGATATTGAAAAAGTATGGGCTAATCCGGAACGTGCCAACAAAGTTTTAGGTTGGAAATCGGAAGAGACGTTGGCCGACACACTGGCCTCTGCATGGAAATGGCAACAAAGGCTGCGCGAACGCGGTATCATGTAACAAACATAAAAATCCTATATATTGAAAGAGGATGTCCTTTCGGGCATCCTCTTTTTATATTATGATTCGGATAAAGGCAATGTAAACCAAAAAACAGAACCTTTTCCCTCATCCGACGCAACTCCTATTTGGCCTCCCAGAAACTCGATAATCATTTTACAGATAGCCAAACCAAGTCCTGTACCTTGCTGGAAACTATCCAACTTTACAAAACGATTAAACACAATCCGGCAATCTTCGGCAGAAATACCTATTCCGGTATCGGCGACAGAGACGTAAACGTCGTCTATCCTTTTCTTATAGGAAATGGTAATAGAACCTTTTTTAGTAAACTTAATCGCATTCGAAAGGAAATTGAAAAGCACCTGCATAATCCGCTGTTCATCGGTATGCAATACCAATGAAGGATGTTCAAAATTAAAAACAAGCTCCACTCCCGGATTCACCCGCACGGCGTGTACATTATACGCATCCATACATATTCCCTTCAAATCCGCATCGGCAAAATTATAATTCATTTTACCGGATTCTATTTTCGAAAAGTCTAAAATATCATCAACAAGCTGCAGTAGCAAAGCATTATTCTTATTGATTACTTCCATATACGAATCGCGCTCTTCATGATTGTCCGCTTCGACCAATAAACTTGAAAAACCTACGATTGCATTTAACGGAGTACGTATTTCATGGCTCATATTTGCCAGGAAAGCAGATTTCAGCCTATCGGCCTCGCGTGCTTCCACCAAAGCCATTTCACTTTCATATTCTTTGGTTATATCAGACAGGTAATAAACAACACAACTAGGTGTTCCGTCGGCATTATACCTGTAAGGTTGTACATTCGCTTCCACCCAAAGTACCTGTCCTTCAAATATTCTACGATACTTTATACTATAACTTTTTATTTCACCCCGGATCAGGCGTTCAAAATGATCATAAAACACATTTTGCCTGTCATCAGGATGAATAGCATTCAAAAAATCTTCTTTATTCCTGAAAGGCTCTATTCGTAAACGCGAGAATTTCGTATGTTCGTTTAAGTCGTAATCAACGTGAATCAGATCATGCTGTACGTCATATTCCCAGATCAGAGAATCACCAATATTAACAGCAGCTTTTAAAATAGCAATCTTCTCCTGGTCTCGTTCCGCTCCTATGGACTCAGGCATTGTACGCATCTGTATATCCCGGGTTTTTTCTTCTAATGATACTAGATTACCGGTCAAATTTTTCTTTGACTCGTCTTGATGTTTATTCAGCATACATTTCACCCTCTTATTATTGGGCACAAAAATAAATAATTATTTGAATGCATAACTATTATAAATCATCAATATACAATAAAAATCAACACTTTTCACAAATATAAGACAAAATAAAAAGGCGAACCGGTCGGTTCGCCTTTCCTGCATTTTATTCTCTTGTCAAGACAACTTATGAATTACAAGGCCTGATCGCAGCTTCGGTTCAAACCACGTAGTTTTCGGAGGCATAATGTTTCCGGTATCTGCTATATCCATTAATTGTTTCATCGTAACAGGATATAAAGCTAAAGCTACTTTCATCTCTCCGCTGTCTACCCGGCGTTTTAATTCTCCCAAGCCGCGGATACCGCCTACAAAGTCGATACGTTTGTCGGAACGAAGGTCTTTGATACCCAGAACCTCATTCAATATCAGATCAGAAGATATAGTTACATCCAACACCCCTATCGGATCATTATCGTTGTATGTTCCCTGTTTTGCAGTTAAAGAATACCACTTTCCGCCCAGATAAAGGGAAAAATTATGTAAAGCATCCGGTTTATAAATATCCGTACCCTTTTCTTCCACTATGAAATTACCGGATAGTTTTTCAAGGAACTGAGCCTCTGTCAGGCCATTCAAATCTTTTACTACACGATTATAGTCTATAATGGTAAGCTGGTTGGCAGGAAAACAAACTGCCATAAAATAATTGTATTCTTCATCACCACAGTGGTTCGGATTCTGTTTTGCCTTCTCCGCTCCCACTAAAGCGGCAGCAGCGGAGCGATGATGGCCATCTGCAATATAAAGAGCCGGCATAGCCGAAAACAGCTCGGTAATACGGGCTATATCGGCCTCATCGTCTATAATCCAGAATGTATGTCCGAAGCCATCCAACTGGGCAACAAAATCATATTCAGGCTGTCTGGCGGTATATTTCTTTACAATAATATCCAGCTCCGCATTATCAGGATATGCAAAGAATACAGGTTCAATATTGGCATTATTCACACGGACATGCTTCATACGGTCTTCTTCCTTATCGCGGCGTGTCAATTCATGTTTCTTGATGATGCCGTTCATATAGTCGGGAACATAAGCACCAACAACCAAACCGTATTGCGTCTTGCCGTTCATTGTCTGTGCATACACATAATAGCATTCTTTCTCATCCTGAACCAACCATCCTTTATCCTGAAATTTCCGGAAATTCTCGGCTGCCTTTTCATATACAGCAGGATCATGCTCGTCTGTACCGACAGGAAAATCTATCTCCGGTTTTATAATATGATATAAAGATTTCTCATTACCTTTCGCCTCTTCTCTCGCTTCCTCCGAATTTAAAACATCATAAGGACGAGAAGCTACTTGTCCGATCAAATCTTTGGGCGGACGAATACCTTTAAAAGGTTTAATTTTTGCCATAATTCACGGTGTTTTTAATGAATATAGAAATCCGGCTTTTCATATTATGAATTAATTCACTCTGAATTTCTGATTACCTGTACAAAGGAAATCTTCAATTTGTCTTGCAGCAGCAATACCGGCATTTATATTTGCCTCGGCAGTCTGTGCCCCCATCTTTTTGGGAGTTCCGAAATAACGTTCGGGATACTTGGCAGCCAATTCTGCATCGATAGCCGGTTTAATATCTGTCATATATTTGAAATCAGGACGTTCTTCAAACATTTTAGCCAGGCCTGCCTCATCTATCACCTCCTTACGGGCTGTATTTACAATAATTGCTCCCTTGGGCATCGAGTTCATCAATTCAAAGTTGATAGAATTCTTTGTTTCGGCAGTTGCCGGAATATGTAATGATACAATCTGGCATTCCTTGAAAAGATCGGCAGTAGATGCAACAGCCCTTATACCGTCATTCTCTATTACCTGAGCATGGCAATGGGCATCATATGCACAAATATCCATACCGAAACCTTTAGCTATACGGCCTACGTTGCGTCCCACATTGCCATAAGCCAAAATACCCAGCTTCTTCCCTTTCAACTCAGTACCGGAAGTTCCGTTATAGAAATTGCGCACGGCATATACCAACATACCGAATACCAATTCGGCTACAGCATTCGAGTTCTGCCCCGGCGTATTCATCACACAAACCTTATGGGCTGTTGCAGCAGCCAAGTCTATATTATCATAACCAGCACCTGCACGGACTACTATTTTCAGTTTTTTTGCTGCATCAAACACTTCGGCATCTATAATATCACTACGGACAATCATGGCCTCCACATCCTTCACAGCATCCAATAACTGTTGCTTTTCCGTATACTTTTCCAGCAGGACTAATTCGTCGCCTGCTCCTTCTACTACTTCACGAATACCTTTCACAGCTACCGCTGCGAAAGGTTTGTCTGTTGCTACTAATACTTTTGCCATAATCAATGTGTTCTTTCAAATTCTTTCATGCAAGCAATCAAAGCCTCAACGCTGCTCTTAGGCATAGCGTTATACAAAGAAGCGCGGAATCCACCTACCGAACGGTGTCCCTTAATACCTACCATACCGGCAGCAGAAGCAAACTTGCTGAATTCGTCTTCCAAGTCTTTGTATTCGTCGTTCATTATGAAACAAACATTCATAATAGAACGGTCTTCTACAGCAACGGTACCTTTAAATAACTTGTTACGGTCTATTTCGTCATACAATATAGCTGCATTTTCTTTGTCTTTCTTTTCCATAGCAGCCACACCACCCTGCTCCTTATACCATTTCAATGTTTGCAATGCTGAATAGATCGGCAATACAGGAGGTGTGTTAAACATAGAATCTTTATCAACGTGTGTCTTATACTTCAACATGGTAGGGATAGGACGGTCTACATGTTCCAAAGCGTCTACACGAACAATAGCCAGCGTTACACCTGCAGGAGCCAGGTTTTTCTGTGCGCCGGCATAGATAAGGTCATATTTGGATATGTCAATCGGGCGTGAGAATATATCTGAAGACATATCTGCAACCAAACGAACCTTCATATCCGGGTCGTAACGCATTTCTGTTCCGTAAATCGTGTTGTTCGAAGTAAAGTGGAAATAATCGGAATCTTCGGCTACCTTATAATTTTTAGGAATATAAGTATAGTTAGCATCCTTTGAAGAAGCTACTACATCTACTTCACCAAACAGTTTTGCTTCTTTAATGGCCTTGGAAGCCCATGTACCGGTATCCAGGTAAGAAGCTTTCTTGTTCAACAAATTATATGGTACCATACAGAACTGCATGCTTGCTCCGCCACCCATAAATACAACTTCATAACCGGCAGGAACATCCAGTAATTCTTTAATTAATGCACGCGCTTCGTCATTGACTGCTACAAATTCCTTTCCTCTGTGGGAAACTTCAAGAATTGACAACCCCGTACCTGCAAAGTTCTCAACCGCAGCAGCGGTATTTTTAATTGTGTATTCACTCAGGATAGAGGGACCTGCAGAAAAATTGTGCTTCTTCATACCAATGTCTTTTTTGAATGTTATAATAATTTTAGTAACGTGTTTTTCAAAACAGGCGGCTAATGTACGCATTTAATTGATAATTGAAAACCAAAATCCGAAAATTATAAGCAAAACGATACAAATATATACCCATACACTAACGTTTCTCCCTAATTCTCAACATTCCTCCCGTCATTTAGCCATTATCTTTTTATTTAGTTTTCAACTTTCAATTATCCGTTTCCGGTTATTAAAACCTATCTCCCCAAAGCCTCTTCATCAGCTCCACCAACTTACTTTCGGCAGGATTCTCCTGCCCTATCCACAAACGTTCGTTCCGGACTTCCTTCGGCAGATACTCCTGTTTGACAAAATGGCCGGCATAGTCGTGTGCATATTTGTATTCTTTTCCATAATCAAGTTCAGCCATCAATTTAGTCGGTGCATTCCTTAAATGCAAAGGTACCGGCAAATTTCCGGTTCGTTCCACCAGGTCAAGAGCAGCATTGATCGCCATATACGAAGAATTGCTTTTGGGGCTGCAAGCCAGATAAACCGTAGTTTCGGCAAGGATAATACGGCCTTCGGGCCAGCCTATCTTTTTTAAGGCGTCAAAGCAGGCATTTGCCAGTAACAAAGCATTGGGATTTGCCAGTCCTATATCTTCGGAAGCCGATATAAGCAACCTGCGTGCTATAAACTCAGGGTCTTCCCCTCCTGCCACCATACGTGCCAGCCAGTAGATAGCTCCATCCGGATCACTCCCGCGGATAGATTTGATAAAAGCCGATATAATATCGTAGTGCATTTCGCCTCCTTTATCATACGCCGCCGGATTCTCCTGCAAACGCTCCACAACCTTAGCATCCGTTATTTCTATATCCTTTTCGCTTTCCTCGGCCGAAACCACCAATTCCAGAATGTTTAGCAGTTTGCGCGCATCCCCGCCGGAATATCGCAGCATAGCATCCGTCCCGGTAAGCGTAATGTTCTTTTCTTTCAGCACGATGTCTTCCGTTACCGCTTTATTAAGCAAAGTCAGCAGATCGTTCTTATCCAGCGATTTCAGCACATACACCTGACAGCGCGAAAGCAGTGGGCGTATCACCTCAAACGAAGGGTTTTCCGTCGTAGCGCCAATCAGCGTAACCACTCCCGTTTCAACCGCATTCAGCAACGAATCTTGTTGTGCTTTGCTGAAACGATGTATTTCGTCTATAAACATGATAGGCGATACGGCATTGAAAAAGCGGTTATTCTTAGCCTGGTCTATCACCTCGCGTACATCCTTCACGCCCGAACTAATCGCACTCAGCGTATAAAACGGCGCTTCGAGCTTGTTCGCTATAATCTGCGCCAACGTTGTCTTTCCCACACCCGGAGGTCCCCAAAGGATAAACGAAGGTACGCGCCCTGCATCTATCATCTTTCTGAGCACAGCCCCTTGTCCTACCAAATGCTTCTGTCCGATATAATCGTCCAGCGTCTTCGGACGCAATCTTTCTGCTAACGGTTGATTCATCATGTTGGCAAAAGTCGCATATTTTATTCATTTATCAAAGGGGAAGGAAAGAAATTTACAGTTCAAAACAGATGTTAAACAGCAGTATTTACTATCAAAAAGTAAGCATACTCCCCAATAACAGGCTATATACAGGGGTATACACTTACTATATGTTTGTTTATTTATGATTTATTTCACATTCACCTTTTCCAGCAAATCCGTCCCCGCCCTAAATTTCACACTTCGCCGCGGCCGTATTGTTACCGGAGTTCCGGTCTGTGGATTGCGCCCCGGCCGCTCCGTCTGGTTTCAAAGGGTAAAGGCGCCGAATCCCAGAAACCAAACCTTCTCGCCTTTGCTTACCTCGTCGCCCACAATATCTATCAAGATATTCAGAAGCAACAGGTAAAACAAAGTTTCCGCTCTTCCATATCTTATTTGTACCATCTATCCTATTAGTAGTATTTGACTCAGCCACAATAAAAACAAATTCTGCTTCTGTAAGAACACAACAGACTGAAAACTCGAAGCTTTTTAGTACATTTGCGCCTTCTTTAATACATTACGCGAACCGGCAGGAGTTAAAGGAGAAGAGAAGTTAAAAAAGCAAGGGGCCAAGTAAACAAGTAGTTAAGTAGAAATAGCCTATTATTCTTAACTACTTGACTTCTAACAAATAAAACGAGAGATAACTACTGCTGATTCGCATACATTAATATATAATAGAGAATGATTTCAGTAGACGGACTAACAGTTGAATTTGGCGGAAGCGCCCTATTTTCGGATGTATCTTTTGTGATAAATGAAAAAGACCGTATTGCCCTGATGGGTAAGAACGGGGCAGGTAAATCGACGTTGTTGAAGATACTTGCCGGTGTACGCGAGCCAACCCGTGGAAAAGTTTCCGCCCCTAAAGATACAGTCATAGCCTATCTCCCGCAGCATCTGATGACGGAAGACGGACGCACCGTTTTTGAAGAAACAGCCCAGGCTTTTGCCCATTTACACGAAATGGAAGCTGAAATTAATGCTATCAACAAAGAGCTGGAAACACGCACAGACTATGAGTCGGACAGTTACATGGAACTGATCGAACGTGTGTCAGCTCTCAGCGAAAAGTTTTATTCGATCGAAGAGATCAACTACGATGCCGACATAGAAAAGACGTTACTGGGTTTAGGTTTCAAGCGCGAAGATTTTACCCGGCAAACCAGCGAATTCAGTGGCGGATGGCGGATGCGTATCGAACTGGCTAAGCTACTGCTTCAGAAACCGGATGTGTTGTTGCTGGACGAGCCAACCAACCACCTCGACATTGAATCTATACAATGGCTTGAAGATTTTTTGATCGATAACGGACAGGCAGTTGTGGTAATCAGCCACGACCGCGCTTTTGTAGACCGTATCACCACACGCACTATTGAAGTGACAATGGGACGCATCTACGATTATAAAGTAAACTACAGCCAATATCTTCAACTGCGTAAGGAACGCCGCGAGCAGCAACAAAAGGCTTTTGACGAACAACAGAAATTTATTGCTGATACCAGAGAGTTTATCGAACGCTTCAAAGGTACATATTCTAAAACCCTGCAGGTACAAAGCCGTGTAAAGATGCTTGAAAAACTGGATATACTGGAAGTAGACGAAGAAGATACCTCGGCCTTACGCCTTAAGTTTCCACCTTCTCCCCGCTCCGGCTCTTACCCGGTGATGATAGAAGGTGTAACAAAAAGCTACGGGGATCATACCGTATTCCGTAATGCAAACCTGACGATAGAACGCGGCGACAAGATTGCTTTCGTTGGAAAAAACGGAGAAGGTAAATCTACATTGGTGAAGTGCATCATGAAAGAAATAGAGCACGATGGCACACTAACAATCGGCCATAATGTAATGATCGGTTATTTTGCACAGAACCAAGCATCCATGCTGGATGAAAACCTGACGGTATTCCAGACCATCGACGACGTAGCACAAGGCGATATCCGCAACAAGATAAAAGACTTGCTGGGTGCATTCATGTTCGGAGGTGAAAATTCGGCCAAGAAAGTAAAGGTGCTTTCGGGAGGAGAACGTACGCGACTGGCAATGATAAAGCTGCTACTGGAACCTGTAAACCTGCTGATTCTGGATGAGCCGACCAACCACCTGGACATGAAGACAAAAGACATCCTGAAACAAGCACTGCTCGATTTTGACGGGACATTGATTGTAGTATCACACGACCGAGACTTCCTGGATGGCCTTGTAACAAAGGTATATGAGTTCGGCAACCAAAAAGTGACCGAACATCTGGAAGGTATTTACGAATTCATGCAACGTAAGAAAATGGAAAACCTCCGCGAGTTGGAACGGAAAAGCTAAATATATAAATCATCCCGATGTTTTTGGAAAATCATCCTGATGTTTTTATAAAATGATCGGGATGATTTTCCAAAGCATGTTTATATCCGGACGCCCACACTCAGCATGACATCGTAAGTGGAGCTTTCAATATCATCATAATATTTATAATGTGTACGGCGGGAAAAATAGCGGTTGCTTAAAATAATACTCCATCTGTTTTTTATCAGATAGAACAGTTTTGCAGAAAATACCGTTAAGCGCGCATGGCCGGTATCGCCTTGCACATTCAGCGTTGTAGGATCGATCTCATTCCAATTTATATCCGGGTCATATCCTTTCCAGGTAAAAAGATGATAGTTTTCAATATCCAGCAGAAGCCCCCATTTTTTATTGTAACTCAGACCCGTATAAGCCTTCACACTATAACCGCTACCCAGATTGTAATCGCGTTCAGCCAATTTCAGGTAATCGGATACGCTGGCGCCAAGAGCAACCCCGGTAGCATAAAACTCGGTAAATACATCCACCTTGTCATCTGGAGTAGATTCTTTATAATAGATAAGACCTCCCCCTATTGCCGCAGCTTCCGATATACGATAAGGTGCCACTTCTTTATCACTATTCGAGCGGAGTTCGGAATCGTAGTAGTCAAAATGCTGGAAAACACCGACCGTCAATGCACGAGGTCCTTTATTCCATACTCTTTTCCCCCATAAAGCTCCTACAGCATTTACCTGGCTGATGACTGGTTGGGCGGAAAACATATCCATTCCGAAACGAAACTGGAACCATTCGTACGGAGAATAAAATTCGTCATAAAAAGGATCGCCATAATCCAAACGGAAATTTATATTCAGACTCGTAGTACCATTCTTTGAATTCTCTTGCTCTGCCAGGAAGCGGGGCCCCATACTCACGATAAAATTTATCGGTACGGAAGAATAGGTACGCCCTTTAGAAGGGCTACGGCGCCAAGCCTCTCCCGTTATAATACGGTTAAGTGCACGGACAGGGGATAACACACCTGTCAATACTTCGCGCCCGACACGCTCCATACCCGAAGTACGGTTATCGATAAACAAATCCGATAAACGATACGTGATTTCACCCAACTCTACCCCACCGAAAGTGGTAGCCAACATGTCGTTTATAGAGGGAGGCTCATTTTCCATAAAAAACTCCCACATCAAACTGCCTCCCGCTGAAAAGGGAATTGATTGCCAAAAGTTCAGCCCATTGCTACGTGCAGCATTAAAATACAGGGAACCGTGATACGGATGAGAGAAAAGATTAGTTGAAAACTTGTCTGTATCCCATACCGGACCTTTTCTAAAATTACTTTTGATCGTATTCCAGTTTATATGGGCAAAATCTTCATTCATTGCATAGCGGTCGAAAGCCCATACAGCCATATTAAGTCCGAAGACTTCTCCGGCTGCCCTCCAGGGATGACGGGGAACAAAAAGGGCTGAATCACTGACATAATTACGACTTTTCATTCTGGGAAAATGTTGTCCCCATAACCACTGAACCGAAATAAAAAATAATAACCCTGATAACAAATATCTTTTCATTCGTATACTCTTTACACCTTCACTACTATCATTTTACCCGCAAACTTATGTATTATAAACAGTACTATATTCGTTTGGTTTAAATTATTGTTAGGTATTCTTAATATAAAGAGCGATATTCCAAACTATTCCATATTTTTGCAGAAAAAACATAATGATAGACTTTATCACATTCTGCGACTATACGGGAACGTTTGCATTCGCAATAAGCGGCATAAGGTTAGCCTCCGCCAAGCAATTTGATTGGTTCGGTGCATACGTTATCGGGGTAGTAACAGCCGTAGGAGGAGGAACAATACGCGATATATTACTAAATGCAACCCCTTTCTGGATGGAGCAGGCCTCCTATCTTACAATATCGGCTGTGGCGCTGTTATTTGTAATCATATTCAGGAAATATGTAATCAGCCTGAACAATACGTTCTTTATATTCGATGCTATCGGGTTGGGATTATTCGGCGTCGTAGGTATAGAAAAAGCTCTGTCATTCGGTTTCCCGATGTGGGTAGCTATCGTAATGGGCACAATAACAGGGGCATTCGGAGGTATGATACGCGATATACTGATAAACGAGGTACCTTTGATATTCCGTAAAGATATTTATGCATTAGCCTGCGTGCTGGGAGGAGTTGTATATTATATATGTATACTGTTGTCGTTTAGTCCCCCTCTCACTCAGCTTATCGCAGCTGCCAGTATATTCATCTCCCGTATATTGGCTGTAAAGTATCATATAAGTGTACCTGTATTAAGAGGAGAAGAATAATAATTTATTACCTTTGTGTCCCAATGACAGCTAATATGAATAACGAACAGGGAAAAGCCTCTATCCTGCTGATATATACAGGCGGAACTATCGGAATGATGGAAAACTCGGAAACGGGTGTACTGGAATCCTTCAACTTCCAGCATCTTAAAGACAATATGCCTGAACTGAAAAAACTCGGTTATTCCGTTTCTACCATACAATTCGATCCCCCTATGGACTCTTCGGAGATGGGGCCGGAATCCTGGATGAAGATTGTAAGAATCATTGCCGACAATTACCAGCAATATGACGGATTTGTCGTATTGCACGGTACGGACACAATGTCTTTTACGGCCTCAGCCCTGAGCTTCATGCTCGAAAATCTTAGTAAACCGGTTATCCTGACAGGTTCGCAACTACCTATCGGAATGTTAAGGACTGATGGAAAGGAAAACCTGATCACAGCTATCGAAATAGCTGCTGCAAAAGAAAACGGAATGCCTATCGTCCCGGAGGTATGTGTTTTCTTTGAAAATGATTTGCTGCGCGGAAACCGGACAAGTAAGATCAATGCAGATAACTTTAATGCATTCCGTTCATATAACTACCCGGCATTGGCGCATGCCGGTATATATATCAAATACGATACCGGACAAATATATCATCCGGTATCGCGTAAACCGCTTAAACCGCATTATCTGCTGGACCGGAATATCGCCATATTAAAACTGTTTCCGGGTATTTCTCCACAAGTGATAGAAAGTATCCTAAATATCCCCGGACTGAAAGGTGTAGTAATGGAGACATTCGGTAGCGGAAATGCACCGTCGCAGGAATGGTTCCTGAAGATGTTGAAAGAAGCGGTAGACCGTGGTATTGTAATTGTAAATGTTACTCAATGTAGCGGGGGAAGCGTTGAAATGCACCGCTATGAAACAGGGCACAAATTACTGGAAGCCGGTGTAATAAGCGGCTTTGACAGTACAACAGAAAGTGCAGTAACAAAACTTATGTTCCTTTTCGGCCACGGGTTAAGCCCCGAGGAAGTAAAGGATCACATGAATTGCTCACTCATCGGGGAAGTAACAATCCCCGAATCATTCCGTCCCTGAACAAATGGACGGAAAACACTATGTAGAACACAAAAGCAGTGATGCGGAATAAAAGATCATGAAACTATCATTTCTTAGTTTAGCAAGCGGAAGCAGTGGAAACTGTTATTATCTGGGAACCCCTGAATTCGGGGTACTGATTGATGCAGGTATCGGTATCCGCACTATAAAAAAAGTATTGAAAGACAAAGCGATTAACTTCTCAAAAATCGTAGCAGTCTTAATTACCCACGACCATGCAGATCATATAAAAACGGTTGGCTATTTAGGCGAAAAGCTTTGTATTCCCGTTTACAGTACGGAAGGGGTACACGAAGGCATCGAGAAAAGCCGTTATGTTGAAGAAACATTAATTGGTTCGCGCAAGATTATAGAAAAAGAAGTTCCTTTTATGATACGGGATTTCAAGATTACCGCTTTTGAGGTTCCCCATGACAGCACAGACAATGTCGGTTATCATATCGAATATGAAAATCATAAATTCACTTTTGCTACCGATGTCGGACATATCACCGATACCGTAAGCAAATATATGTGTCTGGCTACAGATCTGATCATAGAGGCCAATTATGACGAAGAAATGTTGAAATTCGGTACTTACCCGGCATTCCTAAAAGAACGCGTTGCAAGTCCGACCGGACATCTGAGCAACAGGGAAGCTGCCGAATTTATTGCGACACACTATGATCCGAAACTGAAAAACATCTGGTTATGCCACCTCAGCCGTGATAATAACCATCCGGAGCTAGCTTACAAAACAATCGACATACGCCTTTTTGAAGAAGGTATACGGGTTGGGAAAGATGTCGCCCTTGTTGCTTTAAAGCGCACCACTCCTTCTGATATATTCGAATTTGAATAGATATACGTTAAAAAAGACAATGAAAAGTTTGCAGGGAAAAATTAAAACAATATCTTTGCACCCGCAATCGAGAAACAAACGATAGCAAGAATGACTTGGTAGCTCAGTTGGTAGAGCAAATGACTCTTAATCATTGGGTCGAGGGTTCGAGCCCCTCCCAGGTCACTCAATAAAAAAGCCAACAACAACATTCTGACTTGGTAGCTCAGTTGGTAGAGCAAATGACTCTTAATCATTGGGTCGAGAGTTCGAGCCTCTCCCAGGTCACATCAACAAACAGCATTTTACAGGATCAATTGTAAAGTGCTGTTTTTGTTTTTAAACTCTTCTGTCCGATTCATAAATCGGGAGATATCCTTGATATATGTATCCCCTTTTTTATTTTAAGTTATATTTTCTATTTGACGACTTGTAAATATTGAATCCCGTATCTCCAATAAGTTGTATTTTTCGCTCATTTTCAGCCTGTTTTATAGCTGAATTATTAAGGTGGCATTTTTAATACTAACAATCATTAAAGATGTGTTTATTTCTGTTTATTATTTATATTTTTGAAACATCAATCAATAGTGATAGGGTAATAAATAATTAATTAAAAAATAATATCATATGAACGCCTTACTATTTCAGAAAAAATTATTGAGCATGCAAGAAAATATGATGAATTTTGCATTAATGCTCACAGCAAACAGAGACGATGCTCAGGATTTGATGCAAGACACAACGCTGAAAGTATTGGATAATCAGGAAAAATTCGTTGATAATATCAATTTCAAGGGTTGGGTTTTGACCGTTATGCGTAATATTTTCATAAACAACTATCATAAAATTGTAAGAACACAAACGGTTGTAGACCAAGGAGTGGATCTGTACAATTTGGATGTTGTGAATGATTCGGGATTCGATACGCCGGACGGCGCTTACCAGATTCAGGAAATTACGAAAGCTATTAATAGTTTGAATAATGAGTTGAAGATACCGTTTTCTATGTTTCTGAGTGGTTATAAATATAATGAGATCGCAGATAAACTGAATGTACCTCTGGGAACAGTGAAGAGCCGTATTTTCTTTGCCCGTCAGGAACTGCAGAAAATTTTAAAAGATTTCAGGCATGGTTAAATAATTACACAACATAATTTAAGCCGCCTTACTGACTGCAGTAAGACGGTTTTTTTTTTAAAAACCATCTACTTTTGCATAATCAAAAGGAATGGGAAATGACCTTAACACATCCATCATCTCTGATGCGGACGGCAATATATTCATAAGTTCACCTAATCATATCCAAGAAATAATTTTATACGATATAAACGGCCACTTATTAAATAAACAACTTACGGGAAGCAATCAAACTGTTTCCATTTCGTATAAAGAATACCCTGCTGGTATTTACATTATTTATATATACACATCCAAAGGTAAAAGTAGTCATAAGTTTATAAGCGGGTTCTACCAACTTTTTTTCTTGATACATTGTTTATAATAAAACAACAAATGAAAGATGAAAAATAGAATTACTTTAAAACGAGTAGCTGCTATCCACGATTTATCAGGTTTTGGCAAATGTTCGTTAACAGTAGCGCTTCCCATCCTATCCGCAGCAGGCATAGAGGCCAGTGCCCTGCCAACAGCCGTTTTATCCACCCATACAGGAGGTTTTGACGGATATACTTACAGAGATCTTACTAATGACATGCGCCCTATCATTAAACATTGGAAGTCATTAGATATTCAATTTGATGCTATATACACAGGCTTTCTAGGCTCGTTCGAACAACTGGATATTGTAAAAGAATTCATTCAGGAATTCAAGACAAACAACAACCTGGTTCTTATTGACCCAGTAATGGCGGACAATGGAGAATTATATAAAATATTCACTCCTGATTTTGCCAAAGGTATGAGATCTCTGTGTGAAAAAGCAGATATTATCGTACCAAACCTTACCGAAGCTGCGTTGCTTCTGGATGAACCTTACAAAGCAGGACCTTATTCGCAAGCCTATATTGAAAGTATATTAAGGAAGTTAAGCAAATTAGGCCCTCAAAAAGTTGTATTGACCGGCGTATATTTCAAAGAAGACGAATTAGGGGCGGCTACTTATGAAAAAATTTCCAACACGACAGGATACTTCTTCATAAAAAGAATACCGGGTTACTATCATGGCACCGGAGATGTTTTTGCCAGTGCTTTACTATCTGCCTTACTTAATAGTTTTAGTTTAGTAGAATCTGCAGCCATCGCAGTACGTTTTACAGCAAGTAGTATATTAAAAACATACAAGGCAAAAACAGATTACCGGTTCGGGGTCAATTTCGAACAAAGCATTCCCGAATTTTTAAAAGAACTAAAACTAGTATAAGATAGTTCCAATTTTATTTTCCATCTTTGCATAATACAAGTTAGATAATTATGAGTAAATTAAGAATTGCATTTTCCGGAATCGGAGCCGTAGGCGGTTACTACGGAGGTATGCTGGCCGCCCGGTATAAAGACAAAGAAATTGCAGATTTTTTCTTTATATCCCGGGGTGAAAACTTGCGTGCTATTAAAGAACACGGACTACATATAAAGACCGGCATACGCACTCTTATAGCGGTTCCTGCTCTTGCAACCGATAATCCGGCTGAAATAGGACCGGTAGATTACATATTCTGCTGCACAAAAAGTTATGACCTGAAAGAAAACATCGAGCAACTAAAGCCTTTATTAGGGCCTGAAACCGTCATTATTCCATTACTTAACGGCGTTAATATAACAGAACAGATACAGGAACTATTACCGGGGCAATCCGTATGGAAAGGTTGTACCTATATAGGAGCACGATTAATAAAACCGGGATATATAGATAAATTCAGTGGTAAAGAAAGACTTTTTTTCGGATCAAAAGACGGAGACAAAGCAAAACAAGAAGCATTGCTCCAGCTTTTAACTTACTCACGGATTAATGCTTACAACCCTGACGATATAGATTTAAGGTTATGGAAAAAGTTTCTGATGATTTCTACTGCTGCAACTATTACAACCTTTTTCAACCAGAATATAAGTGATGTTATCGAACAACATTATGATATGTTCATCGCATTAGGTAATGAATTGAAAAGTGTAGCGGAAGCAAAAGGTATCCACTTACCTGCCGATATCGTATATGCTTCTATCGAAGCACAAAAAATGATGCCCGCCGGTGCTACAACATCCATGCATGCAGATTTTTTGGCCGGTAAACCTACAGAACTGGAAACGTTAACAGGTTATGTAGTCCATACTGCAGATAAATTAGGTATTGATGTCCCAACCTATCGCTTTATGTATAACGGAATTACAAAAATGCCATATCCATGGGTTTAAGCAAAATACAAGTCAAAAAGGGGAGCTGATTTAATATCAACTCCCCTTTTCTTTACTATAATGTTACTCTATATAAGTTTCCATTAACTTAGCACCCGGCGCCGGAGATATTGTAACAACTTCCGTATCAGCAGGGATCAATACGGTTTGTCCCTGATGAACATAAATTTCATTGCCTTTACCATCTCTAATTGAGGCCTTACCTCCCATACAGATATAAACAACAAAAGAATCAAGTTCGGAAAAGTCACGAACCATGATCGTATCCAAATCAAGTAAATTTGTTGTAAAATATTTGCAAGTTGCCAACTCTACTGTTGCATTTGTATGCGCTTTGTAATGCGTACGATAATCAGGGGATAATGTATAATCGATAGCATCCTTCGCTAATTCCGTATGCAACTCACGGCCGTTGCCATTTGCATCCTTACGATTATAATCATATATACGATAAGTTATGTTACTGGTCTGTTGTATCTCTGCAATAAAGCAACCGGCTCCGATAGCATGGACACGTCCCGCCGGCAAGAAAAACACATCACCCGGGCTTACCTCATAACGCTGTAACACATCCATTATAGTGTTATTTTCAACCCGTTTCACATATTCCTCTGCATCTATTTGCTTAGAAAAACCTGAATATAAAGCAGCACCTTTAGCCGCATTAATAACATACCACATTTCTGTCTTTCCGAAAGAGTTATGACGTTTTTTGGCCAACTCATCATCCGGATGAACTTGTACGGATAAGTTATCGCGGGCATCTATAAACTTAATCAACAAAGGGAAAGTAGTGCCAAATCGTTCCAGAACTTTTTCTCCCAACAATTGTTTGCCATATCTACGGATCAATTCGTCCAGCGAAAAACCTTTTAATTTACCATTGGCAACAATAGAATAATTACCTTCAACATGAGAAAGTTCCCAACTTTCCCCGATACCATCCTGTATCGGTGTAATACCCTTAAACGGGCAGATATCAGAACCACCCCAAATAATCTTTTTAAGGATTGGTTCGAACGTAAGCGGATACAACATAAAATACGTGTTTTTATTTTTTAGTTTTACTATTTATTGTTTTAGCTTTAGCTGTCGTAGCCTTCGCCTTCACTTTCCTTAAAACCACTGCCGAGCGAGCGGGAATATATATTTTAAGCCACTCTTTTTTCTCTCCTTTATACAAAGGATCAAACTGTGTAAAATGGCGTATGCTATCATCTGATAAACCAAAACCTCCAAAACGTGTAGCATCAGTATTCAATACAACCTCATATTCTCCTTTCGGAACTAAAAAGCCGTAATCTGTAAATGATTTTGTAGGGTTATAGTTAAAGACAAAGACAAGATCTTTACGCATATAAGCTAAAATCTGATCGCCATCATTATCCCAAACTTTTTGTATCGGAGTATCCTGGAAATTCTTCACACTACTGATCAAAGCCAGCATCTCCTCATCGAAGTTACCCAAAAAATGATATTTTAAATCCGGATTATCAACTAGACCCCATTGACGGCGAGCGTACTTATATGACCACCCGTTTCCCTCACGAGGGAAGTCAATCCATTCCGGATGGCCAAATTCATTCCCCATAAAATTAAGATAGCCACCATTAATAGTTGAGGCTGTAGATAAACGAATCATTTTATGAAGAGCAATTCCTCTTTCTACTATAAAGTTATGGTCGTCTTTCTGCATGTGCCAATACATTTCGGCATCAATCAAACGGAAAATAATAGTCTTATCCCCCACAAGGGCCTGGTCATGGCTTTCGGCATAACTAATTGTCTTTTCATCCGCACGACGATTTGTCGTCTCCCACCAGATTGAAGACGGATGCCAATCTTCGTCTTTCTTCTCTTTAATAGTCTTGATCCAGTAATCCGGAATATTCATTGCCATACGATAATCGAAACCATAGCCACCTTCTTCGTATTTAACGGCCAGCCCCGGCATGCCACTTACTTCTTCTGCTATGGTAATAGCATTTTTATTTACTTCATGAATCAACTTATTTGCCAACGTAAGATAAGCAATAGCATCTCCATCCTGATGACCGTTAAAATAATCTCCATAATTGCAAAATGCCTCTCCTAACCCATGACTGTAATACAACATTGAAGTTACACCATCAAAACGGAATCCATCAAATTTATATTCTTCCAACCAGAATTTACAGTTTGACAATAAGAAATGAAGGACTTCATTTTTACCATAGTCAAAGCAAAGAGAATCCCAAGCCGGGTGTTCACGACGCTCGCCACTCAAAAAATATTGATTATAAGAGCCGTCAAAACGCCCCAATCCTTCTATTTCATTCTTTACAGCATGACTGTGAACAATATCCATAATAACAGCAATTCCCATACTATGGGCTTCGTCAATCAATTCTTTAAGTTCTTCCGGAGTTCCAAAGCGAGAAGATGCAGCGAAGAAACTACTTACATGATAGCCAAACGAACCATAATACGGATGTTCCTGAATAGCCATTATCTGGATAGCATTATATCCGTCTTTCAGTACACGGGGCAATACATTTTTACGAAATTCACTATATGTACCAACTTTTTCTTCACTTGACCCCATACCTATATGGCACTCATAAATCAGCAATGGAGCAGTGTTTGGTTTAAATTTTTTAATCTTAAAATTATACGGATTTTCAGGAGCCCATACTTGTGCACTAAAAATCTTTGTTTGTTCATCTTGGACAACCCGGCGAATCCAGGCAGGAATACGTTCTCCACTGCCGCCATCCCACTCCACCAATAATTTGAAAAGATCTTCGTGGTGAAGCAAACCTTCTTCCAAAACAATTTCCCAAACACCATTATCCTGACGGTTCATTTTATACCTGTCATCTTTCTGCCACCCGTTAAAAGTTCCAATCAGATAAATAGCCTTTGCGTTAGGAGCCCATTCACGAAATATCCATCCTTTGGAAACTTTATGTAATCCGAAATAAAGGTAACCGGAAGCAAGTTCGGACAAAGTTTGTCTACCGTTATTTGTTAGACTCTTCTCTTTATCAACAACATATTGATATCGTCCTTCTATGGCTGCCTTGTAAGGTGCCAGCCATGGATCATTTTTTATCAGATTTAGTGACTCCATGATTCAATTGATTGGTTATTGGACAAAGATAAAAGAAAAAAACATACTATTTGAGATAATATAAGGATATTTCTTATATTTGCAGCAAACCGTATGGCTGATGAGTAAAGGGACGAAGAGCATAGCATTCTACTTACTGATGATTCTTATTTTCGGTTCGTTAATGTACTTAGTTGCAAAGGAAGGAGAAAGCCAGCAACTGGAAAGTGCAATCACTTCAGCATACGATACCCCCAGAAACTTACAAGAAGGCTTTTCTCTATTTTCCACATTATTAGTTCATCATATAGAAACTCCTATTGGAATCTTACTTCTTCAAATTATCACGATTTTGCTTACATGCCGGCTATTCGGTTGGCTATTTTTAAAATTAGGCCAACCTACGGTTATCGGCGAGATTGTTGCAGGTATCGTTCTTGGCCCGTCTATATTAGGACATTTATTGCCGGATGTTTCCAATTTCCTGTTCCCCCTGGATTCCCTTGCCAATATCAACATATTAAGCCAATTCGGATTAATACTATTTATGTTTGCTATCGGTATGGAATTGGATATAACCGAAGTAAGAAAAAAACTGAAAGAAACAATTCTTATCAGCCATACGAGCACAATAACACCTTTTTTCTTTGGAATGCTTACTGCATATTATGTATATGGCTCCTATGCAAACAAAGACACCCCATTCCTGTCCTTTGCTTTATTCATAGGAATTGCAATGAGTATCACAGCATTCCCTGTACTGGCCCGTATTATCCAGGAAAAAGGTCTTACAAAAACACATTTGGGAACCATTTCACTGGCTAGTGCTGCTAACGGAGATATCACAGCCTGGTGTCTTCTGGCGGTTGTTGTAGCTATTGCCCAGGCAGGAACAATGTTAAGTGCCATTTACAACATTGGTTTTTCTATTATTTATATCGCATTCATGTTTTTCGCCGTACGCCCCTTCTTACGTATGGTAGGACATATATATCATAATAAAGAAGTCATAGACAAAGGGCTGGTAGCCTTCATGTTCTTATTGCTCATTATATCATCTTATCTGACAGAAATACTAGGGTTGCATGCATTATTCGGCGCATTCATTGCAGGGGTAGTAATGCCAAGCAATATAAAATTCCGCAAAATTATGACGGAGAAAGTAGAAGATGTTTCCCTTGCTTTATTCCTTCCGTTATTTTTTGTTTCAACAGGGCTACGTACGGAAATAGGTTTATTAAACAACCCGGACCTATGGCGCATGTGCGGTATATTTATAGTAGTAGCAATTGCCGGCAAATTCGGAGGAGCTTTCTTCTCAGCCCGTTTCGTAGGCGAAAGCACGAAAGATAGTCTTTATATAGGAGCTTTAATGAATACCCGCGGGTTAATGGAACTGGTAGTACTTACGATCGGTTATGAAATGAAGATACTTCCGCCTCCTATTTTCGTAATGTTGGTACTCATGACTCTGGTGACCACGTTCATGACGACTCCGTTAATTTCATTTATCAAATTCTGCTATAAAACGCGAGACAAGATTATCGAACATAAACATGTTGAAGCTGTAGCAGGAATTTTTAAAGTATTACTTTCGTTCGGGCGTGCAAGCAATGGCCAGATTATGCTGGATGTTGCCTACCAAATGTTTTCTCACGGAAAAAATAAATTAGAAATTACAGCACTTCATTTAACTGTTGGTTCTGATGTAAACCCCTTACATACCGATAATTTCGAAGAAGTTAGTTTTGGACCAATCCTATACGGAGCACAAAAATTGGGTATTCCTATCCAGACCCGGTATGAAGTATCTACAAACGCCAGCCAAGATATTTGCGATATTGTGAATAATGAAGGCTACGATTTCTTATTGGTAGGTGCCGGTATCTCGATGAGTGATTTACCCACGGATATTGATGCCAATCGTTATCGTACCTCTTTCTACAATCGTTTCTTCAAACGATTCAAAGCGCCTGAATCATGGTTTTATCCCGGAGCTTTATTAAAAGATAAAACTAAAATGTTTATCGAACAAAGCGATTGTCCTGTAGGAGTATTCATTAACAGAGGCTTTGTAAAAGCAACAAACATAATTATTATCGTTAATTCGGCTGATGATCTGTTCTTGCTTGACTATGCCCGGACATTACTAAAAACAACTCATGGTTCGGTTAATATCGTTAACCAGGCAAGCAGTACAACTCCAGGTATAGAAACTATCAACCAGAAGCTTAACGAATTTACAGAAACTATTAAACAGGCTACATTATTACCCAATAAAGATTTAACTCCCGAGATTTTCAATGGGCACAATTTCATGCTGGTAAGCTATGCCACATGGAATGATATATCCGAACACCGTAAAAAGGCGCTTCAAAAAATGCCTTCAACATTAATTTTAAGTAAATAATCCGCCATAGAACTACATTATTTTCAAAGAGCTTCGTCCGTTTCCACTCCGTTGTACCCGAATCTGGGTAGGAATACGTTCCGTCATTTCCTGCACATGAGAAATAACCCCAATCTTCCGGCCTTGCGTATGAAGACTCTCCAAGGCATCCATGGCAACGCGCAAAGTTTCGGAATCCAAAGAACCAAAACCTTCATCAATAAACAAACTTTCAACTTTCATTCTATTTGAAGAAAGAGAAGATAAGCCAAGAGCTAAAGCCAAGGAGACTAAAAATGATTCGCCACCAGACAAACTATGGACAGATCTAACCTCATCGCACATATCCTGATCTATCACCTGCAAAGCCAATGTGTCAGGCACCCTCTCTAAACGGTAGCGTTTGGTAAGCCCTCTTAATTGAACATTTGCATAATTCAGTAAAACATCCAAAGTATAGCCCTGAGCTATCCGGCGAAATTTAGCACCATCCGAAGAACCGGCCAGATCATTTAATTTAGCCCAGCGCTCACTAATAACAGAGCGCTTATCCAGTTCATCTTTCAGACCTGCTACTTTCCGTAAATTCTCAGCATGTGTACGCAAACGGAATGTACATTCTGCTTTTTCTTTTGATGCCTGAGTCAAAGCATCCTCTAAAGAAATACCTCCGGATAATTCATTATACTGATTAATCCAAACCTCCAATGCCGCTTTTTTCTCCGATAGCATAACAGAAGTATCAGCCAGATCTTTTGTAATCTGTTCCGTGACACCTTTATATTGTTCAACAATCCCAGACTGTTCTACCTGCATAGATTGTAGTTTTTTCAAATTCTCTTTCAATTCCTCCAGGTTGCGCACATATTCTTGCTCCACTTCATCAGCAGATCGTCCCGATAATAAACGGTTACGATCATCCCGATGATTTTTTAAATCATCCCGATGTTTTTGAAAAATCATCTCGAACTCTTTCCACTGTGCTATTTGCTTGGGTAGAAAAGTGCTATGCGACTCACATTCGGCCTTTAGTATTCCTTGTTGCCGTTCCAACTGCTGCAAACATTCTTCATTATTACGCCACTGACGGGAAAAATCTGTCAATGTTTTACGGAATGCTTCCGGATCCTGTTGCCAGGCATTCTGCCAAGAATCACTACCAAAAACCTGATTAGCAGCAAGTAATGAACGAGTCTGCACTTCCTGATGTTCAACGGATAGAGCTTCCTCATGAGATATTTGAGTATTAACTAATTTCTGCTGATTCAGTATGCCAATTCGTGCATTTTCGCTCTCCGTTATCTGTTTATGTAACTGAAGTTGGCGCTGTTGTAATAAAGCTTGCCGCTTCTGGTTGACAGTATAAGTTTCCGATTGCTTAACCAGCTGCTGAATTTGTATTGTAATATCCGAGATTCCTTTGGCTAAAGCCAGCAATTTTTCTCCAGTCTCGTGGGATGCATAAGGATGCTCCTTGCTTCCACAAACCGGACACGGAGTTCCTTCAGAAAGTTTATCCCGTAATGTTTTAATATCACCGGTAGTAACAAACTGAGCCTGTTCTACCAATAAACGTTCACGTTCGGAACGAGCTTCATTTATTGATTTATCAAGGCTTGTCGTATCTATTTGTTTCAGTAAAATATCAATCTGATTCAATTCAGTTTCCACTTTCAGCAAATCCGAGCGATGTTGCCCCATGGAAGCAGCCAATGTTGTTAATTCTATATCCAGCCGGCCTATCTGTTGTTTAAAGACTAAAATAGATTGCGTTGATTTCTCGAAAGACTGACGAGCACTAAAAGCTGCATCCAAATGCAAAAGTAAAGCGGGAAGCTGTTCGGCAATTCCGGCTTTTCCCTTATATTTCTCCCGCCAAGCTTTCAGTTTTTCTATTTCTTCTTGTCCTTGTCTCTCTTTCTTTTGCAAATCAAAAAGCTTATTTTCCGCTTCTTTTTTACTTTGAGCTGCTTCTTTCAAACGTTGCTCCGCTTCAGAAAAAGAACGCAAAACAGTTTCTATCTGTACATCTAATTTACGAGCCTGCTGCAACTCCGGTTGAAGACTTTTATAAAGAAACTCTGCTTTTTGTTGTTCTTCCAAGGCTATTTCATAGTCTTTACGGGATTTTTCCAATAATTCAATCGATCGAGCCAATTTATCAGAAATATCTTTTTGCTGTATCTGTTTCCCTGCAATCTGCTGTTCGGCCGACTTGACTGCATCTTGTAAGTGTTGCCGTTCCACCTTAGCGCTTTCAAGGCGCAATAGCAAAGGTTCAACTTCAGAAAGACGCTTTTCAAAAGCCTGTACCTCTTCCTCTGCCAGCATTTCTACACTTTGCATCTGAACCCATATTTTTTCATAAGCTTCCCTGGCTTCCGCATTCTTCGTAAAAATCAAACGTGAAATAGCAGAATATTGCTCTGTGCCTGTCAGTTTTTCCAGCAATGAAGCCTTTTCTCCCTGTTCCGCTTTTAAAAATGTGGAAAAATCATTCTGCGCCAATAGAACGGAACGGGTAAACTGCTCAAATGTCAGACCTATCAGTTCGATAATTCGTATTTGAAGATCTGAACGGGTTCCTTGTTCTTCCGTCTCTTTATCCAGATTAAAAAGTGTCGTTTTGGGATTTTGTAAACGTCCGCTCTCTTTATCACGGGCACGGGCAATCGACCAGCGTGCACGATAGCGAAAGCCGTTCAATGCAACAAAATCTACTTCCGCAAATCCAAAGGCTGTTCCTCTCCGTAGTATAAAACGAGGATCTCCCTGAGGCAGAAGATCTTCATTTACATCTCTCAATCTTACATTATTTTCTTTTGCCTGATCCGTACGGGGTGTACGGGAGAAAAGAGCCAGGCACATAGCATCCAACAATGTAGATTTACCTGCTCCAGTTGGACCGGAAATAGCAAATATACCGGCTGACAGTAAAGGTTCCACCGTAAAATCTATAGAAAACTCACCCTCAAGCGAAGCCAGATTACGCCCGCGTATCGCTAATATCTTCATAAAGCAACCTCCCGCATTACCTCTTTAAATAATTGTTCCATATCTTCAGGTAAGTCGCCGCCATACTTAGCAGCAAAAGCATGTTTCAACATATCCGTCGGATCAATTTTCTGCAAATCATTATAAGAAAGAGCATGGAAATCGTCTTCGCCTTCACTTTCCGGATAAGAAGGAACGATAGAGGTTAAACGAACCGCCTTTCCTTCAAGAACCTCTTCTACCCGATGACGAAAACCCGGATCCGGTTCAGTAAGCAAAACACGTACTTCCAGAAAAGGATTTGTATTATTGTCCCTATTCTCCGCATCGGGCAATTCTGTTAACATCGCTAACACAACATCGGGAGAAGCAGGAGAAGGCGGTATTCTTAACAACTCGGTCACTACAGGTACAGCCAAAGGTTCTATAAACAGAGTTTTTCCACTTTCAATAGTAACGGAAACGACCTGATGCCGATAGTTCGTTTCCGAAAACGACATAGGCAACGGACTTCCCGCATAACGTACAGAATCGCGACCACCTATCTTTTGGGCTTTATGAATATGTCCTAAAGCCGTATAAGCTAAACCTGTATTAAAAGTATTGACCGAAACAGATTCCAATCCTCCCATAATAATACGTTCACTTCTGTCATCATCCGACAACTCAGCTCCGGTTGCATGCAAATGTCCCATAGCAATAATTGCTTCCCCCGGAAGCCGTTTAGACTCTGCATACACATAAAGTCGGTTATACATCCGGTCTATTCCGGCCACATAATTATCTTGTCCTTCTTCTGACGAAGGATAATCGCCTTGTCTGAGAAATGGTACAGCCAGGCACAATGCTTGCCGTTCTCCTTTCCGGTTGTATAATGGTATAATCAATGAATCTAAGTCAATTTCACCATCTTCTTTCCGCTTAATAATTCCAATAACAGTAGTCCCTAATTCTTCCAATAAAGGAACCGGAGCTTCAAGACGAGCTGCCGAATCATGATTTCCGGCAGTAATAACAATTTGTAATTCCGGATTACGACGATTTGCCTCTTTCAAAAAACGGAAAAAACGGCGTTGTGCCATTGCCGAAGGATTAGCAACATCAAATACATCTCCCGAAATCAGAAGGACATCCGTTTGCTGATCATCTAATGTATCAACGAGCCATGAAAGAAAAGCATCATGTTCATTATCACGATCATAACCAAAGAAGGTTTGTCCTAAATGCCAATCGGCCGTATGTATCAACTTCAATGCCATATCCTGTCCGTTTTTACAGTATAAAATCTTTTCAGAGTTTACAAAGTTAATGACAAATCGGCAATTATCCAGAAAACTCGCCTATCTTTGCGGCCATCAATAACACAGAACAGGAATGAATTGGTTGATTGAAGATTTTTTAGCGCCGACAATGATTCAGGCGATCATAATAATCTCCCTTGTTGCTGCCGTTGGTCTGTATTTGGGAAGACAAAAGATTTTCGGCATATCTCTGGGGATAACTTTCGTATTCTTTGCAGGAATTATGGCCGGACACTTCGGTATCGTGGTAAATAAGGACATGTTGATGTTCGCCCAGAATTTCGGATTAATTATTTTCGTATACACACTTGGATTACAGGTTGGCCCCGGTTTCTTTTCTTCCCTGAAAAAAGGAGGAGTGGAACTTAATATGATGGGAATAGCCGTTATCTTCCTGGGAATATTATTGACTCTTGCATTACATTGGGTAACCGGTATATCTTTATCAAATATGGTTGGTCTACTATCCGGTGCTGTGACCAACACCCCCGCATTGGGTGCAGCCCAACAAGCTCTATTGCAAATTGATCCCTCCAATTCAAAAAGCGTTACCGATATGGCATTAGCATGCGCTGTAGCTTATCCGTTAGGAGTCATCGGCGTTATACTGGCAATTATCATATTACGAAAAATGTTTGCCAACCAATCGGACAACATACATAAAGAAACAAAAGATACCACTACTTATGTAGCCGAATTTCAAGTCTGCAATCCTTCCATATACAACAAAAGCATTCTGGAAGTAATGAAGCTAACGGGAAAACACTTTGTTATTTCCCGCGTATGGAGAAATGGAAAAGTAAGTATCCCCACTTCCGATTTCCAATTAAAAGAACACGATCATTTATTGATTATCTCTGTAAAATCAGACGTAGAAACAATCAAAACGTTATTTGGAGAACAGGAAAATGTAGACTGGAACAAAGAGGATATTGATTGGAATGCTATAGACAGCCAGCTTATTTCACGCCGTATTTTAGTAACCCGAAACCGGGTAAACGGAGTTAAGCTCGGTTCTTTACGGTTACGCAATTTATATGGAATTAATATAACCCGCGTCAACCGTGCAGGTATAGATTTACTAGCCTCTTCTAATTTGCGCCTTCAAATTGGTGATAAACTAACCATCGTGGGCGAAGCCAACGCTGTAAATACAGTAGGAAAAATATTAGGTGATGAGGTTAAGCGCTTGGATAATCCAAACCTTATTGCTGTATTTGTTGGAATCTTCCTCGGTGTATTACTTGGTTCCCTTCCCATTTCCATACCGGGAATAAGCACGCCTGTAAAGCTAGGCATTGCAGGAGGGCCAATTATAGTAGGTATACTTATGGGCGCTTTCGGTCCCAGATTCCATTTAACTACTTATACAACCCAGAGTGCCAACTTAATGATGCGGCAATTCGGTATCGTCATTTATCTGGCGGGGCTAGGTATTGATGCCGGAGCACATTTCTTTGAAACAGTGTTCCGGGCAGAAGGATTGCTCTGGATAGGAATAGGTTTTATGCTCACAATTGTACCTGTTTTAATAGTAGGTTTCATTGCATCCCAATTTTTTAAAGTAGATTACGCTAATAATGTAGGTATGCTTTGCGGAAGCATGGCTAACCCTATGGCATTGAGTTATGCTAATACGACAGTGGAAGGAGACGAACCATCTGTTTCGTACGCTACCGTATATCCGCTGTCCATGTTTATACGGGTTATATCAGCACAACTTATCATCATGTTATTTACGTAGCAATAGTAATCTGGATCTTTGACATTCATCTTTTATTAAAAATTTATCAGGATTATTACCAATATTTCTTACATATCATCTATATTTGTACATGCTTTTGAAATAAAATGACAGTATTTACCTAAATGAATGAGACAATACTGAACGGACTACTAAATCTGTTTGCCATTTTTGCATCGTTGGCAAGAATTGGGACGGAACAAGCACGCCAAGCTGTAAACACTTATCTTTCCAGCCATTTCGGAATCCGTTCACACAAAGAATATATCGAATTATACGACGAGTTGCAAAGTGTATATAATGATCCTGATTTTGATATCGACAAGGAAAATGTAATTATTAATGTATGCACGCAACTAAAACCTAAGTTAATGGCAGAAGAACAAATATTGCTGTTACTCAGGTTTATGGAATTTGCCCATAGTAACAGCGAAGGATTCGCCGATAATCTATCCATTTTCAGAAAGATTTCCTCGATATTCAACATCAGTTCAGAAGAATATGATACGCTACTCGCATTCGTAACCGGTAGTTACTCGCCCTATATACTGACAATTAGCAATGACCCGCCTTCTAACAATGACAATCACATACAGCGTAAAGGGTTGGAAGGTGAAATACGCGTATTGCAGTTATCCGGTTTCGACAGACTGATTTTCACCTATTATGGAAACAGCCAGGTATTTATGAATGACATACCTGCCACTGCCGGCATATTCTACAGTTGGCAACGAAGCAGTGTCATCAAAAGTCCGTTATTTCTTCCGGTTTATTATAGCGACGTACAAGAAGCATTCAACCGAAACGAACATAATGAGCGTATCGTGCTGGCCGGACGCGATATTGATTTCCATTTTAAAAACAGCGAAAACGGATTGCATAATTTCTCATTCAACCTCGAATCCGGACAATTAGTGGCCATTATGGGAGGAAGTGGAGTTGGCAAATCCACCTTGCTCAGTATCCTTAACGGGAACATCATTCCTCAGCAAGGTTTTATCTGTTTGAACGGACATCCTTTGAGTGATGAGAATTGTAAGCGACTGATAGGTTTTGTGCCTCAGGATGATTTATTGATTGAAGAATTAACCGTATTCCAAAATCTCTGGTACACGGCAAAGCTATGTTTTGCCAATCTGAACGACAAAGAGATAGAAGAAAAAGTAAACTCTATTCTCAATGATTTGGATTTATTGAAAATCAAATCATTGGAAGTAGGCTCTCCTGTACGGAAAACAATCAGCGGAGGACAACGGAAACGGTTAAACATCGCATTGGAGTTAATACGTGAACCGGCAATCTTATATTTAGATGAACCCACATCCGGGCTTTCGTCTTCCGATTCGGAAAAAGTGATGATGCTTTTAAAAGAACAGACACACCGGGGGAGATTAGTTGTTGTGAACATCCATCAGCCATCGTCAGAGATATATAAATTGTTTGACCGTCTATGGTTGCTCGACACAGGAGGTTATCCTATTTACGATGGAAACCCGATTGAAGCCATCACATACTTTAAACGAGTTGCCAATTACACAGACCAGGACATCAGTGTCTGCAGTACATGCGGTAACGTAAACCCCGAATTGATTCTGAACATTATAGATGCCAAAAAGATCGACGACACGGGTAATCAAACAAATATCCGCAAACTGACAGCAAAAGAATGGCACGAACTCTATTTAGCATCCAGACCGGAATTCAACAGTCCCCAGGTTCTGCCTTTACCTCCAAACAGACAGCAAAAGCCGTCCGCCTGGAAGCAATTTCTCATTTTCCTGGAAAGAAACATTAAAACCAAACTGACAAACAAGCAATACTTATGCATTGCTTTGCTGGAAGCCCCGTTGCTTGCCGTAATTGTAGCTTTGCTCACCCGCTACGAGACAGATGAAGGCTACACTTTGCTTACCAATAAAAACTTGGTAACTTACCTGTTCATGTCTGTTATTGTAGCCACATTTATCGGAATGAGTATTAGTGCGGAAGAAATAATAAAAGACAAGACATTGTTGAAAAGGGAACGTTTCTTACGGTTAAGCCGTCCAAGCTATCTCATTTCCAAGATGTTTTTCCTGTTCTGTATATCTGCCATACAAAGTCTTTTGTTTATTTTGGTAGGAAATGCACTGGTCGGGATCGGATGGGAAATGTTTTTTATCTGGTGGATCATCCTGTGGGCAACCTCTTTCCTTGCAAACCTGACAGGATTAATCTTATCACAAACACTAAACACAATTGTAGCCATATACATTACGATCCCGCTTCTGCTTATCCCGCAAATATTGTTATGCGGGCTAGTCGTTAAGTTCGATGATTTAAGTAAACAGGCTGCCAACCGCAACATCGTGCCGCTTATCGGAGAAATCATACCTTCCCGCTGGGCATTTGAAGCATTGGCTGTCGAGCAATTCTGCGACAATGCGTATAATCGGTCCTTATTCTATATTGAAAAAGAGAAATTCATCTCGCAGTATTATCAGAACATCCATTTACCGGAAGTAAGAAATTTAGTACAACAAACAGAGTTATCCGATAGTGAAAAAAAAGACAAGATAAAAACCATTGAAAACGAATTGTTAGTTCTAGGGCGAGCAGCCAGAATAGAACCATATTCATCAAAAGACAGCTACAATGCCTATTTAAATAAAGCAGAAAAAGCATTGAAAACAAGATCAGACAATTTCACCGCTTTATTAGGTAAAGTTCAAAGAGAAATTATTAATGAGAAAGGAGCCGACTGGTTCGCCAACCTTAAAAAGGAGCATCACAATGAAGCATTGGAAGAGCTGGTACTGAATACAACAAGCAACCTGCTTTACAAAGAAGCCCATCATAGAATTTATCCGAAAATAGGACAAATATACATGGAACCTGACAATAATTGGGGACGCGCACCATTCTACAGCTATGAGAAAAAAGTAGCCGGAATCCTGTTTTCTACTTTTTCGTTTAATTTATTAATGTTAGTAATCTTTGGTTTATTGGTAATTATATCTATCTTCGCAGAGTTTCCAGGCAAGTATTTAAACAAGAACAACGACTATTAAAGACATATATAAAATTATTAAATTGATATCATTATGAAGAAGAGTTTTGTAAGTCTGCTAACCGTGGCAGCATTTTTATTCGGAATGGCTTCTTGTAATAGCAGTGCAAAGAAAGCTGAAGCCGAAGCTCAGACAGAACAAGAGGCTGTTATAGCCGGAGAAGTCTCAAAAAGCCTGCTTACCGAAGAACTTAAAGTAGAAGTTTCCCAGTTTCTTAAAGACATGCCCGAATCTGATTTAGCTTACAAACTGGCAACCGGAGAAGTAACGGTATCTGTTGCCAATACAGATTTTATGTTGCCCGTAAGCAAAGCTTCAGAACTGACAACACAGGCTCAGAAAGCGCGCGCATGCGGTATGTACTTTGCAGATCTGAATATTCTGAAAGCAATGAAAAAGCCGACTACTGACGTTGAAAACGTTTTAGTAAAGCTGACTACAGACCTGAATATTCCATTCGTTATCGATATCATGAAAGAATCTGCTCCTGCCAATGCAAGCAAGGAAGAAGTTAATGCTTTTATGAAGGCTCAGGAAGATAAACTGATCGATGCTATGATGGAAAACGACAAAGCAGACATCGAAATCGAACTATTAGGCGGAATGTCGGTTGAATATGCTTATTTATTAGCTAATCCGGGCTTAGTTGTAAAGGGCGACGCTATCTCTGCAGGTTTAAGCGACAATATGATCAAACGCCTGGATACACTACAGCAGATTGTAGGCGATTTATCTAAGTATTATCCTGATTTGAGCCAACTGGGTGAAACTATTGCTCCGCTGAAAGAAATGGTAGTTTCTGTAAATGCTGCTCGTGCCGCTCAAAAAGACATCGAAGCTATGCGTACCAACTTATTGAAGTAAGTCAATAGCTAATACACAATATCAGGGAAGCCGGCTGAATCTCAACCGGCTTTCTTTATTTATGGCACTTTACCAACACCTTCACGCCGTCCGCCAGCGTAGTGGCAAAAAGATAGACCTCACCGCCATCGGCTATTTTTGTCCGCATACGGAGTTCGGCTACGGATAGAGGGAAATTGCGTACCGTGATATTGGCTTGCGGAATCGTTTTAGACAGCGCCTTACATTGTTTATTACTGAACGGTATCACCTCATCCACCACAAAACGGCGGCCGGGGAAATCGTCCCTAAGGTTGTCCGACGTATATAAATGGCTACTTGCATGCAGCTTCTCCAGTCCAAAGCGGAAAGCTGTCATCCGGAACGCACCAGATTTCAGTATCGAGGCATTCGGTTCATATAAATAATGCTTTACCCGATCCGCCTGATACAGGTTCACATCCCGCTCGTCATGCCACGCATATGAGAACGATTCTTTCCGTCCGCTACCTGCAAAATTTACACAAACGATCTGCGGACTATCCTTTTTATTTTCTCTCTCCACTACAAAAAGCAACTCTTTGCATTCATTCTTTACTGAAATAACATGCACTTCTGTAGTTCCGGGAAGCAAATCCAACGTAAACTGAATATCCGCCATAGGCGACAGTTTGGCAATCACCTTCGGAGCACGTTCAAGCAAGGACGGCAACAACTTTGGCAAATCAGGCTCGCAATCGGGCAAGGCAAACACCCGCTTATTACTCTCTCCACGCCGGGCAGGGTCGATATAAAAGACATCCGCCGGAGGCAATTGCAACAAATATTCGGCAATGTCGGTATTAATAACCTCTATATTATCGGCTCCCAATACTTCAAAGTTATGCTTTGCCACCTCACAGTAAGCGGCAAAACGTTCTATATAGGTAAGTTTCTTCACCTTTCGGGAAAAGAAATAACTATCTATTCCTAATCCTCCTGTTAAATCGCACAAACATTCACTTGCTTCTACCAGCCCTTGTTTATACAAAGCCGTAAGCTCGGACGAACATTGTTCGGCAGCTATCCGGGCAGGAAACAGCAATTCGTCATTCTCATACCACGAGGGCAGCTTCTCACGTATCTGTCTGCGTGCAGCTATTTGTTCTATCAAAAAGGGAACATTCTGCGCGGAATACTTAGACGCAGACAACAACAAGCGCGACAGATCATCTGCCGCATGCTCCCGGATAAATTGTTTCTGTTCTTCATTCAACTTCATTGTGCAACCTCTCCTTCCAGACGTTTCAGTGCATTCTGTGCAAATTCATATCCATCCGCCGCCGATAATTTATATAAACGTATGGCTTCTTCCATATCTTTCTCCACTCCTTTTCCAAATTCGTACATATCCGCCAGATTGCCCATAGCCCACGTATCACCCTGAGCTGCAGACAAACTATACAAACGGAAAGCTTCGTTCATATCCGCAACAACACCCCGCCCATATTCATACATAACTCCCAGAACAGACTGAGCACGCTTGTCACCCTGCATAGCTGCCTTTTTATACCATTTAGCTGCCAGGATATAGTTTTGAGTAACTTCTTTCCCTGCATCGTATGTCAATCCTAATTCGTATTGGGCATCCATGTCTCCGGTGTTGGCCTTATACATCAATTCCTGCAACCCGGCAGAAATCGCACCGCAGGTAAGAACCTGAACATTCATAGTACATGGATTAGTGCCGCCGTATTCCAGGTCCCGAATGCATTTTCTTGCGAGAAGACCAACATCCAGTTCTTTTGCGAAGCAAGACAAACGGCATGTATCTTCGCACACACCTCCACCGCCGCAACTATTATATATAGGACTTACACAAACATAGTAGTCTCCTCCCTGCCGGATGGACTTTATAAGACACGTCAACTGAGACAAATCTATCTCTTCTATATCCAGAATATTTGAAAACAGATGAAGGCTTGTCTGTCTTTCGGGGAAGTCTTCTTTGCATAAATCTTCTATATATTTACAAACCGTCCGAACCTCTGCATCCGGAAAAAAGAGACGTGCATGCAAAGCTGCCCGCTTCAAAGAAAGTTCCGATGGTTCTACCAAAGTTATGGAAGTAACGTTTGCCGCAAGCCCATTCAATTGCAAGTAATCGGCATAAGCCATTACTTCCAGTCCCTGTCCGCATCCCCAGGCTACAATATCCACCTTATTTTCCCAGAATATGGGAGGTAGCTGATCAAAGGCGTAGTTCAGTTTTGCCAGATGCATCTTTCCATACGAATAGAGATAGTAGGCAAGAAGTATTTCTGAGTCGATCACACCCCGTCCGTTCCCCAGACGTCTGTAAAGATCAGCCTTATCTTCGTCGCTCAGTTTGCCTACAAAATCCACCACCAACTGGCGAACCTTGTCAAAAGTAGGTCTGCCTATCGTTCGCAGCATATAGGCATAAACCGTATTCTCTTCCAATAGCAATTGTACATCCATGTCCCTCTTTTGCGTTTGCGTTTAACGTCCGGTAATCGTTTCCGAATACGGATTTTGCTGATGACAACGCCAGTTTGCCAGCGCCTTCTCCTTCGAACTGTTAGCATAGCAGTAGGCACAAAGATGCGGACAGGTATTATACTCTCCGATATCTTTACTGGTAATACACCCGCAATGCAGGCGTTGTCCTTTATCTTTATTGTCTCTTGTCTTTCGTATTATATCCTCCGGATGAAACAAATCGCCCGGAATACACTCCACCCCCAAGTGCTCCATCAACACTTTATCCTCCGAGAAGTAGCGAATCATCAGATCATCGTCTATACACTTATTCTGATATATTTCATAATCTTCTTCCAAAGATATTTCTTCTGCGCAGGTAGCCACATCATAGTTCCACTTTTCATTCAGAAGATGAACGCCTTTGGCAAAACAAAGCATATCCGCTTCGGTAAATTCGCGGTAGAGAAAGCCCTCACGATCCAGATTGGCCGCGACTTTCCGGTAGACCGAAATATCGGCATAACTAAACACCAGTTTGTCAGTATATCCATGCAATTGGTTGCCAACCACACGTACACGCTCCAACAAATCATCGACATCCATCCGGTCGGATAAGATCAAAGGATCAAAACGCCAGATCACTTTCCCTTTTCCCAGCACATCCGTCAAACTGCGAAACGTGGCAATACGTTCTTCCAGTGAAGGCAAATGAGGTTCCAGTCCGCTTCCTTCATAATTATTTAAGGTGAACTGTATGTAACAATGTATGCCTTTTCGTCTTAATTCCTCCAGATACGGCAACAACGGAGCCGGGTTCTTCGACCAGAAAACAATCACCCGCACATCTTGATAAGATACATACGACCGTACGCCATTAAATGGATTCATCCAGGCGGAATATCCCTTTTGCAAACGGCTGAAGAACCAATCCGTGTAAAAAGCCGGAATATCTGTCGCCCGGCTGGCAGACACGATTATAGGAGCCAGCGCATCCACCGTTTCCCCATTCTCCAATCTTATTTTCACCTTATTCCATGCCATCCTGGTCATTACAACAGTTGTAAATACAAAAGTAATCTTTATTATTGTTTTATTGCTCTATTTACTTGACTTCGGGTAAAGAAAGTAGTATTTTTATACCAACAAACTAATCGGCTCACAGCCGTGATTTAAACAGATCACATTTGTGACCTAATTAAATCACAGCTGTGAGCCAATTAAATCACAAGTGTGATCTGATTAATTTGTCGCGAGAAAACAACTAAATTATCACTAAAATAAACTTAATATGACAGCTTATTACGATTTCTACAAGAATCCGAAACCGAAAAACAGTAAAACAGGCACACATTATCATGCCCGTATCGTTACAAACGGAACCGTGTCTACAAACAATCTTATCCGAAACATTCACAGCCGTTGCACGCTGACGTCGGGTGATATACGTGCCGTCCTTACCTCCCTCTCGGAAGTGATCGTTGAAGAATTGCAGGCAGGCCGCCGCGTAAGCATCGAAGGTTTGGGATATCTGCAGATGACACTTAAATGTCCGAAGATTGAATCGACCAAAGAAGTACGCGCCGAGTCGGTCCGCTTCAAGTCGGTGGCTTTTCGTCCGGAGGAAGAACTGAAAAAGAAGTTGCAATACACCCCGTTTGAACGTATCAGCCGCAAATCGCACTCCTACGAGCGAACGGAAAATGAAATAGATGCATTATTACTGCAATACTTCAGCGAACACGAAACACTGAACCGCCAGCAGTTTCAACGTCTTTGCGGCTTCACCGCCTCCACAGCCAACCGCCGTTTGAAAGAACTGCGCGCCGAGGGAAAAATCAAGAATATAGCCCATCCCCTGCATCCGCTATACAAAGCGGGCGAAGCACTGGAACAACAGAGATAAAAGAACCCGAACCATTTGGTTATTCCGAAAACAGTTTAGATATTTGTATCTGTACATCAGCTCATTTTGAATATGAAAACGACGGCCGAATATATATCCATCCTGAAAGAAATGACCAAGAACCTCGATAAAATAACCGAACAGAAACTATTAATACAATACCCGAAATAAACTGGAGAAGCATTATGAGAATGCGAGACATCATTTCCCACCACTATTTTGAAATCGATGCCGAAGTTATTTTCGAGAGCATCAAACAAGACATCCCCGTACTTCAAAGAACGATACGGCAAATCATTTCTGATAATTCTACTGCAAATATCTAAATATAATATTGTATATTTGTCCTTTGGTTTACGACCGGTAAACTGTATATATATTAACAATCAAGTTTAATTCTATTTAAGTAAATGGGAAGAGTATTAGTTATTGGTGCTGGAGGCGTAAGTACCGTTGCTGTTAAGAAAATAGCGATGAATGCAGATGTCTTTACCGACATTATGGTAGCAAGCCGTACGAAAAGCAAATGCGACAAGATTGCTGCCGATATTAAAAATGTAAAGGTACAGACAGCACAAGTGGATGCAGACAACGTGGAAGAACTCGTTGCCCTGTTCAACTCCTTCAAACCTGATTTGGTTGTAAACCTGGCGCTGCCTTACCAAGACCTCTCCATCATGGATGCTTGTCTGGCTTATGGCGTTAGCTACCTCGACACGGCCAACTACGAACCGCTGGATGAGGCTAAATATGAATACAGCTGGCAATGGGCTTATAAAAAACGTTTTGAAGAAGCTGGCCTGACCGCTATTCTGGGATGCGGTTTCGATCCGGGCGTGACAGGCGTATATACAGCTTACGCAGCCAAGCATCATTTCAAAGAAATGCAATATCTGGACATAGTAGACTGCAATGCCGGAGATCATCACAAGGCATTTGCCACTAACTTCAATCCGGAGATCAATATCCGCGAGATTACCCAGCGTGGTAAGTTTTACGAAAACGGAGAATGGAAAGAAACAGATCCGTTGTCCGTGCATAAGGCATTAAACTATCCGGAAGTAGGACCCAAGGAATCATACCTGATGTATCACGAAGAACTGGAAAGTCTGGTTAAGAACTTCCCTACTATCAAACGCGCCCGCTTCTGGATGACCTTCGGGCAGGAATATCTTACCCACCTGCGCGTGATACAGAATATCGGTATGGATAGTATAAAGCCGATTCTGTATAACGGTGTGGAGATCGTTCCTATTCAGTTCCTGAAAGCCGTATTGCCTAATCCGGGAGATTTGGGAGAAAATTATACAGGACAGACTTCTATCGGTTGCCGTATTCGCGGTATCGGTAAAGACGGCAACGAGATTACCTACTACGTATATAATAACTGCAGCCACGAAGCCGCCTACAAAGAAACAGGCGCACAAGGCGTAAGCTACACTACCGGCGTACCGGCTATGATCGGAGCCAAATTGTTTATGCAAGGCCTGTGGAAAAAGCCGGGCGTATGGAACGTAGAAGAATTCAATCCGGATCCATTCATGAAGGAACTGAATGAGCAAGGATTACCTTGGCACGAACAATTCAATATTGATCTGGAACTATAAGAATGAGTGTTCTAAGAAAACTATATTATTCGTTCACACCATCCATGCGTCTGACGGCACGGCGTATCTATTACTATCCGGTGGATTTATGCGATACTATTTTGCGTAAACGGGAAGATATGATACCCCCAAAAGGCATGGTGTTTATCGGATCGGGCGACTTTAAGAAGCAAGGCCTCCATTTGATGGATCTGCTGATTAAATACGCAGGATTGAAACCGGACGGACAAGTGCTCGATATTGGTTGCGGCATAGGGCGCCTGGCCGTACCTCTTACCGGCTATCTGAATAAAAAAGGATCATACGAAGGATTTGACATTGTAAAGAAAGGAATAGACTGGTGTAATAAACATATTTCATCCCGTTTCCCTAACTTCAAATTCCTGCATATCGACCTGAAGAATGATTTATATAACCTGCAAACAGACAATGAGGCGAAGCACTTTGTCTTTCCATACAGGGACAAGCAGTTCGATTGTATTGTACTGACTTCCGTATTCACGCATATGATACCGGAAGATGTAGACAATTACTTAGGGCAGATAGCTAGGGTAATGAAACCGGAGGGAAAATGCCTGGTAACTTTCTTCCTGCTGAATCCGGCCATCGAAAAGCAAATGCAGGAAGGAAAGGCTAAATTTGACTTCTGCCACCGGCATAAGGGTTACAGCCTGATGGATAAAAAGGTGAAAGAAGCGAATATAGCGTTTGACGAATCGTATCTGTCCGCAATGCTGGACAAAAACGGACTGAAAGCCGAAGCAATCCATTACGGAGGCTGGTCGGGAGTGGAACCGAACCCGCTGGATTTTCAGGATGTTATTATATTAACCGTAAAATAATATAAAACATGGCTATACAGATAGGAGACAAAGCCCCCGAAATACTGGGCAAAGATCAGAATGGGAAAGAACTAAAACTAAGCGATTTCAAAGGAAAGAAGCTGGCGCTTTATTTCTATCCGAAAGATAACACATCCGGTTGCACTGCCGAAGCATGCAGCCTGAGAGACGGTTATAAAGATTTACAAGCTGCCGGATACGAAGTAATCGGTGTAAGTAAAGACAGTGCAAAATCGCATCAGGGATTTATTGAAAAGCAGGACTTGCCTTTCAGCCTGATAGCCGATACCGACACCGCATTGCAAGAACAGTTCGGTGTATGGGCAGAAAAGAAAATGTACGGACGTTCATACATGGGAACACTGCGTACTACCTTCATTATCGACGAAAACGGAGTGGTGACAAACATCATCGGCCCGAAGGAGGTGCAAACAAAAGACCATGCAAATCAAATCCTTAAACTTAAATAAGGGATGGCAAAAGAAGAACAAGACAAAGAAAAGGAAACTCAGATTGATTTTGAGAAGAAACAGAATGCTGCCGGAAAAGCGGCTCCTAATGCCGACAAGTTAAAAGCGCTTCGTGCAGCAATGGATAAGATTGAAAAGAACTTTGGTAAAGGTTCTATCATGAAGTTAGGCGAAGAAAGTGTTGAAAACGTAGAAGTAATACCAACCGGTTCTATTGCTTTAGATGCAGCCCTGGGCGTAGGTGGTTATCCGAAAGGACGCGTTATTGAAATATATGGCCCGGAGTCTTCTGGTAAAACCACTTTAGCAATCCACGCCATTGCCGAAGCACAAAAAGCAGGCGGTATTGCTGCGTTTATTGATGCCGAACATGCTTTCGATCGTTTTTATGCTGAGAAATTAGGGGTTGATGTAGAAAATCTCTGGATTTCTCAACCGGACAATGGAGAGCAGGCATTGGAAATTGCCGAACAACTGATCCGTTCGTCTGCCGTAGATATTGTAGTAATAGACTCTGTTGCCGCTCTTACACCTAAAGCAGAGCTGGAAGGCGATATGGGTGACAGCAAGATGGGATTGCAGGCACGTTTGATGTCCCAGGCTTTGCGTAAGCTAACCGGAGCTATCAGTAAAACAAATACGACATGTATCTTCATTAACCAGTTGCGTGATAAGATAGGCGTTATGTTTGGTAACCCGGAAACAACTACAGGTGGTAACGCATTAAAGTTCTACGCATCCGTACGTCTGGATATCCGGAGCATTGGCAAATTAAAAGACGGTGATGAAGTAAAAGGTAACCAAGTTCGTGTAAAAGTAGTAAAGAACAAAGTTGCGCCTCCATTCCGCAAAGCAGAGTTCGACATCATGTTCGGTGAGGGAATCTCACGTTCTGGCGAAATCATTGATTTGGGTGCAGAACTGAACATCATTAAGAAAAGCGGTGCATGGTATAGTTACGGAGACACCAAGTTGGGACAAGGACGCGATGCTGCCAAGCAATGCGTTTCCGATAATCCTGAATTGGCAGAAGAACTGTCCGGTTTGATATTTAATGCGTTAAAGGATAAAAATTAATAACGGGTGACTAATAAAGACAAATACCGTCTGCTCTGCACCAGAGAAGAAAGCATTCCCATATTCTCACGGGATTGGTGGCTGGATGCTGTCTGTGGAGAAGCAAACTGGGATGTCTTATTAATAGAACAAAAGGGGCGGATGCAGGCAGCACTGCCCCTTTATATTCCTCATCGTGGCATCATTTCCATGCCTCCCTATACACAAACAATGGGGCCCTGGTTTGCTAAGGCATCCGAAGATACCAAATACACAACCGAGTTAGGGAGACGCCAAACCTTATGCAAAACATTTACAGAAGCACTGAAGGCTTATCCTCATTTTCTTCAGAATTTCAATTATGACATAACCGACTGGCTTCCTTTTTACTGGACAGGCTACAAGCAAACAACAAGATACACTTATCTCCTACCCGATCTGACCGATTTAGATAAGATATGGGATAACATGAGTGCAAACACCCGGAGGAATATCCAGAAAGCGAAGGATAAACACCAAATTACCGTCAGAAAAGGAATACCGGTCGAAGAGTTTCTGAAGGTACAGGATATGACATTTCAACGGCAGCAAACCTCAAATCCGGTAGATAAAGAAGTCTTGATGGATTTAATTTCCGTTTGCAGAGAAAGAGAACAAGGGGATATCTGGGGCGGATACGATGAAAACGGTCAACTGCATGCAGCAGCCTTTGTTGTATGGCAGAATAATTCGGCTTACTACATTGCCGGAGGAGGTAATCCTGACTTACGGGAATCAGGCGCCCACAGTCTGATACTCTGGGAATGTATACGTTATACATCATTATACAGCACAAGGTTTGACTTTGAAGGTTCTATGCTACCCGGTGTAGAACGTTTCTTCCGGGAATTTGGTGCCATTCAAATGCCATTCTTCACAATAACCAAGGGAAAATTAAGTTTATTATATAGAGCCTGGCTAAAGCTGGGACGGATAATAAAACGGTAAGCCATGGTTAAAAGTCCGGAGATAGAATATATAATCAGCTTTATGATCGGTGGTAATCAAGCGGAAACGTTTGGTAGCCTGGTAGGTTATACCTCCGATCGCAATAAGTTCCATCATTATAAGGTTGTAATTATTCCTTCGCCGTTTTTCAATGAAGACGTTTACGGAACCCAGGCGTCTATGCCATCCTTTCCGTTACAAGAAATAGAAGGAGTTCCTTTACTTTTCGGATCATCCAAAACGGAATGGTATGGCGAAACATGGGTTGTTCATGCCGATATTGTAGCCAGCGCCTATTTTCTTCTTACACGTTATGAAGAAATAAGGAAAAGAAATATACGGGATGCTCACGGGCGTTTTCCCGGTAAGGAATCAATTCCCTGCAAAGCAGGTTTTATTCATCGTCCTATTGTGGATGAATACGGAAAGCTTCTCCGTCAATGGTTACGCCAGACCTACGTCAAAGTACCGGAACCGGAAGCCTGTATCAATAAGATATGGCTTACGCATGATGTGGATGTCCCGTTTTTCTGCCGCACATTACACAGCTTTATGCGTGAAACCATAAAAGGTGACGGATTTCTGAAAGCATGCAAATACGTACATGCACCTTTAACATCCGATCCGTATTATACTTTCCCCTGGCTACTGGAAAGGGATGCAAGCGTACAAGACAGCGTTGGAAAAACACGGTGCGAATCCGTTTACTTCTTCAAAGCCGGAGGAAAAACAATATATGACAAGCCCAACTATTGTCTTTTCTCGAAGGATATAAAAGAATTATTTAAATTATGTCAAGCCAAAGAAGCCCAAATAGGCTTACACAGCAGCTATGAAGCCGGCATAAAACCTTCACTTATCCGGCGGGAGCAAGAACTATTAAAGAGAGCTACAGGCGAAGCTATTTTCTATAACAGGCATCACTTTCTTAATGCACGAGAACCGGAAGACCTGGACTGGTTGGAAAGAACCGGAATAACGGACGACTTTACCATAGGCTATGCAGATGTAGCCGGTTTCCGTTTAGGGACCTGCCGTCCGGTATCATGGATCAATCCGATCAATAAGCGCATATCTTCGCTCACGCTTCATCCGCTAAGTATTATGGATTGCAGCTTGAGTGAACCGCAATATATGGGAATGAGCTATGAAGAGGCATTGGCTTATTGCCTGCAGATCATAGAACAAGTCCGGCAGGCTAACGGAGAACTGGTATTGCTCTGGCACAATGATACCATTTCAACCCATCAGAAAAAACCAGTGACGGTAAACTGGCAAAAAGAACTTTATCATACGCTTACAGAAGAATTAAAAAGGATATGAAAATATTAATATTCTGTGATATGTTTCCTCCGGCCTTTGCACCCAGGATGGGTTATTTATGCAAATACATGAAACGCAATGGTTGGGAACCGGTTGTAATAACTGAATATATTCCGGATAATACATTTGAATTTCTGGCAGGAAATGCGGAGGTTACTTATGTCCGTTATTATCATGCAAGTAATAAATTAATTAAGCAACTAGAATGGTTATTTATTTTTATCATGGATGTTTGTTTCCATTATAAAGAACGCAAAATGATAAAAGTAGCCCGCAAATTGCTCAGTAAAGATAAATATGACGGAGTATTATGCAGCGTATACCGCACATTTCCTCTGCCGGCTGCTCAAAAAGTGGCAAGCCTGTATAATATTCCTTTTATAGCAGACACGCGAGACATCATTGAACAGTATGCCTCAAACGAATACATATCCCGCTCTTTTCATACGTTTAACTGGCTGGATAAACAAATAACCCGTCTCTATCGCTGGCATCTGTTAAAAAGAAGAAACATAGCCCTCCATGCAGCGGATTATATCACAACAGTTTCACCCTGGCATGTAGAGAGAATGAAGCAATTCAACAAAAATGTCAAGCTTATATATAATGGATATGATCCGGAGATATTCTTTCCCAAACAAGTACACACAACACAGTTTCGCATTACTTATACCGGGCGTTTACTCAGTTTAGCAATACGCAACCCCCAATTATTATTTGAAGCTATTAATAAATTATCCCGGGAAAATACAATATGTCCGGAAACATTCCGTGTTTCCTGGTATATTGATAAGTCTTCTCAAAATATTATCGAAGAGGAAGCGAAAAAACATGATGTAATTCAATACATGGATTATCATGGCTACGTTCCGGCTTCGGAGATTCCGGACATACTAAACAACAGCTCCGTATTATTGCAATTAGCCAACAAAGCGTCTGCTAAAGGGCCAAAAGGCATTATGACAACAAAGCTTTTCGAAGCATTTGCCGTAGAAAAACCCGTTTTATGCGTCCGTAGCGATGAAAGCTATCTAGAAGAAACCATCAACAAAGTACATGCCGGTATTGCAGCAAAAACATCTGAAGAAGTATATGCATTTCTACAATACCATTATGACGAATGGAAAAAGAAAGGTTATACGACTTCTCTCATAAACAGAGAAGCACTATCCGTTTTCTCCCGTTGCAAACAAGCTGAACAGTTTATGGAATTGTTTAAGCAAATAAAAGATAAATGAAATGGATAAGCATCTCAACATAATTGCCTTCAACATTCCCTGGCCAGCCAATTACGGCGGGGTGATTGATGTATATTACAAGTTGAAAGCTCTGCATGAATGCGGAGTAAATATTATCCTGCATTGCTTCGAATATGAACGGCCGCAAGCAAAGGAACTGGAATCTTTCTGCGAAAAGGTGTACTACTATAAACGGCATACCGGCATCATAGCCAATATAACTTTATTGCCTTACAACGTATATAGCCGGAAAGACCCGTCTTTGCTCGCCAACTTATTAAAGAACAACTATCCGATCTTGTTTGAAGGGCTGCATTCTTGTTACTATATGGACAACCCTCTACTGAAAAACAGAAAGAAAATATTCAGGGAGTGTAATATAGAACACGACTACTATTATCATCTGGCAAAGTCGGAACGCCAATTCATCAAGAAATGCTTTTTCCGGATCGAGGCGTGGAGGTTCAGAAATTATCAAAAAGTAGTATCACATGCCGATTTAATTATCTCGGTATCTACAACCGATACAGATTATCTAAAAAAAGAATTCCCGGCAAACCGCATTGAGTTCATACCTTGTTTTCACGCAAACGAACAGATAACAGCCCAGCCGGGAAAGTCCGGTTTCATTCTTTATCATGGTAAATTATCGGTCGTAGAAAACGAAAAAGCGGCCTTGTACCTGATTCACCATGTATTCGGCAAACTTGATTATCCCTGCATACTGGCAGGTATGAATCCGCCACGTTCGTTACGGGATGCCGCCTCGCTCTATTCCAACATCACGATAGAAGCCAATCCTACTGAAGAAAGGATGAACTTCCTGATCCGCGAAGCACAGATCAATATGCTGATCACTTTTCAGGATACCGGTTTAAAACTTAAACTGCTCAACAGCCTGTTTGCCGGCCGTCATACGGTAGTGAACCATTTAATGCTGGCCGGAAGCGGATTGGATTCACTCTGCCATATAGCAGACACGCCGGAAGAAATGATTCGCGAATGCACTAAGTTGATTAATGTCCCTATAGACGAAAAGTCCATCATGAAAAGAAAGGAATTACTAGAACCCTCGTTTTCTAATAAATATCAGGGAGCACGTTTGTATAAAATGATCTATGAAGAATAACCTGAAACATATTGCTTCTGTTCTTGCAGCACGCCTGCAAAAGATTGATTACGAAAGATTGCCCATCAGCGACTACAACAAGAGGTATATCCGCAATCTGAAACCGGCAATAGGATATTTCATGCAAATATATACGGAGTGTCTTTTCAAAGGCATTACTGCAACAGGGCTGAATCCTTCGGATATTACCTGTATCGACTATGGAGGAGGTAGCGGCTTCCTGAGCATACTGGCCAAAGAGGCTGGCATAGGGCAGGTTATTTACATTGATCTGAATCCTGATTCTGTGGCAACCGTACAATTGCTGAAACAAATAACCGGATCAGGCCCCGATATTATATTGCAAGGCAGTTCCGATACCCTGTCCGAATGGTGTTCCACACAACACACCCAACCGCATTTGCTGATTGCAACCGATTTGATAGAACATATCTACAACCTTGAAACCTTCTTCTCCGACCTGATAAGTATCAACAGTTCGATGCAGATGATTTTTACCACCGCCTCCACCCCTTATAATCCTTACGTGAAATGGAAACTGCACCGGGCAATGAAGGGTTGTGAAACAGGCACGCTGGAATCGCCCAACTATTACACCAAGCGATACCAGTACATAAAAGAAAAGTTCCCCGCATTTTCTGAAAAAGAAGTTTCGCTATGGAGCAACCGAACCAGAGGTTTAGTCTATCCGGATATAAAGAAAGCCATCCTCGGAAATTCGATACCAACCCTAACCGACCGCTATAATACCTGTGATCCGGAAACCGGGAACTGGACAGAACGTATTCTGCCCATAGTAAACTACCAGGCTCTGTTATCGCAGTTCCATTATCAATTAAAAGTCGAAAAAGGATTTTATAATACGGAACGAAAAAGTTTTATCCTGTCCGCCATTTTCAAAAACATAAACCGCATCATACGCAACAGCGGCAAACCGGGATTTCTGCTCTCTCCCTTTATCATCCTACATTGCAGCAAGGAGTGAAATGACATACTCACGTCGCATATCTTCCGGTTTCAGCACCCTGTCATTCCATTGGAGCAGATCGATATCGATCGGGACAATTCCCTGTTTTTTATCATCCGGTTTGCGTCCGATTGTTACTTCGATCTGCTTAAACACTAATTTTAAATCGTCTGCAGAAAGCAGCGTATCAACCAATGCCATCCGGTTCAGAAAAGAGGACGAAAGCGGACAGGCTACCGGTTCGGTATAAACCGCCTCTGAAAAACAGATAGATGGAAAATGCTGCAACAGCAACTCTGTTGCACGCCTTATATTCATCTCCCTGTCTTTATTAGACCCAAGACTTATGATAGCTCTGTTCAACATATATTTCCTATAATTATACGGCAAAGTTACGAAAAATGATGCGTGATTATAAAACAGTCTTAGTAAATGAGACCTTCAAAATTTCATAGTTATAATTTTATTGGATCATAGTTATGACTTAAAAAAATTATAACTATGATTTTTTTTGCAGGAATTAATCTAATCACGCTTAAAAAAACGTATTCAATGAATGCACCGTTAACAAAGGAACTGAGCAAGGGCCAGTGTCCCAAAATACCTACATCTAGGTATAAAACATATTGAGTTTTGCCGTACCTTTGCAAAAGATATAGCAAACTATGAGACTATCAGAACTTCGTACAGGCGAAAAAGGGATTATCGTTAAGGTGATGGGACGCGGAGCCTTCCGCAAACGCATCATCGAAATGGGATTCATCCGGGGGAAAGAGGTAGATGTTATTCAAAACGCACCTTTAAAAGACCCTATCCATTATCGGGTAATGGGCTACGATGTATCTCTACGAAGAAATGACGCGGCATTAATAGAAGTAGTAAGCACGGCCGAATTCCAGTCGAAGCAAATTAACAACGAAACAGACACCCGTCCGGCGAACTCCTATATAACTTCTTTGAGCGAAGACTTGCGTGCCATAGCTTTGCATAAAGGAAAAACCATTAACGTAGCCCTGGTTGGAAACCCCAATTGCGGAAAAACGTCTTTATTCAACTTCGCATCAGGAGCACATGAACATGTGGGGAATTATAGCGGCGTAACTGTGGATGCAAAAGAAGGGACATTCCAGCAAAACGGTTACACGTTCAGGATAGTAGACCTGCCGGGTACGTATTCATTGTCTGCCTACACACCGGAAGAGCTTTACGTAAGAAGCCACCTGAATGAAGCACAGCCCGATGTGGTGATTAATGTCGTAGACGCCTCCAATCTGGAACGCAACTTATACCTCACCTGCCAGCTTATCGACATGGATGTGCGTATGGTAATCGCCCTCAACATGTATGACGACCTGGAGCGGAAAGGAAACAAATTCGACCATGAATCGCTATCGCGCATGATCGGAGCGCCTATTGTACCAACCATCAGCAAGACAGGTTTTGGCATTGAAGATCTTTTCAACCGGGTTATCAAAGTATATGAAGAAGAAGATCCTGTTTTACGACACATTCATATCAACTACGGCGAGGTCCTGGAAAAAGGCATCACAAGCGTAAGAAAGGCACTCAAAGCAAATGGGAATGTGCCCAAAAGTATTTCTAAAAGATATTTGTCTATCAAACTACTTGAAGGCGATCACGAGATAGAAGCATTTGTAAAAGCCTTGCCCGGCTCGGAAATCATATTACAAGACAGAGACCGCAACATAGCCCAAATAGAAAATCTATTACAGGAAGACTGTGAAACGGCATTCACAAATGCCCGTTACGGCTTTATCTCCGGAGCTTTGCGCGAAACATTCGAGCAGAATAAGATAAAGGAGGCCAGCAGTACACAGATTATAGACCTCTTTGTCACCCACAAGGTGCTAGGCTTTCCCATCTTTATATTATTTATGTGGATTATGTTCGAAGCCACTTTCCGCCTGGGCGAATACCCGATGCAATGGATCGAATCGCTTGTTGGTCTTATCGGAAACTTCGTACGCAACTATATGGAAGAAGGACCGCTGAAAGACCTTTTGGTAGATGGTATCATTGGTGGTGTGGGAGGCGTTATCGTATTCCTCCCGAATATTCTTATTCTGTACCTGTTTATTTCATTTATGGAAGATTCCGGTTATATGGCACGTGCGGCCTTCATCATGGATAAAATCATGCACAAGATGGGATTACACGGCAAGTCGTTCATACCGCTTGTCATGGGTTTTGGCTGTAACGTTCCGGCCATTATGGCATCGCGTACGATTGAAAGCCGCAACAGCCGCATGATTACCATGCTGGTAAACCCGCTGATGAGTTGCAGTGCACGGCTGCCGGTATATGTACTATTAACAGGAGCATTTTTTCCTAATAACGCAAGTGTCATATTATTGGCATTATATGTAACAGGTATTCTGTTGGCTGTCGTTATGGCACGCTTATTCAAACGTTTCCTTTTTAATGAAGAAGATGTGCCTTTTGTTATGGAGCTTCCTCCCTACCGCATGCCTACAGGAAAATCGATCATGATCCACATGTGGGAAAAAGCAAAACAATATCTGCACAAGATGGGAGGAGTCATTTTATTCGCATCTATTATTATTTGGTTCTTAGGTTATTTTCCGCGTCACACGGAAGGTACGGATGCAATCAACCGGCAGATAGCAGAAGTTGAAAATGCAGAACTGGATTCTCAAGAAAAAGAAAATACCATCGCTGAATTGGAACGTCTAAAAACGATAGAACACCAGCAGAATTCTTATATAGGACATATTGGCCAAGCTATTCAGCCGGTACTTCAGCCCTTGGGATTTGATTGGAAGATAAGTGTCAGCCTGCTTACCGGTATGGCGGCAAAGGAAGTTGTCGTTAGCACATTAAGCGTATTATACACCGGAGACGCGGATGACAGCCAAATCTTATCGGAAAGGCTAAAGCAAGACCGCAATGCCGAAGGGAAATTGGTTTTTACACCTTTAGTGGCTATTAGCTTAATGTTATTTGTACTGATATATTTTCCATGTATAGCAACAATATCTGCAATAGTAAACGAATCGCGTTCCTGGAAATGGGGCGCATTTGTAATTGTCTACACATGTGTTCTAGCCTGGATCGTATCATTTACTGTATACCAAACAGGGCATTTCTTCATGGGGTTATTCAATTAACACTCAATATGAGAACCGCAGATGTTCTCTTTTGTTATTATAAAAAGAAATCTGGAGATTATGTGGCAAGAAATCGCAATTATTTTAATAGGGATAATAACTATTGCATACGTTGGTATGAAGTTCTATAAATCTCTCACCACCAAACGAAATCCGGAAAACCCTTGTTGCGGATGCAAAGGATGTAGTCTAAAGGAAGAAATAATGAAGAAAAGCATGAACGGAACCTGCAAAAAATAGATATGTCAGCGACCTTTACATTCTCCATAAACCAACCGTGGCAATAATTTGATAAAATTCCAATAACGGGGTACATTCTTTTGAGGTTCTTCAAAAGCTCTATACAACCATTCCAACCGCAAATTCCTCATCCACTGAGGTGCACGCTTTACCGGCCCTGTTTTTGCCATAAAATTAAATGCAGCACCAACGCCAAACATCACTCCTCTGTTTATCCAGGGAGATAGGTTAGCCATAAAAAACTCTTGTTTAGGTGCTCCTAGGGATACCCATATTATATCAGGTACATATTTATTTATGTCTTCCGCTATTTCACTATAGTTAAAATCTTCAACTCTCCGAAACGGCAAGCTTTTAAAAGGCATATTTGCTATATCAGAATCTATCAACGAAAGTTCTTGTCGCAATTTAGCGAGTATTTCATCCGTATTCCCTATAAAATATTGTTTATATTGCCTCTGATTAAGAAAATAGCAAAATAGGTCATTCCCAATGTACGAACAGAAATCCCTCTTATGTATTTTGCCCAATAACCACGCAATGTTAGATCCGTCGCAAACGTTTACTAACGCTCCATTTACAACTTCATTAAAAGCTTTATCTTTATTCGCTACAGCAAGATTATTACTTTCTATTGCACAAACATATCCTTTCTTATGCTCCTCTATCGTATTCTTAATAATATGATGTACTTTATCTTTATCAAACTCCAGCAAAACATTAAAAAACTTCTCCATGCCAATAACCTTTTAAACTTTTTCTTTTTGTTCGGCTAGCAATTCTTGATATTGAGTTTTTTGAGCACTCAACAATAGTCCCAGAAACATCATAATAAAAAGACCTCTGTTACTAGTAAATGAAGCATCTGCAACATTTTCTATAAATAAGAACCCAGCCGATAATATAAATATTACAAAATACTGTATGTTAGTTGTCTTGAACAAAAACGAAAATGTTTTCCGAAAAAGATAAATCCAAAACAGAATAAATAAACAAACACCCACTATTCCGAATTGTGCCAGAGAGGGATAATAAGTATCGGCAACAAAGTACCAGCCGCCTTGGGTCAATCCCCATACCCCGTCAATCCCATACTTAGTGTAAATATCAGAATAATACAACCCCGAAGCATGGGTAGCAAAGCTTGCCAGTCCTGATCCAAACGGAAAATAATCTGTAAAAATATTGATTGATGTAGAATATAACACAAAACGGGCCAACAAATCTTTTTCATCACCTGTTAATGTCTGAATAAAATAAAGTTCCAGCTTTTCCTTTGCAACCCAGCATACGCCAACCAGAATCAAAACAGAAATTGTAATCGTTTTAAAATTCAATTTTATTTTGCTTACATCATTAAAATAAAAAACGAAGCATGCAGCCAATACAAAAAAGCCATAAAACTTAGAACGTCCGGAAAACAAGCCGATAGAAAGCATTAATACAAACACCAGTTTATCTTTAATTGTGTATTTACTACAAAACAGATACACTAAAGACAGACAAACAGCAGATGCGGCATAGTTTGTTGGATGCTCCATTATTGTTTTAAAAATAAGAGGATCTACCAAACTGTAAATTCCTATCGGAACTAACAGTATCCAGACAGCCAGACAAAATAGTTTTAATAATTCCTTTTGTTTCTCAGAAAACTTCGGCATCATTTGATAAGCAGCAAAAAATGCCAGATAAGGCTTCATCTGAATAATTAAATCAGTAAAAATACCTGCAGCAGTATTACTTTTGATATAAAAAGAATATCCCGTATAAAAGACAAAACATCCAAGTGTAATAAAGAAAGCTTTATTAAACGGCCAAGTCTTGCATCGGCTAACAAAGAAAATATAAAAAACAAGAAGTACTAAGCCTAACAGTTCATCAGCACTCTTAAAACCAATTACGTTATATAATAAAACGCAAAAAATAAGAGATGCGACAAAGAAGTTATAAAAATGTTTATTTACAAAATCCTGAATCATATTTATTCTTTAATCTCCATTATTTATTCACATTTACCGATAGCCTGAATTAGTGCATTAAGCACAAGCTTATCCGGCCTGAGATATTCATTATAATACTTCTTATTTTCCTGTTGCATTGTATATACAGCCTCCGGATGTTCCATTAAATAAGTAACATGCTGAATGCATTCGTCCACCGTATCAAACGATAAATAATTTTTACCGTCTTCAAATGGACCGACAACATCATAGTGAAACTTTTCATTTACAATAGCCCTGCTGGCTGCTACATATTCTCCGGTTTTCCATCCGATAGACTCATGAAGCCCCATAGAGCCAATGCAAATATCTGATAATTTCATCAATTTCAAATAATTATTCCGAATAGTATACCTACGGGGCATAATCAAATCTTTACAGCATTTTTTCGCCAAATCGGAAAATTGTATTCCTCCTGTAAAATTACGGGGATATAAATTCTTCAACTCCCGGATTATTTGAATACGCATATCATTAATATACTCTATTTCCTTATTAAATTCAGCACTTTGCTTTTCGTTGACTTCCCATAGCCTTGTAAAAAAGAGAACTTTCAGATTATCTTTTTTATATTCAGGAGAGGCCTCAAAGACAGAAGGCACAAAATAAGTCGAAGGCTTTACACCCAATAAACGTTTTAAACAATCTTTTAAGGAATAATTATCGGAAGAATCTATCGGATTCTTCTGATATGTTACATGATAATTAAATCCCAGCGGATTTAATTTATATCGATTTTTATCTGAAATCATCTGGTTTTTTTCTTTAGAAAAACTACGTTTAAAGTAAAAATCCACATTATCCAAATAAGCTTCCACTTTTTTTATATCCCAATTATATCCATCCAGCAAATCAAATGCTATCACTTTATCAGAAACTCTGATCTCTACAATATGAGAATGAGGATAAAAAGATACTCGGTCGTAGCATAAATTCACAGACAAATCGATTACCCCTTCATTTTCCAACAATAACAAGCCTGTTATAATAGCACTTGTATGCGGACTTTTGGATATTATATTTAAATCAACATGCTCTTTCATTCAGATATACTCTCCTAGCATTATTTTTTTAATCTCATATAAAGATCGTTCATCTTCTTTAAATAGGAATCTAATGAATACGATTGATCTATTGTTTCTTTTGCCGCAACCGACAGTTTACGTAATAATGTCCTGTCTTTTATCAGCTTCAATAAAGTCTCTGTAATATCAGATGTTGAAGTAACCAAAAATCCATTTTCTCCCGATTTTACAACATCTGGCATAGAGCCGACAGGAGTAACAACCGGTACTACCAAATTATTCATACTTTCTAACAAAGCCATTGGCAAACCTTCAAAATAAGAAGGTAATAAAAACACTTGGGAACGTTTTAAGATTTCCAGTTTTTCATTCCCATAAACTAGTCCTCTATCTATAAATTTATCTCCGATTCGTTTCCGGCATTCTTCAACAAACCAATCCCGATCGCTGCCTACTCCACATAAATTAAACTCAAAATCTTCACCTAAAGTATTTAGTTCAGTCAAAGATTCTAATATTTCAAGTAAACCTTTGTTTTTATCGATTCGCCCAAGATATAAAATTGAAGATTTTGCCTCGTATGCTTTATCTGAAAAAGAAATCGTTGAAGGCATTACCGCATTTGACAAAATATCAATACAACCTTGCTGCACATTATATAAATCAGAAAGAGACTTTCCCTCTAATTCACTCAGAACAAGAATCTGGTTAGCATGTCTAAGTAAATAATCAATAATCAATTTTAATAGTTTATTAGCAGGTTTTGTTTTAACAAAACGTCCTCCATGAATATGCAATATGACAGGATAAGATTTTACTATCAGCAAATAATAGATTATCATATCACGGAATAACGAAAACGGTTCAAAACCAATGTTAAAATGAACAATATCAATTGAATTATCAGACAAGCATTTCAACAAACGAAATGGCGTCATCATCTGTTTCAGCAACCATCCCAAATTCCTGTTTTCCGTATCTTTTTTTCCTTGCAGGAAAGGTATATAATTAATTTCCTTATTATACTCCAACAACAAACGTGTAACCGAAGATATTCCACTAATATTATCTTCCGGATTCAGAGACGGCGTTATAATCAAAACATTTTTTTTGTTCATAGACTTTCCTTCCTCATGCCAAAAATAAATAACAATGACTTTTCCAACAAGGGGAAAGTACTAAAATAACGGACTATATCTTTCTGTACAACCAACTTGAAGATACGCACAAAAACAACATATATAACCAATAAAACGACCGGATATAATACTATATCTACAACAGAAAATGGAAGTAGCATCCTGATACAGCCTCCGGCAATCAATAAAGTAACAAATAACAGAAACATTTTAATATAAAAAGAATATTCGCTTTGAAGTTCTGATAAGATATATTTTCTCAAATAAAAATCAGATAACAAATATGAGCAAAAATAAGCAATACTATTTGATATAAGTATTGTATATAAACCACATGTGTTATATAAACAGAAAAAGACCAATACATTCACAACCACATTTGTACATTGTATCCATACGGTTTTTCCTGCTAATGATTTTGTATATAAATATTGATATATCGGATATGTTGGAGGAACCAGCAACAAAAAGCCGCCACATAAAACAGCTACAAACAAAGATAAATCCTCCAAGTTGTCTTCACCCATCCACAGATATATCAACACTTTTGATATAAATATAAAAATCAAAGAAAAAGGAATAACCACCAAATGTATTTTTTTAGTCATATCTGCTACCACTTCGTATAAGTGTCTGGTATTTTTTGAATTTGCAATATACGGACCCAAAGGATAGATAGCCTTACTAAATAAGCTGGCAATTTGCCCGCGTATTCGTAACGCCACATCAAACAAAGCCACAGCATTTAACCCTATAAATTTTGATATCAGTATTTTAGAGAGAGGCTCAAAAAACAAATTCAACACACTTGCCGAAAATATCTTTGAACTATAAATTATCTGTTTATAAAATATACGTTTCCACTGTTTTTTTATACCATTAATACGGTAAGTTCCCCATAGTTTAAAAGCGACACCTACAGTCATTACAAACCACAATAAAGAAGCTATGACTGATATTACCCCGATTCCTGTTAGGCCATAACCTTTTATGGCTACAAATAGCAACCCCAACCAATATATTATACTATATATTAACCGCGTAAAACTATTTATATATACTTTTTGTAAAGAATCCAATACAGAGGCAAAAGACATTCCCAATATCATAAACGCATTAGAAAACAATACGCAACGGAAAAAAACAACCGCCTCATCATAATAATAAATCGGAATATTCAGAACACTTAGCAAAACTGTTCTCTCTATACTTAACAGAACAGCTATTAAAACGCAAAGTAATGTAAGCTTAATACTCAACGCAACAAAAATATCAAAATTAGATTCTTGTGTTTTTCCCTGATTCGATAAATATACGATCAAAGCTCTATCCATCCCCAGGTCGGCCAATGTCCCTAAATTAGAAACAACAGATAAAACGGCAAAAACGCCATATACCTCCAAGCCCAATTTTGATATTAAAACGGGCACACAGAGGAAAGTCAATACAGCTGTTATAAACAATTGTAGAACTCCACTCAAAGAATTCCTTATCAAAAGTTTTTTATCATTCATTTGATATGTCTAATATTCTTCAAATAATAATAAGCTTTCATTCCACGACGTCCCATAATCATACTTAAACGTTTTCTAAACGAAATCTTATTATATTTTTTTGCGACTTTATCCATTTCCAATAATTTTATATCAGATAAAAGACATTCGCGTTGAATACTCTTATTTTTTACTGGCTGAATTAAATGTACATTACCCCGAATCGCTTCTTCGATCTTACGAGGTTCAAACTTTAACAGATATTTTGCCGATTCAAATAAAAATTTTCCTTTGGTATTATTACATAAAGCCAATGAAATTCCTTTTTCTTTATCCATAAAAGAAAAACAAGCCGACTCCCCTATTTTCCAAAAATCACCCATTGTTATATCGGCTAAACGAGGAAGTTTCGCATATTTACACCCATAACAAGAAGGCCGTAAATTTATTCCACTATAAAAAGAACCCATAAAGTTATTTTCCAATGCCCTGTAATAGCGGACTTTTCCATTTGAAAAGCAATATTGAGTAGTAGGAATTGTCCAACAAATAGATTTCGATCTGAAATTAATACTGGATATACTAGCTCCAACTTTTGCTTCCAGATCTTCATTTTGCTTTCGAAAATGAAGATCTGAAGGTATGCCATGGCATATCACTTCGCATGTAAATAATGTCGGATAAGAATCTTTTAAGAAAGAATATAAAGCAGCTATCTGGCAAGGAGTACCGGAAAACAACACAAATTCTCCGTTTTGTAGTCTTTCTTTTATAGAAGTCAGCACTGACGTAATATCACTTTGCAAATATTTAGAGCCTCTTATTAAAGATAATTCTTCCATAAAAGAAACACCTATATGTTTCACAGTCAAATCTTTCTGCAAAGAAGCACCATATACAGTAACCTTTCCTTGGTATAAATTGAACAATGCCTCGCACAAAGCAGAAAAAAAGCCTCCGGAAGAACTGTTTTTCAATATTTCTTTATCTATATGCTGGCAAGCATATACGCTTATTTCTTCTTTATCATAATTGTCAGATTTTCCATCTTGTAAAACCGGACAATAACGTTCACATTTATTACATTTGATACATAAATCTTCCTCAGACTTTATTTGCCGAAAGCCTTCTGCGTTTTCAAAAAAAGACAAACACTTAGTTGGACAAACCTCCAAACAAATACCACAACCTATACATTCTGTCTGATTCGGAAGTCTTTTCATTTCAAAATCCGGTTTAAAAAGTCTATCGATTGACGCCTTTCATTATTCAAATAAACATTTACTTTTTCATAATCTATATCAGGTTCTTCTTCAAACACGTCGAACTTCAACCTGCTTTCCAAAGAAAACTCCTTTAATAAAGTTGGGATCCGGCTATTGTCTCCTTTATTTATATCTCCGTCACGTTTACAGAAACTATAGAAATTACGGCCATAATTAATCGAAAATATTGTTCCGTGAAAAGAATCTGTGCAAATATACGAAGCATGTCTTATTAAAGAAATAAAATCACAGGGGCCTATACCAAACAAATGATTTTCTTCTTGTATATCCAAATAGTTAGAAACTATGTAATAAACTCTCATATTATGAGTTTCGCCCAATTTTCGAGCAAAATTTCGAACACTCTTCTTATATCCTAAACAATAGCATAAAATATAAGGCTCATCTATAATTCTTGGTGATTCTATATTTTGCCAATCATCCGGAGTCAATAATAAAGTAGGGTCCAACACGTGCTCAATCTTTCTGTTTAAAACTCCTGAAAGTATTTCACAGCCATAACTTTCACGACAAGAAATATGATTAAAAGATTGCAAATAATTAGCATATATACCTTTCACTTCATCTGTCAGCAAAGCAACTCCCAGACTTGAAGCATACGAATTTTTATCAGCATCTTCTGCTGCAAATGTCAAAAAATAAGCGCCATTATCTTTTAGGAATGTAGGATTCCAAGTTTGATCGCTTCCTACTATATAAATATCATACAAAGGAGGATTTTCTTTCAATTCAGCCAACGATGAATATAAAACAGAAGAGGTCTTTATGCAACCTGAATAAAAGCAATCAAATTTGTCTTTTATAGTCGAAAATTGCTGTTTATAAAGAAAATTATATAGTAACGGTCTAATACCCGAATTAAGTTTATCTTTTATTTTTTTCAGTTTAACTCGAAACGAAGCTTCTTTAAAAGGTTTTCCATCCACATAATTAATATATTCCACCGCATCATACCCCATTTTCTCAATACAGAACTGGAGAGCATAAGCTTGTAGCATTGTACCATAATTATGACCTGAATGATAAGATATTAAACCTATTTTCTTATTTTGTTTCATTACTTGTTTCACTTTGCTTTATCACTTGTCATCGATTCATACAAATTCTGATAAGCACATACTGTTGCTTGTATTGAATACTGATTTCCGGCATATACAGAAGCCTTATATACGAAATTGTCCAAACCCGCATAATCCTGTATAATACAGTCTATCTTTTTTGCACACTCTTCGGCATTTTCTTTTTCGAAACAATATCCATATTTTCCCTGCCCAACAACTTCTGTAGGCCCATCACCGGAAACTAAAACAGGAATCCCTGCAATCATTGCTTCTACAACTGTTAAGCCAAACCCCTCGTAAATAGAAGGTTGAACAAACAAATCATATTCATGCAAATGTGTATAAATATAATTTCTGTCTCTCAAACCCAGAAAATTCACATTAGCTTGCAATTTATATTCTTCAACTAAAGATCGCAAATATTTTTCAGATTTACCTTCACCTACAAAATCTAAAGACACCGGTCTTTTATATTTGTTAACCAATAAGTCAAGAGCTTTCAATAAAACATGTTGTCCTTTTACTAAATGATCCAATCGACTTACCATTATTAATCGAAAAGGAGAAGATACCTCCAAAGATTTTCTTTTTTTGATCCGGTCAATATGTATACCATTCCATATTATTTCCGGACAAAATAAAGTACGCTTCGTTATATCTTGTTTTACAGAATCTGAAATTGCAACAATTTTCTCGAAACAAGAAAAATACTTATCACTGACCCCAACTGTATGGACTGTCAAACACAATTTTTTTTTGAAAATAGGAAGTAACATGCCTCCTATTACACAGTCATGACAATGTAAGATATCTGCATGCAACCTGAATAGTATTATATTCAAATATAAAAACAAGAATGGGTTACGACTACCTGGCTTTCTGCCTATTCGCACAACCTGTACCTTTTTATCCAACGATCGTAATAAACGCTCTTCAACCAAATCATTTATTACAATTAAGGTAACACGATGCCCTTCAGCAACCTGCCGGTTTACAATATCCACCAGCATTGTTTCTGCCCCACCTGTTGTAAATGAACAAATTAAATGAGTAACAAACATTAAACCGATTGTTTATAAGCACCTATCAATTCTTTTAAACGATCACGTAAGAACAATATTCCTACAGGAATAACCAATGTAAATACAATGATAAACAATCCCGCATACAATTTTCTCGGACCAACCGGATATTGTTTAACAAACGCCGTATCTATCAATTTCGCTTTCGTTTGATCGAGTCCTATTGACAAAGCCAATTCTTCTCTTTTCTGCAATAGCAAAAGATATACAGCCTGTGTTATTTCCTGCTGCCTTTTAAAATCAACATAAACACGTTCCTGCATAGGTACCGAGCCTATCCTATCTAACAATTGCTGTTCTTTATTTCTTAAATCCGTCAAAGTAGAAATCATTCCATTACGGGCATTAGCTATAGTTAAATAGACATTCTCCCTCAACCGATCCAACTTCTCATTCATTTGCAAAATCAACGGGTTATCCGAGCTTGAGTTCTGTAACATCTTATTCCTTTCCAGCAAAGCATCATTATAGGCAACCAACGGGCTTCCTTCTGCATCTTGAGATAGCATTAGAGGAACCAGATTATACTTATTATCCGGATTCTTTACATAAGCATCCATTAAATTAACAACCTGAGACTGTGCTTCCATCTCTATAATTTTAGACTGAAGCTCTTTCATCTGCTCCGAATACATTTGAACATCATATTCTATCGCAGTCATTTTATTCTTCAACTTATATTCTTCAATAGCTCTTTCTGTCTTATTCAGATCTTCAACAACAGTAGCAATACGAGTGTCTAGAAATGCAATTGTTTTCTTTGACTCTGTCTTGTTATAACTATCAGATTGTTCATTATATATCCTAACCAGTGTATTCAAAATATCTATTCCTCTTTGCTTTTCATGATCATCACAGGTAAATTCCAACATATTTGAAAGTTTAGACACCTCTTCTATTGAAAAGCCATTAATCATATCCTCGGCAACCCAACGTACAGGTTGTATCAGAATATCCAGATCAAACGAATTCTTAGGTCCATTTCTAAAATCTATGGTAAACTCTCCCTGAGGCAACTCCAGTTTTGCAGGCAAAGAAGAAAATATTTCTTTCCCTTTAGAAGATTTAACCGTTATATTTCCTTTGGCATCTACAGAGACCTTTAATGCCACCCTATCACTCAACGACATCATTGTTAAAGAATCGGCTGTAACTACCAATGGAGAATTTGTATACAATTTATGCCATGAAAAGGGTTTGGTATATGATACATTAATACCCAATTCCAAAATCATTTTACTAAAGAGAGAGTTTGATGAAAATGTCATTATTTCATCATCTATATTTATCCCTCCGCTATTACCAGAACTTAATCCAAAAGATTTCATTAATCCGGAAGCTTCTCCCATAGAAATACCTCCTCCTATTAAATCTTTATTTTCCTGTAACTGCACACTGGCATACATTTCATAGGTCCTTGGATATAATAATAAGTAAAGTATAGCCAGAATTATAGACACAATAAATGCCCCTACAAAATATTTCCACTGATGTATATAGTAAACAATGATGTTTTTCAATTCCACGGTTTCATTATCAATAACTTTATTGCTCATGATTTATTTCTTTGAAGTATTAATAATTGTAATAACCATTGATGTTATGATTGACACAGCACTGATCACAGAAGAAAATACAGTTATATTATATTGTTGAGCCTGACTATAACGTGCGTTTTTCTTTTTAGCCTTATTAGGTTCAACATATATAACGTCATTCTGACGCAGGTAATAATAAGGAGAAGCAAATATTGCAGGATCAGTTAAATCCAAACGCGCCATTTCCTTTTGTCCGTTTTCATCTCTTATTATCAAGATATTCTTTCTGTTTGCATTAATCGTTAAATCGCCAGACTGGCCGATAGCATCCAATATAGACAAACGGTCATTACGTGCAGTTAACGATCCCGGTCGGTTAACTTCTCCCATCAAAGTCACTTTGAAGTTTGAAATTTGTATATTTACCAATGGGTCTTTTACGTATTTAGATATCTTTTCTTCCAACATCTTGCTCAGCTCCTGCTTGGTCATCCCGGCAACATGCAACATGCCCAACACAGGAAAATTAATCATACCATCTTTATCTACCAGATAATTATATAAAGACTGAGATGCAAAAACGGGTTGATCTCCCTGTTGTGAATAAGCATACGTAGGAGGATTAAACGGTGTTACCACAGAAGGATCCCATGCCGTAACAGTGATATTTAATAAATCATCCGGAACTATTCTTGTATTATATGATTGGTTCATAGCTTCTTTTTGTTCCGGTGTCAACGAATCTATTCCTTGGAAATAAATGACATCTTTTGGCGTCCCACACGATCCTAACAATAAAGTTAGCAATACGACTCCTACTACTGATACTAATTTCACTCTCATAAACTTTACTAATATTCAAATAAGGTGCAAATATACGACTTTTAAACCAGCGGAAAACAACAATAATTGTTCCTAAATTTAAAGTTACATTAATAACGATGCAATACCCGATATATTGCTGCATGCAGGGCTAAAATTATCAACGGTTTTAGGGCTTTTTCATGAATTATTGCGTATGTTTGTCACAAAACAAATTGATTTATGGTAGAAATTGGAAAATATAATACTCTTAGAATAGTTAAGGATTTGGATTTCGGAGTCTATTTGGATGGCGGAAACGATCTGGAAATTCTCCTTCCGGCGCGTTATGTTCCGAAGAATGTAAAACCGGGAGACGAAGTGGAAGTGTTTATCTATCATGACAACGAAGGGCGCATTATAGCAACAACAGCCAAACCTTTAGCTTTGGTTGGCGAATTTCAATACATGGAAGTAAAATCAGTTAATAATACCGGGGCTTTTCTCAACTGGGGCATTATGAAAGATTTGCTTGTTCCTTTCAAAGAGCAAAAAATGCCAATGAGAGAAGGTAAATGGTATCTTGTATATGTACGTCTTGACCATGTTACGGGACGTATCATGGCTTCTGCACGTATCGATAAATTCCTTAACAATACCCCTCCTTTGTATGAACACAATCAAGAAGTGGATTTGTTGGTTGCAGAAGAGACCGAAATCGGATACAAAGTCATTATAAACAACTCGCATTGGGGATTAATTTATCACAATGAAGTATTTCGCCGGCTCGAAAAGGGAGAACATTTAAAAGGATATATAAAAGATGTTCGCGAGGACGAAAAAATAGATGTCAGCCTTACTCCCCTAGGTTATAAAAAGGTAGAAGGTATAACCGGTACCATATTAGAATCATTGAAAGCGCAAGGCGGTTACATTCCGGTACACGACAAAAGCGAGCCTGATGTTATCTATTCCTTGTTCCGTTGCAGCAAAAAAGCATTCAAACAAGCCATCGGAGCTTTATACAAGCAAGGGCTTATCTCTATAGAAGAGAACGGAATACGACTAAAAGAGTGAGAATACGTTTTTATCTAATTATTCTGCATTGCCAATAAGTATTTATAAACTCTTTGTATCTTTGGAAAGTTATATTAATAACATATCACTTAAACAGATAAACAAATGAAAAAGTATCTTTTCTTTGCTGCTTCCGCCGCTTTATTGATGGCTTGTAGTGAAAAACCGGGATATGATATCACCGGTACAGTTTCAGACTCCAACCTGAATGGGAAATATGTATATTTATATACATACGGTTCTAACGATGCAGCACCACTCGACAGTGCTTTGGTACAAAACGGTACTTTCACTTTAAAAGGTACACAAGAAACACCGGCTCTTCGCACGCTTCGTTTTGCAGAAGATGTAGTAGAACCTGTTCGTGCCAATACAGGAGAAAACGCCCCCTTCTCTGCCACATTCATTTTGGAAAACGGTAAACTTCAGGCAACGTTAGGCCCTTCTTCTTCTGTAAAAGGGACACCCGAAAATGATGCCTTGACAACACTGCAGGATAAAATGAAGGCAACCCGTCAAGACTGGGATAAGCTGATAAAAGACATAAAATCGGAAGACAAAGAAGTTGCCGAAGCTGCAGGAAAGAAATTGGATGAGATTGATGCTGCTGTAACTTCATTCGTAAAATCTTATATCACAGACAACAACAACAAACAGTCGGCTGCTAAATTGTTCTATGACTTCCGCTACAACTTAACAGAAGATGAACAGAATGACATCATTGCGCAGGCAGACTCCGTATTCAAGACTGTTCCGGGTATTAATGCAATGATAGATCATCTTAACATTCTGAAGAATGTGGCAGTAGGTAAACAATTTACCGACTTTGAAATGGCTGATGCAAAAGGACAAATGCATAAATTATCCGAATACGTAGGAAATGGCAAGAATGTAGTTCTTATTGATTTCTGGGCTTCCTGGTGCCCTCCATGCCGTCGCGAAATGCCTAATCTGGTTAATGCTTACAAGCAATATAAAAACAAAGGTTTCGAAATTATTGGTATTTCATTGGACAGCAATGCTGATGCATGGGCAAAAGGTGTAAAAGACCTGAATATCACATGGCCTCAATTGTCAGACCTTCAAGGTTGGAAGAATGCTGGTGCAGCTCTTTATGGTGTAAACAGCATTCCACACACGGTACTGGTTGACAAAGACGGTACGATCATCGCTAAAAATCTGCACGGCGACGAACTAAATACCAAACTTAAAGAAGTAGTCAAATAAGAAAAACTTTTTTCTAAAATAAACAGCCAACGGGCTATTCCGCAAGTAATAATTTGCTTATGGAATAGCCCGTTTTCTTATTACAAAATCATCCCGATCATTTTTATAATTTATCGAGATGATTTTTGAAAATGATCGGGATGATTATAAAAAACAATCCTTATTTTGCACCTTTCTTATTTTTCTTCTAACTTTGAGCAAACTATAATCTTACACGCCTATGCCTGCTCAAATTACTTTAAAGTGGAAAAAAGATACCACATTCGAAACAGAACTGAATGGCCATCCCATCACTATCGATACATCCGTAGAAAACGGTGGTAATGATGAAGGACCACGTCCAAAAGCACTTATGCTTGTTGCACTTGCCGGCTGTACCGGTATGGATGTAGCACCCCTTTTCCGTAAAATGCGGGTACGCTTTGATAGTCTTTCTATTCATGTCGCAGCCGAAACATCAGACGGGATACCAATGGTGTACACCTCTTTTCTAGTCACTTACCATGTTACTGCAAACCCGGATGATCAGGCCAGAATAGTTAAAGCCGTCCGCTTGTCGCAAGAGAAGTATTGTGGTGTGACATTAATGATGAAAAAGATAGCTCCCGTAAGCTGGCAAATATTTCTGAATAATACGTTACTTAATCTTAACGACCAGAACAAATAACGAACCTTGCCGTTGCAGGGCTAAATTAAAAATTTTATCTTTGCGCGGATTTCCAATAGCAGTACTTAGTATAAAATTAGCATAAATTTTTATTATCACTTTAATATAATAAATTAGCGATTATGATTTATTCACATGAAGTTCAACACATGTGTGTTGTAAAGAAGGGAGCTAACCACCAGTGTGCTCCGATTCCTGAAGAAGGAAAGTGGGTTAGAGCAACTCAGATAACAGACATCTCTGGTTTGACTCACGGTATCGGTTGGTGTGCACCAAAACAAGGTGGATGTAAGCTGACTCTGAACGTTAAAGACGGAATCATTCAGGAGGCCCTTGTAGAAACTATCGGCTGTTCAGGTATGACTCACTCTGCTGCGATGGCTTCAGAAATCCTTCCGGGCAAAACATTGCTGGAAGCATTGAACACAGACCTTGTTTGTGACGCTATCAACACTGCTATGCGTGAATTATTCCTGCAGATCGTTTACGGTCGTACTCAATCTGCTTTCTCAGAAGGTGGTCTGCCAATCGGCGCTGGTCTGGAAGATTTGGGAAAAGGTCTTCGCAGTCAGGTTGGAACAATGTTCGGTACATTAGCTAAGGGTGTACGTTACCTGGAAATGGCAGAAGGATACTGTACCCGTATGGCATTAGATGCAGACGATGAAGTAATCGGTTATGAATTTATCCATCTGGGCAAATTCATGGATATGGTTAAGAAGGGTATCGACGCTAACGAAGCACTGGAAAAAGCGAAAGGTTCTTACGGTCGTTTCAAAGAAGCTGTAAAATATATCGATCCTCGTAATGAATAAGAAAACACTGACACGCGTCCTGCTGGGACTTACCGCAATAACAGTTGTGGGAACGGCAATCGCTTATTTCGTAATAAAGCCGGAAAAGCCCTGGTTGGCTTTTTATGTTGCCTGCTGCGGAGGTGTGCTTGTTTTCAATTTTCTGGTATCTTTATTCCTGGTAAATAAGAATTTAAAAAAATAAAATAATATGGCTTTATTTGAAAGTTATGACCGTCGTATTGATAATATCAACGCGGTTTTAAAAGAATATGGTATCAACGGTATCGAAGATGCAAAAGCTATCTGCGACGCTAAAGGTATCGATCCTTATACAATGTGTAAGGAAACTCAACCAATCTGTTTCGAAAACGCTTGCTGGGCATATGTGGTAGGTGCTGCTATTGCTATCAAGAAAGGTTGCACAAATGCTGCTGATGCTGCCGAAGCTATCGGTATCGGTTTGCAGGCATTCTGTATTGCCGGTTCAGTAGCTGAAGACCGCAAGGTAGGTATCGGACACGGTAACCTGGCTGCACGTCTGTTGCGCGAAGAAACAAAATGTTTCGCATTCCTGGCTGGTCACGAATCATTCGCTGCCGCCGAAGGTGCTATCAAGATCGCTGAAATGGCAAATAAGGTTCGTAAAGAACCGTTGCGCGTTATCCTGAACGGTCTGGGTAAAGATGCTGCTAAAATTATTTCTCGTATCAACGGTTTCACTTATGTTCAGACTCAGTTCGATTATATGACTGGCGACGTAAACGTTGTGGAAGAAAAAGCATACTCAACCGGTCTGCGTGCAAAAGTAAAATGCTACGGTGCTGACGATGTTCGCGAAGGTGTTGCTATCATGCGTAAAGAAGGTGTTGACGTATCTATCACAGGTAACTCAACTAACCCGACTCGCTTCCAGCACCCGGTAGCCGGCACATACAAGAAAGAATGTATGGAAAACGGTCATCCGTATTTCTCTGTTGCTTCAGGTGGTGGTACAGGCCGTACTTTGCACCCGGATAACATGGCTGCAGGTCCTGCTTCTTATGGTATGACCGACACAATGGGCCGTATGCACGGTGACGCTCAGTTTGCTGGTTCTTCATCAGTTCCTGCCCACGTAGAAATGATGGGATTCCTGGGTATGGGTAACAACCCGATGGTAGGTGCTACGGTTGCTGTAGCTGTTGCTATCGAAGAGGCTATTAAGAAGTAATAGATTATTACTGATATTATAAACTCCTGTAATCATTAAGGTTGCAGGAGTTTTTTTGTTTATATACATCTAACAACAGATAGCAAGGTAAAGCAGTCTCCTCGGACGGATTCAACCAACTTAGAGAGAGAATGAAGGGCATACGTTCACCATTCTTTCATCTAAGAAGATGGCAATATCTACGACTTCAACAAAGTCACTTTATTACATTAAAGCACCTACAAGCAAGCGGTTTTAACAATAATTTAATGCCCATGCTGCCACCCTTTTTACTTAGGCAGCAAGCTGTGACATTCACACCCTTGGCATACAATGACATAACCAGCTTTTCTATCAAAAGACCACGGGACTAATACCTAGCGACTGTCAACAGTTCAAACTCTTATGTTGGTTAGTTTACTTAATAAGGTACACAGACTACATAATTCCTAGATGGATTAATGTATAGATACTACATTTTATAGTAAAGGAGGATTTAATGTCCCTATCAAAAAAAGTAGTAATACCATATCAATCATATATTCAAGAATATTGTTAAGTACAAACAAAACAACTACATTTGCATAAACTCATGATTAATAATATATTGATATGTTCAAATTAAGTTTCAACAACTTTAGTAATACGATAAGTGCATTCAATCTCTTTAATTTTTCTATTAATCTCAATAAGAAAAATACCAAGGTTCAATTACAGCCTGAAGAATCTGCACAGAAAGAAATCACAAATAATGAAATAAATAAATGGTACGATTACAAAACAGCTTTACATGGTAGTGAGATTTCCTATATTGGAGATTTTAAGGAAAATATTACCATCTATCTCTTTATTCAAAAAACACCAACTTTAGGTGCATGGAATTTAGTTGTTCCTATAGTCAAAGGTGATGAAAGTAAACTCTTCTTAGAATTTTCACTAGGCAGTTTCGCGTTACAAGGTTGTGGGGGTGGTCTAAATAATACTGATACCCTTTTCTACTATTTAGAAAAACACACCAACAAAGGATATAATGTAACAATCCTACCTAAAGTAATTGAAAGTACATATTTAGATGACTTTCAATATTTAGATAGTAATGTGAAAATCGAAACGTTATTAGAAAATTCTATAGACCTTATTAATTATAGAAAGGGAAAGCTAGATTGGATATTCAAAGAATATATTAGACTCTCGAATAAATATTCTCTCATCTAAAGGATAACATCAATGGGAATTTGCCCATAATGCAGCTCTTTTTGATAATTCGTTCTTTAATTTATTAACAAGGAGTTCATCTTTTGCAATTATAGCATTGATTAATAAAGCATTGCTAAAACTCAAAGGAATACCCTATCATTGTTTCCTATGGTATGACCGACACGATGGGTCGTAAGCATGGTGACGCTCAGTTTGCCAGTTCTTCATAAGTTCCTGCTCACATAGAAATGATAGGCTTCCCAGGTCTGGAATAGCCTTAAACAATAGCATAAATTTTGTCATAAGACAAAGAATAAGTAATTAAGGTTATCATATCTGTAATCTGTCTACAACGGTTTTCTTTTGCGCTTCCGATCTTTGTCCTCATAAAATTAAATTAAAAATGCTATTGTAGCTGCGGGAGCGGTGGTAACAAAGGATGTAAAGCCGAATTCTATCGTAGCAGGTGTGCCTGCCGCTTACATACGTGACATTAATAAATAGACAGAGTTTTTTTAATAATCTTTTGGAGTAGTATAAAAATAGTCGTAATCCCATTTTTCATACAGCATTTTCTTATCCGAAATTTATTGATACATTTGTTGCATATCAAATCAAAAACAATCATGACACTAAGTATTGAACAGAATACATGCATAAAGTGTAAGAAATGCGTACAGGTATGTCCTGCTAACATCTTTATCCGGAAAAAAACCAAAGAAGCGATTGAGTTACAATATATCGACAGTTGCATTGTATGTGGTCATTGTGTGGATGTCTGTCCTACAAACTCTGTTCTGCACAGTGAATTTCCATTGGAAAATGTTCACACAATAGATTACAGTTATCTGCCTGGTCCGGAACAGCTTATGGAACTGATAAAATCCCGTCGCTCCAACCGTACCATCACTACCCGGCCTGTACCCAAAGAGATGCTGGACAAAATTGTGGAAGCAGCCAATTGTGCGCCTACCGCAACAAATGCACAAACAGTATCTTTCACGATAATTACAGATCCGTCAAAGCTCCACCAGGTAAGCGACTATACGATCAATACATTTAACTCTTTGGCTAAGTTTTTACTAAATCCGGTTATAAAGTGCCTGCTGAAGCCATTTATGAAAGATGTATATAAATATGTACCTACATTTGAACGTCTAAAACAGGAACATGCAGCCGGCAATGATCCGATTCTCCGAAAGGCAACGGCACTTCTATTTATTCATACGCCTAAAGCTAACCGGTTTGGGAGTGAGGATTCTAATCTGGCATACCAAAACGCATCTTTAATGGCACAGGTTCTAGGTGTAAGTCAAATATATATGGGTTTTGTTCTTACCGCTATCAAGCAAGAAAAAAAAGATACTTTGGCAAAAGAACTGGGAATAGATGGAAAAATTCACGCTATCATGGCGCTGGGCATGCCAGCTTTCCAATATCCTAAATATGCAGACAGAAAGCCCGCCAAATATCAACTCATATAAAACCAACGCATTATAAACTATAATGACTGTGCATCCCAACATTATATTATTTGATGGCATCTGCAATCTATGCAACGGAGTAGTCTGCTTTTTAATCAAAAGAGATAAAAAAGCAATCTTCCGGTTTGCAGCAATACAGTCAGAAACAGGACAAAACCTGCAAAAACAATTTACAATAAACAACGACAACCAAAGCATCATCTACATTAGAAAGGGTAAATATTATCAGCAATCCACAGCCGTATTATACATATTTAAAGACCTGAAAAGAGGCTGGGAACTTCTGTTTCCGTTGATCACTATTCCTGCATTTATCCGCAACTATCTATATCTTATAATTTCCAGGAACAGATATCGCTGGTTTGGAAAAAAAGAAACTTGTATGCTGCCTAATAAAGAAATACGAGACAGGTTTGTTTAATAATTGAATATTTATACTATATTTGAGCCGTTAAATCATATAATTACTCCGATGAAAATATCTGAATAACCTTTCTACAAGCGGGTTTATTAATTGTCAGGCCGGGTTACGTAAAAGTATCCCGATTTTACTGCATACCGGCAATTAAATCAGATATTAACTTAAACATACTCTTTATAGCAAGCAAAATATATGCCTGCTAACTATTTCAGATTTATTCCCTCCGGTTTATGCAATTCCCCGGCCATCCACATCATGTATAATTTTAATATAATCAAGAGTATGAGTATAGTAACAAAGAATTTAACATACAAACATCCAGACAATACAACCTTATTCGATAACATAAGTTTTTCAATTTATAAAGGAGACAAAGTAGCACTGATAGGCAACAACGGTACCGGTAAATCAACCTTATTACATCTGATAAGCGGCTTTTTAAAAATACAAAAAGGGGAGATTATTGCCTCCTCCTCTCCTTATTATGTGCCTCAACACTTCGGACAGTTTAATGAACTGACGGTTGCTGAAGCATTAAATATTGAAACAAAATTAAAGTCCCTGCACGCCATTCTGGATGGCGATGCCTCTACTACTAATTTCACACTGCTGGATGATGACTGGAATATAGAAGAAAGAAGCCTTGCTGCGCTTTCTGTCTGGGGATTAGGGCACATTCAACTTAATCAACGGATAGGAACATTGAGCGGCGGAGAAAAGACCAAAGTATTCTTAGCAGGCATCCAAATCCATAATCCGCAGATTCTACTAATGGACGAGCCTACAAACCATCTGGACAGGAATAGCCGTGAAAAGTTATATAACCTGATACTATCGACGCCGGCTACCATGATCGTTGTTAGTCATGACCGTATATTACTAAATAAACTTTCGTACATTTATGAATTAAGCAAACTAGGAATTACTGCCTATGGAGGAAACTATGATTTCTACAAAGATATAAAAAGACAGCAGCAAAATGCTCTTTTTTCTAAACTTGAAAGCAAAGAAAAAGAGTTGCGTGTAATCCGAAAAACAGCACAGGAAAGCGCAGAACGCCAGGAAAAACATGATAGCAGAGGCAAAAAAGCAAATATACGAAAGGGCATTCCAAAGATCGTATTGAACAGTTTACAAAGTAAGGCCGAAAAAAGCACTGCCAAATTAAAAGAAACGCATACGGAAAAAGTCTCCGACTTATCAGAAGAAATTGCCGGATTACGTAAATCTTTACCCAATATACAAGGTATGAAACTCGATTTCAGCTCTTCAGATTTACATACTGGTAAAATACTGATATCTGCAAAAAACATCAATTTCGGATATAACAACAACCTGTTATGGAAAGAGCCTCTAAGTTTTGAAGTCAGGAGCGGCGACCGTCTTTCTTTGCTCGGAAACAATGGCAGCGGTAAAACAACTCTTCTTAAACTTATCACCGGGCAATTAGAACCTACAGAGGGGATCATTGTCCGTGCCGATTTTAATTATGTATATATAGATCAGGAATATTCCATCATCCAGCCGGATTTATCAATCTATGAACAAGTAAAAGAGTATAATACAAAACTCCTTGCAGAACATGAATTAAAAATGATACTGAACCGTTATCTTTTCCCTTTTGGCACCTGGGATAAAAAATGTAAACAGTTAAGCGGCGGTGAAAAAATGCGTCTGGTATTCTGTTGCCTGATGATAAGTAATCAGGCTCCGGATCTTTTTATATTGGACGAGCCTACTAACAACCTGGACATACACAGTATCGATATAATTACCACTGTTATGAATGAGTATAGAGGAACTATATTGGTTGTATCACACGACTTGACATTCACAAAAGAGATACGAGCAAACACCAGATATTTAGAACTAGTTTAATTCATATCTTTGCAATAGAGTAAATACAATGATCATGGATATTTTATTAGACGTACATACACATACAATAGCCAGTGGGCATGCTTTTAGCAGCTTACAGGAAATGGCACAGGCTGCAGCTGAGAAGAAATTAAAAGTACTCGGAATAACAGAGCATTCGCCAGGTATTCCAGGGACTTGCGATCCGATTTATTTCCGTAATTTGCATGTTGTTCCCCGTCAAATGTACGGCGTCGAATTATTACTTGGTGCGGAGCTAAATATTATTGATTACAAAGGTTCGGTAGATTTACCGGAAAGCTATTTTCCGATGCTTGACATTAAGATTGCCGGTATACACTCTCTTTGCTATACCCCGGGAACAATAGACGAAAACACTTCAGCTATGATTGGAGCTATTCGCAATCCGGCCATCAATATAATCAGTCATCCGGGAGACGGCACTGCGTTGTTGAACTTCGAGCCAATTGTATTAGCCGCTAAAGAAAGTCGTACGCTTTTGGAGATTAACAATAGCTCATTGAATCCGATAAGAAATAAGCCATCGGCACGCAAAAACAATATTGAGATATTGAAACTATGCAAGAAGTATGATATACCGGTGATATTAGGAAGTGATGCGCACATCAGTTTTGACATTGCATGCTACGATCATATTAACGAATTGCTAATGGAAACAGATTTTCCCGAAAGCCTCATCCTTAATGATAAAATAAACGACTTTAAAGCGTTTATAAATTAAGAACCGGCAGGTGGCAGTTAGTATTAAGACATAACATCTTTCATATTTCTGCCACCTGTAAGTCCTCTGTTATTTACAATGTTCCTGAATTAATTTATCAGCAACGGGGTCGCCCAGCTCTTTCGCCTTTTGAAATGCAGCGCATGCCTCAGCTTTCTTTTCCTGTCTAATGAAACATACTCCTTTCAGACGATAACAGGCTGCAAAGTCCGGTGCAATGCTTAACGCCTTTTCTATGCTGGCTAATGCCTGATCGCAAGTTTGCATACGGATATATATAGAAGCTTCTTCTGCATAATAATTCGGATCTTGCGGACTCATCTTTATAGCTTCCCGGATATCTTTCAAAGCACCGGCCAGATCACCTAAACGGAATTTGGCTTGTTCGCGATAATAGAAGAAAGCATCGGATACACGCCCTCCCATAAGAAGATAATATAAATCGTAATCGTCTACAGCCTCTTTATATTGCATTAATTTCATACGCAATTCCACACGTTCGAGCACATACTCCGCTGTTTCCGCAGAGGCCGTAGTGCCATTTTTGGCAATAGCGCTATCCAACAACATAATTAATTCGCCAAAATTAGCACCTGGCATATTCTCCCTTGCTTTTGCCGCCATATAATAAGAAGCAGAAGAAGCCACGTTACTGTTATTGGTTATCATATAATTGGCATATGCATCTTCATAATTCTTGCGTGCAAAATAAATATCACCCAACAACTGGTGATAAACAGGCTGATCGTCTTCCTTTATAGCTTGTTGAAGAGATTCCAAAGCAGCATCCACTGTCCAGTTTTTATCATTTAAAGTAGAATCGGCAGAGACGCCGTAAATTAGCTTGGCCTTGTTAAACCACATATCACCTTTGCTTTTACTATACTTCCCGGAAGTGTTAATATCTTCCAAAGCCAAAGCAAGGAGTTTTGATTCTTCAGCCGGACCGGAAGCCAGCACGGCACGGTTATATGCATAATGTGAAGCACGATTCAGATATCCCTCGGGAACATTCGGGAAGCGGGCAATAAAATCATTCAACGTATTCAGGTATTCTTTTGTATTCTGCGTACTTGCCATAAGATAAAGAGAAACCAGCGCTTCATCCGCCGATGCCGGCCATGCCTTCCGTATTCCGATCGAAGTATAGACCGTATTAAAAGCATCCGACGACTTAAGAGCCAGGCTATTGGCATATCTGGCCGAAACAGCATACGAATTTGCATTTTTGCCGGAAGCATCATCCTGTGCAAGCCCGAACACTTCGCCATTCTCCGTAAGCATTGGAGCATTAGACTGCCCTGTCATTAGTGGAAAGCTTATTTTATAATAGCTGTAAGAGTCCTTCAGCCTGGAGACTTCTGTAATCTGCCCCTCACTAAAAGCAATATTTTTACCTGTAGAATAGGGCATCAGATAAACTTTTGTATCGATTGGCAATGACTCCGAAGCCAACGGCAGATAAGATACCTTTTTAGGGACAGATACCTGTACTTTTATGACATCATACAATTCGTCAGCACCAATAATAAAAGTTACCGGATAGGTATTGCCTGCCGCGTCAGTTACATTTGCTTTTTGCGCATCCTTAAAAAGAGAATAGGCCGAAAGGGCTTCTCCCGATTCACTGACAAAGAATCCCAGTCCTTTATGAAGTACCGTATTGTCTTTTTTATACGTAGTAACCGTTAATACGGCATTCTTTTCCTTCTCCATCCATTTAGGAGCTTTTTTCTGGGCAGCCAGTGTCAGGATATGGCAACATATCACCAAAAATAGTAGTACTCGTTTCATTTTATTTCATGTTATCAGATATACCCGGCAAAAATAGGGATAATTTTAGAGCACAGGCCATAACTGTACAGAAAATATAGATAAGTATCCTACCTTTCCGTGAGAGTGTCTCACCCTATGCCGTGAGAGTGTCTCACCTTATGCCGTGGGAGTGTCTCACCCTATGCCGTGGGAGTGTCTCACCCTATGCCGTGGGAATGTCTCACCTTATGCCGTGGGAGTGCTTCACCTTTCCTGTTGTATATTTATAGGTAAAACAAGCCAGAACGAAATAAACAAGGCACTGTATCCACAACGTAATATACTCCCCCGAAATCTGGGATAAAGAGGCTCCCATTGAACTTAACTGCACATATCCCAATGTTGCGGGCGAGACCGGCAGAATATAGTGGGCAACCCTCCAATACCACGGCATCAGTTCCAAAGGATAAGACACGCCTGAAAGAAAGACTAACCCGACAGAAAAAAACGCAATCATCAACAAAGGTGCTTCCGAGTCTGTGAAAAACAGGGATGCAGCCAATCCCAGAAAACTGGTAGCAAGAAGAAAAGGGATCAGCAACATGACGATTTCGAACGGATTTCCGATAGCCGGCATACCAAACAACAAGGGAATCAGTCCTAAAAGGAAACAACAAAAAATAGCATAAAGCATAACATAAACAAACGTCTTAGCCGCTACCACCCGTGCCATACGTCCGAAAGAGAGTCCCTGAGAAGCAAACCGGGCTATAGAACCCGTATGCCGTTCTCTCCCGCTTATCATTCCGATAAGCATCATTAGTGTTTGGAAAACAATAATAATCAATACTGCCGGAATCAGATAAGAACCATAACCTTCCGTGTGATTATAAAGTGCGGTTCCGACAACAGTGATTGGCTGAGCCATAGCCAGCTGCGAAGCCGCTTGTTCCGGCAGGAATACCATCATATTGGGGCGGTAGTCTTCATCCAGGGCCAGCATAGCTGCTGCAGAAGCTTCCTGCATCGACATATAATAAAGAAATGCGCTGGTAGTTTCATACATAATAAAAACAGACTGTCCGCCGCGCGAAACACGATCTTCAAAATCATCCGGAATATAAACAATACCAACCACCTGATCACGCTTCATCAGATCCTGCGCTTCTGTGTAATCCACGGCGTTAGTCAGCACCTCTACCTGGGGCGTTACATTCAGATAACGGGTAAACTGTCTGCTTAGTTCGCTGTGAGAATGATCCACCACGGCAACAGGCGCATTGCGCACCACATCCGGAGCATACATGTAATTATAAAGAAGGCCATAAACAAATATGCCACCTATCAGAACCAGTAAAATAGAGTAGCTGGTACTGATTACACGAAATTCATCATATATAATCTCTGCTATATCTGCTAGATATTTCTTCATATTCACTCAATATTTTCATACTTATGACTTAATACAGCATGTTTCAAATGTGGCAACATCAGCAAAGCAAGCAGTATATAAACAAACAATAAAGCTATACTCTGCCAGGCATAAGCAAATCCATAATCGCCATATAAAAGGTTCTGGCATATTTCCACAAAGTGCCGAACCGGGAAAAGAAAAGAAGTATAATAAACCGGAGCGTACATGGAAGCAACCGGGAAAGTTACCCCCGATAAGGTTGCCCCCAAAGATCCCACCATAGAGACAATACTGATAATAATACTAATTGCAGGAAAAAGCGAGAAGATAAACACCGCCATCGCCTGTGTAGCAATAACAAACAGGATAGCAACAAGATTAAGCGGCCAGAACCCACAGGAAAAAGGTATGTGCATTACTCCGAACAAGACATAATTTGCAAACACGCTCATGATACTGAAGATAACCGTATAAGGAAGCAACTTCCCCAACATGGCTATCACCATATTCCCACCGGCCGAGGTAATCCATTCATCTCCTGTCTTGAACTTGATTTCGCTTCCCACGGCATAAACAGTCACAAGCAATATTATTACCTGAAAGAAGATATAGAAAAAGGGTTGGCTCAAATAAACGGAGTAGTCCAAATCGGGGTTGAATAAAGGATGACTGCTCGATTTAACAGGCAGCAGGAAAGTTGTAACCTGATCCACCCCTACTCCCGCAGCCGTAGCTTGTGCTACAACGGGAGCCATTGATAAAGTACGCAAAGTAGTCTCAAATGCCGACCTTACTTCGCCTCCCACACTCAATAAAGCATAATGATAGTAGTACGACAAAACAGCCTCACGACCTGCCGTAGCATTTGCCTCGAACTGATAAGGTATGACTAAATAACCGTATATTTCTTTTGCTTGTGTAGCCTTTCGGGCAGCTTCTGCATCCGTATAATGTGCAGTAACGCGAAAAGTCGGAACAGATCCGATCTGGCGGGTAACCTCGCGCGACATCCCGGTCTGATCCTGGTCTACTATTCCTATCGGAATATTTTCCATTTGACCGTTCCCAAAGATTGTAGCCATGAAAAACACACAGAATAGAGGCAGAATGATGCATACCCCGAAGTAAAGCCTACGGGAAACCATCCTCTTCATCTCTCTTGTGAGAACCGAAACAAAATACGTCATACTCTTTACGATTATTCAATTTTCAAATTCCACAAGTACAGACATACCCGGCCTTAGCCCCTCCACTTTTGAGGTAGGAGACGCATGCAACTGAAAGGTACGAAGATCGTAACTACCGGTCTGTTTTGTAGATTTCCAGGTGGCAAAGCTGCCAAGAGGACTGATATAATAGATTTTAAATTCAATCCCTTTCTTATCGATTGCCGGAACATCTGCCAGAAATGTACCGCCCATTTTAAAGAAGGGTAAACGATCTTCACGGACATTTAATACTACATGCACGTCGTCCAACACAACCAGATTCATAATCGGCATACCGGCTCCTACCAACTCACCCCGTTTAGGAAATATCGTAGAGATTTGCCCGGATTCAGGAGCAGTCAAACGTGCATCCTGCAACAGTGCTTCTACTTCCTCTACCGTTCCACGAGCAGCTTGCACCAACGAACGTGCACTTTTCTTATCCTGCAACCGAGCACCTTCAACAGCCATCTGATACTGGCTGTGTGCCGCCTTTTCATTAGCAACAGCGGCCTGATAGAGAGCTTCCACTTCATCTTTACGTTGTGAAGTAACAACGCTATCTTTATATAAAGCCTGAATCCGTTTATAAGTTGTGCCGGCCAATTGCAAATCGGATTTGGATTTATTCCACAACTGCAAAAGGGAGTTGATAATTTGCTTACGAGTCCCTTCATCTACCTTCTGATGCTGGTAAATGGCAACATCTTCCATTGCATTTGCCTGCTGATACTTCGCCTGTGCTTCGGGGCTGTTTATAACAACAAGGGTATCACCCTGTTTTACAAATTGCCCTTCCTTCACAAGAAACGTATCGATACGACCGGGAAGCTTACCCGATATACGGATTTCTGTTGATTCTATCTGTCCTTGCAATATTACAGGCTTTTTACCCAATAAAATCATACCGGCAGCCGATATAATCACAACTGCTACGAGTATCACAATAAAAGAGATACTTAAATATTTCCTTGTCTTATCCATAAATCAACGTTTTTAATCTTCAGAGAATATAAAATGTTCAGTCTTGCCCTCTGCTTTGTATTGCTGAAACGCTTCAGGGATTCCGCAAACAGAAAGCAAGCTAATAAGGGCAACATCATATTGATAATAGGCCATCAAAAAAGCGGTCTTTACTTTAGAGAGCATCACTTCGGCATCCACTACTTCGGTAGATGTAGCCATCCCTTCCTGAAAAGATTTCTTACGAATACGAACAAGCTCTTCGCTCATTTCCATTGTTGTATTCAGGGCTTTAACATTATCCAGTGCATTCTGTATTTGCGAGTAGAATTTATCTACGCCAACTTCCAGGTCGGTCACCGCTTTTTCTTTTCCTAAAGCTAAAGACTGGCTGGCAAGCTTAGCCTGGCGAATCTTTTTTTCCCGGTTCAATCCGTCAAAGATGTTCCAGGTAAAACCAACACCGATCATTGTACGAGGCATAAGATATTTATCTACACCGTGCGCATATAATGTTTGCTTTCCGAATAATGCAATATTAGGAACATAAGCAGAACGCCCTATCTGCAATTCATCATGAGCCATGCTTTCCTGTAATTTCAACTGGGTTACCAAGTAATTTCCCGTAGGAATCTGTTCTTTGAAGTATTGTGCAGGAGGAATCACGTCATTTATAAATAAAGAAGAGGTTGTCTGTATATCTTTCTCAGATTCCATATTCAACAGAGCTTTTAGTGCTTGCTGAGCAACAGATAAATCTTTACGGGCAGACTCAAGCTCACGTTTTGCCTCATCCATACTAACCTGGGCAAAAAGACGTTCGGCACGATTAATCATGCCGTTTTGTTCTAATTTGAGGGCTTGTTCATAGTGAGTCTTCAAAGATGTAAAAGTTTCCTCTTTCACATCTACAACACGCTGCCCAAGGCGTAGTCCAAAGTAATTGGTTACCAACAAGGCTTGCTGGGTAGCATCTACCTGATTACGGTTTACTTCTGCCAGATTCACCATCGTCTTCCCGATTTTATTGGCATAAATACGCTTTCCCCCAGTAAAAACAGGCCAGGTAATGTTTGCATCGATAGTTGTCAGATTCTGAGAAACCAATGGAAATGTAAGTGTATTAGCTCCTATTTTATCCAAAATAGATGAGATGAACTGGTCATCCGGCAGAATGGTATGTACAAAATCCTTTGCCGGTTCGGTAAACTGATCCAACGGCTGCTTAACCTCTACCGGATTAGACATATGGACATAAGCGCCCGCAGCAGTAAGCGAAGGATACCAAAACGAATTAAGTCTCTGATGTTCATTACGGGCTAACTCCACCTCCTTGCCGGCAATCTTCAGACTTTTATTCTCTTTATGAAGCAATTCCATGGATTGTTCCAAACTTAGTTCCAGTTTTTCTTCCTGAGCAATCAAAGAAACCGGAAAAAAAGAAAGGAATAGCATGCCGTAACAGGCTATATTATTAACCATAGTAAAATTAGTTTTGTGCGTTAAGTTTTGGTTTATAACAGATGCTCAGTGATGATTGTTCAACGCTTCCTTAGATCGGGCAGGAACCACGTAACCAAACCTAACAACGGCATATAGGCACAAACATTGTAAACAGCCTCAATTCCGAAGCAGTCTGCCATATTACCTAAAACAGCAGATGCAATGCCCGCCACACCAAATGCAAATCCGATATGACTTCACCCATATCGTTCATACAATGGCTGATATTCAAAGCCACCAGGATATGAAATACGGTTTTATTGGCTATCGGCGCAGTTGTTTCTCTCATTTATTTATTTTCTTTTTGATTCTTTACGTTAACGGTATTGAGCCAAATCTATCCCAGACTGTTTAATATTTGAACGTCAAAACTAAATTGTATATATGATTATAAATATTCTTCAGTGCTGCATTCCGAATTGAAAGGAAGTCGATAACTATCACTCCCAAAACAAACGCCAAAATCCCCTTATCTGCCATCATTCCGACCCCGATGTTAAAGATCAATTTCACAAAGATGCAGCCACTGAAGATATTTATCCTATAAAATTATCTTCCTCTTCCCCATCCGGTGTATGAAGTATGAAAGTCGTAGCACCAAGTGTAATAACGGCACCTTCGCCAATCCTTACCTGTTCTTTTTTGCCTAATAAAACACTCCGGAGGAATGTACCTGTCAAGCTGGGGAAATCGCGTAAAGTATAAATATATTTCCCTCTGGCATCCTGTTTCACATTAATAACACAATGTTTACGTCCCATACTGGGATCACTGGTAATAATAGGAACTTCCACACCGTCGGTATCTTTATTACGACGGCCTATTACATTGTCACCCAAAACCAAAGGTAAGTCTTGCTTAAAAGCAAATGTATTCTCTATCACAGAGATATAACCGCAAGAAAAATCAGGTTCTTTTACTTCCTTTTCCTCCCCTGTCTTTGTGCGCACCACTTTCCGTCCTAGTTTCACCTTAAACTGAGAACCGCATTGAGGGCAGACAAATGCAAGAACTTTTCCTTCCGGATATTTAGTTTCGTCGAACGATAATTGATTATCACATTTAGGGCAGAAAACTCTTTTCATATTCTATACTGAAATGATTCGTATTTTAATTCGATACAAAGATACACGCTTTTTTGCATTCGGAGGCATACTTTAGATTTGAATAATCAGATATAACTATCCGTATAATGAACAATTCACCTTACAAAATGGTCTTAATTAAGTCAGCGTATCAATCAGAAAAAATTGATATATTTACATTGTCAGTAATAAAAACAGAATAAAAAGAATGAAAATCCTCATCTCCTTGCTCATTACCTGTCTAGGTATATTCTACAACTGTACGCCTTCCCAAAAGGAAATTGTACCCAATGAAGATATAATAATTCAGGATTCCGTTAAAACAGAAAAGGCTGACACAATAAGAGCTATACATGCCGAAAATATTACAATAGAAAAAGACTTGCTTTATGACAAACACACGTTAAAAGATACATATCCCTATAAAGATACCACCCGTCAATTTCAATGGGATAAAATACGTAAAGACCTGGCATTGCTTGAAACAATCCAGCAGAAACCATCCCAATGGGGAATACTGCAAAACTATAAGAACAGGAACGGGGAAGCGCCCCTTATCCGCAACTATATAAGAAACGCATATAAAAGAGTGTCCGACACTCTAGGGATAGAACGCTATCAGTCGGCACCTCTTTATTTATTATCAGATACTATTACCCCTGAAAGATACGGACATGATGGAGAATTAGTACGCATAAAAGGAAAAGACGGTAATTTTATACGGATAGAAACCATTTATACTCCCGGAGAATGGATGGTTCCCCAAAGATATATCGGGCTGATCAACGATACGGTAACATTTAATAAAGCCATCTTTGTTGACCGTCATAATCAGAACATTGCAACTTTGGAAAAAGCAAACGGCAAATGGCTTGTACGAAGCATGAATCCATCAACTACCGGTCTGCACAGGCCTCCTTATGCTCAAGAAACGCCATTAGGGATTTTTGTTATTCAAGAAAAGAAACCCAAAATGATCTATCTCGTGGACGGTTCACAAGAAACCGGAGGCTTTGCCCCTTATGCCAGTCGTTTCACCGACGGAGCTTATATACATGGGGTTCCGGTAAATGCACCCCGTACCGCACCGATAGAATACAGTCCGTCATTGGGTACAACTCCCCGCTCCCACATGTGTGTACGAAATGCAACGTCTCACGCGAAATTTATATATGACTGGGCACCTGTTAACGAAACAATTGTTTTTGTATTAGAGTAAAAATCATATCTTTGCGACATTATTATTTCTGTTTATGCTAAAATTGGTATTATATCTGTGTCTGCTTTTCGTACCGGCCAACTACATGTCTACCCGGAATACCGGCAAATATGACTTACCCAAGCCTGATTTATATTCTGCAACTTCAGAATGCCGGAGGCTTTACCAAATTATGGGGCTGGAAAACCATATTAACTACATTGCATTTGAAAAAGCTTACACCGGATTCAAGAAAATTGACAGAAAAGACAAAGGCATTATTACACTGATTGATTTTACCAAACCATCCACCGAAGAGCGATTATATGTACTTGACATCAAACATCATAAACTCCTGTTCTCTTCACTTGTATCGCACGGAAAAAATAGCGGAAACAATTATGCCACCTCATTTTCCAATGAAAACGGCTCCTATAAAAGTTCATTAGGATTCTATATCACCGGAAACACCTATCAAGGCAAAAACGGTTATTCTCTTATACTTAACGGATTAGAGAAAGGAATAAACGACAATGCAAAAGAACGCGCTATCGTAATTCATGGAGCAGATTATGCTAACCCTTCCGCAATTGCTTCCGGTCGTTTGGGGCGTAGCTTCGGATGTCCGGCCTTGCCACAATCTTTATGTAAACCCATTATCAATACAATAAAAGGGGGAACGGTTCTTTTTATTTATGCAGAAGATCCCAAATACCTGAGTCAAAGTCGTTTTTTATCTTCCGGTAATCCAACATCGTGACCGGAAGAAGACAAAAACATAATTCTCACTTAGTCCGGGAAGTAAGTTTATTCTCCAATAATCTATATAAATTAGACAGAATATAAGAATCTACATTATCGACCGACAATTCATAATTAACCCAAAAGTTTTGCTTTCCGCTTCCTATCAAAGCTGTCTTTGCGTTAAACAGCAAGTGGTAATCATATAATTCCGGTATCCCGGATAACAAGTACAAATCATCCAGACACTGTACAACCTCTAAGACAGACCGTTTTCCACGATCTTGTTCCATTAACAAAAACCATATATAATTACTCAATACTTCTTCATTGGTTTGTTCCATATTAAACTCCCGGATAAGAACATTCATCCGTTCTTTCAAATCCGTTTGATTATCAGGAAAAGTTCCAGAAGCTAAACACTTCATCGTTTTATTAATAAAGCCCGCTTTAAGCATATCATTAGCCCATTCCACCCATCTTTGATTAATAATATCCTCTCCGAAAACAGTCAATGCCAGGATTTCGCATGTAACCGGCACTTTAGTTACAATATCCTTATAACTATAGAGAGTACACGGATGCAAAGAAAAACGTTGTACTACATAAAGCAATTGTTCTATATCATTATGTAAGTCTAGTTTCGGAAATAATTTTACCGGTACTCCGAAATAAGCCATATCAGACTGAATCAAAAAAATACATTTACCATCCAGATAGGCATCTATATTCTTTATATATTCCTCCTCCTTTCCGGGAGTAACAGGCAAATAATAAGGAATGATCATACAAATAAGCAATTTTTCCCGTCCCGATTTATCCTTTTCCTGATAAATTCCCGTTCTGAAAACATAATCATTTTTTATACATTCGAACTGAGCTTGTTCGACCTGTTTTATCGGCTCGTCCCAATCATAGCGTTCCAAAACGTCAAGCATCAGTTTTCTTAAATGCTTTGGCTTTCTGTAATTATTAATATAAGTTAGCAACAACACCAATGGGAGACCAAACATAAAAGGAAGGAAGGAAACAGAAACCAACAACTCATAAGGCATATTGCCTGATAAGAAACCAGTAATAAGTAATATAATTACACATGGGGTACAAAACAAAATCACCAGTGACAAAGAATAAATCCACCAGCCTTTATATGTTTTAAATTCAAGTTTACCTATTTCATCTATATCATTTATAAGCAATGATAAGTATTGTTTAATATCAGCAAATGATATTTTATCTTCTCTCAATTCCATGATTTTCTTTTAGAAGTTATAAAGATAGCACATACCAACCAGAATTACAGCAGCTCTATAAAACAAAAACTAATTCATAATTATGACTTTTAAAAATTATAACTATGAATCGATAAAAACATTATTATGATTATATTCATTTGAAATAAAACGGCAAGTATATAAAAAAGAAAAGGTCATCCTCACGGACAACCAATCTTCATTGTTAACCTTAAATCTAATACCATGAAAAACACGATGCAAATATAACAGTTATATGTTATACAGCATACGATATCGTCTAAAAATAGTATCTTATTAACTTTATTTAGCCAAAACATGCTTTAAAACATATCTTACTGCTATTAAAACCTCTCTTTATTGAACAAATTTCACATCGATGCCTTTATCTTCCTTTGCTTTTAATCCTAAAACACGCCCTTGCTGATTTACATTTCCGGTAATAAATTCGGGTATATTATATGACTTCATAAAACGAAAATAAAATTCCGAGTCTTCCTGAGGCAGTAAAAATGGCTTGTGTGTCTGTCCATCCTCATCAACATAAGCAAAGAAAGGACGAGTGTAAAGTCCGTCAATCCGTCGGCTACTAAACACGATCCAACGGCTGTTACTACTCCATGAATGATAACTTTCCACATCATCACTATTTACCGAATCCAATGGATATATATGATTAGCAGCCAGATTCAGCATATACAAGTCGGCATCTTTATGCCAGATAGAAAAGTTGCCGTAACCGGACAAAGTAAAAAGTAAATACTTCCCATCCGGAGAAACACGGGGAAAAGAAACACTCTTTCCATCGGCAACTGCATTATATAAAGTATCGACTGTAGTTCCGAACCTACGCGCAGAAGGGTCGAAAGACACAGAGCACAAACTATATTTCACCTCATTATATTCTCTTGGCATCGGACGGGCTTGAGCCGTACAGAAAAAAAGCCTTTTACCATCCGGCGAGAAGGTCGGAAATGTTTCGAATGAAGATTCTGAAGAAAGCAAAGGAGATGTTACGATCTCGTGCTTTTCAGTATCATAGACCACTACATCAGAAGCCGAATCAAACACTTCCACCCGATTCTTATCATTCATATGGAATGACTGTTTTGTTTTATTTACGGAAAAAGCGACATACTTCCCCGAAGGATGCCAAGAAGGATAAACTAGCGGCGAAATAGTCTGCTCCGTCTTCGTATTCAGTTTTTCCACTTTGTCGCCATCTATCAATATAGTACACGGATAAGTCTCACGCATGTGGAAAAGCATCTTATCCGGATTCTGCATACAAAAAGAGTGACAGTTCATACAATTATTACCACTCATTTTATTCTCTACAATTGCATCTTCTGTATAATTCTCAAGATTACGCTGATAGATTCCCATCTGATTCCAAAGTTCATAACCCGGCTCGATTAAACGATACGCCAGCCAGGAATCAATCGGTTCGTTTGCCACATCAATATTAAAAGGTGCATAAGCAATCCATTCGCCATCCACCTTTGCCTGAATAGTTACACCAATACTTTTGCCTGTTGAGAACTGCAATATTTTTTTCCATTTAGATACGGGTATGACAAAGCTATTTCCTTTTTTTGCCTTTACTTCAATCGTTTCAGTTTCTGAAGTAATCAAAGCCCGGGCATACTGGCACTGATTTTTCAATTCAAAATTCAGAGGAGCAATGTTGGAAGGAATTGTTACACCTACATAATCAGGAAATATCACAGGTTGCACTTCCAGATTTTTCTTCACCAGTACCGGTTCGGAGCAGGCCATCAAAAGGGCTAACATCCACAAATATATCGTTTGCTTATTCATCATTCCTCCTATTTAAACATATAATAGAACCAGTAAGTGTCACCATACGAACGCCCTAACAATCCAGGCAAAGCATTCGGATTATTCCGGTTAGCAAGCACTTGCCTTTTATATTCATCAAAACGCTTTACAATAGACTCCGAAACACCAAAACGTTTCCAGTAATCAGATTCTCTTTCCGACAATGTTATTACAGCTTCCTGATAACTGGTTGGCAATACAGGCAGGAACTCCGTACCGTAATATGTCTCTATCATATTCTTAAACTTATCCATATCCTTCATTAACAGATAAAAAACGCCCAAATATTGAAATGCGGCTTTATTTGCGGGATTCTGTTCCGCCATCAACCGGAGATCAGCATCAAAACCGTCTATCTGAGACAAAATACTATTTGTCAAAAGTCCTTTTCGCATATTACCCAGCAAAGGATCACTCTCTACTTCAGCGTCATTATACAGAAATTTACGTTGTTCTTTTGCCCAATCTCTATAATAAAGCGTATTTTCCAGAACGGCTATATATTTTTCAGCAACCGGATAAGTACCATATATTAAATTGGTTTGCACTAAACGTTTCATCATACGCGGGTTACCATCACACAAAGAACCCAGATTGCTCTCAAACGCCATTTCCTGTGCAATTGCCACATTGCCCATTGCAAAATAAACATCACTCAGCAAAGTTGAAACATTTGCCGATTTATTCCAGGTAACAGCCAATCCTTGCGGTCCACGCTGGTCATATTTAAAAGCATCGTCTGCCAACTGCCCTTTATGTGCAAGCGCCATATTTGCATAACACATATAAAGATAGTTTGTCATCGGCTTTCTGCACATTTCCAATATCTTATCCCATTGTTCGGTACGAGCATAATAGTCCATCGTCTTCATCTGATAAGATTTGCTATCACCATACTTTTCTACACCTTTCCAGAAAAGGAAACAGATTAACAAAATCTGGATCGCACTTACAATCACCAGCATTTTTCCTTTTAGTTCATTCTTATGCCGTAAAATAAAAACAATCAACAATGATAACAAAAAAGACAACCATGAATAATAAATAACTTTATCCGGTACCAGACGTACATGATAATAGGCATCGGGCAAGAATGCAAAACGATATTCCCCGATAAAAGAGAAATAAACACTACCTATTCCAAGTAACAAGGCAATAAATCCCGTACCAAGAAAATAATACCAGCAAGAAGTTCGATTGATTACTTCACACAACATAATAGCCAAAGCAAACAAGCTAAAAACGGCACCTGCAAAAAAGAATAATAAAATAGTAGCAACGAGACTCGCAACCAACCGGTATATAACCGGTTTGATCTTCAACACTCCATATAGAACCAATAACATCATACCCAAGGCAATCGTCCCTTGTAATATATAGTTATAATCAAAATGAACAAATAACAATGTCAGAACCGGAAGTAAAGGTAGTATAAACAAGTGTGTTTTCGGATCGATCCGCCTCAGTACCATGCTAGTAAGAAGCCCGATCAAAGTTAGCAGTGCCGCAGTAATAACTGCTCCTGCATACGGTACAATAAAAAACTGCACCAAACTTTCAGTGATAACCAAAGCCAAACCTCCGGGCTTCATCAGCATCTCTGAAATGGATGGCCAGGAAATCTGAAACAGTTGATTTTGCTCAACACTATAAAAATGAAATTCACTGAATACCGATAAAAAAACACTCAGGAACAAGAATATAATCAGATAAAATAAAATATCCGGTAGTTTTTTCATAACATTGAAGTATTAAGCATGTTTCACCAGTTGAAAACGTTTATCAACGCAAACCGGTAATTCATGCGGATAGTGGGTCACATATATCAGCGTCTTTCCCGGACGCGAACAAAATTGTTCTATTATATCAGCAGCTTTTTTCTTATTGCTCACGTCCAGTCCATGAAGCGGTTCATCCAGAATTATTAAATCAGGATCTTTCACAAATGCACGGGCCAACAAAGCCAAACGCTGTTCGCCCGACGAAAGAGTAAGGAATGGTCGGTCTTTCAAATCCCCAATGCCAAATACCTGCATCCATGCCAAAGCAATCCCCTGTTGTTCCTCATTACATTTACGATACAAACCAATAGAATCAAAAAAGCCGGAACCTACAATATTAATAGTCGGAACATTTTCCATATAATAAAGGTGCATTTCCGGAGAAACATACCCTATTCTCTTTTTAATGTCCCAAATACTTTCGCCAGAGCCACGTTTCCGGTCAAACATATAAAGCGTATTAGCGTATGATTGCGGATTATCGGCATATACAAGGCTGAGCAAAGTAGATTTACCAGCGCCATTCGGACCAAACAAAGCCCATTTTTCGCCATTCTTTACTTCCCAGTCAAGATCTTTCAGAATAGTTCGGGTTCCATACTTAATACAAACATGTTCCATACGAAAAGTAACCTCGTGCGTGGAAGGCTCTTTTTCACCTCCATTCGGAAGAAATACAAATTTCTCTCGAGAGAAACCAGATTTTCTCTCGGATGGAAACAATTTTGCAACTAGTTCCGCATCCTGCAAAAACTGAGTACGCGACATTGGTTTCAGTATATTCCGGTTATAAACAGGAAGCACATCCGTTATCATTTCCGGTATGTCATTCGGATTAGAAAGCAGCAAGACAACCTGTACGCTTTCCAACTTTGTCATCTGCTGAAGCATCTCCACCAACAAATCGCGCGAAGGAGCATCTAATCCGATAAACGGATTATCGAGAATAAGAATACGGGGACGGCTTAACAATGTTCTTACAACCAAAAACTTCCGTAATTCGCCACTGGATAAGAATATTAATTTTTTAGGCAATAATTCTTCTATTCCGAAAAGAGATAGCACTTTTGCTAATTCTTCCGTATCTATATAATCCTTCAATATCTCCTCAACCGTAGGCATTTCATCTGTTTCCGTAGAATGCCAACGCTGCTGGTAATAAGAATTACGGCAATCTGCCAACGAATAAATATCTTTAAAAGCAATGCATTTAACCAGTTCGCTCACTTTTCCGTCATAGCCGAACACAACATCACCCTCTTTAATCGCAAACTTACGTTGCATCATATCCGCAATCAACGTTTTACCGGCTCCATTCGGGCCGATAACAGCCCATTGCTGTCCTTCTTCTATATCCCAATTGACAGGCGCAGCAAAACGTAGCTCCGGTAAACGGGGCACAACCTGTTGTATACTTACTATCTTCTTCCGATTATCCATTTTCTTTTTGTACTTACAGATATCAGCTGATCCGCGTTCCTTTTCCATTATGTATTTCGGATGCCTGCGTAATAATTACCTGTTTAACACCTGCATCTATTGCCTGATAAGCATTTTCCAGCTTCGGAATCATACCACCCTGAATAATGCCTTGTTCCACATATTTTTTAAACGTATTCCGGTCTATCTCAGGTATAACGCTTTCGTCATCACTTTCATCCAACAATACGCCTTTCTTTTCAAAGCAGAACATCAAAGTAACGTCAAAATGCTTTGCTAAAGCTTTTGCAGCTTCTCCGGCAATCGTATCGGCATTGGTATTCAGCATATTTCCCTGTTTATCATGTGTCAACGGAGCCAATACCGGCACAATATCCTGATGAATAAGCGATGCCAACAAGTCTGCATTCACCTCCTTTACATCACCAACAAAGCCATAGTCAACTTCCGCCACCGGACGTTTATCCGAACGCATCAGGTTCATATCTGCACCGGTTAAACCCAAAGCATTCACATCCAAAGCTTGTAAACCGGCAACTATATTTTTATTTACCAAGCCGCCATATACCATAGTCACAACTTTCAATGTTTCAGCATCCGTAATACGGCGGCCATTTACCATTTTGCTTTCAATACCCAATTGTGTAGCCAGTTTAGTTGCCGAACGCCCGCCGCCATGCACCAGCACTTTATATCCTTCTATAGCCGAAAAATCATGAAGCAAACTGCGAAGCGTACTTTCTTCTTCCACAATCTTTCCGCCCACCTTTACCAAAGTAAGTTTTTCCATTTATTTATACGCACTAATTATTTTTGCGCTCAAAGTTACTAAAAAAAGAAAGATTTATATACTTTTGCATCATCCAACGCGGTAGTAGCTCAGTTGGTAGAGCATCAGCTTCCCAAGCTGAGGGTCGTGGGTTCGAGCCCCATTTACCGCTCAATCTGATAATCAGCAAGTTATTATCATACACACACTTTATTGTCCTTTAATCCATTTCGCAAAACTTTCAAAGGAACCTAAATTAAATTCCGATCTGTATAAATCCACATTCAAAGAATCAAGCAATGGAACAAAAACAACCTCTCCATTCAATACACGATATTGTGTTCCGTATTTTTGAACGCCTTTTCTAATTGATAAAATTTTATCTTCAAAATTAGGATATAACTGAACTTCTAATTCTCCGTTTTTCACCGCTTGCCTGATAATGCCTAATTTATTTTCGAGCACTTCGATCGGAGCATGAAGATAAATTAAATACATGGTTAACTTTGATTTTTTTGTTTTCAAACTGTTTCCTAAAAAGCCATTATTATCCATCAACTTATTTACATATTCCAAATTTTTATCATCAATAATTCTCATGCTATCCAATATTATTTTCGCCTCTGCAGATTCAGTATCTTTTCCTTTACGAAGAATCTCATTCTCGAACTGTTCACGAATATCTTGGTCCAATTTGAAAACTGAATCAAGTCCTTCACTGACTCTATATAACAACGAATCTCTTTTCCTGACTTTATCCAAGCAAAGATTGAAACGGACTTCATCGAAAGAAGGAAAATTTGTATTCTTTTTCATATGATCATAATAAGAATACCCTTTATTTACAGACATCTCCAACATTTCAAAAGCTAATTTCTTTTGTCCCAATCTTGCTGCAAGTGCTCCCGCATCATACAAATGCCTCGGATTCTGTGGAGTTTCTTCTTTAAATGCTTTTAAAAAGATAAACTAATGCCAACGAATCATTTTCATCTACATACATATATGCAGAATCCTTCAATTCATTATATATTGTATTGACAACCATAGCTCCTTCTACTTGATTATCCCCGTATGAAGAAACTATAAAAACAAATAGTAGTATAACAAAGCTAAATACACAAATTATTTTCGTCATATTCTTCATAAACATTATATTTACATTTTAAAGCATATATATCTGACGGATCTGATGTATACACCCTACAGTCTAAACACATATATCTGTAAACGCATATTTTGCAACTATCTATTTCATCCTTTTTAATAAACCACAAATCTTTAAAACCTTCTTTATCTGTCACTTCAAATCTAATTTTTTATTTTTTCATTGTATTAATAATCTAAAATCCAACATGTTGTAAATATATATTTTTTTAGAGACAAAAAAAACACAACAAAAATTTAACTTATACAAAAAACTTCAAAATTAAAAAACAAACAGTCCTTTATATTCATCCCGATGATTTTACAAAAACATACTGATGATTTGAAAATATGATCCTGATGAAATTAAAATTCCGATTCTACAGAATTTACAAATTCGAACAAGCTGCAAGAAAATACCGTATATTTGTTGTTATATATAAAAGAACATTTTAAAACGAATTTACAACATGAAAAAAATTAACAACGCATTATTACGCAGTGCCTTTGCAATGATTTTAGGATTCGTACTGGTGTTGTGGCCCGAAGCAGCTGTTACTTATTTAGTAATTACCATCGGAATATTCTTTATCATACCCGGCATTATTTCGCTTTTAGCCTATTTCACAAGAGATACGAAACAAGAGGAGCTTGCCCCCATGTTTCCACTGGAAGGTGCGGGAAGTATTTTATTCGGCGCATGGTTAGTTATTATGCCGACATTTTTTGTCAATATATTAATGTATATATTAGGAGCTTTATTAGTAATTGCGGGAATCCAACAATTAGTGGCTCTTATTTCAGCAAGGAAATGGAGTTATGTACCCTGGGGATTTTACATTATGCCAATTTTAATTCTTATAACTGGTGTAATGATATTGGCATACCCGTTCGGAGCCGCAGCAAATACCTTTATCGTATTTGGTATTGCCAGCATTTTCTACGGAGCATCCGAACTGATAAACTGGTATAAGTTCCGCCGCAGAGATTAAAGATTATATTAAGACTTCCTATATTCCATAGGAGAAATTCCCATATGCTTCTTAAAGAACTTACCAAAAGTTGACTGGTCGGAAAAATGTAAAATATCCGCAACCTGCTGAACTGTCGTTTGAGGTGCTTTAAGAAGCATTTTAGCCTCTATAATCAGAGCATCATCAATCCATTTATTTGCCGATTTCCCAGTCAGCTCTTTAAGGATTAAGGATAGGTACTGAGGAGTAATAAATAATTTCTCGGCATAGAAAGTAACCACATGCTGTTCTTTGCAATGTTCAAAAAGCAACTGTAGAAACTGTTCAAACAGTTCTTCCTTTCGGGAAAGGACCTGAGGGGTCATATGCTCCCTTCTGCTTCCAAATATATTAGCCAACTCAAGAAAGAAGCCAATCATTGCATTTTGTATCACTTCTTTCTGGAATAAATGAGTACGCAGCTTTATTTTACCCCTTACAAATTCAATATAATTTTCTAAATGTTCGGCTTCTTCCGGTTGCAAATCAGAACATGGATTTTTACGAATCTGCATATAATGAACCATAGATGCTCCTTTTTTATTCGGATTACATTCATCCAGAAAAGGTTTTGAAGCTATCACCATACGAGCTTTAAAATCCTTGGTCACAGACAATATCTGGACTGTATGGGTAGGCATAATTGTTATAAAACTATTCTTTTCTACCGTATATGGAATGTAATCTATATTTATTTTCGAAGAGCCATCAGTTACCAAAACCATTAGCAACGCATTCAAACGCATTGGTGTAGAATATTCCGGATCATTATTTTCATAAATTGTAGAATCTTTGCCGTCTACATCTGCTATAGAAAAATCATTATGGAAACTATCACAACCAACAATAGACTTATTCAACTCTGCAATTTCAATAAGAGGAAGATTTTCCATGTCTGATAAATATTTTTTAACTTTACTGGCAAAGATAAGTATTTTTCATTTACAAACCATGTTCGTTTCATTTTTTACCAATCCATAACACAATCTTCCATAAATAGGTCAAAACCGAACCAATAATTTTCATTTTTGACCAATCATGTAACGGAATAAACCTTTTCAGTTTTCCAAATATGAAAGACCTTTGTTTTCTCAATTCTACAAATTCTATTCATAGAAATCTCTAAAAAACAATATGATAAAAGAACAAATTTTGCTTACTGCATTTGACCTCTTTTCACAATACGGAGTAAAAAGCGTAAGTATGGATGACATAGCCCACAACATGAGTATTTCTAAACGAACTATTTATGAGTTCTTTGAAGACAAAGAAGCTTTATTAATAGAAGGTATGAAACTAAACAGCAAACACTTAAGTCTCCATATCGAACAATTAGAGAAAGAACCTTACACTGTGATGGAAGTTATTCTTCTATTTTACGAAGAATTGTTAAAAAACACCAGATGGTACAATAAGAAATATTACGACGATTTGAAAAAATATCCAAAAGCGTTAAAACAGGCAGAAAAAAACGAAGCTATTTTTTCAGACAAATGTCTGGCATTATTGGAAAGGGGCAAAAAAGAAGGTGTATTTTTACAGGATGTAAACTTCAAAATCTTAGCTTTGCTGGCTAAAAAACAAGCAAAGATGCTTTGCCCCTCCAAAATATTTGCAAATTATTCTATTTCAGAAGTATACAACACCATATTATTAACATTTCTAAGAGGAATCAGCACAGAGAAAGGCAGAATTATTTTAGACCGGTTTGCAATAAAGCAATCATACAAATAAAACAAAAAGAAAAATGAAACAATTATCAATCAGAAATAAAATCGTGTTGGCTGCAATATCTTTATTGCCGTCTTTAACCTGTATTCCTGCAAAATCGCAGGAAGTCATAAAATTGGATATGGATAAAGCGCTAGAGATTGCATTAAGCGAAAATCCAACTATTAAAGTAGCCGATAAAGAAATTCAGAAGAAAAAATATGCAAAAAAAGGCTCATACGCCTCCTTGTTTCCTCAAATAAGTTTCTCAGCCGATTACAACCGTACATTAAAAAAGCAAATAATGTACATGGATATGGATTTAGGTGATGCCCAAATACCGGGCATGGATAACAGCGGAATGCAAGATGGTTTCGAAGTTGGGCGCGACAACAACTGGAATACAGGATTTAATGCTTCCATGCCTTTGGTTAATGCCTCTTTATGGAAAAGTTTAAGTATATCTGCCGTTGACGTAGAACTGGCAATAGAACAAGCCCGTTCCTCAAAAATTGATATGGTTAATCAGGTAAAGAAAGCATTCTATTCCGTGTTATTAGCCAACGACTCTTACCGTGTATTCAAAGAGAGTTATGATAATGCAATGGAAAATTATCTGGACGTAAAAAAGAAATACGAACAAGGAACCGTTGCTGAATACGATCTCATCAGAGCAAACGTAACAGTAAAAAACAGCGAGCCAAACATGCTTCAGGCAGAAAATTCACTTACTTTGGCCAAATGGCAGCTAAAAGCATTGTTAGGTATGGATCTGGAATTAAACATCGATTGCGAAGGGCGTCTGACCGACTACGAATCCGAATTATTCGGAGATTTCCTGTCTACCGACACATCTTTAATAAACAACACGAATTTAAAATTAATTGACTTACAAAGCAAACAGTTGGAAAAGACATTAATAATGCAAAAATTCGACTTTTTGCCTACTCTCTCAATGACCGGATTATATCAGTGGAGCGCAATGAACAATGATTTTAAATTCAAAGATTATCAATGGAATCCATATTCTATGATAGGTGTTACATTATCTATACCTCTGTTTACCGGAGGAAGCCGGTTTTACAAAACCAAGCAAACCCAGGTTTCTATTGACCAGTTAAAATTGCAACGTGAAGATACCGAGCGTAATTTGCAATTAGCCATAAAACAATACATGGACAATATGAGTACCTGCATCAAACAATTTGATGCAGCTCAAAAAGGAGTGGAACAAGCAGAGCGGGGTTACCTAATCGCACAAAAACGTTATGATACAGGAGCTGGAACATTATTGGAACTAAATGATTCAGAATTGGCTATGACTCAGGCCAAATTGAATTTCAATCAATCTATCTACAATTATATCATAGCGAAATCCGAACTTGAAAAGATTTCCGGAGAACAAAAATTTTAATTTCAAAACGTATAATATAAACTAATTACAATATGAAAACAAAGAAAATACTGTCAGCAATTCCCGCAGTTGCATTACTTATACTAATGTCATGTTCGGGAGAAAAAAAGAACGAGGCAGTAGATACCGTCAATGAAAAAGCTAAAGTCAAAATAGAAAAAGTATCCATGCAAGACGTTGAACAACAGAATGAGTTCACCGCTACAGTTGAAGCTAACATTGTAAACCGCATTGCTCCGCAAACGCCCTTTCGTATTGAAAAATTATTTGCAGAGGTTGGAGATCATGTTAAAGCAGGCCAATTACTCGTTAAAATGGATGCTACAAATTTAAAACAATCCAAAGTTCAACTGGATAACCAGGAAATAGAATTTAAAAGAATAGATGAACTTTACAAAGTGGGAGGTGCTTCCAAATCGGCATGGGATGCACAAAAAACAGCGTTGGAAGTTGCTCGCGAGACATACAAAAACCTTCAGGAAAACACTCAGTTACTTAGTCCTATAACGGGTGTCATTACAGCACGTAATTACGATTCGGGTGATATGTATACCGCTGCCGAACCTATTTATACCGTAGAAGAAATACGCCCCGTAAAACTATTGGTAAACGTTTCGGAAAGCTTTTTCACAAAAGTAAAAAAAGGGAATGATGTGGATATCAAATTAGACGTATATGGAGATGAGATATTCAAAGGAAAAATCAGCCTGATATATCCCACCATCGATCCGTCTACAAGAACATTTCCTGTCGAAATAAAAATCGCAAATAACGATGAACGTGTTCGTCCGGGAATGTTTGCACGTGTTACTATCACTTTTGGGACGATGAACCATATAGTAGTTCCGGATCTTGCCATTGTTAAGCAATCCGGTGCAGGAGATCGTTACATCTATGTATATAAAGACGGCAAAGTTTCATACCAAAAAGTAGAACTGGGACGTCGTATGGATAATAAATATGAAATCATTTCAGGAATCAATGACGGTGATATGGTAGTAGTTTCAGGCCAAAGCCGTTTGAACAATGGAATGAAAGTAGAAATTGAACAGTAAGAAATAAGGCAATATGAGTTTATATGCAACAGCGGTAAAAAAACCGGTAACAACAGCTCTTGTTTTTGTAGCCATCGTTATTTTCGGTCTTTTTTCCTTAACCAGATTATCCGTTGATTTATTACCGGAAATAGAGACCAACACCATTATGGTAATGACGTCTTATGCCGGTGCCAGTGCTGCGGATATCGAAATGAACGTATCCAAGCCACTGGAGAACGTGTTGAATAGTGTTAGTGATTTAAAACACATAAAATCCCAGTCAAGAGAAAACATTTCAGTCATTACTCTTGAATTTGACTATGGTACTGATATTGATGTGGCAACAAATGATGTCCGCGATAAACTGGACGTAGCAGAGCCAATGTTGCCGGATGACGTGGATAATCCTATAATCTTTAAATTCGGCACTAGCGACATCCCCATCATAATCCTGTCGGTTACTGCCGAAGAAAGTACGAATGCACTTTATAAAATATTAGACGATAAAGTATCAAACCCATTAGCCCGTATCAGTGGAGTCGGTGCTGTATCTATTTCGGGAACACCAACCCGTGAGGTACAGGTATATTGTGATCCTTACAAACTGGAGGCATACGGAATTTCAATTGAAGGTATCTCTTCCATCATTGCACAAGAAAATAGGAACACTCCGGGCGGTAGCGTTGATATCGGCTCAAACGCCTACTCATTACGTGTACAAGGAGAGTTTACCGACGCACATCAAATGGAAAATCTGGTTATCGGTTCAAAAGACGGTAAATCTATATATTTACGTGATGTAGCCCGTATTGAAGACAGTATAGAAGAGCGCGCGCAAGAGACCTACAACAACGGTAAAAAAGGAGGTATGATTGTTATACAAAAACAATCAGGAGCCAACTCTGTAAATATTGCGAAAAAAGTACATCAGAAATTACCGGAAATACAGGCAAGTCTTCCTTCGGATGTAAAACTGGGTGTTATCATGGATACCTCAACTAACATTCTGAATACAATTAATAGTTTGCAAGATACCATTTTTGTAACTTTCATTATTGTTATGTTAGTTGTATTCATATTCCTCGGCCGGTGGAGAGCAACGTTTATTATCGTTTTAACAATTCCTATATCACTGATCGCGTCATTTGCCTATTTATTAGCATCAGGAAACACATTGAACATTATCTCTTTGAGTTCCTTGTCTATTGCAATTGGCATGGTAGTAGACGACGCCATTGTAGTATTGGAAAATATTACGACCCACATCGAAAGGGGTAGTTCCCCCAAACAGGCAGCCGTACATGCAACCAATGAAGTGGCTATTTCCGTTATTGCCTCCACTTTGACTATGTTAGCTGTATTTTTACCGCTAACTATGGTTACAGGCATGGCCGGGATTTTGTTCAAACAGTTAGGATGGATGGTTAGTATCGTTATGATAGTTTCAACGGTTGCAGCTCTGACCTTAACACCGATGTTAAGTTCACAAATGCTCCGTCTTAATTTAAATAAAGGACGCTTGTATACTTTGTTTTTCACTCCTATAGAAAAGGCTTTGGACAAATTAGATTATGTATATTCGCGCTTTCTATATTGGGCTGTACGTCATCGTAAAACAGTCATATTAGGGGCTGTGATGATTTTTGGTGGCAGTATGCTGCTTGTGCCTACTATCAAAACAGAGTTTTTCCCAACTCAAGACAATGCCCAAATTAGTGTCCATATAGAATTGCCGGTCGGAACACGCCAAGATATTACACGTAATCTGGCATTGCAAGTAGATAAACTTTTCCGGGAAAAATATCCGGAAATAAAAACAAGCAATTTTACAGAAGGACAAGCCGATTCTGATAATACCTGGGCACAATTAAGCAATAATGGAACGCATATCATTGATTACTATATCAATTTATCAAGTGTAGGCGATCGTGAACGTGGATTGGTTGAAATCTGCGAAGGAATGCGCAAAGACCTTGCCCAATTTACCGAGATTAAGAAATTCAAAGTAATAGAAGGAGGACAAGAAGAAGGTATGGGAGGGCAGAATGCCGTTGATGTCGAAATCTACGGATTCGACTTTGCCAAAACGGATGCTGTAGCAAACGACTTGGCAGAGCGCATGCGTAAAGTGAAAGGCTGTTCCCAGGTTAATATCAGTCGTGAAGATTATATACCTGAATATCAAGTTGATTTCGATCGCGAAAAACTTGCACTAAACGGATTAAATATCACAACTGCTGCATTAGCTCTTCGAAATCGCATTAATGGAGCGACAGCTTCCAAATATCGGGAAGACGGAGACGAATATGACATCAAAGTTCGTTATGCACCGGAATTTCGTCAAAAGGTTGAGGATATAGAAAACATCGTAATTTACAATTCGGCCGGTCAAGGTATCCGCATTCGAGATTTAGGTAAAGTAGTAGAGCGTATGACTCCTCCTACTATCGAACGAAAAGACCGCGAGCGCGTAATCACCGTATCAGCCGTAGTTGGTAAAGGAGCAGCTATGAGTGATATTGTAACTGCTGCGCACAATGAATTAAAGAAGATGGATATCCCGTCTGATGTAAGCTGGCAATTAGGTGGTACTTACGAGGATCAAATGGATACATTCAAAGATCTAACCATTTTGATGATTCTGATCATTATATTAGTATTCATTGTCATGGCAGCACAATTTGAATCACTGACAGACCCATTTGTAATTATGTTCTCCATACCATTTGCTTTTACCGGGATTGTATTGGGATTATCAATCACACAAACCCCGTTAGGTGTAATGGCATTAATCGGAGTTATTATGCTAATGGGTATTGTTGTGAAGAATGGTATTGTATTAATTGACTACACTATTCTTTGTCGCGAACGTGGCCAAAGCATATTAAATGCTGTTGTAACAGCCGGCAAATCTCGTCTTCGTCCCGTATTAATGACTACCTTAACAACCGTATTAGGTATGATCCCTATGGCTATCGGAACTGGTGAAGGTTCTGAAATGTGGCGTTCTATGGGTATGACAGTAGCATGGGGCCTTTCTGTTTCTACTTTAATTACATTAATTATCGTACCGGTTGTATACGCTGTATTTGCAGGAAACGGCGTACGCCGGCGACATAAAAAAATAGCCCGCATGTACCGTCGCGGAGAATTATAATACAAATAAGTGCCTTTTAGGATATTTTTTAATATCTTTATGGGCACTTATTGCTACATACTTATTAAATAAAAAATATATGAAAGCAATATTTATATCATTCAACCAGGCTTATTACGAAATGATAGTCACCCTTATGGACAGGAATAACATCAAGGGATTCACTTACTGGGACATTGTACAAGGACGCGGAAGTAAAACTGGTGAGCCACACTACGGCAATCACGCGTGGCCTACATTAAATTCTGCAATTCTTACAATGGTGGAAGATAGCAAAGTTGATCATTTCCTCGATTTGCTACATCAATTAGACCAGCAAACAGAAGCCCAAGGTTTACGTGCATTTGTCTGGAATATTGAAAAAACCATTTAGATAATAAAAGCATGAAATCATCAGCCAATAATTGTTCCGCATCAGGTAATCCTTTAAAAATACTTGTATTTGATCAGGATAGCAATTTAGGCAGCATTCTACAAGAATGCTTGATAACGGAGAAATACGACGTTGATCTTTGTCATAAAACAGATCAGGCGAGTGCTCTATATCGTCTAAACAATTATGTAGCATGTTTAATCGTTTCGCAGGATACTGTAAAGAGCTATTTTGATTTGGTCACTGATATAAAAGCAATAAATGACGCGACTTCAATCATTTTCATCGGATATCACCCAGAAAAAGAAGAAGTGATTGCAGCCTATCATCATTATGCTGATGATTTTATACGTATGCCAATAGGTACTGATGTGATAAAAGCACGCTTATATGCAATATTAAAGCGGACATGCAATATTAAAAGCACAACAACATGGTATTATAAGTTCGGAGCATTTACATTTGATTTACGGAAACAAATTTTATCCGTTGGCAATAAAAGTACAAGACTCACAACAAAAGAATGCGAAATGCTACAATTACTTTGTGAAAATGCAAACCAGCTGGTTAAGAAAGATTTCATATTAAAAACTATATGGAAAAGTGATAGTTATTTTAGTGCAAGAAGTATGGATGTTTACATTACTAAATTACGTCATTTATTAAAAGACGATCCCACTATAAGCATTATAAACGTTCATGGTAAGGGTTATAAACTAATCACAAAATAATCTGAAACATAAACCGTCATATAAATAAAATGGACAAATCAATACTATTCACACCAAGTAAGATAGGGCCTCTTACATTAAGAAATCGCACAATACGTGCTGCAGCTTTCGAAAGTATGGCTCCGGGTAATGCTCCTTCCGAAATGCTTTATAATTATCATAAATCAGTTGCAGCAGGAGGTATAGGTATGACTACTTTAGCTTATGCGGCAGTAACGCAAAGCGGCTTATCATTTGAGCGTCAACTTTGGCTACGACCTGAAATTATACCTGGCATACGTTATATTACTGATTCTATCCATAAAGAAGGAGCAGCTGCTTCCATCCAGTTAGGACATTGCGGAAACATGTCTCATAGAAACATTTGTGGGTGCACGCCGATGTCAGCCTCCAGCGGTTTCAACATTTATTCACCAACCCTGGTTCGAAAGATGAGGCAATCTGAAATAACAGCTATTGCCAAAGCATACGGGCAAGCTGTCAAGCTCGCCAAAGAGGCAGGCATGGACGCTGTGGAAATACACGCGGGACACGGTTATCTGATCAGCCAGTTTTTATCGCCCTACACAAACCATAGGAAAGACGAATATGGTGGAAGCTTGGAAAACCGCATGCGTTTTATGAAAATGTGTATGGAAGAGGTTATGAGTGCAGCCGGTTCTGATATAGCTGTTTTAGTAAAAATGAATATGCGGGATGGGTTTAAAGGAGGTATGGAACTTGATGAATCATTGGAAGTAGCCCGTACCCTACAAAATGAATGCGGGGCACAAGCTTTGATTCTTAGCGGCGGATTTGTAAGCAAAGCCCCCATGTACGTAATGCGGGGAGCAATGCCTTTAAAAACTCTTACCTATTATATGCCTAATGGGTGGCTTCCTCTTGGCGTAAAAATCGGAGGACGTTTTATGATACCCTCTCTACCTTTCAAGGAGGCTTATTTTTTAGAAGATGCTTTAAAATTCAGGGCTGCACTAAAGCTACCCTTAGTTTATGTTGGCGGATTAGTCTCCAGAGACAAAATCGACGAAGTTTTAAATCATGGCTTTGAATTTGTAAGCATGGCACGGGCGTTAATTAATGAACCTGGTTTTGTCAACCGCATGAAGGAAGATGAACATGCCCGTTGCGACTGCGGACATAGCAACTATTGCATTGGCCGTATGTACTCAACAGAAATGGCATGCCATAAACACATACAAAATTTACCGGCAAAACTCATTAAAGAAATAAAACAATTGGAGTATAAGTGATGGAAAACAGATGGGCTTTAATAACCGGAGCCAGTTCCGGTATAGGATATGCTTATGCTGAAGAACTGGCATCCCGCAAATATAATCTTGTTATTGTCAGCAATGAAAAGCAAATTATACAAGAAAAGGGAAATATTCTTGCCGAAAAATATTCAATCAAGGTATTCTCTTTATACATAGATTTAGCAGAACCTGATGCTGCAAAAAATTTATATAATGCTTGCTGTCAAAAAAAAATTCAGATAGATATATTGATAAATAATGCAGGAATGTTCTATTTCAGGGAGTTTACTGATGAAAAAGCAGAGCTGACTGAAAAAATGCTTTATTTACATATCACTACCCCCACCCAGTTATGCTATTATTTCGGCAAAGAAATGAAAAAACGCAAATATGGATTTATACTTAACATGTCTTCCATGTCTGCGTGGTTACCTTATCCGGGAATTGCCCTCTATGCCTCTACCAAGCGTTACCTAAAAAGCTTTTCAAAAGCACTGCGTTCCGAGCTATATGACTATAATGTGAGTGTCACTGTACTCTGTCCGGGGGCGGTATGTACAAATCTGTATAATTTAAGTGATCATCTCAAGAGCCTTGCCATTAACCTGGGTATCATGATGAGAGCCGAAACACTTGCATATAAAGGAATAAACGCACTTTTACACCGTAAAGCAATGCTCATACCTGGTATATTAAACAAAATAGTTCTTCCTCTTATCCTGTTATTACCTGCAGGATTTATAAGATGGTGTATGCGAAAAAGCAAATTATTACCGACAACTGATTAAAAAGGATAATAAAATACTTGCCGGATAAAAGAAAAAGCATACCTTTGCATCGCTTTTTCAGTCCACGCATCGTGTGATGGAAAAATTAGAAAGCAAAAACATCTAATTTTGAGTAACACAAATCAAAAAAGAAAATGAAAACATTTCAATTAGAAGGAAAATCAAGAGAAATTGCAGCAGCTTCTGCAGATCAGAAAAGAGCATTGAAAGCTCTGCGTTCAAACAATCAAATTCCTGCTGTTTTATACGGTGGTGAAAAAGTAGTTCACTTTTATGTAAGTCTGGATGCTGTTCGCAATCTGATTTATACTCCGGAGATCTTCATTATAGATTTAACAATCAACGGTAAGGCAACAAAAGCAATTGTTAAAGATTTACAGTTCCACCCGGTAAGCGATGCAATTCTTCACATTGACTTTTTAGAAGTTAACGAAAAGCATCCTGTAGTAATAGAAGTTCCTGTTACTTTGGAAGGTCATGCCGAAGGTGTTAAAGCCGGTGGTAAGCTAATTCTGCAGATGAGAAAACTAAAAGTTAAAGCTCTTTACAACCAGATTCCTGAAAAACTAGTTATCAACGTAGACAATTTAGGTCTTGGAAAGACTATGCAGGTAGGTGCATTGCATTTCGAAGGTCTAGAATTAATGAATGCTAAGAATTCTGTTGTTTGCGCTGTTCAGTTAACACGTGCAGCTCGTGGTGCTCAGGCAACTGCTGGTAAATAAGATTCTTACTTAGAAAATATTTTCTATAAATAAGAAGGGGGCTTTATTCGTAAGAATAGTCCCCTTTCATTATATATATAAACCATAAAACAATGAAATATTTGATAACGGGACTTGGTAATATCGGTTCCGAATATTGGGGAACCCGGCACAATATCGGTTTCCGGGTAGTAAACAAATTGGTTGAAGATGCCGGTGCATTATTTAATGAAGAACGTTACGGGGCTATTGCCCGTATGCGCGTAAAAAATTGCGAACTAATTGTTCTAAAGCCAAACACATTCATGAATCTCAGCGGGAACGCTGTACGATACTGGCTTCAAAAAGAAAATATTCCTGTTGAAAATCTATTAGTCATAGTAGACGATCTTGCTTTACCATTCGGAACTCTCCGTTTAAAGCCTAAAGGTAGTGACGCCGGTCATAACGGTCTGAAAAACATAGCTCAGATACTTAACACTCAGGAATACTGCAGGCTTCGTTTCGGCATAGACAGCAACTTTCCTCGCGGAGGTCAAATAGACTATGTGCTTGGACAATTTACGCCCGAAGAACTAGAGTACATGCCCGAAAAACTGGAACGCGCATCAGAAATGATAAAAAGCTTTTGTCTTTCTGGTGTTCAAAACACAATGAATCAGTATAATAACAAACAATGATCATGAACGAAGTACGTATAGATAAATGGATGTGGGCAACCCGCATATTCAAAACCCGTACTATTGCAGCCGAAGCCTGTAAAAAAAACAGGGTAATGGTTGGCGGGGTTAATGTAAAGCCCTCTCGTATGATTAAGGTAGGAGATATTATTCAAGTACGTAAACCACCTATCACTTTTTCATTCAAAGTATTGGCTTTGGCCCAAAACCGTATGGGAGCAAAATTAGTTCCCGGTTTCATGGAAAACGTAACAACTCCCGATCAATACGAAATATTAGAAATGAACCGGATATCAGGTTTTGTTAACCGTGCAAAAGGATTGGGTCGCCCAACCAAGAAAGACCGTCGTGAATTAGAACAATTTACGGAACCCGACTTTCTTGATGATGGCTTTGATTTTGAGTTTGATTTTAATTCAGAAGATGAGGATAAATAACAGGCATTTGAAAAAACAAATACCTGTTATTTATCCTGCTTTTCTTCAGACAATAAACAACCTTCATCATTCCAGGTTCGCCAGATTCCGGATTTCTTACCTTTTATATAAAACATCTCAAACTTCAGGATACCTTTGTCATTCCAGATTCGCCACGGACCATCTTTTTGGCCGTCGTGATAAGTAGCTAATGCTATTAAATTTCCTTCTTCATTATATGTACGCCATTCCCCATGAAACTGTCCTTTATAATAAGCGCGTATTTCCGCTGTTTTTCCATCAGGATAATAAATGACATAAGTACCTTCCGGCCGTCCCGCCTGTAAGTACAATTCCATTTTAAGCATACCGTCGTCATAAAATTCGGTATAACGCCCCGTATAAAGATTTATTAATGACTCATCCGTATAATACTGCCCTTCACTCAATACCAAATCCTGAGCCAGGCAGGTAGATGCAGACATTATTGAAAACAGTGCAACAGGAAATGCTTTCTTTATCATAAGAATTTTTCTAAAATTAATATGTGCGCAAAAGTAGCCCTGCCTTATTTCAAAACCATTGTAAACAAATGACAATCATATGTCATATGCTCTTTCTGGCATACCAGTTAATGTTGTCATTCTTTTGAAACAGACTTGTAAAAAATTCGTTTGACAACTGTCGCAACCTCGTAATATACCTGTTCGATCTTTGCAGCACAATTATATAAAGAAAGAAAACGTATGAAAAGTATCTACAAAAAGATTTATTTCTTTTTATTCTTATTACTCTTCTCTAACCTTACGGGACTAGCAGACAATAGCAATGGTTCCATAACTGGTACTATTATTGACAAAACATCCAAAGAGCCTTTAATGGGTGCTACCATACAATTAGAAGGTACCAGTATAGGAACTGTAACCGATCTGGATGGAAACTTTGTCATTCTTGATATAAATCCGGGAATATATACAATCAACATTAAATATATATCCTATACTCCTGTCAAATTAAGTAATGTTACGGTAACTAAAGGACAAAGAACCGTGCTGAATACAGAAATGGTAGAAGCCAGTCTGGCTCTTGAAGGGGTTACAGTTATTGCCCATGTAAAGCAAAATACGGATCTGGCTATGCTAAAAGCCACAAAAGCTAGTCTTTTGGTTCAATCTGGTATATCAGCACAACAAATTATCCGAACTCAAGACCGCGATGCCTCGGAGGTAATCAGACGTATTCCCGGAATCTCTATTATTGACGGAAAATTCGTAATGGTACGAGGGCTGGCACAACGTTATAATAATGTATGGATCAACAACAGTGCCGTACCTAGTTCGGAAGCAGATGCACGCGCTTTCTCTTTCGACATCATTCCTAGTTCTCAAATAGATAACATGGTAGTGGTAAAAAGCCCGGCACCTGAAATCCCGGCTGATTTCTCTGGAGGATTTATTAAAATAAATACGAAAGATGTTCCTGGCAAAAATGGTTTTTCTGTCTCCGTAGGAGGAAGCATGAATGACCAGACACATTTCAGAGATTTTCTGTATAGTCCGGGAAGTGCAACAGATTTCTTAGGTTTTGATGGCGGATTACGCAAACTGGAAGGTTCCTATACAAATCGTTTGGACAACGATAACAAAACAGCAGTAGAGCATATCACTCGTAACGGATTCAATAACAATTGGAGCGTTAAAACCAAGACTCCCATTGCCGATTTACGACTAAACGCATCTTTTAACCACAAATTCGATCTGGGAAACGGCAAGAATTTTGCCATTATTAGTGCTATTAACTACACTAACGCCTATAAGACACAAAATGACATGTTGAATGCCCGTTATAGTCTATACGATGTTGACAAAGACCAACCTGACTATAAAAACAAATATACTGATAATGTTTATAGCAATGACATTCGCCTCGGAGGGATGATAAACTTCACTTATATGCCCAACGACCACGACAAGTACGAATTCAAGAATATTATAAATCAATTGGGACAAAGCCGGTACACCACCAGAAACGGTATTCTGTTCAACAGTGGACAATACATCCAAAAACAAGAAGAATATTTCTATAGCAGCCGCACAACCTATAACGGCCAATTCACAGGCACACACAATCGGGATAAATCCAAAACAGATTGGAGTATAGGCTACGCTTATGCCAATAAGAACCAACCGGACCGCCGCATTATTAACCGCGAAGAAAACGGTTTTGCCGGTGATCCCCACGAAGGTGAAATGCGCATAGACCAGAATGAAATAAAACGCTTCTTCTACAGACTAGATGAAAATATCGGATCGGCAACTGTCAATTACCAACGTGAAATTCATATTGGGAATCTTCAACCTACACTAAAAGCCGGAGCTTATACAGAATATCGTCATCGCGAATACAACAACCGTGCTTTTTACTACCGATGGAATAACCAGAATTTGCCATCCGGATTCGAATATATGGATGTTATCGATGAAATACTAATCCCCGACAACTTTGGTACAAACAAAGTTTATATCTACGAAGATACCGACAATCGTAACAGTTACAAAGGCAGTAATATTCTCGCCGCCGGCTATCTGGGAATTAACATACCTGTCAATAAACTGGATATTTATGCTGGTGTCCGGTATGAATACAATAATATGAAACTAACAAGTTATACAACAATCAAAGACTGGAAAACCAAAGAATATAAATATCCGAGTAATCATCTGTTCCCATCGCTGAACACAAGCTACAAATTCAATGAGCAAAGCCAACTTCGCCTGGCATATGGTATGTCAGTAAACCGCCCCGAATTCCGAGAGGTGTCAAACTCTGTATATTATGATTTCGACCTTTTCAGCAGTGTAATGGGTAATCCGGATCTGAAACCTGCTTACATACAAAATGCAGATATTCGCTATGAGTATTATCCGGCAGCCAGCGAAGTAATTTCCGTTGCTCTTTTTTATAAGCGTTTCGACAATCCGATCGAATGGACATACATAGATAATGGTGGTAGCTACACCTACACCTATGTCAATGCCAAAAGCGCCAACAATTACGGAATAGAAGTTGAGATCAAAAAAAATCTGGATTTCTTAGGTCTGAAAAATTTCAGTTGGAATTTCAACGGAGCTTATATTAAAAGCAATGTACAATTCGAAAAAAAGAGTCAAGATAAAAACCGTGCTATGCAAGGACAATCTCCTTACATCATTAATACCGGATTTTTTTATCAAAACGAACAATATGACATTAATGCCAGCATACTTTACAACCGGATCGGGAAACGTATCATGGAAGTAGGCAATGCCGACATGACAGAGGGCGGCTCCATTAACAATGACTTCCCCGATACATACGAACTGGCCCGGAATACAATAGATATTAATTTCAGTAAAAAATTTGCCAAGAGATGGGAAGTTAAAGCCAGCATCCGCAATCTTCTGGGAGAAAAAGTGACATTTGTCCAATATCCTAAGTTCTTCGATAAAAACAATATACTTCAAGAACGCACACAAATCACAAAACAGTACAAGCCGGGAAGAAACTTCTTTCTTACACTGAGCTATAGCTTATTATAATTAAAATTAAATACATCTTTATTATTTACTTAAACAATGAGAACATGAAAAAAGTAAAATTGAAAAGTTTATTCTTCACTACGGCAATTTTTATTGCTTCCCTCACATCATGCAGCGACAACAATGACAACAATTCTCCGGATCCAACCCCGGAAGAAAACGAACTGGCAAACATTTTGTTGTTTAAAGCTGAAGACGGCACCATGACCCAATTAGGAAATGGAGATCAAAACTTCGAAATGCCAAAAGGCAAATATACCCTAAAAAAAGGAACTTACCACATGAAAGGATGGTGCTATATAGCAGACGGAGTAGAATTGAACATCGAGCCGGGTACCATCATTAAAGGAGATAAAGAAACAAAAGCCGCTTTGATTGTCGAACGTGGAGGTAAATTGCTTGCGCAAGGCACGGCTGAAGCTCCCATTGTCTTTACCTCTGAACAAGCTCCTGGGTCTCGCCGTCCGGGAGACTGGGGTGGTTTGATTATTTGCGGTAAAGCCAAAAACAACGGGGTAGAAAAGACAATTGAGGGTGGTCCAAGAAGTAAATACGGAGGCGATAATGACGATGACAATTCAGGGATTATCAGTTATGTTCGTGTAGAATTTGCTGGTTATCCTTTCGAAAAGGACCAGGAAATTAATGGTATTACATTCGGCTCTGTAGGAAGAAATACGAAGGTAGACCACCTGCAGGTTTCCTATTCAAATGACGATTCGTATGAATGGTTCGGAGGTACAGTAAACTGCAAATATCTGGTAGCTTATCATGGTTGGGACGATGAGTTTGACACCGACAACGGGTTCTCTGGCAAACTTCAATTTCTGCTAAGCGTGCGCCATCCCAAGATAGCTGATACTTCTTTATCTAATGGTTTCGAATCGGACAACGATGCCGATGGTTCCACCAAGGCACCGTTTACCACCTGTACATTCAGCAACGTTACCTTTGTCGGTCCGATCGGACAAGCCAGCGATTTCTCAAATACATCCGACTATATCAACGCCGGAAACTTATATCCGAACAACGGTTCTAAAATGGGGACATTCCAGGCTGCTATGCAAATCCGTCGCAATAGCAAACTAAACTGTTTCAACTCAGTAGCAATGGGCTATCCTGTGGGGTTATTATTGGATAACCAAAAAGGTACTACACAAACATGGGCGACAAACGGAGATTTAAAATTAAATAACCTTTACTTTGCACAAATGAGCGTATTGGGATCCGATGTAAATAAATCATGGAAAGATCAATTTTCTACAGACGGAACAAATGAAGATGCCGGCAAAATATCTTTTTCTCATACATTTTTCCTTACACAAACCGGTAACAAATATTTTGAAAAGATTACAGAACTTGGCCTGAATCAACCGAACAGTATGTCTTCTTCACCCAACTACGGTCCAAAATCAGGAAGTCCGTTGCTTGGACATACAGGCTTGTTTAACGATTCCATGCTAAACGACCCATTCTTTGACAAAGTTGATTATATCGGAGCTTTCAAAAGTGATTCTGACACAGACAACTGGATGAAAGGATGGACTAACTTTGATCCTCAGAACACGAAATACTAATTTTTACTTGATTTACAAGGTGTAAATTCTATGGCTACTTATCCTGTGATAAGTAGCCTTTCTCATATTAAATTGTTACATTTGTATAGTTAATTCATAATAGTAAAATACATGAAAAACATTAAAATTTATCCAAACGACTGGCTGCAATTGCATCCATACAAACAGTCTGGTACTACAGACCTTTATTATACAAACATAGCCAACCGAATCTACGATATTATGGAGAAGACCGGGTTGATTTTTTCATTTGAAGATGATGAACCAAAACAAATCTGCACCAGGATGGCTGCTTATTTTGAAGATGTGATTTCACAAACAAACATATGGCGTACTTTCATCACCACTCACAAAGAAATGTTCGGCAAATATCTGCCGTTCTATACCCCCGACGACCATTACTATGACGATGAAGTGAATCTGGAAGATATCCGTTTCTTACTTTGGCATTATACACAACAATATCACGGCTATCGTAAAAGTACATTTGTAAATCCGGACAACGCAATAAACGAAGAAACAGGCAAGCTAATCTATCAGTTATTCTGTGATGAATGGACGACTGCACCCGAAAATGAAAAACTGCAGAAATTATTCAGTCCGGAAATATCCTATACCGAGCCTGGCCGTTACGAAGAATTGCTTTTCTGGTTTCATTATAATTCATATCTTTTTACCGATCACTCTTTGGAATTAACAGAGCGGGTTAAAGAAATATTACAGAAAGGTCCAAGCCAAGAAGATATAAACAGAATAATCATACAGCAACATCAGTTTCTTGCTTATACCGATCATACGGCATTATTAGCACTCACCTCTCCGGAATGGCTCTATCGAATTCTGCCGGCAACACATCCGGATACAAATGCCTTTAAGCTAGTTGTCGAAAAAAGCACTTACAAAATGATATCGGATGAAATAAAAAGCAAGAACCTCGAAAGCTATGAGAAGTTTAAAAAAGCAGCAGACGGAAAACTACTTGTTTACTCCCAAGACCTAAATGAAATAAAAGAATTCTTAACAGAAAAAGTAGGGATTTCATTAGATAAAGAATTTCACTTTCTTGAAGGATTAAGAGGTAAAAAACTGGCTATTTATGCTACTCCCAAAGATGGTCTTATGTTTATGGATACAAATATCGAATCTATAAAAGATGAAAACAATCCTTTTTATGACGAAAAAATTGCCGGCGAAAAAGGACTGTCATTCTTCATTATAGGACATTGCACTCCCTCTATGCTAAAAATTTTAGAAGAAAAAGGGATGTTAGCAGATGCCCAAACCAAAAGTACAGTCAGTGTGGAAAGAGGCAAAGCCATCATTCATGATGACTGGCAGTTTATAAACCGCTATTTCACTCGGGAATACCTCTATGAATAATATGCCTCAACGGTAAAGACCATAATATCTTTACCGTTGAAACATAATTCGCTATTGACCGGATCGTCTTATTTATTTTTCAATATCTGCCGGATAAACAATACCTAACTGGCGTCGTACTTCATCAATAATTTCCAAAGTGATCAACGAATTCGTATGACTATTAATTGCAGACTCCCTGTGTCCAGAAAGTATCAGGTTGATAAACTCGGCTACTTCATAGAAATATTCATCTTTATCGGTCGTTGCACTTACATTCTCAGACTCGGGAGCAGGCCCCCTACCCGAAGCTGCCACTAAACGAGGCGCATAAGTTACATGACTGATTATATTAATCCGGTCAAGAGTTATATTTCCATCTTCTCCTTGTATCTCCGTCGGCAGAGAAGAATTAGCAATCTTTGAATATAAAACTGTAGCATTCATACCGTCATATTCAAAATTAACAGCCCCCTGGCCATCTGCACCCGATGATAAAACAACTCCCGTTGCTTCCACCCTTTTAGGACGGCCAAATAAAACAACCATTGGATAAATAGTATAAATACCGATATCCATCATCGCTCCATTGGAAAGCTCCGGATTGAAAGCATTCAAAACAATACCTTCTTTAAATTTGTCATAACGAGACGAATATTGGCAATAACAAGAAAAGTAACGACGAATCACCCCTATCCGATTCAGGTTTTCGCGTACAGAAAGAAAATTCGGCGTAAGCGTAGGTTTCATCGCTTCCATCAATGTCACGTTATATTTACGGGAAGCCTCTATCATTTCTGCCGCCTCTTTAGCATTGGAAGCTAAAGGTTTTTCACATAAAACATGTTTACCATGTTTCATACATAAAATACTTTGTGAAGCATGCAGGAAGTTTGGGGATGCAATATAAACAGCATCAATTACCGGACTTTCAGCCATTTCTTCCAAAGACGTAAACGTATATGGAATTTGATATTTAGCAGCAAATGCATCTGCTGTTTCTTGTGTTCGCGAATAAACAGCAACAAGCTCAAAACGTTCATCCTGCTGCGCACCGGCAATCACCCAGTCCGTAATAAAATTGGTTCCTACTACACCAAAACGTATTTTCGAAATGTGTTGTTGATCCATAATATATCAATGTAAAATTAAAACATTCTCTTGTACTTCAAGTTCCGGCACATAAGAAACACTGTCCGGAATAAGACAATAAGGAACTGCATCCTCCAAATGCTTCGCAACCAAACGTGCCATATGATCCGTCTCTTTCATATATGACAGAAGGTCATCTTTATGGGCGTTCCACATATCACGTGCAATTAAAGCAGCATCACTACCCGGAACGTATTGGCCTGATTTAACCAGCAAATCAACCAAAGCTCCACCAAAAGTAGTATCCTCTATATTTATTTTATCTTGCCAGCCTGAACACAAAACAACAACATTGTGTTGGTGGAGCAAGCAATAATCAGCAACAGCCTTTAAATTTACAAATGCACCGATTATAACCCGATATGCATCTTTTGCTACAGTAATAGCCTTTGTTCCGTTTGTCGTAGTGAAAACAACATCATGCCCCGATATTTTCTCCGGAGTATAATCGAATGGAGAGTTACCAAAATCAGCAAAATCGCATTTCTTTACATTTCGTTCGGCCCCAACCAGCCAACCTTCAGCTTTATATGTTTGTGCCTCTTCAATAGTAGCAACCGGACGAATAGTTCGCACACCATTCCGGAAAGCGGCAGCCATTGTTGTTGTCGCCCTAAAAATATCTACCACAACGACAACCGATTCAGGGTCGTGATAAACCTGATACAATGCAGGAGAGAAACATACATCTATCTTCATACTAGCATATTATTTCCGACAAAATTAGTAGATTATTTGAACTTTTTCCCGTCGTCCATGTTTAATCTATACAATTTAAAACCGTTTTAAAACTAAATCTTATGAAGAGAATTGTAAGTTTCATCGTCGTTCTTGCCGTATCAATGTGCGGAATGACTCAGATTAAGGCTCAGAAATCAGTAGAAAAAGCAGCCAAAAAAGTAGAAAGAGAAGTAAAGAAACAAGAAAGATTAGCACAAGATGCTATCATGGACGCGCAAGAGTTCAATTCGGCCGTACAAGCAATCAATAATCAATCTTTCGTATTGGAAGCAAATAGCATACAACCAATGAACGGGCCTGTATACTATGTAAACTCTAATACTAACTTTGTGTCGTTGAACAACGGGCAGGCAATGGTACAAATCGCGTCTACTATGAACCCAAACCCTGGTCCTAACGGATTAGGCGGTATCACCGTACAAGGTATGGCTTCTAATATACAGACCAAACAAGATGACAAAGGAAATGTATATCTAAGTATGAGTGTTATGGGTACATTTATTTCTGCAACTGTGAACTTGGTTCTTATCAATGGTTCAAATAATGCAACCGTTACTGTAGACCCGAATTTCTCAGGTAGAAATCTGACAATGACAGGTACATTACTACCATACTCTGACTCAAATATTTTCCAGGGAACAACTTATTAACATGTCCAACTTTTCTATAATAAGGATGGCGGTGCTCCGTGAGGAGCATCGCCTTTCGCTTTTATTCAGGTTTCAAGACTTCTTTGTTATCAGTAAATCATATATATTTGTACTTCAAACCACAAATATCAAACAATATGAACCGCACATTATTTACATTGGTTTTAATAGTAAATCTGCTCTCTTCGTTCAGCGTGCAAAGCAAAGCTGCAGAAGAAGGCATCCGGGGTGTATGGATACCCGCACCCAGATTCACATCCGTATTACATACTTATCAAGGTGTAAAAGATTTTGTCCAGTCAATGGATGAATTAAATATGAACTCTGTTTTTCTCGTTTCTTATGCCGAAACCAAAACGGTTTTTAAAAGCAAAGTCCTTACGAATTACAGTACTTATAAAACTCCTGAAGAATGTTATCTCTTAACAGATTACATAAAAGATTACCAAAGTCCGACAAATGATCCCGTAAGAGATTTAATCGATGAAGCGCATAAGTACAATATCAAAGTTTTTTTCTGGTTTGAATATGGTTTTATGGGAGAAGGACGACCTATTGGTACAGAAAATCCTATATTGGCAAAAAACCCGCATTGGCTTGGTATTAACAACCTGCAGGAACCGGCAAACTACAACAATCACGATTACTATTTCAACGCATATAATCCTGCCGTTCAGAATTTTCTGATCGAACTAATAGAAGAGGCCATTACTCTTTACCCGGATATCGACGGAGTTCAAGGAGATGATCGTTTGCCGGCTATGCCTAGAAATTCAGGCTATGATGTTTATACAGTTTCATTATATCAAAGCCAGCACAACGGAACTCTTCCTCCAACTGATTATAACAACCAGGAATGGGTAAACTGGCGATTGGAAATACTAAACACTTTCGCACGGAAGTTGCATGCAAAAGTTAAAAATAAAAATCCGGATATTATGGTTAGCTTCGCCCCGAATCCATACCCTTGGTGCGAAGAGAAACTAATGCAAGACTGGCCTCAATGGTGCAAAGACGGAAAATGTGATTTACTTGCCGTACAATGCTACAGATATTCGGCAGATTCCTATCGTCTTACATTATCTGAAGTACTAAGTTACCTTGACAAAAACAATCCGAAACAATTATTCGCACCAGGTATAATTTTAATGGAAGGTGGCAGCTCCAATATGACACCGGAACTACTAGAAACCCAACTCAGGATAAACAGAGAGCTTGGTGTAGCCGGTGAAATCTTTTTTTATAATGAAGGCATCAACATACCTTCTTTCAAAGAGGTATTGAAAAAAGCTTACAGTAAAAAGCTATCGTTCCCTTCCAAATAAATAAAAAGTGCGCCCGTAGGTTGAAATCAACTATTCGGGTGCACTTTTTTATTTATTACAAATATTCTGTTTTCCGACAGGCCTGCACTATTTTCGGAATGGTGCCTTTACAACCTGAGCCTTCAGATTTTTATTACGTACCTTAATAAATATCTCAGTACCAGCTTTTGCAAACTCAGGTTTCACATATCCCATGCCGATACCTTTCTTCAGAACAGGAGACATAGTGCCTGAAGTTACTACACCTATTACACTGTCATTACCGTCAACAATTTCGTATCCGTGGCGGGGTATACCTTTTTCAACCAGTTCAAAGGCACACAACTTACGGGTTACGCCTTCTTTCTTCTGACGTTCTAATTCTGTACGGTTTGTAAAGTTCTTTCCGTCTACAAACTTAGTAATCCATCCTAAGCCGGCTTCGATTGGAGAGGTCGTGTCATCCAAATCGTTTCCATACAGGCAGAAGCCCATCTCCAGACGTAAAGTATCACGAGCTCCCAATCCGATAGGTTTAATACCTTCAGGTTTGCCAGCTTCAAAAATTGCATTCCAGATAGTCATAGCGTCGTCCAAATAGAAATACAACTCAAAACCGCCTGCACCGGTATAACCTGTATTGGAAATAATAACATTCTTGCAACCGGCAAATTCTCCTACTACAAATGAATAATAAGGAATAGAAGATAAATCGACCGGAGTAAGACGCTGCAATATTTCTGTTGCCTTAGGTCCCTGAATGGCCAACTGGCCAATGCGATCCGATGAGTTCTCAAGCTCTGCTCCCACTGTGTTATGGCTTACGCACCAATCCCAATCCTTCGCTATATTTCCGGCATTTACAACTAATAAATACTTTTCCGGTTCATAATGGTAAACTAAAAGATCATCTACAATACCGCCTTTATCATTAGGGAAACAAGTATATTGGGCTTTACCAATCGGCAATACGGAAGCATCATTTGAAGTAATACCCTGAATAAAAGCCAATGCATTCGGGCCTTTTACCCAAAATTCTCCCATGTGAGATACATCAAATACACCTGCACCCTCCACTACGGTCATGTGTTCATCAATAATACCGGTATATTCAATCGGCATGTTGTAACCGGCAAATTCATGCATTTTTGCTCCGAGTGCAATATGCACGTCGGTAAACGGAGTTGTTTTCATGTTATTTTCGTGTTTAAGATTTTTGAGCTGTAAGCTCTGCTATTTTAATTATAGTTTGCATACTTTTTTCTAAAGACTGAACTGGCAGGAACTCATAACGTCCATGAAAATTAAGACCTCCTGCAAAGATATTCGGGCATGGCAATCCCATAAATGATAAACGGGCACCATCCGTACCTCCGCGAATAGGCTTAACAAGTGGAGTAACACCTACAGCCTCCATCGCTTCAAAAGCCAAATCGACAATAAATTTCTTAGGTTCAACTACCTCACGCATATTATAATATTGATCGCGAAGTTCCAGAGTTGTACTACCCGGATGCATTTCGTTCATACGTTTAACCAACACACGTAATTGTTCTTTCTTTTGTTCAAACAAAGAACGTGTATGGTCGCGGACGATATAAGATAGCGTAGCACTCTCCACTGTGCCATTCATCCCTGTAAGATGGAAAAAACCTTCATAGGCTGTTGTGTGTTCAGGACGTTGAGATACAGGTAACCAGGAAGCAAACTCGGTTGCCAATAAACATGCATTCAGCATCTTATCCTTAGCATATCCGGGATGAACATTCAATCCTTTAAAAGTCACCTTAGCTCCCGCTGCATTGAAATTTTCGTATTCCAATTCTCCAATCTGACCGCCATCAATAGTATAAGCCCATTCACAATCAAACTTTTTCACATCAAAATGATCCGCTCCCTGACCGATCTCCTCATCAGGAGTAAAGGCTATACGAATCCTTCCATGTTTAATTTCAGGATGGTCTTTCAAATATTTTACAGCAGATATTATAGCAGCAACACCTGCTTTATCGTCTGCGCCTAGCAATGTTTTACCATTGGTTACAATAATATCCTGCCCTTTATAATCGTTCAGTTCCGGGAACATGGATGGTGATAAAACAACATTTTCTTCAGCACACAACACAATATCCCCACCTTTATAAGTAACAATACGCGGTTGTACATCTTTGCCCGACATATCCGGGCTAGTATCCAAGTGTGCAACAAAACCAATGGTAGGAATATCCGCCGTTGTATTAGCAGGAAGTGTAGCCATCAGATAACTTTTATCATCCAATGTTATATCCTCCAACCCTATTTCTTTCAGTTCTTTTACTAATTCCTGGGCAAACATAAGTTGTCCGGGTGTACTAGGAGTATTCCCCGTCTCTTCATCCGATTGTGTATCGAACGTAACGTATTTTAAAAATCTGTCTATCAAATTCATGATTTACCTCTTTTAGTTCTTTATATTAATGCTATAAAGATAGACAAAATTATCTGTATTCATCAAAAACAACTCGATCCATTATAGCAATGTGTACAAACACATTCTTTCGGCAATCCTATCGAAGCTATGAGATCTTCAACAGTATTGAACTTCAAAGTTGTAATATTCAATTTTTTTCTGATACATTCCACCAGTTTTGTATACTGCTCCGACCCGGTCTCTGCATATTTATCCAAATCTTTAGTATCATCGCCTTCAAGTTCTTTAATGATACGGCGGGCAATCAATTCCAAATCCGACTTGGAAGCCGAAAAACCCAAAAACGGACAAGAATGCAAAATAGGAGGACATCCGATACGCATGTGCACCTCTTTAGCTCCGTATCCATACAATATATTGACATTATCACGCAACTGAGTACCTCTCACTATTGAGTCGTCACAAAAAATCACACGTTTGTCACGAAGTAATGTACGATTCGGAATTAATTTCATTTTTGCAACCAAATCACGCACAGCCTGGTTAGAGGGGGTAAAACTACGCGGCCATGTTGGCGTATATTTCACAATAGCCCGACGGTAAGGAATACCTTTACCTTCCGAATAGCCCAACGCCATACCAATACCGGAATCAGGAATGCCGGAAACATAGTCCGCATCCACCGTATCCTTTTTAGCCATTGCTATACCACTAGCATAGCGGGCGGCATCAACATTTACACCTTCGTACTCTGAAACCGGATATCCATAATAAACCCAAAGGAATGAACATACCTGCATCTTCTTATTCGGTTTACGGAGTTGTACCATTTCATCAGCCTTCAACATAACGATTTCTCCGGGACCCACATTATATTCCAATTCAAATCCCAAATTAGGGAAACTGCTAGGTTCGCTGGATGCAGCAAAAGCACCTTCTTTTTTCCCTATTAAAAGAGGAGTGCGTCCGTATTTATCGCGTGCAGCAATAATACCATCTTCAGTAAGGATCAACATAGAGCACGAACCTTTTATTTTCTCAAATACAGTTTCAATGCCATCTACAAACGTTTTTCCTTCCGAAATAAGCAATGAGATCAATTCGGTTTGATTAATACTACCCGAACTGAGTTCGGAAAAATGGCGTCCTCTTTCCAGTAACTCCACTTCAAGTTCCTTCAGATTATTCACTTTTGCAACCGTCACAACAGCATATTTACCCAAATGAGAGTTTATGAATATAGGCTGCGGATCCGTATCACTGATAATACCGATCCCCGAATTTCCCTCAAATTTGTCTAACTCGCTCTCAAAACGTGTCCGAAAATATGAATTTTCAAGATTGTGGATTGAACGTCTAAAAACTCCGTTGTGCAACGTTACCATACCGCCTCTGCGGGTTCCCAGATGAGAATTATAATCTGTGCCGTAAAACAAGTCGGTAGCACAAGCCGATTTAGAAATAGTGCCAAAAAAACCACCCATCGTTTATAGTGTTATTGATTTTTGAATTGAATTGCAAAGGTACAAGATTATTTAAGAATTGTCCAAACGACATAGTGTAAAAGTACATATCTTCTTTCCGATATTTAACTAATAGGACAAACATATTAAAGGTATAATACTTCGCATTAAAATACCGGACAAAAGCAAAGTTGATAATTGTCAACCATACAGTTAATAATTATCGGCCATACGGTTGACAATTGTCGGCCGCTTGACTCACAATTGTCAACATTCATTTTGCCAGGGAAGAAACAGGGCAAACGCATTAGGATTTTTGATATAGTACCATTGCCTTTTTCATTATCTCTTTCTTTATATTGGGCTTTAATGCTGCTGCTAACATTTTCTTTTTCAAGGATGCTCCTTTTTTGTATGTAAAGGCTTTCAGTACCGGCATTGCCATTTTTCTTAATATAGCCAGGTTTAACACTTGGTTCTTTTTCATTTTGGTCTCATCTTCATTAAAAGATACATCTAGTTGCCAATGCAAATTGTTCTCTATTTTCCATTGATTTCGTATGATATTCAATTGCATGGGTGCATCTTTCTCCAAGGAAGATATGAAACATCTTGTTTCTGTGGTCGTTTCTCCTGTAGACAGTATCGTTCTTTGGGAAGTAATTGTACCAAAGCTTTTGATTCCTTCCCATTCTTTTCCACACTCAGGTATCCATCCCTAATGAGAACAGGAATGACAAATACGGACTTCTTCTCTCCCATGTCCTCGGGTTATTTCTTCGGCATGATCTATCCATTTAGCTTTATCACGGTTGTTTTCTACTCGAATCCCTTCTAATATACCTTCATATAATTTCTCTTGATTGGCTTTCACAATAATCAGATAATCAGCTTTAGCTGCTGTAATAGCTTTGATAGACTCTTTTTGACAATGTAGAGCGTCCGCAGTAATAATAGTACTTGCCAAATAAAGGTCTGTAACTAATTTGCGAAGTTGCTCGGGCTCGTTTATCTTTTTATCTGCCACCTCCTGTCCTAAACACAATCCGGTTCCGGTAGCATAAGCAGTAACTACATTCAAACCAGAAACATCGGTTACAGAGGCAGCATATTTGCCATCAAAGGCTACTATTTCTTTATCTTTACTAGCCTGAGAATGATCCAAATCGCCGCGTAATTGAGATTGAAGGGCTGACATAGTCTTGCGAAAAGACTGTTCCAAACTCGAGGGATTAACCAAAGAGAAAAAGCGACTAAAAGTATCATGGGAAGGCACACCAACAAAACAAGAACCTAAGTACTCAGAGAGCAAATCTTCACTAGATTCAGCGATTTCAACGATATCATCCCAGTCTTTACCTCCACAAAGGATACCAACAAAAGCCATGAAAATAATGCTACAGGAAGGGTAGTATAGACGATTACCTGTACGGAAGTCTTCAACATCACGAGCAAAAGATAATAATAAAGAGTAATCAGAAGAAGGAGTCATAAAGAATATAAGTTAGAGATACAAAGCAAAGGTAGAAAAAAGTACAAAAAACACAGGAAAGAAAGAAAAAATCCTAATGCGTTTGCCCTGAGGGAAGAAAAACAAAGCCAAACACACCCGAATTTTCCTAACAGAGGTAACTAAATATTTTTTAACATTCGTAAAACATATAGGTAACCAATCTGTTAGAAACAAATATTAGTTAACACAGCTCAAAAAGCTTGCATTGTAAAAAATAATATCTACTTTTGCACCCGGGTAAGTCCTATACGGCATGCTCCCTCGGAATCCCCCAGGGCTTGACCGCAGCAAGGGTACTTGGTTGTAGCGGCGCGATGTAGTAAGCTTACCCACCTGCCTCTTTAGCTCAGTTGGCCAGAGCACGTGATTTGTAATCTCGGGGTCGTTGGTTCGAATCCGACAAGAGGCTCAAAATAACAAAAAAGGAAGTTCTACAGGGGCTTCCTTTTTGTATTTTATAGACAATATTCTTGTACATTATCATAATAATACTATCTTTGTGATTAAGAATTCAAATATGCTTACATCATGGGAGAAAACAAGAGTTTACTAATTAAAGATGCAATGACCTACGGGTTTATAATGGGAATATTCTGGGTAGTAAAGTATTTATTCTTTATTTTCAGTGGCTCAGCCTCCATACTAAACCATGTATACATACTGCTCACTCTAGCCGTCCCGTTCTTTGCTTATTATCTTACTAAAAGATATAAAGAAGAAATAGGAGGAGAAATAAGCTTTTTCCACGCATGGCGTTTCGGAACAATGATATATTTCTTTGCAGCATTAATCGTTTCTCTTGAACACTTCGTATTCTATCAATTCATAGCACCGCCAAATTTTTTACCGAATGTAATAAATCAGGCAATTGACACGTTAAAAAACACAAATGTAAATACCGAAGTCATCGAATCGGTCAGCAATATAAATTTTTCTCCGATACACATGGCTATTCAAGGTATTTTCAACAATATATTTTATGGTATCGTATTGTCTATACCGGTAGCGGCTCTTCTGTGCAGAAACAATGCATCAGGCACTATCACACAAAAGAGCCAGGAAGAATAAACAATAACAAATTAGATGGACATATCAGTAGTTATTCCGTTGTATAACGAAGCCGAATCTTTGCCGGAATTATTCGCCTGGATAGATCGGGTTATGAAAGAACATAAATTCAGTTATGAAGTCATATTCATAAATGACGGGAGCACAGACAACTCCTGGGAAGTGATTGAAGATTTAAAAAAGAAAGAGCCGGAAATTGTAAGAGCTATTAAATTCCGCCGGAATTACGGAAAATCGCCTGGATTAAACTGTGGTTTTGAACGTACGCAGGGAGACGTCGTTATCACAATGGATGCCGATCTGCAAGACAGTCCGGACGAAATACCCGAACTATACAGAATGATAAAGGAAGACGGGTATGATTTGGTTTCCGGATGGAAAAAGAAGCGCTATGACCCGCTCTCTAAAACCATACCAACAAAGCTATTCAATGCCACGGCCCGTAAATTTTCAGGAATCAATAACCTTCATGATTTCAACTGCGGACTTAAGGCATACAAAAGCATCGTTATAAAAAACATTGAGATATATAATGACATGCACCGCTACATCCCCTACCTGGCAAAAATTGCAGGATTTCATAAAATCGGGGAAAAGGTAGTACAGCATCAGGCACGTAAGTACGGAACGACAAAATTCGGATTGAACCGTTTCGTTAATGGTTATCTTGATTTAATTACGTTATGGTTTACTTCCAAATTCGGAAAGAAACCGATGCACTTTTTCGGCCTGTGGGGAAGCGTAATGTTTCTGATCGGCTTTATTGCTTTGGTAATTGTACTAAGTGCTAAGCTAATATCCATAATCAACGGAGATTTAAGACCTTTAGTAACAAACTCTCCATACTTCTACGTTTCACTTACAGCAATGATTGTTGGGACACAAATGTTTTTGGCAGGATTTATCGGAGAACTGATCTCCCGAAATTCACCCAACAGAAATCATTATAAGATTGAATCTGAAATATGAATCTGTTGGAATTAATAAAGAAACGATGTTCCATTCGTAACTATTCATCATCTCCTGTTGAAGACGAAAAGATAAGCTACATACTGGAAGCGGCACGCTTAGCTCCTTCTGCCGTCAACTATCAACCGTGGTATTTCCTTGTTGTAAAAGAAGAAAGCGGATGCAGAAAGTTGCAGGAGTGTTATCCGAGAGAATGGTTTAAATCGGCAAACTGTTTTATCGTCGTTTGTGGAGACCAAAGTCAATCGTGGAAACGCAATGACGGCAAAAATCACATGGATATTGATGCAGCCATCGCAGCTGAACATATATGCCTTTCGGCAACCGAACAAGGATTGGGAAGCTGTTGGGTTTGTAACTTTGACACTGCGCTTTGTAAAAAACATTTCAATATACCGGAAACAGTTGAACCAATAGTAATCATACCTATCGGCTATCCGGCTACTCCTTCATTGTTCGACGAGACACCCAAAAAGCGGAAGGCAATTGAAGAAACAGTAAAACTGGAAACATTTTAACAAATGACATTTATAGAAATCCTACTTCTGGCTGTTGGCCTGTCCATGGACAGTTTGGCAGTCTCTGTAACAGGTGGAGCTGTTATAAAAAAATGCACATTCGGTAATGTTGCAAAAATAGCAATGGTAATGGGGATATTTCAGGCCTGTTTTACTATCGCCGGCTATTTTGCAGGGCTAGGATTCCAGAAATATATACAAGCTTTCGACCATTGGATAGCGTTCTCCCTCCTACTCTATCTGGGAGGAAAAATGATTTATGAAAGCACAAAAGCCGAATCCGAAGATTGCAAGTTCAATCCCCTTTGCAACAAGACTTTATGCGGATTAGCAGTTGCAACGAGTATAGATGCGCTAGCTATAGGGATTTCGTTGGCACTACTTAACCAACCTCTACTTTTATTAGCAACAACAATAGGCATCGTTACCATTATCATATCGGCCACTGGTGTTTATTTTGGCAGCCACTTCGGGAGAAAAATAGACCTGAAACTGGATCTTATCGGTGGTCTCATATTAATAGGCATTGGAACAAAAATACTTGTCGAACATCTGTTTTTCAATTGATCCGGACAATTAATCTTAAAAATACCGGGATCGGTCGAATCTGAATATTTTTTATATCTTTGCGGCAACAAATATCTCAATATGAGTAAAAGAGTAAGCCTTCTTATAAGTCTGGGTGTTCTTTTATTAACTGCTTGCACTAATCAAAGTCAGTACTACGAAGATAGTGGTAGCGTATTTCATACGCTCTATCACATCAAATATCAATCGCCAAAACCATTAACAACAGCCATAGATAAAGAATTCCAGGACTTCAATCTTTCACTGAATCCGTTTAATCCGAATTCGATTATTTCACGTATAAACAACAACGACTCTATCAAAGTTGACGAATGGTTTTCCGAGGTGTTCCTTAAAGCCAGCGAAATCTCAGATAAAACAAACGGAGTCTTTGATATAACCTGTGCTCCTTTAGTCAATTTATGGGGATTCGGTTTCAGCAAAATGGATAGTGTTACCCCAAACATGATTGACAGCATTAAACAGTTTGTCGGTTATAAGAAAGTCCGCTTAAAAGACAAAAATATAATTAAAGACGATCCCAGACTCATGCTAAATTGCTCCGCTATCGCAAAAGGATATGCATGTGATATTATTGCCCGGTTACTAGAACGGGAAGGGGTTACCAACTATATGGTGGAAATTGGTGGTGAAGTAACAATGAGCGGAGTTAATCCTAATGGAGATTGCTGGCGCATAGGAATTAATAAACCGGAAGATGAATCCACAGGTATTCAGAATGAAATTGAAGAGGTTGTACAACTTTGTAAAAAAGGAGGAATTGCTACATCAGGCAATTACCGCAATTTTTATATAAAAGACGGAAAGAAATATGCCCACACAATTGATCCCAGAACCGGATACCCGGCAGAAAAAAACATATTAAGTGCAACGATTATAGCAAACGATTGCATGACTGCAGATGCTTACGCGACAGCATTTATGGCAATGGGACTGGAACAAGTCCGTAAAATAGCAAATACGCTACCGGAAATAGAATATTTTATTATTTATTCGGATGAGAATGGCAAGCAGCAGATAGAGTATTCTAAAGGAATGGTGCAATATCTCCCTAATCGACAAACATTATCTATTCTAGAAAACCCTTAATCTCAAGATGGAAAAATATGCAAGCCAATTAGAATGTAAAGATGTAAATGCCGGAAAAATATTACTAAAAGGGAAGCTAAATAATAACTTATTATTATTTGTCTCTTCCGGGAGCATTATTATCAATAGTAATAATAAATCAAAAATTGAAATAAACGAAGGGCATTTTGTTCTGTTATCTGCCAACACAGATTATATAGCAACTGCAATAACAGCATCTCATATACTATTTATTCACGCAGATTCTCTATCGGATATGATTATTGACGATCCGGGATGGGATCCGGGAAATCCGCAGGTTTTGCCTATACTTCCCGCATTAGCAAAAACCCTGAACCAAATAGAGTATTATCAGAAAGACACAAGAACCCAATTAAACTAGAATTTTTGCAGTTCTTTGTAAAGACGTTGGATAGGCAAACCTATCACATTATAAAATGATCCGTTAATAGCCTCAACGCCAATATATCCGATCCATTCCTGAATACCATATGCTCCCGCTTTATCAAAAGGATGGAAATTGTCTACATAATATTCGATCTCTTCAATCGATAATTCGGCAAAACAGACGGCAGAAGAAACCGAGAACGTTTCCTGTTTCCTTTTTGTTACAATACAAACGCCCGTTACAACTTCATGTACGTGGCCGGATAATTTAGAAAGCATCGAAATAGCTTCTTCCCTGTTTGCAGGTTTCCCCATTACTTCAGTAAATGTCCACACTATAGTATCGCCGGTTATCAACAGCTCATCATCAGCCAGTTTATCTAAGTATGAATTAGCCTTCTTTCTTGCTATATACTCCGGAATTTCTTCTCCCTGTAATGAACTGGGATATGACTCATCTATATCAGGTATAGTACGAACTTCAAATGCCACACCTAACCCGGCCAAAAGCTCTTTTCTCCTAGGAGAATTAGAACCCAATATAATCTTATAGTTATTCAAATTATCCAACATAACCACTCTTTTTCTGCATTACATTACCACCCAAAAGCTTCTTCACTCATCCAATGAGACTGTGCCTTTAATGTTTGCTCTATTACATCACGCGCTACACCGCAACCTCCATTTTTCAAGGAAATATATTTTGCTATGCTTTTAATCTCCGGAGCTGCATCTGCAGGGGCGACAGGCAAACCAACATGTTTCATGACATCATAATCCGGAATATCATCACCGGCGTACATTACCTCCTCAGGCAACAAATCTGTTTTTTCCATAAAATCATTAAAATCATGGATCTTTATTGCACTCTTCATATAAATATGTTTTATACCCAAGCGGGAGAAACGAATTTCAACAGCTTCAGTATAACCGCCCGTTATAATGGCAACATGATACCCTTTCTTAACAGCCAGCTGCAAGGCATATCCATCTTTTATATTGACAGTACGCATAGGATCTCCATTTGGATGCAACGGGATTACATCACAAGATAAAACACCGTCTACGTCAAACACGAAAGCTTTAATCTTTGTAAGGTCATAATTGATATTACTCATTTTGGGCCTCCTTATGTATACTCTGGCTCATAAGTTGATAGATCGTTTTCATGTCCTGATCATTCAACATCGCCAGATGTTTATTAATTACGTTTTCATCATACCGGATTGCCGGTCCGGTCTGTGCATCCCGGGGCGGCATTTCATGTATCTTCGCAGCCGTTTCGTCTATTAAGGGATACAGTACATTCATTGGTATTTCTTGCTCTGCCACTATTTTACCAGCTAAAGTATAAATATGATTTGTAAAATTGCAAGCAAATACAGCTGCGAGATGCAGGTATTTCCTTTTCTCTGAAGATAAATACCGAACATCTTCCGACAAAGCACTCGCTATTTCCTGTAAAACATTTTTATCCTTTTCCGAATTAGCCTCCACAAAAAAAGGTATAGTCTTAAAACCTATTTCACGTTCCCTACTAAAAGTCTGTAATGGATAAAGCACACCAAAACGATTTGCATATCCTTCAAAAACACTCATCGACATACTTCCTGCCGTATGCACCCACAATCCATTATTCGACTTTACCCCCGCAATAACTTCTTGAAGTACTGCGTCTTTCAAAGAAAAAACATACAAATCGGCATCAGACTTTATTTCAGTCAAGTTTGTTGTCCACGGACAATTCAACTTTTCAGCCAAACTCTTTGCATGCTCCGTAGTATGACTATAAACCTGTTCAACAATCATTCCTGCCCGGTGCATTTCCAAAGACAAACGGGTAGCTAAGTTTCCGGCACCAACAAATACAATTCTCATTTTACCGCATTTTCGTTTTCCCCTGGCATTTTAAAAGTGCCCAAATGAATTTTTTCCCATTGTAAATGAGATTCATCAAAAGGTTTACGTGCCTGGTCTTTATAACCGAAACCTATTATTGATAACACTTCCAGTTGATAAGGTATGTTAAACAGATTACGTACGTACTGACTGGAATCCATATCATCTTCTGTCTGACGATTACGAATCTGGCACCAACAACTCCCCAGCCCCAGGTCTTCTGCCTGCAACTGCATATAAATAGAAGCAACGGCAGTATCCTCAATCCATACATCACTCTCCATTACATTTGCAAGAACAACCACAGCCAAGGCACAACCTTCCAAAAAAGAAGAACCGTTCTTTTTACAAGCTGCCAGCTTTTTCAGCATCTCTTTATCTTCGACAACAACAAACTGCCACGGATTACTCCGTTTAGAAGCAGGAGACATTAAGGCTGCTTTCAATATAAGTTCTACTTGTTCAGGAGAGAGCAATTGTTCCGTAAACTTCCGGGTGCTTCTTCTATTCTTTATAAGTGTTGTAAAATTTTCCATTTTTATATTCCTTTGTACGGACTTTTAGGTCATATTTTGCAAATATAAATATAATTTTTTGCACGTATTATATACGCTTCCTTCTTTTTTCTCGTTAATAACTTTATAATATATAGATTATGAAGATTCGTGCGATAGCTGCACTGCTATTTATATTACTATCATTAAGTGCTTTCGGGCAAGGACATATAAAGGTAACCGGATACGTTCGTGATGCGGACGGTAATCCTTTGGAATTGGTAAATATCCGGGTTAAAGGGACTTTAAACGGAGCCATGACTAATGAAAAAGGATACTATTCCATATCTGTTGCATCAGGAGACTCGATTGCCCTCATATATTCCTGTCTCGGATATAATAAAGCCGAAAGAATAATACCTCAGGCAATCACAGACATGAGGTTAAACGTGCAAATGAATTATACTGCCTTAGAGTTGAATGAAGTTTCCGTCACTGCCATTCGTAAGCAGACTACAACAATGGAAACAATGAATGCCGACAAAATAAAATTACTTCCCGACCCGGCAGGAGGAAGTATAGAAAGTCTTGTAGTTACATTTGCCGGAGTGTCATCCAATAACGAATTAAGTTCACAATACTCCGTACGTGGAGGCAGTTATGACGAAAACATTGTTTATGTAAACGGCATTGAAGTATTCCGTCCTCTATTAATCCGTTCAGGGCAACAGGAAGGGCTAAGTTTTATTAATCCGGACTTAACCGAATCCGTAAATTTTGCAGCCGGAGGTTTTGAAGCCAGTTTCGGAGACAAGATGAGTTCGGTTCTGGATATCACTTATAAAAAACCAAAAGCGCTTGAAGGTTCGGTTTCCGCCAGTTTATTAGGAGCCAGTGCTTATGTTGGAAGTGCTTCCGGTAAATTTACACAGGTAACGGGCATCCGTTATAAAACAGGCCGCACATTATTAAAAACAATGGATACAGATGCCGAATATGATCCGAACTTTATAGATGCACAAACATATATGACCTATAAACCGGCACCGAAATGGGAAGTCAACTTTTTAGGCAACTTGTCGGTAAACAATTACAAATTCATACCTCATAACAGAGAAACCACTTTTGGCACTATTTCAAACCCAAAGAATTTCACCGTATACTTTGACGGACAAGAAAGAGATAAATTCCAGACTATGTTTGGAGCACTTACCCTTAAATACCAACCGAATGATAATACGGAAGTAGGTTTACAAGCTTCGGCTTTCAACAGTAAAGAGGAAGAAAGTTATGATATTTCGGGAGAATACTGGTTAAGTGAAAACGGAGCCGAAGATACGGGAAATAATATTTCATCCGCAATGTCTGTAGGACGTTATCACGAACATGCAAGAAACCGTTTACGTTCCAACATCATGAATGTAGGTCATTACGGTATATCCCGGTTAAAAAACAACACACTGAAATGGGGGGCCTTAGTACAATTTGAAAAGATAAATGACAGAATCAGCGAATGGGAAAAGCGGGATTCCTCCGGTTATTCCCTGCCTCAAACAGGTGGCACCGTAAATTTAATCGACAATTTATTTTCAGACCAACAGTTACAAAGCACCCGCTTATCCGCTTATCTTCAGGATGCATTCAAGTTCCGGACAAAACAGGGATTATTCACACTTGTAGGAGGCATCAGGGGTAGTTATTGGACTTATAATAAAGAATTTATCTTCAGCCCCCGTGCATCTCTCGGTTTTATCCCGAATTTCGATCAGAATCTGACTCTCCGCCTGGCGTCCGGTTTATATTATCAATCTCCTTTTTATAAAGAATTACGTTTAACCCAAAAAGATGAAAACGGGAATAACATTACTATTTTAAATAACAAGCTAAAATCCCAACGTTCCATACATTTTATTTTAGGAGGAGATTACACATTCCGTGCTTCCGACCGGAATTTTAAGGTAACAACCGAACTCTATTATAAAAAACTGGATAACTTAATACCCTACACAATCGACAATGTCAAGATACGTTATTACGGAGAAAATTGTGCCAAAGGTTACGCAATGGGACTTGATGTCAAGTTCTTTGGAGAATTTGTTCCGGGAACAGATTCATGGATCAGCTTTTCATTAATGAAAGCCGAACAGACAATTCGTGAAACAACCAAAGTTCCTATGCCAAACAGCCAGGGATACAATGTTTCCCTATTTTTCCAAGACTATTTTCCGGGATACAAAAGAGTAAAGCTAAACCTGAAAGGCGTTCTTTCCGGAGGGCTGCCTGTTACAGCTCCACGTAAAGGTTACGAAGACGGCTACCACCGGACTCCTGCCTATAAACGTGTGGATTTAGGATTCTCATACCAGTTGGCCGGCGGAACCGATGCCATCATGGACAGAGGTTTTTTCAGGCATCTGAAAAACATCTGGCTAGGCCTGGATGTATTTAACATCTTCGATATAAAAAATGTAAGTTCATACTACTGGATAACAGACGTATACAACACCCAGTATGCCGTACCCAACTACCTGACAGGACGGCAGCTCAACGTACGCTTAATTGTGGATTTCTGATTTCGGAACTCCCTTTTACCCTTTTTCAAAATCATCCCGATGATTTTCTAAAAAGATCACTATGATTTATAAAAAACATCGGGATGATTTTTTCAAACATAAGCGCCTTTCCCTTATCACTATCCAAAAGCTTCAATCCGGCACACAAAAGTCCACTTTTAAACATATATAAAGAGCAGATAAAAATAAAGATTTATTTCTTCATTTATAATAAAGAAAATGTACCTTTGCACATACAAAATAAAAACATTTACTAAATCTTTAAATTATTACTCACATGGAACTTACACATATCGAACATCTAGGTATTGCAGTAAAGAGCATTGAAGCTTGTTTACCTTATTACGAAAAAGTATTAGGCTTGAAATGCTATAATATCGAAGAGGTAGCTGACCAAAAAGTAAAAACAGCATTTTTCAAAGTAGGACAGACTAAAATTGAATTACTGGAACCAACCAGCGAAGATAGCACTATTGCCAAATTCATCGAGAAAAAAGGAGAAGGCATTCACCACATCGCATTTGCCGTACCTGATGTGCAGGCTGCATTAGACGAAGCTGCCGAAAAAGGCGTTCAGTTAATCGACAAGGCACCACGTCATGGCGCTGAAGGTTTAGATATAGCTTTCCTTCATCCAAAATCAACTTGCAGCGTACTGACGGAACTTTGCATGCCTGGAAAGTAATATTTTCTATTAACAAGTTCATTTCTAACAACAAATCAAAAATACAATGAGTAACCAACTTGAGAAAGTAAAAGAGCTTATCGCTCTTCGTGAAACTGCTCGCCTAGGTGGAGGAGAAAAACGAATCGAATCTCAGCACAAAAAAGGTAAATACACAGCACGTGAACGTATTGCCATGTTGCTGGATGAAGGAAGTTTTGAAGAATTCGATATGTTTGTACAACACCGTTGTACAAATTTCGGAATCGAAAAGACTAAATTTTTAGGAGACGGTATCGTAACCGGTTATGGTACGATAGACGGACGTTTAGTATATGTTTTCGCACAAGATTTTACAGTATTCGGTGGTGCCTTGTCCGAAGCTTTAGCCATGAAGATATGTAAAGTAATGGATCAGGCCATGAAAATGGGTGCTCCTGTTATCGGATTGAACGATTCGGGTGGTGCACGTATTCAGGAAGGAGTAAATGCACTGGCAGGTTATGCTGAAATTTTCCAGCGTAACATTTTAGCATCAGGGGTTATTCCTCAGATTTCAGGTATCTTTGGCCCTTGCGCCGGTGGTGCCGTATATTCTCCGGCTTTGACAGACTTCAACATCATGACCCGTGGAACAAGTTATATGTTCCTGACAGGTCCGAAAGTTGTTAAAACTGTTACAGGTGAAGATGTAACACAGGAAGAACTGGGTGGAGCAAGCGTACACACCACAAAATCAGGTGTTGCTCACTTTGCTGTTGACACAGAAGAAGAAGGTTTACAATTGATCCGCAAACTAATCAGCTTCCTTCCGCAAAACAACCTTGAAGAAACACCGCTCATCGAATGTAAAGATCCTATCGATCGTTTAGATGACGTATTGAACGATATAATACCGGATAATGCAAATCAATCATACGACATGTATGAAGTGATCGGCACGATCGTAGACAACAACGAATTCCTGGAAGTACACGCTGATTATTCAAAGAATATTATCGTAGGTTTCGCCCGTTTCAACGGACAGACTGTAGGTATCGTTGCCAACCAGCCGAAAGTAATGGCAGGATGTTTGGATAGCAATGCTTCACGTAAAGCCGGCCGTTTCGTTCGTTTCTGCGACGCATTCAATATTCCTTTGGTAACATTGGTTGACGTACCGGGATTCCTTCCGGGAACAGGCCAGGAATACAACGGCGTAATCCTTCATGGTGCCAAGTTACTTTATGCATACGGAGAAGCTACAGTTCCTAAAATCACAGTTACTTTACGTAAATCGTACGGTGGAGCTTATTGCGTAATGAGTTCTAAACATTTACGCGGTGATATGAACTACGCATGGCCAACTGCAGAAATTGCCGTAATGGGACCGAGTGGTGCTGTAGAAGTTATTTTCGCAAAAGACGTTGCCGCAGCGGAAGATCCTGCAAAAGCAGCTGCAGAAAAAGAAGAAGAATACAAAAAAGCATTCGCAAACCCATACAATGCTGCTCAATACGGTTATATCGATGATGTTATCGAACCTCGTAACACCCGTTTCCGTATTATTCGTGCTTTACAACAATTGCAGACTAAAAAGCTGAGCAATCCTGCAAAGAAGCATGACAATCTGCCTCTGTAATTCTTAAAACAGGAAATGAATATGATAAATAAGAAAATAGGCGTATTGTTGTTGTTCGTTGTGCTCTTTTCATTCGGAGCAAACGCACAGCGCGCAGCCTCCATGCGAATAAATGAAGTGCTTGTCGACAACGAAGATAATTTTGTTGACGATTATGGCAAACGCCATCCTTGGATTGAATTATACAATACTTCTGCAGGAACTGTGAATATCGCAGGTTGCTACCTGACTAACGATAAAAACAATCCGAAGAAATATCCTATTCCAAAGGGTGATGTTTTGACAATCATTCCTCCCCACCAACACACGCTGTTTTGGGCGGACGGAGAACCTAACCGGGGTACTTTCCATGTAAATTTCACATTAGACCCTGCTACGGATAACTACATAGCTTTATATGATGCCGACGGTAGAACGCTAATTGATGAAATCACAATTCCCGCCGCACAGAAAGCTGATGTTAGTTACGGAAGAGTAATTGACGGACAAGATGAATGGGCACAACTTACTAAAGTTACTCCCAGTACAAACAACCTGACATTGGATTCGAATGAAAAAATCGAGAATTTCAAAGAAAACGATTCCATAGGTATCGGTATGACTGTCACAGCTATGGCTGTCGTATTTTCAGGTTTGTTTTTACTATACATTATCTTTAAACAAGTTGGCAAATTTGCTATCGCCGCAAGTAAACGCAATGCTAAGAAAGCTGCAGGAACAGCTTCCGGTGTTTCGGCTGACGCAGGAGAAGAATCCGGTGAAATTTTCGCAGCCATTGCAACGGCATTGTACGAAATGAGTGATGACAATCACGACGTAGAAAACACCGTTCTTACAATCCGCAAGGTAGCGCGTACCTACTCTCCGTGGAGTTCTAAGCTCTATGGCTTACGTGAAGTTCCCAGAAAGTAATTATCTCTTAAAAACAAAAAAGAATGAAAAGTTTTAAATATACCATCAACGGTAGCGTATATAAAGTACATATCAACTCAGTGGTTGACGATATCGCTGAAGTAGAAGTAAATGGTACTCCGTATCAGGTAAAAATGGAGAAACCGGCTAAAAAACAAATGGTAACTCTGAAACGTCCGGCTCAAGCCCCGACAACATCAACAGGAGAGCCTGTTATTACTCGTCCGACCGCCACAACAACTCAGGGCGCTGTTAAAACACCGCTTCCAGGAGTTATTCTGCAAGTTAAATGTAATGTTGGCGACACGGTAAAAAGAGGACAAACATTGATTATCCTTGAAGCCATGAAAATGGAAAACAATATCAATGCCGACCGTGACGGTAAAATCATCGAAATTAAAGTTCACAAGGGAGATTCTGTTCTGGAAGGTGCAGACCTCGTCGTAATCGGATAAGCGTATGTTTGGATCAATATTACTACAAGCGGCAGGAGTACAAGAAAGTTTTCTTCAGTTTTTAGGAAAAAACTTAGAGCTATTCCTTACCTATACAGGAGTATATAATGCAACTCCGGGACATATTATTATGATCCTGATAGGTCTGCTTTTTATATTTCTGGCAATTAAATATGAATTTGAACCTATGTTGCTGATCCCTATCGGATTTGGTATTCTGATCGGTAATATACCATTCAAAGATGCCGGACTTCAGGTAGGTATTTACGAACAAGGTTCTGTGCTTAACATCCTCTATCAGGGTGTAACCTCCGGATGGTATCCGCCGTTGATATTCCTCGGTATCGGGGCTATGACCGACTTCTCGGCTTTGATTTCCAATCCAAAACTGATGTTGATCGGAGCGGCTGCCCAGTTTGGTATTTTCGGAGCATATACTATCGCTCTTCAAATGGGATTCGAGCCAAATCAAGCTGGTGCCATCGGTATTATCGGTGGTGCAGACGGTCCAACCGCCATCTTCTTGTCTTCTAAACTGGCTCCAAACCTAATGGGGGCAATTGCCGTATCGGCCTATTCTTATATGGCATTGGTTCCTATCATACAGCCTCCGTTTATGAGACTGCTGACAACCAAAAAGGAACGTTTGATCCGCATGAAACCGCCGAGAGCTGTTTCTTCTACGGAAAAAATCATCTTCCCGATCGTAGGTTTGTTATTAACCTGCTTCCTGGTTCCGTCTGGTTTACCTTTGCTGGGTATGTTATTCTTCGGAAATCTGTTAAAAGAAAGTGGAGTAACACGTCGTCTGGCAGAAACAGCGCGTGGTCCGCTGATCGACACAATTACAATTTTGCTAGGTATCACTGTAGGTGCTTCAACACAGGCTACTCAGTTCTTGACATTGAACTCCATTAAGATATTTGGCTTAGGTGCATTGTCATTCGTAATTGCTACCTGTGCAGGTATCATATTCGTGAAGATTTTCAATTTGATCCTGAAAGATGGCAACAAGATCAACCCGCTTATCGGTAATGCCGGCGTATCTGCTGTGCCCGACTCTGCGCGTATTTCGCAGACTGTAGGTTTGGAATATGACCCGACCAACTATCTGTTGATGCACGCCATGGGCCCGAACGTTGCAGGTGTAATCGGTTCTGCTGTTGCAGCCGGTATCTTGCTTGGATTCTTGGGATAAACAGTTTGAATATAATAAGAAAAAGCCTGCCCGTTGTTAACGGGCAGGCTTTTTCTTTAACCATTCGTTTTCTTTTAGTTATTCTGTTCAATCATTGCCGGACCAGTCACCGGGTTTGCATCCTCTTCCAATGTAGTCCCGGCAAACAACCAGAATAACAATAATACGGCAGCTATGATAGCCCCTATTATCAACATGATATTATTCCTCTTCCTGTAATCCATATTCTATCTGTTTTTGTTCCATTTACAGAAGAACACAAAAAAGAGGGGTTTTGTTTCAAATTCAATGCTTCGCGTGTGCAATTGCCTCGTTCAATACTTTATTCTTGGCTATAGTAGCCTGGAATTCTTTCAGATAGAAAGGCTCAAAATAAGCAACATCTTCAAATTTACCGTTTTCAAAAGCCTTTTCAGCCAATGACACCATGTTTACAGCCATAGGATGAATATCATCAAGAAATGAAGCATTGGAAGAAGATATTACTTTCTTACACTTACCGGCGCCATTCCCAAAGAAGCATATTTTGTTTTTTTCCAAATAAGCCGCATAAGTATCTTCCGTTACAACATCCGCAGCCGTTTCACGAACCAAGTGTAACGAATGGTCATATATGGCATCATAAACCTCCATTCTGCGGGCATCCAGCATAGAACAATACAAACAATCTGCAGCATTATTATTCTGTTTTATTGCAGTTGCAGCCAGGATATCCAATGTGTGGACACCTATTAATGGAATATCGTATCCAAAACATAACCCTTTTGCTACGGAAACGCCTATGCGTAATCCGGTATATGAACCGGGGCCGCTACTGACAGCAACAGCATCCAGTTTCAAACCTTTCTGTTTAGCTATAGCAACCGCTTCCTCCACATACACACCCAAAAGGACCGCATGAGACGGACCTTCAAAAGAATACTTCTCAAAAAGCACTTCTCCATTCAACGATAAAGCGACGGAACATACCGAAGTAGCCGTTTCAATATTTAAAATACAAGGCATATCAGTTCTTAATTTATTGAATGCAAATGTACAACACATTCAGATTATTTAAGTACATTTGCATTCAAATTTTCCGAACAATGATACAATCTATGACCGGATTCGGTAAGGTTACAGCCGAACTCCCTTCTAAAAAAGTAACCATAGAGATAAAAGCTCTCAACAGTAAACAACTAGACTTATCCACCCGTATTCCTTCCATCTATAAAGAAAAAGAAATGGAAATACGCAGTTTATTATTGCAAACACTGGAACGCGGAAAAGTAGAATTTAATATATTCATCGAATACATAGGCAAAGATACTCCTACCCAGATCAATCTGGCTGCCGTAGAAAATTATTATAGCCAAATCAAAGATATAGCCGGCAAGCTGAATATATCTGTACCTTCCGATTGGTTTCAGACATTATTACGTATGCCGGATGTCATCAAATCGGAAGCAGTGGAAGCCGATGAAACCGAATGGGAAGTTGTGTTTGATACCGTTAAAAAGGCTGTTAAGCAATTATGCGATTTCCGCATCCAGGAAGGTGCTATGTTGCAAAAACTCTTCGAACAAAAGATCAATAACATTGCACAATTACTTTCCGAAGTAGAAACATACGAAAAAGAACGCGTCGAAAAAATCAAGGCACGCATCATGGACAACCTCGAAAAGATAGCGGGCCAGGACTATGACAAGAATCGTTTCGAACAAGAAATGATTTACTACATAGAAAAGTTGGATATTAACGAAGAAAAAAACCGTTTGGACAACCACCTTAAATACTTTATCAGTACGATAAAAGACGGACACGGACAAGGTAAAAAATTAGGTTTTATCGCCCAGGAAATAGGACGCGAAGTAAATACGCTCGGTTCGAAAAGCAACCACGCGGAAATGCAAAAGATCGTTGTCCAGATGAAAGACGAACTGGAACAAATCAAAGAACAGGTACTAAACGTATTATAATTATAATAAGATCACGATATGGCTGGCAAACTTATCATATTTTCCGCCCCTTCGGGCTCTGGTAAATCAACCATTATCAACTATCTGTTGCAACAAGGGTTAAACCTGCACTTCTCTATCTCGGCTACAAGCCGGTCACCACGCGGTGAAGAGAAGCACGGGAAAGAATATTACTTCCTTACCCCTGACGAATTCCGCAGCCGTATAGCCGCAGGCGATTTTCTGGAATACGAAGAAGTGTATAAGGATAAATACTACGGGACATTGAAAAGCGAAGTAGAACGCATCTTAAACAACGGAGACAATGTTATTTTCGACGTAGACGTTGTAGGCGGTTGCAACATAAAAAAATACTACGGTAAACAGGCCTTATCCGTTTTCATCCAACCTCCAAGTATTGAAGAGCTACGAAACCGGTTAGAAGGACGTGGCACCGATACACCCGAAGTAATAGAAAGCCGCATTGCCAAAGCAGAATTCGAACTGGGATTTGCTCCTAAATTCGATACGGTTATCATAAACGACGACTTAACAAAGGCACAAGCCGAAGCGTTGAAAGTAATTAAAGAGTTCCTCGAAAAAGCATGAACAACGGAAAGTCAATCGGTATTTACTCCGGTTCATTCAATCCGATCCACATAGGCCACCTGGCATTAGCCAATTGGTTATGTGAATATGGCGGATTAGATGAACTCTGGTTTATGGTAACCCCACAGAACCCGCTTAAAAAACGTGATGAACTGATGGAAGACTCATTGCGTTTCCGTATGGTGGAAGCCGCCATCGACGGTTATCCCAAATTCAGAGCCAGCAACTTTGAATTTTCCCTGCCCAAACCTTCTTACACCATCAACACGCTGAAAGCGTTAGAAGAAACCTATACCGGGCACCAGTTCCATTTAATCATTGGAGCCGATAACTGGAAAAACATTACCCATTGGAAAGATCATCAACTCATACTTGAGCAATTTCCCGTTATAATATATCCCCGGAAAGGATATAAAGTACGCATACCGGAGCAATATACCAATGTCCGTGCTGTCAACGCCCCTCTGATGGAAATATCCTCTTCCTTTATCCGTCAGGCGTGGAAAGAAGGCAAAGACATACGCTTCTTCCTCCCTCCCGCGACTTTGGATATTTACCTTAGCGCTTGTTCAAACCTCTGATAAGAAACCTGCTCGGTTTGAACTTAATGCTCTTCCGGGCACGTATCAGACACGGTTTACCGGTTTTCGGATTCCTTCCCGGACGTTCTACCTGATCCCAAATAGAAAACACACCAAATCCTTGAAACACAATTTCACCATCTTCTTTCGATAGTTCCTTAGTCGCCACCTGTAAAAAAGTAGTAATAAAATCCTTTATTACAACTTTAGGCATATCCATCTCTTGCGAAAGCACTTCAATAAAATCTGTCTTATTCATATTTTCAATTGTTCATTAAAGTTAATCTGCGGTTTGTTAATAAGATGTGATTGTCCAGGTTATAGCAGAACCGGATACCGGAACAGCCAGTTTCCATAGCGGACTATCCGTATATGTCTGAGCCGAAGCAGATGGTACTTTCAATGTACGGCTTGTAATCGTTGCCGCGCCTCCGAACGTATCTGCCGTATTGGTAGCAGATAATGCCGGAGGAACCGTAGCCAGGCAAGTCACTTCCGACAAATTGCGACAGTTGTAAAAGGCTCTCGATTCTATGCCTGTCAACGTAGATGGCAGGTCGACAGCTTCGGCACCTATATCCTCAAAGGCACTCCTTCCAACCGTAGTCATGCCCTGTGGCAATACCAGCACATAATCCGAAACCGGAGATGCCAGACTTTCCTTAAAAGCCTCCGCTCCCACTGCTTTCAGCAATTTTGCCTCCTGCATTCTCAGCTCGGTAAGCAACGCACATTTCATAAACGCCCGGTCGCCCAATGCTGTCAGCGTAGACGGCAATGTTAGCACTCCCTTCAGATTCTTATTGTTATAAAACGCTTCGGCGCCCAGCGTTTTCAGAGCAGACGGCAATACCAGTTGGCCTGATAAGTTATAGCACTCCCTGAAAGCCCCGTCTCCTATTTCCACCAGGTTTACAGGCAACTTAAGTTCTGTCAGCGTATTGCAACCTTCAAAAGCACCTGCCGATATCGTATTTAAAGCCGTAGCCCCCGACAAGTCGGCAACAGTAAACGAACCTCCTGTAAAAGCATGGGCAAAAGCCTTCTCTCCTATTACTGTCAGTTTTTCAGATAATGGAATCTCCTGCAATTCGGAACACCCTTCAAAAGCCGAAGCCCCTATCTCCTGCAATTCCGGTTTGCTGCCGGCAAACACTATTTTCTCTATCCGGCTGCCGGCAAAAGCATGCGAGCCGATTCTTTGTATTGTTTTGGGCAGAATGATACTGCGCAGAGTGGTCTGTCCGGCAAACACGCCATCGGGCAATCCGGTAAGCATTCCCACTTCCGACAGATCCGCCTCTTCCACCGCCAGGGTAGCATTACGGAGTGTGTTAAAATCATCCCCGTTCAATCCTGTTTCAGACTTCACACAGATCTTTTTATACGATCCGGAATGGCTGAAATCAACAAATGAAGCCAGCGTTCCGGGTTTTTCCATCTCCATATACACCTGGCTGTTGCCGCTCTGATTAATACGAACCCCGGCAATCTCTCCGGTTTCAAACAACAGGTTTATCACCGCACTACGCTTGGAAGCCGAGTGGGAATTATCATCCACCTTAAAATGCAGTTTTCCTCCATTGGCATAAATATCGCTGATCCATCCGGAAGGTTCGCCCCTGTCATACGTTACGGTAGCCCTGAAAGCACCCAGGTTTACAGGATTAGTTTCTACCACTGTAGCTACCTCCAAGAGGTTATATAATTTAGGTATGCGTTCCACGTCACTTACATCGGCAGCGGCTTGCGTTACGGTAAGCATCGCATCCTGTCCGGATGCCGACCCTGTTTCGCCCCCTTGCAAACGCAAAGTTACCACCGCCGTACGCGGTTGTGCTTTGGTATTGGGAGCCACGGTAAACTGCAAGGTTCCGGGCAACTGCACCCCTTCCGAACCGGTAAGCCATCCGGCATCTTCCGGCAACAACACTTCAAAAGGCCCGCTGGCCGTTACAGGCAAATCAAATGTTTCGCCTTCGGCCTTCGCCTCATAAGCGGTAAAGCCCGGCCGCAATATATCCTCCAGTCCTTTCTGCGTAAGGGTAAACGTATCGGTCAGCAAGACACCGGTCGATTCATCACCTATCACCAGCCGCGCACTGCGGGGCGTACTTGCCGTATTGGCATCCAGCGTCAGTAAAACTGATTCTTCCACAGGTATGGCTCTTGTATCTGTTGGCAGATGCAGCCAGTCTACCGCATCAATCAGATGCAGCCCGCTTGCAGAGGTATTTTTCATCAACTTCAGTTCATATCCGGTATCTTCGGCTCCCACCTCATCGCTTTCCAATACGAAGTAAAGAGCTCCCCTGCCCCCTTGCGTTAGAGTAAAAGTTGTATTTAGCGTACCTTTCGAAATGGTAATCCTGCCCGTGCGTGCTTCATATCCCGGGTTCTCACTATAGTTCAGCATCAAGGTCTTTTCGGCCACGGCTTTTGTTCCGGCAGGTTGCAGCCAGTCTGCATCGGTTTTAAATTCATACCCGCTGATATTTGTTTGGAACACCATATCATACGTTCCCGACGTCCAAGCCACCGTTGTAGAAGCAGTAAGCAATCCCAGCACATCCTTTTGCGCCTGCGATACAGTAATGGTACTCGTCTTGTGCCCCACCTGCAGCGTTACGGTAGCACTGCGTTGGCCGTCCGTTGTATTAGCTCCGGCCGACAAGGTAATGGTATGCGTACCGCTGCCTCCTGAAGCCGGCGAAACCGTCAGCCAGCTTTGCGAAGAAACGGCCTTCCAACTACCGTTGGAGATTATCTTCACCGTTGTGCTTCCTCCGTCTACGGCAAATGCAACCGTCTCCTTCCCTTTCTCTATCCTGACTGCTTCGGGCAGTTCGTCCTGGCATGATATAAGTGTTATTGCTGCCAATAACAGAAAGCATCCGGTTAGCAACCGGAATAAGCTTTTCTTTCCATTGTTCTGTTTCATATATAACTATTTGATTATTATCTATTATTACTTTCCTCTTAACAGATTAACTATTATTACTTTTCTCTTGACAGAAGAGTAACCAAAAGGTCAAGCCAAAAGTGACTAGAACCTATACCCTACCGAGACATTCATCCCCTGCAGCGTAAAGCTGTTCAGTGTGTACGAACCCTGCCTCTTATACGGCTTGCCCTTCGTATACGAGTACACATCGGTAGCATCCGAGCGATACCCTACTTGCAATCCCGCTTCAACAAAAAGCCCTTTCCACAGCGGTTGCAGCCATCCGGCAGAGATACCTCCTCCAAAGAACGTACCCGTGCAGTTGTCTGCTATCTCTTCTTTGATGCGTACATCAAAAGTACCATATTGTCCATACAGCCCGGCATACAGCCCTTTAAAGCGTCCGCCGTTCCACAACCAGAAGCGCGGTTCTGCGATAAAGGCTGTCATTTTAAACAGATTGCTCTTATCTCCCTTTTTATAGGGCATGGCATAAGCAAACGACAGTTGCGCCGAGAAACGGTCAAGGAAATACACTTCCACCGCCCCGTTCGGTACGGGCGTATACATCGAGCCATCAGGTAACAAGCCGGCAAACAGCAATCCGTTCGTCTTGACGCCTATACCTATCCCTCCCAGCAAGAAGTCCGCATGTTTTACCACCTTCGGAGCCTGAGCCGGGGCAGGCTGTTTGCGAGTCTCCGCCACAACAGGAGACGAAGGGGAAACCTTCGGAGCCGGTGCTTTATCAACATCCCCGGCAGCCGTTTCGCGCTTCTGTGCAACAGGACGGCTGCAACATACCTCCACAATCACACGGTTGTCCAGGTCTGTCTTTGCATCCACCTGAATATCAAAAGAGAAATCACATCCACCGGTCGTACCTCCGCCGGCAAGGTAGTCTTGCAAAGCCACAGCTTGTTCCAGCGCCAGGGCTTTGGCATCCGGGTCATACCGGTCTACCACATTCTGCAAGGCTGTCAGCGTAATAGCCACCGCCTGCCCACTGCAATCTTCCAGTTTGTATTTCAGCTCGTCCAGGTTATCCGCCGTCCGGCTGTTTGCCATGTCTATGCGGGCCGTTCCTGTTATAAAATGGATTGTGTAGCTCTGTCCCTGTGCAGCCAGAGCCAGCAGGCAGCAAGCAGCAGCCAACACCAAAAATCGTGTACGTCGTTTCTTCATTTCCGTATCGTTTAATCATTTAGCAAATAAAGCCATCTCCCAACCGGGCAGTTTATCGTCCGGTCAGGCTTTTAGCCAACGCCCGTGCCCGCCTTAACGACGAAGGGTCCGAGGCATCTATACCATACTCTTCCTTGCGCGGCAAGCGCAAACGTATGCCCAGCGGCAACACGTCCGGGTCTTTCAGCACCCGGCTGTTGTAATCAAATATACACACCCAAAACACCCGGTCGCCATAATAGCGTGCAGCCAGATTCTGCAACGTCATGCCTTTGCTGGTCAGCACATATTCGGGCACATGCCCTGCCATGCGCAGCAGTTCCGTTGCGGGTTCTTTCCGTACAGGTTCTTTCTTTGCCCGGGGCTTCGGCGCAGGTGGTACCCGTTTTATAATTTCCGGCACCTCTTCCGGCTCCGGTTCAGGTTCCGGGATAGATTCGGGTCCTGCCGTTTCGGGCGCCGTAAGCGCATTAGTTGCGGCAGGCACAGCCACCGGCTGCACCATTACCGGTTGTTGCCGGTTATATAGCAGCAGCGACAAGCCGGCTCCAAACAACAACATATTCACACCCAACAGCACACACACCAGCAATATCAGGCTGCGCTGTTGCTTCCGCACCTTATACATTTCCTTGTCTATCAACACAGGCAAAGTGGTACGGAAAGCATCTATATATTTATCTTCTTCCGCCAATGGTTTATTAATTTGTCAACTGTTTCACCCATTCCATATTTTTCCGCGCCTTAGCCGGACGTACCGGCATCGCCTTGCGGAACCAGTTTACCGCCTCTTCGTTATTATCTTCCAGAAGGCATAACACGCCCAAGTTGATCCACGAACGTGAATCGTCCTGAACACGGTCGAGGAAGAAACGCGCGGCTTCCACATCGCCGTTTTCAATAGCTGCTGCCCCGGCATTAAGTTGCGCCAGTGCACAATCCGGAAAACGGTAGGCGGCCACCTCATATACTTCGCGATATTGCTCCGTGCCGGGGCGATACACTTCGGCCAGCGAGGCCAGTTCGTCGCACCCCAACGTTTCGGGGCGTTCGTTAAAGGCCGTTACCAGAGACAACACATCCGCAGTAGAGGATGCAGAAACGCCGGTACCCAGCGACAGGACTGCCCTGTCATATTCCACCGTCAATTGCATACGCCGGAGCCCGGCAAACAAGCTCTTCTCCATATCCTTCCAGACCTTGCCGCCACCCAGGGCTTTCAGGGCTTTCCGGCGGGAATCAGGATCGGACGTGCGTGCCAACACCGACGCCACTTGTGAGGCATAAGGTTTGCCGGCTTCCCGAGCCAAACGGTTCAATCCGTCCCAATCTTCGGAACACTGATCCACCACGATCTTCTGTTCCGGTATCCCGGACTCTTGCGAAAGATAACGGCGGAAACGGACTGCCCTTCCCAAAGCCAATTCTTCATTCTTTGCCGTATTACCGTCGGGTGCTGCATATCCGGTGATACGCACATGCTGCAACCCTTCGCCTTTTGCGGCAAGGCCTTGCAGTTCGCGGCGCAGCCTGTCCAGCTCAACACGGTTGCCACCATAAGAAGGCAGCAGCTCCGTACTGCCAGGCTTAAACGCAAGAAAAGCCTCCAAACGGCATGTTTCGCGTTGCACCGGCTGCTTGGGAAGCCCATCCGGCAAAACCGCACCCGGTACAAAATACTCGATCATCTGCCTGTACACAGAAGCAGCATCCACCTGCAACAGCCCGATCACTTCGGTTCGTACCAAAGGGGTCGATTTGCCTGCCTTTTCTTCCCGTACCACTCCATCTTCAACCGAAAAACTCCGCGGTGCAGAGCATCCGCCTGCCAGCAAAAGGCAAGCCAATGCCAGAACTTCTTGTTTGTTCATTTTCTTTTATTTTATTATTTACCTTTATCTACTAATTTGTCAATTCGTTTTTGTGTGCAACTGCATCGATTCCTATTACTTCGGGCCTGAGCCAAAATTACTCTCAAACTTTACTTTCTGTATATGGATCAGATATCCCGGACACAGCGAACATAGCCGCCGTTGGACGTGCCGTTGTTACTGAAACTGCCATTGAGGAAGTACAGTCCGCAGCGGTAGCTGGCATAACCATCGTAGACCGAACTACTCCAGTACCAATTGCTGAGGAACGCAGCGAAGCCTGATACGGATTCTAATGCCGCCCTATTCTGATACATTGCGAACAACTCTATAATTGTAGGAAGACGCCAACCGCTACCAAGCTCGGTACATTCTGCCTTAGCTACACCAGTATCGTAACGATAACGACCCGAAGGCTGAGTCTTAGACACCTCGATGGAATAAGGAGTACTTATACTAGCAGAAGAAGAAGTACCCTTATAATCAGAACCGGTTGTGCCTGTAACTGTACCATAGTCATAATTGAATGGAGGATAAGCAGAAAGGCTATTCCCAGTATTCTTATAAGCCGTGGCTACGGACTGGTCGATGGTGACCACAGCTGGTAGCGGCAATGTATCCCGTACACAGCGGACATAGCCGCTCTTGTTGTCCAGACTAGCCCAACTGATGTTATCATTGTACAAGTAGAATACAGTACGATATCTAGCATTGTCGCCATAGACCGAACTACCCCAGTAGAAACCGCTGCGGAACGCAGCGCAGCCGGCACTTTGGAGGGCAGCCTGGTTATTATACATGCCCTTTAACTCCATATGTATTGGAACACGCCAACCACTACCTTTACCTTTACAATAATCAATGGCTGCCTGATAATTGACGATTGTTGTACCTCGATCGGTTTTCTCGACCTCTATAGAATACTCTCTGGAAACTGCCCAAATGGAAGATACACCATTACGATCCGAACCCGTACTGGAAGCAACGCCACCGTCATAATTGAAAGGAGGAAGATTGGAAAGAGGATAAGCAAAATTACCTAACCAACTCTTATAAGTATTAGTCAAAGCCTGATTAATCGGCACCCACACCGTAGCCGCGCTGTGCCATATCCGGGGATCGTCTTTCTTGTAATAGAGGTTGGATGTGTTGTTGGTTACTTCGTTTCTAATAAATTCAAGTGAATTGTTTACGTTTACCGTCAGCGTGTAGTTGGTGTGTCGGCGTAACGAGAAGTCTCCCACACTGCCGCTTTTGCCCATAAAGACGTCGAAGTGGCATGTGTAGGCATCGTCTGTTGCCAGGGTTTTGCTTCCTGTCAGCGTTACCCTCGCAGCATTGGGTGCTTTCAGCCTGTTTCTTTCGGTGGCGGTAGTGGCCGAGTAGCCGGATTGTACGTTTTCTCCTACATACCAGGTTACGGTGTTAGCATTTGCGGAGGTGGAGTTCTCCACTCCTGCGGGGTTTGTGTTGCTTCCTGTTCCGTCGTAGTTGTTTTTTGTTCCGAAGCACTTTTTGCCTGCGTTTACGAGTTGGATTCCTGTGCGCGGTATGGTTCCCCCGCCTTGTGAGCTATAGGGTATGGAGAAGGTTTGATTCACTACCGTTACTTTTGCCAGTGTGCGGTAGAGCTGTACGGTCATTATTGGATCAGACAAGTTAACCGTTGCCGTTCCGGCGTAGGGTACGTCTGCATCCGAACTGATCGTGTTCGTCATCACCAGTGTTTGAAAGGTTGCATAGTTTCCTGTGAAGTTCGCAAAGTTTCCTGTTCCTCCCGTGCTGGCGTAGCTGTTTGTTGCTGCATTGTCGTTTGCTACAATCACCAGTCGGCAACTTGTTGCTGCCGGATCAGCTACGTTTGTAAAGGTTACTATTTTGTTTGTGTTTGCCGTCATGGTTCCGATGTTGGCTCTGCCGTTGAACGTTCCGTCGCTCTTAAAGAGGAGGGCGTAGACGTTTTTCAGCGTTGTTGGCGCTTTGGTGGAAGGCATATCCGCAGAACAACTGTCTGTATCACTCGATACCAGTTCGTAGCTGAAGCCTGCCTTCTCTGCTTCGCTTCCCGAACGGGCGCGTTGAATACCGACTATTGACTCCTGAATGGGCGCAATTGTGGAGGTTAGGGTCAGGCTAATTGTACGCCCTCCGCCACCCGGCTCCACCAGGTCACTGTCGTTACACGACGGCAGGGTTGCCAGTAGCGCGAAGGCGCCGGCCAATGCTATAACAAGTTGTTTCTTCATATCTGTTTCTTTTTATTCATATTATGTTACTATTACTTTTGGCTTGACCCAAAAGTAACCAAAAGGTCAAGGCTACACCGTCTGGGCTACTCCGGCAAAAGACTTCGCTGAACCAGCGGAACTCGCTTCGCTCAAAATCGGTTCTGTCACTTTTGGCTTGACCCAAAAGTAACCAAAAGGTCAAGGCTACACCGTCCGGGCTACTTCGGCAAAAGACTTCGCTGAACCAGCGGAACTCGCTACGCTCAGACAGCCGCTGGTTTCGTCGCTGNAAATCGGTTCTGTCACTTTTGGCTTGACCCAAAAGTAACCAAAAGGTCAAGGCTACACCGTCCGGGCTACTTCGGCAAAAGACTTCGCTGAACCAGCGGAACTCGCTACGCTCAGACAGCCGCTGGTTTCGTCGCTGCGTCTTTTACCTGCGTTTAACGCCCGGCCGCTGATGCCACTAACAAGAAAGCTGCGCTTTCTTTAGAGATGGCCGATACGGCTTGAGCTTGTGCCTGCTTTTGTGCCTGTTTTCAATATGTCTGTTTTCGGTTACCTCTCTCTGGTTACCTGTTTTCAGTTATCTTTCTTCAAGATGGCTTTAGCCTAAGCTCAATTACCGCTGGTTGAAACCGACGGCTATTGAAACAAGGCTAAAGCCATTTTCTATCTGCTAATCAGATATCCTGTGCTTGTGCCTGCTTTTGAGCTTGTTTTCAATATGTCTGTTTTCGGTTACCTCTCTCTGGTTACCTGTTTTCAGTTATCTTTCTTCAAGATGGCTTTAGCCTAAGCTCAATTGCCGTCTGCTTCAGCTGACGGACTAAAGGGAGATCTATCTTTATTGGCTTCAGCCTAATTTCTTTCCGAAAATCTCCTTTTGACAATCCTTCTCAATTGGGCTAAAGCCCTTGAAAGAGGAGAATCTACTGCCTCCGTCGGTTGAAACCGACGGCAATTGAAACCAGGCTAAAGCCATATTCTATCTGCTAATCAGATATCCCGGACACAGCGAACATAGCTGCTGACGCTCGTGTTGTAGGCATTGAAAAAGCCATCACTGAAGCGCAGTATGCAGCGGTCACTGGCATAACCAGCGTGGACCGAACTACTCCAGTAGTAAGAGCTGACGAACGCAGCGAAGCCGGATATGGACTCTAGTTTAGCCTTATTCTGATACATAGCGAACAATTCAATCTGAGTAGGAATACGCCAACCGCTACCGAGCTTAGTACATTCCGCCTTAGCTGCACCAGTATTATATACATAAGTACCTGAAGGCTGAGTTTTAGATACCTCAATAGAATAAGGAGTATTTACAGTAGCACTAGAAGATACACCCCTATAATCAGAACCGGTTGTACCGGAAACCGCACCACCATCGTAATTGAATGGAGGATGAGTAGTAAGGTTAGGCTTAGCAGCCTTATAAGCATTGGCTACGGACTGGTCGATGGTAAGCACCGGAGCTGTAAAGTCTACATTACTATTATCGCCATTCGGGTCACCCGGTTTGATATTTATCTGTCCGCCGGCAAGCTGGGCTACCGTGAAGGTTCTTGATGTACCGGTAAAGCTACCGGTTCCTTTTACCGTAATGGTGGCGGTACGGGCTGCACCCGTATTCTGGGCTACGGCATAGGTAAAGCTCTTTGCACTGCCGGTTTGCGTATTGTCGCCGGTTTGCGAACCGTTTGCAATGGTACACCAGGCGGAATTGCTGGTAGCCTGCCAGGGGATATTGGCGGTTACCGATACGGCAGTGGCAGCCTTTCCTTCTTTGGGCACGTTCGTTACGTTGCTAAACGAAGCCGGGAATACGACCCCGTACTGCGTAACAGTTGCCGTATTGGAACGTAGCGGCAGTTCGCCCACGGTAGTAAATGTAAGCGTAGACGAACGTTGGGCGGTAGCTGTATTGGCAACTACCGTAATGCTTTTGGAGGCCGTGCCGTTGCCCGAAGCCACGGTTACGGCAGAGCCAGATACGGCGGCATTGGTGTTGCGCCCGGTCGTAGTAATGGTAAAAGCGCCGGTAGCGGGCTGCGGCCCTACGGCCTTAGTCTTGGGAGACGGGTCGGGCAAGGCTACCGAGGCGGTAAACGAAGGCGCCGAGGCGGCATGGTATACCGTGCCCACCCCATTGGTAGAAAAAGCCGCATAGTAATAGGTCTGTCCGGCGGTCATAGCCGTCCAGTCCACCGTTTTGGTTCCCGGAGCAGCCGGAGAGGCAAAAGCCAGGCTGGCAGCCGGGGTCGGCACAGCAGCAGACGACGAGAGCGTGCCCGGATTGCTCGTCCAGAGCTTTACGCCTGCCGCCGCAGGATAATCGTCCGCCGCATTCAGGCGTTCCGGCAGCGTGCCCTGAAACTTAAGCTTGTTTGCCTCGGTAGAAGTTACCGAGGCAGCGGTAGGCGTGGCCGGATAGTCTTTCGTACGAAACGACTTCTCTGTCGAACTATATACATATCCTTGTGCGTTGGAGGCATAATGGTAATAATAATAATCGGTACCCGGCGTCAGCGGGGTGAGGGTAACGTCATTGCCCGAACCGGCCTGGCGTATGCCCTGCCCAAGGGTAGGTTGCAGGCCTGTTGTCAAAGAATATACAATCCCCCATGCCGTAGCATTGGTAATGGCGTTGCCCGAAGAGGTGGCACTGCGTCCGTCGGTTGCCGAAACGGGAGCCACCAGCGTGGTAAGTACCGGCGCCCCGTCCGCATTGGTGGAGAAAGAGGCCAGCTCGCCATACAATGTCTGGCCGCCACTAACGGCATAAGAACGGAAATAATATACCTTCTTGGGCGTAAGTCCGGTAAGCGAAGCCGTAAAACTGCCGCCCGACAGGTTGGTAGAAGCCAGCTTGGTTGCACCCGAAGCGCCTTCAAAAGAGGTTTCGGCCTTATAATAAAAACCGTATTCGGTAAGGTTCGCCTGATTGGACAGGGTAGCCCGAAGCGTAGCGCCGGCAGAGGTGATACTCTGCACCAAGGGGTCGGTATGCAATTCGGGCATAAGGCCTGTTTCGGTCACACGGTTATCGCCCCCCGCCCCCTGCGAGATGGTACTGTTAAGGGTATAAATCGTATTGCGTTCGATATTGAAATCGGTTGTATTGTTGGCTCCCAGATAAAAACTATAGGTAAGCATGTGTGCAGGATTAGCCTTCTCTTTGGCCGTAAAAGTGATATACGTACATTTGCCGGAAGGCGCGTTTGCGCTGTACTTGTCGGACGGGCGCGATATGCCCGGGGTGCTGCCCCGCTTGTTGGCCGGCACATAGCGTACTACGGAGGTGGCCGGCTGGTCATTATTGTCGCCGTCGCAATCGGTCAGGGTAAACGATACGGAACCAAACGGGGCCGATTCGTCCGGATAGGTATCCCCAGCAGGCTCTATCAGAGGCATCGACTGGGGCACGTTCATGATCTTTCCGCTGTTTGCATCCGCCAGATAGCCTTTCAGTCCATAGCGAAAGTCCAGTTTTAGCCGGGCGGCTATGCGCTTGAGCTGCACCCGTACCGCATCCTGGCTACCGCTTTGCTGTATCAGTCCGGACTCTGCACCGTCTACCGTAAGGCGTACCACATTTACGCCGGTAAGCGCCCCAGCCAGGGGTATGTCGTTGTCCGTAGGCGACGGGAATTTAGTGTACAGGTCATAGGTTGCCGCTTTGAGGCCCGATTCGGTAGCAAAGGCGGCATCTCCCCCGCTGGTTGTAGTTTCGTTTACCACCAACACATAGACATTACAGCCTTCGCCTGCCACCAGTTTGGCGCTGATGGAGTTGCCGATGGTGTAGTTATCGATATCCGTCTTTCCTGTATTCTGTAATGTACCTCCTTTGTATTGAAGGACAATAGCCCGTGCATAGGTAGGCTGGCCTGCCCGGGTAGCAGCCGGCAAGCTGTCGGCCGGTGGAAAGCCCTGGCCGTTGCAAAGGCTATCGGCCTTGCATCCGGCAACACCCACGCTTTTGGTATCTACCGGCGTAACGGTTTGCAAAGGGATCACTCCGGCGGGTATCTGCACGGATAAAATGCTGCCGGAAGGTGCCACCGGCTCTTCGCCTTCTACCTCCGTTCCGGTACAGCCCCCTGCCAGCCATAGCAGCAGCAAGGCCAACACAGGCAGCGCTTGTAGTGATTGTCTTCTCATATCTTTACTGTTCTTTATTATCTTTATTGTTGTATGCACCGTACCGGCAGGGCAAGGTGAGAGTCCGTCACCTTACCGGGTGACACACTGCCACGCGTACGCGTGGTAAACTCCAATGCGTACGCGTGGGAAGCATCCACGTTGCCGGATGTCCAGAGGGCTCCCGTACCATAGTCGGAATAGCCTGATTGCGAGCGCCATCCGGTAGCAAAGAACCAGGCATTGCAACCGTTTTGTATGTATAACGCTCCGGCATCGGTAGACCTGTCGAAATAAGAAAGCACGCCATAATCCGCCAGGTCGTCAAAGGCTCTTTTGGGCGCTACTTTCCAGCCGGCCGGACAAGGGTCGGCTGCCGTTTTAGCCGTAGCCCATGCTCCACCGGCTGCGGCGGTTGTCTGGAATCCGGACGGGGTTATCTCCGTTCCGTTTATATCGTATACGGGCATTGCCGAAGTCTGGTTAATGCGCTGTGCCGCCGGCCAGGGTAGCGGGTAGCCCCACTGGTAAAGCATACCGAAGTGGAAAGAAGCGTCGAGCGCCACCTGTGCATCGTCGAGCAAGGTGCTTATGGCCTGGCTTCCCAGGTCGCGGTCCATAATGGCTTTGCCATCCCCTGCAACCGTCTTGTATTTGGCTCCGTAGGTTTGTACGCGTCCTCCGGCTACCACCTTCGAGGCATTTATTCCGCTTACCACGAATCCTTCCGGGCGGTAAGGTGTTACCCATATATGCCATCTCCACACGGTTGTTCCGCCCTTTGTACCCTCTATCACAGCATTAGCCGCCGATACTTCGGGGTTGATATGTGCCAGCACGGTCGTATTGGCAGCATCATAAATAAGGTCTGCCCCCTTGGTCAGAGGGAGTTTGCCGGAAGCAGTTCCGTTGTCGCGCGTTTGCCACAACAGGGTTACGGCATCAATATCTTTCAGTGTCCCGAGCGCATCTTTGGGTTCGAACATCAGGGTCTGTCCCGGACGTGCCATCTGGCAGTTGGCTGCACCTTGCAGGGCAGGCGTGGCGAATGTATATACCGGCCCGTAGGTTTCGCCCTGGCTGTTGGCCGCAAAAGAACGTACATAATAGGTGGTGCCCTGCTGCAATCCGGTAAGCTTGCCTTCATATTCCCCGGAGATAAAATTACCGCCGGAGATGGCCGAAGTCACGTTTGTCCCTCCTTCTTTCAGGCCTGCTTCACTGCTCACCGTTGCCGAATAGACAAATCCGCGGCGGGTAGTGCTTCCGTCTACTGTCATATACGAAACAGCAACGGCTTCGGTGCGTCCGGTCTGCCTGACCGACTTCACGGCATCCATCACCGGCACGGTATTGGGGTTGTTGTCTATCTCTCCGGCTTCGGCCAGTGCGGTGTAGGCTTGTCCGTACACCCGGATGCGGCTGTCGGAGGTATTTTTCCCACGGATGGTGATGCTGACGTTGTAAGCCGAATTGCGTGCCAGATTGTAGTCGGTTACCGAGTTGCCCCCTATATAGTTGCGATAGACAGCGCCGTATGTATAGTTGCCCACCGTATAGTCTCCTGTAATCTCGACGTAGGTAGCCGCATCGCCTTCGCCGGCTTGCACGGCATTCAGGTTGGCCGCCGTTTTGCCGGACGAGCTTGTCGCCGTACCGGTTCCGCGCCGGTTTTCGGGCATATACCAAAGTACGGAAATCTCTCCCGTCCCGTTCTTCGTAATGTCTCCGTAGTTGTCTATCGGGGTTATGCTTGTTTTTGCAGGAAAGGGTGTTGCCGCAGAGGGTGCCAGCCAGGCGGCATCGGGCACGTGGTTCAGCCGTACGGACGATATTTTAAAGTTCTCGCCGTTGGGCAATACGGACTTAACCGTCAGGTTTACTTTGGCCAGCATACGTTCCATCTGTATGGTCGCCACAATGGGGCTTCCGCCGTCGGCATTGCTTTTTATCTCTCCGTTCCAATATCCTACCATGGGAATCGTACCATTGCTAAACAGGTCGGGCTCGTCGGTTATTGTCTGTTTAATAGCTTTAAAAGCCGACAGAGCCGAGCCGTCGCCCAATCCGTCGAGCGCCGCCCCCAAAGCAGAAGCGGCAGGGCAGTTTGCTACAAACACCAGTGTTTGCGAAGTGCCCGGCACCAGGTTGTTCAGGTTCTGATCGGCCGGCGACAGGGTAGCGCCTTCGTAGGTATTCTTGCCTACCAAAGTGGCGGCATCGCCCGTGCCGTTGTATTGTAATACCCAGAGGTGAATTATCGTATTCTCGTCTACCCCGGTAACAGCCGACGTGCGGGTAAGAGGAACCTCTCGGGCTCCCGCACCGGGCTGTTCGTCAAGGCTGATAGCCGTAAGCCTGAGCGACAGGTTGCCTTGCGGCACCAACGTATCGAAACTGTCTGTGCAAGCAGAAACCAGCAGCAGCAGCAAACACCCTGCCGCTATAGCCCAGCTTGTATATGTATGTTCAATTCTTTTCATCCTATATCTCTTTTAAAGCATTATACACCCATGTCATCACCGTATGTTATACCGGTCCACTGCCCTACCAGTATTTCCTGTCCGCTTCCTCCCATGCTGCCGTCCCAGCCAAACTGGTTCCAGTCCGTAACTACCAGCATAATATCTCCGCCTTCGCGGAGGTCTCTCACCCGTATCCGGAAATGGTAATATTTCCCTGGATCAAACATACGGTTCTCTATTTGTCCTTTAACAGTACAGTTTGTCATCCCCTTGCCGTCACCCAGGTCTATCTGCGTGTCGATGGCTATATTGAAGTTTCCCACCGGCCGTGGCAACACCATGCGGTCTTGCCTGTAACCCGTTTCGGGGGCGGATTGCGGTACAAAAGCATCGAAGCGGAGGGTGTCCAGTCCGGCTACGGTCCGGAAGTTGCCTCCCGTATCATCCAGTTTAAAGGCAACCGGCCCGTGCGGCTGGCTGTAGAGTACCATCTGCGAGGGCTGCCCCAGGGTCTGGTAGGTGGCGTCGGCCGCTTTCTCTATCACGAACTCCAAGCGGCTCGCCTTATGTGCCAGCGGGGTAAGCGCTACAACAGTCCCTTCGGACACAGACACCTTCGTCATACTGGCATGTATATCCTGCCCATGGGTGAATACCACGGGCGTTACTCCCAATACAGGCAAGACGCTTTCGCCCGGCATCAGGGCGTAGAAGTGATAATTGCCGGCAGAGAGTTCCAGGTCGGAATCTCCGGACACCACCGTCATTTGCCCGTCTGTTACGTCATACAGTTTCTGGTCGGTCGGCTGATCGGTCGTAATACTTGCCCCCGCCGGATAAACCAGCAGGCGCAACCGGCCCGAAGCCACTGTTTGTGCCGCACGGGTAGCCGTCCCTTCTTCTATGCGCAAGGGGGCAAAACGAACGGTATAACTTTTCCCGTCTGTTACGGGTTCCTTGCCCGGCCCGGGTACAAAACTTTCCATTTGCGTACAAGCTCCCAGCATCGACAGTAACATAAAGCATACTATACAGATTCCTGCCAGCCAAAAGCGCAAGCCCGGCAATCTTTTCCATTTATTATATTCATGTATTCCTTTCGTACACATTTTTTCTATCTCTCTTATTTAATTTGCATCAGTTACGCCGCCATCAATATTCTCCCAGTCTTCCAGCCTCACGCCACGTATGCTCAGTCCTTTATCATTAAGCACCAACACAATCTGATGGGCGTAGCCGCCCTCAAACCCGCCTTCGTCCGGCTTTACCGTCAAATCGGTAAAAGTCCCGACCGAGGTTTCCACATCCGCCAGGTAAGAACCGGCCGGAGGCAAAAGGGCATATCCCACCGCATCCGGCGCCGCTTCGTTGTGTGAAGTAACCAGTACCGTTTTCGTTTCATCGTTCTTGTCTTTATAAAGCACGGACGGAAGTGTGGCAACTGTGGAAAACGACACTTGTTCCGCTCCTTCCCCTACCACCGGCTTTAATTGCACGGTAGCAGTAGTTGCGACGTTCTTCCAGGTTACCTTTGTGATACGGAAGTCGTTCAGCCCGGCCAAGTCTTTTGCCGTACGGATAGCCGCCAGTTGCACCTGCGAAAGCAGATGATTGAATTCCATCACTTTATCTTTAGTAGCATCCGTATTACCACAAATACGGAACCCGTCCCACCGGTTGCCTTTCAGCGGAGCTGCATACATCAGGTCGGAGTTGGCGTCAAGCGTGTACACCGCCGTGCCGTCACCGGGCAGGATAGCTCCCTGCGGATTTAAGCCTGCCACATAAATATTATCACCCAGCGAAGGGTAGGCAGGTGTTTCGCCCTCGTAGGCAACTTCTCCGGCAACATCTACAGTTGCATTCTTTTGCCAACGCAACCCGCCGCTAAAATCTTCCCTGTCCGAACATACCAGTACCGGCTCGAAAGCATCCCCTTCGTTCACCACTGCGCGGGTAGTGCTGCCGGCACGAAGAGTAACGGGCACCGGCATCTCTTGCTCCGGAGTTTCCTCCTCCCGGCCGTACATTTCACCGGCCGTACACCCAACTTGTATAAGCAGGCAGAACAGGCCAAACAGAATATATCCGTATCGTTTCATCTCTTTCTCTCTTTTATTTTGTATCCGGGAGGGGAACCTTCAACCCCGCCCGGCCTATATCAGATGCCTCCCGTAACAGGGAGTATGTACATTTTATAAATTATAATTCCGCTTCACCGGAATCACCTTCAGCCCATTCGATTACAGAAGCAGAAACGTTCAACTGGATCTTGCTCTGGTCTGCGTATGCAGGAGCATTGAACTTCAAAGAGATCTTATGCTTCTTACCTACTACAGATACCAGGTTGCTGGTTGCGTCTTTCTTTATCAATACGTTCGGGAATGTCTTATCCACTCCGTTTACAGTAATTACCACATTCAGGCGTATTTCGGCAGAAGGAGCCACCATAACCGGGTCGCAAACGCTTTTCAATTCATTAGTCAGCGCTTCGCTGCTTACATTCTGTACAGACAGGTTAGCCTTGTTTGTCCATGTGATGGCACCGGTTGCCACATTCATGCTTTTAGGCACCTGTGCATTGATAACTTCAATGCTCTTGATAGTAACCGGGCCGGCAAATGCACCGCCTGTTGTAGGATTGTGTGCTACGGTATCGGCCATGAAATAAAGCTGTGAAGTCTGGTGGCTGAATTCCAAAGAGGCACTTGCTGAAGCTGCTGCCTCTGCTGTTTTAAAGTCTACAGGTTTGGCAAACATCACGTCTTGCTGTCCGTCGGTAGAAGCAAACGTAACGGTTTGGTTATTCAACGTACCGCCTGCAGGATGAACGCCGGCAACATAAGCACGTAAGGTTGCTTCATCTTTAGTACCCGGATAATACAATATCTTGGTAAGAGACACTGCCTGGGCTGTTGCATTTGCAGTAAACGTACCGGTAGTTTTGTCATAAAGAGTAGACAATGTATCCGTATTTATAGAAGCTCCATCCTGAGTAGCCATGAAACACAGGAAATCGGCTGTTACATTGTCATTCGTACTAATAGGAGCACGGGTGATAGCAGAGCGGGTTGTCATACCATCTACACCAGTACCTATTTTCAGTTCCATTCTATCGCCTTCGGTTGGTACTTCGGGACCATCGAATTCGTTGTTGCTGCAACTTGTCATTGCAACGGCTGCCATAGCAACCATAATCATACTTTTGTTCATAACTTTATTATTTTAGTATTTGTCAAATGAAGGTTCTTATTAATCCAAATCCACTTTACCCGTATTACCTGTCTTCCAAGGAGCCACGACAGCCTTCACGTCAATCTGGCTTTCCGTAGTATTTACCTTACGTTTTACAGTAACCGTAACTAAAGAAGAATATCCTTTTGTAATACCCGTACCTCCTTCGGTTCCTTCAAATGTAACCGGGACATTGCTATAGGTTTTGGATACTCCCTTGATAGAGATGGTTATGTTGATATTCATGCTAGCCATAGGGCGAATCATAACCGGGCTACCCACGTCTATTCCGGCTTCGGTAGCGGCAGCGGAGGAATTAATACCCGGCAAGGCAAACTCGCCTTTATCCTGATACGTAATAACACTGTCTCCCAAAGTAATAGATTCCGGCAGACCTACATTAAGCAATGTTACACCCTGAACCGTAACCACAGAGTCTGCGCTCATGCCCACTTCTTTCTGTATATAGAAACGCACCTGACCGGTCTGATGGTTGAAGGTGAAAAATTTCTCATTAGCTGCAGCAGTCTCTACTGTTCCTTTATCAATCGTAGAGGCATACAATACATCCTGCAAACCGTCTACAGAGGGAAAAGTAACTTTACCGTTTCCACTGGACAAGGTACCTGCCGGCGCTACGCCTACCATATAGGCACGGGTGTTAGAAGCTTTGTTATAATACAAAGGCACCGAAAAGCCTACAGACTGTGCAGTAGCAGATGCCGTAAACGTACCGCTGGATACGTTGGCCGCATCCGTTTCATAATTAGCAAACGTGCCGCCATCTCCCAACGTATTGGTGGTGATAGGCACAAGGGCATTCCATTCGGCAGCCGTAGGTTCAGGCGCTTCTTTGGCAATCAGGGCTATGGTTGCCGTAACAACATCGCCATTCGAGATTGCAGCTCTGGTATCTACCCCTGTTTTCAGCTCGATAGGCGTTTCGCCGGAAGCTAAAGACGTTTCATTCTCAAACTCATTATTATTGCAACCTGCCATCGTTACGAGGCAAATGGCTGCCAATACATACTTTTTCGTCATAACTAAATCGTTTTTATGTAAATTCTATTTCATCGGGATCATTTTTTAAAATCATCGGGATGTTTTGCAGAAATCATCGGGATGTTTTTTTTACATCGTTCCGTTGCCTGAACCACCGTCTTCCCATTCGGTTACGGTTGCCGTTGCCGTAATCTGTCCTTCGCCACGGAACTGAATCGTGATATCGAACTTCTTACCGGCTGTAGATCCGGCATAATCCGTGCCGTCCATTGCTTTCAGGTTAATAGCCACCGGCTTACCATCAGTTGCCTTTGACGAAGTATATACCTTCAACGTATATTCGTCTTTTACGTCGCCACTGCCATCAACAGCATCCACCGGAGCAACCAATGCATAAGCAACCAATTCCGGCGTAGCAGGAACGGAAACAGCCTTGCCGGTTAAAGCATCATCGGTATAAGTTATTTTACCATCGGCTTCCGTAGCCTGGAAAAACGGAATCGCAGTTGCAGAACCCGTATATGTGGCCGAAGGATCCGAAAAGGTTTGCGACACCGAATTTTTCGGAGACGCATTCAGCGCTTTATCCAATTCTATTTTTGTAATATCACCCCAATCGGCAGCTGTGGTAGCATTGCCCACCACTTTTACATGCAGCTTGGTAAGCAAGTGGCTAAAAGCAAAATTCAGCGCACCGTCTGCTTGCTGGCCGGACACCTCCGGAGCTAGCATCAAGTCGGTTTTACCGTCTATAGCAGCCATAGCGGATGCACCGGCGGCAATAGTCCATACACTCCCTGCAGGATAAAATCCGCGGAAGTACAGGGTGGTATTCTCATCTTTCCACTTTACACCGGAAGGGAAACCGTATTCGGTAGTTCCGTTGTCTTCGAAAGTGATGTCTCCTTTAGCTTCGGCACCGGCATTATCAGTATAGATAGTAGCATAGTTGCTCGTTGTTTCGGAACCGATGATATGAGCCGTCAGTTTATTCGTAGAACTGATAGTTCCGTCGAAAGGCGCTCTGGTATCTGCTGTAATTGTCTGCGCACCGAAACGGATTTCCTGTCCTTGCGGCAGCTCTACAGCCACATTGTCGTCGTTATTGCAGCTTGCCAATACCAGTGAGGCGAAAGCTGCCAAAGCATAATACTTGTTCATTTTCATTTTTTATTCTTTATTTATTAATTAGCTTCAATGCCATCAAGATGGCTTTGTTTCTGTCCTGATCATTGTCTTGTCCTTGCGGGCTTTGACCGGCAATCCCATCCTAATTATGGCTTCAGCCAAAGCTCTGTTGCCGTCGGTTTTAACCGACGGATTGAAGGATGTACACTCTCTGTCGGCTTTAGCCAAATTCCTTTCTGATCGGGTTAAAGCCCTTGAAAGAAGGAGACTCTGCTTCCGTCGGTTAAAACCGACGGCAATTGAGCTTAGGCTAAAGCCATTATGCAAGCTATTATCTTTACAAGCCTGTACCAGAAAGCTACTCTACAAATCTGTATCAAAAAGCCACTCTACAATCCAGTATCGACTACGGTTTATCTGTTACCGATCCTGATCCTGTACCGCCGGTTATCCAAGGCTGAACAGAGGCTGTTAACTGGATTTGCTCTGCCGGATCGGCCGAAGCCAGGTTGAAAGTAAGCGTAACGTCATACGATTTGCCTACCTTGAACTCGGTATCTCCATCGCCGGGTACAACTTCCACATTGGTGAATGTTTTGGAAGAAGTAGAAACGTTCAACAAAAATTTAGCTTGTCCGGGTTGCAACATAACCGGCACACCTACCTTGGCAGCTTCTGCGGTAGAAGCGGGAATCGTTACTTTTCCACCATGGACAGCTTCGTTAAACGCTACCAACGTACCAGGAGTAGCCCAGCCTGAAACAAGGCCGTCTTCGATGTTCATACTTCCGGTTGTATTAGCGGAAGCAAACTGGATACCGGTTATCTGCAGGTTCTCGGTTCCGCTTACACCAGCCATGTCTGCATGTTTGATTACCTTAAATGTGATTTGTGTCAGTTTATGGGCAAACTCAAGATTGGGAGGTGTGGTAGTTTCATTATTACCGATAGCCGGAACAGCACACATCAGGTCTTCTTGTCCGGTAAGCGTAAAATGAAACACAGGAGCTGATGCGGCCGATACTTCAAGATAATTATCTCCGCTTGTTCCCGTTGCAGCATACGGGTGAAATGCCATAAACTTAACATAATCCGTTTTCTGCGCCGGATAATAATAAGGAATAGGAAGCACAATGCCATTGTCTTCTTTCACACTTTCCGGTTTTACATTATCAAGGATAACGTCTGCCGTCCAATCCGCAATCGAGGTGGCGGCTGTTGTGTTGGTGGTTGTAATACCGAAAATGCCTATACCGGCGTCGTTCAGTCCGGTAACCGTATTAACAGGAGCTTTTGTTGAGACTCCCGTACCTAACAGAATAGGTGTTTTACCTTTGTCCGGCTCCGCAGTTTCCATCTCTTTACTACAGCTGGCCAAAACAATAACTGCCAAAGCAGCGACATACCATGTTTTCTTCATGTTTGTACTTGTTTGAAGTTTTATATTAAAATTTACATATATTCTTATTGCACGGTTCCATTTCCTGTCCCAGACTGCCACGGAGTAACCGAAACACCCAAAGAAATATCTCCGGTACCCGAAGTATCTGAGGGATGTAGCTGTACCGTGATAAGGTAAGCCGTACCCGGACGGCTCTTCTTATCCGCTTCATCAAAACTGACCGGCAGTCCTTTGTAGGCTTTCGTTTCGTTGCCGGAAAAAGTGAGTTCCACATCCAAAGTGAGTTCCGCACCCGGTTCTACCAAAACCGGCAAAGGCAACCGCCGGGCTTCTTCCGACAAAACTATACCTTCATTTCTGCCAGGCTCCACATAGACAGGTAATCTGGCCTGGTCGCCGTTAAACGACACTTCGGGCAACTTGTCCGTAGCAGCTTCCGCCAATCGCAACGAAGCCTCTCCCCTACTTCCGTTGATATACAAACTCTTTAACCGGATTTCCCCATTTGCCGTATTTGTCAAGCGTATGTTGAATGCGCATTGCGTAAGCAAATGATAGAAATAAAATGTTTTATCCGCTAAAGTAAAATTGTCGATAAAACTACCTTTCCGCTCCACTGTTGCCAGCAGATCGGTCTGGCCGTCCAAACGATACACTGCCCGGCCGTCCGACAAGGGAACCACCGGATAATAGCCCCGGAGATACAAGTAGCTACGGTCTTCGGGATAGATATATTCCCCATCCAGACTGGTTTCGGGCGTTTGGGCTATAGCCTCCCAGGTCTCGGTATAGGCGGAAGGGGCATCTCCTTTGGCAAAGGCCACCCGCTGGCCGTCCAGGCTGCTAAGGCAGGCGCGCGTTTGCGGATATACTCCCACCTGCAGAGAAACCGTACGTTTATACCGGTCTGTATATTTGCTGCCGGAATCGTCCGAACAGGCTATACATCCCATATAAAGCGCTACTATTCCTATAAATACTTTTCCGTTCATTCCAAACCCTCCTTCCGATTATTCCCAGCCGAGCCGGTTCCGGTATGCCATCCTACCAACTGGAGGTGCAAGCCTTCTGGGCGGGAAGTATCTATCACTAATTCCAACTCGATGGAGGCTTCTACTGCACCGGAGACGTTTCCCGATACGGCTTCATTAATAAGTTCGGTTATATCCAATTCATTTTTTAATCCGTTTCCATCAGCCATACTGATATCCAGTACCAGCTTATTTTGTCCGGCAGGCATCTCTTCGTCAATATCAGGCGTCAGGCCAAATACGGTTTGTTCGGAACGGAAATGGCCTCCTTCCAACTTGCTTAACGGAATAGACACTGCCACCAAATCATTATATGATGCCTTCCCCGAAGGAATATGTACGGAAGGAGACACGCCGGTTAGCGTCCCTTTTATCGCAGAAACTTCTTCGCCTCCCTTGATCCTTAGGTCCAGCAGAACCGAATAGACCAACTCCCGGGGATAAACCGTGTAGATTTTATCCAGAGAACCATCTACCTGCACATCGGCTAGTCCCGTACCATAAAAGTTACCGGGAGGCAGGATAAGATCAGGTTCCCCGGCACGGGTTTCAGACGCTACAGGCTCTCCGGCAGCAGGAATGCCATGAGCATACGCCTGCTCATATCCTTTATCCTTATCCGTTTGCAAAGCAATATTCTCGAAGTCACTGTTTACCACCACCATTTCATAGGTTCCCGCAGGTAAAATCCCTTCGTAACCATGACCGTCACCTTCGCACTCAACCGGAATATTACTACCGGAAGGATAAAAATAAAAGTGTGTTTTCGAAGGAAGCGCCTGCCCCTTCCAATCCAGGGAAATAAAGACTTTGCCTTTCCCCTTTGCCGAATACCGGTCTGTATCGCCATACGTACATGACGAAACAAAAACGAGAAGGCTCAGGCAGAGGGTTTGCAGCCATCTGCCATAGCTTATTTCCATTTGTGAAATCTCCCTGTTCATCTAGTTATCCTCCTTCTTTTTTCATTTACGGAAACAGCAACGAAAAAGAATATTTAATGATGCTCCCACTATCCAATTTTTTTTGGCAAAAGCATCTTCATAATAATTTTTATTCTCTGCCGGAGAATACCGGTAAACCTTACCATCATAAACATTCCGGTACCCCACCGACAGCCGGCCTTCTACCAAAAGCCAGGTGCTATATAGCGGCAATGTATACCCCAGCGTAAAACCTGCCGAATAGAACCGTCCGGTTTTCCCGTAGTTCTGGGGCTTGTTATCTCGAATATCAAAATCGCCATAGCTCGCACGGAAACCGACATTGAAGCCGCCGAACCTGTTATTATCCGAGAACCATAAACGGGGTTCCAAAGCAAATTCGGAAACACCCCACAGGTTATCTTTTCGTCCGTCGTACGAAGAATAAGCATATAAGAATGAAAATTCGGCCGAATAACGTTGCGCAAAACAATATTCTACGGCTCCATTATACATAAGAGCACCTGTACCGTAGCCCGAAGCATTTTTGCCATCGACAGCCCATACAGGAACCAATCCCATCCACGGCAGCAGATTCGTTTTTATACCTATATTAAATAGGCCGGCTCCCGAACACACCCCTGCATGGGCTGGTTCGGGTAAGCGCTCAACTTCGGACAGAGGCTGTACTTCAGGCTCTACAGATACGGCAGGTACGGTAAATTCTCTGGAAGTTTGCCCGGATTGCACCGGTACTTCGGCTAAAAGTTCTCCGGCCGGTTCCTTTGTTTCCTCTTCAGGTTCAAAAGCATCTGCTACTTCCATATTATAATAATACAGATCGTAAAAAGGGAGTTGCCCATAACGGGATAAAGCGCCCGAAATATCCGGGCGTGAACTGCTGAAAGAGAAAAAGATATCGCGGTTAGCCCCGGCCGGTACAGGTTTATTTATCAACCTCACCTGCACAACATCAGATGCCTGCCCGCTCCTGTTAATATAAAACACAACTTTTTCATACGGAATATCAAGACGCTGCCTTAGCAACGAACGAATAATACTAGCCCTGAAAGCAGCACGGTTCAATAAATAATCATCCGTATCCCCGTCGCTTTCAATAAACGATTCTACCAGAAAGTAGTAATCCGAATTTGCCGAGGCAGTCGAAAAGGCAGCTGTTTCCTGTGCAATCCGCTGCCACTCGTATGTATTATTCCGGTACCTTTCTTCATACAATTCCCCTCCAGGACGAAAAACAAAACGATACACATTTTGTACTTCTTCCGACATTTTAGCGAATGCCCATCCGTTTCCCGAAAACAGAAAACAAACAGTAAAAAAGAATACCAACAATACAGATTTCGTCATTCTTCTTACTTTTTCATAATTAGAATATCAAATCACCCAATTTTTTCAGTGGCAACTATCCTTCCATACAGATTTTTGTAAACCTCCATTACTTTATTTGACTGAGGCCCCTTAATTCCTCTTCGTATCGCATTATACACGGTCTTTTCACTAACTCCTGCAACTTCCGCAACCCTTCTTTTCCAATTCTTGGGCGGCAATACGGGAAGTTCTATTTCTTTAACTTTAACTGTAGCCATAGCGTTATCATGTTTTATCCTAATCCAAATTTTACTATATTTGGGGCGTTACCTGTAGAGGTAACGAATTAAGTTGTTAGTGCAAAACTATACAATATTCTGTAATAATCAACGGCTATCAAGAATTATTTTCAATTTTCTGTAAAAATAAAACTATGGCGAGCGAACTTACTATACGGTTCAAAGAAGCGTATGACTATCTGTTATCCATGGGGGAAGTAACTGGATATAAAGATTTTGCTACTAAAATAGGCATTAGTACATCTATGATTACAGAGATTTTCAAAGGACGAAGTAATGTAGGGGCTACTGCATTACAGAACATTGTATTAATATTTAAAATAGATGGCAACTGGTTATTAGCCGGTGTTGGCGAAATAATCCAGAAAAATGCAACAGAAAAGCAAAATCCTTCGCCAGATTTAAAAAACGTATTGCTAAATACTCAAAAAGACGAATCCATTTTATATAAAATATATAAAGAAAAAGATGAAGAAGTAGGTAATCTGAAAGAATGTATAGGACGGCTTAAAACCTATATAGAATTTCTGGAAAATAAAAAACAGCAAGAAGAGAAAGAATAATGAATTATGAGATTATACGCATTGCCGGTAAGCCGTATATCCAAAAAGTTTTGTATTTTTGCGCCGTATTATACAAAATAATAGCGTAATGAATCTATTAGAACTGAGTGAACAGGAAATCATTAGACGTAACAGCATGGAGCAGTTGCGCCAAATGGGGATAGAACCTTATCCCGCAGCCGAGTATGTAACAAACGCTTTTTCAAAAGAAATAAAAGAATCCTTTAAAGATGATGCAGAACCCCGTCCGGTGACTATAGCAGGACGTATTATGAGCCGTCGTATCATGGGTAAAGCCTCTTTCATGGAGCTACAGGACTCAGAAGGCAGAATACAGGTTTATATCTCCCGTGACGACATTTGCCCCGGAGAAGACAAAGAACTTTACAATACAATATTTAAGAAATTACTGGATATAGGGGACTTTGTCGGTGTTAAAGGTTTCGTTTTCCGTACGCAAATGGGTGAAATATCCATTCATGCTCAGGAATTAACCGTATTATCCAAATCTCTCAGACCCCTGCCAATCGTTAAATACAAAGACGGTGTGGCATACGACGGATTCAATGACGCTGAAATGCGTTACCGCCAACGTTATGTCGACCTGGTGGTTAATGACGGTGTAAAAGACATTTTTGTAAAACGTACCAAGATATTCAATTCCATGCGTAACTTCTTTAATGAAAGAGGTTATCTGGAAGTAGACACTCCTGTGCTTCAAAGTATTCCGGGCGGAGCCAGTGCACGTCCGTTTATTACTCATCATAACGCATTGGATATTCCTTTATATCTGCGTATTGCCAACGAACTTTATCTGAAGCGGCTTATTGTTGGCGGTTTCGAAGGTGTTTACGAATTCAGCCGGAACTTCCGGAACGAAGGTATGGACCGTACACATAATCCGGAATTCACCTGCATGGAAATATACGTTTCCTACAAAGATTACAACTGGATGATGAACATGACGGAACAGATGTTGGAACGTATCTGTATGGACGTACTGGGCACAACCAAAGTAAAATACGGTGATAAAGAAATAGACTTCAAAGCTCCATACAAACGGATTTCAATGATTGATTCCATCAAAGAAAACACCGGTATAGATATTTCGGGGATGAACGAAGACCAGCTTCGTGATGTATGCCGCCAGCTGGATGTTGAACAGGATGAAACAATGGGTAAAGGCAAACTGATCGACGAAATATTCGGAGCTAAATGCGAAGGTAACTACATACAACCTACTTTCATTACGGATTATCCGATTGAAATGTCTCCATTGACAAAAAAGCACCGTAGCAACCCGGAACTGACAGAACGTTTTGAACTGATGGTTTGCGGTAAAGAAATTGCCAATGCCTATTCAGAATTAAATGACCCGATAGACCAGCGCGAACGCTTTATGGAGCAACTTCGCTTAAGCGAAAAGGGAGACGATGAAGCCATGTTCATCGACCAGGACTTCCTCCGTGCACTGGAATACGGTATGCCTCCTACAAGTGGAATGGGTATAGGTATGGATCGTCTGGTAATGTACCTGACCGGACAAACGACTATTCAGGAAGTATTGTTCTTCCCGCAAATGCGCCCGGAAAAGACAGCTAAAAAAGATCCGGTGGAAAAATATGTTGCCCTCGGCATTAACGAAGCATGGGTTCCGGCTTTACAAAAGGCCGGTTATACAACGGTTGACACTCTAAAAGATGTAAACCCGAACAAACTAAGGCAAGAACTTTGCGAAATGAACAAAAAGTATAAACTGGAATTGCAAAATCCGTCGGCCGAAGAGGTCGAATTATGGATTGCCAACGCAGCCAAATAAAAATAATACTATGAAATTGCCTGGAAAAATTGCAATAATGGGGGGCGGAAGCTGGGCTACCGCCTTAGCCAAAATTGTACTTTCTACCCAAGATAGTATTAACTGGTATATGCGCAGACCTGACCAAGTAGAAGAGTTTCTGCAACAAGGACATAACCCCAGTTATCTTTCTGCCGTAAAATTCGACACAGAAAAAATCAAATTCTATACAGACATAAACGAAGTAATCAAAGAATCGGACACGCTGATCTTTGCAACTCCTTCGCCTTTCCTCAAGCAGCATTTGATGAAAGTAACCACTCCAATGACAGACAAATTCATCATTTCTGCCATCAAAGGAATCGTCCCGGATGAAAACATGCTGGTTGCCGATTATTTTGCAGAATATTATAATGTCCCGATTGAGAACATTGCTGTTATCGGCGGTCCGTGCCATGCAGAAGAAATTGCACTTGAGCGGTTATCATATATCACCCTTGCATGTTCAAATATAGAGCATGTAAAAGCTGTTGCGCCCGTATTCAAAAATACGTATCTGAACAACTCGTGTTGTAAAGATGTTACAGGTATCGAATACGCTTCAGTTCTGAAAAACGTATATGCTATCGTCGCAGGCATCTGCCACGGCATGAAGTACGGCGATAATTTTATAGCCGTTTTCATTTGCAACGCTATCGAGGAGATGAGAAACTTCCTGAATGCCGTACACGGACTGGAACGCGATATAACAGACTCCGTATATCTCGGAGATTTACTGGTTACGGCATATTCCCGTTTTAGTCGTAACAGGACATTCGGAACAATGATCGGAAAAGGATATTCCGTTAAAACTGCCCAACTGGAGATGGAGATGATTGCTGAAGGTTATTACGGGACGAAATGTATTTATGAAATTAATGAAAAATACAAGGTAAACATGCCGATTCTGGATGCCTTACACGATATCTTGTATAAAAAGAAATCGCCGACAACAGTAATCAGGCAATTAACCGAAACATTCAAATAATAACAAATAAAGGCAGATTACAAGTTTGCCCTTTAAGACCGATATAAGTTATGGAAAACATCAGTTTAAACATTGACAAAGCGCTAGGCTTTGTATCAAAAGAGCAGATATACGCTCAGGAAGCAAAGGCAAACGAATGCATTGCTACATTGCACAATGGTAACGGAGCCGGTAACGACTTCCTTGGTTGGTTACATCTCCCCTCTTCTATCACAGAAGCAGAGTTGGCTGATATTGAAAACACAGCAAACATTCTCCGTTCAAAATGCGAAGTAGTTGTTGCCGTAGGTATCGGTGGTAGTTATTTAGGAACAAAAGCTGTTGTAGAAGCTCTGAATAATAGCTTCGACTGGTTACAGGCAGACCGTAAAAATCCGGTTATACTTTATGCCGGACACAATATCGGAGAAGATTATCTGTATGAGCTTTGTGAGATTTTGAAAGACAAACAATTCGGCATCATCAATATTTCCAAGTCTGGAACAACGACTGAGCCGGCTTTGGCTTTCCGTATGTTAAAGAAAATGCTGGAAGATGCCGTTGGCAAAGAAGAAGCCAAACATCGTATTGTTGCAATAACAGATGCAAAAAAAGGTGCGCTTCGCACTTTGGCAGACCAGGAAGGTTACAAGACATTCATCATCCCCGATAATGTAGGCGGACGTTTCTCCGTTCTTACTCCTGTAGGTTTATTGCCTATAGCAGTTGCCGGTATCAACATCCGCGAGCTGGTGAAGGGAGCTGTAGACATGGAAAAGAATACCGATATAAGTATACCTTTTGCACAAAACCTTGCAGCTATCTATGCAGCTACACGGAACGAATTATATAAAAGTGGAAAAAAGGTTGAAATCCTGGCAAACTTCCATCCGAAACTCCATTACATCGGTGAATGGTGGAAACAGCTTTACGGCGAAAGTGAAGGTAAAAACGGAAAAGGTATTTTCCCTGCTTCCGTAGACTTTACTACCGACCTTCACTCCATGGGACAATGGATTCAAGATGGCGAACGCACGATCTTTGAAACTGTTATTTCCGTTGAAAACCCGGATCACAAAGTAATTATACCAACCGACAAAGAGAATCTGGACGGTTTGAACTTTCTTGCATGCAAACGCGTAGACGAAGTAAACAAGATGGCAGAACTGGGTACCCAGCTAGCTCACGTGGATGGTGGAGTTCCAAACCTGAAAATCACATTGCCGCAAGTAAGCGCCTATTACATAGGACAGCTGTTCTATTTCTTCGAAAAAGCTTGCGGTATCAGCGGTTACATGCTGGGCGTCAATCCTTTTGACCAACCGGGTGTTGAAGCCTACAAAAAGAACATGTTTGCCCTACTGAACAAACCGGGTTATGAAAAGGAAAGTGAAGCTATAAAAGCAAAACTATAAGCCAAGATAACAGCTGACAATTCTTGTCGCTAAAACATAAAAAGAAGGTGTATCAAAACGCTATTACCGGACGCAGATGGCGCAGAACACACGGAAGAACGCAGACTGATTTTTATTATCAATATGCTCTGCGTTCCTTAATTCCGACTTTTGACACACCTTCTTTTTATTTATTATTTATTTATCAGCCGTATTTACATTCTGTATCTTAAACCGGCAACGACCGTTCCCATATGCCCGAAACCCGCTTCAACAAAACCTGCAAACTGGCGACCCAGTTCCAAACCAATAGGTGAAGCCTGGTACATAAAGAAAGGTGTTACTTTTGTTTTTTCCGTAGCTCGGTGCTCTTGTTCATCATAAAAAGAGACTTTCGTAGTAGCCAAAGAAATTCCCACATTTACTCTTGAATATAAAGTTACAAAATCACGATTGAACCAATTATATTTAAAGGAAGGAGCAATCGTATGGAATGAATTGCTGAAATTACCTATCGGTTTACTACCATTCAAAATATACTTATCGCTATTATTGTAAGAGTATATAAGACCTATACCCCAATTTTCATCCGGGAAAAACAAATAGCTGATATTGAAAGAACCGAACTTTCCTTTATCGTCGTAAAGGTTTACCGATTGCTCCGACGGATCAAAGTGATTCTCATAATAATTCAACAAATCAAACACAGGAAGTGCACCGTAGCTAAAGGAAACCTCATGTTGTAAATCCGTCCAATCCTCAGCCATTCCTTTATTTACAGAAACAGCAAACAATACAGTCAACAATAGTAAAAATCTTTTCATATTCTTTTGTTTTAAAAGGTAATACCTATATATCAAACGGTTCAACCGAATTATATGAATCAAAGATAGTGGTTTCTACATAACCAACAACAGTTATTAAACAATATTTCTGTGCCAAAACGTTCTAAATATTGTACTTTTGCCTCACTGTAAACATATAATCAAAAAAATGATCCAAGAGGCAATTACACAATATCTGCAAAAAAACAAACAGGAAGTTATCTTACCAAAAGCTGTTCTATTTGACATGGACGGAGTTTTATACGATTCCATGCGTTTCCATGCCCGTGCATGGCACGAAGTAGCAACCAAACACCATCTTCTTTCCAGTCCTGATGATTTTTATATGTTTGAAGGGCAAACAGGCAACAGTACTATAAACGCACTTTACCAGCGCACTTTCCAGCGGGATGCAACCGAAGAAGAAAAACAGACGATATATAGACAAAAATCTTCTTTGTTTAACAAGTATAACGATGGGGAGCCAATGCCGGGTGCGGCCGATGTATTAAAACAAGCCCGTACATCCGGATTACAAACCTTAGTAGTTACCGGCTCCGGACAACACAGTCTGCTTAATAAGTTAAACCATACTTATCCGGGGTGCTTCACTCGCGAAAAGATGGTAACTGCATTTGACGTCAAGTATGGGAAACCTCATCCGGAACCATATCTGATGGGATTACAAAAAGCCGGCGTAAAAGCTAATGAAGCATTTGTTATAGAGAATGCACCTATGGGAATAAAAGCAGCCGTAGCTGCCGGTATCTTTACGATTGCCGTAAACACGGGCCCTCTGCCTGATTCCGTTTTGCTGGACGAAGGAGCAAACCTATTATACTCCGACATGAAAAGCCTGGCAGATGATTGGAAGAACATAATGGATATATGTTCCGCCACAAAATAAAAAAGGTCTCAAAAGTTATTGCCGAACGCAGATGAAGCAGAATGCACAGATTTACGTTCGGTAATAGCTTTTGAGACCAGTTCTTTATTGTTTTACTGTAAATTAATTATTTCACATAATCCGCTGCATTCAGGAAGTCATAACTTTGCTGACAGCTGCCTACAGGGTCATTGTTTGTATATTGTTCTATTTCCACATACCAGTCTTTGATATTATTTGCATACATTTGGTCAAAGATTGGCTTGAAGTCCATCTTTCCGCTGGCACCGATCTCTTTATCATCTTTAATATGAAGTGCTTTAAACTGGCTTGGACGTGCTTTCAGATAAGCCACCGGATCACTACCGGCTTCTTTGCACCAATATACATCCAATTCAAAAAATACATGATTCGGACTAACATTATCCAACAAAAAGTCATAAATCAACTGGTCATTGATTTTACGGAATTCAAAACTGTGATTATGGTAACCAAATCCGATGCTGGCAGCTGCCGTCTTAAATCCGACAGTGTTAAAATAGTCGCAATACATCTTCAGGTCATCTAGCGTAGTCTGGTCATTGACAGGCATCCAAGGCTGAATCATATACTTTACGCCCAATTCATTGTGGGCTTCGATAGCACGGTCCCACCAAGCCATCACTTCGGTTTCTTTTTCTTTGGTATATTCCTGTCCTAAATGTGCACTCGTACACTTCATACCCAGGTCTTCCACCATTTTTTTGAACTCTGCAGGAGCCAGGCCATAAATTTTACCGTTATCATAACCGGCTGTTTCCAGATTCTTATACCCGATTTTAGAAGCTGTTTCGAGTACAGACCGTATACCCGACTCCTTTACCATTTCACGTAAAGAATACAACTGAAGACCTACATTTTTAGCAGATTCGTTTGCAACGCTTTTATTAACGCAGGAAGATAAGAACTGAGGTACAACCAAACCTCCGGCAAGCATCATGGATGCCTGTCTCAAAAAATCACGTCTGTTTTGCATAGTAAATAATTAAGTTTGCTTGAGAATTTTAGCAAATGTAAAAAAAATGCTGATTCTATACAAGTTAGCGCTTCATTTTCATATATCTATACTGGCGAATGATAAGTTTACGACTACGAATGATCTGGTAACGATAGATAATACAAGCCGTAATAAAATAAAAACCAGCCTGAATCCATAACGTTTTATACTCGGCCGCCACCTCACTAAGGGTCGCTCCCATTGTATTTATCCGTATAAAACCCTGTATACCGGGAGTAGACGGGAATAAATATCCCAAAGCTTTCCAAAAAGGCGGGATAGCTTCCTTTGGCCAGGAAACACCGGAGATAAACAACAATATAACAGAAGTAAAAACAAAGACCATCATGGGCGATTCGCGAGACGTCATAAAACCGGATAACGTCATTGAAAAGAAAATACAAGCAAACAAATAGGGCAATAAGAACAACAGTACCGTCCATGCCTCACCAACCTGTGGCAACCCGAAGAGTTTCGGAACAACAGCCAAAACCCAGATACAGACAATTACATACAACAAAATATAGGTAAGCGATTTACCCAACACGATACGTAGCGTACCATTGAAGTGGCGGCTCACAGGAACCAGACAATGAAAACGGTTTCTCTCACGTGCTGTTCCGCCTAACATACCAATGCCTAATATTAATGTCTGCTGGATAACCAAAATCAAAATAGCCGGTACGAGGAAACTGGCAAAGCCATTCTGTGTATTATACAACGCTATAGATTCATAAGGAATGGGATTAACAGTAATCTCCTGCAGCTTATCCGTAGAAGCCGGATTATTATGCGCTCTCAACTCCGCTCCCATATCCAATGACACTTCCATCGAAGCCAGCAGAAAAGCTTTATAAAAAAGCAAACTGCTCATATCACAATAAAGAGCAACTTCCGTCTGATTTCCCTTATGTACTTCTTTACTGAAATCGGAAGGAAAGTAAAGGATGCCATATGCTTTCTTCTCATCCATCATTTTCCTGGCAGCTTCCATATCGGGACAGATACTAACTACCTGCACATCCGGGGTGGCATTGACACGACGGATAAATTCGCGGCTCAGATGAGAATCGGACTGATCTACCACAACCAGTTTTGCCTCATGAACCACTTCATTATTATAAATAAAAGAATACAACAAAGGATAAATGAAAGGCACCAGGAAGAAGAAAATCATCACACCGGGGTCTTTGAACACATTCTTCAGTTCATCCTTCCAGATATAACATGTATCCAGAATGCCTTCCTTGATAATATATCGTAAACGATGCTCTTTTTTCATATCTCTTACGGAATATATTTAAAGTAAAGCAAGGCTCCTTTTAAATTCTTTCCTATCAGAAACGGAAGTATAAGAAAACCAAGCAACCACAAATATTGATCGATCGTATAATACAAATCCCGGCCATTTAAAGCCTGATCTACATAAATAAGAAAGTAATGACGCAAAGGAAACAGATTGCTCAATGCCTGCAATGTTGGGTCCATTCCCAATACAGGAAACGAAAAACCTACAATAGAGAAAGCGATCATACCGAACAAACTGGCAAAACTAAGTCCCAGTCGCAATGTAGGCAATACACCAATCATAAAGATCCCCATCGCCTGTGATGCCAGAACCAACAAAAACAGAGCTGCCAGCATAGGCGTCCAACCACTATGCAAAGGGAAAGCATTGAAACCATATAAAACAGCACAACACATAAAACCAATCAATGTAAATATCAGTGTGTGCGGCAGCAGTTTCCCTATCAAACTTACAGTAAGCGAACCATTCCCCATTTCCAGCCATTTTCGGGATGTAGCATATTTAATCTCTGCCCCGATACTAAATACGGTAACAAGGAATATCATCAACTGCAATATGCCCGGCAATAACGTATTATTAAGATATACGGAATAGTTAAGCCACGGGTTACCAATCGGGTGCGTATCTATCACTATAGGTTGTAATTGTCCCATAATCCGGGCTTCAGTATATCCTTTAGCCTTTCCCATTTGCAGCCCTACAGACGCACCGGCCAACACGGACATCGTCTTCATGTCGCGAAACAATAAAGAAGCAGCTATCAGATAAGTGCCATTTGTATAAAATGACAACTTTGGTTGTTTACCTGTTGTAGCCTTTACTGCAAAATCTTCAGGTATATAAAAGATACCATATATATTCCCTTTCTGCATTTCCCTGCGGGCTTCGGAAAAAGATTGCGTGCGCATTACCACCTTCGTCTGTTCAAAAGCATCTAACTGGCGGATAAGATTACGTGATGTAGCCGATCCGTCCATATCTACTACAGCAACAGGCATATCAGTAGGCAAACCATCTTTCATCAGTGACAGAAAAAACACAATGCAAAGCACAGGTGCAACCAGCATGCAGAAGATATAAATCGGCTTTTCAACCAGCCGATGCATTTCCCGCGCCGCTACGTTACGAATACTATGTAAACACTGCTTTATAGTCATAGTCTGGTTACTTCGATTTCTTTTTCAGGATAACAGACATACCGGGACGAAGGTCGGCCACTGGCTGCGCAGGACGGGCACGAACCTCAAATGTTTTAAAGTCATATTGACCGTTCGTCTTCGTTGCTTTCCAAGCGGCATACGAACCCATATCCTTCATGTAATATACTTTCAATGTTACAGGCTGATTATCGAAAGCAGGAATAAAAGCCTGCAATTCGGAGCCCACTTTTATATCCTTCAACAAATCTTCGCGGATACTGAACGTAACCCACATATCATTCAAATCGGTAATATTCATAATAGGTGCTCCGGTTCCTACCAGCTCTCCTACTTCAGGAAAACGTTCGGAGACTTCACCGTCTATCGGAGATACCAAAGCCGATTCATTCAGATAAGATTCCACTTCGGCAACAGCTCCGCCGGCCTGCTGAACCAATGCCGCAGCCGCTGCTTTATCTTCCTTACGGGCACCTTCTTTTGCCATTTCATATTGCGAACGGGCCGCCTTCTCGGTAGCAACCATCGCTTTATAGTTTGCTTCCACCTCATCCCGTTTCTGCGCAGACATCACACCTTTATCATACAGGTTCTGAATACGGTCGTACGACTTTTTGGCAATCTCTAAACCGGCCTGCGCTTTTTGCCACAACTCATATGCACCCGTCACTTCCTGCGAACGAGCTCCATGTTGCGCTTTTGCACTCTGGGCTTCAGCAGCCTGACGAACGGCTTCTGCCTGTTGCAACTTAGCTTCAACCTCCGGTGTATGCAAGAAAACCAATGTATCGCCAGCCTTTACCCTGTCTCCTTCTCCAAAGCGATAAGAGTCAATACGTCCCGGAACTTTTCCGGAGATACGCACCTGCGTGGCTTCTGCCTGTCCCATAATAATATCATCGGGAGGCGTAAGTAAAAAGAATCCGGCCAAAGCAACCAAACCAACTACTACCAACACGGCAATGAATGCCAGCATCATGTTACTGATCGTAAACTTCTTATCTTCGTTCATCTCTGTATATCGTTTTATATTGTTATTATTCTATTCGTTTGAAGAAAGTTTGCCCAATGCTTTATCCAGATAAACCTTAGTCAGCTTTACATCAATTTGTGCATCAATCAATTCGGAACGGGCAGACACCCAAGCCGTCTGAGCTTCCATCAAGTTAAGAGCAGGGATAACACCTTCTTCGAAGCCATAGTTGGCATGGCGAAGATTTTCATCAGCTTTTTCCATATTGCGTGAAGAAGCTATCAACTTCTTGCCTGCTTCATTTACCTTGTAAACAGACTGATTTACCTGCAATTCTACTTTCTCACGGGCATTTTCCAACTCTAATGCTTTAATATGGGTTTCAGCCCGGGCCGAATTACGTTTGTAAGTACCTTCCCACCAACCAGACAATGGAACTTTTACCATCACCCCTATATTGAACATCCCGGAAAACTCGTTTTTAAAGCCATTATGCAGGTTCGGATTCGTTACAAAATAGTTCGCGGACAAAGCTACGCTAGGCAGCATTTCGGAAAGTACTATCCGTTCCTTCTTCTGGTATATCTTCTTTGCCAGATCAAGGCTTTTCAGTTCAAAGCGATTCATAAAAGCCTCGTTTACATCGGCCGAAGCATCCGGAACAGTAACAGGAAAATCTTCTATATTTTCATCTGCCAGTATTAAAGCCTGCTCTAATGGCAAACCACAAATCCGGGCTAAAAGCATACGCGACAGAGCCAAGCCGTTTTCCACTTTCGTCTGTGCCATTTCCGCCTCATTAAGTTTTACTTTTACAGACAAACCGTCGGCCTCCGTTGCCACACCTTCTGTTATCATAGCAGTGACATCACTATCCATCTTGCGAAGAAGCTGCACATAAGCATCTGCCAGTTTCTTCTTATTTACCAAAGAAATAACCTGCCAGTACGTTTCGTCGGTTTTATAGATTGTTTCCTGCAATTGCAAGTCGTTCATGGAAAGTGCCAGTTGTCTGGCATATTGGGTTATCTGATTGTAAGATACAATCTTCCCTCCCATAAATACGGGTTGTACCAACGATACGCTTCCGACCCATACATTCTGTATGTCAAGATGCTGAAGATCGTTTACACCTCCTACCACTTTATCCACGATAGGCAAATGAGCCAGTTCTCCCAACGAAGAACCGATGGCAGACTGCAAAGCCCCCATATCCAACAGATTCAAATCTTTTTGGTTCCACATATAAGCTCCCATTGCCGAAAGCTGTGGAAAATACTTGGTAAGAGCGGCTTTCTTTTCATTATCCGCCATCTTGATTTTCTCGCCGGAAATACGCAGTTCCTTATTGTTACGAATAGCTAAGTTACGACATTCTTCCAAAGTCAGCACTTGTTGGGAATAGGCTTGGCCAAGCGTCATCAATAGTACCAATAATACAATGATTCGTTTCATCTTCGTTCCGTTTTTCATTCTAACACCCTAATAAGGACAAATATATGAATATCCGGCACAAAAGTACAGGTTTGAATTAAATATAAAATTGAATTAATTCAACAAAAGATACGTTTCTTCAGTTTACAGTACCACGTATTGCTAACCCCCATATATTGGGCTATGTATTTATCGGGCACGCGGTTAATGATCCATTTATAATGATTGTAGAGATACTTTATAAATTCCTCGGCCGTACAAGACTGCCGCACTGCAAACATAGAATAAAGTTTGGCAATAATAGTTAGCATCACATTCTGGTAATAAGAGGCAAACAAGGGATAACGCAGCGACATTTCCTCTATTTGCACGCGTGAGAAACAAAGCAATTCACCATCTTCGATAGCTTTTATCTCAAAATCGGAAGGAGCCTGGGTGAAATAACCTATAGCGGAAAGAAAAGGAAATTCGCTGTCGGCAGCAAATCCGGTAACCGCCTCTTCCCCTTTTTCACTTATATATAGATTAATGAATAAGCCTTTGTTGATAAAATATGCATCCTGGCATAATTCGCCGGTACGAAGAAGGTAGTCGCCTTTTTTTACATTCAGCACTTTAGCCCGGTCTTCCAACTCCTTCACAAAAGCCTTATCCCCTGCCAGAGCTTCGGGTATATCGGCTAACAACCTTGCAAAGGATGCATCGGTTTCCATAAATCAGTCTTTTAGTTCAAAACTTCGGCGTCCTATCAAATTACCGTCTGCAAAAATATCGGCACGGTAAGTACCCGGAGAAAGAAATTCTTCAATATCCCAATACATTGTAACGGCTACTTCTTCACCTTCGTATTCAATCAGCTTTTTCATAGAATAGTTGATGTCTTTTCCCTCAAAAGCAAATACATTCCCGCGGCTCTTTACCAATATATCGTCATCCGGTTTCATAATACGTACATACAGAACCTTCTCTCCCACCGGAGCTGTGATATTCTTCGCAATCTTAAAGTTGACAACAAACTGCTGCATCTTACTTATTTTCTTTGCTAATTTCCCGCGCGAATTCACAGGAGTTACGCTAATATCCGTAGCGTCCAGACGGCTGGCCAGAGTAACACGTTCGGTTAATTTTTCTTTTTCTTTCTTCAAGTTAGCAGCAGTAGAAGTAGCTTGCTGAAACTTCTTCACAACCTCTTTATTTTCTTCTTTCAGCTGGGTATTTTCCTTATGCAGCGAATCGATCTGTGCCACATAGTTCCGCATAATCTTACGTAACGTTTCCAATTCTTTCTTAAGACGCGAAATTTCCTTGGCATTAGTAGCCTTAACAGTGCGTAGCTCTTCCAAAAGACGTTGTACCTTTGCCTGTTCTGTCGATAACAAAGCAACCAGCGAGTCATTGTTTACACTGAATTTATATCCTTCATAGGTCATCGACAACTCATTATACTCGTCTTCAAGAGACTCTTTCTCAAGATCGAATGTCTGCACCAACCCTTCCATTTGTTGCTTCTGGTGAAAAATATAATATCCGGCACCAGCTAAGATAAGAACCAACACAATTACTGCAACAATAAGCAGCGAAAATTTATTTATCTCTTTCGTTTCTCTCTTTTCAGTATCCATACACACATGTATAAATGAACGTGCAAAAGTAGTATTTAATAAGATGTCTATAAAATGATCCGGCAAGGTTTTACATATTTTAATATTATATTAACAAACGTATTTTGCAGCGTTAAAACCGGCAACTTGCATTAAAGCACACCAATGACGCAAACCGGACAAAAAACGGACTCATAGTTATGATTTTGGAAAGTCATAACTATGAGTCTGTAAAACGATAAGGATGAAAATATTTCGGTTGACTACCCTTTCCTGCCTGATTGCCTATCTTATTCAATTTAGTTGCCTACCCAAATACTGTCATACATGGGTCTCAACAAAGGGTCGTTTAAGGGTTCACTTTGTCACCTTCTGTCACTTTCTTCGGGGGGTGTTTCAAAATCCGAAAAATTATCTACAGACATTCCATGTAATCATACAACTTGCTATTGTAGAAAATATTACATCACGCCGATGCGGTTTTTAAACTCCTAAAAACGGTCAATGCAGATTTCATTTTAACACTCCCGCGAACACTTTCCCTAAATGGCTTTAGCCTGGTTTCAATTGCCGTCGGTTTCAACCGACGGATAATAGAGCCTTCATCTTTCAAGGGCTTTAGCCCAATAAGAATGAGATAATCAAAAAGAGCTTTCCAAGAAGAAATTTGGCTAAAGCCAATACAGATATATCCCCTTTTAGTCCGTCCGCTGAAGCAGACGGCAATTGAAACCAGGCTAAAGCCATAAAAGAACAGGCTCTATTGGCCATCCCAAAAGAAAGCTGTGCTTTCTCGTTAGCGGCATCAGCGGCAGGGCGTTAAACGCAGGTAAAAGACACAGCGACGAAACCAGCGGCTGTCTGAGCGTAGCGAGTTCCGCTGGTTCAGCGAAGTCTTTTGCCGAAGTAGCCCGGACGGTGTNGTGCTTTCTCGTTAGCGGCATCAGCGGCAGGGCGTTAAACGCAGGTAAAAGACACAGCGACGAAACCAGCGGCTGTCTGAGCGTAGCGAGTTCCGCTGGTTCAGCGAAGTCTTTTGCCGAAGTAGCCCGGACGGTGCAGCCTTGACCTTTTGGTTACTTTTGGGTCAAGCCAAAAGTGACAGAAACGATTTTGAGCGAAGCTAGTTCCGCTGGTTAAGCAAAGTCTTTTGCCGGAGTAGCCCGGATGGTGTAGCCTTGACCTTTTGGTTACTTTTGGGTCAAGCCAAAAGTGACAGAAACGATTTTGAGCGAAGCGAGTTCCGCTGGTTAAGCGAAGTCTTTTGCCGGAGTAGCCCGGACGGTGTAGCCTTGACCTTTTGGTTACTTTTGGGTCAAGCCAAAAGTAATAAAAAGTGTTCGCGGGAAGCACTAAAGCGTTGCAGATACAATCCTGTGATAATGGAGTAATAATATATGTATCAATTGATTACGCCAGATATTGGATCATTTTGCAATTTTGGAATAAGCCCCGAAGAAAGTGACAGAAGGTGACAAAGTGATAGAGTTTATATTACCGGTTTCCGGGAACAAACCTAAAATACCATCCGGTAAGTAGCAATCCCCGCAAGGATAAATAGATAAGAAAAGCCATCCAAAGTGCATGATTGCCCATGTTTGTCTGAAACACAAAATAGACCAGAAAAAAACCGGCCATAGCCACAAACATAGAATACAACATCGAACGCGTAGCCGTAACGCCAATACATACACCATCCCACAAGAATGCAGCAAAACCGGCAAAAGGGATTGCCAAAACCCAATAAAAATAGGTGTTTGCTTCTTCTATCACGTCTTGATTATTTGTCAATAAAGACAGAAAGCCTTCTCCGCCCATACCATATAATAATGTGAAGAAAAACGCTAAGCCTGTGCCCCAATAAAACAGGGTACGAACAGCACGCCGTAAAGAGGTCATATTACCCGCGCCGGCATAACGTCCGGACAAAGCTTCGCCCGCATAAGCAAAGCCATCCATGATATAAGAAAACAAAGTAAAGAGTTGCATCAACAAGGTATTGACCGCCAACACTACATCACCTTGCTTAACTCCGGTGGAAGTAAAAAAAGTAGTAACTGCAATTAAACACAACGTTCTGAGAAAAATATCTCCGTTGACGGAAAAGAAACGGCGCATGACCCTAAGTTCCAGACTTTGTTTAATACAAATTCTTACCCGTAATTTTTTATAGTAGCGCAACCAAAGCACAAAGGCCATCAAAAGTCCGCCATACTGAGCTAACAGCGTTCCGAATGCCACACCTTCCACCTTCAGGTGAAAGCCAAAAACCAGCACTAAACTAAAAATGATATTCAGTATATTCTGCGTTATAGCTATGAACATCGGAAAACGGGAGTTTTGCATACCAATAAACCATCCTACAAACCCATATAACCCCAACACCGCCGGAGCTCCCCATATACATATACGAAAATAAACGGATGCTAAAGACCTCACCTCCTCGCTGGTGTCTAATAAATAAAAAGCAATCTTCTCTATCGGATATTGAAAGACAAAAAGTAACGCGGCTATAAACAAGCCTACACTAACAGCACGAACCAAAACGCGAACAACCTCATCCAGATCACGCTTTCCATAAGCTTGAGAAGTCAGGCCGCTTGTCCCCATCCGCAGGAAGCCAAAGCTCCAATAAATAATATTAAATAACAGGCCTCCTACGGCAATGGCACCGATATAAGCAGCCGAACCCAAATGTCCTACAATAGTTACATCAATCAAGCCCAACAGAGGCACAGTTATATTGGATATAATAGACGGTATTGCCAGTTGGAGTATCTTCTTATTCATTTTATTCATCGGAACGTTTTGTTTAGAGAGAACAAACATACGTAAATTAACAGAATATTTACATACACATTTTTCTGCTTCCCTAATTTATTACTACCTTTGCACCACTTCAATTAAACATAGACATTTGCATGCACGAGAAAATTATTATTCTTGATTTCGGCTCGCAAACAACACAACTGATCGGGCGCAGAGTCCGGGAGTTGAATATGTATTGCGAGATTGTCCCTTACAACAAGTTCCCGTATGATGCTACCGATGTGAAAGGGGTTATCCTTTCAGGCAGTCCTTATTCTGTTTATGACACCAATGCTTTTAAAACGGACCTGAGCGAGATTCGCGGTAAATATCCGGTATTAGGCATTTGTTACGGAGCTCAATATCTGGCTTATACGTCGGGAGGAAATGTAGAGTCGGCTAATTCGCGCGAATACGGACGCGCTAACCTTTCATATATCAACAGTAAAGATCCGTTACTGGAAGGAATCATCACCGGTTCGCAGATATGGATGTCGCACGGCGATACGATCACCAAACTTCCCGATACCTTCAAGGTAATTGCCAGCACAGACGATGTACAGGCAGCCGCCTACCATGTGGAAGGAGAACAGACCTGGGGCGTACAATTCCACCCGGAAGTATTCCACTCGACCGACGGAACAAAGCTGCTCGATAACTTCCTGAATATATGCGGATGTGCCAAAGACTGGACTCCGGCATCCTTTATCGAATCGACTGTTGCCGAACTGAAGGAACAACTGGGAGATGACAAGGTAATCCTGGCTTTATCCGGTGGCGTAGACAGCTCTGTAACCGCCGTATTACTGAATAAGGCGATCGGTAAAAACCTGACCTGCATTTTCGTAGATCACGGATTGCTCCGCAAGAACGAGTTCGAGAATGTGATGAGAGACTATGAGCACCTGGGTCTGAACGTGATCGGGGTAAATGCAAAAGATAAGTTTTACAGCGAACTGGCCGGTGTATCCGATCCGGAAGCGAAACGTAAGATTATAGGCAAAGGCTTCATCGACGTATTTAATGAAGAAGCCCGCAAACTGAAAGATATTAAATGGCTCGGCCAAGGTACGATTTACCCGGATGTGATCGAATCGTTGTCTATCACCGGAACGGTTATCAAGAGCCACCATAACGTAGGCGGACTGCCGGAAGATATGCACCTGAAATTGGTTGAACCGTTGCGTCTTCTGTTCAAAGATGAAGTACGCCGCATAGGTATGGAAATGGGTATGCAGGCACATCTTATCAAACGCCATCCGTTCCCCGGACCAGGGTTGGGTATCCGCATCCTGGGCGACATCACTCCTGAAAAAGTACGTATCTTGCAGGATGCCGATGCCATCTACATGAACCTGATGCGCGAATGGGGATTGTACGATAAGATATGGCAGGCGGGTGTTATCCTCCTTCCTATTCAGTCTGTTGGTGTTATGGGCGACGAACGTACTTACGAAAACACAGTGGCTTTGCGTGCTGTAACTTCTACAGATGCAATGACGGCCGACTGGGCACAATTGCCTTACGAATTCCTTGCAAAAGTATCGAACGAGATCATCAACAAGGTGAAAGGCGTAAACCGCGTAGTTTACGACATCAGCTCCAAGCCTCCCGCAACAATCGAGTGGGAATAAAGCGGGAATACAGACAGCTAAACGAAACAGATCTACTAATTTAAAGATATAAAAAATGAAGCAGGATATGATTGTCATTCTGGACTTGGGCAGCCACGAGAATACCGTACTGGCCAGAGCCATCCGTGCACTCGGTGTTTACAGCGAGATTTATCCGCACGACATTACGATTGAAGAACTAAAAGCACTTCCGAACGTAAAGGGTATTATCATCAACGGTGGTCCTAACAATGTTATAGACGGTGTAGCTATCGATGTGAATCCGGATATATATAATGCAGGAGTCCCGGTTATGGCAGCCGGACACGACAAAGCATTATGCGCGGTTAAACTAAACCGGTTCACGGATGATATAGAAGCGATCAAGAATGCTGTCAGGCCGTTTGTATTCGACACTTGCAAGGCCGAAACAAACTGGAACATGACCAACTTCGTAAACGACCAGATAGAACTTGTAAGACGCCAGGTAGGCAACCGCAAAGTGTTGCTTGCTTTATCGGGTGGTGTAGACAGCTCGGTTGTTGCAGGGCTGCTGCTGAAAGCTATCGGCGATAATCTGGTTTGTGTACACGTAAATCATGGTTTGATGCGTAAAGGCGAATCGGAAGCTGTCGTAGAATTGTTCAAGAATCAGTTGAAAGCGAACCTGATCTATGTAGACGTTACCGACCGCTTCCTCGGCAAGCTGGAAAACGTAGCCGATCCGGAAGAAAAACGCAAGATTATTGGCGGCGAATTTATCCGCGTTTTCGAAGAGGAAGCCCGCAAACTGGAAGGCATAGACTTCCTGGCACAGGGTACAATCTATCCCGACATTGTAGAAAGCGGAACCAAGACAGCCAAGATGGTTAAATCTCATCACAACGTAGGCGGTCTGCCGGAAGATATGAAGTTTGAACTGGTTGAACCTTTACGCCAGTTATTCAAAGACGAAGTGCGTGCCTGCGGTCTCGAATTGGGATTACCTCACGAGATGGTTTACCGTCAGCCGTTCCCGGGTCCCGGATTAGGCGTTCGTTGTTTGGGAGCTATCACACGCGACCGTCTGGAAGCCGTACGTGAAGCCGACGCTATCTTGCGTGAAGAATTTCAGAATGCCGGACTGGATAAGAAGGTATGGCAATACTTTACCGTTGTACCCGATTTCAAATCGGTTGGTGTACGCGATAACGCCCGTTCATTTGAATGGCCAGTTATCATCCGTGCCGTGAACACGGTGGATGCCATGACTGCCACAATAGAGACCGTTGACTGGCCTATCCTTATGAAGATTACGGATCGTATTCTGAAAGAGGTTAAAAATGTCAATCGTGTCTGCTACGATATGTCACCGAAACCGAATGCAACGATCGAGTGGGAGTAAATAACATTCCCGTTTAAATAATATACCTTTTGCAGCAGAAGGCAAGTCTTCTAAATGCAAAAGGTATATCTTTTTTATATTCACTATACATACATTCTTCTTTCTCAGTCATACTCTGCAGTAGATATGATTATTGATTTAGTATATGAATCGTATGACAAGCAACTAAAGCAGCCGTCTCTGTACGCAGTCTGCTTTCGCCCAGAGAAATCGGTTCAAAACCATTCTTTCGGGCCAGTTCTATTTCTTCAGGACTAAAATCACCTTCGGGACCAATCAGAATAAGGGCATTTTCTCCTGCCCGGTATGTTTTCTTTAAAAGAGGCTTCTCTCCTTCCTCACAATGAGCAATGAATTTGCGGCCGTCAAAAGGAGCAGATATGAATGATTTAAAGTCTGTCATTCCATCCAGTTTCGGCACAATAGCTTTTTGCGACTGCTTCATCGCACTAATCAGAATCTTCTCCAAACGGGCAGGTTTGATCTCTTTTCGTTCCGAGAAACGGCAATTCAGGCAGGTAATCCGGTCGATCCCTATTTCCGTGGCCTTCTCTGCAAACCATTCCATCCGGTCCATATTCTTTGTCGGAGCAACTGCTATATGTAGATTAAAATTCCACAAGGCAGGCTGCTTCCATGTTTCCAGAATATTTACTTCACAATGCTTCGGATGGGCACGACTAATAGCCGCTTTGTAAAAACTGCCTTGTCCGTCAGTCAATAAAATTTCATCTCCTTCTGTCAAGCGAAGCACACGAATACAATGACCTGCCTCTTCTTCAGGCATTTCAAGATTTGTTGCGATATCAGGTGTATAAAAAATCTGCACTGCTAACTAACTATCTGTTATTAACTTATAATTATCCGAGTATCATACCTATAATAGTAGCCGAAAGAACCGATACCAGTGCACCGCCTACCATTGCCAACACACCAATACGTGAGATCACCCCCCGCTTTTCAGGAGCAAGCACTCCCAAACCTCCTAACAATATGCCGATAGATGAGATATTGGCAAAGCCACACAATATATAAGTAGACATCAATACGGATTTCTGGTACATAAATAATCCTGCATCCTTCCATTGTTGCAGCTGGAAATAGGCAACAAACTCGTTTAATATTGTTTTCTGTCCCAATAACGATCCCACTAGCATAACATCCTGACTGGGGACACCTATCAACCACATAAAAGGAGAAGTTATTACCCCCAGTATAAATTGGAAAGTCAATCCTTGTGCTTTGCCATCTGTTATTCTTACAATCCAATCATTCAAACCGGTATAGCGCCCTATTATATCCTCGGTTACATAATTAGCCAATGCCACCAGAGAGATAAAAACCAAAAGCATAGCTGCAATATTCGTCATCAGCTTTACACCGGTTACCGTTCCTGAAGAAATTGCATCCAATATATTAGAATTGCGTCCTTCCTTCTCCAAGCCAACAGCATGGTCTGAGGCTTTTTCTGTTTGCGGACAAAGCATCTTAGCCAATACTATGGAACCGGGGACAGCCATCACAGAAGCAGAAAGCAAGTGTTTGGCAAACATAACTTTTGCCACAGGATCGGTTCCGCCCAACATTCCAATATAGGTTCCCATAACAGAACCTGCAATTGTACCCATTCCGGAAACCATTACCAAAAAGATTTCCGAACGGTTCATTGTGGGCAGATAATTCTTAATCAAGACCGGAGATTCTGTCATTCCCATAAATATATTCCCGGAAGCAACTAATCCTTCCGAACCGGATATATTCATAAAGCGACGCAATACCCAGGAGAATCCGCCAACTACACGCTGGATAATTCCCCAGTGATAAAACATAGATACTAATGCTGAAAAGAATATTACGATCGGCAAAGAATGGAGTAAGAAGCTAAATCCGGCAGCTTTGGAAGCATACGGCCCTAACAAAAAGGTTAATCCTGCATCCGTAAAGTCCATCAGTTTGACAAATATCTTACCAAGACCTTCCAATAATCCTCCGACAAAAGGCACATATAATACAGCTAAAGCAAATATGATCTGCATCAGCAAACCACCGCCTACCAGTTTCCAGTCAATACGTTTACGGTCATAACTCAAACCATACGCTATCGCCAATATCACAATAATACCCAGGATTCCACGCAATAGCGTAATTAATCCAAACCCACCGTGTTCTTCAATCATTTAGAATTGTCCTCCTCTTCACGACGACGCAACTCGTCTTTATACATTTTCGCATATTCGTAATTCTCTTCTGAAATAGCTTCCTCCAGACGTTCCTTTATTTCTTCGATGTCTAATAAAGCAAGCCATTTTTTCAATTGGCTTTCATCATGGATATCTTCCGGCTCCATCTCTTCAAGATCATCATATTCATTCTCCTTTTCATTCACAAACGGGACTTCTTCCAAAACGACTCCGCTCTCACGAACAATCTCTTCAGTCGTATAAATATCGCATTTCACCCGAAGAGCTATAGCAATCGCATCCGAAGTTCTCGAATCCAAACGTACCTGGTTAGTCCCGTCGTCAAATAATAACTCCGAATAAAATACACCGTCTTCAAATTTATAAATAAACACTTCACGCAAATGTATGCCGAAAGCCTGCGCAAATGTAAAGAACAAATCATGGGTAAGAGGGCGTGGAGGTATAATATGCTCCAGGGCAATCGCTATGGATTGTGCCTCGGACGTTCCTACGATAATAGGAATACGACGCGGGCCATCTTCTTCAGCCAATATTAAAGCATAGGCTCCCGATTGTACCTGACTGTTTGTTAGTCCCTGAACTCGTAATTTTATCTTTGCATCCACGTCTGATATGTTTAGAAATCATATATAAAGACAAAAGTAATATTATTTCGTAATTTATTTCTTACTTCAACAAAAGAAAAAGCGGTAAAAATGTAAAGAAACAGATTGTTGTAGCTCTATTTAATATTAAAATGAATATAACTAATTTTCGGGTGAAAGAAATACAAAGAGAAAAGACCTATATAAAAAAGAAAAGGTTATCCGTCACGGACAACCAATCTTCATTGCTAACCTTAAATCTAATACCATGAAAAACACAGTGCAAATATACGCACTTTATGTTATACAACATATATAATCAGGCACAAAACTCTTCGATTTTAGCAATATTTCAACTTATAAATTATTTAACCGGCACCGGTTAACGTCTATTCAATAATTACTTTGAATATTCGTCGGCCTTTGCTTTCATTCTGTCAACACGCTTCTGCGTATCAGGATGACTTGAAAACATCTGACGGAATTTAGATGATTTCTGCTGGCCATCGCTCAACTCCATCAACTTCTTGAGTGCATTGTGCATGCTATATGGATCTTGTCCGTTGTCAACACTGAACTGGAAACCAAAATCGTCTGCTTCGCCTTCCTGTTTCTGAGAATACTGAGCACTAGCAAATGCCTCAGCCAAATCTCCAAGTTGCGAATCTGTCAGTTTTGCAACAGCTCCGTTAACAGAACCTACTGCATTTTTGGCAGCAGAAGTCATGTATGCACTTTTCATTGCATCTTTTGAATCGGTGTGAACGATGTGGCCTATCTCATGACCTATAACAGCCAGCACCTCATTATCATCCATAACATCCATCAAGCCGCCACACACCCGTACGCTTCCGTCGCCACAAGCAAAAGCATTGACATCTATAACATTATAGACCTTGAAATTTAAATCTAAACCGTCTATCTTTTTCAGGTTAGAAGTAATCCGTTCCAAGCGTTGTCCCATCTCTGTATCCGGACCGGCTACTTCATTATGCGTATCCACCCATTGGATATATTCTCTTGCCATTGCTGCAACATCTGCATCCGACAACGTAACTGCATGGGCAACGTCCGACGCTGCATTTACTAATTTCTTCGTATTGATGGACTTTCCACCAATCTTAAACTGGGCAGAAGTTGTCAAACTAACACCTGCCAGGAGAATTAATGAAAATAAAATTGATCTCATAACTTATTGAGTTTGTTGTAATAAATAATCTTCCAGCTGCGGGTACGCACAATCTTTCAAAAGAACTCTCTTGTCTTTATCCAATAAATAAAGAGTCGGTATTGCTTTTAAATCATAAATTTCTTCATTCTTTAAAGATAGGCTATTATCATATGAATTGATCCAGCCTGCCGGCATATAAGAAAGGTGTGCTTTCCAAGCTGTCAAATCTTCATCAGGATAGACAGCAAGGACTTTAAGTTTCTTATTTTTCTCCAGTTCTTTTACTGTTACAGAACTTGTAAGTTGATCCGTAACTTCTTTGCACGCATGACAATCGGGATTATAAAAGAAAAGCAATAAATAATCGGATTTTATTCCGTGCAGAGTACCTGTTTTTCCATTTGCTAATGTATAAGTAAAATCGGTTGCCGATTCTCCGGCTCTATTCTTTAACGCCAGCTCCAATAAATGTTGGGGGCGGATTTTATTTACTTCATCATAGGAAGATGATGCTATTATTGACTGTAAAGCAGGTATGTAAAACTCCTCATTACGCATGGGAGAATTAGGATCATACAAATATTTCTCATATAAACCTGCAAAATAGGCAAACATAGTGCTGTCTGCATCAGCTTTATTCATCATACCTTTAATTGCAGACGCTACTGCCTCCGGCGCAGCATATTTCAAAATATCGATAAAATTAGTAAAGGCCTGCTCCGTGACCTCCGGTAAATGAATATAAGCAGTATCTTTAAAATCAAATTTATCCCAATAATGAACAGACAAATAATCAGCCCGCTGATCAGGCTCGGTAATCATAGAAGGTACTTCAACCATCTGAAAGGTTCGTTCGACAGTTTGTTCTTTTTCGGTATTTTTAGACTGTTGTCCGCTACATGCACTAAATATCAACAACAATGAAAAAACATATAGACTTTTCATAATCACACATTTACAATTCAAGACGCAAAGATAAGGTTTTCTTTTGGAACCGTCTCTTGTTGTACCGGAAATAATCGCTACATTTGTCTTCCTAAATTGAGGATGCAGAATGATAGATCAACCTACTATAGACAGAATACTGGATGCGGCAAATATAGTGGACGTAGTTTCAGAATTTGTCACCCTCCGGAAACGAGGCGTAAACTATGTGGGGTTATGTCCGTTCCACTCCGATAAGTCACCTTCATTTTACGTTTCGCCTTCCAAAAACATATGTAAATGCTTCGCTTGCGGTGAAGGAGGTACTTCCATTCACTTTATCATGAAGCACGAACAACTCAGTTATTTCGATGCTTTACGTTTCCTGGCCAAGAAGTATAACATAGAAATACATGAACGGGAGTTAAGCGACAAGGAAAAGCAAGTCCAAAGCGACCGCGAAAGTATGTTCATTGTTAACAGTTGGGCTCAACAATACTTCTCCACTCAACTTCACGAACATCAGGAAGGAAGAATTGTCGGTCTTCGTTATTTTGCCGAGCGGGGTTTCAGAGACGACATCATCCGAAAATTCCAACTGGGTTACAGCTTGGATCAACGCGACGCTTTATATCAGGCTGCATTAAAAAAGGGATTTAAGAAAGAATACCTGGATAAAACAGGATTAGTCATAGCCTATGACAATGGAAATATACACGACCGTTTCAGAAGCCGCGTTATCTTTCCGGTTCATAGCCTGAGTGGGAAAGTGGTTGCTTTTGGCGGCCGCGTTCTCAAAAAAGATGATAAAACGGCCAAGTACGTCAACTCTCCAGAAAGTGACATATATCATAAGAGCAATGAGCTTTACGGGATCTACTTTGCCAAACAAGCAATTGTAAAACAAGACCGCTGTTTTCTTGTTGAAGGTTATACCGATGTGATATCCATGCACCAGGCCGGAATAGAAAATGTTGTTGCTTCTTCCGGGACAGCACTTACACAGGGGCAAATCAGGCTGATACATCGTTTTACCAATAATATCACCGTACTATATGATGGTGATGCTGCGGGTATTAAGGCCGCTCTAAGGGGGATCGACCTGTTGCTGGAAGACGGTATGAATATAAAAGTGGTGCTTCTTCCTGATGGAGAAGACCCGGATTCATTCGCACGAAAACACAATGCCAGCCAATTTGCCGAATTTATCAAGCAAAACGAGACTGACTTCATTCGCTTTAAAACCCGGCTATTATTGGATGACGCAGGCACAGACCCGATCAAACGATCTGCCTTGATTTCCGATATTATCAAGACAGTTGCCATTATCCCGGACAACATAGCCCGCTCCGTATATATTCGCGAGTGCAGCGCTATGATGGAAATTGATGAACGCGTCTTACTGAATGAAGTCAATAAAATACGGCTAAGTAAAGAAGATAACCGTACAACTTCCCCAACAAGAACAGCAGGCACTTCCGGGAAAGTTTCCGAGCCTTCTCCCACTTATCAGGAGTATGCTGATTTTCCGGGTTACCAACCTTATCAGGAAAATACAGAATCTTTACCGCCCAATAATTATCCTCCCCCAACAGAAGAAGATTATCCTGCAGAAGATGCTGACCCCATTTCTGTTCCACACACAGCCCAACCCTCGCAAACAATAGCTCCAAAGCGTTCGCCATACGAGCCTTATGAGCTGTCATTGCTCCGTTATATTGTACGATATGGAGAACGTATCTTATACGAATATGTGGACGAAGAGACAAACGAAAAAGTAATCCATCACGTAGCAGACTATATACGCTTTGATCTGGAACGTGATGATTTAACATTTTATACGCCCCTTTTCAAAACCATGTTGGATGAAGCTGCCGAACACTGCAAAGACAAAGGGTTCATTGCTAACCGCTATTTTCTGGCTCATCCCAATCCAAACATTAGCAAACTGGCAGCCAACCTGATAAGCGAAAAATATCAGCTCAGCAAATATCACACAAAATATCGTGAGCTGGAACAAGAAGAGGATAAAATAGAACCATTAGTCCTTCGTGAACTGTTTGCCCTGAAAGATGCGTATGTCTTACAACAAATAAAAGAAATACAGGTAAAAATAAAGGAAGCGCAGACACAAGGAAATATGGAACAGGCTGTTGAACTAATAAAACAACTCACCAGACTAAATGAAATTAAAAATGTACTCAGCAAAGAACTGGGTGAACGCATCATACTTAAAATGTAATACAAATCATGGCCTATGAATTTCATTGAAACTGAAGATGTGGTAAAACAATACGCCGGACATCTTGCACTGAATAAAGTAAGCATCCAAGTCCCCGAAGGAAAAATATTCGGATTGCTTGGTCCTAACGGAGCAGGAAAAACCACACTGATCCGCATCATTAACCGAATTACGGCACCGGACAGCGGTAAAATATTATTCAACGGACGCCTTTCATGTCCGGAAGATATTTATCAGATCGGTTATTTACCGGAAGAACGAGGGCTATATAAAAAGATGAAAGTCGGTGAACAGGCAATCTACCTTGCTCAATTAAAAGGCTTATCATACATGGAAGCCCGAAAACGCCTGACACATTGGTTCGAAAAGTTTGACATCATGCCCTGGTGGAACAAAAAACTGGAAGAACTATCTAAGGGCATGCAACAAAAAGTACAGTTTATCACCACTGTAATACATGAGCCTAAACTTCTCATTTTCGACGAGCCATTCAGCGGTTTCGATCCGGTAAACACCGAACGGCTCAAACAGGAAATCCTGGAACTGAAAGAAGCAGGCCATACAATTATCTTTTCAACACATAACATGTCGTCTGTTGAAGAAATATGCGACAACATCGCATTAATTAACCGCTCTCAAGTAGTGTTGTCCGGAAATGTCCGGGATATACGAAACCGGTTCAAAAGCAATACTTACTTATTAAAGGTATATTCGGACGAAATTAAATTTCTCTCGAACGAAATGGAAATTCCTTCCGAATGGAATGCATTTTCTTTCCGGACGAAAGAAAATGACGGCGACATTACCGAACTCTACATTCATAAAGAAAAAGAGATCAGCAATTCCGAACTGCTGACATTGCTGGCCGGCAAATTGGACATTCTTTCCTTTTCAGAAGAAATACCTTCTATGAATGACATATTTATCAACACCGTTTCTGGCTCTAATACGATAAAAGCATGAATAAAATAGGATTAATTGTAAAACGAGAATATCTCCGCCGGGTAAGTAAAAAATCATTCCTGGTTATCACCTTTCTTGCCCCGTTCTTATTTGCCGCATTAGTATTCGTTCCGCTTTGGCTTTCCGGTATCAAAGGTAATGAAGCAAAAAAAGTGGCAATAATAGATGCAACAGGTAAATATGCCCCTCTATTTCAAAACACAGACGAATACATATTCATAAATACAAACGGGAATCTGGATCAGTATCGCTACGACCAAAACAAAGAAATCTTTGCTATTCTAAACATCACCGGCGATCTTTTAGAAAATCCGAATGCAGCTGCACTTTATTCCGAAAAGCAAATCCCTATCGGTCTGAAGCAGGAGATTGATAATATATTGTCTAAGAATTTAAGGGATGAAAAACTTGCATCCTTCAACATTCCTAATCTGAACAAGATTATAGAAGACAGCAAAATTAAATTTGATATCAAGACTGTTAAATGGGATACAGAAGGAAATGAAAAAAGCACATCGGCAGCAGTTGCCTCTATCGTAGGCATGATGCTTACACTTATTATATATATGTTTATCATGTTTTACGGGGCAATGGTAATGCAAGGTGTGATGGAAGAAAAAACAAACCGGATTATAGAAGTTATCATCTCCTCCGTAAAACCTTTCGATCTGATGATGGGGAAAATAATAGGAATCGGTTTTGTAGGATTAACCCAAGTCTTTTTATGGGGTATATTGACAACCGTCCTCGTATCCGGCACACTCTTATTTTTAGGAAGCGGTACAAGTCCTGACGATCTAATGAATGCACAAATGGCAGCACAAAACATAGGAGGAGCCATGACAGTACAGTCTTCAGAGATGCAGACACAGATTCAGGAAGTAATCAACTCCATTAATTTCACGGAAATAGGAGTTTGTTTCGTGCTTTACTTTATAGGCGGATATACGCTGTATGCAGCTCTTTTTGCCGCCATAGGAAGTGCATTGGAGCAACAAGAAGATACACAGCAGTTCATGATGCCTATTATTATATTAATGGTATTCAGCTTGTATGCCGGCGTTTATAGCATGAACAATCCGGACGGTCCATTGGCTGTCTGGTGCTCATTCATACCTTTCACCTCTCCCATCGTTATGATGGTACGTTTACCTTACGACATTCCTATATGGGAAATCCTCGTTTCTGTCGGTTTGTTATTTGCAACTGCTTTATTTATAATTTGGGGATCAAGTAAGATATACAGGGTCGGCATTCTTATGTATGGCAAAAAGCCCAGCCTGAAAGAATTAATAAAATGGACGAGATATAAATAAAAAAACGCCCGCTACTCTTCAAAGAATAGCGGGCTATTAAACTTTTGTTGTTCAACCAAGGCTCGAACTTGGACTAACAGGACCAGAATCTGTTGTGCTACCATTACACCATTGAACAAAATATATTTTTCTATCAACAAAGGCGATGCTATTTATTGTTGTTCAACCAAGGCTCGAACTTGGACTAACAGGACCAGAATCTGTTGTGCTACCATTACACCATTGAACAATAAAGCTTAAATAATGCAACGCTTTCGTTTGCGAGTGCAAAGGTATATACTTTCTCTAATACTGCAAATATTCGACCGAAAAAATTCCCGCAAATAAACATTTTCTTCCAGCCCTTGTTTTCATTTTGAAAAGGTTTATACATATATTATATAAGGAAAAGACGATCATAATAAATTTAAGAAGTATATTTGCGACTCAGAAAATTATTCAATACAAAATAGATGGATCAAACAAAAGAATTAGTAAAAGCGATTGTTGAAGGCCTTCAGGAAAAGAAAGGCAAAAATATTGTAACCGTGGATTTAACCCAATTATCAGGGAACATTTGTGAATATATGATAATTTGTGAAGGAAACACACCTACCCAAGTTTCAGCACTATCAGATTCAGTATGGGACTTTGCCCGTAAAGAAACCGGAGAAAAACCTCTGTCCATTGATGGAAACCAGGGAGCCCAGTGGATTGGCATGGATTATGGCACGGTTCTTGTACATATATTTTTACCGGAACAGAGGGAATTCTATAATCTGGAAAATCTTTGGGCAGACTCCAAAGTAACTCAAATTCCTAATCTGGATTAACGACCGGTTTTAATTAGATTTATCTTTTATGGAAAATAAAAACAACATGTTTAATAAATCTCCGAAGAACGGCAAGCCGAAGATGTTTCGTTTTAACCTGTACTGGATGTACGGATTAATATTCATGATGCTTATTGCATTGTATATGACAAACGATTCTTCAGGATCAAAAGAGTTGGGCTGGACTGAATTTCAGAAGCTGGCCAAAGATAATGTTTTCGAAAAAATGGTAGTTTACAACAAAAAGAACCTGGTTGAAGCTACTGTAAAGAACGGAAAAACCGACCTTGTTTTTAAAGGAGATAACAGCCGCCTTGGTAATTCTCCGAAAGTATTCGTAAAGATACCTTCGGCTGATAAATTCTCCGATTTCTACGATAATGCTGTAGCCAACGATCATATTGATACACAAGTCAGCTTTGAAGAAGGAGATGATACAATGTGGAACTTCCTCGTATCATTCGGTCCTATCATTCTACTTATTGTTGTATGGATATTCCTTATGAGGCGCATGTCCGGCGGAGCCGGAGGTGGTCCCGGAGGTGTCTTTAGCGTGGGCAAAGCAAAAGCCCAGCTTTTTGATAAGGATAACCAAAAGAAAGTTACGTTTAAAGATGTAGCCGGATTATCCGAAGCAAAACAGGAAGTGGAAGAAATCGTATCATTCTTAAAAAACCCGGACAAATATACCGAACTGGGAGGTAAAATACCTAAAGGCGCATTACTTGTAGGCCCTCCGGGAACCGGTAAAACATTGCTGGCAAAAGCAGTTGCAGGCGAAGCCGATGTTCCATTCTTTTCACTGTCAGGTTCCGACTTCGTAGAAATGTTCGTTGGTGTGGGAGCTTCACGCGTGCGTGACTTATTCCGCCAGGCAAAAGAAAAAGCACCATGTATTGTATTCATTGACGAAATTGATGCAGTAGGGCGCGCCCGTGGAAAAAACGTCAACATGAACAGTAATGACGAACGAGAAAACACATTGAACCAGTTACTTACAGAAATGGATGGTTTCGGTTCCAATAGTGGTGTTATTATTTTAGCAGCAACAAACCGTGCAGATATCCTGGACAAAGCATTGCTTCGTGCCGGACGTTTTGACCGACAGATTCATGTAGAATTGCCCGATTTGAACGAACGTAAAGAAATATTTGGTGTACATCTTCGTCCTATCAAAATTGACGACAGTGTCGATACTGAATTTTTAGCTCGCCAGACACCGGGATTCTCAGGTGCGGACATTGCTAACGTTTGTAACGAAGCAGCCTTAATAGCAGCGCGCAATGGCAAAAAATTTGTACAGAAAGAAGACTTTATGAATGCAGTAGACCGTATTGTCGGAGGTCTGGAAAAACGTACCAAGATCACAACAACCGATGAACGTAATTGCATTGCCAATCACGAAGCCGGCCATGCTACGCTAAGCTGGTTGCTTGAACATGCCAATCCTTTAGTAAAGGTTACAATCGTACCAAGAGGAAAAGCATTAGGAGCAGCATGGTATCTTCCGGAAGAACGCCAAATCACCACCCGCGAACAATTACTGGACGAAATGTGTGCTACGCTTGGAGGACGTGCCGCTGAAGAATTATTCTTAGGAAAAATTTCAACAGGAGCATCCAATGATTTGGAACGTGTAACAAAACAAGCATACGCAATGGTTGTTTATTTTGGAATGAGTGACAAATTGCCTAACTTAAATTATTATGATTCGACAGGACAAGATTGGGGATTCACCAAACCATATAGCGAAGAAACAGCACGACTGATCGACCAGGAAGTACAAATAATAATAAACGAACAATATAAACGGGCTAAAAAAATCCTGTCGGAAAACACGGAAGGACACAACGCTTTAGCAAAAGTTTTATTGGAACGCGAAGTTATATATGCTGAAGATGTAGAACATATTTTTGGTAAACGGGCCTGGATTTCACGTTCGGAAGAAATCCTTGAATTGCAAAGTAAAACAAAGAATGGAGAACAAACCGAAGCAGAAAAAAATAAAGCGGAAGATAAAGATGACAAAAATGTCGTGCCGGAAAATGACAGTAAGGCAGAATCCGAACAAATAGCCTGATCGTTTTCGGAAATAACTTTTTTGATTTTGTATACCATCTCTCTAAAATATCATCCCGATCATTTCACAAAAACATCAAGATGATTTTGTGAAATGATCGGGATGATATTAGAAAATGATCGAGATATCAGGATCAGGCATATTGTAATTCGATATTTTTATGTAGGTTTGCATCCGAAACAAATTTTATACGAAAACAAAACATTATAATCTTGAATAATCTGATAAAACGAGCATTAACCGGTGTAATCTTTGTAGCGGTTATGTTGGGAGCTATTTGTTTCCATCCAATATTGTTTCTGGTTATATTTACTCTTATCACAGCTCTTTCTTTATGGGAATTTTATGGGCTAATGGATCACTATGAAAATACAACCATTCAGCGGGTTATCAGTTCTATTGGAGGTGCCTACCTGTTCATAGGGACATTCATGTTTGCAAACGGATTAGCAGACAGAAACATATTCCTGCCCTACCTTTTATTTTTGATGTATACATTGATAGCCGAGCTCTATCACAAAGCCCCGAATCCTATAAATAATTGGGCATTTACATTACTAGCCCAGGTATATTGTGCAGGGACATTTTCCATGTTGAATTTTATAACTTCCATTCCCAATACTCCGGGTGAAATTGTTTTCACTCCGTTATATGCATTAGCTATATTTGTATTTATCTGGCTAAACGACACAGGTGCATATTTAGTAGGTTCACGTATAGGTAAAAGAAGATTATTCGAACGAATTTCGCCTAAAAAATCATGGGAAGGTTTTTTCGGAGGGCTTGTCGTTGTATTAGCATCTTCACAGGTTTTTGCTTGGTATGCACCAGAAATCAGCAGATATAACTGGTTGGGACTTTCATTTTCAATTGTTCTTTTCGGCACATGGGGAGATTTAATAGAATCGCTGCTAAAACGCACGTTAGGTGTAAAAGATTCCGGTAAACTATTGCCGGGACACGGAGGCATGCTCGACAGGTTTGACAGTGTGATGATGGCTATACCTGCTTCTTATATCTATATTGAACTTTTTATTCGAAATTAAACGTAAGGACAACCATTCGTGAAGTTGCTTTCGAAAGAGCATCTGTATATTTTATCAGGTCACGATCATTCAAGCTAGACCGGTCTTTTTCCAGTAAATCAACCAGGCCAAAACAGAATTTCAACTCCGGGCACAATTTAAAAAAGGGTAAATAAATATCGCATCCTATACCAAACTCCAGTCCGAAGTCTGCACCTTTCAACAAAATAGGATTGTCTTTCTTACGCCCCAAATCAAATGAACCGTATATACCGCCAATCAAGTAAGGGCGATAATTATTAAGACGCAAAGCAGTATACTTTACATCCAACGGGAAAGACAAGTAAGTAGAACGCGTATTCGTTGTAAACTCTTCACCTGTGGATTGCTCACGAAAAATAAACTTCTTGTCTCCAAAATGAATTGTAGGAACCAAACGCAAATTAAAATATGGATTCAAATATAAATCACCTATAACTCCGACACTAAATCCCGGAGAATAAGAAGGTATTTCAGCAAACCAAGTTTCGCCATTTGTTGTAACACCAGAATTAGTCAACAACAAGTCTTGCGCATGCAGACCTACATGGAAACCTAAATGGAACCACTTCAAATCGGCATACGGTTGATTCTTCACCCTTTCCTTTTGTGCCATAGCTCCTGTGGTAGCCAGACACAACACGCATAATACAAATAACAAACGTTTCAACTCTGATTCAATTTTGAATTATAACGGAAAACAAATAAAGTTATTGCAAAAATGCACCTAAATGGGCAAAATAAAGCAGCAGATATTTTTTTAATACAAAGAAAGCTCTAATTTTGCACCAACTAATAGTTATCAATTTAAACGTTTAATAAAATGGCTTACGTAATTAGCGACGATTGTATTGCTTGCGGTACATGTATTGATGAATGTCCGGTAGGAGCAATTTCAGAAGGTGATAAATACAGTATCAATCCTGAAATGTGTACAGACTGTGGAACTTGCGCAGATGCTTGTCCTACAGAAGCTATCCATCCGGCAGAATAAATATCGCAGGAAAAATAGGATTACTTGTTAAATACAAGTACCTATAAAAGTAATGGGCTGCTTTTCTTGATAAAGAAAGCAGCCCATTATCTTTTTTCTTTTTTTCTCAAAACTCTATATCGAGCTTTATCTCATCAGAAGCATTATCCCCTTCTTCATTTTCAAGTTGAACATCCGGCCCTTTACCTTCATTGCATCTCTTAATGTAATGAATTACATCGTTCAATCCATCCATGAATTTGTCAAAGTCTTCTTTATACAGGAAAATTTTGTGTTTTTCAAAAGATACTTGCGTTCCGTCCTTAGGTTGAATCTTTTTACTTTCAGTAACAGCTAAAAACAAGTCATCTTTTAAATTCTTCTTCACATCCAGATAATAGATCCGTTTCCCTGCTTTGATGGCTTTAGAATATAAAATTTCTTTATCACCACCCTCAACATGTGTTTTCCTTATAGAATCTTCCATGACAGCTAACATTTATTAATACACCCGTCCCATTTATCATAACTAGCCTCAAATATGTGCATTTTTTTTTAAATAGCAACTATTTTAACGTATCAAAATACCACCCAAACAGCCGTAAATTCAAAATATCATCTAATGCATATAAAATTAAGCAAACTCCCTCTTTTTTATAAAAAGAATAGCTACCTTTGCAACCTAAATTTATAACAAGAAGTTCTTTCAAACGATGATCAACAGAATTTTAATCCGCATTAAAGTTTTACAGATAGTATATTCTTACTATCAAAATGGTAACGGTGACCTCAAAGTAGCGGAAAATGAATTACTTTTCAGCCTCCAAAAGTCGTACGACTTATATCATTATTTCCTTCTTCTTATTGTTGAAGTAACAAACCTTCAAAAACGTCTGCTCAATACCCGTAAAAACAAGTACATGCCTACGGAAGCAGAGTTAAATCCGAACACACGCCTGACAGACAATCGTTTTGCAGCCCAGGTTGAACAAAACGACGCTTTGAAAAAGTATGTTTCAGAACAAGGTATTTCATGGAGTAATGACCAAGATTTTATAAAAGCCGTACTTGAGCAGATTCTTGATTCCGATTTATATGCAGAGTACCTGGCTAACAAAGACGATTCGTACGAAACTGACAAAGAATTCTGGCGTACCGTATTCAAGAAAATTATATGTGGCAATGAAACGGTAGAAGATTATCTGGAAGATAAAAGTATTTACTGGAATGATGATATAGAAATTGTCGAAACTTTCACCCTAAAAACCATCAAGAAGTTTGAAGAAAAGAACGGAAGTAAGCAGGCTTTATTGCCCATGTTCAAAGATATGGAAGACAAGTCGTTTGCAATCCAGTTATTCAGACAATCATTATTGAAAGGAAAAGAATTTCGCGAACGAATAGAAAAACATATAAAAAATTGGGAAACAGAACGTATTGCAAATATGGACCTTATCATAATGCAGGTTGCCATAGCCGAAATCATGACGTTCCCAACTATTCCGACAATCGTTACCCTGAACGAATATATAGATACTGCAAAATACTACAGCACTCCCAAAAGCGGAACATTTATTAATGGCATACTCGATTCCATAGTAAGTGAGTTAAAAAAAGAAAAGTTATTGCTTAAAGACTAATTATTATACTTACATTTGCACATATTGTTTTTGATATTAACTTGTAAATTAATTATAATAGTATGAGCTTAATTAGTATTTTACTTCAAGCTGCTGGTGCCGGCCAGTCTCAATGGTCTGGCATTCTAATGATGGTCGTAGTTGTTGCCATCTTCTATTTCTTTATGATTCGTCCGCAACAAAAGAAACAAAAAGAAATCCAGAAAGCACGCGAAGCATTGCAGACCGGAGATAAAGTTATCACATCCGGGGGCATATACGGAAAAATAAAAGAAATCGGAGACATTTACATGCTGATAGAAATTGCAGACGGTGTTCGTATCCGTGTAGATAAAACTTCTGTATTCGCTTCATCAGAGGACGCACAGCAAAAGTAATTAACAACGAATTCATGTTAAGGCTTGAAAACTTATTACAACTATTCAAGTCTGTCCTACAAAAGGCTAAAGTTTTTTTGCGTTGCAAACGATGGAAAGAAACTTTAGTCTTTTTCTCATTTATACTCCTGGCTTTAGGATTTTGGCTTCTTCAAAGTTTACAGCAGGAATATGAAATAGAGATCAATATTCCGGTCAGATATAAGAATGTTTCGCCCGAAATCGCTTTTACAGACACCGTTCCCAGCAACGTCACAGTACATGTAAAAGACAAAGGAAGTGTTTTATTAAACTATTCCTTCGGGAGACGTTTTGCCCCTATTGACGCTGATATGAAAAATGTCAATAAAAAGAACGGAACATTCCATATAAGCAGAAAAGTCATTGAAAGTGACATTCTGAAGCAACTCATATCTACCACTTCGTTAATCAGTTTCGAGCCTCAGCAGATAGATATCAGCTATAGTAAAAGCGTTCAAAAGAAAATACCTGTAGCATTTAACGGAGATATTCATATTAATGCAGGATTTCAACAATCCGGCGAAATCATAATATCACCACCTGTGGTTAATGCCTATGCAAGTGATGTCATATTAGATTCGCTAACTGCTATTCAGACAGTTTATACTGAAATAAAAGATGGCGACAAAACAGTTACCAAAAATATACCTCTACAAAAAATTCCCGGTGTAAACTACGACCCGTCTACAGTTACAGTAACTATTCCGATAGAGGAATATACGGATAAAACTTTAGATATCCCCGTTAGTTGTAAGGGTATACCTAGTCATTATACATTAAGGATGTTTCCGGCTGTAATTAAGGTGACATGCAGTGTACCGCTTTCACGCTTTAAAGAACTTTCGGCCGACCAGTTTTCTATTGAAATCCCATTTGCAAACCTGGAACAAAACATGTCAGGAACATTACCTATCGAGCTTTCCGTTAAACCGGACTGGATACGCAATGCAACCTTATTCCCCGACAAAATAGAATTTATTCTGGAACAAAACAGCCATGATTAAAATAGGTATAACCGGAGGAATAGGAAGCGGAAAGTCGGTCGTAGCAACTATTTTGCAGCTAACCGGAATACCGGTATATATTGCCGACAAAGAAAGCAAACAACTAACTGACAGTTCACCTGCCATACGAAAACAACTCATAGAACTACTCGGTAAAGATATTTATACAGAGCAGGGACTGAATAAAAAATTATTAGCTTCTTATATTTTCAATAATCCTGAGTGCCTCAAACAAGTAAATGCAATTATACACCCGGAAGTAAATAGTCATTTCCAAAACTGGGTACGCAATCAGCATTCCAATATCTGTGCTATTGAATCAGCAATACTTTTTGAGTCAGGTTTTAACAAAACAGTTGATGTAAACCTGATGGTTTATGCGCCCATAGAAATCCGCATAGCCAGGGTACTAGCCCGCGATAACGTTTCCCGGGAAGAAATCATACGGCGTATTTCCAATCAGATGTCCGACGAACAAAAAAAAGAACTATCGGACTATGTTATATACAATGATGATATTCATGCCCTATTACCCCAGACAAATCAATTCTTAAACTATTTAACCTCACGACAACCACAAGATAATGCCGAATAAAAGGTAACAGCTATACGTTTTTTCCCCCCATTTGTATCTGTATATTCGGTTAGTTGTACTACATTTGCAGCTTTAAAGTTTAACACTATTAGAAAACAAAGAATATTATGTTGAAGACTATTTTGTCTATTTCGGGAAAACCCGGCCTGTTTAAACTGGTTTCCCATGGAAAAAACATGCTGATTGTTGAGTCGTTAACAGACAAGAAGAGAGTACCTGCCTATGCAAAAGATAAAGTGATCTCTTTAGGTGACATTGCCATCTATACAGACGAAGCAGAAGTTCCTTTACATGAAGTGCTGACCAGCGTTAAGAATAAAGAAAACGGCGCTAAAGTGTCTATTAACACTTCCACTGCAAAACCAGAAGAATTACGTACTTATTTCGCTGAAATATTACCGAGCTTTGACCGTGATCGCGTATATCCGAGTGATATCAAAAAATTATTAAGCTGGTATAATATCTTAATAGGAGCTGGCATCACAGACTTTACACCGGAAGAGCCTGCTGAAGAAGCAAAAGAAGAAACCATAGAAGAAGCAAAATAAATATGATTCGATATTACAAAAAAGGGTTGTCCTAAAGTGGACAATCCTTTTTTATTTCCTAAAATAGCGGATTACTAACCTTCTCATTGAGCAAAGCCAAATCCACCACTTGTTGTATATCATCTACATAATGGAATGTTAACCCTCTCAGATATTCAGGTTTAATCTCATCAATGTCTTTCTGGTTTTCCCTGCATAGGATCAATTCCTTAATGCCGGCGCGTTTAGCTGCCAGAATTTTTTCTTTGATACCGCCAACAGGAAGTACTTTTCCACGAAGTGTTATCTCGCCTGTCATCGCCAGATTACTTTTCACTTTACGCTGTGTAAAGGCAGACACTAAAGAAGTTACCATCGTAACACCTGCACTCGGACCATCTTTAGGAATAGCACCTTCAGGTACATGCACATGCACATTCCAGTTTTCAAACAATTCTTCATTTATATTAAACAAAGACGCATGGGCATGGATATATTCAAGAGCCAGCATGGCAGATTCCTTCATCACATCGCCTAAGTTACCGGTCAAAGTCAGTTTCGAACCTTTTCCTTTACTCAAGCTGGATTCTACAAACAATATTTCTCCACCAACAGCAGTCCATGCAAGACCGGTTACTACACCTGCATATTCGTTACCCTGGTATTTATCCCGTGTATATTCTACTGCTCCCAGATACTCATGCAAGTCTTCCGGCTTAATAACAGAAGGTATTGGTTCGTCCGATGCAACTTTACGAGCCAGTTTACGCATTACCTTTGCTATCTTTTTATCCAATTCTCTGACTCCGCTCTCACGCGTATACGACTCAACAATTGCCTGCAAAGTCTTTTTCTGAAACTTCACTTTCCCTTTTTCTATGCCATGAATGCTCAATTGCTTCGGAACAAGATGTCTTGCCGCAATTTCAACCTTTTCTTCCATAATATAACCGCTCACTTCAATAAGTTCCATACGGTCTAATAAGGGTTGCGAAATCGTATTCAGGTTATTTGCGGTAGCAACAAACATTACTTTGCTCAGATCATAGTCTATATCCAGGTAGTTGTCATGGAAGGCATTATTCTGCTCAGGGTCCAGCACTTCCAGTAATGCTGCTGCAGGATCACCTTTAAAATCATTCGTCACCTTATCGATTTCATCCAGAATGAATACCGGGTTAGACGTTCCCGCCTTCTGTAAATTCTGAATAATACGTCCGCACATAGCACCGATATATGTACGTCTATGACCGCGTATTTCTGCCTCATCATGAAGGCCACCCAGAGAAACACGGACATACTTACGATTCAAAGCCTCGGCAATAGACTTTCCTAGAGATGTTTTACCTACTCCCGGAGGTCCGTAAAGACAAATAATCGGCGACTTCATATCACCTTTCAGTTTCAGGACTGCAAGATGTTCAATAATACGTTCTTTTACCTTTTCCAATCCGTAATGATCTCTATCCAGAACCTTCTGCGCATGAGACAGGTTAAAGTTATCTTTACTATACTGGTTCCATGGCAGATTTACAATTGTCTGCACATATTGCGTCTGGATAGAAAAATCAGGAGATTGAGGATGCAGACGTTCCAGTTTACGCAATTCTTTTTCAAATATTTCGGCAACTGCAACCGGCCATTTCTTTTTAAAAGCTTTCTCACGCAATTCCTTTATCTCCAGCTCATTGATATTCCCGCCCAACTCTTCCTGTATCGTCTTAATCTGCTGTTGGAGGAAATATTCTTTCTGTTGCTGGTTTATATCTTCGTGTGTCTTCATCTGGATGGAAGCTTTCAGCTCCACCAACTGATACTCGCGATTCAAGATAAAAAGCAAACGGTAAGCACGATCTTTCAAGTCCCCGATCAAAAGAAGTTGCTGTTTTTCGGATGCACCACTTGGAATATTGCTACACGAGAAATTTACCAGATACAGTATGTTCTGATTGTTCTTTATAGAAAAGATAAGATCACGCGGAGGATCGGCTACTGCCCCCAACATCTTTATTGTCAAATCCTTTATAGTAGAAATAAGAGCTTCAAACTCGCGGTCGCTCTTATCTGGCACAGTATCTTCCAGAATTTTAATCTGTCCGGTGAGATACGGTTCCGTTTCAACTAAACTATTCAGTTCAAAACGCTTCTTACCTTGCAAAATAACCGTAGTTGTCCCGTCCGGCATTTCCAATACGCGGACAACATCAGCAATCACACCAGTTGTATACAAATCATCGAATCCCGGTTCTTCGGTTGCCATGTCTTTTTGGCAAACCACACCAATCAAACTCTTCTTATGCAGTGCTTCCTTTATTAATCGCATCGACTTGGGACGCCCCACAACAACAGGCATAGCGACTCCCGGGAATAGCACCATATTACGAAGCGGAAGAATAGGGACTACATCCCCTACTTTATCTACTCCTTCAGTAAAATCTTCATCCACATCGCATTCTGTAAGAATTGGCATAACAATCCCTATATTGTCATCCATATCATCGTATGATTCCGGGCTAAATACTCTCTTTTTTCCTTTCATATATACATTAATCATTGTATATGTTAATACAATAAACGTGCCAAAGTTACAGATTTTAGTCCGAATCTGACTACTTTTGCATCAGCAATAATAAAATGATATGGCAAATCCTTATTTTCAATTTAAAAAATTTACCGTATGGCATGACAAATGTGCTATGAAGGTAGGTACCGACGGGGTTCTTTTGGGAGCCTGGGCTAACACATATCTTTGCAAAAACATATTGGATGTTGGTACCGGAACAGGACTCATTGCACTAATGCTGGCACAGCGTAGCACAGCTCAGGCAGATGCAATAGATATAGACGCAGATGCATGCCTTCAGGCAAAAGAGAACATACAGGCTTCTATTTTCGCCGGACAAATCAATATTTATCATACCTCTTTTGAAGAGTACATAAAACAAACCGATAAAAGATACGACCTTATTGTATCCAATCCGCCTTATTTTACAGATTCCTTAAAATGTCCGGATCATAAACGAACTACTGCACGACATACAGAAAGCCTTCAGCTTTTCGACTTGATAACCGGTTGCCTGCAAATCGTAACATCAAACGGAAGAATCGCATTAATACTACCTTTTGACAAGAAAGAAGAACTGATGAAAATTGCAGAAGAGAACAAGCTTTTTGCCATCCGCATCACAAACGTCATTCCTGTACCCGGAGCCGAGCCAAAAAGAATACTGATCGAATTATCGCCTGCCCAGTCATTAAAAATTGAAAATGAACTCACAATCGAAGAAGCCCGCCATCAATATACTCCTGAGTTCAAAACATTAACCAGAGACTATTATCTGAAATAAACAAAAAACCACCAACAACACGTACCACTTTTATTTAAAGATATAAGGAAGCCTTTTATCAAAAAAACGGGTCACTTCATCAAATAAATAATGTACTTCTTCCGAGAAAGAAACAACCTCCGGTGTAAGTACTTTCAATGCTCTTGGTTCCAGTGTTATATCTATACGGCTTTCGGCCATAATAGGTTCGCCATCCAGGTGCATGACTCCCGGTTTCTGACGAATAATAGTAACCTGATGCGCCTTCATTGTCTTGATCTTACTATTACGATCTATCTGTTTTGTAAATAACTGTATTGCAAGAGGTGCAATATCAAGTGGGGTAAACGGAGAAAGAATAGTAACATCCATCTGACCGTCCTGTATATTTGCATGAGGAGCTATAAAAGCATTATTACCATATTGAGAAGCATTAGCACAAGCTACCAGAAAGGCTTTTTCCTTTATTGTCTGGTTATCCACCTGTAACTCGTAAGGTTCCGGCTTATAACTTAAGTATTCTTCAACCGTATTTTTTATATATGTAAGAGAACCACGACGTTTTTCATTTGCAAATTTCTGGCTTACAGCAGCATCAAATCCAACGCCGCAAGTACAGAAAAATACACGTCCGTTAGCCCTGCAACAGTCAATGGTAGTAACATGGCCTTTACTGATCAAGTCTACCGCCCTACGGATTTCCATAGGGATATGCAACTCACGGGCCAAACCATTACCCGAACCTTTCGGGACAATACCCAACACTGCATCCGAATGGATCATGGCACGTGCTATCTCATTCACCGTTCCGTCGCCCCCCACAGCTATTATATAATGTACGCCATCCTTTATTGCCTGCTTTGTAAGCTCACTGGCATGACCTGCGTATTCGGTAAAAGTTATATTTAACGAACAATGACTCCGAAGGCACATTTCTTCTATCATCTTAGGAATCTTACGCTTTGAGCCAACCCCGGATATAGGATTAATAATAGCTTGTACCTTTATATCACATCCGTTCATTTTGAATTTATCTTTAACATTTGAGAAGACAAAAATAATGCTTTTATAAAACTTTTAAAGCATTTGGACTACTATAAGTTATTTTTTTACTACTTTTGCGGCTGGATTTGTCGAAACATAGATGCTGATATATCGGCAAATCGGAATTCTTTCATACAGAATAAACAAATAGCGAGAAATCATTCTCTTAATAACACATATGAAACTTTTACAAGAGAAATTAGCAAAGTACGATGCTCCTCAAAGAGCTATGGCAGCAGGGATTTATCCCTATTTCAGAATGATTGAAAGTGATCAGGACACAGAAGTGATGATCAGTGGTAAAAAAGTTCTGATGTTTGGTTCAAATGCGTACTTGGGATTAACAAACCATCCTAAAGTAAAAGAGGCAGCTATTGAAGCCATTAAAAAATATGGTACAGGTTGTGCCGGTTCACGATTCCTTAATGGAACGTTGGACTTACATATCCAATTGGAAAAAAGATTAGCAGAGTTTGTTGGTAAGGAAGATGCCATCGTATATTCTACAGGCTTTCAAGTTAATTTAGGCGTGGTTTCCTGTGTAACAGGACGTGAAGATTACATTATTTGGGATGAATTAGACCATGCATCTATTATAGAAGGCCATCGCCTTTCTTTCTCCACCAAATTAAAATACAAACACAACGACATGGATTCGCTGGAGAAACAACTCCAAAAATGCGAACCGGACAAAGTAAAACTGATCGTTATAGATGGCGTATTCAGTATGGAGGGCGATGTTGCCAAATTACCGGAAATAGTTGCTTTGGCTAAGAAATATAATGCTAGCGTAATGGTAGACGAAGCACACGGTATAGGTGTATTCGGCAATCAAGGACGCGGAACCTGTAACCATTTCGGCGTAACAAATGATGTTGACCTGATTATGGGAACATTCAGCAAATCTTTCGCTTCTATCGGCGGATTTATCGCAGCTGACGAATCAGTAATCAACTATTTACGCCACCATTCCCGCTCATATATCTTCAGTGCAAGTAATACTCCGGCTGCAACCGCTGCTGCCAATGCTGCTCTGGATATTATGTTGAGCGAACCTGAACGTATACAACACTTATGGGATCTGACACATTATGCACTAGACGGTTTCCGTAATATGGGTTGCGAGATAGGTCATACTTCCACTCCTATTATACCGTTGTTCATCCGTGATAACGATCTTACATTCCTTATTGTAAAAGAATTATTCGAAGCAGGCATATTCGTAAACCCGGTAGTAGCTCCGGCTGTAGCATCAGAAGACACGCTAATCCGTTTCTCTTTGATGGCAACTCATACGAAAGAACAATTGGATTATGCCTTGGAAGCTATTCATAAGGTATTTAAAAGCCACGGTTTAGTAAAATAATCAGCAAGTCTGACAGAATATAAACAGAAAGCCCGGTAGTAAACAGTTGCTACCGGGCTTTCTTACATATTTTTATCGGCACATGCGGAAGTGTTAGAATAAATCACTATTTTTGCGTATTGTACATTAAATATATACATATTATACAACCTAGAAAATGGATTTCAAACTAAATACAGGAAGTTGCTGCATGGGAAAAAAGGGATGCAGCAAAGTACAAAATACAAAACTCAATACATACGATTGGCTTTGCGATGTTCCGGATGCAGAGAATGCAACCGATTACGTAGAGGTACAATTTAAAAATACCCGCAAAGGGTATTATCTTAACAGTTCGAAAATACCTTTGGAGAAAGGAGACATTGTTGCAGTAGAAGCAAGTCCAGGTCATGATATCGGAATTGTAACCCTAACCGGAAAACTGGTTCTTCTGCAAATGAAAAAAAACAATGTACGTACCGGAGAAGGAAACGAACCTAAAAAAGTCTACCGAAAAGCAAAACCCAACGATATCGAGAAATACGAAGAAGCAAAGGCTAAAGAACATGCAACGATGATCCGGTCACGTCAGATTGCGACCGAATTAGGCCTAAACATGAAAATCGGAGACGTGGAATACCAAGGAGATGGAAACAAAGCTATATTCTATTATATCGCCGATGAACGTGTAGACTTCCGGCAACTTATTAAAGTACTTGCGGAAGCATTTCGTGTCCGTATTGAAATGAAACAAATCGGAGCCCGTCAAGAAGCCGGACGTATCGGCGGAATTGGCCCTTGCGGACGCGAACTTTGTTGTTCAAGCTGGATGACAAGTTTCGTATCGGTAGCCACTGGGGCAGCCCGCTATCAGGATATTTCGATGAACCCCCAGAAGCTGGCAGGACAATGCGCCAAGTTGAAATGTTGTATCAACTACGAGGTAGATGCATACGTAGAAGCACAAAAACGTTTGCCATCCCGGGAAATTGTTCTGGAAACTAAAGATAATTCATATTATCATTTCAAAACAGATATCTTCAAACAAGAGATTACTTATTCTACCGACAAATCATTTGCCGCCAATCTGATAACCATACCGGCCAAACGTGCTTTTGATGTCATCAACATGAATAAGAAAGGTAATAAACCTATTTCTCTGGAAGCCGACACAAAACCTCAGCCACCCAAGAGAGATGCTCAAGATATCTTAGGGCAGGATAGCGTAACACGTTTCGATTCTGTAAAGAAAAAGAAAAAGAAACGTAGTAACGGAGACAATAATAAGAATGGTACAAATGAAAATACCCGAAATAGTACCAATACAAATATTACCTCAGACAATCCAGAAAACACGGGCAATACCAACAGCAATGGAAACAGAGAAAGAGGTAATAGAAACAATAACCGTTATGCAAATAATGGTAACCGGAGCAACCGTCCGAAGCAAAAACCGAAAATAAACAACAACGATAAGCAGAATAACAATGACAAGCCCCAGCAACCTGTTAAACCGGCTAACCAACCGGAAAACAAGCCAGAAGCTTAAAAGCTGCATTGCTGCCTTTGTATCTCTATTGTTCTTCTCCTGCGAGAATCAGGCCTTGTACGACCAATACCAGGCCATTGATAATACATCGTGGGAAAAGAACAAAGAATATTATTTCACTTTCCATGTAACAGATATATCCACTCCATATAACCTTACACTGGAAATACGAAATAATAACCTTTATCCCTATCAAAACTTATGGTTATTTTGTAATGAAGAATTGCCCGTTGGCCCATTGAAAAGAGATACAATAGAGTGCACGCTTGCTGACGAATACGGCAAATGGTATGGACATGGCATTTCCCTTTTCCAGTCTAGTTTTCCTATTCGTACGAACTATCTATTCCCTTATGAAGGACAGTATACCTTTAGCTTCAGGCAAGGTATGAGGAATGAAGCATTGCCGGGTATTCAGGAGATCGGTATGAGGGTAAAAAAAGCCGAATAAGATCAATGTTCTTTACGGGAAGCATCTAACCGAAGAAATATAAACAACAGGATAGTGAAACCCCACAAAGAAGATCCTCCATAGCTGAAGAATGGCAACGGAATACCAATTACAGGAGTCAATCCTGTAACCATTCCCACATTTATCGCTAAATGGAAGAAAAAGATGGATGCAACACTATATCCATAAACGCGTCCGAATGTATTACCCTGTCTTTCGGCTAATACGATAAGGCGTAAAATAAATATTCCAAACAAAATAAGTACGGCAGCAGAACCCAGAAAACCCTGCTCCTCTCCTACAGTACAAAAAATAAAGTCAGTATCCTGTTCGGGGACATATTTCAATTTCGTCTGTGTTCCGTTCAAAAATCCTTTACCGGAAAAGCCACCCGAACCAATTGCAATCTTTGATTGATTCACATTATAACCTGCACCACTAGGATCATCCTCCAATCCCAAAGAAACTTTAATACGAACCTGTTGATGCGGTTCCAATATATTATCGAACACATAGCTCACTGAAAACAGGAAAGCTAAAGACCCTAATGCAAAAAGAGCTATCAAGACATAATGCCAGACCCAATTCCTTATCGACAAATATATCAAATACAACACCGATAATAACACAAGTCCTTCGGCTATAAAAGCAAAATTAACCGGAGTAAATACAGATACTATATATCCTACCAAATAAGCACATGCCGTGCCTGCCAATATACAAAATATGGCTTTGCCATCCTTCCGCTCAATTTGGATCAAAAGCATCGTTATAACTAAAATCATGCATGAAACCAATAGCTCGCCAACAGGAGTAATCCCTGTAATTACTTCTGAATATTTCATCCCGGCAACAAAGAAAACTACAGCACAAACTCCCGCCAAAAGTATATAGCCAGACATTCCTTCCCGATAAAGCATCAGAAAAAATGCCAGGTAAACCAAAGCAGAACCAGTTTCCTTTTGTAGCAGAATACAAACCATCGGTAAGAAAATCAGCAACAATGTTATCATGAAATTCTTAGGTGTAGTAAGCTTAAAGGCATACGTATTCATCAGTTTAGCAACAACTAAAGCCGTAGCAAACTTTGCAAACTCGGCAGGCTGCAAACGAACCGGCCCCAAAACAAGCCACGAATGCGATCCTTTTATATTAGGAGCAAGGAAGATAGTAGCTATCAACAAAAGAATTACAGCTATATAAATCAGGTTGGCAAAAATATCGAAAAAGTTGCTATCCAACATGAGTATTACAAAAATGATCACAGCCGACAGACCAATCCAAATTAACTGCGAACCAGGACGACCTGACGGATCAAACAGCCCCACATTATCAAACTCATAACTGGCACCACAAATACTAAACCAACCGGCTATTACCATTACAACATAAAGTATAATAGTAAACCAATCAACCGACTTCCATATTTCTGTTTTTCTATAACTCACGATCCGGTAATGATAAAATATTAGGTGACACTACTGCATTGGCCATTGTTTCTTCCAGCAGTTTATCCGCTTCCGAAATAGTTCCGGTCAGGTACTTCTCCATCATCAATTTTCCTATAGGAACTCCATAAGTTGCACCAAACCCTCCGTTTTCAACATATACACAAATGGCAACTTTAGGATTCTGATAAGGAGCAAAACCGATAAACGCCGAATGGTCTTTTCCATGAGGATTTTCCGCCGTACCGGTTTTTCCACAGACTTCTATGCCCGGAATAGCAGCACGCGTACAAGTTCCACCTAGTACGGCATTGCGCATACCTTCGGCCACAATTTCATAATTCTTACGCTCTATCATCGTATAACGCCTATTGGTATAAAGCGTATCCAGCGGAGTGTCTTGTATTCCCTTCACCACATGAGGAGTAATAAAATGACCTCTGTTTGCTATAGTAGCAGCCAAATTACAAATCTGTAATGGAGTAGCAAGTATTTCTCCCTGGCCTATTGCAATCGAAATAATCGTACTGGAATTCCAACGTCCACGATAATATTTATCGTAATATTTACTATTAGGAACAAATCCTCTTTTCTCTCCCGGCAAATCAACTCCTAATTTATAACCGTATCCCATAGAAATAAGGTAATTTTTCCATACTTCAAAAGCTTCTTGAACTGTAGGATACCGTTTACGGCTGTCTATCATATCATGTAATCCCCAACAAAAATACGAATTACAGGAAGTAGCCAGGGCATATGTAAGATTCAGAGGTGAAGCATGCCCGTGACAAGCTGGTTTTCCACCTCTAAACGTATAACCATGGGCACATGTGTATTGCGTTTCTTTTGTAATGACTCCTTCCTGCAGAAAGGTCAGAGCCTGAGTAGGTTTAAAGGTCGATCCTGGAGGATAAAGCCCCATAATAGCTCTATTAAGCAATGGTTTGTCGGGATTCCTTTCCAGCAATTTATGATTTTTACCCCTTTGGCGACCGGATAACATTCCCGGATCATAAGACGGAGTTGAAACCATACATAATATCTCACCTGTCTCCGGTTCAATCATCACTATGCTTCCCCTTTTATTTTGCATTAACTTCTCCCCAAGCTCCTGTAATTCCATATCGATAGATAAGGTCAGATTCTTACCCGAGACCGGAGCCACGTCAAATTTACCCTCTTCATAACGGCCCTTGATGCGGCCATGCGCATCACGCAGCAGGATTTCCACGCCTTTCGTGCCACGCAAAACGCTTTCATAAGACTGTTCTATACCACTGCGGCCGGAGTTGTCGCCCTGAACATAATAATCGTCATTTTCTATATCCTTACGGTTTACTTCCCCAATTGTACCCAACACATGAGCTGCATAAGGATATTCATACTCACGGATTGTACGGTTCTGGATATAAAAGCCAGGGAATTTATATAATTTCTCTTGTAATACACCACACTCACGGGCAGATAACTGGTTCATAAAAACCTGTGGCACATACGATGAATAACCGGGATTCAACCGACGGTCTTTAACGTCTGCCATACGCTTGACAAACTGCTGCTTGGTTATCCCCAAGATATTACAAAAGTCCAACGTATCGAAGGGTTGTATTTCACGCATGATAAACATCACATCATAAGCCGGTTGGTTATACACCAGCATCTTACCATTCCGGTCGTACATAATTCCGCGGGAAGGGTATAGAGTTTTCTTCAGGAACGCATTACTATCGGCCCATGCTTTATAGTCGCTATCTATAATTTGCAAAAAGAACAGACGAACAATAAAGATGAGTACCAATAAAATAACAGCCCCGCCAATTACATAACGTCTGTTTTCGAGTGTGTACTTAGTATTACTCTCCACTTTTCTGAGACTCTATATTGAATGCTTCTACCGTACAAACTAACAATGTTGTCATTGCTACACTTGCAAAAATACGAAGGGCAAGAAACACCGGATCAAAGAATGTCAATGATTCTAATAAAAATAATGCCACATGCTGTATTATTATGAACGTAACAGCATATCTAAAAAAGCCGCCATATCCAAATGTTTTATATGAAGGATATATACCTTCCGGAAGATCCTTCCCCATATAAAACCGTATCAGAGGCTCGCGTAGAAATCCGGCCAATGTACAAGCGGCGGCATGCATTCCCGGGGTATTCGAAAACATATCAATAGCAAGACCAGCCAAAAAAGAAAAAAACACGACTTTGGTTTGAGACATTCCCACCGGAAGTTTAATAATAAAATAAAGATATAGAAATGGCGTTGCAATCCTAAGAAAGTGAATGTTATTCAAGACCAATACCTGAATTAAAACAAACACAACAAAATAAAATAAGCCTCGCAGTAGATTAATCATTTCTTTTCGCCTCTAATTCTAAACTTAGCTGTTCCGCCTGGCGGTAGTTCTTTATAATCCTGACATCGTTCAATGCCTGGAAATCTGTTGCCAATAATACTTCCAATGAATAGAAGTTATCATCATGTTGCTTCTTAAAATCCGAAACCGTACCTACAATAATTCCCGCAGGAAATACGGCCGAATAGCCACTTGTAACAATTGTATCTCCCTTATCAAACTGCACATGGCGCGGTAATTCGTCCAGATTTGCATAGCGGGAGTTAAGCCCATTCCAGCTCAAAGAGCCAAAATAGCTGCTTCCCAACACTTTGCAACTCAACCGGAACTTTGGATTCAACAAAGGAATCACCACTGCAAAATGATCCGAAACAGCGGATACAATCCCAACCACTCCACGCTCGGAAACGACTCCCATATCCCGGTCTATACCATCCTTACGCCCTTTATTTACCGTAATATAATTAGACAAATGCGTCACACTGTTGTTTACAACCTCTGCCATCACACAACTATATGGAAACTGTTCTGTCGAATCAGGCGCAAAGCCAGCGAAGGCAACTGTGTCTGCCATCATCATGTCCAAACGATCCTGCATTTCCAACATTTGAAGTTCCAACTTCCCGTTACGTTCCAGCAACTCCTTATTAATCTCCCGGAGATTCAAATAAGAAGTTACATAACCGGAAACAGAAGCAATGTGTCCTGTTACTACATTTGCCGAACTAAACATGATATTCCGTTGATACGCATTATTATGATAAATGAGTATCAAAGAAAGTACTTCGAGCAACAAAAACAGAAACCAATGCCTCTTCCTCACCAGGAAATCAAGCAGTTTACGCATAGTCTTTAAAAGTTGACAGTTGACAGCTTACAAATGGCAGGTAGATAGTAAATTACTTGTCATTTGTAAGCTGTCAACTGTCAATTATCTAATAAGGAAATTAAATTTATCGATATTTTTCAGAGCCACTCCCGTACCTTTAGCAACTGCATGCAACGGGTCTTCGGCTATATGGAACGGAATATTGATCTTATCAGTCAAACGCTTGTCCAAACCACGCATCAAAGCTCCACCTCCGGCAAGATAGATACCATTACGTACAATATCGGCATATAATTCCGGCGGTGTTTGTTCCAAAGCACTTAAAATTGCAGCTTCCATCTTAGAGATCGATTTCTCCAAACAATGAGCTATTTCCTGATAAGAAACAGGAACTTCCATTGGCAAAGCCGTCATTTGGTTAGGGCCATGAACAACATAATCTTCAGGCGGGTTATCAAGAAACGTAAGCGCCGAACCGACATTTATTTTAATCAATTCAGCCGTACGTTCGCCCACCTTAACATTATGCTGACGGCGCATATATTCCATAATATCTGCAGTCAGATCATCACCGGCAATGCGGATAGACTTATTCGAAACAATTCCACCCAGAGAAATCACGGCAATTTCCGTCGTACCACCGCCTATATCTACAATCATATTTCCTTCCGGAGCTTCCACGTCGATACCAATACCAATTGCAGCGGCCATCGGTTCGTAAATCATATACACATCACGACCACCGGCATGCTCGGCAGAGTCGCGCACGGCACGTATTTCCACTTCAGTACTACCTGAAGGTATACATACCACCACGCGCAAAGAAGGAGAAAACCAGTGATTTCTCTGGTTTATCATTTTTATCATGCCCCGCATCATCTGCTCGGCAGCATAAAAGTCGGCAATTACACCATCACGTAACGGACGAATCGTACGAATATTTTCATGCGTCTTTCCGTGCATTTGCCGAGCCTTTTCTCCTACCGCCAATACCTTATCTGTCCGACGGTCAAGAGCTACCACAGACGGTTGGTCTACCATAATCTTACCATTGCTTATAATAATAGTATTGGCAGTACCCAGGTCTATCGCTATTTCTTGAGTGAAAGAGAATAATCCCATTATAATAATTCTGTTAATGTGTCAATATGCCAATTCGAAATTTCATAATTGGCATATTAGTATTTGTTAATGTTTAAAGTGACGTATACCTGTTTTAACCATTGACAAGCCATGTGCATTGCAATACTCAACAGATAATTTGTCATTAATAGAACCTCCCGGTTGAATTACAGCAGTAATACCTGCATTATCAGCAATTTCCACACAGTCAGGGAACGGGAAGAAAGCGTCGGATGCCATCACAGCACCGTTCAAATCAAAGTTAAATGATTTAGCCTTCTCGATAGCTTGTTTCAGAGCATCTACACGCGAAGTCTGTCCGATACCACTCGCGCAAAGCTGCTTATTCTTCACCAATGTGATTGCATTAGACTTGCTGTTCTTCACCAGCTTATTGGCAAATAACAGGTCTTCTATTTCCTGCGTTGTCGGTTTTTTATCTGTCATCGGTTCCAGATCTCCGGCTACCTGAATACTCAAATCTTTTTCCTGCATCAAAACGCCGTTCAGTAATGAACGGAACTGCACCGGACAAGTCTTACATTCCTTACGAACTAGAATGATACGGTTCTTCTTCTGTTTCAAAACTTCCAAAGCATCAGCATCATAAGCCGGAGCAATGATAATCTCAAAGAATATTTTGTTAATTTCTTCAGCCGCTTCTTTATTGATTGTTGTATTGGTTATTAAAATACCACCAAATGCAGAAACCGGGTCACCGGCCAAAGCATCTTTCCAGGCATCCGTCACATTTGCACGCGAAGCGATACCACAAGCGTTATTATGTTTCAGTATAGCGAAAGTCAATTCGTCGAACTCATCAATCAAATTAACCGCTGCATCAATGTCTAATAAGTTGTTATAAGAAACTTCTTTTCCGTGAATCTGTTCGAACATATCGTTAAACTTTCCATAGAACTTGGCAGCCTGATGAGGATTTTCACCATAACGCAAGTGCATAGGCTCGTCTACACCTGCACGGAAGTAAGAGCCATCGCGTCCGTCAAAGTAGTTAAAGATAGCAGAATCGTAACCGGAAGAAACAGCGAATGCTTCTTTAGCAAACCAGCGGCGGTCTTCAATTGTTGTTTCCGCACCTTTTTCATTTAACAAATTCATCAAAGGTTGATATTGTGCTTTGGAAGCAACGATTACCACATCCTTAAAATTCTTTGCTGCAGCACGTATCAGGGAGATACCGCCTATATCTATTTTTTCAATGATAGCTTGTTCTTCTGCGCCGGAAGCAACAGTTTCTTCAAACGGATAAAGGTCTACTATAACCAAATCTATTTCCGGTATTTCATATTCTGCAATCTGAGCCTTATCTCCTTCATTATCTCTACGGTTCAAAATCCCACCAAATACTTTCGGGTGAAGTGTTTTCACGCGTCCCCCTAAAATCGAAGGATATCCGGTCAAATCTTCCACGGCATCACAAGGAATACCTAAAGACTCTATAAATGTTTGTGTTCCACCTGTAGATACAAAGCTCACGCCTTCATTGTGGAGTTTTTTTAAGATCTCATCCAATCCCTCTTTATGGAATACTGAGACCAATGCACGTTTCATTCGTTTCGTTGCAGCCATCTTTGTTTCGTTTACTTTAATGTTTTAGAGCACAAAATTAGTCATTAATTATTTGGGGCAAAAGAAATTTGAGTAAAATAATATTTAAGGTGTGAATTAAAAACAAAACCCTACTTTTGATCAGACTCATTATTCACCGGCTACTACTGCCCCTCATCTTCATTAGAAAGTTCAACATCAACATTTTTAATATTCCTATACACACATCTGCCTTTGTTATTTTTGTCTGCATAAACATTTTCTTATTGTTTTAACTTCCCAATAAACAGCACATTATTGTCATCTTCGGTAAGGCTATTATTTAATTTCATCAATTTATCCTTCATCTCAGGTGTCATTTTCTCTGATTTTGATAACGCTTTTTCTAATTGCTCTTTAAGCTCGTATGGGAACATATTGGCAATGCAATAGCCTCTGTTAAAAGTCACATAGGAAGGGCCATCAATGTTTCCGAGCATATTAAATTTCAGGTTGGCATAACACCCTTGCAAACTGTTTTTATCTACTATAATTAGCGGAGAACGGGGCACAGTTCCATCCCAACTCGCTCCTTCACCAATTAATCTGATAAAATAATGAGTCGGTAATTCTGCGTAATCATGGCGTACTATATTTTGGTCTTTCCACTTAACTGTAAAAACAGGTTCTAGAACATTGCCCTGTTCATTATAATGGTAGATCGAATCCATAATAGGTCCCCAATGGAACAAAGAAAAATCCAGTAAAGATGTGTTTTGTGAATAATTTACGTCATTACTATAATCCCCCGGGTCTATAACAAAATGTCCGGCATTAATACTTTGTAGGATATTTCCCTCGAAATCCTGTCTCCAGACAACAAATGGCGTATCAATAAAAGGCAAGGCCATCATAGTCAATTCTTTTTTCTTTGCATTAATTCGGAAACGTCCTTTATGAACAGGAAAAGGAAAAGGAATGTGTTGTAATGGCTTTCCCTCCAAATCAAAAACCAATAGTTTATTTGCCCTATAAGAAAGCAAATAAATCCTTCCGTTTTCTTCATCGATATAACTGTCATAGATTGCTATATAATATTCATCAGGTCCTTGACCAGCTGATGATATAGAGCGAATGTATTTGCCTTTTCGATTGAATAGTTTGTAATCTTTGAGGTTACTGTTATAAAGACCAATGTAATTTTCACTTACAGCAAAAGCATAGGAATGACCAACCATAGCTTCTTCCGAATTTTCCAACCGGATTATCTCATAATCGGATAGAAAAAGACTTAAGGGAACATTAAACGTATCTCTAACCGATGAAAAATCCAGCGTTATTAAAGAGTCTGTTTTATGTGCAATTACAGGACAGTCTGCCAATGTCAACCGTTCTTTTTGCTTGTTGTTACAAGAGAAAAAGAACGGAACAATAACGAATAAATAAAAGAGAATTTGGTTCTTCATAATCATTATCTCCATCTGTTTATTTTACACTTTTAAATTTTCTGACAAAATAGCTTTATTTAGTAAGACAATTAATTCTTTCTTATTCTGAACAAAGGATATATCAAATTGATTGATTTCTCCAAAGATAATAAAAAAAAACATTATCAACCAGCCTATTCCGAATATTTAGTAACAAAAAAAGAACAAGTCTACATCTGGTAATAAAAGAATATTTAAAGAAATCGCAACAATCCTCCCGTTTAATTCATCTCGATCTTTTTACAAAATCATCGGGAACATTTAAAAAAATCATCCCGATGATTTATTCCGGTATTGACATTGAAACGATTTTTAGCAAGGTCTCCATAATATTTTTCGTACCTTTGCAGCCTCTATAGCAAATTAATAGGTATTATAAGATATGATTACAGTAAACAATCTGGACGTACAGTTTGGAAAACGCATCCTGTTTCAGGATGTCAACATGAAATTTACACCGGGCAACTGCTACGGTATCATCGGAGCAAACGGTGCAGGAAAATCTACTTTCTTACGCGTTATCAGCAAGCAGCTCGATCCAACGCGCGGCACTGTTAGCTTGGGTCCGGGCGAACGTTTATCCGTATTAAGCCAGGATCACTTCGCTTTTGACGAATATACGGTAATGGACACTGTGCTAATGGGACATACTACCCTTTGGGAAATAATGAGTGAAAAAAACGCTCTTTACGAGAAACCGGACTTTAGCGATGCCGATGGCATCCGCGTTTCGGAACTGGAAGAAAAGTTTGCAGAAATGGAAGGATGGAATGCCGAAAGCGATGCTGCCAGCCTATTGAGCGGCTTAGGCATCAGCGAAGAGTTTCACTATAGCATGATGAAAGACTTAAGCGGTAAGCAAAAGGTCCGCGTACTTCTGGCGCGTGCACTTTACGGTCAGCCGGATAACCTACTACTGGATGAGCCTACCAACGACCTCGACCTGGAAACCGTAAGCTGGCTTGAAAACTACCTGTCAAATTTTGAACATACCGTATTGGTAGTAAGTCACGACCGCCACTTTCTGGACTCGGTATGTACGCATACCGTCGACATCGACTTTGGTAAACTGCAAATGTTTGCCGGCAACTATAGCTTCTGGTACGAATCGAGCCAGTTAGCGCTCCGTCAGCAACAGAACCAGAACAAGAAGGCGGAAGAGAAGAAAAAGGAACTGGAAGAATTTATCCGCCGCTTCAGTGCCAACGTTGCCAAGTCCAAACAGACAACCAGCCGCAAGAAGATGCTTGAGAAACTGAATATCGAAGAGATCAAACCATCCTCACGTCGCTATCCGGGTATTCTGTTCTCACCGAATCGCGAGCCGGGCAATCAAATTCTTGAAGTAAAAGGATTAAGCAAAAGCATCGAAGGCAAAGTCTTATTCAAGGATTTAAATTTCAACATAGAGAAAGACGACAAAGTCGTCTTCATCAGTCGCGACCCGCGTGCCATGACGGCCCTCTTCCAGATTATCAACGGGGAAGATAAAGCCGATGCAGGCACCTATCAATGGGGACAGACCATTACTACCACCTACCTGCCTCTGGACAACTCGGTGTACTTCAATTCCGATTATAATCTGATCGACTGGCTTAGCCAGTTCTCACCCGACACCAACGATGTATTCTTGAAAGGTTTTCTGGGACGTATGCTGTTCTCCGGCGAAGAATTACTAAAAAAAGTCAGTGTGCTATCCGGAGGTGAAAAGATGCGCTGCATGATTTCGCGAATGATGTTGACAGACGCCAACTGTATCATTCTGGACACCCCGACAAACCATCTGGACCTGGAGTCCATACAGGCATTCAACAATACGTTGCAAACATTCAAAGGAAATATCCTGTTCTCCAGTCACGACCACGAGTTTATACAAACCGTTGCCAACCGTATTATCGAGTTAACCCCGAACGGAATTATCGACAGGATGATGGACTACGACGATTACATTACCGATCCTGCGGTTGCCGAATTAAGGGAAAAGTTATATAAATGAAACAAAGGGTATTATTTATCGTAGCCATATTCATAGCCTGGCTTCCGGTTTTTATGATACAAAAACCGGCCTTTATGGCCTACCATCATGAATTAGCGAACAGTAGTTCGCTAATCGATTACCTGCAGGTAATCTTTCATGGACTGAAGTTAGACTGCACCATGTCCGGATATCTGACAGCCATCCCGCTGCTTCTGACAACAGGTTCGGTATGGCTGCACGGAATATGGCTCCGAAAATTACTATCCGCTTACTTTCTTATAATGGCAGCTCTCGTGGCTGCCATCTTTTCAATAGATATTGCATTATACGGTTTTTGGGGATTCCGTCTGGATGCAACCTTGTTCTTTTACCTACAGTCGCCCAAGGATGCCATGGCAAGTGTGCCTGTCGGGTTGTTCATTATCCAGCTCCTCTTGTTTTTTGCCTATACATATATTATATATATCTATTTCAGGAAATGTATTCTTTCGTGGACGCCTGAAACAATGGTGCGCAAACGGATCATCGGGACAATATCATGTTTGCTATTGGGTGGCATTTTATTTATCCCTATCCGGGGAGGCGTCACAACATCTACCGCCAATGTCGGAATGGTCTATTTCAGCCAGAATCAGTTTCTGAACCATGCCGCCATTAACCCCTGTTTCAGTTTGGTTGCTTCTTTGTCCAAACAGCAGGACTTTGCAGCGCAGTTTAACTTCCTACCCGAAGAGCGCCGGGAAGAGTTATTCAAGCAACTCACTTCCCCCCGCAGCAACAAGCAATTTCCCGATTCAATCTGCCCGGAAAAGCAACAGGTTTTAACCACTACCCGCCCCAATATCCTGATTATTCTTTTAGAGAGCTTCTCGGCCAACGCTATCGGAGCCGTTGGGGGTGAAAAAGATGTAACTCCCAACATAGACCGGTTAAGCAAAGAAGGGATTTTGTTTACCAACCTCTATGCAAATTCATTCCGTACGGACAGAGGGATTGTCTCGGTGTTGAACGGCTACCTGGCGCAGCCCACCACCTCGATCATGAAATATCCGGCCAAGAGCCAGACGCTCCCCTCCATTGCTAAAAGCCTGGATAAAGAAGGATATACGGCCGACATGTTGTATGGCGGAGATATAAACTTTACAAACATGCAAAGTTATTTCTTCAGCTCGGGCTACAGCAAAATCACGGCAGACCGCGACTTCCCCTTATCGAGCCGGTTAAGCAAATGGGGAACCAACGACGATATAACCTTTACATGGCTATACAATAACATCAAAGAAAGAGACAATACAAAGCCCTGGCTAACCACCTTTCTTACGTTGAGCAGCCACGAACCTTTTGAAGTCCCTTTCCACCATCTGGAGCACCCGTATCTTAACTCCGTAGCATTTACAGATAGCTGCCTGGGCAGCTTTATAGATAAAATGAAGCTGTTGCCGGCATGGAAAAACACATTAATTATACTGGTTGCAGATCATGGATTCCGCTATCCCGAAGATGTAAAAGATTTCGAACCCCGCCGCTTCCACATCCCGATGATATGGCTGGGAGGCGCAATAAAAGAACCTATGGTGGTAGATAAATATGCCAACCAAACCGATCTGGCAGCCACATTGCTTAACCAGCTAGGATTAAAACACAATGAATTTGCATTCAGCAAAGACATTTTTGACCCATGTTATCCCGAATATGCCTTCTATACCTTTACCAACGGGTTCGGGTTTATAAACCGCACGGGATACTCGATCTACGATAACGAGAGCAACAAAATACTTATGGAATCGTCTTCCGACAACAGCAGCGAACGCACCGACAACGGGAAAGCCCTGCTGCAAACGCTTTACGACGATCTGGGAAGCAGATAAACAAAAAGGAAGTTGCCTACCTTCCACAGGTTGATAGCCTACCCTATTCAATTTAGTTGCCTACCTAAAAAGTATCAGATCATAGTCTCAATACAAGATCGTTTCTATCACTTTGGGCTTGACCCAAAAGTAACCAAAAAGTCAAGGCTACTCCGGCAAAAAGACTTCGCTGAACCAGCGAAACTCGCTTCGCTCAAACAACCGCTGGTTTTGACGCTGTGTCTTTTACCTGCGTTTAACACCCTGCCGCTGATGTCGCTAACAAGGGAGCAACGCTCCCTCTATGGATTGCCAATATGGTCTGCTCTTTTATGGCTTTAGCCTGGTTTCAATTGCCGTCTGCTTTAGCTCAATGTCATTAAGTTAAGCACTAGACCGCTCTTTTATAATTCGTAAGTGTCACATACTTGCCTAGAAGTTTGATTGATTTCTTTGTTCGTGTATATTTCCTGCCTGGCCTGACAGGCTCTAAATACCTTTCGAATAAGGAAGTCAATTCCTTCAACAAGTAACCTGCTTGTTCAGCATGGAGAAATAAATCGATAACCCTCCCTTTCATCAGAGCCCAGCATACGTTCTTATTGATCTTATACTTGATTGTCCTTTGTCGGTTTACAGTTCGCACGTATTCCTCACAGCTCTCTTCTATAACGGCTTGCAGGTTGAACACAAAAATGTTAGCATAGAAGTCCTGTTCTATACTAACAGGGCTGATCCCACTGAAGCACTCTACCTGTAGCTCATTTTTGAGGTAGCCATAAGTGGTCTCCACCGGCCAACGCAAGAAGTAGAGTTCCTTTAGAACCGGAAGTGTATATGCTTTTGTGTCGTAGAGATTCGTTATCAATATCTCGTCCTGACCATCATCCAGCCGTATTCTGGCCAGGCGAACCTTGACCTCTGTCTCCGGTGGGATTTCCACACCCTGATCCTTTAAGCCTTTGATCGCCTTATAAGTGGCTCGAAGGGTGACTATCTCTTCTTTTTTGCCAGAGGAACGGAACTCGTCAACCACCTTGCAGAAGTTTGCTTGGGCACGCATCACGAAGTGAGAGTCTTGCCTGTTTATTAGTAAATAGAACAACATGAAGGATGGATATCCGCGGTCCAGTAGCAGCAAGTCGTCCTTATTCAAGAAAGGGATCAGGTCGCATGCCGTGGTACGCTCAGCCTCTTTGAGTGAGCATAATTTGCTATTAACCACCAACTTGTTCAATACGTCATAGAGAACTGAAGCACGGGCTGTGGCCGATTTTATTCCATGCTGGTTGGTACTGTATCCAAAATGCTGTCTCAAAGCTCTCGTATTTGGCAATGATAACTTCGTGCCATCAATGGCGAATATCCTAAAACCTCGCCACCTCCTCTCTTGCCTCCGGGTATTCCGATAATAGGAGGATATCAGTATGTCATTCCAGTCCTGAAAAAAGACAGGCTTTAATTTTCTTCGCTGTTGGCAAAAGGCCGACTTGGTCACGGTCGCAGAGCTGATATGAGAAAAAAAGCTCTCTAGTTCTACGCTTAAACTCCTTTTTAAGAGATTGATATGTAACGCAACCATCCTCGAAAAGGATAAACTGCGTTTACGCGTGAAATCTGTTGCCTTGTTTACGTATCGCATTTTTGTTTCTTTATCACTCATTGTATTTTGAAAAAACTCATTCAAATCGTTTATTATTTCTATATTTGCGGAAACCATTGGCTTGTTTTTTTAGATTCAATTATAAAAAAACGGAGTTTCCGTTTTCAATCCAATGGTTTTTCTCTTTTTTTCTCTTCCTGAAAAAACTTATCATCCATTCTGCATTATTGAACTTCCACTTTCTTGTAAAGCTTCTCTTCATTGTCATGAGAACACAGGGTTGTCAGGCACTTATCGCTTAACTTAATGACATTGCGCTTTAGCTGACGGACTAAAGGGGGATTTATCTGTATTGGCTTTAGCCAAATTTCTTCTCGGAAAGCTCTTTTTGATTATCTCATTCTTTGTTGGTCCCAAGCCATAGATTCGCAACACAAAATGAGCGTAGATTAACGCAGATATTATTTTAAAGAAAATATATAATCTGCGTTAATCTACGCTCGTCTGTGTCATCTGTATTCCATGAGATGGCGGATCAAGTCCGCCTTAACATAGATGTATTAACGTGAGCCGCCAGCCCACCATACCGGATCAGAATAAACATACTGGCCATTGCCAAAGGCTTCCTTTATATTCAAATTAGACAATACATCGGAACTACCATATGTATATCTCAACGGAAACTTAGTCTGGTTGTTCGGGTTTGCCAACTCAACAAAGTTTTCGCCCATAGCTTTCATTCTACGATAATCATTATACGCCTCTACAGCTTCGCCGGATGCGCCGAAGAATGCCAGATACTTCTGAACCATTGTTTCCTTTAATGGGTTTGCATCAAACAAAGGTTTTACGTTATCTGCAAAATAAGCATCAGCCACATCTGCCGAAAGGTCAACCTCACCTTCGATACCCCAATCATAGATTGAAGACTCCAATGCAATCGCAGTATTAGCAAAACCAACAGCAATTGCTTCTTTCAAAGCTGCTTCAGCTTCCGTGTTTTTCTTCAAACGGCAAAGAGCTTCTGCCTTGATGAATAAAAGTTCATGATAGCTCAACAGTTGGGTAGGAGCCGTAATAGCCCAGTCTGCCAATGAACAGTCATAGTTCATAGTACCCTGAACCGGATTACCATTAGGAGCTGCAAATATCTTGGCAGGATCGGTAGCCTGTTCCATCGGCTGTCCGTAATTATAATTCCAGCTTGTAGCAAATGATTGTGCCAAACGCGGGTCTTTACGATCCGTCATTTTCTTAATCAAACTCTGGCTAGCGCCTAAACCTGCACGGCTATACATGAAGTCGAACAAAGGATTCAACTGGTTGTTGCCATCATACACAGCAAATTTCATTTCCTCTCTGGATGAAGTAAATGATTTGGAAATATAATCCAATACCTCATTCAAAGTCTGCGTAGGATTTGCACTTTTAGACAAAAGGCGCATTGTGTAACGGGCTTTCAATCCATAAATAGCTTTCTGCCACAATGCCTTTTCAGCATCTATTTTACCATTGGAAGCTTTACCGTAAATCAAATCCTGCATACCCATAGATCCTGTAGCAGCGGCATCTGTTCCGTTCAGCAATACAAAAGCATCATCCAAGTTTTGCATGATCTCTTTATATATTTCTTCCTGCTTATCGATTGCCGGTTGCATATACAGCGGCGTACCCTGGTCCGTATATTCGCAAGCTTCCTTAAATGGTATATCGCCAAACAAGTCTGTCATAAGAGCATAGTTGTAAGCATAAAGTACTTTTGCAACACCTAAAGTTACATCGTTGCCCTCTTCAATACCACCTTCGGAACACTTTGCAATAACATCTTTAATGTCGCGGATATTCTGGTAAACGGCTCCCCACATATTATTATAAGTAGCTGCCAGGTTTGGTTCGCCACTACGGATCTCGGCATTATACGTTTGGTTGTCTATACCAACCTCATGCTCCATGTAGATAGAAGCATACGTAGAAAAGTCTCCGCCAACTGCATTCAAAGCAGTACAGGTCATTACATCCGTCATAATAAATTTAGACGAAACAGTCTGCGGATGATTCTTATCTGCATTGATTTTATCCATCGTATCTTCAGTACAAGAAGCCAACGGTAAAGTTATCAATGCGAAAGCAAATAATCTTTCTGCTATTTTATTTCTTTTCATTTTCCTTTTACCTAATTAAAATTTAACATTCATACCAAAACCATAACTTGAAGTCTGAGGCATTGAATAACGTTCAAAAGCACCTGTCATGTTATTATTACCCTGAGACGATTCCGGGTCGAAATTCGGGAACTCAGACCACAACAGAATGTTACGGGCAAATACGTTTACTGTAATAGACATCCATTTCTTCTCCAATACAGGATAGCTCAAAGCAATCTCTCGTAATTTTAAGAAAGAACTATTATAAATAGAGGCTTCATCGATATTATTAATTGACTGGAAATAATTCTGCCATGCACTAGCTCCTTTAATTTCAATATCATTTTTAGAACCGTCTGCTTTTACACCGTCTACGATGAAAGATTCCGTATCACGGCCTTCAGTTGCTTTACTCATACCGAAGTAGTCCAGCAAACCGTTGGTTCCACCATACATCTGTCCACCTTTCTTCCAATCGAATACGGCACTCAAGCTAAACTTCCATACGCGGAGATCGGTATTGAAACCTAAAATAAAGTCAGGGGATACGCTTCCGATTACCTGGTCTTTTCCTGCCTGAGGAACACCATTCTCGTCAACAATCAGATTTCCTTTATCGTCTCTTAAATAACCTACACCGTAGATAACTGGGAACTTATCTCCAATTCCGGCACGAACCTGAGGCGTTACGAAACCACCAAGGAAAATACTTTCCACACCAGGAGCCAGTTCGTCAACATAGTTGTCGATCTTTGTCCAGTTGGCTCCAATATTCCAGTCTACATTCTTAGTACGGATCGGGTTTACGTTAATAGTCAACTCGTGAGCGTTTGTATGAATACGTCCACCGTTTGTCAACAAATCCGAAGCACCTGTAGAACCGGCCAATGGAACCTGGAATATCTGGTCTGATACATTCTGACGAGAGAATGTATAGTTCAATGTCACCAGATTATTAAAGAAGTTCAAATCTGCACCAAGTTCATAAGAACGGGTGTTCTGAGGTTTCAAATTCGGGTCATAAATAACCGGATACGGAACAAAAGCTCCCATACCGTTAATAGGATAAACAATAGGATCAATCTGGTAGAAACCGCCACCATAAACAGGGGTGTAATAATAGTTTTCATAGTAATCGCCTGCCTGTCCTACTTCTGCATATGAAGCACGGATTTTTGCATAGTTTACAACTTCATTCTTCAGTGGTTCCAACTCTGTCAGGATAAAACCGGCAGAAACGGAAGGATAAAAGAATGAACGGTTATTACGCGGCATACTAGACACATAGTCGTTACGTCCTGTTACATTCAGGTATAACATATTACGATATGAAGCAGAAACACTACCGAAGAAACCAACTGTACGTTTGCTGCGCTGACGTTCCTGAGATTGCAATGTCGTTGCATTTTCAATATGGTTCCATCCCGGAAAATTGAATGAAGAACCAAATTCATAATATTTTTTTGTCTGGTTATGTACAACCTCATTACCCAAAATAGCATTCAATGTCCATTCCGGTGAAATAGTCCAGTCGTAATTAACAGTCAACAAAGAGTTGAAAGAGACATTACTCCAACCATAGTCTTCAACCTGTCCATTCATATTGGATCCTTTATTTCCGTAGCCCCAGATATCTTGATAGTGAGTTGTATAAGAATCTACACCAATCTGATATTTAGCATTCAGCGTATGATTGTCTGTTCCAAATTTTGTTTTGAAATTAAGGAAGCTATTACCAAAGAAACGATTTGTCTTTTCAATAAACTCATTATTCTTTACAAACCAGGGAGCAATAGCAAACGTAGTACTACGGAATGAATTCTGTTCATATATACTTTGTGACGTATGAGAAGGAATACCATTCAAATCATAACTAACAGGCGTAGGATAAACTGTTGCAAGTAATGCATCATTAGCAGCCGGCATCTTTTTAATCTTTGAATTAATATAATTCGCAGTCACACCTGTAGTCCATTGTTCATGCAATTTAATTTCTGAAGTTATTTTTGCATTGTAACGATCCATACCTGTTTCAGGAATAATACCATCCTGAGTAGACGAACCCAAAGAAAATGCATAAGACGCTTTCTCTGTAGCCTGTGCCACATTCAAAGAATTATTCCAGGTAACACCTGTTTGGAAAAATCCACCAATATTATCGTAAACCTGAGGAGTAGCCCAAGGATCTATTCCTGCAGCTGCACGCTGTGGTACATAATATTTACCTGCATACTTCTGCGTATCACCTCCGTTATACTTATTAGCAACGTTACCCCCATATGTAGGATCATTTGCAAGATCTGAAATTTTAGGACCCCAAGATGCAGAGTTATAAGGAGAATAAGTGCCATTTGTACCCTGAGCGAATGTCTGCTGCAATTGCGGCTTACGTCCGAGAACATCAAACGATACGTTTGTATTGAATGAAACCTGAGGTTTTCCTTTTTCAATACCCTTACCACTCTTTGTAGTAATTACAATAACACCATTAGATGCGCGAATACCATAAAGAGCTGAGGCTGCCTGACCTTTCAAGACATTAATGCTCTCAATATCATTCGGGTCGATATCTACTGCACGGTTTGCAATATCGGTACCGGTTACACTAGCTTCCGTATCAATATCTGCAGAAGAAGCGATAGGCATACCGTCGACAACGTACAACGGAGTATTATCTCCTGTAAAAGAACGGGCTCCACGAATTGTAATTTGAGAAGAGGCACCCGGCATACCGGAAGAAGGTTTAATATCCATACCAGAAACCTTACCTTGTAAAGCACCAGCCAAGTTAGAATTAGCTCCTTTCGTCAGTTTTTCAGCCTTTACGTCCTGAACAGCATAACCCAAGGCTTTTTTCTCACGAGAAATACCCATCGCAGTTACAACTACTTCATCCAAATTCTGAGTATCTGATTTCAGTTTCACCATTACATTAGAAGAAACCGGAACTTCTTGTGTAGTCATACCAATATATGAAACTACCAATATTTTCCCGTTTGCGGGAACTTCCAAAGAGAAATTACCATCGAAATCGGTTACGGTTCCAATAGTAGTCCCTTTTACGATAATCGATGCACCAATAACCGGCTCTCCATCTTCGGCAGATGTAACATGTCCTGTTACTTTAGTCGCCTGAGCCATCGCCATACCTATGCTCATCACCAAGCACAGTAAAGCAAAAGTCAACTTTTTCATCATAAACACACTCTTATTTATTAAACTTATACATAGAAAACAATCTTTCTTAAATTTAGTTCTATCAGAACTATGTAAAAATTTTAAGATTTTATATCGAAATACCTATTTGCATTAAAAACGGCTGCAAAAATAGAAAAAAACATCAATAAAAACAACAAATTATTATTTAACGCCCTGTTTTGCTTCTTGTTTTTAACTTCAAGTGTGTCATAATGTCAATCAAGATAGTTTTTTTTCTGTTTGAAATGTTAAAATAACATCCTCTAAAGCATTAAACTTATATAATTTGTTCCATTTTGATAGTTTTTATGGAACGTAATTATTTGTTTATTTTATCATAGATAAGGTTCTTAAATATCAGGTGAGTGCTTTTTTCATAATTTATATACCTCGTATTTATATCTTATATATTTCAAAAAATAAAGGTAAACCCAATTTGATACTAATTATACATTTAAGTTCTGATAGAACAATCCACTACTCCTTATTATCAATTCATAATCATTCCATTACAATACAGGTTGAATCTATAATTAAAAAGTTCTGATAGAACTAATTCCAACAGAATTACAGATAGCTATTTTATATATATAAGTTTAACAAATAATAGAGTGTGTTTATGATGAAAAAGTTGACTTTTGCTTTACTGTGCTTGATGATGAGTATAGGTATGGCAAGTGCTCAAACAAAGCAGGTTACCGGTACGGTTACATCTGCCGAAGATGGAGAGCCGATTATTGGCGCCTCTGTCATTGTGAAAGGTACCACAACAGGTACAGTTACAGATTTTGATGGAAAGTTCGAACTTACAGTTCCTTCTTCTGCTAAAACGTTAGAAATCTCTTATGTCGGTATGACAACTAAAGAAGAAGCAATTAAACCGACAATGAAAATTGTTTTAGAAACTTCAGCACTGAATTTAGATGAAGTTATGGTTGTAGCTTATGGTACTGCTAAGAAAAGTTCATTTACCGGTTCTGCAGCTGTTGTAAAAAGTGAGGATCTGGCAAAAATCCAAACTTCTGATATTACCAAGGCTTTGGAAGGTCAGGTTGCAGGTGTACAGCTAACCAATAGTAACGGCCAGCCAGGTGAAGGCTCAAAAATCCGTATTCGTGGTATTGGTTCTATCAATGCTTCCAGTGATCCGTTAATAGTTGTTGATGGTGTACCTTATGATGGAGACTTAAACTCTATTAACCAACAGGATGTTGAATCAATGACCGTACTAAAAGATGCTGCTTCTAACGCATTATACGGTGCACGTGGTGCAAATGGTGTAGTTCTGATCACAACAAAAAAAGGTAAAAACGGTAAAGCACGAGTTTCATTTGACATGAAATTAGGAGCTAACTCCCGTGCTATTCCCGAATATGACATTATGACCAGCCCCGTTACTTATTACGAAACTTACTGGACTGCACTGAAAAATCAGGCAGTCAGCTTAGGCAACGAAAATCCGGGTCAATATGCAAGCAATAACTTAATTAAAAAATTAGGTTATAACATCACCAATGTAGGCAACACTGAAGTTATTGACCCTACTACCGGAAAATTTAACCCTAATGCAAAAATCATGTATAAGGATGACTGGGCAAAAGAATTGTTCCAATCAAGTTTGCGTCAGGAATATAACCTGAATATCAGCGGAGCTAGCGATAAAACCAGCTACTATATATCATTAGGTTATCTGGATGATAAAGGTTATATAGTTAATTCCGATTTCAGCCGTTTCTCTACTCGCCTTCGTTTGGAACAACAAGTTAATGACTGGTTCAAGGTTGGTGGTAACTTAGCTTATGCCCAGGCAGAACAAAACTCTCCTGATTTTGATGCAACTTCCGGTGTAAACATGTTCTATGCTTCCCGTGTCATTGCTCCTATTTATCCGATCTATGGATACGATAACGAAGGAAACAGATTATATGAAGAAAGCGGCCGTCCTGTATACGATTATGGAACAGGCACAAACAAACGTCCTATCTTATCCATGTCCAACCCATTGGGTACACAAAATCTGGATCAGAATAAGTTTAAGAATGAGAACTTTTCAGGAAACCTTTTTGCTGAAATTTCTTTCTTAAAGGACTTCAAACTTACGGTTCGTGGTGGTATGGAAAACTATAGCAAACGTCAATTGGTTTATCAAAACGGACAATACGGACAGTTTGTAGCTCAAAATGGTATTTCTACAATACAGAACGAAAAGACCCAGAGTCTGAATATGTTGGAAACATTAACATGGGAACACTCTTTTGGACTACATTCTTTTAATGTTTTGCTAGGTCATGAAAACTACCAACGTAAATATGAATACTTGTGGGGTTCTAAAAACAATTTCATTTTCCCTTCTTCCAGCGAGTTAGATCAGGCTATCAGTAATCCTAACACCGGATCTGGTACAACTGAATACAATACAGAAGGTTACCTGGGACGTATTGAATATAACTACAATGACAAATACTATTTCTCTGCCAGCTATCGTCGTGATGCTTCTTCTAAATTCCATCCGGACAATCGTTGGGGCAACTTCTGGTCTTTAGGCGCATCTTGGAGATTAAACCAAGAAAACTTTTTAAAGGATGTTGAGTGGATCGATAACTTGAAATACAAAATCAGCTACGGTTCTCAAGGTAATGACGGTTTGTTATTCAATGGTGAAGAAATCCTTTATCCGTATATGGACCAGTTCCAGGTAGTAAACAGTGCCGGTAAGATCGCTGTTGTCAGGAACTATAAAGGAAACAAAGATATCAAGTGGGAAACAAACTACAACTTCAATACAGGTTTTGAATTTATGTTATTCCAAGGACGTTTGAACGGAGGTATCGACGTATTTACAAGAACTGCAAAAGATTTGTTATTCTATCGTCCCTTACCATTCTCTACAGGAAACAAGAGTTATCCTGACAATATCGGAGATATGCGTAACATCGGTTTCGAAATCGAGTTGAGCGGAACTGTAATGGAAAAAGATAACTTCAAATGGACAATGGGAGTTAATGCAACACACTATAAAAACAAGATTTTGTCTTTACCTCCTGAAAGAAAAAAGACGGGTATTGTTTCAGGCAACTTCCGTATGATGGAAGGTGGTTCTATCTATGATTATTACCTGAAAGAATACGCAGGTGTTGATCCTCAAGATGGAAGCGCAATGTGGTATAAAGATGTTACTGATGCAAACGGCAATGTAACAGGAAAAACAACAACCAAAGTTTATAGCGATGCAACAGATTACAATTTAGGTTCTGCCCTGCCTGCTATTTATGGAGGTTTCAACACTGCCGTACAATTCCATGGCATAGACTTATCTGTAAATTTAAGCTATCAGATAGGTGGTAAAGGTTACGACAGAATTTATGCAAACCTGATGAGCTCCGGAAGTGAAGGACAAAACTGGCACAACGATATTTTAAAAGCATGGACACCAGAAAACACAAATACAAATGTGCCGAGAGTCCAGAATGCCGAACAATATGCTAATACATATTCAAGCCGTTTCTTCACAAATGCATCTTATCTGAACCTGCAAAACATCACATTGGGGTATACATTGCCTAAAACATGGATAAACGTACTTCAACTTGAATCTGTCCGTTTCTATTTTGTAGCAGATAACGTTGCTTTATTATCTAAACGCAAAGGTTTTGACCCACGTCAGAATTGGTCAGGTGAATCAGACTATAACTATGCAGCAATCCGTACTATTTCAGGAGGCTTGCAGGTTAGATTTTAATCCATAATCTCAGACAAATAAAAAAATGAAGAAAAAATATTATATAATAGCATTACTTGCAACAACGGCACTGTCATTCAGCAGCTGTTCCGAGGATTTCTTTGATGCAAATCCGGGAGACCGTGTAACAGAAGGACAATTAGAAGAAAATCCTAATCCGAATGCATTGGTAAACGGTATGAATGCCTTCATGATCCAGTTTAACTCATTAGAAAGAGAAAATGGAGAAGAACGTCATAACGACTTCGGATATATGGCAACAGCCCTCTCTATGGAACTTTGGGGTGATGATATGGTTCAATATACATCCAATTACGGTTGGTATTATGACGACTATCAATATTCTAACCGTGGATATGAATTCCTGGAAGCAGCACGTCACTGGAATTATTTTTACAAACTAATCCGTACGGCAAATGACGTATTAACTGGTATTGTTTCAGATACAGAAGACCCGGAAATGTTGGCAGCCAGAGGACAAGCTTATGCAATGAGAGCATTTGCCCACCACGTTTTAGTTCAATTGTATCAACATACTTACAAAGGTCATGAAGACGCACCCGGAATACCTATCGTTACAGAAGATATGACTTCCGAACAGTTAAATAATAATCCTCGTAAAAAAGTTTCCGAAGTTTATGCACAAATCGAAAACGATTTGAAACAAGCATGCGAATTATTGAAAGGATGGGAAAGGCCTTCTAGCGTATATATTAATTATGCAGTAGCTAAAGGATTTGAAGCTCGTGTACATTTGTGTAAAGAAGAATGGAAAGAAGCTGCCGAGGCTGCCGAAGAAGCCGTTGCAGGATTTCCTGTAATGGATAAAGCCGGGCTTAAGGAAGGCTTTGTTAGTATGGACAACAATCCATCATGGATGTGGTCTTCTGATGTTACTTCACAATCAAGCATTGCCATAGGAGGTATTACCAATTTCACATCACACGTTAGCTCAACAGCTTACGGTTATGCAACCGCCGGTGAAATGTATAAAAACATCAGTACCGAATTATTTAACAAGATACCAGACACTGATGCCCGTAAAGACTGGTGGTGCAAATCCGACAGTTTGGTATTCGTTGTTGGAGCAGGTATGGTAAAATTGCCCAAATATGCCAATTTGAAGTTCGGTTATTACGATACAGAAGGTAACAATTTCAACGATTTATGTTATATGCGTGCGGAAGAAATGCAGTTGATTGCAGCAGAAGGTTATGCCATGAGCGGAAACCTTCCGCAAGCCAAATCGATTTTGGAAGACTTCGTTCAGACTCGTCAACCGGACTACAAATGTACAGCAAACAGCGTTGCTGAAATGCAAAATGAAGTTTGGGTTCAACGTCGTATCGAGTTATGGGGCGAAGGTTTTGCATGGTTTGATTTGAAACGCTTAAAGAAACCTATCATCCGCAAATATGAAGGTACAAATCATAATGACGATGCTATGTTTGATTTCCCTGCAGAAGATCCGATCTTCAATTTAAGAATCCCCCGTACTGAAATTCAAAACAACGGAGGTATTTCTGAAACAGACAATAATCCGATGCCAAACGTTTAATCGGAAAGAATTATAAGAAAAGGGTAGAATTTGTATTCTACCCTTTTCTCTTTTATTACCCTTCTATATCTCTCTTAAATTTGATCTCTTCCAGGTCTCTCACAATAGTCATATCCATTATATCACTATATATTTCGGTTGTACGTACGCTTTTATGCCCTAGCAGCTTCTGAACCGTTGTAATATTGGCTCCATTATATAAAAGCAACGTAGCATTTGTATGTCGCGCTGTGTGGAATGATATCCGTTTATCAATTGACGCAAGCTGGCATATTCTACGTAGTTGCTTATTGATATTTGAATTTGCCGAGACAGGAACATTAAATAATGTCCTCATGTTGTTTCTATATCTTTCATAAATAGGTATAGATTTCCCGTCAAATAACAAAAACAGTGGCAGACGTACACTCACATCCGTTTTAACCGACGAATATATAAGCCACAACTTATCATCTATACTCAAAAAATTTGCATTTGTAATACTTACCACATCTGAAAAACGTAACCCTGTATAGCAGCTAAACAAAAACATATCAAGACTTCTCTGCAAAGTTCCTCTCCCATACAAATTCAGACATTCCAGTCTATTTAATTCTTCCGGTGTAAGATGAGTACGTTTTGTCTCCATATATTTAATTTTATATTTTCGAAAGGGATATCTTTGTAAATCAAATATATCTTTATTTATTGCAAGATTGATATAACGCTTCAAATGCTTCATGTGCTTAGCAATAGTATTTCTATGATACTTATGTTTCAACAGAAAATATTCGAAATCACATAAAAAATTAAAACTTAATTCATTAAAAGCTACCTCATTCTGATACAAAGACAACACATGCAATGTAGACATATGGTTCTTCAGAGTAGATGGTTTCAGATTACTGTGCATAATTTCATCTTTCATAAAAGAAGAAAACGAAGTTGGCACTATTTGCCGGGGTGTTTCCTTTAAATCTTTCAACGAAAAAACCTTTCCTCCGTGCATAGCATCCAGTTCTATCCTTTCCAGTTCAAATATATAATTATAAAGATATTGGTTTAAAGCCTCCATATTCGGGTGATTTTTAATTGCTCTTCTTTTATTATCCCATTGATTAGGCCTAACATATACTTTTGTAGAAAAGTACTTTTTTTGCCTATTCAAATAAGCCTCTACTTGAATCAACGCTTTCCCTTCCGCATTCAACTTTTTTTTTCGATTAAATACCAAATTGTAAATAACTTTTTCCATGATACACAATATTTTCTAATTAAAAACACGAAGAAACAACAATATGTTCTTTGTTTATGAAAAGGTTAGCAAAAAGTTTATCATCAAATAAAAAGACAAAAAAAGAGGCCTCCTTTTGGGAGGGCACTGAAAAATATACAATTTTTCAGCATTCCTCTTCCGATGAGGTAAAACAAAAGGTTCGCCAAGTTCATTCAATTGGATTTGGCGAATTTTATTTTTTTAGAAGGATGGTTCGCTATTGGCTTAGATTGGTTCCCCAAAAGACTTCAAATGGGCTAACTTAAAAAACATATTTTCCATTAATCATTAACTTAATTTGAGGATTCTCTTGATGTTGGCTACGAAAATAACCATAGCGCCTTGCATTCGCATGCAATCTATGCCATACGCCCAGGCCCGGTCATAACCTAATACGTTTTTTAATTCTGAGTTCTTGGCTTCTATCTTATACCGGATTTTAGCCTTCTCTCTGAATTCATCGGACTTCTCGAAGTCGGCTTGTCGCTTGTGTTGCTCGCATTGGATTTGTACGGCATATGTTTTTGTCCTGGCTCCGTCCTTGTAGCAGCCGTTTCTTCGTGAACATGGCTTACACTTCTCTACATCGAAGTAATATACCATAACCTGGTTTTTAGCCTGATTCTTTTTCCCTTGCCGGGCACGCCTTATCGCCATGTGTCCGGCCGGACATACAAACATTCCGGCATCCTTGTTAAATTCGAATTTATCTTCATCTTTACGTGCACCATTGCTTATCATCGGGTTTAGTCTTGCCACCAGCTTAAATCCATGCGATTCATCATTGGATAAAATAATGTTGGCCTTACCCGAATATGCGGTATCTCCTACAACTGTCTCCACTTCCATACCGTTTGCACGGCTCTGCTCCACAAGTTCCTGAAGTTGTGGACCGTCTCCCTTTTCTCCAGAAGTGACAGTCGCAGCAGTGATGATGCGTTCGTCACTCATGGCAATATGAGTCTTGTAACCAAAGAAGGAATCATCCGTGCTTTTATGGCCCATCCGCGCATCCCCATCCTTGGAAGTCACATAATGATCCTCGATATCCGACAATACCTCCTTGAGCATGTTCAGCCGTTCTTTAATCTTAGGGACCTCGGCCAATGCGGGATTTGAACCCACCACGTCAATCAACGCCTTTGTATAGCCAAGCTCGTGTTCAATATCATCAACCGTGTTCTTTTCTGGAAGAGAACCCTTTATCCGATCGTCAGTGTTATAGATGCTTTTACGTAAATGCTTGGAGCGTAACCGCAATATCTCCAGGGAAGACCAAGGATTGCTCCGTGAGCCGGTGTGGGTGGCATCAACTATTATCGTGCGTGACTTGATAATATCTTTCTCTATGGCTATACTCACTGTTTTACCGATAAGCATATCGAGCAGATCCTTATCTTTAAGCCGCAACTTGCGAAATTTACACAGTGAACTCGGATTGATCAAATCTGTTTCCTCCGGATTCATATCAAGGAAGTATTTGAAAGACATGTCATATCTGGAACGTTCTACCACATCAACGTCTGAAATGTCATAGATCGTCTTCAACAAAAGATACTTGAACATCCGTACTGGGCTTTCTGCCATTCTGCCATTGTCCTGACAATACTTATCTACCAGCTCCTGGTGGATAAAAGAGAAGTCTATTAAATCATTGATTTGCCGCAACAGGTTATCCTTAGGGAGGATCAAATCATATAAATCAGCATAATCGCTGAACTGAATGGTTCGTTGTAGTGGTAACATATCTCTCTGATTATGTACCATAAAGTTACTAAAAAATCGGCACATACACAAGTTTATCACTTGAATATATGCCGATGAATTTTAGATTCCATCAATGGAGAGATACTTTTTCAGTGCCCTCCCTTTTGGATGCCTCTTTTTTTAGATGTAAATACAAGATTATTAATTCTGATCTGTTTCCGAAATTTCAGGGTTACCTTCAATTTCCTTGGTTGGGATTTGTATCACCCTTATTTTTGAACTCCATGGAACCGGTTGGTCTCCACCTTCTGCAGTAATATTGCCTTTTGGATGATTTGTTCCCGCATAAGTACGATCTATTGTTTTTTCCAAACGGTTAAACTCAAAGAGTGATTGACCTTCACCCCATAATTCAATACGTTTATGTAAAAATATCTGGTTTATCAATTCATCAACATTGGCAGACCATTTATACGGGCATTCGCCATCAGTTGAACGTGCTGCAGAAATTGTGTTCAATGTAGTTTGTGCTCCACTGATATTTCCTTGCCTTGCCTGAGCTTCCGCTTTAATATAATAAGCTTCTGCACAACGCAAATAAACCAAATCGCCCAGGAACTTCTTGCTTGGGTCTACAAATTTAAACTGCATATACGGAATCTTATATGTTCCGTCTTTAAAACACTGTTTACGAATATCTTTCGCATCAATAGCATCATATAAACGTCTATCTACACATTTATACTGCCCCAAACTACCGGCATATCCCGGTGAAAGATTATCCATGATAGAAAAGAATGACGCATAGCTTGTTGTATTTTCAGATGTTACATCAACTGCCCACAACCATTCTATATTTGCCATATCTGCAAACCCTGCCGTATAATCACTTGTAGACATTAAAGATGTAGCAGCTATTACATCCGAAGCCATTTTTTCAGCTGTTGCATAATCTTCGTAATACATAGCAGCACGTGCATATAATGCTTTAGCAGCTAATTGTCCTACCCGGGTTTTATCATAATCGTCGCCTTCCAGTAAAGCAATAGCATTTGTATAATCTGCTTTAATCTGATCATAAACATCAGATACTTTGCCACGCGGATTGCCTTCCAAACCTACGGTAGTATAGACTGGCACACCAGGAAGATCCTTTACATCCGCCCATTTACCAGCTTTCTGATATATATTCACCAACGTAAAATAATGAAATGCACGCAATGCCAATGATTCGCCTTTTAAATGACGTTGTTCTTCATTTAATTCATTATCATTCGGATATATATCTATTATACTGTTCAAATCACGAATCTGAGCATAACAATATTTCCACTGACGCAATGAACGAGAATACGTTGCTGCACGATTATCCAAGTTATAATCAGCAACAAACCACTGTTTATTGGTATAATGCACTACATCTTCCGTCATCATATCGCATGAGATATCAATAGACCGCTGTCCGAAATCATCATGTCTGGATGCGCCAAAACCATATTGAACAGAACGTGAATAAACACCTTGTACAATAGCATCACTGTTCATGTCTACAGTTTCCTGCAACTGATCTCCTTTTACATATTCATTATCTTCCGGTTCCAAAAAGTCAGAACAAGAAAGAGAGAAGGATGCAAATGTCCCTAATAATATTATTGATTTGAGTTTCATAATTATTTATCTTTTATAACGTTACGTTAATACCGAAAGAAATCGTACGGATCGGGGAATAATTAAATTCTGATGTACCATAATCATACTGACGAGGATCCAAACCTTTTCTATGAGAGAACAATGCCAGGTTATCACCGGCAAAGTAAACTCTTAGCTTATCAATACTCAAAGTGCGCAACCATTTCTTCGGAAGTGAATATCCTAAAGTGATATTACGGATATTGAAGAAAGAGGCATTTGTCAGATAAAGATCCGAAGTACCGTTGGCGTCTTTATATCCCATCAACATTACAGGAACAGATGTATTAGTATTCGTCGGTGTCCAGGCATTGAGCAAATCTTTATGCATACCGCGTCCCGATTCTCTCATCTGCATAGTAGATGCATAGATAGCATCATATACATCCCCTCCTATTTGATAACTGAACAAAGCAGACAAATCAATATCTTTCCAGGATAAAGAAGTTGAAAGACCTCCTGTTAAATCAGGAATGGCACAACCTACTTTCCGGCGGCTTGTGTTTGTATAAGCATCAGAGTTAACGATAGAAGTGCCTTTCAATGTACCATCTTCATTATATACATTCCACATTGCCTTACCATTTTCATCCAATCCTGCATATTCGGGTAAATATAAATCATAAATAGAACCGCCTTCAACCATTTTTGTATATCCTTGTCCAAGTATTCCTTCTTTACGGTTTTCTGCCGGCAATTCAAGAATTGTATTCTTCACATGAGTAAAATTCAGTCCTACGTTCCATCTCCAGTCTCTTGTTTTTATAATATCCACGTCCGTTTCTATTTCAATACCTTTATTACTCATTTTACCTAAGTTTACCGGTAAAGTAGAAATACCGATTGAAACAGCCACCGGCTTATAGAACAACATATCTGTTGTTTTCTTATAAAAATATTCCAGATTGAAATGGAAACGATCCCACATAGTAGTTTCAAAACCAATATTAAAGTTCAGGTTCTTTTCCCATGAAATATCTTTATTACCTACATAATATTGCTTAACAGATACATTTCCATTATTATTAGCCACTTCATATTGATCCATATAAGGAATATAATTTATATCCGTACCATTTGCATAATATAAATTATCATTACCCTGTGTACCAACACTTGCTTTTATTTTCAGGTCATTCAGCCAAGATGATGCATCTTGCAAAAATCCCTCTTGTCCGAGACGCCAAGACACACCAACCGAACCAAAATTACCCCAACGGTTATCCGGGTGGAAACGGCTGGAACCATCACGACGGAAACTGGCGCTTAAATAATATTTATCATCATACGATAAGTTTGCACGGAACAATATACCCGTCACACTATATTTCTTTAAATAAGAAGATAATTCAGCATAAACTACCGCATTAGAAAAGTCGGGGGCAGAAACTGTTGCCAGATTTCTTTTCTGGCCATACAGATAATTCCATTCTTTCTTGTAGCTTTCAATACCAGCCATACCTTCAACAGACAGTTTATCAAATGTCTTTCTATAGTTCAAGAATACAGAACCTGTATAAGAAAACCATTTTTGATTTTCTTGTTCAACATAACCACCATTAGATGCGGCATCACCATATAAAGGATTCGTTAAATAAGCACCGTTTTTATAGGTAGTATTCACATCAAAGTTTCCACGAATAGACAAGCCGTCATAAACTTCTGCTTCCAAGAATGCAGATGCCGATACATTGTCCAGTGTGATTCGGTTAACATCATAATCTAAGACACCTGCAGGGTTTGAAGCTCCTGCATAAGGACGAGAATAACCATATTGTCCCTGATCTCCATAGTCGTAAATATCTTTGCCGTTTTTATCTTTTATAATTGCACCTGTTTTAGGATCATGCAAATAAACCGGATAAATAGGAGCAATATTACGAGTCCATTGGAAATAGTTTACATATGAACCTCCGGATGTTGTCGGATAATTCTGTATTGTATGGGCATAAGCCAGGTTTGCACCGGCTTTTAACCATTTGGTCAAGTTTCTTTCATAACGTACACGACCACTGTAACGATCAAACCCTGAACCTTTTGCATAAGATTCGTCTCCTAAATAACCTAAGCTGATGAAATAAGTCTGCTTGTCGTCACTACCACCAAGACTGAGGTTATATTCCTGACGCAAAGAATTTCTAAACAAAGCGTCGCTCCAGTCATCGGTATACAACAAACGGGCATTCGGATTTATTTTACCATCAGCTCCTATTAATTCAGACCAGGGCACATTATAATTATTATATCCACCTAAAATAGCTTGTAAAGAGTTTGCCGGATCATCACTTCCTAAAGTTGATACCACATCACTCGGGCTCATTCCTGTAGCAATCAATTTATTGTATTGCGCTTTCCAAGATTGTTCATAGTAAACACTACGATCGGTTATCATATCATATTCAGGAACCGAACGACTGTTTACTCCCCATTTCATATCCAAATTAATACCTAATTTGGTTTTATTGCCTCTTTTCGTTGTAATAAGAATTACACCATTGGCACCACGGGCTCCATACAAAGAGTTTGCTGCCGCATCTTTCAATACAGTCATACTCTCAATATCAGCAGAATTCAATGTACTGATCGGGCCATCGTAAGTAGCGCCATCTACAATATAAAGAGGATCCTTTCCTGCATTAATAGAACCGATACCACGTATACGAACTGTTGGGTTTTCACCCGGCTGGCCTGTTTTTGAAACAATCTGTACACCAGCTGCACGTCCGTCCAACGCATTTGTAATTGTTGCCGATTGAATTTGCTTGATATCATCTGCTTTTACTGCAGACGCAGAACCGGTAAACGATTTCTTCGTTGTTGTTCCGTAAGCTACAACCATCACCTCATCCAATGCCTGGGACGAACTATTCAACACTATTTTCATGTGAGGCTGGATTGGAAGCTCCTTCGTTTCCATTCCGACATATGAAACTACCAGAGTCTTTGCAGAACTTGGTACATTTAGAGTAAATGCACCGTCATAATCCGTTACAGTACCTGTAGTAGTACCCTTTACCATTACAGACGCTCCAATAATTGGTTCACTGTCTTCTGCCGAAATAACAGTACCTGTTATTTTCGTCGTCTGAGCAGTCGCCAATCCAATACCTAACATTAGGCATAATAAAAGATAAGTCAACCTTTTCATAGACACACTTTTTTGTTTAACTTATGAATAACTAATTTGCAATCTTTGATGTTTATATTTAAAGCAATATTAAATAATCGGAATGAGGCAAATGTAATAATAAATTTATTACAACAATAAAAATCTAACATAAAAATACAAACAAAGTTGGCTTTAATTACTAAAACACAAGGAATACAGGTTTTTTACAATAAAGCATCACTTTTAAAAATCGCAAATACCAGGATATACCAATCTTAATTTTGTCTATTTTTAATTTTTATAATTTACACACAAAAACGAATTGATATGTAAATATTATATTCTATTAGTTAATAAAGCAAGGTGCTATAATCCTTCAGAATCAGAAGATATGTCAAATACCTATATTTAATCTGTATTTCTACCTGATTGTCTCCAAATAAATTTAGAACTTACATTATGTTTTATTTTTACAGAGTAAACCCATATTTACTTCCGTGCTTATGAAGTAATTCATGCTATACATTATATTAATTTTATCATACGGACTTTTTAAGTATTTGATCCTATATATTTATTCTTTTGTCCCTGGTCAAAATTAAATGAATATATATTCTATACTTTTCTCTAAATTGTCTGAGTGCTGAAAATAAAAGCAAGGAAGGAAGAAATAAGCAAAATATAATCAGAGAATAGTTTTATACGATATAATTTTTTTTGTTCTGCAAAGACTAATTAGGTTCTGCAAAGACTCTAGTTATCTCCTATGTTGGTATGATAACTCGCGAAGTCCTTGTTCAACCTACCTTAAACATTGTTTTACAAGCCGGATCGCAAAACATTGAAGAAGTTGTAGTTACCGCAATCGGTATGAAAAAGCAGGAAAAAGCTCTGGGTTACGCAGCTTCTACCATCAAAAGTGACGATCTGGTAGCAGCAAAGTCCGGTTCTGTTATGACCGGTTTGACTGGTAAAGTTGCCGGTATTAACATTACAAATGCCGGAGGTACCGGCTCTGCACAAAAGGTTATCGTTCGTGGTATCAGTTCTTTTGACGCTAACCAACCTTTATATGTTGTTGATGGTGTACCTATTATGAACGAATTTTCCGGTAGTGGTACTGAATCGACAGCACTAAACAACACTGTAGACTTCGGTAATGCTGCAAATGACATTAACCCGGAAGATGTAGAATCTGTTACAGTTTTAAAAGGTGCCTCCGCTACAGCACTATACGGCTCGCGTGCAGCAAACGGTGTGATTATGATCACAACCAAACGCGCCAGCGCAGAAAAACTCACTGTAACTTACGACGGAACCTTCATGGGGTCTAATGTGTTACGCGTTCCGCAAACTCAAAACAGATTCGGTCAGGGTTGGCCGGACTGGAGCCCTATGGAAAACGGATCATGGGGTCCCGTATTAGACGGACGTGAGCACGCCTGGGGTGCATTCTCTGACGGAACACCAGGGAATCTGACACCATTAACAAAGCCATTCTCTTATGTAGAAAACAACATGCGTGATTTTTATCAAACAGGCTTTGAAACCAACAACAACGTTTCGGTTCGTATGGGTAATGATAAACTGGGTTTGGTTGCTTCATACGGTAATGTAACATCTACAGGCGTAATGCCGATGGACGCCGACAAGTATCAACGTAACACTATTTCTTTAAGAGGTAATGCCAAGTACAAACGTTTCTATTCTGAAATTAACTTCAACTATGTTCGCAAAGACATTACCCGTCCTAGTACAGGACAAGGCGGACAAGGTGCAACCATGTTCCAGGAAATTCTTCAGCATGCTACCGATGTAAGCATCTCTGACATGAAAGATTACAATAACCCGTACTATAATACGGATAACTTCTATACGGCTTACGCAACAAACCCGTATTGGGTGTTGGCAAACAACAAAAACCAATTTCAAGACGACCGCATTTACGGTAAGATAGAAGTTGCATTTGATATTATGGAAGGTTTAAAAGCCGTAGGACGTTTAGGAGGTGATTTCTCAAATTCCCGTCAACAAAAATGGAACCAGAAAGCAACCTACTCTCCCGGTTCATGGAGTAGTATAGGCGGAAAGAAAGAAGAAGCCGGATCTTATACCGAACGCCGCGAATACAGCGGACAAATCGATGCTACAGCCTATTTGAATGCCGATTACAAAATTGGAGAAGACATAAATATTAATGGTCTGATTGGATGGAACTTAAACACCCGTACATTCTCTTATATAAATTCGTATCTGTACGGATTACAACAAGAAGATTGGTTCAACCTGGAAAATGGAGCAGACAAACCTATTACAACAACCCGTGAAGAAAACCGCCGTTTGATCGGTTTGTTCGCTCAAGCCGAATTTGGATATAAGAACTTCTGGTTTGTTAATGCATCATTGCGTAACGACTGGTCGTCAACATTACCTAAAGGTCAAAACAGTTTCTTCTACGGAGGTTTAAATACTTCTTTAATTTTAACCGAGTTGTTCCCTGAACTGCAAAGTGATGCTTTGAACTTCCTGAAAGTTCGTGCAGCCTGGGGTAAGACAGGTAATGATGCACCGGTGTACAGAACATCCAGTTATTATATCCCGACACAAGTCAGTTTAGGCTTTGGTAGTTTATACCTGCCTATCAACAGCACAATGGGTATGACTGAATACAATGTTATGCCCAACACGGGACTGAAACCCGAAACAACAACCGAATTGGAATTTGGTTTAACTACCCACATGTGGAACAACCGTATCAATTTCGATATCGCTTATTATAATAAGGATACAAAAGACCAGATTATTTCTGCCAATTTAGCTCCCGAGACCAGATACACGAGTATGACCCGTAATGTGGGTAAGGTTAACAATCACGGTGTAGAAATTGCATTCAGTGTTATTCCTATCCAGACAAAAGACTGGGAATGGGAAATAGGAGCTACATTTACAAAGAACTGGAGTGAAGTAAAAGAACTCTGGGACGGTGTAGACGAATATGTATTGAAGAGTGGATATGATGTAGACCTTGTTGCCAAGGTAGGCGAACCTTTAGGTATATTCAAAGTGCCAAAGGTTGCAACAACGGATGACGGTAAGGTCATTGTTACAAGTGCAGGTCTTCCCCAGATTGCTGCCGGAGAAAAGGACATTATCGGTTCTTCTACCCCCAACTTCCTGATGGGCTTTAACACTCGTCTGAGTTGGAAAGGATTTACTTTAGGTGCAGTTCTCGATTGGAGAAATGGCGGCTATTTCTATTCTTATACTTCACAATTGCTGACCTTCTCCGGAAACTCAACGATGACTGCTTATAACGATCGCCAGTCATTCGTTATTCCTAACTCCGTAAAAGTTGTGAACGGACAGTATGTAGAAAACAATATACCTGTTAGCCGTTCAAACATGTACAATTACTGGAATAATGCATCTAACAAAGACCAGTTCCGCAATTGGGTATTACCAAAAGACTATCTGAAATTAAGAGAAATAACCTTATCTTATAGCTTCCCTAAAAGTATAATTAAGAAAACTCCGTTGACAGCATTACAAGTAAGCTTAATAGGACGTAACTTATTTATGTGGACACCTAAAAAGAACAACTTTGTAGACCCCGAATCAACCAACTATGGTAACGATATCCGTTCTGAACTTGGTGAATTTGCAGCTGCTCCAACAACGCGCACGTTTGGTGGCGGTGTGAAAGTAACATTTTAAGTAACTTGATAAATAAAAGACAATATGAAAAGATTGAATTTATTATATACAGGATTGATTAGTTGTCTGCTTCTGTCTAATACAGCCTGCAGCGATTATCTGGATATAAACGACAACCCCAACTATCCGGCAGAAGTATCTTATACTTCTCTGCTTCCTTCCGGTATAGCATCAACCGCTTCCGTATTAGGTAGCATTTATGAACTGTATGGCGGTATGTGGTCTCAGCATTATATGCAAGGGCAAACATCAAACCAATATAACACTATTTGCAATTACAGTATCACCAACTCTGCAGATGGACGTTTATGGTCTATCCCTTATTCAATATCTTTGCCCGATCTTGATCTGGTTATAAAGAAAGCTGAAGAAGAAAAAGCCTGGAATTATTGGGCGGCAGCAAAGGTTATGATGGCTTTCAACTATCATTTCCTGGTCGACACATACGGATCTATCCCTTTCACAGAAGCATTAAAAGCCGACGAAGGTATTTTGAATCCGAAATTTGACGACAGTAAAACAGTTGTTTATCCCGGATTAATTGCCATGCTGGACGAAGTTATCGCTAAGTCCGGAGAGTTATCCAACCCATCTCTTCCATCTCTTTCAACTCAGGACTACATCTTTGGAACCTCTAAAGGTACGGACATGTCTAAATGGGTTTCTTTTGCAAAGAGTTTGAAACTAAAACTGTTGATGAGAGATTTCAATACCAATAAAGCAGCCATAGAATCTCTGCTGAATGAAAATGATTTGCTGACAGTCGATGCAAAAATGGATCTCTTCATGGATTTGGAAAACAAGTCAAATCCGTTGTATGAAAACGACCGCCGTAAGTTGAATACAAATAACAACATTCGCGCATGTGCAACCCTTTGCGAATACATGAAAAAATTCAACGATCCCCGTTTGAATGACTTCTTTAACCCTAATGAAGATGGATCCGGCACAACCTCATTAAAATGCGGAGACAGGCCTACCGAACTAAAGACAAACCAAGTATCTATCGTTGTTCTTGAGCCAACCGATCCGGTTTATTTAATGTCTGCTGCAGAAGTTGCATTCCTGAAAGCTGAGGCTTATACCCGCCTGGGCAACGCAGATAAAGCCAAAGAGAACTACAATAAAGGTGTTACTTTAGCATTCGAACGTTGGGGCAAAGACGCTTCATCTTTCATTGCAGACGGTGGTGCTTATGCATTCAACAGCAAAGATCAACAATCTATGCTAACAAGCATCTTGACTCAGAAGTGGATTGCTGCAACCCGTTGCCAGGCTTGGGATTCATGGTTCGACATCAACCGTACCGGAATACCTGCGTTGGGAACAACTTTCCCTGATGAAGAAGGATATATATGGGGAAATCTGACACCTTGTATCGGTTCAGCTCTGGGAGCCGGCGAATATCCTCGTCGTCTGCTTTACCCAAAAGGCTCATCTGATTATAACACAAACACACCTTCTGTAATTCCTTTGCAGGAAAAACAATGGTGGCATAAGTAACAAATATGGCACGTTATTATTAATGTATTAAGAGAATCAATATGAAACAGATCAAAAAGATATTAATGGCATTACTGGCAGTAATCACTTTTACTGCATGTGAAACTTATGGTGATTACGAAACCGAATATTCCGTAATCTATCCTTTATGCGGAGAATGGATTGTTAACGTTTACGATGCAAGCGGTCAGGCTATAAAAGAAAAAGTAACCTGCAATACGTATAATACATCTGATAACGCAACAGATAAAATGTGGATAAAAATGGGTGCCGCAGCAAATAATTATGGTATTCTTAGTAAAGTAAACTGTAATGTAGCAGCAAAAGATTTCAGCGGAGAAAACATCCAGAATCTGGTAGATTCACAAGACGGAGCAACATCTGCATCAACAGTCTCTGTTACTAACGGTAAAGTTACTTTAAATGGTTATGACACTCCTACAGGACACAAGGCAGATGCTATCGAATTTACAATGACAAATTCAAAGTACCCGGGAGAAACATTAACAATTAAAGGCTTCCGTAAGACCGGTTGGGCTGGCGAAGATTACTAACACACACTCTCTCAAACAAAACAGGGCGTTCCGGTTTCGGAACGCCCTGTTTTATTATTTACCTATCTGATTATTCAGAAAAGGTTTCTGTATTGGTACACTTACTTAGCATAACTTACTGCACGTGTTTCACGGATAACCGTAATCTTAACTTGACCCGGATATGTCATTTCATCCTGAATTTTCTTTGCAATTTCAGTAGACAAGCTTTCTGTATCTTTATCATCGATCTTATCTGCCCCTACAATAACGCGAAGTTCACGTCCTGCCTGAATTGCATAAGTCTTAACAACACCCGGATAAGACAACGCAAGCTGTTCCAGGTCGTTCAAACGTTTAATATAAGCTTCAACAATCTCACGGCGAGCACCCGGGCGAGCACCGGAAATAGCATCACAAACCTGTACAATAGGTGCCAGCAACGTCTGCATCTCCACTTCATCATGGTGAGCACCTACAGCATTGCAAATATCCGGTTTCTCTTTATATTTCTCACATAACTTCATACCCAATATTGCGTGTGGCAATTCCGGTTCATCATCAGGCACCTTACCTATATCATGCAACAATCCTGCACGCTTTGCTTTTTTCGGATTCAAACCCAACTCAGAAGCCATCACTGCACATAAATTTGCTGTTTCACGGGCATGCTGCAACAAATTCTGACCATAAGACGAACGGTATTTCATTTTACCTATCATTCGTATCAGTTCCGGGTGCAAACCATGTACGCCCAAATCAATTACAGTACGCTTACCGGTTTCAACGACTTCGTCTTCAACCTGTTTTTTCACTTTCGTCACAACTTCTTCAATGCGTGCCGGATGAATACGTCCATCCTGTACTAACTGATGCAGAGCCAAACGTGCTATTTCGCGACGAACCGGATCAAAGCCGGAAAGGACAATTGCTTCCGGAGTATCATCCACAACAATCTCAATACCTGTTGCAGCTTCCAAAGCGCGAATATTACGACCTTCACGACCAATTATACGCCCTTTTATTTCATCTGATTCTATATGGAAAACAGTAATCGAGTTTTCTATTGCAGTTTCCGTTGCTACACGTTGAATAGATTGTATTACTATTTTCTTGGCTTCTTTATTAGCCGTCATTTTAGCTTCTTCTACAATCTCGCTGATAAAGGAAGCTGCTTGGGATTTTGCTTCATCTTTCAACGATTCTATCAGGCGTTCTTTTGCTTCGTCTGCCGATAATCCGGAAAGAGTTTCCAGATGTTCTACCTCTTTTTGATGAAGTTTTTCAAGTTCCTGTTTTTTCTTTTCTATGATTTCCAGTTGAGATGCCAAATTCTCTTTTACAACTTCAACTTCCGAATTCTTACGTTGAAGTTCTTCTTGGCGCTGATTGATTGTCAGTTCTTTCTGTTTCAGTTTTGTTTCTACAGATTGGATTTTAGCATTGCGTTGAGATACTTGTTTTTCCAGATCAGCCTTTAAATGCAAGAATTTCTCCTTTACTTCAAGCAATTTATTTTTCTTTATTACCTCAGCCTCCTTTTCCGCCTCATGAAGTATGGAATCATACTTGGACTTCAAAAGGAAACGCATACCAACCCATACTAGTAATCCTCCTACTAAGAAGGTTACCATTGATATGATTATATACACTCCCATTTAACTAATAATTTTAATTCATTATTTTATATACAAAAAAAGCACTACGATTACACGGTAACTTCCGTGTAAAGCAGTGCGGAAAACTACTCCTTACAGTATGATATACAATTTATTTCTCTTTCAGATACGACTCCAACTCTGCTGTAAGTTGTTGTATCTTCTCCGTAAAAGGACTTGTATCATTCTTATCTCGCAACTGTAAATTCTGCAATGCCAGATGAACAGCCGCCATGGCTAACAAATCTTTCATATCACTTCCAAAACGTGAATGATAAAGAGAAACCACCTCACGAACACGAACTTCCGCTTTCCGGTAAATTTCTTCATCTCTACGTTCTATCGTAAGTGGATAACTCTTACCTGCTATATTTAAATGTATACCTAATGGGTCATCCATCGCGTCTATTCATTTAATAGTGCAATGCATTTGTCTACTTCCCGCACTAATTTTGATAATCGCATCCGGGCACCTCTTGCCTCTCCTTCACTTACGGAAACAACCCTGGCCGTTAGCATATTATCACACTTGGCATTTAATTCGTCAATCTTTTCTTTCACCTGCTGTAATTCTACATCCTTGACTTCCAAAGCCTTTTCCAGTTCGTTAATTTTACGCCTTTGCTTCTCACAAAGTGCTATCAAATCACGAACCCTTACTTCAAAGACAGCGAGCAATTTATTATGATCTTCGGTCATTTCACACCAAATTCTAGACAAAAGTAAACTTTAGAATTGAATTAAGCAACAATCTGCTCCTTTTTTTGACAGAAAAGGATAAACAAAAGGCTGTCTAATCGGTATCAGACAGCCTTCTTTAAATCTTTCGTCTATTTCACTTATTAAACCAGCGAAACAAATACTTCACCTTCAACTTCTTCAAAAGCTAATTTGCCTTCTTTGGCTAACCAACCAAATGCAGCATATAAATCTTTCTCTGCTTTGATCTTAGTTGCTTTCTTAATTGCCTTAACACTCATTTTGCCGCCTTCGTTTAAGATATTCCAAACCAGACCTGCATTTGTACCAATCAATTCAATCATTTCTTTGATTTCTTTTTGTTTACGTGGCAAATTTAGGGATTAATCAATTAAGACAAAAGGAAATAGATGTTTTTTAGCATAAAAATAATACATTTTTACCTTTCAATGCAATAATTAATACCATTATAACACTATTTTAACTCTATTATTTAAAGAAATAAGCTCTGATTCAATTTTTATTGCTGAAACATATCTTTTTAACAGGTTGACTGCATAACTCCCAGCCTCTATCAGCCCTTCTTTTCCGGCATATCCATTTATAATCATTAACAGGCTTTTGGTTGTCTTTTCTATTTTAGTCCGTTCTTCGTCACTGGTCGGAGTTCCGATACCTCCTACGTTATCGCGATATACAGGCAAACCCGCAATATTTAATTCGCCGCGTCCAATACCATGATATATTTCTCCTTCTTTTCCAACGCCCAAAATAAGATTTCCTTCTATTTTACCGGCATCAAATCCCCCGATAGAATATCCGCTTTTAATAGATACAAGATTTATTAAATCGACAAGCGTATCAACCTTATACAGACCTAATCCGCGCAAAATACGCCTACGCAAAGCCTCTGCCGACGGACGATATCGATTCGGATCTTTACCCAATTTCTTATATGCTTGGCGTGTGGCCAATATAGGAAGCCATTTGTTTATTTCTTCCAGCTTAGTGGTTGAAGAAACAATACTTTCCATTTGATTAATTTCTTCCCACAGCAATGGATCCGATTCCGTATTTCTTACCTCACAAACTATTGCCAATACATGCAAATCAGGACAAGCTAAAGTTATTTCCTCAGAAATTGAAATTTGAATCATAGGTTTATCAGTCTTTAATCATTATTCCGGATAATATCCTGCCACTCTTTATTCCCAGTCGGCGAGCAGAAAAAAAATCATTATAATGCGTATATGTACATATTCCGGCGACCTCGATCTGAGAAGAAGGAATGCCTGCGTCCAACAACTGCATACGATTTGCTTCCCACAAGTCAATATGGGCTTTACCTGTTATCGGATTTCTATAAGCAATACGTTCCACGTCCACACCCGATTGTATAAAAGCATCCAATACTTCATCGCCTACTTCAAACGATTCTTTGCCAATAGAAGGTGCGATACCTGCAAAAACAGACAATGGATTACAACCATATTCATCAACTAACACAGACACCGTTTTCGCCACAATCTGTCGTACCGTTCCACGCCAACCGGCATGAACTGCCGCCACAACCTTCTTATCTGCTGCATAAAGTAAAACAGGCACACAATCAGCCGTAGAGACAGCAACGCATATACCGGCCACATCAGTAACCAAAGCATCCGCTCCGTCTAAAAAAGCAGTTTGTTCTTTTTCGGGAAGAGATAAGAAAGATTCATCCAATGAGCATATTTCACATCCATGAACCTGATGCGGAAAAAAAATACATTCGGAAGAAATTCCAATTCCTTTCGAGAGAGATTCCAAATTCATCCGAACGGAACCCAAATCATCACCAGAGTACATTCCCGGATTCATCGTTGCATAATTACCCTTACTCACGCCTCCGTGCCGGGTCGTAACAAAATGAAAAGTGTTGCAGAACCCGCTTAATCCGGAAAACTGCAACACTTTCAATGTATCATTTTTCAGTATCTTCATCTTTGTCCCAATCATAGTCCTCATAATCTTCCTCGGGATCGTCGTCATCTTCGGGAAAAACATAATCATCGTCGTCATCATCCAGAAGTATTGCATTTACATCAATATTCTTATGAACTATACGTTCTACATCATGGAAGTTTTCTTTGTTCAACTCTTTCCACAATATATCTTTCAATTCTGTAATACCCATTCCCGTAACAGAAGAAATGAACACATGGGGAATACCTTCCGGTAAATCGGCAGAAAGTGCCTCTATCAGCTCATCGTCCAGCATATCACTTTTAGTAATAGCCAGCACGCGGCGTTTATCCAATAGTTCAGGATTGTATTTTACCAGTTCGTTATGAAGTATTTCATACTCTTTCTTTATATCGTCAGCATCCGCAGGAACCATAAACAGAAGTAATGAATTACGTTCTATATGACGAAGGAAACGCAACCCCAAGCCTTTGCCTTCACTGGCACCTTCTATAATACCGGGAATATCTGCCATTACAAACGAACGGTTATCACGATAACTTACAATACCCAAATTAGGTTCCAGTGTTGTAAAAGGATAGTTTGCAATTTTGGGTTTTGCTGCCGAAACGACAGAAAGCAAAGTTGATTTACCTGCGTTCGGGAACCCAACCAAACCAACATCAGCCAACAGTTTTAACTGAAGAATTATTTTTCTCTCCTGAGCCGGTTCACCTGGTTGCGCATAACGGGGAGCCTGATTGGTAGAAGTCTTGAAATGGCAATTACCTAATCCGCCACGTCCGCCTTTCAGCAGCATAACCTCCTGACCGTCTTCTGTCACATCGCAGATAAACTCTCCGGTATCGGCATCATAAACAACAGTTCCACAAGGGACTTCGATGGTACGATCTTCGCCATCCTTGCCATAACTGCGTTTTGCACTCCCACCTTCACCGTTTGTCGCCATTATATGACGTTCAAACTTCAAGTGCAGCAGCGTCCAGTAATTCCGGTTTCCACGAAGATACACATGACCTCCTCGCCCTCCGTCGCCTCCGTCGGGACCTCCTTTCGGAATATATTTCTCGCGACGAAAGTGGGAAGATCCTCTTCCACCCTTTCCCGAGCGGCAATAGATCTTTACATAATCTACAAAGTTTGATTCAGCCATAATATTTTTATTTATTATATGTTCTTTACAGCATCTTTGATACGTCCGAATATTTCTTCGATCGTACCCATACCGTGGATAGCAACATGCTTACCTTCTCCGATATAATAATCAGCTAAAGGTGCCGTTTGTTTATGATAAACGTCCAATCTGGACTTAATTGTTTCTAAATTATCATCCGAACGACCCGAAACTTTTCCACGTTCCAGCAAACGGTTAATCAATTCCGGTTCGTCAACTTGCAGGTTCAACATAACAGAGACATCTGTTCCACGTTTGTTCAACATTTCTTTCAATGCTTTTGCCTGTGGAATCGTACGGGGAAAACCATCAAAAATAACACCTTTTGAAGCCTTCTTGCTATCAAGGACTTTTGCCAGCATATCAACAATCAGCTCATCAGGAACCAACTGTCCTTTTTCGATATAACCTTTGGCAACCTTGCCCAGTTCTGTTTCATTCTTCATTTCCGAACGTAACACATCACCGGTAGAAATATGATCCAAACCATATTCTTTAATAATCAACTCGCTCTGTGTCCCCTTTCCTGAACCGGGAGCACCAAAAATGACAATGTTCAACATAAAAAACTTTGTTTTAAATCGACAGTTTACAGTTGACTGCGGCAATTACCAGCCTCTTCCTCCCCTGCAATGCCAACATTTTCTACAATATTATTATTACTCTCTCTTTTTCTATTAATCCACTTATCACCCTACTTATCGACAGCCAGTTTATAGATGTCTCTATATGACCGCCCGGCTTCATCATAATCCAGACCGTGACCTACAATAAAATCATTCGGGATCTCCAATCCTATATAATCCGGTTTCAGGTCACATTTCAAAGCATCCGGTTTAAACAGCATGGTAGCCAGTTTCACACTCGAGGCGCCTTGTTCGCGAAGTTTATTCATCACATGCTGCATCGTATAACCCGTATCGATAATGTCTTCCAAAAGAATCAGAGGGCGATTTTTCACATCCACACGTATCGGCATAATTTCATTTATCGTTCCTGTTGTAGAGGTTCCGCGATAGGAAGAATAACGGGCAAAAGTCAATTCATACGGACCGTTTAAATAACTCATCAGTTCCGAAACAAACATGAAAGCCCCATTCAAAATACCAACAAACAGAGGGTCTGTATCTTTTATATCAGCTTCTATACGTTCTGCCATCCGGCGGATAGCATCTTTTATTTCATTTTCAGAAATAAAGAGTTCAAATTCTTTGTCTTTTAGGCGGATTCTGTCCATATACCGATTAAATTACGAGACGGCAAAGTTATAACTTTTTCGGGGATGCACAAAAAAGAGTAGCAACATAGCAAAGTTTATTATACTTTTGTAAACAGAATAATCACTTGAGATTACATAATTATGATTAAGATTTTTGCAACCGACAAAGTAAAGGAGCTCGATCAATATACAATCCTGAATGAGCCCATCAGTTCCATCGATCTGGTAGAACGTGCAGCTACAGTATTTCTTCATGAATTTTGCCGCCGGTTTTCCAAACAAACACGTATTGTCATATTTGCTGGGCAAGGCAATAATGGTGCCGACGCATTAGCCATAGCCCGTTTGTTGACTGATGAATCATACAAGGTTGAAACTTATTTATTCAACCCTACAGGCATTTTATCGCAGGATTGCGAAATGAACAAACAACGCCTCCGGGATATGGAAGATGCAGACTTTACAGAAGTAATTGCCGATTTTGATCCCCCTACGCTGGAAGAACACGATATAGTTATTGACGGGCTATTCGGTTCGGGACTGAACCGTCCGCTCACCGGAGGGTTTGCAGGAATGGTAGACTATATCAACCACTGCGAAGCAACAGTCGTTTCTATAGACATACCTTCCGGACTATTCGGAGAAGACAACCGGAAAAATGAACCCAAAGCCATCATAAAGGCGGATTACACCTTTACATTCGGCTTTCCGAAACTAGCGTTCTTTTTACCCGAAAATGCCGTATATGTTGGGAAATGGAAGGTTTTGGACATCGGCCTTCATCCTGACATCATAGAAGAAACCCAGACTCCATTTGTATTGGTTACCGAAGACGATGTAGCCCAGGTATTTACTCCCCGCGAACGATTTTCTCATAAAGGAACGTTCGGACACGCCTTATTAATAGCCGGAAGCAAAGGAAAAATGGGCGCTGCTCTTTTAGCAGCCAGAGCTTGCTTGCGTAGTGGAGTAGGACTACTAACCGTACACATACCCCAACGGGGCGAAACCATATTCCAAACAGCATTTCCGGAAGCAATGCTAAGTTTTGATCCGAATACAGACCGTTTCACAACAATACCGGAAATATCAACATACACGGCTATCGGCATCGGCCCGGGATTAGGACAGCACATGGAATCAGGAGCTGCAATGGAGCGTTTATTACAATCTACTGAAAAACCAATGGTCTTGGATGCGGACGCACTGAACCTGTTAGCTTCCAACAAAGACTTACTGGAACGTATCCCTGCCCGCAGCATTCTGACACCTCACCCTAAAGAGTTCGACCGCATGGCAGGAGAAAGCTGTTGTTCATACGAGCGTCTGCTAAAAGCAAAAACATTCGCTATCGATCACAAACTCTGCATTGTTCTGAAAGGAGCATATACGGCGACATGTACCCCGGAAGGAAACATATATTTCAACAATAGTGGAAATCCAGGTATGGCAACTGCCGGCAGCGGAGATGTCTTAACCGGAATTATCTTAGGTTTATTAGCTCAAGGCTTTGAACCGGAAACAGCCGCCGTAACAGGCGTATTCTTGCACGGAACGGCCGGAGATCTGGCAACAGCCTACCGTTCGGAAGAAAGCATGATTGCCGGAGACATTACCGACATGTTAGGAAAAGCCTTTAAGCAATTGAGATAACAATACAAATTCAATACAAAGCTAGTATTAACAGGCAACAACTCCATTTTGCATACTGTTAATGCTAGCTTTACATAAAAATTACCTACATCTACACCCAAATTGATCATAGTCTCTTATTTTTTCAATTTCATCATCACAATGACAGGATTGTCCTCTGAAGTAATTTCACCTAAACCATCAATATATATTTCATCCGCATTTCTATTATAAAAATAAGAACTAGGTATCACAATATCAACCAAATAATCATCATACCAAACCTCATGGGCACAATCAAAAAAATAAGAACTAATATATACATTTTCAGGAAAATCAGTTATATCATTTTTTATTTGCTTCACGTGATAGACTTTATTATCTTCCTTTAATCTTATATACATCCTATAATCTTGCTCCCGATACATTCTTGCGTCTCCAGTTTCTTTAAAATAATAAGAAAAAGACATAATATCCGAATTGTTTATATTAAGAACCGGAAAAGATGCCAATCCGTCCAACTGTCTAATATATTCAATCTGTTTTCCCAATGGCTCCAACCCTACTGAATTATCCATGCCATATTTGCCAAAATCTACTGTAATAGCAGGAGACACTTCCGTCGTATCCAATTTATAAAATGTATTATCATACATAAATGAAACAAACAGTTCATCTTTATCATTCCTAGCAAAGCTTTCTATGTTCGCACAAAATGAAGAGCCATTAGTTTCTATTGCCTTATCAAAAAACACCTTCTTGTTCCTCTCACGGTCAAGAATTACTAAATTTGCATTTACCTTTTTTCCATTTATTACATCATCAAGATGTTGTGGAGAAAAATAATAAATTCCATCTTTTTCTTTACACGAATTACATCTGACATGAGGGAAAGGATGCGATTCTAATAAATCAAATGATATATTTGAATATTTTAATTTCATATCTTCTTTTCCTCCATAATCAATCAATTCTATATATTCTTCATTTTCATCGATAAACACAGGCCCCATAAATCGATATTCACCAGGTCCTTCTCCTCGTTTATTTAGCTTCGTTACAAATTTGCCCGTTTTATCAAAAAGGAAGATCATCTGTTGAGTAATATCAATCGCATAAATATATTGTTCCCGAATAACGATCTCCCTGATTCTCCCCATAAAATCGTCAGAATCCGTTTGTAATCGTATACATTTCACTGAATCCACAAACTCGGATAAATTAACACTTTTCTCTGCTTCATAAGGATTTACAGATATAATCTCCTGAGCACTTTCATTTACCATCTTCCTTTTGCAACCGCAAAGAACAGTTATAACAATAACACTTATCAGAATTTTTTCCACACTCATAATACACACCATAAATACATTTTACAATGTAATTAAACTTAAAACATGATTTTACACATAATGATACATAAATAATATAATAAAACAAAAAAATCTGTCCAAAATTTATTCAATTATCTCTCCTTCTTTCTCTCTCAACTCATAGTTATAACTTTCCTGAATCATAACTATGAATTTAAACAACCATAACTATGAGTTGGGAGAAGAATCCAGACTGTTCTAAAACGATCTCGGAATGAAGTCAAATGATCATGATGATTTGTAAAAAAGCGCCATTATAATAAGTAAGAACTCTGTTTGCGCTTGTCAACACCGAAAATATTTCCTAGTTTTGTGCAATCATTCACAGACTTAAATAGATTTGGAATATGAAGAATCTTATCATTATAGCAAGTTTACTGCTTACCGTGCCAGGAATGGCACAAACAAAAGTGATAAAGAAAAACGCCGTCAAAGCCAATAATTTCGGTATCACTTATTCATTACCTAAAACCTCATTGGTTGTAGATGCAGAAGTAACCAAAGTAACCTGCAAGGCCGGACCTTATTACAAATATGCAGAAAAGTATCTGGGCGTAAAGGACGCTGTAACCGAAGACAAAGTATATTATGAGCTAGGCAAAATAAGCCTTATCAACAAAGGTTTACCCGATGCCGACAACACCTACATTGTTGAGTTTAAGCAAAACACCGTCGCTCCTTACGCTTACCTGACAGAAGACGGCTTGCTCTGTTCTATCAATGCCGAATATACGCCGACCGAATCGGAACTGGACGTAATAAAAAATAAGAAAACCGCATCCCAGAAAGTAGCAGATGCGTCTGTATATTCGGAAGAACTGCTTATGGCTGGTTCTACAGCTAAACAAGCGGAAGTTGCAGCCAAACAAATCTACCGTATACGCGAAAGCCGTATGAATATCCTTACCGGGGAAGCAGATAACCTTCCACCCGACGGTGAAGCTATGAAACTGGTTATCCAGCAACTGGAAGAACAAGAAAAAGCCCTTTCCAACCTGTTTACAGGAATCTTGACAAAAGAAACAGATCATTATGAAGTAAGTATAATACCTAACGACGACCTGGACAAAGAAGTCCTTTTCCGCTTCTCCGATCAATTAGGAATCATAGATGCCGATGATTTGGGAGGTACACCAGTCTACATGAACCTGAAAGCAACCGAACGCGCACCGCTCCTGGACGCTAAAGAAGCAGAAAAGAAAGATAAATCCCTTAAAGGTATCGTTTACAATGTACCGGGAAAAGCCAACGTCGAAATCTTTATGAATAAAAAGCCCCTATTCAAAGGAGAAGTACAAATCACACAATTCGGTAGCCGCGAAGGCCTGGCGCCTGTGATGTTTGAAGATAAAAAAGCACCGGTCAAAATTTATTTCTATCCCGAAACCGGTGCCATTAAACAGATTATTCAATAATTTATAAACCTAATAGTATCTAAAACACATGTTACAAGGACAACCTAAAGGACTATTTGCCCTGGCCTTAGCCAATACTGGCGAACGCTTTGGCTATTACACTATGCTTGCAATTTTCACGCTCTTTTTGCAAGCCAAATTTGGCTATTCGGCAGCCGAAACCTCTACCATTTTCGCCAGCTTTCTGGCTTTCGTTTACTTTACCCCGCTTATAGGTGGTATGCTGGCCGACAAATTCGGCTACGGGAAGATGGTTACCAGCGGTATTATCATCATGTTTGTAGGTTATATGCTGCTCGCTATTCCAACCGGAGCAGAAACAGGAAAAGCATTGATGTTTGGCTCATTGGCACTGATTGCTTGCGGAACAGGTCTTTTCAAAGGGAACCTTCAGGTGATGGTAGGAAACCTTTACGATGCCCCTGAATACAAGAGCAAACGAGACCAGGCTTTCAGTATTTTTTACATGGCTATCAACATAGGTGCAATGTATGCCCCGACTGCAGCAACCAAGATGACAGACTGGATGCTTGCCAAATACAACTTCTTCTACGAATCTCAGATACCTTCGCTGGCTCACCAGTTTTTAAACGGAACCATTTCTGCAGAAAACAAAGAAGTACTTGCCGGGCTTCAAGCAGCACAACATTATACAGGAGATATGGCTTCTTTCTGTAACGCTTATATCGAACGTCTGTCGGAAGCCTATAACTACGGTTTCGGTGTTGCCTGCGTTTCGTTGATTATCTCTATGGCTATTTACATGGCTTTCCGCTCTACATTCAAACATGCAGATGTAAATACAAAACAGGCTCAGGCTGCTACAACGACCAATACACATCAGGAAGAATTATCACCTGCCGAGACAAAACAACGTATCGTTGCTCTGTTGCTGGTATTTGCCGTTGTATTATTCTTCTGGATGGCATTCCATCAGAACGGTTTGACAATGACATTCTTCGCACGCGACTATACGGCCAATCAGGCTACCGGTCTGGATCGTTTAGGATTCGACGTGCTGAACCTTACCTTCCTGGTAGTAGCCATTTACGGTGCGTTCTCTATATTCCAATCACAAAAGAAACTGATCTCTATCATCGTAACGGTAGTTGCATTGGTAGCTTTAGGTATCAACTACATGTCGATGCCGGAAACAATGACAATTCTGCCTCAGCAGTTCCAACAATTTAACCCTTTCTTTGTTGTCGCTTTAACCCCCGTATCGCTTGCGATATTCGGCTATCTGGCCAACAAGAAGAAAGAGCCCTCCGCACCCCGTAAGATCGGAACAGGTATGTTGATTGCCGCTTGCGGTTTCTTAATCCTGGCAATCGGTTCTATGGGCTTACCTACGCCGGATGCTTTAGCTGCAGATAGCAAATTACAGGTATTGGTTTCTCCCAACTGGTTAATCTCGACCTACCTGGTACTGACATTTGCAGAGTTATTGCTCTCGCCGATGGGTATCTCCTTCGTGTCCAAAGTAGCACCTCCTAAATATAAAGGTGCCATGATGGGCGGTTGGTTCGTGGCAACCGCCATTGGCAACTACATGGTTGCCATCATCGGTTACCTGTGGGGAGGTATGGAATTATGGATGGTATGGAGCGTACTTATCGTTCTGTGCTTACTGTCCGCACTCTTTATGTTCTCTATCATGAAGAAACTGGAAAAAGTAGCTAAATAAAAAAGAGAATGAACCTGTCAACTGTCAGCAATCAACTGCCAACCAACGGCACTTTCCGTTTCAGACGATGGAGCCGTAAAGGATATGCCGTATTCTTTAGTCTGGGGCGGGCAGTTACAATCGGACAGTTGTCGGCAAGCGTATCAGACCGGTTTCTGGCAAAGAATACATCCCAGCATTCCGTTGCCGACCTTTTTGAAAATAGTTGCCAGGGAAAAGACGACAGCATCAGCATCCAAAACGAATGGGTTGCCGAGGAAATTACAGGTCTTCCGCAAGCTATTGTAAACTGCTTGCTGTCAACAGAAATACTATTAGCCAATGCTGCGCTAACAGTATGCAATAAACAAAACAATATTCACTATTCCAATATAACGGAAGGCAGCCGGCACAACGCCGGTTACCTTCCGTTTTTTTATACCTATAATCCAACAAACATATGACAATCGAATCACTGAAACAACACGTACTGGACGGTCATCTGCTCAATGAAAAGGAAGCACTCTTCCTAGCGTCCTCTCCCGACAAAGAGGCGTTATACGAAGCCGCCCGTCAGATCACCCGCCACTTTATGGGCAATAAGTTCGACACCTGTTCCATCGTTAACGCCAAAAGCGGCAACTGTAGCGAAGACTGCAAATGGTGCGCTCAGTCGGGACACTATAAAACAGAGGTGACACTCTACCCCTTGCTGCCGGCAGAAGAATGCGTCCGCCACGCTGTCCATAACCGCCAACAAGGTATCGGACGCTTTGCCCTCGTAACCAGCGGAAAGCGTGTAAGTGACAAAGAGATGGAAACGATTACCGATACCATCCGCCAGATTAAGCAACAGAGCGACATCAAATGTTGCGCTTCCATGGGACTACTCACCCATAATCAACTACAAAAGCTGTACGACAGCGGTGTAGAGAACTACCACTGCAACATCGAAACGGCTCCCTCCTACTTTCGCAAGCTCTGTACCACCCATACTACAGAACAAAAGATGGAGACCATACGGGCTGCACGCCAGATAGGCTTCCGCATCTGCTCCGGCGGCATTATCGGTATGGGAGAAACAATGGAGCAGCGTATCGAGATGGCGCTCTTCCTCCAACAGGAAGGTATCCTTTCCATCCCTCTCAACATGCTTCAACCCATTCCCGGCACACCATTAGGCGAAACACCACGGCTCAGTGAAGACGAGTTCCTCACAACCATTGCCCTTTTTCGTTTCATCAATCCGAATGCCTACCTGCGTTTCTCCGGCGGACGTGCATTACTGAGCGAAGCCACTCAACGCAAAGCCCTTCGCATAGGCATCAACTCCGCCATCATTGGCGACCTGTTAACTACCATCGGCAGTAAAGTAGAAGCAGATAAAGTACTATTCACTTCCGAAGGCTATTCACTCACCGAAAACACAGACTGGGCACAATGACAACACAAGAACTACTACAATACGACCGCGATCATATCTGGCACCCTTACACATCTACAATCGATCCGCTGCCCGTTTATCCGGTAGCCGGAGCCGAAGGGGTAACTATTACGCTAGCCGACGGGAGGCAGCTTATTGATGGCATGTCTTCGTGGTGGGCAGCTGTGCATGGCTACAACCATCCCGTACTGAACGCCGCCGCCGAAAAGCAATTAAAGAAGATGAGCCACATCATGTTTGGCGGCTTCACCCACGAGCCTGCCGTTGAACTGGCCTCGCTACTGCTCCCTTTGTTACCGCCTTCAATGGATAAAATATTCTTTGCCGACAGCGGATCGGTAGCCGTAGAAGTAGCCATGAAGATGGCTATACAGTACTGGCAGTCACAAAACAAAGTGGCAAAGAGTAAGTTTGCCACCATTCGTAGCGGCTACCACGGCGACACATGGCATGCCATGTCCGTATGCGATCCCGTCACCGGTATGCACGGTATCTTCTCAGGCAGTCTGCCCATACAATACTTTTTGCCACAACCTCCGGTTAAATACGAGGATGAATGGAACGAAGAAGCCATGTCTCCACTGAAAGACCTGCTCGAAAAGCACGCCGGAGAAATAGCCGCCCTTATCCTCGAACCCATCGTGCAAGGCGCCGGAGGCATGTACTTCTATTCGCCTGCTTTCCTTGTCCGTGCCCGCGAATTGTGTAATCAATATAATGTATTGCTGATCTTCGACGAGATAGCCACTGGCTTTGGCCGTACCGGAAAGCTTTTTGCCTGGGAACATGCCGGCGTGGAGCCTGACATTATGTGTATTGGCAAGGCATTGACAGGTGGCTATCTGACACTTTCTGCTACTATAACCACCCAATCCATAGCTGATACGATCTGTAGCGGTGAAGCAGGCTGCTTCATGCATGGTCCTACCTTTATGGGTAATCCGCTGGCATGCGCTATAGCCTGCGCTTCCGTGCGTCTTCTGTTGGAAAGCGGATGGAAAGAAAAAGTAGATGCCATAGAAGCACAACTATGTCGCGAGCTTGCCCCGGCTACCGGTCTGGACACTGTGCGTGAAGTGCGTGTATTAGGTGCTATTGGTGTAATCGAAATGAAAGACCCTGTAAACATGGCTGTCCTTCAAAAACGTTTTGTAGACGAAGGTATCTGGGTACGTCCTTTTGGAAAATTGGTTTACCTGATGCCTCCCTTTATCATCCGTCCCGAAGAGTTGAGACGGCTTACTTCTGGGGTTATTAAGTCCCTGAAGTAACCTTTCAGAATTGTTATGTCACTTTTGGCTTGACCCAAAAGTAACCAAAAGGTCAAGGCTACTGTCGGTTTGCTGCTTCGTGCCTTTCATTCGCTGAACCGTCCGAACTCGCTTCGCTCAAACAGCGGACGCTTCGGGCGCTCATTCAAGGCACTGCGCTACGCTCACCGACAGAGGCCGGAAGCAAGGGAGCAACGCTCCCTCTAAGGATGGCCGATATCGATAGCTTTGAAAGTTACTGTTGTTGATAGCTTAAAAGGTTACTCTATTGGTTTTAATGCTTCCGTCGGGTATTGATTGAAGATGGCTTTAGCCTAAGCTCAATTGCCGTCGGTTGAAACCGACGGAGGCAGTAGATTCTCCTCTTTCAAGGGCTTTAGCCCAATTGAGAAGGATTGTTAAAAGGAGATTTCCGGAAAGAAATTTGGCTAAAGCCAATGAAAATAGATATTCCTTTAGTCCGTCGGTTTCAACCGACGGCAATTGAGCTTAGGCTAAAGCCATATCGAAGAAAGATAACTGAAGAAAGGTAACCGGAGAGAGGTAACCGAAAAAGACATATTGAAAACAAGCTCGTCAAGCGCAAAAAGCAGGCACAAGCCAAGCGCAGGCTCAAAAGTAGCACAGGCGCAGGCTTAAGCACAAGCGCAGGCCGTATCGGCCATCCCAAAAGAAAGCTGCGCTTTCTTTTTAGCGGCATCAGCGGCCGGGCGTTAAACGCAGGTAAAAGACGCAGCGAAGAAACCAGCGGCTGTCTGAGCGTAGCGAGTTCCGCTGGTTAAGCGAAGTCTTTTGCCGGAGTAGCCCGGACGGTGCAGCCTTGACCTTTTGGTTACTTTTGGGTCAAGCCAAAAGTAACATAGAAACAGCTTGCTCAGCAAGCAAAAGATATAGAACAGAAATAAAGCGCAATATGAAAGATTACAACAAATCAATCAACGATTTGAAGGCAAGCGGTTCCCTACGCCGGCTGCCGGAAGTAAAACACGAAGGAAAATACATTCTGAAAGAGGGACAACGTATGTTGAACCTCTCGTCAAACGACTACTTGGGACTGGCATCACGTTCAGACCTTCGCAATGACTTCCTGGACAAGCTAAAGGCGACAAAGCTACCTTTATCGTCCACTTCATCGCGACTGCTAACGGGCAACTACACTATCTACACAGATATGGAAACCGATATGGCAAAACGTTTCGGACGCGAGGCCTGCCTGCTGTTTAACAGCGGCTACCATGCTAACACCGGAATCTTACCCGCCCTGGCAGACAAGCAAACGCTGATTGTTGCAGACAAGCTCGTTCACGCCAGCATTATAGACGGTATCTTACTAAGCGGTGCTCCTTTCCAACGTTACAAGCATAACGATTATGCACATCTGGAAAGGCTACTGGCAAAAGAATCACCGGCATACGAACAGGTTATAGTCGTAACGGAAAGCATATTCAGTATGGATGGCGACACGGCAGACCTCAACCGGTTGGTTGAACTGAAAAAGGCATTTCCAAACATCATCCTCTATGTAGACGAAGCCCATGCCATAGGTGTCCGCGGAACTACCGGACTGGGACTTGCCGAGGAACAAAATTGTATTCAGGACATCGACCTGCTGGTAGGCACCTTTGGCAAGGCACTTGCCTCGATGGGCGCTTACCTGCTATGTAGCAACGTGATTCGCGAATACCTGGTAAACACCATGCGACCGCTCATATTCAGCACTGCCCTCCCGCCGGCACAAATAGCCTGGACGAAGTACATCTTCGACCTGCTACCATCCTTCGCTACAGAACGGAAGCAATTACATAAGGTAAGCAGCTTGCTACGTGAAAAGCTGAAAGGTTCAGGAGGAGAAATCAGCGCCAGCCATATCATCCCATACATAGTTGGAGAGAACAGCGATTGCATACTAAAGGCAGAAGAATTGCAACGCAAAGGTTTTTATTCTCTGCCCGTCCGTCCGCCAACAGTACCAAAGGGGACGGCGCGTATCCGTTTCTCGCTCACCGCTGCCATAGAAACGCAAGCTATAGACCAACTAACCTCTATAATCCACAACATCTCTTAAACAAACAGGAGCCATGGAAATAAAGAAAACAAGAAATAACGGAGCAACCAAACTTCTCCTTTGCTTTGCAGGCTGGTCTGCCACCCCCGAAGCCTTCGGCCATCTGGAAGCCGGAGAAGATACGGACGTATGGATTTGTTACGACTATCGCGACCTGTCTTTTACCGGAGAATTAGACCGTTACCGGCAAATCGATCTGGTAGCCTGGTCGCTGGGGGTTTGGGTAGCTGCAAATGTAATAAGCCCGGAAACAGTTTTGCACTCTGCCACAGCTATCAACGGCACAGGGCTTCCTATAGACGATACATACGGTATTCCCACCGCCATTTTCCGCGGTACTTTAGAGAATGTGAATGACGAAGGAATGAACCGTTTCAACCGCCGTATGTGCGGCAGCCGCGAATTACTGGCAACATACCAGCATTTCCCAGCACGTCCGGCAACTGAGTTAAAAGAAGAATTACTTAACCTCTATAACAACATAAGCAGAGACAATCACCCCGGCGGAATAGATTGGACTAAAGTCTTTGTCTCTACCCACGACATGATATTCCCTACCGGCAACCAACGCAATTACTGGCAGGGGCTATGTCCTTTCACCGAGATTGACGCCCCGCATTATCCTTTTAAAGTATGGAAACAATGGAAAGAGATAACCGACCGATAGAACCGGCATGCATCCGGCGACGCTTCACCCGCGCACTGAACAGCTACGACCGGCATGCGGTAGCCCAACAACGAATCAGCGCCGAAGCAGCAAAGATACTGTCCCTCCATCTGCAACCGTTCGGACGTTGCCTCGAAATAGGATGCGGCACAGGAGGCTTTACCCGCCACCTGCAACGAATGCTGCCCAACGCAGACTGGGTACTGAATGATTTATGCGGAGAGTCGCTGGCTATCGCCGCCACACACTGCAACCATTCTCCGCAATCCATAATTGGAGATGCCGAAAACACAGAGCTTGGCACCGGTTACGATCTGATAGCATCCACCTCCGCCTTTCAATGGTTCCACGATCCGCAGAATTTTATTAAGAAACTGGCCGGGATGCAAACAAAGGGCGGAGTATTGCTGTTCAGCACCTTTTCGCCCGGTAATCTGCAAGAAGTAAAAGAGGCGGCAGGCAAAGGCCTATCCTATCCTTCCGGCAAACAGTGGGAAGAATGGCTTGCCGCGTCCTATAATATAGAGGTTTGCCGCGAAGAAGCGATACGGCTTGCCTTTGGCAGTCCTCTCGAAGTACTGCGCCATCTCAAATACACGGGAGTAACAGCAACACACAACGGACAATGGACGCGGGGTATGCAGGAAGACTTCGTCCGCCGCTACAACCGGCAGTTTTCAACGGACAATAACCAGGTAACCCTGACCTATCGCCCACTCTATCTGCTGGCAAAAAGACTATAAAATAATACCTAATGTATCGAAAACAACTAGAACTACCATTGCAAAGTGTTTGGAGTTATAACTCTCGACACTTTGCAAGCATAACTCTCGACACTTTGCAAGCATAACTCTCGACACTTTGCAAGCATAACTCTCGACACTCTGGAGCCATAGCTCCAAACACTTTGCAGAGTTATCATACCAACAAATTTCTACAAACTTAAAAGATAAACATGATGAAAGGAACCGTATTATTCGTATCAGGCATAGACACCAACGTAGGCAAAACCTATGCAACCGGAATCATGGCGCGCCAGATGGCAGCCGAAGGCAAATCGGTCATCACCCAAAAGATGATCCAGACAGGAAACGTAGACGTATCGGAAGACATAGAAATGCACCGCCGTCTGCAAGGCATCCCTTTTACAGAGGAGGATAAAGCCGGGCTAACCTGCCCTTACATCTTTACTTATCCCTGTTCCCCGCACATGGCAGCAGCAAAAGACAACAGAGAAATAGACCCGGACGTTATAACCGCCGCCACCCGCATACTGCAAGAGAAGTATGAATACATCTTGCTTGAAGGCGCCGGCGGACTGATGGTGCCCATCTGTGGCAACACACTTACAATAGATTACATCCGGGAGATGGACTATCCGCTCATCCTTGTCACTTCCGGCAAACTGGGAAGTATCAACCATACCCTGCTCAGCCTGTATACCTGCAAACAATATGGGGTAAAGGTGCACACGCTGGTGTACAACCTTTACCCCCGCACGGATGAGTTGATCGAGCAGAATACACTGGAATATCTGCGCCAATATATGGCGCGAGAGTTTCCGGAAGCCAAAGTGACAGTGCTCGACGCTATCGGTTAAATATGCAGTTGCAAGCCGATCGAGACCGGATAAAGCTCCGGCCCTTTATGCCGTTCAAAGATACCGACCGGCGAATATTTCATATAAAGGCCTATCCAGTCGAAACCGGCTTGCAGCAAGATATCCATCGATACCGGACGCAGGTTCATGCCGCCATCCATCTTCTCCTTATGCTTATCGCCATGTGCATCTTTGTAAACCACCTTGGAGGAAGACATCGTTTTAAATACTCCCACCACACCGGCAGAGAAGAAGTAAAGCGTTTTATTCCTTTGCCGTTTCTGCCATTCGAGCAAAAGTGGGATGGTAATGCTGGTAGTGTTTAATTTACTTGCGCTGTAGACAATTCCGTCAGGAGCCGGAACAAGGGAGGTTACTCCATCGACTTCCTTAAAGTATTCGTTCGAATCCAGACGATAACGGTTCCAACGCATCCCGGCACCGGTCACCACCGCCCAATTGTAGCGAGAGAATGGGAAGCTCCACTCCAGGAAGTTCAGGTTATATTCGAGTGACTTACCGCTTCGTAGCGACACTCCATTGGCGTCATTCACATGTAAGTTGCCGTCGGCAAAATTGCAGAAGCCCATGCCAAAGCCTGCCCAGTGTGCAGAGAAGTTCTTATCCCACGTAGGCACCGGAATGTTCAGAGACTTGATATGCTTGCGGCGTTCATAGCTTTGTCCGTCGCGGTAATGGCCTTCAAACACCATTTCCCGATCAAGCGAATCGCCTTCTTCGGTCAATTCATAGACTCTCACCTTCAGACGGTCGCCATTGTCTTTCACTTCAATTTGCTTGTTCTCTACTATAATAATCGTGTCGGTAGCCGAAGGCTGTAATCCTGTGTTTGCAAAAGCCGGGGCAGACAAACAGGCAGCCAATAAGATTAGTACGCTTTTCATCATGTATATGTTTTATTCGTTTATAAATCTTTTTTGGTGAATAGAAGAGTAATCAGGTCATCGCTGTCCAGTTCCCCTTCTATATAAACCAGAGTAATGACTCCTTTCTTGTTGACTTTGAAAAGTACAAAACGATTCATGTCTTCTTTGTTGCCGGGTAGCTGATAGTAAGCGGAAACCACACCGCCGTCATCGGTTACCTCCTTGATCTTTCGGGCACCTTTCTGATCGGCCTCAAGACAACGGCGAACAAATCTGAGGGCTTCGTCATCCTGTTTGATAGTGATACTCTTATAACGGGTAAGGCCATAGGTTTCGAGCATCTCGTTTGAAAGCTCCACCATAGTGACATTCCTTTTCATACCGTAGCGGGAGAAGACTTCCTGTATCTTTAAATCTTTCTGCATCTCGGCAGCCCGGATATTGGCCGGTTGAAGACTACAAAGCATTGCAACGAAAAGCAATGTGATCAGATATTTAAACTGTTTCATAAGGCAGTATTGTTTTATTCGTCATCACTGAACAGAGAGCCCAGTTCCTGTAATTGATTATTTACTATCTCACGGGGAAAATTATCGCCGTCATCATCCGGGAAATACATCTCGGCCGGGGTTGCCACTTCCTGAAGCGCCTCAATAGCAAAAGCACGCACTTTGTGGATGTCGGTATAACAACGGCCATTTATCACCACATAGTTGTCTGCACAAAAGCGGGGATCCAGCGGATTCAACAAACGCCCGATGCCCAGTACCAGCAGGATACAAGCCGCAATACCCGATACAGCATAGAACACAACCCTGCGGCTCAACGGTCTTTTTGCCACAACAACCCTATGTTGTTCCGCTGACGGCGCAGAATGTTTTGCAATCTCTTCGCCAAAGTAGGCAAAGATAGGTTTGTAAACAGCCAGCCTTTCGGGTACATCGTCCGAAGCGAAGAAGGCACGCAACCGGGCTTCTTCGGCAGCAGATGTTGCACCTTCAAAATATTTATCCAATAATCCGTCTATATCCATATCTTTATCGTTGACCATTCAACATTAAGTATTGTTCTCGTATCTTTTTCCGTGCCCTCGAAAGATTCACGCGGATCGCTTCGGGCTGCGCTCCGGTTATCCCGGCTATTTCAGCAATCTCGTAACCTTCCACGTCTTTCATCCGTATGATAGTTTGCTGCAACGTAGGCAATCCGGCTATCAAGTGTCTGATGCAGGCCACTGCATCCTGTTGCTCCAGCTGTTCTGCGGGATTCATCGTCCCGGAGTCAAGTAACAGATTATCCGGTTCATCCCCCTGGGGTCTACGTGTTCTTAGCCTGTCAAGAGTAAGATTACGGACAATCATCATAACCAGGGCTTCCACATTATCGTATTCATCCAGCCGGCCACGCATATTCCACAATTTGAGAAAAGCCTCTTGCACGATATCTTCGGCATCGTCGGAGTTCTCAACTATTTTCCTCGAGAGGTTAAACATTTTCCCGCGGAGTGGCAATATGGTTATTTTGAATGTCTCTAGTTCCATTTCTGATATTAAGACGACAAAGGAAAGAAAACATAACACAAGACTGAAGTTTTTTATTACGATAGTGGCAAAAAACTTTCACCCGCCTGATTTGTTACTAAATAAAACGACTAAAGAAAAGAATATATGAAGATAAAACTATCAGTGGCATCACTGCTCTTATGCGCTTCGTTTCTGTTTACAGCATGCGGAAACAAACAAGCCAAACCCGGCACGGTACAGGCAATCCATGCCGACGACGTCCCCTCGGTTATCATGGATAACCTCGTTTATTCGCCATACGGCAACTACAAAATAGAATCTATCCAAAAAGAGGAGACAGACAAAGGTCCTGTCTATACCTTCAAGCTGTCACACGACAATAACGACGTTACATTATCTTTCGATAAAGACGGGCAGCTAATAGAATAGCAAGCTGTAGTGGGACACATATTCAGGATACGCAAACAAGCACAGATTTACGCAGATATTTTTCCTTACCGCGCAAGAAATCCCTATCTTTGCCCCCGCAACATTTCATAAACAAGATGAAATACATTCCTTGTATAAGACATATATCTGCGGAACATGTATGTTCCGCAGACCTTCTTCATGAAGAAGGAAATTTTGCAAAAAAAACGTAACCTTTCCTCCACCCCCCTTTTTCACGTAAAAAACAATCAAAACATAGCAGGCTACCCTTGCAACCTGCCGAAAACGTGTGTCCGTACCGCACGGAAAACCTCCGTATACCTACAAAAGTATTACCGACGCACCGGCGGAGGCTCCGTACCCCTACAAAACCATTACCGGAGTAGCTGCAGCCATTTTGTA